>NZ_CM173603.1:835000-1230000 GCF_057801515.1 Marinoscillum sp. HNIBRBA16962 | reverse complement strand
GGCTGAATCAGGTATAATTCGCCTCCTTTGTTTCTGAACTTCGTAAGAATGGTTATTAAAACGCCAATACCGCTGCTGTTAATATAGCGAACATCAGCTATATCGATCAGCCCGTATTTAACACCCTTATTAAGGGTGTCGTTGATCAATTCCACCAGCTCCGGCCCGTTATTTTCTCCAATAAGGTCTCCCTGGAATTCTAAGTGAAGTTTATCTCCATCTATATTATGTGTGTAATTCATTGTCTGATTTTGGTTTATTCTCACAATTTTCTCTTTTGCAATTGGCATGCAATATCAAAGAATGGTGAATTATATCAAATTGCAAAAGCTGTCCAACTGTGTTTTGGATGTTTTGGATCCTGGGGTCGCAAAACTCCATTACCTTATTACAATCTATGCATATCAGGTGATCGTGTTGACGATAACCATAGGATTTTTCATACTGAGCAAGGTTTTTTCCAAATTGATGCTTTGTGACCAACTCACATTCTACAAGAAGATCCAGCGTATTGTATACAGTAGCACGACTGACCCGATAGTTTTTGTTTTTCATGCTAATGTATAGATGCTCTACATCAAAATGACCATTACGGGAATATATTTCTTCCAATATGGCATACCTTTCAGGAGTTTTCCGCAATCCCTTTTCCTCAAGATATTCTGTAAAAATCCTTTTTACCTCCTCAAAAACAATCACTTGCTGCATTTCAGTACAAATATATTATAGAGTAGTAAACTAGTGTCAAGTCAAGCATGCTTTATCAGGACCAAGCTTTGTTCTTTTTGTCCCATACTGCCTTAAAAAACACTTACGTAGCTATGGCTATGCGCATATTTTTTGCGTTGCCTGGAACAAAAATAACTACAACTTATACCGCACAGTACACTTAACTTAACACTAGTTGCTTCTTGAAACAGAAACTACTCCATTTACCTGCTCCAGATTTTTGATCAGTTGATCGACATGCTGGGTATCATTTACATACAATTGAATTTCTCCTTCAAAGATTCCTCCTTCCGTATTTATGGTGATCGAACGCATATTTACCTTCAGCTCACCGGATATAACACTTGACACATCGTTAATAAGGCCTATTCTGTCTGTACCGATAATTTTAAGGCCTGCCAGGAAGGAATTGTCCTGACCAGAGGTCCATTTTGCTTTGACTACCCGGTAACCGTAGTTTGAAAGCAGCTCAGCAGCATTCGGGCAATTAGTCCTGTGAATTTTGATGCCGTCATTTACGGTAACAAAACCAAAGACCTCATCGCCGGGAATTGGGTTACAGCATTTGGCAAATTTGTAGTCCACCACATCCATATCCTCACCAATAAGGAGCAGGTCATAGTCTTTTTCTCTAACCTTTTTGATCTCCTTTTGCATGGCTTTAGGATCACTGACCCGCCGGTATTTATGCTCTTCTTCTTTCTTCTCATTAAACTTTTTAATGAGGCTATGATCTATCTTCCCTTTTCCGATAAGGTAAAAAAGATCAGTTGGGGTTTTTACATCAAAATATTCTGTAAGCTGTATAAGGGCCTCCTGGTTAAAGTCAACTTTTAATTGCTTAAGTTTTCGCTTGACCACTTCTTTTCCTTCAGCAGCAAACTGTTTCTTTTCTTCTTTCAGAGAATCTTTAATCCTGGATCTGGCTTTGGAACTCACCACGTATTTAAGCCAATCTTCGTTAGGTCTTTGTTTCTTGGACGTGAGGATCTCCACCTGATCACCATTCTTCAATACATAGTTCAAGGGGACTAATTTCTGGTTGACTTTAGCGCCCAGACACCTGGCCCCCACTTCGGTATGAATGTCAAAGGCAAAATCAAGCGCAGTAGCACCATTTGGGAGAGTTACCAGGTCACCTTTGGGGGTAAAAGCAAAGACTTCCTCCTGGAAAAGATTGGACCTGAAGTCATCTACAAACTCAATAGCTGAAGTATCGTTTTGCTCCAGTATCTCCCGAACTTTCGCAATCCACATCTCCAGTCCCTTATCGGCATCATTGTTTTTGCTCTCTTTGTACTTCCAATGAGCTGCGTATCCTTTCTCTGCAATTTCATCCATTCTCCTGGTTCGGATCTGGACCTCTACCCACTGTCCCCTGCCACTCATTACCGTGGTGTGAAGTGATTCATACCCATTAGCCTTGGGTATGCTGATCCAGTCTCTCAACCGGTCTGGATTAGGCTGATAGTAGTCTGTCACTATGGAGTATACCTGCCAGCACGCTGCTTTTTCATTTTCCAGCTCAGTATCTGCGATTATTCGAATGGCAAAAAGATCGTAAACCTCCTCAAAGGGTACATTTTGCTTTCGCATCTTATTGTGGATACTATGAATGGATTTGGGCCGCCCTTTTATTTCATAGGTAAAGCTACTGCTGTTGAGCTCTTCCTTGATTGGTTTGATGAAGTTTCGTATGAATTTATTGCGCGCATCTCTGGTCGCATTAATCTTATTTGCGATATGTGTATATGAATCCGGCTCGGTATACTTTAAATAGAGATCTTCAAGCTCAGACTTGATGGCATAAAGCCCAAGACGATGTGCTAAAGGAGCATACAGGTAGATGGTTTCGTTGGCAATTTTCAGCTGCTTGTCTCTGGGCATACTTGCGAGTGTACGCATATTGTGGAGCCTGTCTGCCAGCTTGATGAGAATGACCCTGACATCATCTGACAGGGTAAGGAGCATCTTTCTGAAATTCTCAGCCTGCTGTGAGGTGCCCTGTTCAAAAACTCCCGATATCTTGGTAAGGCCATCTATGATTTTGGCAACCTTCTTTCCAAAGGTTCTCTCCACAAAAGCCAATTCTATTTCGGTATCCTCCACCACATCATGGAGGAGAGCAGAAACTATGGAGGTGGTGCCCAGGCCTATTTCATCCACGCATATCTGAGCGACTTCCAGCGGGTGGAAAATATAAGGCTCACCAGATTTTCTCCGCATATCTTTGTGAGCCTCCATTGAGGTACTAAATGCCTTTTTGATAATTTTGGCATCCCCATCTTTCAGGATAGGTTTTGCATGTCTGAGCAGCTTTCTATACCTTCTTATTATCTCCTTTTTCTCCTCTTCTAAATCAACCTCAATCATTCTTGATTAAAAATATTTTTGATGCTTTGCAAAATTAAACTTTTATATATCTTTGCACTCCAAAATTTAGCGGTTGGATTGTTTAGAGCTCTATAGCTAAAACATTTATCTGACCAAAATAATGCGGATGTGGCGAAATTGGTAGATCCCGACGATAATTGTCGGGACAGGCGCACTGGAAAGTCTAGTGCGACTGGTTTTAAAACTCTGAGCAATGTCATCTTCATCGAGCAAATTAAAGCGGATGTGGCGAAATTGGTAGACGCACTAGACTTAGGATCTAGCGCCGCAAGGCATGGGGGTTCGAGTCCCTCCATCCGCACATAAAAAGAACCCTCTTCCAAACCCCAACAAAACATTGGGGTGAGCAAGGGGGTTTTTAATTTACTAACAAAAACACTTAACACCTTGGAAATCACACTTGACAAAATCAATAAAACAGAAGCCTTAATTAAAGTTAAATTAAAGGAGGATGATTACCAACCGAGTGTAAAACAAAAGATTAAGGATTACAGCAAGAAAGCCAATATAAAAGGATTTCGTCCGGGCAAGGTGCCTGAAGGCCTTATCAGAAAAATGTATGGCAAGTCCATACTTGCTGATGAGCTAAATAATCTGCTTTCAAAAGAACTCAATGATTATTTGAGGAAAAGTGACCTTCAATTCCTTGGAGAGCCACTTCCAAAAGAAGAAGGTTTTGAAGCGCTGGACCTGGAAAGTCAAAAGGATTTTGAGTTTGAGTACAGTGTAGGTTTTGCGGAAGATTTTGATCTGAAAATAGATAGCAAACTAAAGGTAGATAAACACCAGGTGAAAGTAGATGATAAAGCCATTGATGAAACCATTGAAAACCTGCAGCGACAGTTTGGAGAATTAACCAATCCGGATGTGGCTGAAGCAAAAGATACGCTGTACGGGCCGATGAAAAATGCAGACGGATCTATTGACAAGGAAATCAGCATTGACCTTAATGAGGTAGAAAAAGCTGCTGAGAAAAAGTTGATCGGATCAAAAGTGGAAGACACGGTAGAGCTGGACCCTAAAAAACTCTACAAAGATTCTCACAAGCTTCACCATCAGCTGGACATCTCACATGATGAGTTTGATGCCCTTAAAGGAAAACTTTCATTTACAATAAAAGGGATTAACAGACAGGTTCCGGCAGAAATCAACCAGGAACTATTTGACAAGACTTTTGGGAAGGATGCGGTGAAGGATGAGAAAGCGTTTCGTGAAAAGGTAAAGGAATCTGTCGCTCAAAACTTCAAAAATGAAGAGGAACAATTTTTCAATTATAAGCTGCGTGAGACGCTGGTAGAAAAGGCTAAAATCAACCTGCCGGATGATTTCCTAAAAAGATGGCTTACCAAAACCAACCAGGATATCACTCCGGAAATTCTTGAAAAAGAGTACTCCACCTACGCTGATGAGCTGAAATGGTCGCTTGTTCGCAATAAAATTGTAAAGGATAACGACATAAAGGTGGAAAATGACGAGGTAGTGGAGGAAGCTAAAAATCTTATCAGACAACAGTTTGGCCAAGCTGGACTCATCGGCCAGATGGATGATAAGCTGGATATGTTTGCTCAGAATTATCTGCAGGCCGAAAATGGAGATAATTACATGAAAGTCCATAATCAGGTCCAGAATAAGAAAGTATTTGACCATCTAAAGGACAATATCACCATTAAGGAAAAAAAGGTGACTTTAGATGAATTCAGGAAACTATAACGAACTAACTGCAACCAAAAGAGGTTAAATTAGAGTCCTTATAACCAGAGGGGTATCTTTGGGTGTGGTAAGGACTTTTTTATTTTTGCTTAGTTAAGTTAAATTGAAACATGATCGATAAAGAAGAATTCAGAAAATTTGCCGTAAAAGGACAAGGAATTAGTGGCACTAATTTTGATGCATATGCTAACCGTGTAGAAAACATGACTCGAGCGGTTATCGAAGAAAGACCCACTAATTTTAGAGAAATCGATGTTTTTTCTCGTCTTATTATGGATCGCATTATTTTTCTCGGAATGCAAGTGGAGGAGAATATAGCTAATATCATTACTGCACAACTGTTATTCCTGGAATCCGTTGACAGCAAAAAGGATATTTTATTGTATATTAATAGTCCTGGCGGATCAGTATATGCAGGACTGGGTATGTATGACACCATGCAATATGTAAGTCCTGATGTGGCCACCATCTGTACCGGGATGGCTGCTTCTATGGGTGCTGTGTTAATGACAGGAGGAGCTAAGGGTAAGCGATCAGCTTTACCACATGCAAGAATTATGATCCACCAGCCTAGTGGAGGAATGCAGGGGCAATCTAAAGATATGGAAATCACTCTGAAGCAAATGCAAGAGTTAAGAAAGGACCTGTATACGATTATAGCAAATCATTCAGGCAAGACATACGACCAAATCGAGAAAGATTCGGACAGAGATTACTGGATGAGAGCATCTGAGGCCAAAGAGTATGGTCTTATAGATGAAGTTTTAGAAAGAAATCCTAAAAAATAATGGCACAAGTTACCTGTAGCTTTTGTGGTCGGAATAAAAAAGATGTAGATCTGATGATCTCAGGTATACATGCACACATATGTGATAAATGTATATCTCAGGCTCAACAGATCCTCAATGAAGAATTAAAGACCAAAAGCACCACAGAAAGTCCCAAATTTAATCTTATCAAACCTGCTGAAATGAAAACTCACCTTGACCAATTTGTTATTGGCCAGGATGAAGCAAAAAAATACATTTCGGTGGCTGTATATAATCACTACAAGCGGCTGATGCAGGCCCAGTCAAAAGATGACGTGGTGATTGAAAAATCCAATATCATAATGGTCGGACAGACTGGTACAGGTAAAACCTACCTTGCCAGAACACTGGCCAAAATACTGCAAGTCCCATTCTGTATCGCCGACGCAACCGTGCTCACGGAGGCCGGTTATGTAGGAGAAGATGTGGAAAGTATTCTGACCAGACTGCTTCAGGCTGCCAACTACGAGGTAGAGCAAGCGGAGCGAGGAATTGTCTACATCGATGAGTTAGATAAGATCGCGCGGAAATCTGATAACCCCTCAATCACCCGGGATGTAAGCGGTGAAGGTGTGCAGCAAGCTTTACTTAAGCTTCTGGAAGGTACTTCAGTAAATGTACCTCCACAAGGAGGCCGTAAGCATCCTGATCAGAAAATGATCACCGTAAACACTGAAAACATCTTGTTTATCTGTGGGGGAGCATTTGACGGTATTGAGCGGCACATTGCTAACCGGCTAAATACCCGACCTATCGGCTTTGCCAATAGTGAGGATTTCAGTACGGAATCTATCGATAAAGAAAACTTGTTGCAGTACATCACAGCAATGGACCTTAAAAGTTTCGGTCTCATTCCGGAGTTAATCGGCCGTCTTCCTGTGCTTACTCATTTGGACCCATTAAATCGAGGAGCGCTCAAGCGAATCCTTACTGAACCAAAAAATGCGCTCATTAAGCAATATGAAAAATTGTTTGAGATGGAGGATGTCAAGCTTACGATTGATGATGAAGCGATAGACTATATTGTGGATAAAGCAGTGGAATTTAAGCTCGGAGCCAGAGGACTAAGGTCTATCTGTGAGGCTATCATTACTGATGCGATGTTTGACGTACCAAGCTCGAAAGATCTGAAAGAGATGGAAATTACGAAGGATTATGCCGAGGAAAAATTTGAGAAATCGAAATTCAATAAGCTGCGAGCAGCGTAACTAACGGCATAGCTCATAAATTGCCTTTGCTGCATTTGCAGAGGCGGGCAAAGTACCTAATTTATTACGGATCTCTGAATACCCTTCAGAGATCCTTTTTTTTGTCTCTGCATCATGAAGAATAGATTCCAATTCCGCAGCCAGGTCAACGGCGTTATAGTCCCCCTGGATGAGTTCTTTTACAATTCTCCGCCCGGCAATTATGTTAACAAGGGAGATAAACTTTACTCTGGCTAAGGATCTGGCCATGGTGTAGGTCAGCCAGCTGGTTTTATAAACCACCACCTGGGGCGCGCCCAGGAGAGCTGCCTCCAGGGTAGCAGTCCCGGAAGTCACAATAGCAGCATCTGCAGCCTTAAGGAGCTCATAGGTCTTGCCAAAATAGATTTTTAGATTTCTTATATCTCTTAAAGGCCCATAGAGACTTTCATCTACATTATCAACACCGGATATTAAAAACTCATAATCCTCATACACTTCCGTGAGCTTTTGGATGACAGGGATTGCGGATTCAATTTCCCGGACTCTACTGCCCGGCAGAAATACTATTTTCTTACTTCTTGAGTTGAGTTTTCGGATTAGCTTATCATCAAAAGGATGGTCATTTAGCTCCTCTAAAACCGGAGTCCCAACATACTTTACATCACAGCCGTGCTTACGATACAAGGCTTCTTCAAAAGGCAGAATAGTAAGCACACAATCTATGGTTCTCTTAATTAGCTTTATTCTGGAGGGATTCCATGCCCATACTTTTGGGGGAATAAAGTAAACTGTTTTTATCCCTCGGCTATGTACATATCGAGCTATTCGCAAGTTAAATCCGGCAAAATCTACCAACACTACCACATCCGGATCGGCCTCCTTAATGTCCTCCTTACAGGCTTTTAAATACTGCCTGAGCGTATTAAGGCGTTTTAAAACCTCTGAAAAGCCAATCACTGAAAAGTGGCGGTAGTCCTTCAGTATGTTTGCCCCGGCCTTTTGCATGGCACTCCCTCCCCAGGCTAAAATGACAGCCTGAGGATCCAAAGATTTTAATTGGGAAATAACCGAAGCAGCATGTAGGTCGCCTGAACGCTCGCCGACTATGAAAAAGTATTTCATCTTAATCGCCAAAATACTCTACGTAATTACGAGGGGTCTCGTAGAGTTTGATGGAGTGAAGCTGACAACTGGTTCCCAGCTCTTTGATTTGCGGAGCCAGAATTTTCCAGAATTCAATGGCGAGGTTCTCACAGCTGGCTAATTTACCTTGCATAAATGGCACGTCGAGGTTGAGGTTCTTATGGTCCACTTTATCTATTATCTCAGATTTAAGCAGGTTGCTCAACTTTTTAAGATCCACTACAAACCCGGTTTCAGGATCAGGTAATCCCTTTACGGTAACGATCATGTCAAAGTTGTGGCCGTGCCAGTTTTCATTGGCGCAGGGGCCAAACACCTCGATGTTTTTTTCTTTACTCCAGTTAGGATTGTAAAGCTTATGTGCTGCGTTGAAATGTTCTTTTCTACTTACGTAAATCATGCTCACCTGATCTGACCGCAAAGATAGGAAGGAATTAAAAGGTATTCCTAATTCATATTATTACGCAATTTGTCAAGTTGCGATTTCTCAGTAATGGAGTATGGGTTTGATAAACCTTTCTATAACCCCCATCAGCCCCCTTTGAAAGAAAAGGGGGAATATTTGTATCAAACCCCATACTCCACCATGATTATTCAACATAACTTAACATGAAATGAGCATGATGCTCAATCCAGATATTGAGAACACATGAAATAAGATTGTGGGGTGTTTGTTAATTTAGAGTCTGTAAAGAAAAAAAATGATTGTCGTAACAGGAGCTGCGGGATTTATAGGGAGCCATCTGATTGGAAAACTAAATCAGGAGGGTTTTCTAAATGTAGTGGCTATTGACAGGTTTGATAATCCGGTTAAAAACCGGAATTTGAATGATAAAAGTACTACCGCCAACATAGACAGGGAGGCATTTTTCAGCTGGTTGGATAAAAATTTCAGCTCGGTTAAGTTCATTTTCCATTTAGGTGCAAGAACGGATACCACCGAAACGGATAAAGAGCTACTATGGATGCTGAATACTAATTATTCTAAACGGGTATGGGAAAAGTGTTGCGAGTACCAAATTCCCCTGCTCTATGCCAGCTCAGCTGCAACCTACGGGGATGGAAGCAATGGTTATAGCGATGATGAATCCATGATCCATTTATTAAGACCGCTAAATGCTTATGGTGAATCAAAGCATGCTTTTGATCTATGGGCTCTGACTCAGGAGCGAAAACCTCCTTTCTGGGCAGGTCTCAAGTTTTTTAATGTATACGGCCCGGAAGGTGAAGACCATAAAGGGAGAATGGCTTCAGTAGTTTATCATGCTTATAAACAAATCAGGGAGACAGGTCAAATGAGGCTATTCCGATCTCACAAGGCTGACTATAAAGATGGGGAGCAGAAACGGGATTTTATCCAGGTAAGTGACGTGGTAAAGGTAATGTATTGGTTTATGCACCACCAGCAAGGTAGCGGTATTTACAATGTTGGGACGGGCAAGGCTCGAACTTTTTTAGAAATCGTTAGAGAAGTGTTTCGGTCGCTAAATGTCCCGGAGAACATTGAATTCATAGATATTCCGGAGGATATAAGGGACAGGTATCAGTATTTTACTGAGGCAGAGATGGGGAGGTTGAGAAGGTCTTTTTCAAATTCAAGAAACTAAACCAGTATAACATTTTATTCTCAATGATCCTCGAAATACAACACCTGATTTAAAAAGAAGTAGGGCTACCCAAATGGATAGCCCTCTTTCTTTAAAAAAATTATTCTCTATTAGTGAAAGGGCAAAACATAAGATGAAGATTTGTTTTCCACTATTACACTATTCATATTAAACTCAATAGTTACTTGATCATTTACTCTATCCCAAGTATAGGCATCCATCGCTCTATTTGATGGCAAGAAATCAGGTAAATCAGCTGTAACTGCAGGATCTCCTTCTGAAACATTTGGGTTTTGAAGTTCTTCATCCTGAGATACTGGTAACTTTATACCCAAATCAATAGCTCTTCTTCCTTCTGCTATGAAAATTTCCTGTCTCAGCAAATACAATAGTTCCAAAGCCTCATCTTCATTTGTCAAAGCTGCAATATCAGCAGCAGTAACTGAGGTTCCTGAAACAGTAGGTACACTAATATTTATAGGGTCAGGTGTCCCGCTGGCAATTGAATCAGGCCTTGTCAATACCAATCCGCTTTTATACGGGTCTGAAGCACTTGCTCTTACTTCAATTGCAGCGCCATTTGGCCTTTTTGAACCTGTACCACTATTATTCCTTCTTTGGTCTTGTTCAGGAACAGTAGCTACAGGTCGAGTACCAACCAATGCAACTATATCGTTCATAATACCCTGGGCTCCTGGTAGATCTCCGTCTGCAATTGCTGCCTCTGCCAAGATTAGGTGAGCCTCCTCAATTTTAATAAAAGGGATAGGTCTTTCTACAGTCCCAATTGTATGAAATTTTGGATCTAGAAAGTCCAGTCTTGGTAAAGGTTGCAGATCAAAGTTGGTTCGATCATATATAGCATTAGACACAGTGTTAGTAGGTCCATTTAAATTATCAAATTCAATGTTCCTTATAAGCGACGGAGACAATGAAATAGCCGCATTAGCCGCAGCCACAGCTTCAGCTTGATTACCAATATGATAATGAGCTCTGGCCAAACCTAATTGATAAGAAGCCCTTACATCTGCAGACGATGAAGCACCTAATGTTATTGCTCTATTAAAATTAGTTATAGCAGAATCTATACTGACAGTATAATCCACAGGAGTACCATTAGGTTCAATAACCGGAAAGGAAAAATATTCTCCCAAAATTAAGTATGATACTGCAAGAAAATATCGCATTTCAGCTAGGTCAGAATCTGTTGTGGACTCATCACTCGGAGCTATATCATTCAATCCTACTTTAGCCGATTCCCTTAAATCTGATACCGCAAACAAGAAATTATCAATATCTGCATCAGCATATTGAACAAATAAATCGTCAAAATTAGTATTATAAAAAGTGGAGGTATTTAAGTAATTATCACTGATAATCTCCATTTGAACAACATAATTTTGAGTTACAATTGCCAGTTGTCTTTCTAACCCATTAATCCATGGTTGGGTAGCAGAACCTGTTGCCCTTATAGCATCCTTAGTTAAATTTGGATTTGGATCTGCTTCTGTAGGGTCCAATAATTCACATGATTGGAACACCCCGATAAAGCAAAGGAATAAAAAAATATATCTATAATTTTTCATAATTATTAGCGAGTTTAAAATGTAACTTTCAATGTTCCCATAAATAACCTAGGAGCCGATTCTGTAGCATAGTTATAACCACCTAAATCAACCCCAGCAAATCCATTCAAATTTCCAGGTGTTGCACCGGATACTTCCGGATCAATTTTCACCCCATTTACATCAGGAACAAAATTAAGAGGGTTAGTAACATTAAAGCCAACCTTTACACCATCCACAAAATCAATACCTATGTCTGAAACGGGCAGATCATAAGATAAACTAATTGATCTGATTTTCACATAATCTCCACTTTGAGTGAAAAAATTAGGAATGTTGAAGAATGGTTGTCCTATTAATTCCTCCGGCACCAAGTCTGAACCTGCAGGTGTAAACCCGTAGGACAATACCTCATTGACATTAACTATAGTCCCGCCGTACTGATAATCACCAGAAACATACAAATTCAAATCCTTCAAGAAATTAAGATTTAAGCCAAAAGAACCAAAACCTTTAGGAGTAACCTGACCAAGTGCTTGATTGGCATTAATTGTAACACTTCCATCTGATTCAATCACAGCTTCATTTCCTCTTAAGTATCCAACTGGCTGACCCTCATCAACAAATACACCCAAAAATGTGAAACCATACAGGTTAAATGGAGCCACTCCTCCATTATCAGCTACTAAGTTTGTATTGGTATTCCAAGATGCATTTATGGTTAAGTTCAAATTTCTACTCCTCAATACATCAAAAACTCCAGCCAATTCAACGCCATTGTTTTCTATTCTCCCCAAATTCCTTTGTTGGTTAGATAAACCAAACGAAGTAGCAAAAGGAGCATTGAAAATAGCATCTTCTGTCACAGTATTATAGTAAGTAAAATCGAAATTTATTCTACCATCTATAATTGACAAGTCGGCACCAATTTCATAAGTCTTTGATCGTTCAGGCTTCAAATTTGGATCACCAGCCTCACCTTGTGTATATGCAACTGCCCCTAGATAAGGTTCAGAAACAAAAGTTGCGTTATTTGCAAAAGGTGTTGGGAAATTTCCTGCTTCTCCATAGTTAGCTCTTAACTTCAGAAGTGTAATTGCATCAATCCCTGACAAGAACGGTTCCTCAGATAATGAATAAGCTACCCCTACTTTTGGGAATAGTTGTGGGTCTACCAAATCTCCAAAAGCAGAGTTCTGATCTACTCGAACTCCCGCCTCAACGAAATACCTATCCCTGAAACCAAAGTTTCCATTGACATAATAGCCCCAGTTTGCTACTGAAAGTAATAGATCAGTTGCAGTCTGCTCACCTGCATTGTTCACAGATCTTGAACCCTCAACTACATCAGTTGCAGAGTAAGTTACACGCTCATCTTTATCATTAAAAAACTGAAACCCTACAAGTCCTACGACTGAGAACTCACCGAACTCCTCAGAATACTGTGCATTAATTGTTCCTGTTGAAGAAAAGAAGTTTCTTTCCCCTACTGTGATTGTTCCATCACCATTACCATCACCACCGTATGCAATATCTGCAGCATTTGTGTAAACTTCTTTTTCCCTGCTAAATCTTGAATCTAATCCAATAGTCCCAAAAACTGAGAGAAAATCAGTCGGTTGATAATTTAAACTATGTGATGTTTGGAATCTTCTTGAACCAATCTGTAGGTCATAAAGTTCTACTCTTTCGCGAGCTACTTCAGTTACAGCATCCAATTCCTCTTCGGTTAAGTCGGTAATTACACCAAATAAATTGGACTCTAGATCACCAAACGGACCTCCAAAATTTGCGTTAATATCCCTTGTATAGTTTTGTGCCACAAACCCACTTGAGCCAGTATATGTCAACTTATCAGTTAATTCTGATTTCATTGAAAGTCGCAAACTGAATTTTTCATTTTCGTTTCCAAGTCTGAAGCCGTCATCACTGTATGCACTTCCAGAGAAATTATAAGTGACTTTATCCGATCCACCGGACGTACTCAATCTATACTCTTGAACATGGCCTGGTTCGAAAAGAATATCAGCTGTTTCTTCATATTTGAGGTAATCTTCAGTCCCCACCATTACTCCTTGCTGGGTTTCAAATGTAAATCTGGCTTTACCAGCCTGTCCATTTTTAGTGAAAATCTGAATTACACCATTTGCGGCATCTGACCCATACAGTGTAGCCGCGGCACTCCCTTTGATTACTTCAATTCTCTCTATACTTTCAATCGGTAAATCAGACAATGCACTAGACGCTGCTCCGCCGGTTTCAACAGTTCCGACAGCACCGCGACCTCCCAAAGACCTATTATCGACCCTAACTCCGTCTATATAAATAACAGGCGTAGTGGCACCATTAGCAGAAACAACACCTCTAGTTCTAATTACAGAGCTAGTTCCAGGCTGCCCTGAACTTAATTTGATCTGCGAACTAGGAAGTTTACTCTGTAAAACCTGATCTATTCGCAAATTTGGAACAGATTCTATCTCCTCAGAACTAACAGTTTCAATCGTAGTAGAAAGCCTTTTTTTCTCAGTCCCAAGACCTTGACCTGTCACAACAATTTCCGTAAGTTGCTGAACATCTGACTGCATCTCCACATCAATAACGGACCTGCTACCGATTTCTACCTCTTTTGATGCTAATCCGATAAATGAAAAAACCAAAGTACCACCATCATCAGGAACAGATATCCGATAGTTACCATCGATATCTGTAGTGGTACCTGTTGTAGTGCCTTTTAACACCACATTAACTCCTGGAACAGTGCTGCCGTCTTCAGCAGAGGTGACTGTTCCAGACACCGTCCTTTGCGCCATGACGCTGGTCATACCCGCAAAAGAGAAAATCATTACTAATAGTAAATTTCTCTTCATTTTTTGGTCTGTTTAAATTAGAAAATATATGTTTTGACAGATAAATCTATATGATTTTATTTAGAAACAGGAAGAGTTTGGGGCATTTAAAAAACACCAAACAATCTCCCTTATCTATTAGATAAGAGGGTTTTTATAGCGAAATAGTTAAAAATTCCGCATCCTTCAGTGCGAGCAGAATATTCATCTGAAAAAGCAGAAAAGCACTAATTATTATTCTGCTTTTATTGTTAAAAAAAATTCAAAAAAACAGTTGTGAATAGGGAAAGAAACCGCTCTACCGGATGATGATTCTTTTGATCGTTTTTCTCCCCAGATCTGAATGGAGTTTTATCAAGTACAGTCCTGTGTTAAAGCGAAAAGGCATTAAGTCCAATTTCAAGTTGTCCGTAGAACTAAATTCATTTTGATAAATAATTTCACCAGTCAAAGAAAAGATTTCTATTTTACTAAAGAGGTAATCGGATTGAATATTTATCAATCCATCTGATGGATTGGGAAACATCCTAACCTTTAGCTCATCTACTATTGACGCTACCACAAAAAGCTCATTTGCCCGGTTTTTACAAAACCCCATGGTTACCTCTACAGAATAGGTTCCTGACTGAGTTGCGGTAAACTCTCTTTGCGTTTCACCTTCTATTGGAGAGGCTGCCAAAAACCACTGATAGGCATCTCCCTCTGAGGCTGATAAAACTGTACTGGGTCCTTCACTTACCACAGTAATTGTTGGATTGTGCTCGTCAGAAATTTGGAGGGTAGTATCTGTTGTAAAAGTGGAGCTATTATCATCAACTGCAGTCATTACTATCGTGTATGACCCTGCTTCCGGAAAGTTCACCAAATGAGGCCCTGAACCGCTGGCCACTGATGGTGTGGCATTCTCCCCGAAAAACCAATTCAGTTGAGTCACAGAACCCGTTGATTCATTTTTAAAGATAAAGGAACTATTGGCGCATCCGGTAATGCCAGATTCCAGTGATGCAGAAAACTGGGGGACCACTGCTCCAGGGACCGGACCAATTAATTCAAAATCATCCAAAGCCAGGCCTGCATCCACAACAGCAGGATCGGTCTGAAACTTAAACCTAAAGGATACATGCTCCTCGCCTCCCAAAAATGAAACATCAGCATTTTTCTTTATAAATTCATTATTTGTACTGCCTGTAAAAATAGGCACAGATGAGCCGAAAACAGCGTCCGGATCAGATATGGCATCATACCAACCTTCTTCGACCTGGTCATTTAGTTTCTCCCATGTCTTCCCCCTATCAACAGTGTACTCAACAATAAAACCGTCCCACAAATTTTCAAAACTATATTTGGCCATAAAGGATAACTCATATTGTCCAAGTATTGTAAAATCGAACTCGGGAGTATATAAGTAAGCTTCCGAATTGTTTTGATATTCCGGTTCCTCAATTCCGGTCACCCAGGCAAAGTCACCAGAGCTTGTCTCACTCTTCCCTTGGATTGACGATAGGCCACGCTGAAAGCCCGTTCCAGTTTGATTAACAGCTATGAAATCGTCAAAATTAGATTCAAAATTACCACCGTCTGTTTTTGAATATGAAGAGCCTTTATTAACAATAACGGTTATATAATTTTCTCTAACAAAGTTGTCTGATCCATTTGGATATGTTACAGTCAAGCTGACATCAAAGCTTCCTCCTGACGCATACTGGTGAACTGGATTTTCTTCGGCAGATGTAGAGCCATCCCCAAAGTCCCACTCAAATGTTGAAGCTCCTGAGGATGCATAAAAAAAACTCACCTGATCTTCTGGGAAATTAAAAGTAGTGTCAGAAGAATAGAACCGGGCCTTTGGATCAGTAGCATCCACTTCGAAATTATCAATCAGAAACCCATCATTCCCATAATCTATAGCAGATCCACCTGAAATCAGGTTATAAGAAATTTTAAACATGACAATATTGCCAACCAGGTTGAACAGGGGGTATGTGGCTTTTTTGAGCTGATAAATATTATTTTCATTTCGAGTATTTTCACCAAAAAAATCACCATAAATTAAACTCTGATACCAATTAGATCCCAGCCCATCATTTGCAAGCCCTAATTTTTCCCAATGCCTACCTGAATCTAGACTGTAGAACACACCACAATAGTCCAATTCAGAGAAATCGGCCAAGTAATCAAAACTAAGCACATAATCTTTCGAGTCATCTCTAAGATCAAAAAGAGGACTTATTAAAGAGTTCTCTAGAGGTTTCTTAGGAGGAGAAATTTTATTATTTAAAGAGGTGACCCATGCATTATTTTCATAATCGCCAAATTTAGTAGCATCAGGGGTTCCAAGTTCCCAGAGTCTAATATTTGCATCTGTGCTAGTACTAACAAAAGCTAATGGACCACTTTCAAAATCACCTCCCTCTGATGCTAAAAAAGGAGGGTCGATCAGTGAATAGGACTGGAGAATTATTTCATAACTACCAGTTTCCGGAGTACGGTAAGATTTATTCAATGCATCTGACAAACCATCAAAAAAATAGTACAAATTTGATTCCGTATCATCGGGTGAGATATAACCCACATAAACACCAGCTTCTACTTCATTCATTAATACTGTTGTGGTATCTCCATTTGTATAATAATAGTTAAGCTTGAAATTTTCATCCAGCAAACTTGTATCAGATTCAACATTCACCTCAAACTTTATATCTGTTGTATTATTAGCAGTAAGGATAGGTTCATGATCTACATCTGTCCTAAACCACCCCATCTCTGCGAAAAAAGATAATGTCAATGGCCCTGGGTCATGAACTACTTCTGAAGGAGCAAAAGAAGGTGTCATTAAAGCATCTTGGGTATTATTATAGGTTGCTTCATTCCAATGGGATATGCTTGAGCCAAAATCATATGGATTCGGAGCATAAACCCTGGCGGGCTCTCCATTTATAAAGTCTACCAATTCGCTGCTAACAAAAACATTACCACTTGTTAAAAAATTGGCTACTGATTCTGTACCATTATCAAGATCCAAAATGTTCTGCCCATTAATATCCTCCAAGTAAGTTGTGAAGATCATTGGCTTTCCACTTTCCTGAAGGTCCCATCTAGCTGTATTATCAGCATCGTTGTAATCTTCTCCCGAAATAAAACCAAGCCCATGTCCTAATTCATGTAAAACCACTGAAACTAAATCATATTTACCAGAACCTTCGCCATTTGTTCCAAGATACCAATTACTGAAATCACTATTAAAAGATGCCACTATATCAAAATCATCCGGGGCATTGAGATTTTCACCTGCAATTTTTTCAGCTAATGCTACGGGATACCAGGTATTGGGTGCAGGAGCATCTTTAAAATCTCTGTATAGACTTGATGAGGTTGCTGACCCCAAAACCCCGCTCCCTAACGGCTCCCAGGTGGCTTGTACTCTTATTTTGACTTCAGTCTTTAAGATTGATGACCAAATGTCAACAGCATATTGAAAAGCTTGTTTAGCTTCCTCAGAAAAACCAATGTATTCAACTTCGAAAATAGCATTTCCAGCTTTCCCAGTTCTGTAGTTCGAAGATTGGAAATAACCGGGTGCCTGTATATGAAAATCATTGGGGACATCATCCGCAGGACAAATGATCACGGGACCTTTCTTTGATTGCTGGGCTATGGTGAGGGCAGGGATTGTTATCAGAAAAACAATTAGTAGCTTTATCTTCATAATTGAACGAAACCTATTGTGAAGTATTTAATTCTATTTTTAATTCTATTGATTTTATCCTGTAAAACCAGCCATACCCCTACTGATTATAAAAGTGCTATAAATATAAATAAATCAGGTTGTATGGGACCATGTCCGGAATATAATCTATACCTAAGTGAAGATCTCTGGGAATTGAAAGCAATAAACAATTTAAATGTCAAAGGTGCTTTCTGCCTAAAACCAAACAAAAATCAAACAAAAATCTTCCAAGATATTATGAACTCAGAAGTCCTATTGGAAGCAGATAGTTCATATGAAGGCAAACTCAATAAAGATTTACCTACCATAATAATCCACATTACTAAAAATAAAATTGACAGGCGTACCACCATCAAAGGTAAAGTTCCCAAGAATATTCTGGAAGTTTTAAACAAATTTGATTCTTTGGTTAACAGTTCCGAATGGGCCGGAAATTGCAAAGATAAACCGTAAAAGCACTATTTAAAATACCTAAAAACTCTTATCAAACAACCATTCATAATGCTATCTATCCACTCAGCATCTTCAGAGCAAGGACTATAAACCTCTCTATGATAATTCTTGGTTCTTAGTTAATATTGCTAGAAGTGTCTTACCCTATTTCCCACGCAAGTTTACAATTAACAACCCTTCATTAATGGCACTAAACTGATATGCATATACTCCTATTTGAGGACCAACTTAATTGGATAATTGAAAATAACTCCTCTCTAATCAATGAAGCCAAATTTCCATTCAATGTTGACGTTCAAACCATCTAAAATGCTAAGAGTCTGGACATTATTTACCGGGTTGTATGTATTGTCTTTTACTGGCACTACCCAAAAATCCGAAACATACAGAAATGAATTAGACATCCTAAATGTGGGCAGAATTTACTCCTCTTACTTTCAAGCCGTGGGTCACCAATTCCTTGCAAAAAAACTCCCTTCAATTGGTAACATTACTTACGCGGGTGTTGTAATTGATTCTATTTCCATTAACTATGACATATATCAAGGGTATTTGGTTTATTATAAACTGAACCCAAACAAAACATACACTGCTTTACTTCCTAATCAATCTTTGATTACTCACTTTGAAATAGATAATAGAACATTCAAAAAATACAAAGATTATCCACACCTTGATGAAGAAAGCTTCTATGAAGAAATCTACTCTGAGCATGGGATTCTGCTAACTACTAAATATTCAGCTGATCTGATTTTAAATCGGGATCCTATCGCACCAAATAATTTTATTTTTAATAAAGAGATTGAAAGTGTCCTGTTTTTCGAAGATGATTTTATAGAGGTAAAAAGATCACGGCAGGTGCGAAGGTATTTGTTAAATAAAGCTTCGCAGTTTGAAGCAATTTTTGAAAAAATCAACATCTCCCAGGAGAATTTAATTGACGATCTCAGAACTGTTCTAGAGATATATTCACTTCAATGAGAAAAATCCAAATTCTTATCCCAGCAATTGCTACTTTATCTTTCTTTTCATTTAGTGCAAAGACACAGGCTCAAAGTAAAGTAGATTCTGTACTGTTAATTAGTCAGCTGAAAAGAATCGAAAGCGATTTTAATGTTAGTATTTATTATGATTCTACCTGGTTGGATGAGGTATACATAGACAGAAAGATCCTTAATTCTAATGAAATTGAATTACTGCTAGCTGATATTTTCTCAAAAACATCGTTAAGCTATTACCAAACAGGGAACGACGTTATCATCCTGAATGGTCAGACCTTAGTGGATAAATTCACTACTAACGGAAGCGAAGCACCAAATATGACCGGCATCTTTCTGGATCCAGATGATCAAAATTCGGACGATTCAACGACTAAGCCAACCATCTTTGGATCACTAAAGAATGTCAAAAATGACAAAGCTATTCTGTCAGGTTATGTTTACGATTTCTACGAAAAATATGGCCTGCCTGGTGTCAGTGTTACTGTAGATGGAAGTACTGTTGGATCAAGTTCAGATTTAAGTGGGTTTTATAGGTTAGAGCTAGAACCAGGTAGCTATTTAATCTCATTCAATTTCCTGGGAATGAATGAAGTCAAAAAACCCATTTCGCTTTATCAAGATGGCAGATTGGATGTGGATTTAAAGGAAAAAGTAACCGCACTCGAGGAAGTTGTTGTCCACGCGGAAAATAACCTTGTTGAAGACAATCAAACAGGTTTCAACTCTCTGAAAATTGAAACAATAAAGTCTCTACCAAGCCTCGGTGGAGAAGCAGATATTATGAAATCCAGTTTGAGCTTACCAGGTGTTCAAACTGTAGGTGAAGGTGCTCCCGGATTCAACGTAAGAGGGGGATCTAGCAGTCAGAATTTGATTCTGATGAACGATATCACTATTTACAACTCAAGCCATCTCTTTGGGTTCTTTTCCATTTTCAATCCTGATTTAATTAGAGGTGTAAAGCTCTATAAAAGTGGCCTTAAGCCTAGCTATGGTGGGAGGATTTCCTCAATATTTGAAGTATCATTAAAAGATGGGAATAGAAAGGAGTTTCATGTCACAGGAGGAATAAGTCCCTTGACCGCCAGAATTTCAGTAGAAGGTCCAATAAAAAAAGACACAACTTCCTTTATTGTTGGATATAGAACAACTTATTCGAATTGGATTTACTCCTTTATTGAAGACTCTAATTTCAGGAATAATAAGGCTTCGTTTCAGGACCTGACAACTAAAATAAGTCATAGGTTCAACTCAAATACTAGCTTGAATATTCAAAGCTACTACAGCACCGATAAATTCAATCTAGCGACAGACACCATCTATTCATATCAAAATAGTGGCTTAAGTGCCAAACTGGTTCGTGTTATTGACCAAACAAAATCGGTATCGCTCAGTGGAGCTTGGTCAGCGTTCAATTATAAAATCCAAAATAATGAGGTAGAGGAAAACGCTTTTCGCCTTGATAATAGAATAGATGAATTTAAACTGAAGTGGATGATAATAAAAACTCTAAGCAGTACCAAAACACTAGAATATGGAGTTGAAGGAATAATGTACCATCTTAATCCTGGTGAAATAATCCCTGGAAGTAACAATTCTATCGTTGCTGCCAAAACTTTGGAAGAAGAAAATGGTGTAGAATCCGCAATACATGCTAACCTTGATATGGTTGTAACACCTAAGCTAAGTGCTAGTTTTGGGGCCAGAATATCTTCATATACTTTTCTAAGCCCTAATACCATCTATAAATACTCTAGTCTCAAGCCAGAAGAAGGTTTTGAATCCGACTCCACAACATACAATTCTGAAATAATTGATAGCTATTGGGGCCCAGAGATTCGAGTTTCCTGGAGGTATTTGGTAAACAAAGATCTCTCAATAAAAGCTAGCTATGACCTAACCAGACAATCAATTCACATGCTTTCAACTACTTCTGCATTATCTCCTACAGATTCCTGGCGTTTATCAGATCCATACCTTAAACCTCAAGTTGGTAGTCAAGTGTCCCTTGGCACCTACAATAATCTATCAGAAAAAAAATACGCTTTATCAATTGAAGGATATTACAAATGGCTTCACTCAGCAATTGTGCCAAATGATTATGCAGAGATTATCCTTCACGATAACCTGGAGACTGAAGTTTCAATGGGAACTGGCAGGTCTTATGGAGTGGAACTCTTTTTGCGAAAACTGAAAGGTAAAAGCACAGGTTGGGTATCTTATACCTATAGTCGAACTTTCCTACAATCAGAAAACACTAATGAGGGAATGGAATTCCCAACGGCCTATGACATCCCTCATTCTGTGGATTTTGTGTACAATTATGCACTTAACCGCCGAATCTCGATTAGCACAAACATAACCTATAAAACAGGAAGACCATACACTACTCCATCAGCTAGATTTAATTTTGGAAAGGACAAATTCACCTACTTCTCAGAAAGAAATACAGCCAGAAACCCAGATTACTTCAGGGTGGACCTTTCAGTCAATATTGAGGGCAGTCACAAGTTAAAAAAATTAGCCCATGGGTCCTGGACCCTTTCTATCTATAATTTAACGGGCAGAAATAATGTTTATTCCACCTATTTCCAATCTGAAGGAAACGAAATTAATGGTTACGAGCTCTATATTTTCAACAGAGCCATTCCAACTATAACTTATAATTTTGAAATTTGATGAAGTTCTTCCCTATCCTATTACTTTTATTAGGACTTGTAGCATGTATAAGTCCTTTTGAACCAGATCTTGAGGATTATAATAATCTACTTGTCGTAGAGGGACTTCTAACCAACGATGATGGACCACACTACATAAAACTATCGAGAAGTAGTGGTTTAAACGATACTTCTAGTCTTGTCCCTGTTTCTAATGCCTCGGTAGTTATAGAAAATATGAACACCACCTTTTATGAAGAGCTAAGTGAGATGTCTCCAGGATATTATCAAATGAGTTCCGAGGTGAAAGGTAATCCAGGTGATGAGTATCGATGTGTCATTACTATCAACGATGAAATCTATATATCATCTTATCAAAGGCTTCCTACACCTTCTTCAATAGATTCCATCTATTACCACCTTACAGATGCTCCTGAAGGAGATGAACAGAATGTGACATTTTCGATTGACAGTCGCAACCTGGCTCAATCAACCACACCATACTTTAGGTGGAATTCACAAGATGATTGGATATACACCTCACCAAATGCTTCATATTTCGATCTGGACAAACAAACAGGAGAGTTTAGCAGGTTATATACGGAACATATCTGTTACTTGTCCGAAATCAATTCTGACATTATTCTCTTTAATTTAGAAACAAACTCAACCAAAGAAATACTCAACCTTAATGTATCTAACATCACCAACGAATCTCAAAAACTTAAATACCAATATTTACTATCTGTTAATCAGTATGGCTTAACTGAGGACGCATATGAATTTTACATTGCTTTGAGGCAGAGCAATAAAGATCTAGGTTCTCTATTTGGCCCACAACCAGGTAGTCTCCCTACTAATATTAAAAATATTAAAAATCTTCAGGAAAAAGTGATAGGCTTCTTTGAAGTTTCCTCAGTTTCGACGAAACGTCTACTGATTAACCCTGCTAAAATCACTGGCCTAACTCTAAAAATACCACCAACTGAGTACCCATGTGATATCGAGGAGTACCATATCGCTGACTATAAGAACTACGACTTGTTCTTTGATGATGTTTTAAATAATCTCAATGAAGACAAAGTCTTTTTTCAATTCATAGAAGAACGGGGTGGGTTAATTGGAATGAGACTAATTAAACCAATTTGTATAGACTGTGAAAAATTCGGTTCCGGAACCAAACAGAAACCTAACTACTGGCCATTATGAGATTTTGCCTGCAATCAGTAATAGTTACTATAGCCCTAATTCTTAGTACGACCAACTCAAATGCTCAAAGTCAAGAAACAACAACTCTGAAGACAAATAAGAAAATTTATGTGACAGGAGAGTGGGTCTGGTACACAGTGAGCCTTAATGCATCATCAGGACCTATTAGTCGATATGGCTTTGTTGAACTACTGGATAACGCAGGGAATATTCTGGAAAAACAAAAAATCCAGTTTACAAATAACATGTATTCTGGTAGATTTTATTTGAACCCTACCCTCCCCACTGGTGTTTCTGTTTTAAGGTCTTTCACAAGTGTTTCTGCTCATAATTGCGCAGAGGTCCCACATTTATCCATCTATCTAGCCAACCCTAAATTCCCATTAAAAATTGATACTACAACCCTGATTGATAAAACCAATCAGTTCTCAAAAGCTAATTCCAACTTAACTATGCAACTTGAAAAGAGAATAGACAGACGAGCGAATAGCTACATTAGTATTAATAACAACGATAACAAAGCCTATAAAGGAACGCTCTCCATATTCTATGATGTTGGGGTTAATGGTATTCCAAAACCTGAAATTTCCATTGCAAAAAATAGTGCCACAACGCTAAGTGCAGTACCCAAAAAAACATACTTCCCGATGGTCTCAGGATTTATTAATGATGATACCCTTGATCAAATTCATCTAATAACCAATGATGAATCCTCAATACAATTGTTTAGCACATCAGTCAATAATGGTCAATTTAATTTAAGCTATCTACCATCCGAAAAACCTGGAATGGGATATATCTGGAATGGGACATACGACACACCATTATACCTCACAATGATCAATCAATCTTGTGACTGCATGTATTCCAAACTAGAGTATTCTTTTCCAGAAGAGAATCTTCAGTTTCTCGAAGATCTGATTGTTAACTCCCAGATTGTCAATATTTATAGTGGCAATAAACAGGAGACATCTGAACAAACTGATTATAATGACTTTTTCATTTCACAAGATGCCTATACGTACCGTCTTGATGAATATAAAAGATTTCCAACAATAGGAGAAACAGTTACTGAATACATAAGCAAGGCTTTCCTCCGGTTTGACAACAATAAAAAACCAAAGTTTTATACTTTTAATGATCACCAAAATACATTGCATCCGCTACCAGCACTCATACTTCTGGACGGCATTCCTATTCCTTCCTCGCATCTCTATGAAATCAATGCACTTGATATAGAATCAATCATAGTTTCTCCAACCATCTACCAGTATGGAAATACTAAAGCGTATGGGATAATCTCTGTCAATTCAATATATGGGGACTTTATTGGGGCAGAAAAGCCTTCTTATATATATGAATGGCCCATCGATCCTATCCTAAAATCTCAACAATTAGATGAGTTTAAGAAACTTCCAGAAAAAAACAAACCCGATAGAAGGACTACTTTATTTTGGGATCATTACATCGAAATCAATCCGCAATCTGAATTAAAATTTCACTTCAATAGTTCAGATGTTCCAGGTAAGTATCGGGTTGAATTAAACATATTAACGGATACAGGAGAGAAAAAATCTATTGTGGAGTTCTTTGAAGTTATATAATAAAATAATATCTGTTCAGTTCAATAGCCACGATCCGATTAGGACACTGCATATCACTCACTCTACCTGCAGTCACCTAGTTTTCTCTTGCATTTTTAGATAATCAGTATTTGAAGACTCAATTTTTACGCTTCTTTCATCGAACCTTGAAATTATTATTTTTCCCGGTAGAATTGGTTCAGTACTGATTTTATAAATGTTTTTCCCTTTTGGAGTTTTGATTGACTGAAGGTGGGTTTTAATAGCATCAACTATTGGCATGCCTCCTATCCGGGTAGTCATTATATTTTCCCCATTTTTAGCTACCCACATTCTATGTCCCGGAATAAAAGTTGAATCACCATGATGAAGAAAAGATGATATCTTTGACTGATACTCAGTATGGACAAACAGTATTGTGTCAATTCTTATCCAGTCATTCTCTTTAATCTCATAGTCATAGCTACTGAAATTGAATACCACCTCTTCTACATCCGGAGTTGAATCGTTTGAATCAACTTCTGAACATGAGAAAAATAATGGGATTGAACCATAGAAGATTAATAAATATAGAATACCATTTTTCATGCTTTTAACCTTTAAGGTAAAAAAAAGGCTGTCGTTTCAAACAAACAGCCTTTTTCATATAAGTATTTCTAATTATGGTAGTGGTGTTACCAACTCGAATGGGTAACACGAACCAGTATTAACACATAACTCATAATTAATTGTCAATTCTCCAGTACATCCATTAATCACCCCACTACCAGAGATAGTATAGGAATAAGGATCACCATCATACAATGTTTCAAGGTATGGTTGCTCCGCAATTTCAGCATACAAACCAATGTCATCTACTGTCATAGTGACTGTATTCTGACTTGTTATAGTCTCAGCCCAGAAGCCTTCCATCCAATTCACACTTAAATCATCTATTTCAAAAGTAGTTTCATCTACAAGGGTGAAATCTGCGATACTCTCATAATCTCCACCATAATCTGTAGCACCTTTACTACCGTAGGTCAAATCGTATTCGATTCCACCTAAAACACCTTCTAAATTGGAGATGTCATATGCGCAATAAGCCCCTAAACTAACAGCTATTTCTCTGGTTGAAGTAATTCCATAAGCTGTTGTCTCAGTCACAGTGACAGTTGCCGATTGGTCTACTTCAGAGTTTGCCCATAGAATATCCACAACAGCATCAGTAGACGCTGTTGGATTGATTCCCGCTTCTGCTCCTGTTACTGTCCACTCATATGTAGAGCCATATCTGGGAGTTGACTCATATCTAGACGCTGTCTGTCCAGAGGCTACAGCTGAACTTGGACCACTCATTTCAAAGAATACGCTATCTATAGACTCCACATTTACAGATTCAAAATCAACTGCATCAGGATCACATGATGAAAGGAGGAAAATCACCCCTACCATCGTATTTAAATAAAGTAATTTTTTCATAATCTATATTTTTAGTTTCCGTTCCAAGAACCACTACCATCTGAAGTATTAACACCATCCGCTCTTGATGGACTTCCATAAGTATATAATGGTTCGGTTTGAATCTCTAGTTCTCTAGCCGGTACGGCCCAGTGTAGTGGGGTTCCTGTTTGAAGCAAATTATGTCTTCTCATAAAAGCCCAGTGAATTGCCTTACCATGATGCGCTGTTTCAATAGAGTTTTCGTAAAACAATAGATTCTTGATAGATTCATCGCTATTGTCTGTAGCTGCCGGAAGACCACCAACTGTAGACCTTGGACCATTATTAATAAGCTGAAGAGCAGCTGCATTGTTACCCATCTGCCATTCACATTCTGCTATAATATAGGTCATCTCAGATGTTAACATAAAAGGTACTGGTGTCCCAGCATAAGTTCCAATATCTACCAAATCCGGATATCTCTGGTAATTTAGATTAGAAAACATAGCTCTATTTCTCGAAGCATTCAAGAATCCAAAATCTTCGGTATAATAGTAATACATATCCAGCCTAGCATCACTAGTCGATGCTTTTGGCAAAATACCACTTGAAGGATAATCAGCAGGTTGATTTTCAGGATCGAATAACCAGGAAATCATCTGATCAACAGGGATGTACTCTGCAGGAGGGCTGCCTGAGCCTACCACAAAACCCATAAAAGCAATCCCTTCAGCAGCCAATGTCGAACCATCAGTTGTAACAATAAAATCTGAAGTGATGCCTTTTTCAGCGTAACTTTTGATCTTAGCATAATCTAGTTCAGCTGCATCTGCAGAATTTCTAGCGACACCTAAAGATAACCTAGCAGCATATGAGTTACACAATTTTCTAAACTCGTCTGGAGTAAAAACAACTCCAGCCTGTGGGTAAAACTCAACCTGAGACACATTACCTCCATCCAATAGCGCCAAAGCACTTTCAATGGATGCAATACCTTCAGCCATTACTGTTTTGTAATCAACCAGTTCCAACGTAGTTAACTCTGTATCTTCATTGATAGCGTAACCCCTGTCATAAACCATTGCAATGGCTCCATGAGCAACACCTCTAACAAGATAACCCAAAGCTAAAACTTCATCTGTCACATCCTCACCGTCATCATTTGTTAAAACAACTCCATTGTCTCTAACAGCTTTTACTACAGAGGTAACATTGGTTATAGCAGTAATGTTAAGATCCCAGCTAGGCTGTATATATGTTTCATATTCAGCATATCCGGTATTATTAACAATCTCCCGTCTTGGTTGATCACATACGTGCCAAAAACCATAAGCATTGTTTGTGGTCGTCAACAGATCACTTTGTAAATCATAATGATTATTTGATAATGCCATTTGATCATAAAAGACATCACCAGCGGCTCCTCCAATCAAGCTTATAAGATCGCTTGGATTTGCTAATGCACGTTCCGCATCAGGTGCTAATTCATTTTCAACTTCCAAATCAGCACAGCTACTCAGCCATAGTAGGGCTGGAATTAATATATAACTTAATCTTTTCATAGAATATTAAAATTTAAGTTGTAGGGAAGCAGTGTAGGTTCTGAAATTCGGATAAGAATATTCATCAACCCTAAAGTTTGTTGGGTTATCACCTAGCGCAACCTCCGGATCCCATCCAGAATAATTAGTGAATGTAAACATATTTCTACCAGAAAGCGCCAACCTTGCACTCTGGATAACATTGCCAATGGCGCCTAATTGGCTACCATCTATGCTGTAGGATAATGAGATTTCCCTCACCTTAAGGAAGGTTCCGTCTTCAACAAAGTGTGAAGTTGCTCCCTGTCCGTAGTAAATAAGACTACTTGGGCCGGAATAATTCTTATTCTTCCCAGCTTCACCATACTTCACTTGATCTTCATGTCTGTAATTAAAGTACAATAATTGCTTAGTATAGTTGTAGATGTCAGCTCCATATTGATAATCAAATAGAACATAAAGAGACAAACCTTTATAAGAAAAAGTATTACCAAAACCTACTACAAAATCCGGGTTGGTATCTCCAATTCTTTGATCAACCGGAGCACCAGTTGAATCCCCCACGAACATCACGTTCTCATTTGCTGTGTTGTAAAACTGTTTTCTAACCACATAACCATCCTCATTAAGAATGTAGTCGTCGATTGTAGCACCTTCACCACCAGATCTTGTCCATGGATCGTTTAGAACAATACCATTTTCATCTGTAACTAGTTGATCAAAGCTTGTTACAATCTTACGTCCATAAATGGTTCCATACGGCTCTCCTGGTTCAACTCTAAAAATAGGAATGGCTGTATCTGTTGATCTCGTAAATGGAGCAACATCCCCCATCCCTGTTACAATAGTTTCGTTGGTTGACCAGTTTGCATTAATATCCCAAGTAAAATCTCCCTGCTGCATAACAGTGGCAGAAATCATTGCCTCCCAAGCAGTAGACTCAAGGTCTGCCACATTATCATATCTAAATGAGTATCCAGTTGCTGGAGATAAAGGGATTCTAAGGACATCATCTGTAACATCAGATTTAGAGTAATTGAACTCAAAATTTACTCGCTGAAATAATGTAGAATTAACACCCAATTCTAACTCCTTCACAACCGATGGTTGTAAATCTTTGTTGCCAAGGTTCCGTCCTACAATACCAGACTGTGATACAGCAAATGTTTCGTACTGTGCTGCCCAAATTGATGGTCGCTGTCCTGATGTACCATAGGATGCTCGGACCTTCAATTCATCAACGTTCGGAATATCAAAATCCTCCGATATTCGGTATGCTAATGAACCTCGGTAATAGTATCTATATCTGTTATCTTCACCAAACAAAGAAGATCCATCACGACGAATCAAACCACTCACCATGATTTTGTCCTGGTAGTCAAGGTCAAGGTTCACAAAGAAGTTTTCTGCTTTTTCAGGCTGATTGAAACTAGAGATCGAGTAATTTGGCTGAGCTCCATTTTGCAAGTTTTTCACACCCAGGGCAGCGAAATCTTGTGAGCTAGCAGACTCCCCATTGTAACCTCTGTCCTCATACAAATACTTCAAAGTAAGAGCTGTTTGGAAATCTCCAAATTTCTTTTGGAAAATAGCTGATGCATTAGCTATTCTAGTATACTTTTTAAAAGACCCAATGCTTATAAAGCCATTATTTAGGCCGGGGTTAGGCTCTAAACTTTCAAAACCCTTAGGTCGATAAAATGTGCTTTTTTCATTTCTAGTATCTATCGAATAGCCTGCTTGAAGTGTTAGCCAGTCTGTAGCTTTGTAGTCCAAATTAACACCTCCAATTAACCTTTCTTTCTCCAAGCTAAAATCTACATTATGAGTAAAGTATAAAGGAGCATAATCGAAATTTCCATCAAAGTACCTTATTCGATCCGGCGCTGCCAAATAATCCCCATTCTCATCCTTCTGAGCTAAATTCACATACTGAGGAATCGTTAAGATAGAGAAGAACATGTTCGAAGACCCCTGACCTTGTTCTGTTACATTTGGTCCGGAAGATTGTATATAGTTAACAGTGGTAGAAATTTTCAGTTTATCAATAGGCAAAATATCCATGTTTGCCTTGAATGAATTCCTATCATACTTCGGAATTCCTTTTAATATACCTTCCTGCTTAAGTTTCTGATAAGATACATAGTAGTTAAAGGCCTCATCAGTACCTGATATAGAAGCTGATGTTGTACTCCATGGTTGTTCAGTAATTAATGCCTCTTGATTGTCAAAACTAATAGGATATGGATTATCCATTCTTCCATCCGGATCAGCAACATCTTCAGTAAGTTGCCCTCCAGGTGAGAGAATAAAGTCACCATTCGCATCTAACTGATAAAAATGCTTTGAAGCAACCGGATACTTGCGCGCTAAATCAGAATAACCAAATTCCTGCCTCAAAGTAATTAATGGTTTCTTATTGCCCTGACCCCTCTTAGTAATTATATGAACAACACCATTACCTGCCAAGGACCCGTAAAGAGATGATGCCGCTGCACCCTTAACCACTTCCAGTGAAGCCACATCCTCCATATTAATATCAGCAAGAGATCCATCCGTAATAACACCATCAACGATAATTAATGGACTTTGACTTCCTAACAGATTTGTTGAGCCTCTCAACCTGATTGAAGGAGCAGTTGTAGGATTACCGGATGGCTGAACAATAGTAACTCCAGCCGTCTTACCTCTTAAGGCATTTCCCGGATCAACAGCCGGAACCTTCTGAAGTTGTTCTTCATTCACTTTCCCTACTGAAAAACCTAGCTTCTTGGTTGAAGTTCCAACAGCAACTCCAGTAACAACTACTTCGGTAAGTTCCTGAACACCGGATTGCATTTCTACATCAATTACTGACCTAGCTCCAATCTCAATCTCCTGTGTTGCTAGTCCAATAAATGAAATAACCAACGTACCGCCCTCTTCAGGAACTTCTAAACGATAATTACCATCTAGATCTGAGGTGGTACCGGTAGTAGTCCCCTTGAGAACTACGTTAACTCCCGGGATTGATTCACCAGAATCATCGGTGATTGTCCCGGAAACGGTTCGCTGAGCCCATGCTCCATATGATAGAATACATATGAACATGAAGCTGAGTAGTAGAATCCTCTTCATATTATACTGTTTAAATTAAAAATTATGTTTCACATTAAATTTATAACAATTTCATCATATTAAACAACACCTTAATTCATTAAAAAAATGCAAAACAAAAAGTGAAAGAATTGCTAAAACAACATTTTACAGGAAAAAATTTTGAAAAAATGTACACCCGGCAAAATCACCAAATAAAAATTTATAGTTAATTCTTATTGACAATTAAAATTTTGGCGCCCGAGATATAATATTTTTAAGATTTTTCATTAATCAATTACAGAAAATGTTATTCTTCTGTTCTTTTTGCGGCCGGATTCCGTTTTATTGGAATAGGCTGGCTTTTGGTCACCAAAACCTTTATAAGAAATACTGGAGCCAGACACCCCATTGGATATTAAGAAATCGTAAACTGATTTAGCACGCTTTTCGGATAGTTCAAGATTGTAAGCAGAGCTTCCCTGATTGTCGGTATGGCCCTCTATCCTGAATTTTTTTCCAGGGTTCTTCTTTATAAATTCTGCTATATCGAGTAGTTCTGTTTCAGATCGATCCCTTAAGGTGTAATCATCAAAATCAAAGTAGATGTTTTCCAATGTCACCGACTGGCCATTGACAATGGGATGTAATTTTATATCAATGGTATCTGGTTCCAGGTTCGTGTTTTCTTCCGCCAGGAACCTTAGATCCTCAAAAAGATAGTTCTCCTTGGTAATAAAAACTGAGTATTCTTTACCAGATGTTAGAACAAGATAATACTGACCATTTATTGAGTCTGACCGTACCCTGTACACATCCGCTGTGTCTTCCAGGTTTACCATCTTAAAGGTCGCCCCTATCGGATCGCCTGTTACCGCATCCTCAACACGCCCGGTAATATAACTCGACTTTTGCTTTACAAGTGTATCCGAAGGAATGGGAAATTTCACGATTTTGGTTTCGGTAATCCCATCATTGGTAGCTTCTATTGCATAATAGGCTGTGCTCCCTGACGAATTTACAAATAGTGAAAGCTCATCATTAGTGGTATTGATCGGATGTCCGAGATTCCGTGCTTCCCGCCATTTATTTTTATTTCTTTCAGATACGTGGAGGTCGTATCCACCTAAGCCAGGTCGACCATTAGAAGAGAAGAATAATAAATCGTTGTTTGCATGAATAAAGGGTGTAGTTTCATCACCAGGGGTATTGATGTTGGGTCCAAGGTTTACGGGAATTGTCCAGATAAGCCCATTGTATCTCGTCACCCAAAGGTCCCGCGCACCTTTCCCTCCAGGTCGGTTAGAAGAAAAATAGAGGGTCCTCCCATCTGAACTCAATGCTGGTTGAGAATCCCAATATGGAGAATTCACTTTAGAACCCAGGTTTTCAGGTTCTGCCCATTTATTGCCCTGTCTGTATGTAATGAAAAGATCGCAACTCCCGAAGGTTGGTCTCCCTTCACAAGCGGCAAATATGAGCGTTTTTCCATCAGCTGAAATCGAGCACGCACCTTCATTATAGGGTGTGTTCACCTCCTTTGATAAGGATTGTGCCGGGATCCATTCCCCATTGATTTTGAAACTCACTACAATGTCTTCATCCGACCCCCTTCCGGTACCAGCTCTTTTTGTATAAAAAATAACATTTTCATCTACGGTAAGTGCAGGAAAATACTGCATTTGATATTGGTTGATTGCTTTTGGCAATTCCTCGATGCTTAGAGACACACCATTGGCAATTGAAGATAGGGAGAAGTCGATGCTTTCAACTAGTAATCTCGGTGGGTCACCTGCATTACTTATTGTTTCACTGGCCTTTTCGTACTCACCGTTCTCAAAATAGATCCCGGCTAATCGAACCCATATATGCTCCTTTACTTCCTCCTTAGGTACCTTATTTACATACTGCTCATAATAGATAAAAGCAGAATCCTTATCTCTAAACAGGTTATAAATTCCAGCGAGGTTCAGGTATGCCTGTCCATATCTGTCATCTTTTCTAATGGCCTTTTTTAAATATTCTTTGGCCTCATGGAAGTCTCTTTCTTTAGCTGCCTTATCAGCTTTTTCCACAAGCTTTACCGCTCCTGATTTTGGTTCATATTGTGCGCATAGAAAATGTGAGAGGAGAAAAAAAAGAAGAAAAAAATATGTAGCTCTGATGCTCATCAGGGAATATCAAGGTACTTGTGTGTCTGTAAAGATATTCTCCATTTGGGATTTTTCTTTACATATTCCACAATAAGTGGCAGCATCTGGTCTTTTCTGGACCATTCCGGCTGGAGGAATAACTCTGCTTCTTTGTTCATTTTTTTAGCGTGTTCTTCAGCCCAGGCAAAATCGGATTTATTATAAACAATAATTTTCAGCTCATCTGCCGCTTCATAGAATTCTTCCTTTGGAGCTTTGAATTTCTTAGGAGAAAAACAGATCCAATCCCATTTTCCTGAGAGGGGGTGTGCACCCGATGTTTCAACGTGCGTTTTCAGACCGGAAAGCTGAAGGTTTTCCGTAAATAGGCCCAAATCATACATCAACGGTTCTCCCCCAGTGACAACAACTATTTCAGCTCCGGATCTTTTTGCTACAGATGTCATTTCACTAATAGGCATCTGCGGATGTGCATCAGCATCCCAGGATTCTTTCACATCACACCATACACATCCCACATCGCAACCGCCCAACCGAATAAAGTAAGCTGATTTTCCTGTATGAAACCCTTCTCCCTGGATGGTTAGGAAAGACTCCATCAAAGGAAGTGATTTTTGACTTATGGCCTCTTTAAGTTCCATGTTGCTGTTCATAGGCCCTCAATGTATTCAACAATAGAGAAGCTATGGTCATTGGCCCCACACCACCTGGTACAGGGGTAATATACGAGCATTTTTCAGATACGTTGGCATAGTCAACATCACCAGCAAGCCTAAACCCTGATTTTTTGGATGCGTCTTCAATACGTGTAGTTCCAACATCTACTATTATAGCTCCTTCTTTCACCATGTCTTCCGTAATTAATCCGGGTTTGCCAACGGCAACTACCAGTATATCTGCCTTACGGGTATGAGAGGCCAGGTCTTGGGTGTATTTATGGCAAACAGTCACTGTCGCTTTTCCATCTTCCAGCATCATCATACTCAGCGGAGCTCCCACCAGACGACTCGCCCCTACTACCACGCAATCTTTGCCTTCTGTTTCGATTTTGTATCTCCTGAGCAGCTCCATTATCCCAAAAGGAGTCGCTGGCAATATCAGTGGGCTTTTAGAAACGATACTCCCAAAATTTTGGTTTGTAAAACCGTCCACATCTTTTTCCGGCTTTATGCTCTCGGTTACCTTTACTACCGAGATATGATCAGGTAATGGTAGCTGCACGATAAAGCCATCGATATCCTCATCGTCATTTAGATTTTCTACATGTTTTATCAGCTTCTCCTCAGAAATCGTGCTGGCAAAGTGCATGAGGGTAAAATCAAAGCCAACAGACTTACATGCTCTGATTTTCCCATCCACATAGGTATGGCTTGCTCCATCATCTCCTACAATGATTATAGCCAGGTTAGGGGGGCGCAGCCCCTTTTCCTGTAGTTCTCTGACACTATCTGATATCTCATTTTTGATATCTGATGAAATTTTTCTGCCATCCAGAATTTGCACACCCTTGTTGGAAGTAGGGGGTCGGGAGTTGGAAGTATTTTCTGTACTCATTTCAGTTTATCTCTAAAAGCAATTATACTGTTCATCAGGTTAAAACACCGTAAATAGAATAAATTGTAATTTTCACTGTTTGGAAAACTTTTTGTCAAAGAATATATGTCATCCGCAAGCTCCATAGAATCTTTCCAAATCCTTAGCTTTTCAAATTTGAAACTGATTTTATTGCTTCCATCTTCCTGTATCAATCTTCTGACAAAAATTAACTATCCAACTTCAATACGGCCATGAACGCTTCCTGTGGGATCTCTACATTACCTACCTGGCGCATGCGTTTCTTACCTTTTTTCTGTTTTTCTAAAAGTTTTCGTTTCCTGGATATATCACCTCCATAGCATTTCGCTATCACGTTTTTACGCATCGCTTTCACTGTCTCACGGGCGATAACTTTCTGACCTATAGCAGCTTGGATAGCGATCTCAAACATTTGGCGTGGCAATAGTTCCCGCAGCTTTTCGCAAAGACGTTTGCCCCATTCATAAGCTTTCTCCCGGTGGACAATCGCTGAGAGTGCATCCACTTTGTCTCCATTAAGCATGATGTCCAGTTTCACCATGTTAGACTGGCGATAGCCAATCAACTCATAATCCAGGGAAGCATACCCTCTTGAAAGGGTTTTCAGTCGGTCAAAAAAGTCGAAAACGATCTCGGCAAGCGGCAGCTCAAAAGTCAACTCAACCCTATCTGACGTGAGGTAGACCTGGTTTTTGATCTCGCCCCGCTTGTCCATACAGAGAGCGATTACAGGTCCTATAAACTCGGACTTGGTAATAATCTGAGCCCGGATATAAGGCTCCTCAATATGAGATATAAGATTCGCTTCCGGAAGCTCCGATGGTGCACTGACCTTTTTAATGGACCCATCTTCATTGACAGCGTGAAATTGCACGGATGGAACTGTGGTGATCACAGTCATATCAAACTCCCGCTCCAATCGCTCCTGGACGATCTCCATATGCAGCATACCCAGGAAACCACAGCGAAAGCCAAAGCCCAGGGCTGCCGAAGTTTCAGGCTCCCAAACCAGTGAAGCATCGTTGAGCTGAAGTTTTTCCATAGAAGCTCGCAGCTCCTCAAACTCACTGGTCTCTACAGGATATATCCCGGCAAAAACCATCGGCTTTACATCCTCAAATCCTCTTACCTGGCGATTGGTAGGACGTTTTACATGGGTAATGGTGTCACCCACTTTCACCTCTTTGGCTACTTTGATACCGGAGATCAGGTATCCCACATTGCCAGCGGAAATTTGGTCCTTGGGATCATGCTGGAGTCGCAAAACACCAATCTCGTCAGCTTCATAAGTTTTGCCGGTATTAACAAATTTTACATGGTCCCCCTTTTTCAGGGTACCATTAAAAACTCTGAAAAAGACCTCAATCCCACGATAAGGATTAAATACGGAATCAAAGATCATGGCCTGTAATGGCTCATCCGCATCACCCTTAGGGGCCGATATCCTGCTAACAATGGATTTTAAAATATCTTCAATTCCTATTCCCTCTTTAGCGCTTGCATGAATGATGTCTCCACGGTCACAGCCTATCAGATCAATGATCTGATCAGATACCTCTTCGACCATAGCTCCCGGCAAATCAATCTTATTTAAAACAGGGATAACCTCCAGGTCATGCTCCAGGGCCAGGTAAAGGTTGGAAATGGTTTGAGCCTCAATACCCTGAGCTGCATCCACTACCAGCAGAGCGCCTTCACAAGCTGCTATGGACCGTGATACCTCATAGGAGAAATCAACATGACCGGGTGTATCGATCAGGTTGAGGGTATACTCCGTGCCTTCATGGGGGTAGTACATCTGGATCGCGTGACTTTTGATGGTGATCCCTCTCTCGCGCTCCAAATCCATATCGTCCAAAAGCTGTGCGTGCATATCCCGATCAGAAACGGTCTGTGTCGACTGGATGAGTCGATCCGCAAGGGTACTTTTCCCGTGATCTATGTGAGCGATAATGCAGAAATTCCGAATGTGCTTCATACCTGATTAAAAGTCTGCAAAGGTAGCCAAAGAACTATCAATCCTGAAGTATAAACTAAAAGGATTATTGTAATGTCGTTTTAGTTTAGCAAACTTCTTGAATCCTCTCCCTCCACCCTCTCCGAGAGAGGGACAAGTGGAGCTTAACTAAACGACATTGAAGATTATTGTTTGTTTTTTGTATCAATGATAATAGTCACAGGCCCATTATTTACAAGCGATACCTGCATGTCTGCTCCAAACTCACCTGTTTTAACCGGTTGGCCGTAAGTTTCAAGCTCCTTTACGAAGTTTTCGTACATAGGAATGGCATGGTCCGGCTTAGAAGCCTTAATGTAAGAAGGCCTATTTCCTTTCTTTGTACTGGCATGAAGGGTAAACTGACTCACTACCAAAAGCTCGCCCTTTACATCGAGCAGGCTATGATTCATTTTACCATCATTATCAGTAAAGATGCGAAGGTTTACAATCTTTTTAGCCAACCACTGAATGTCCTCCTGGCTATCCGCATCCTCTATGCCCAAAAGGATCATCAACCCCGGACCGATAGAAGATCTTGTCTCCCCTGAAATTGTAACTGATGAATTTGCAACTTTTTGTATTACAGCAATCAAATTCCCGCAGATTTAGAAAGCTTTACCATTTTACTTGATTGGTAAATTCTTAATCCTTTATGGCGCTCCATCGCACTGAGGTACATCGCTTTGGCTACATCTTTTGCGTGAATTGAAAACATCCCTGCTTTAGACCCAACCATAAAAAAGGTCAGAACACTACTCAAAACCTTACCTATTGACTCCCCCAGGCGAAACTCATCCCGATCACCCAGCAGCAGCGAGGGTCGAAATATTTTGAGGCTCGGTAATTCAAGCCGTTTCAGATCTTCCTCTACTCTTCCCTTTACTTTATTGTAAAAAAGTGGTGATGAGGCATTGGATCCGGCAGCCGTTACTATCAGAAATTGCTCAAACTCAGGCGAGGATTTCGCAATCTGTGCCAGCCTCAGCGGATAATGAAGGTCCACTTTTTCAAAATTCCCTTTTGACCCCGCTTTTTTAATGGTTGTTCCTAAAGCGCAGTAAAAATCATTAGCGGAAATTTCATTTTTACATTGATCAAGCAAACTGAAATCCTCTAAAATGACCTGCTCCAACCGGTCATTTTCAATTTCTAATTTACGACGAGCAAGCACCTTTACTTTTTCATAATAGCTTTTTTCCAATAAAAGGCGGACCAACTCTCTGCCAACCAACCCTGTAGCGCCGACAATTAATGCTGTATATTTACTCATAACTGGGTAAGTTAAAAAATTATGTCGCTTCCTCCCAGGCTTTGAACCGGGAGATGTCTTCTGCCAAGGAGCGAATGATCATGTACACCAAAGAAATATCATCCGTCAGGCCCAGTAGCGGGATAAAGTCAGGAATGAGGTCTACAGGTGTAATAAAGTACACCAGGGCGAAAACCAAAGTAAAAATGGTAGAGGCCGAGAAGGCTCGGTATTCGCCATGGAAGTGTGCTTTGATCATTCGAATAATAATCTGCAGCTGATGCACAAATGACGAGCGCTCTTCAGAATCGTTATTGATTTTATCAATTTTGGTTTTCACCTCGTGTAAAAGGTTCTTAACCTTTTCATTATTGGTGACAGCCTCTTTTGCCCTTGTAAGAATTTTATCTGCTCGTTTATTCGCCATTTCTTCAAAATAACTCTTTGATTTCGTTTTTTACAAACGTCAATGCTCCCCGAATGGTATCCTGCTCATTCTGAACATTTTTCTCAAAAATCTTCCTTGCCAGGTCAAGGCCTGTTGCTTTTTCATCCAGTTCATTTCCGGCTTCATTGATCGTCGAGATCAACTGCTCCACTGCACTGGATACATATAGCCAGGCATCATTTGACATGTATACCTGCTGTGAAAGATTATGATTATACTCACTCCTGATCTCATTTACCAGGGCATGCTGCAGGTCCCGGGCAGTCATCTCCTTCTTATTGACCTTAGGGACAACATTATTGGGACTGATCCGCTCAAGTAAAAGGCAAATCCGCTCATAAGCCTGGAGCCTCACCGGCAACACAATCTCCTGATTTTTGTGCCGAACTGATAACATGTATTCATCCAGCTGCTTTTGCAACATAGACCTGACTAGCAGATAAGCCGCATAGAGTACCAATACTCCGGGTATCGTAATTTTCAGCAGGTCATAAACCATCTCCATTTTATATGTGTTTTATTGATCAGTGTAATTTCAAAATTAAGTATTTTCTTTGGCGATATGATAGAGCTCGTTCAGATTACTAACAAGGCGAAAGAAGAAATCAGGAATATCATCGAGCATAAGAACATCCCCGAGGGTTATGGGCTGCGAGTAGGAGTAAAAGGTGGTGGATGTGGTGTATCATTCGTCCTGGGTTTTGATAAGAAAAAAGAGGATGACATCCATTACGAAGTAGACGGCATTCAGGTTTATATCCGGAAGAAGGAGACTATGTTTCTCGTAGGCAAAGAAATTGACTTTTATGAAGGAGCTGATGCCAGGGGATTTGTTTTCATAGACCCGCAAAAAGAAACAAAACCCACTCAATAGGTGATTCACCTACGTGAAAAACGTTAGGGAATAGGGCAATCACTTAAATTCTAAAAACAGGTTTTTCTCTCATAAACACCTCTTTATTATCCGCTAATATTGTATTGTAAGTGATTGAATCCTTCTCAAGATCAATACGTACATTAAATTTTAATTAAGCTTTAACCAGCTAAAATTATGGACTATATACTTGAAAAAAAGAAAGTAAACTATTCTAATCCTCTGACCAAAAAAGAGGCAAAAGCGAGGTTTTACAAGGTTTATGGCATTCTGATGAGCCTTGCAGTAGTACTTGTTTTACTGGCCAAAGTAATTTAACCCTTCAGTGTAACCGAAGCTCTGTGACAGAGTCCTTTTATCGGAGGATTATATTTACTGATTTTTACTTCCACCTCTTTCACCTGGGAAAACGTCTCCCGCAGTTGTCTGACCATTTTACCAGCCAGGTGTTCCAGTAGTAAAGCATCTATACTCATTACTTCAGCTACCAGCTCATAAACCTTTTCGTAGTTTACCGTACCTTCCAGCTTATCATCCATAGCTGCATGATCAAAATCAAGCGTAAGGTGTACATCTACACTGTATTTGTTGCCAATTTTACGCTCTTCTTCATAATACCCGTGTCGAGCGTAAAACTCCATACCTTCTAATGAAACCACTCCCATTACTATTCTAATTCATCAAAGAAAGACCCGCCTCCTTCTTTTTCAGTAGATACAGATTCTTCCCTGGTGGCTCTTTTAGGTTTAGGCACTTCCGGTGTGGGGGCTTTTGAGACTTTGCCTCGCGGAATTGTAGTATCTTCCCTGCTGATTCGTTCTTCAGATTCCCTGACCAGCGCTTTTACCCTTTTGGTATGATCTTCCAGCTTAAAAGTTATGTTTTTTTGCTTGTTGGCCCTGTTTATTCTATCGTGAATGTCTTCAGAGAGGTTTTTCAGCTCAAGAATAATATTGTCACGATGATTCTCAAGGGTCTTAAAGTTTTGCTCCAGGTCTTTTATTGCGTCCTGCATTTCTTCAATAATCTGCCTGGCCTCTAATTCGGATTTTTCTATAATGTTTTTGGCTTTGGATTTTGCTTCACTCATGAGTGCCTCTGCATTCATCTGTGTTTCTTTCATGTGAAGTTCGGCAGCCTTGTTAGCCTGGTCTACGAGGTTCGCTCCGGTATCTTCGGCTGTTTTCAGTGTTTTAAAAAGCGAACTTTCTACCTCACGGAGCTTTTTGACTTCCTTTTCTGCCTGATCAAGCTTGATTTTTAGTTCCTTGTTGTCATCAAGCACTCGTTCCCATTCATTGGAAAGCGACATCAAAAAGGCACTCACCTCATCCTTATCATAGCCTCTCAACTTCTTCTCGAAGTTTTTCTGCCTTATTTCTAGTGGAGTAATCTTCATTTTACTTTACAAAATTAATGTCCCATATGGAAACAGTGCGATCGTCACTACAAGATACTAACCAATTATGATAATTCATCCACAGCAACTTATTCACCGAGGTAGCATGCCCTGCATGCCGTGCTTTGTCTATCACTTTTAACAGTCGAAACTCATGTGAATCCCATACTTTTATGGACTTATCCATGCTGCAAGTTACAAAATGCAGGCCATCAGGGCTAAAATCAAGATGATTGATGGCATACATATGCCCTACGATCTCTTCCACAAGATGGTAATCATTATCAATATCCCAAAATTTAATCCGGGCATCTCTGCTACCGCTCACCAGCAAAGGGAGCTGTGGATGATAACCCAACGTAAAAACTGAGATATCGTGTGCTTTAAACTCTTTTTTTACTTCCAGCCGATCATCAAGCACCCTAATGTAATGGTCACTAAAACCAACAGCCACTTCTTTTCGGTCACTTTTCACTGCAATGGTCCTGGCGCTTACTTCGCTCAGTTTGGCCTTATGAAGTATCTGAAGATCCCAGCTTATCTTGAAAACCTCCCCAGCGCCTGTGCCTACATAAATGGCCTCATCAGTAGCCTGAATGTCAAAAACAGCTGCATCAGTCAATGCTAAGGAGCCCACCTCCTTCTTTTCATTCACATCTACCAGATGGATGCCATTAAAATTCTGTCCAACAACTAAAAGATCCCTTTTTGGCTCATAGGATAAGGCATATACGGAAGAAGGCACCTTCACGATCATCTGACCTGTTTCAGGGGCTTTCAGATCCCATATAACCACCATTCCATCTCCTCCGGCAGAAAAGAACTGATGATCGTTGTACTTTTCCAGCGTATATAAGCAATCTTTGTGACCTGTTAAGGTGTCTATTTTTTTTACTTCAATTGTACTCATTATCAATATATTGGGGTAAAATTAAGCATAGGATGACAGAATAATTAATGCCACTGCTATTATCCAAACCAATAAGTCCGTATTCTGCATATGCAGTATGGAATATCCAGGAAACCAATCAAACATTGGTGAGCTTGCTTACAGAACCACATCCGCCTGACTTGCACCCCACGAGGCTTGCTGAATGGATCGTGGGGCGAGTGCTGGTCCGCAATCTCTGTGCGCTCTTTGACCTGCAATACCACGGAATAGAGTCACATGAAACCGGCAAACCCCTGCTAAAAGGCCATAATGTAGAGATCTCTATATCCCATTCCTTTCCCATGGCAGCTGCAATGATCCACCTGAATAAGCCGTGTGGAATTGATCTGGAAAGAAAAAGGCAGAAACTCATAACCCTCCAGCACAAGTTTATCAATGAAAGTGAAAAAATGTATGAAGGTGACCTTGACAAACTTTGTGCCATCTGGTGTGGCAAAGAAGTGCTCTACAAGATTTATGGCCGTAAAAAGCTCAGTATGAAAGATGAAACTTCTATAGAGTTTGAATCCGATTCCGTACTGTTAGGCATCATTCATAAAGACCAGGCAGAAAGCCAATACCGTATTCATTATGAAGCTGTAAAGAATTATTTCTTAGCTTATAGCTTGTGAAACATATCCTTTACTCAAAGCCTGTGTATTGATCATCAAGTTTTTTAAGCACCATCTTGATTTCATCAGACTTATAGTAGTCTCCGAGCTTTTCAAAAGAGACAACCAGGTTCCTTAATGATCTCAGAATTATGTCCAGGTGAGAGCAAGGTTCATAAAAGCCCTCTTGTGGGGGAATATTGAGGTGATCCAGGTAATTATGAATGTCGTCCTTGGAAAAAATTAACCCTTTATTAAATGCATTGATATAAAAATCCATTATTTCACTCTTGTATGTAAGAATGAAAAGATTCGGAAGGTTTACCCCGTAAATCGGCAGGTCCAGCTTTTTAGCAATCAGCAAATACACAGAGCAAAGCGAAATCGGGTTTCCTTTTTTAGACTCCAACACTGCATTAATCATACTGTTAGCCGGAGAATGAAAGTTTTTAGTGTTAGCTCTGAATTTAAATTTATTGAATATGACACTATTAATGGTTCTCACCTGATCAAACGGTGACAGGTCATCTCTAAACTCTCTCCAGACTTCCACATATAGCTGATGAACCTGCTGGGTTAATTCTTCCAGGTCAAGGTCAGGGTACTGATAGGTAGCCACCAGCCATAGGCCTTCCAGCAGATCGTCCTGGCGATTTTCTTTCCAGTCAATCAGCCTTTCCTGAAACAGCTCAAACTGTAATGTATGGATCAGATCTTCAATCCTCCTCTGGATCAAAGGGTTAAAGTTAGTCTCCCACTCCTGCTCTAACAGCGGGATGATGCCTGTACCGATCTCCATGAGGCGCTTCTCCACATGAGAGACCACTTCTTCATCTTCATCCTCTAAAAGTGTAACTAACGCCTTAAGTTCACTGTCCTTTATCAATCTAAACTCCTCCTCTGTTGATTTAAAAAATCTAATTTAACAATTCTTCCCAGATGTGAAAGGTATTGGTTTATTGGTTTATTGGTTTATTGGTTTATTGGTTTATTGGTTTATTGGTTTATTGGTTTATTGGTTTATTGGTTTATTGGTTTATTGGTTTTATAAAAAAAACAAACCCAAGAATGCAAACATTTCATTTACACATTTAATTTTTCGAGATAAACTAAATCAACACCTATGTCTGGATCACCCCTACATTCATTTGCTTTTCAATGGGTGCATGATTAGCCGCTGCTATTCCCGTGGATATCACCTTCCGGGTTTCCAGCGGGTCAATAATACCGTCCACCCATAACCTGGAAGCGGCATAATAGGGACTCAGCTTCTCATCATATGAAGCCTTAATTTCATCCAGCATCTTTTGCTGATCTTCCTCGGACAGCTCTTTTCCTTTAGCCTTTAAGGCAGACACTTTTATTTGAAGCAGGGTTTTAGCAGCAGACTTTCCGCTCATCACTGCAATCTGAGCTGTAGGCCATGCATAAATCAATCTCGGATCATAAGCCTTGCCACACATGGCGTAGTTGCCGGCACCATAAGAAGCTCCCAAAATAAAGCTGAATTTCGGAACTACGGAATTGGAGACGGCATTTACCATTTTTGCTCCATCTTTGATGATACCGCCATGTTCAGACCGGCTGCCCACCATAAACCCATTCACATCATGAAGGAAAACCAACGGGATCTTACGCTGATTACAGTTCATGATAAACCGAGCAGCCTTATCCGCTGAGTCACTGTAGATAACCCCTCCCATCTGCATTTCACCGGGGCCCAGGCCACTTTTAGTTTTCACTACCTTACGCTGATTAGCTACAATACCTACGCTCCATCCATCTATTCGTGCATAGCCACACAGCAATGTTTTTCCATAAAGCTCCTTGTACTGCTCAAACTCAGAGTTGTCAACCAACCGATGAATAATTTCCAGCATATCAAAGGGCTGATTACGATCTACCGGAAAATGCCCGTGGATCTCATCAGGATCTAACCTGGGAGGGGCAGGTTTTATTCGGTTAAATCCGGCAGTTTGCGGTTCGCCTATGCGTTTAAAAATTCGTTTAATGGCATCCAGACATTCCCTATCTCCCGGATATTTATTATCTGTAACTCCGGAAATTTCACAATGTGTGGTTGCTCCTCCCAGTGTTTCGTTATCTACATCCTCCCCTATAGCAGCTTTTACGAGATAGCTTCCTGCCAGGAAAATGGATCCAGTCTTATCAACGATCATAGCCTCATCCGCCATGATAGGCAGGTAAGCCCCTCCGGCGACACAACTGCCCATAATTGCTGCCACCTGAATAATGCCCTCTGAGGACATCACGGCATTGTTTCTGAACTGCCTCCCGAAATGTTCTTTATCCGGAAAAATTTCGTCCTGCATCGGCAGGAAAACCCCGGCACTATCTACCAGGTAGATGATAGGCAGCTTATTTTCAATAGCTATTTCCTGGGCTCTGAGATTCTTTTTTGCGGTCATGGGAAACCAGGCCCCGGCTTTCACAGTGGCATCATTTGCCACAATTACACACTTACGACCAGAAACATCGCCAATTCCTGTAACAACACCTGCGGAAGGACACCCGCCAAGCTCTTCATACATGCCATCAGCGGCAAGGGCACCTACTTCCAGAAAATCCTCCATAGAGTCCACCAGGTAAGCAATGCGCTCTCTGGCGGTTAGCTTGCCTTTCTCGTGATGCTTCTCTATCTTTTTCTTGCCTCCTCCCAGATAAACTTTCTCCAGCTTTTCACGGAGGTCAGAGACGAGCTGTTTACTTGAATCTTCGTTTTGGTTAAATTTCAAATCCATTTTTGGGGTTGGGGTGTATGGATGTTAAACGTTATTTATCCTTATCTCTTTCCAGATCCTTCATTACTTTTTCGTGCTTCTTGCCAAGTGGTGCAAAGAAGTGCTTTGGATATTGATCCATATGGATCAGAAGCTTATCAAGGTCTGTTATGGTTTGATTCAGATTGTTATAAAGCGAATCACTCGTCATTAGTTTGCCCAGGGTTGCATCCGGATTTTGCAGTGCGGTGATAGTTTGATTGAGATTATCAACAGTCGACTTTACAGACATCAGGGTTTCGTTGATTTTCAGATTGTTTAAAGAATCCAGAACGCCACCTGTTTTACTGAGGATCGGATCTATTTTATCAAGCTTATCATTCAACTTTTCGATCATCACAGCTGTTCTGGCAGTGATCTTGGCAATCTCCGCTTTGTTTTGTGCGATCATCTCATTCACTCCCTGGGTAGTGATCTTTACTTCAGCCAGGGTTTCGGTGATAATCTCTCCACTGCCTTTCAGTCCCAGCAAAATTTCATTGATCCGGGTGATGGTTGTATTCAGGTTGTTGGCTACCGGGTCAACGGAATCAAAAATTTTACTCAAGCCGGGGTCCAGGTAGGAGCGAATGGTATCTCCCGGCTTCAACTTCCTTACCCCATTCAATTCTCCTAAATTCAACACTATTCCCTTACTCCCCAGCAGATCGGTGTTTTCAAGTCTTGCTTCCGTAGAATCACTCAGCACAATGCTTTCATCAATATCCATCTGCACCAGGATCAGATTGCCGTTGTTCTGTAACAACCTGATCTGACTGACTCTCCCTACAGCAAATCCATTGACAATCACCGGATTAGACTTGACCAGTCCATCTACATTTTCATATACAGCGTAATATTTGTTGGTAGGTGAAAGAAAGTCTATCCCTTTTAAGTAGTTAAATCCATAATACAATAAAACTCCGCTTACCAGGGCTATTAGTCCTACTTTGAATTCTTTTGACATGCCAAAAAGTTAGTTCATTGATTCCAGTTCTTCCTTGTAATCACGAAAAGCCCTGAAGATTCCCGAGGCGATATAGACTTGATTCAGGCGGTCATTCAGGTCCTTTTCTTCTTTTGTGTTACTAAGATAACCTACTTCAAACAAAACACTAGGCATGGATGTTCGCCACAAAACCAAAAAAGGAGCTGATTTGACGCCACGACTGTACCGTCCTACCCGATTTTTCATCTGTGATTCGATGTTTTGGGCAAGCCTGAGACTGTTTTGCTGATAAGCACTCTGATAAAGTGAAAATAAAATGTAAGACTCGGGCGAGTTTGGGTCAAATCCATCATACTGATCTTCTTCATTTTCCTCGAGAAGAATTACCGAGTTTTCACGTTTTGCTATTTGAAAATTTTTCTCCAGCTTATCAATACCCATTACGTAGGATTCCGTACCATGGACCCTGGGATTACTTATCCAGTTGGCATGGATAGAAATAAAAAGATCAGCATCAAGTTGATTTGCCACGTCGGCCCGCTCATGCAGCTGTGGGAAGCTGTCATCCTTACGCGTAAATACGACCTCAACGTCAGGCAGGTTTTCTTTTATGACCCTTCCCAGCTCCAGGGCAATATCAAGGGCAACGTCCTTTTCTTCAGAAATAGCCCCGTGGGTGCCGGGGTCCTTGCCACCGTGTCCCGGATCAATCACAACCTTGTCTATTTTGTAGCTCCTTACACCCACCGTGTGAAAAGAGCCTAATATCAATAAGACACAAATGCAAAAAGGTATCGCAATATTTCTCACGGCTTCTCGGTTATATACTAAAATCCGATAATTTTACGCAAAATTGTAAATTTTTCATCTATAAATAAAATCTGCGGGCTTGAGGAGTTTCGGCACTGTTCTGTTTTTTCTATTTCTTTCCATTCGGGTGATCGCTCAAGTTGATAGCATGTCCACTCAATCTACACAAGATACTGTGGTGGTAGCTAACCCTGAGTTCAACTTTCTGGGAACAGACCAACTCCTGGGCAATCAAGACTCCACTGCTGTAATTTTAAGTGATTCACTCCCTACAACAACTACTCCTGACAGCCTGTTATTGTCACAGGACACCCTAAAAAAAGACTCCTCAAAGATAGCCAGCAGGAAAAATGATATAGAAACCACCATCAACTACAATGCCAGAGACTCCATGATCTTTGATCTGGAGCACCAGAAGCTATTTCTATATGGTGAAACACACATAGATTATGGCAAGATGTCACTGGAAGCAGAAGAAACCAGCATAAACTGGGAAAAGAGAACGATAAAGGCACAATATACACTGGATACGCTTGGCAGAAAAAAGGGTAAGCCCGTCTTTTCCCAGCAAAGTGACGTTTACGAAACTGACGATATTACATATAATTTCTCCACCGAACGTGCAATCATTAAAGGGGTGATAACTGAGCAGGACGGCGCCTTTATGCATGGAGAGGATGTGAAAAAAAATGAGGATGATGAGTTATTCATCCGTGGGGCGAAATACACTACATGTAACCTCTCGGACCCTCACTTTTTCATAGAATCCAGCAAGCTGAAAGTAATCCCTGGAAATAAAGTGGTTTCGGGTCCTTTCAACATGAAATTTCGGGAAGTCCCCACCCCGCTTTGGTTTCCTTTTGGGATGTTTCCCCAGCCACGGGAAAAATCCTCAGGAATCGTTTTTCCATCCTATGGAGAAGAAAACAGGCGAGGTTTCTTTCTTCGTGATGGTGGTTATTATTTTGCTTTTAGTGATTATATAGACCTGAGACTCACCGGTGATATCTATTCAAAAGGTGGTCATGCCGTAAATGCGATTACCAATTATAAGGTTCGTTATAAGTTTAATGGCTCTCTAAATCTCTCCTATACCAAAAGTGTATCTGATGACATTGAAAATCCGCTTGAAACTAATGATTACTGGGTAAGATGGAGCCATCGCCCGGAAACTCGCGGTAACTCCAGTTTTAGCGCCTCGGTATCCGCAGGTACCTCTACTTACAACAGCAATACGAACCTGGTACAGCAGGACTATGAGCGAAGTATAAATTCTCAGTTTACCTCCAGTGTGAGCTATTCTCAAAAGATAGGTTCCCTGTTTAATATGGCTACAAATTTCCGTCATAATCAAAACGTACAAACCGGAATATACAGCATCACTTTGCCCGATTTCTCCATCAACATGCAGCGTATATATCCACTCAAAGAACTGATCAAGAACTCAAAATCTCCATTGGCCAAGCTAAGTTTAAGTCACAATTTTGTAGCAAAAAATGAATTTTCCAATGCTCCATTGAGAAGCTCAGGACTGCCATTTGACCCGGTCAACGAAAGTGATGCATTGCAGGATACACTGGAGTTTAGCTTCAACGATCTTGATGAGGTCTATAAACGAGCAAAAATAGGCGGACGACACTCCATCCCGGTTTCTACTTCATTTAACCTCTTAAAATATTTTACCATAAGCCCGAGCTTTAATTATGAAGAGGTCTGGTATACCAGGGAGCTGGACTTTAATGGTGGATATGACCCTGAACTGGGCGGTGTGAAAGTAGATACAGTCGAGGGATTTAGCCGGGCAGGAAGCTGGCGTTCGGGTGCCTCCATGAATACCCGGATGTATGGTATGTATTACTTTAAGGGGATTGATGCAATTGATGCGATCCGCCATGTGATTACCCCGAGTATTTCTTTCAGCTACAACCCTGATTTTGGAGATGAAAAATATGGTGTGTACGAAAACATAGTGATAGACTCACTGGGTAATGAAGATCGAGTATCCAAATATGAAGGGTTTGCCTATGGAAGCCCGAGCGGAAGAGAAAGTAAGACCCTGGGATTCTCACTCACAAACAACCTGGAAATGAAAGTCCGGACCAAAAATGACACCGCTCAAGAGTTTAAAAAGATCAAAATATTTGACAACCTGTCCTTCAGCTCCGGTTATGACTTTGCACGGGATTCTTTCAATGTCAGTAACATCAGTTGGAATGCACGTACCAGTTTTTTTGAAAACAAAATAAGTGTAACGGTAAGTGGAAATGTGGACCCCTACCTCTATGCGGAAAACGGAACGGAACGTGGGCAGCGGGTAAACCGGTTTGCATGGAACAATGGACAGGGACTGGGTACCTTAAACAGTCTAAATACAGCTATCAGTCTTAATCTATCCCCTAAATCCAAAAAGGGTGACCAACAAGACCAAAACAATCAACGAGGCGGACCTGGGGGAGGTTTGGATAATGATGCTGTCCAGGGCAGTGAGTTTGGCACAGAAGAAGAAAAAGAATATATCATGCAAAACCCGGAAGAATACGTGGATTTTAATCTACCCTGGACCCTTCGGGTTTCATATAGCATCAACCGGGGAAAACGCGGACTGGAGGATCCCGAAATCACTGCCCATACCATGAGCCTGAACGGGTCGCTAGGATTAACATCAAAAACCCAGATAACCTACAACACAAGCTACGATATCAAAAACAAAGCCTTTGCCACTACGCGAATCGGGGTGAGCAGAGATTTACACTGCTGGTCGCTGAATTTTTCCTGGGTTCCCTTTGGAAGGTACCAGTCGTTTAGCCTGACAATCCGTCCTAAATCAGCACTTCTGCAAGATCTCAAGCTTGAAAAGCGAAGGAACTTCTTTGATTTCTTTCAATAGCTTACAAAAAACGGCATTTTCTTAAATTTTTCGATATCATTACTTTCCTTCAAAAGTTAAAAGGTTATATTTATATAGTACTTATTACCTATTACCCTCTAAAAAAGTCAGCTATGAGAAAGTTATTGATTTTGTTTCTGGTTGGTTTTTGGGGTTCATCTTTTGGTACTGACAACATTACTCCTGAAGAAACCCCCTTTGAGCATAAACCTAACCCTACCTTAGTAAAAAACATAAAATCCTGCGCTACTCAATCAGAGGAAGTGCTGGAAGTCGATGGTCCTGTGAGTTATCTTACTAACCTGTTTAACACCTCTAATTACCCGGCGCGGTGGAATTGTGGTTACTGGTCAGATTTTGAAGGATGGTTTTACATCATTTCTGATTTATCCATATTTTCTGCATACCTATCGATCCCCATCATATTGTTGTTCATTTTTTTTAAGAAAAAATGGGTGGTCCCCTTTAAAAACAACCTCATCCTTTTTTCCGTTTTCATCCTGTTTTGCGGATTCACGCATCTTATTGAGACTATCCTTTTTTGGGAGCCGATATATCGGTTTAGCGGGCTCGTTAAACTTTTGACAGGCGTGGTAAGCTGGGTGACAGTCATTTCTTTAGGACAGGCTCTCCCATTTGCACTATCCTTTAAAAGTCCGGTAGAGCTGGAAGAAGAAATAGAACAAAGGAAAACTGCTGAGAAAAATCTGAAACGCATTAACGAAGAACTGGATACGTTTACATACTCCGTATCGCACGACCTGAGAGCTCCTTTACGGGCTATCAGTGGCTACTCATCAGTATTAAAAGAAGACTATGCTGACAACCTGGATGATGAGGGCAAAAAATACCTGGACCGAATCCTGTATAATACTTCAAAAATGGGTGTGCTCATTGATGACCTGCTTACTTTTAGTCGGCTAAACCGCAAAAAAACCGAGTTCAAGACCTTTTCGTCTGCAGAGATCATCCAAAATATAGCCGATCATAACCCGGACTTCAAGCACATTGAGATTGATACAAAATCACTTCCCCAGATAAATGGAGATAAAGCCATGCTGATGCAGGTATTTCAAAATATCATCTCTAATGCCGTAAAATATAGTAGTAAAGAACGCCACCCAAAAGTGGTAATACAAGGTGATGAGAATGAAAAGGAAGTTGCCATAACCGTTACAGATAATGGGGTAGGTTTTGACACGGGGTATGGACACAAGATATTTGAAGTTTTTCAACGTCTGCATTCGGATGATGAGTTTGAGGGTGCCGGAGTGGGTCTGGCTTTGTCAAAAAAGATCATTGATAAACACGACGGAAAAATTACCTTTAACAGTGAAGTTGGCAAAGGCAGTACATTCAATGTAATACTTCCAAAAAACAATTCGCTATGATGAGTCAAAAAGTTGACATACTACTTGCAGAAGACAATGAGGATGATGCAAACCTGATCATCCGTGCCTTAAAACCCTACCTGAGATCAGAGCTCATCTGGGTGAAAGATGGTTTAGAGGTCCTTGATTTTTTTAAAACCAGGAAAGAAACGCTACCGAAAGTTATCTTACTGGATCTTAAAATGCCCAAACTGGGAGGCTTGGAAGTTCTAAAAGAAATCAAATCACTCCCGCTTTTAAAAAATATTCCAATAGTCATATTAACCTCCTCTCAGGAAAATAGAGATTTACAGGGTTGCTATGACCTGGGGGCAAACAGCTATGTAGTTAAACCCATAGATTTTAATCAACTAATGGATGTAACCAAAGGCCTGGGCCAATATTGGCTGGAACTGAATGAGTCCTTAGCCTGATTGTATACACAACGATGACCAGTGAGCGAAATATCAAGATCTTATACCTGGAAGATAACATAGACGATATCTTCCTGCTTGAAAACATTTTGAAAAAATCAAGCAAAGGCATTGACTTTGTCTCCGTCAGCTCTAAGGAAACATTTGAAAAAAGCTTCAAGAATAAAGAAACCAAACCAGACCTGGTTATCTCAGATTACGCCCTTAACGGTTACTCAGGCTTAGATGCTTTGCTTTTTGTGCGCGAAATAGACGACATCATCCCTTTCATGTTTTTATCAGGGACCCTGGGTGAAGAAAAAGCCGTTCAGCTCATGCTGAAAGGCGCCAACGACCTCATTCTTAAAGAAAATATGAGCAAGGTGCCGAAGACGATCATACAGCTGATCAGTGAAGCCGAAAACAAGCGCGAAAAAATAAAATACCAAAAAGAACTCGAGCAAAAAAACAACATCCTCAAAACTCTGCTCGATAGTATGGAGGATTTCATCTTCCTTAAAGATGAAAATCAGCGCTACATCATGGTTAATGATGCTATGTGCAGGCATTTCCGGATCTCTATGGAGAAATTCATCGGTGCTACTGATGAAGAGCTTTTTCCATCGACCTATTCAATTAAAGCAGTTGAATCTGATGATTATGTACTTACAAGCAAAAAGCCGATTCTTTTTGAGGCTGAATATATAAGCCCTGAACAAAGAAAGATTGTAATTGAAACGCTGAAAACACCCCTTCAGGACCGCAATGGCAAAACCCGCGGCATTGTGGGGGTCAGCAGAGATATTACATTAAAAAAAATCCAGGAAGAAAAAATTCGTAGAAATGATGAGTTATTAAGTGAAGCCGAAAAACAGTCCAAATCCGGCAGCTTTCAGTATAAACTGGATTCAGGTATTTTAAAGGGATCCAAACAGTTTTTTAAAATGCTGGGCTATCCCGAGGATACGGAAGAAATATCATTAACAGATCTGATTTCGTGTGTTTACGAGGCTGAAAAAAGTATATTTATTAAAAACATAAACCAGGCGATACGGGACGAACAGCACTTCACAATGGACCATAGACTGATCGCACGGAGAGATTCTGAGGTCATTCCATGTCGCACTACTTTAAGCCCCTCCAAAATTCAGGGAATGTTTCATGGGAGCATTCAGGACATCAACGAAGACCGACAAAACAAAGAAGCGATTATCAACGCCCAGGAAAATGAAAGAAATGAACTTGCAGCAGAGCTTCATGACGGACTTACACAAAAGCTCGTAGCAGCTAATATGTACTTGTCTTCTATGAGTGAAGGCAACATGAATCTGGAACGAATCAATACAGCTGCGGAACTGATCCGGGCCGGACTTGAAGAAACAAGAAGACTTACCCGCAGCCTTTCACTTCACAACTTTGAAAACCTTGGGTTTAAAAATGCTCTTCTTGAAATCATAGAGTCTTTTCCTACTGACATTCATTTTAACCATGATTTTGATTTTGACGAAAGAGAACTCACCCAGGATATCGCAATAGCCCTTTACAGGGTCATACAGGAGGCATTAACCAACATTATGAAGTATGCCAAAGCCTCTAACGTAGGAATTATAATAAAAGCTCAGGAAGATACTCTTAGTTGCAAGATTATAGATGATGGAGTAGGCTTTGAAGTTAAGCTTGAAGAAGCTCTGGGAAACGGGCTTAAAAATATGCGTCAGCGAATATTGAGGTGTAATGGAGTTATGGAAATTTATTCCTCAAAAGGAGAAGGAACCACTATCGACATCTCAGTACCATGTAAATAATTATCAAAATGTACTATCAATTGATAGTATTTAACTTCATTAAATTTCGTAAAAACCCAATTGCGCATTATATTTGAACATATCCCAGCTATCATTTGATATTATCCAACTGCTTTTTACATTTATGGAGGGATACGTTTGGTTCCACGAAAAAATTCACTGTGGAACAAAGAGTGATTTTTTAAACTATCAGGATGAACACCCGGACTGCGTGTTGATGATGAAAATGTATACTTCAACACCTAAGGAACTCCAAAACGTCGCTGATAGTCTCAATAAATCAAATGTTATTAAGGAATTAAGAGGACGTTTCTAAATTATCCGCCATTTTTGTATAAATGCTGTGGATATGGATAAGAAGACCTGTATCATTGTAGAAGATGATCTAGCCTATCAGAAGATCATGCGCTTTTTTATCGGAAAGATAAGCGAGATGGAAATCATTGGGGTATATGCTGACACCGTAAATGCAAGTATCCAGATAGAGAAAAGAAAGCCTGATATCGTTTTCCTGGACATAAACATTTCCGGACTGGAGGGGCCGGAGTTTATGGAATTGCTTGATCATCGGCCTAAAATAATCATGGTGTCCGGCCATAATGAGGAGTTTATGAATACCCATTATGATATTCCCTATCATGCCTATATCCAGAAGCCAGTTGACATGGATAAACTAAAAGCAGCATTGAAAAACCTCACCTGAGAAATAGCTTCTGTTCTCAGCCTTAAGCCATGACCAATATTAATGAGGTTCCATCTGACGAACCGAATTGAGGTTATAGCAAACCTTCTTTGCTAATTTTTCCTGCTGGCAATCAAACACTTCCAGTAAGGAAAAAATATCCTCTTTCAAGGTCTGCAATTCTATTTCACAAAGGATATTGTAAGTTTTGGTCAGTGTATTATAAATCAAGTAGATCATCGGATTATTGTTTTAGTACATGCCAAAGATGCTTCCACAAACCCTGCCAATGTGTCTATTTTCGATTTTCTGCTATCTTTTTCAGACGATTGGTAGGCAAAATACCTAGTCTGGTCAAGGTAGATTCTATAAATTCTACCAGAATTCCTCAAATAAATGCAATCAATGATTATTTTCGCCCCAAACTATTACCGCAAAATATGTTGACCTATTTTCTTTTTATCATAGGCTTTTTGCTGCTTATCAAAGGAGCAGACCTGCTAGTGGATGGAGCAGCTTCACTTGCCAAGCGCTATAATATTTCAGAACTGGTGATAGGTCTGACCATCGTATCCTTTGGCACCAGCATGCCAGAGCTCATCGTAAACCTTTTTGCCAGCTTCAATGGCACCTCAGAGCTTGCAATCGGTAATATCTTCGGCAGCAACATTGCCAATGTTTTGCTGATCCTGGGTTTTTCAGCAATGATCAAGCCCCTACCTATCCAGAGAAGTATCTACTTCACAGAAATCCCAATTTCACTTGTAGCTACGTTTATGGTCGGTTTCCTGGCCAACGCCAATCTCTTCATTATAAGAGAAGGTCTTTCACTCAGCAGGTTTGACGGAGTATTACTGATCCTCTTCTTTGGCCTTTTCATGGGTTACATTTTTGTAATTGCAAAAAACAAAAACGATAACAGCAATGAAGGAGATGATATCTTGCTTCTATCACGCCGCAAATCAGCTGTATATATTCTCCTGGGTGTTATAGGACTGTTCGTAGGAGGTAAATGGATAGTGGACGGGGCGGTACTGCTGGCCTCCACCCTGGGGATGAGTGAAACTTTCATTGGGCTTACTGTTATAGCTATCGGCACTTCACTACCCGAGTTGGTCACCTCAGCTGTGGCAGCCAGAAAAGGCCAGGCAGACCTTGCTGTAGGTAATGTCATAGGCTCTAATATCTTTAACTTGCTGTGGATCCTTGGCTTAAGCGCCATTATAAGACCACTACCCTTCAATGTGGTCAACAATATGGACATACTCATGATCATACTGGCTAGTACCACTTTGATCTTTGCAGTGATCATTGGTAAACCTCCAAGAATTTCCCGGCTGGAGGGTCTGGTGTTTGTCCTCATCTACTTTACTTATATGGGATATCTCATTGTGAGGGGTTAAAAACAATATTTGACAAGCTGAATATTGTAAACAGTACTTACCACTTAGTACTTTTGCACTACTTTCAAAAACGATAAATCATGGGAAGAGCATTTGAATATCGCAGGGCCGCAAAAGAAGCCAGATGGGACAAAATGTCCAAATTATTTCCGAAACTGGCCAAAGCCATCACTGTAGCTGTAAAAGAGGGCGGTCCTGAACCGGAGATGAATGCCAAGCTGCGTACGGCTATTCAGAATGCCAAGGCACAAAACATGCCGAAGGATAACATTGAAAATGCCATTAAACGCGCCAGTGGTGGTGATGCTGCTGATTACTCTGAAGTCACCTACGAAGGCAAAGGACCGTATGGCGTGCTCGTCTTTGTGGAATGTGCCACAGACAACACTACACGGACAGTAGCTAACGTCAAGTCCTATTTCAGCAAAGCCGGCGGAGGTCTGGTTCCAAATGGCTCTCTGGAATTTATGTTTGGCCGAAAAGCGGTATTTGAGTTTGAAAAACCTGAAGGACTGGAGCTGGACGAATTGGAGCTGGAGCTGATCGATGCAGGACTGGAAGAAATTGAGACCAACGAAAACATGGTGTATCTCTACGCAGACTATACTGAGTTTGGCAATCTCTCAAAAGCGCTTGAAGAGAAAGAGATCGATGTAAAAAAAGCCAACCTGCAAAGAATTCCTACCACTCCGGTAGAGTTCTCAGAAGAACAAATGGAAGAAATCGAAAAAATGCTTGACAGGATTGAAGACGATGACGATGTGCAGGCCGTCTACACAAACATTGCCTGACTTTCTCGTATTTTCATGAACAACACCCCTATCTAATTCCTTAGCATAATAAGGAGATGTTTAAGAAATGAGAGATTGGATAAAGATCATCAGTTTAATAATAATGACAGGCATGCTATCTGTTTGTAGTACACCTGAAAACCAGAATGTAAAAGATGCTACCTATGTACAGGAAGGTGACACCATTAACCCTCTGGAAGGCTCGGGTGAAGGCACTGCAGGAAATAAGTACATGGAAAGCGCTGACAATGCAGATAGTACCAAAGAAGTGCAGCAGGATCTAGAGCTCGACTAATTTCTTTCCTGCCTCTTCGATCGCATAGGATTTATAAGATTCAAATTCTTTTTCATCCATATCAGAAAGTGTGGTGGACAGGTGTGTTGGGATTTCATTTCCTTCAGAGTCCCACCACTTATTAGCCAGCTCCTTAGCTATATCTACATCTACATTGAATAGGTGTATTTGACTATCAGAAATGACCCAGGCCTTATCCTCGCTGGTGTATTTCTTAAAAATCATCGTACGAATATTTCGTGCTGTCGGGTCACCACTTCTGAAGTGGGCCTCGGTGTAAGTCATCGTTTCAGGTTCCGTCATGATATTATCCCAGAACTTCCTGGAGGAGATGATCTGGGCAGCAGATACGATGTAAGCCGAATCCCTGTCTAAGGGCATTTTGCTAAGGTCACAAGAAGCTGTAAATTTTTTCTTTTTGGTAAACAGGCCGAACATAGATGTTTGAGTTTTTGTCCTTTAAAAAACCTATACCTAATGAAAAACAGGTTTGAATTAGGCATAAGAAATCTACTTAATGTACTGATTTCCCTTGAAAAGGTTACTCAAATGGTCGTTTAAATCAATAAGAAGATCATATTTGATGTAACGCATGCGATGAGGATAAAATACGTTTTAAAGCATACTTGATTACCTGTAGTCAGCCATGACACCTTGACCTTACCCAGTTGAGCGGTGAGTGCGGCAGCATTAGTTATTGACTCGCGCTTTGTCCAAATGATTGGTAGATGAAGCCCATTTTACGTATATTTAGTAGAGGGAAGCCATCATGGTCTTCCCTTTATTGACTAAATGGCCCCAAAAATGAAAAAGATACACTACCTCAGTATCCAGGGAAGATATGCCCCGTCTTTCTGGTTCAAAAATCAAGAAACGCAAAACTTTCGTTCGCTTATAGAATCCATCACACTGCACAGTGCGCTGGTTATCTCCTCGATATACCGGTCAGATGTCTTTTACTTTTCCATCGAAGATAAATCTGAGCTGATCATACTCACTTGGTGTACCTTTAAGAGCCATCATTATGATGAGCATATGAAAAGCAAGTTTATCCGGGCAAATAACAAGGCTGATGCATTTGAATTTTACTTTGATACTTTGCTCCACCTGATGCGCAAGCCCAGCTACTATGAGAGATACAAGGAGCGGCTCAATGAGATCCAAAACCAGGAGAAAAACCACGATATCATTAATGAGCTCATGCAGTGTGACGTGCACATGGCAGAATGCTACAAAGCGCAGCATGTAGATTACAAACAACTCACCCAGGACAAAGAAACCGATCCAAACTTTCTGACCTGTACAGGATTTGAAGCACTGGCTGGAAAAAGCATAAAGGAGATCAGCTACAACTAAGGAGGCCTTCGGAAGTTGCCTTTGAGGGATGAAAAATACTCCGCTATTCTTGAGATCATCGGGATCAATCCGCTTGTATTTCCATCCGATGATATACTTCAACCCTAATTATTCAATAGAAAATGAATAAACTGAGACTACGGTCATTATTATGAAATAAGCAGTCTATTTCATAATTTCGGCTGAAGCACGATTTGGTTATGCTGTATTTTCATGGCAGTTGATGATCTTTAATTCAAGCTATTAACTATAATCAGTTGCGAAACCAAAATCCTCGTGGGGGACTCAGACAAATTTTATCTTAGTCTATATATGAACCGAAATAATCGAAGATTTTGATTATATTATTTACTATTAGTTGGATATTGTATGGCCATGAAGAGCTATTCAAAGTATATTGTTCTACTATTATTACTGATCAGTAATCATCTGTCATTTTCTCAGGATAATTTCAATTTTGATAACGTCTTCCTGCAAAACCTTTCTGTAGAGGACGGCCTTTCTCAAAGCAATGCCAATTGTATGTTGATAGATTCAGATGGATTTGTCTGGATCGGTACCAATTATGGATTGAATAGATTTGATGGATACGATTTTAAAACTTACTTAAGGATACATGATGACAGCCTGGGTAAAGGAGTGAACACTATCGTGTCCATTTATGAAGATAGTCAACAAAATATATGGGCAGGTACAGACGGGGAAGGATTATTTCAATTTGACCGGGAAACCGACACATTTAAAAGATTTTTAGGTAACGCTGCAGATTCGTCAAGTCTCAGTTTGAATACAATTATCTGTATCACCGAAGATTCCAATGGCTACCTATGGCTGGGAACTTATTGGGGGCTAAACAGGTATGACAGAGAAACCGGGACCTTCAGACGATTCTTTTTTAGTGATGTAGAGAGTCCGTCAGCGAACAGTGCTTATGCTTTACATAGTTTTGAAGATAAGATCTTAGTGGGCACTACACAGGGGTTTTCAATAGGGAATATTGAATCTCTTGAATTTGAACATTATACCACAACTAATTCCGATGTAGCCGGTGGAGTTCGTGCCATTCGTAAAGACACAAAAGGCAGGATCTGGCTGGGTTACGAATCCGGAGTTGGGATCTTTGAATTGACTTCCGGAAAATTCCGGCATTTTAAACTCGAAGGGGCGGTAGAGAAAGCCGGGACAGCCTTTATCAATGTAATTTATGAAGATGAGCATGGAAATATATTGATAGGAACGGGCAACGCCGGACTATGGGTATACAATGGGGAAAATAATTTCATTAATTTAAGTTCAAGGAATTCGCCGGAGATAGCTAATTTATCCGTTTACAGCATAGCTGAAAGTAACGAAAAAATCTGGATCGGGACTTTCGGAAAGGGGGTATTCCTTTACAACAAAGATGGGACCCGCTTCACCCACCTGTTTGACTTCCATCCTGGAATAAAGAAGTTTGCAAAGAATTCGATACTTGAACTGGCTGAGGACCAGGATGGAAATATATGGATCGGCACGGATGGAGCAGGCCTTTATAAGATGAACCCTGACCACAAAGTAGTTGAAGCCTACATACATGACCCCCATGATCCGGCTACTATATCAAGTAATGTAGTAAAATCGTTGTTGTTTGATCGTGAGGGAAACCTTTATATCGGTACTTATTTAAATGGCATGGATATTATCAATACATCAACCGGTGAGATCACACATTACCAGGCTCAAAAAGGTGTTGAGAATTCATTAAGCGGAAATAATATATGGACATTGGAAGAGGATGATAACGGGCATATATGGGTCGGCACGCTAAATAACAGTGTCAATCGATTTATACCGGAGACAGGACAATTTATCTATTATCAGGATGATATATTTGATACTACCAAATATTTGACCACAACAACCCTTAAAATTATCAGGGATTCAAAGAATATTCTTTGGTTTGTTACCCCTGATGGAATTTGCCGGTACATTCCCGGATCCAATTCATTTGCGAGATATGAATCCATCGGGAAACTCACCTCAGGAGTTACCAATATCTTCGAATCGAGTGACGGCACTATTTGGGTAGCTGCTACTAAAGGATTGTTTAAATATGCTCCTGAAAAGGATCGATTTGATCTGATGGAAATGAAAACATCCGAATATCCCAAGATCCAGGGAATACTGGAAGATGAAAAAGGAAAATTGTGGTTTTCGACATATGGAGGCATCGCCCGATACGATCCGGAAAGCGGCTACTTAAAGTCTTTTGATGAAAGTGACGGGCTGCAGGGAAAGGAATTTAATTATGATGCCAGTTTAAAAGCAACAAATGGAAAATATTACTTTGGCGGGTTAAACGGGTTGAATGTATTTGAACCCGGGAAAATAAAAGATGACACAATAGGACCTGAAGTCGTATTAACCGGTTTTTCTCTTTTTCATCAACAGATCTTGCCCCATGATCCTACAGGCCTGCTATCCGGGGATATTAACTATCAGAAAAGTATCACATTGGATTATGATCAGAAGGTATTTACCATATCATATGCGGGATTAGATTTTGATTTTCCGAAGCAAACAATCTATGCTTACAGGTTGGATGGCTTTGACGAAAATTGGAATTTTGTCGGAAAAGACCGTTCAGCTACTTACACAAACCTGCCGCCCGGAAGCTATACCTTTGAAGTAAAAGCTCAGAATAAAGACGGGTATTGGTCGGAGGACCTGAAATCAATAAAAATATCGGTTCGTACTCCCTATTGGCAAACGGTCTGGTTTAGAGCAATAGTTATTATTTTATTTATTACAGTAGGCTATTTGCTCTTTTTATGGAGGACGCGAACGTTAAAGATCAAGAGTGCTACTTTGGAAAGACATGTTGAAGTCAGGACCAGAGAGCTGCAGGAAACCCTTGATAAATTAAGGGATACTAAAGATCAGTTAGTGATAAAAGAGAAAATGGCTTCTATTGGTATTTTATCAGCCGGTATTTCTCATGAATTAAATAACCCTCTGAATTTTATTAGTGGGGGTCTTAATATAATAAAACGTGAATTTTACGACAAAACCGGATTCAACCCTGAAAAAATTAAAGACAAAAAGAAGGATGGTAATAAACTGTTGTTTCAAAAAGCCCTAAAACTAATTGATGAAGGGTTTGAAAGGTCCAATATGGTGGTGAAAAGTATGATAAGTCTATACAATAAAGACAAACCTGTATTGATCAAGACGGATATTACGGAAATGATCGAGTTTATCCTCGAAAAATTGGAAAATGAGCTTGATCCTTCAATAACACTGGAGAAGGATCTGCAGCTAGACCCAATCTATGTATTGCCTGACCGGTTACAACAGGTGATTATCAATATAATTGAGAATGCTATTCACGAGACCATGTCGGATAAAAACCCTCATCAACGGTTTATAAAAATAGCTACTGAAAAAAATACTGAGGGCAAGAAAAACGGAGCAAAAATTACTATAACAAATACGGGACCTTTGATCCCTGAAGATATTTTACCAAAAATATTTGATCCCTTTTTTACCACTAAAGAGGTAGGTGTAGGGAGCGGTCTTGGGCTATCTGTAGCATACTCATTTACTGAACAACAAGGTGGAACCATAGAAGTCAACAATAATTCCAATGGAGTCACTTTTACCATCAACTTACCGTACAGGACCGAGCTTTCTGAAGAGGTTAATATTAAGCAACAAGATAACTCCGATGTTACTATAAGCTTTCAGTAGTGGGAGCTGCAAAGCTTGCTACTGCACGGTGTTGTAGATCGTGCTCTCTTCTTTCGATATAGCATTTTTGTAAAGGTCCATGATTGGAAAACACATATCAATGTCATTCCAATCTAAATTCCCATCTTTTATTTGAAATTCTTTGAATTGACTTTCGTCCAAATACTTTTTGATAGCAGCCGGTCGGTTTAAGCACTCCTTAATACCTTCTCCATCTTTTTGCCTTTCGCCAATTCGTCCACCAGCTTGTCCAAATACCTTACTTGCCGGGTTAGCGGATTTTCGATTTCTTCCACCCGGTAGCCACAGATCACTCCTGTAATCAGGCGAGCATTTGGGTTCAATTTTGCCTTCTTGAAGAAGGTTTCAAAAGTCACCTTCTCGTCTATCAGTTCTTGCACTTTTTTGTCATCATAACCGGTCAGCCATGCTATAACTTGATGCAATTCTGCTTTTGTCCTGCCTTTACGTTCTACTTTTGTGACATAATGCGGATACACCGAGGCAAATGTCATTTTTGCCATGCGCTCATCGTGTTCGGGTGTTGTCTTCATGGCTTATATTTTAATGCAAATCCTTCAAATTATACTCATATCTGGCGCGAAAGTTTGTCACGGGCTAAGTTCCTCGCAAGTGGGAGGGGGTAGGCTTGGCCTTTGTTAATATCTATAAAGTATCTGTCTCAAATGCTCTTTGCAAGTAGCTCATAAACCCGGGGCGCGTAGCCTATGGATTTTTAGCGCTTGTTGTGGGGAGTATTTCATCAGGTGGAATAGCTATTACCTTTCCGTCCCGTGAAACAATCAATGGACTATTATTTCTCTTTTTGAATTCCACCATTTTTCTGTAAGCTTCTTTTAATCCCAGATTCACCTTTTCTTCCAGCTCACGTAATTTTTCCCTATTTTCCATTGTATTCTTTGTTTAAGTAAGACCATTTGTTTTCACTTCTTATTATCACTTCATCATCAAATCCCTCAGCAATAAATTCGAAATTTTCAGTTGAATTGTCAACTAAAATCCATCTACTGACAATCGACCGATAAATTTTGAAGAAGTTCATCAAGCCATTTGAGTATCTTCTTTCAATTGTCTCAATGGGAATGTTGTGTCCTCCCTCTTTAACCCTGGTTTGTACTCTGTGAATTGCCAGTTCAACGGAATCAAGGGTGAGAAAAAGTAAAGTTGTATCATAACCTTGTTGCTCAGCCTTTTTGATTAATCCTTGATATGACTTTGTTGATAGCGTGGTCTCAAAAGCGAATGATTCTCCTTGATTTAACAGTTCTTTAATTCGCTGTAACATCAACCGTCCAGCTCTGATTCCTGCTTTTTCCGGATTCAATGGAGAAATGCCCTTTGCAATTTCATCCGCATTTACAAATTCATCACAGTCAAATATTTCGGGAAGAATTGTATAGGATAGGGTTGTTTTTCCTGCCCCGTTTGGCCCGGCTATGATGTACATCTTTTTCACATCACAAATATAGGATTTCCTGAGTCAGTTGCTAGCAGCAATTATTCTCCACAACGTTTATATATACCTCGGTAGGGAATTTTAAAGCAGTTGTTCCACTCTATCCAGAAAGTGGCCCGGCATGATCTCCAGCACTTTACACAATTTGTAGAAATTAGCCACCGTGGGCGATAGCACACCTCTTTCTATGCGTGAAATATAGGATCTGTCCAAATCCTCCGCCCCTGGTCAGTGAGGCCACAGACCAGGGGAAAAGCCAGCCCCTGCAACCTGCAAGGCCTGATCCATCCCGACTTAATGACGGTTATAAAAAGAATAACATCCGACAATAATTGATTATTGTCCGTTAATAATTGAATAATATCATCCTAGCGCAAGCGTCTAGGCGACCCGGTCTACGCGACCCGATCCGCTTGTGCTTATTATCCAGGCCCAAGCGGACGCTTGAGCCAGTTCTGAGGAGGAAAAAATGAACGCCAGAAAAGGTCAATAACCTCATCTGGTGCGAAAACCCGGCAGCAGTGCAATCATACTTCCATATTGAACGAAAAACCCGGCAGCAGTGCAATCATACTTCCGTATCGAACAAAAAACCCGGCAGCAGTTCAATCACACTCCCATATCGAACGGAAAACCCGGCAGCAGTGCAATCGTACTTCTATATCGAACGAAAAACCCGGCAGCAGTTCAACCATACTTCCATATCGAACAGAAAACCTGGCAGCAGTGCAATCATACTTCCGTATCGAACAAAAAACCCGGCAGTAGTGCAATCATACTTCCATATTGAACAGAAAACCCGGCAGTAGTGCAATCATACTTCCGTATCGAACGGAAAACCCCCTCCTAGCCCAAACCAAAAAAACTATATTTCTTCAAAGACAAAGGCGAATGTGATTTTGTGGTTTTTGACAAGGACAAACCCTTTCAGGCCATCCAGATATGTTATGAAATCAATGATGAAAATTTTGAACGGGAATACAACGGCTTATTAGAAGCCATGCACTTTTTTAAGCTAAAAAAAGGAATAATTGTAACCATTGGTCAAAAAGATACATTTGAAAAAGACGGGCTTTCCGTTGAACTTATTCCCGAATGTGAGTTTTTGAAGTGAGGGATCAAATATTCATATATATCTTCATTTTTTTTAGTAGCGTCCGAGAAAAGATTTTGCTTTCAAAGAAAATTTATCAAAATCTACCCCTAAGCCGGGCGCCCCTAAATCCCCTAAAGGGGACTTTCGAACACCCCTTCAGGGGACGGGGGTAGTTTTGAAGGATTCGAAAAAATCTTTTCCCGGATGGAATCTCATTTTGTTTAAACGTGCTTTTTTAGAATATCTAAATTTTAGTCGGACGACAGTGATTTTTTTTAATGACGATTTCGGGTTGAAGCAGAAACTAATTTACTTTAAAAATAAAAGAGCTGGTATCCGGTTATAAGATTAACCCACTCAAAAAAACTGAATTATGAAAAATCAACTGGTTGTATTCTCGCTTACGTTTTTGTTTATAAGCTCCCTATATGCCCAAAAAGGCCAGGTTTTCCCCGATCTGGACGGAGAAAGCCTCACACATGGAGAAGTCAATATTCCGGAAGACATCAAAGGCAAGCATACGCTGGTTGGATTAGCCTTTTCCAAGAAGTCAGAAGATCAGCTCAAAACCTGGTTTAACCCTGTATATCAGCAATTGATCAAAAAGCCCGACGAAGGAGATCTGTTTGCTTTCAGCTATGATGTGAACGTCTACTTCATCCCTATGCTAACAGGAGCAAAACGTCCTGCCTACCAGGCGGTGATGAATAAGGTAGAAAAAGATGTAGATAAGCAATTACACCCACATGTGCTTTTTTACAAGGGTAACCTCAACGACTACAAGGATGCTTTAAATATAGATGATAAGCACACCCCATACTTTTACCTCCTGGATAAGGAGGGCAAGATCATCTATGCCACCAAAGGGCGGTACGACAAATCAAAACTTCAGAAAATGATTGACCAATTACCCTTCGAGTGAGTAGCTTCGCAGAATGAAGGAGGGTCCGATTGGTATTTTTGATTCGGGGTATGGAGGTCTTACGGTTCTTAAAGAAATAGTAAAAGAACTGCCGGATTATGATTTCCTCTATTTTGGCGATAATGCCAGGACCCCCTATGGGCCCAGGTCCTTTCAGACGATCTATAAATACACCCTGGAATGTGTCGAGTATCTTTTTGAGCAGGGTTGCCCACTGGTCATCCTGGCCTGCAACACCTCTTCAGCTAAAGCTTTACGCACCATCCAGCAACGGGATCTCCCCAAAAAGTACCCAAACCGGCGAGTGCTTGGGGTTATCCGCCCTACCGCAGAGGTCATCGCCTCAAAAACAAAGACCGGCAAGGTGGGCGTAATGGGGACCACAGGTACTGTAAATTCGGAATCTTACATTCTGGAAATTGAAAAACAAGCTCCTCATCTGCAGGTATTTCAGCAGGCTTGTCCTATATGGGTTCCGCTGGTAGAATATGGAGAAGCAGATAGTCCGGGAGCAGATTACTATATCAAAAAGTACCTTGATGACCTCTACAGCCAGTCCGAAGACATTGACACCATCTTGCTGGCCTGTACCCACTACCCGCTGCTGATTGAAAAGATCAAAAGGTTTGTAAAACCCGAAACGACCATACTCAACCAGGGAGAGATTGTAGCTCCCAGCCTGAAAGATTACTTGCAAAGACACCCGGAAATTTCTTCCCAATGTGTCAAAAACCGTAAACTGCGATTTCTTACCACAGATGATACGGAAACATTTAATGGCCAGGGTCATGTATTTTTCGAGCGACCGATTTTAAGTGAATTTGTGCATCTTTAGAGCAAAAATAACATGGCCTTCTCACCTGAAATAGCAAATCGAATCCGCCAGGCGCTCAATACACTCCCCGAATCATTTGAGGAGAAAAAGATGTTTGGTGGCCTGTCTTTCCTTTACAAAGGGAAAATGACTGTAGGGATCGTAAAAGACGAGCTGGCGGTAAGAGTAATTGAAAAAAGGATGGAAGGTGCTTTGCAAAACCCACATGTAAGGCCAATGGATTTTACCAAACGTCCAATGAAAGAATTTGTATATGTTTCTACACCGGGCTTTGAAACTGAAGAACAACTCATGCAGTGGATAGAAATGGGGCTGGAACATGCTAGAGCTAAAGTGAAGAATTAGAGTTAATGGAATTAGAGTTAATGGAATTAGAGATTGCGAAAATAAGCCATAAGGATAAGATGCCAATGGATCTACTTTTACAGGCAGACCCTTCAGAAGAAATGATCAACAAATACTTATATGCCGGAGATACTTACCTGGCCAGATCAGGCAGTGAAGTAGTGGGGGTATTTGTACTGATGCCCAACAATGAAGAAGAGGTAGAGCTGAAAAACATCTCTGTGGCTAAGGAATACCAGGGGCATGGAGTAGGAAAAGAGATTATCAAGTACGTTATCCGCATCTCCAAGATGGAAGGTTTTAAGTACCTGGTGGCCAAAACAGCAGACACCAGCACTGATCAGCAGAAGTTTTACGGGAAGATGAAGTTTAAGCCTTACTTCGTTATAAAGGGTCACTTCATCAAGTACTATGAGGAGCCGATCATAGAGAATGGTAAGCAAGCAGTAGATCAGGTAGTGCTCAGAAGGGAGTTGTGATTGCTGATCTTCTATGCAAATTGAGGTTTTAAAGAAGGATTACTTTTAATCTCTTTATCATAGTTAAGGTAATGATTCAAGTCCAGTACCTCACCATTTTTAAGGATAACTCTTGCCCTCACCTCAAATAAGCCCCAGGTCCAGATTACGATCGAACAATCAGGATTGTTAATGGATCTCCGGACATGCTTGGTAGGACGCTTGAAGGTAGGATGTAAATAGTAAATAACAGATTCAACAAACGGTACATCATTTCCTTTCAATGAAATATAAACCTTGAACCGGTTCTTTGACGCTTTTTTTACATAAAAGTGTGTCTTATGGGAAGGGTGAATAACTGTATCTACTATGCGTATATCCATATAACTACTATTTTCTCAAGATAAAAATACCAAAAAATCTACTCTTCCGAACCAAGATTAATATCCGCAGATTGTATAGCGTCTGAATTTTCATTCTGTTCCAGCTCATCAGGAGAATCTGCCTGAGCCTCCCTTTTTCTACCCACAGACTCACCAAAATAGTAACCGATTATTGAACCAACAATACCTCCTAAAGTAGAAATAACTGCTTGTAAAACATCTTTTAAATTCTCAAAGTTCTCCGATCCTCCGTTATCTAAAGTAATAGCATGTATAACCGAGTAGATCAACACCCACGCAAAAACCACAATCACAATTAAGGCCAGCAGATGCCTGAAATCGTTGATCAGTCTTACAAAAAACTCGGTAATTAAATAGATAAACTTTGTTTGTGAAGGGTTTTCATTCTCTTTCTTAAATCGCCCCCACTTAAACAACCAAAAAGCCCACTGAACAACAAGCATAAATGCGACAAGACACAAAAAGAAATTAAACAGTGCAGCGCCATTCTGGCTAAAAAATGAAAAGAAATTGCTGATATAAGAATCTTCATTCATAACTATTAATAGTCAGACGGAATTTGAAGATAAAGAATTAATTTGTAATCCAGGGTGCTTTTGAAAACTCAGACCAATGCCTCAATCCGCATCCCGCTCTCTTCTTTAGTCACTTTAATTACCCCGGCATTTCTCAGGCCCTTCACTGCTTTATCCCACTTTTTATTCGATAGCTCTACTGAATTTTTAAGGTCATCCAGCGCCATCGCCTTATGAGGTTTCAGGGTTTCAAGCACCAGCTTTTCTTCCTCATTCAGCTCCACCCTGACTTTCTTCTCGGGCTTCATCTGTGGGAAGAACAACACGTCCTGGATGCTGTTGGAGTTGGTCATGATCATCGTCAGCCGGTCAATACCCAGCCCAACTCCGGCAGTTGGTGGCATCCCATATTCCAGTGCCCTGAGAAAATCCTCATCCAGCGCCATCGCCTCCTCATCGCCTCGCCTGGCCAGCTCCAGCTGATCTTCAAATCGCTTGCGCTGATCTACCGGGTCATTCAGCTCAGAGTAGGCATTCATGATCTCCTTGCCATTACAGATAGCCTCGAATCGCTCTACCAGACCGGGCTTAGACCGGTGTTTCTTGGTGAGAGGAGACATCTCTTCCGGATAATCGGTGATAAAGGTCGGCTGGATCAGTTGCCCCTCACATTTCTCTCCAAAGATCTCATCAATGAGCTTTCCTTTACCCATGGTTTCATCCACCTCCACATTTAGTTTTTTAGCCGTTTCACGGAGCTGCTCTTCCTCCATCTCAGAAATATCAATACCTGTGAAGTGCTGAACAGCCTCAAACATGGTAAACCGCTTCCATGGACGCTGGAAATCGATCGTGTGCTCCCCTACTTTTACTTTAGTATCTCCATGGAGATTAATAGCGATTTTCTCCACCATCTCTTCCATAAAATCCATCATCCAGTTATAATCCTTATAAGCTACATAAAGCTCTACCTGGGTAAACTCCGGGTTATGGAAACGAGACATTCCTTCATTTCGGAAGTCTTTTGCAAACTCATACACCCCGTCAAATCCTCCTACGATCAACCTTTTGAGGTAAAGCTCATTAGCAATACGCAGATAGAGCTTCATGTCGAGGGTGTTGTGGTATGTTTCGAACGGTCGCGCAGCTGCACCTCCATGGATCGGTTGCAGAATGGGGGTCTCCACCTCCAGGTACCCATGATCATTCATAAAATCCCGTATCGTATTAATCAGTACGGTCCGCTTTTTAAATACATTTTTAACGTGCGGGTTCACTATCAGGTCCAGATATCGCTGACGATATCTTTGCTCAGGATCGGTAAAGGCATCATAAGTCTTTTTATGTCCCTGCTCATCCTCCACCTCTTTTACCACAGGTAAAGGCCGGAGGGATTTTGAAAGCACTTTTAAGCTGGTTACGTGGATCGATATCTCCCCCACCTGGGTAGTAAATACATACCCACCGATTCCTATGATATCTCCAATGTCCAGACGCTTCTTAAAAACATCATTGTACAATGACTTATCCTCACCCGGGCAAATATCATCTCTGCGAATGTATATCTGTATTCTACCGGTACTGTCCTGGATCTCAGCAAACGAAGCAGACCCCATAATCCTCCTGCTCATCAGCCGTCCCGCAATGGAAATATCCTTGTAGTCGGTTTTTCTGCGCTCGTAATTCTCCTTTATGTCTTTTGCAGTGACGTTTACATCAAAAAGGTCTGCGGGATACGGGTTGACCCCCATTTTCATTAGCGCTTCACGCTCATTTCTACGCTGGATTTCCTGTTCGCTTAATTGCATTTTTTATGATTTACTGCGTCTTCTTTTTAATTCTTTTTTCACTAAAGTATACTCTCGTCCACTCTGACCTGCAATGGAGGTATTTTCCTCCGCTCTCCTAAACAAATACGGCAAAACCTTCTCCACCGGTCCGTAGGGCACATACTTGGCTACATTATAGCCCAGATCTGCAAGTTTAAAGGAAATGTTGTCACTCATACCCAACAGCTGGGCAAAATACACCCTGTCATCATTTTTGGCAATCCCGTGAGTCTCCATCAGGTTAACCAAAAACTGGCAGGAATCTTCGTTGTGTGTCCCTGCACAAACGGCAAACCGATCGATGTGCTCAATGGCAAACTTTACGGCCTCATTGTAGTCCCTGTCAGTAGCCGCTTTGTCTGGCTGGATAGGATCAGGATAGCCTTTCTCCTCCGCTCGTTCACGCTCTTTTTCCATGTAGGCGCCACGGACCAGCTTGGCAGCAAAAAAAAAGCCTTTGCCAGTAATCCGCTCGTAAGCTTTCTCCATATTATCCAGCGCTTCATGTCGATAGAGCTGATAGGTGTTGTACACATAAGGCCTTTCCTTATTGTGCTTTTCCATCAACTCATACACCATCTCATCTACCACATCCTGATACCAGGAGTCTTCCGCATCCACCATAAACTTCATCTCGTTGGATACTGCGCGATCTACAATGATTTCCAGCCGTTCTTTGATCCGCTCCAGACGTTTCTGTTCGGCTGGTGTCAGCTGCTCACCTTTCTGTTTCTTTTCCATCAGCTTTGCCGACCCCAGTCCGGTTACTTTAATTACACAAAAAGGGATACTCACATGCTGTTTGGCATATTCGGCTACCCTAAGGGCTTCTTCCATCGCCTCGTCGTACCCTTCCTCTGAAGCCTCACCCTCCACGGAGTAGTCCAGGATCGTTTTCACTCGTGACTGAGCCAGCAGAATCATCCGGGGTTCGCTTCCTTCAATGGACTCACCACCGCAAAACTGATCAAATAATGTCTTTTTGATCAACCCCTTTACAGGCAAATGCGCTTTTAATGCCATATTGGTCATAAAAGTGCCTGTTTTCACCATCCAGGGGTGGTTCATGGTAGAAAACACAAAATGCGACTTACGCAACTCACGATTTGACTTGTGAGCAAATGCTGTTGCAGTATCTTCGAAGTTGATTTTAGAATTTTCTGACATACTTTTGAAAACTGAGCGCAAAGATAATAAGCTCACAACCATTCAGGTTGATTGTTGAATGATCATTTTTACCAAAAAATCTTGAACAGACCAGACTATATCCACTTCACAGATGACCCTCATAAAGCCCTTAATGAAGTCCTGGGGCAGCTAAAACCAGACCAGGTAGCATACCTCGTAGATGAGAATACCAGGCAACAATGTTTGCCCGCACTTAAGCTTCCTGAGGATGCACAGATTATCGAAATCCACAGCGGGGAGGTGTTTAAAAACCTCAATACCTGCGAACTCATCTGGACACAATTGACAGCATTTGGGTTTTCTCGCAAATCATTATTGGTTAACCTGGGAGGAGGAGTCATTGGTGATATGGGCGGCTTTGCTGCCAGCACCTATAAGCGAGGCATCCGGTTTATCAATATCCCTACTACCCTCCTGGCTGCTGTAGACGCAAACATCGGTGGGAAACTGGGTATCGATTTTAAAGGATTCAAAAACCACATCGGAGTCTTCAATGACCCTGATGCAGTCATTATCTGGGATGGCTTTTTAAAGACCCTTCCTGAACGTGAGTTAAGATCAGGCTTTGCAGAGGTAATCAAACATGGCCTGATCCACGATAAAAATTATTGGAAAGATGTCTCTTCCAAAAAATTTCCACACCTGGACTGGCTGGAGGTAATAAAACGATCCGTGGACATCAAAAGCGATGTGGTGGCCCAGGACCCTAAAGAAAATGGTCTGAGAAAAATCCTGAACTTTGGGCATACGATCGGTCATGGCGTGGAGACCTGGTATTTGAACTCCGGAAAAGACCTGCTGCATGGTGAGGCCATCTCTATTGGGATGATCACGGAAGCTTACCTCGCGTGCAAGCATAGTGACCTTTCTGAAAGCGAACTGGAAGATATTTCCCGCTATATCGTTGGGATCTACAATAAATTCCAACTACCCGAAATAGCTGAAATAATGCCCATCATGCTTCAGGACAAAAAGAATGTGAACAGTGAAATCAGCTTTTCACTGCTACAAGAGATTGGGACTTGTTTATTTGATCAGCGAGTAGACTTAAAACTCGTAGATGAGGCTTTTAAATACTACAATCAATTAAATAAATAAGTTTTCCTTTTCTTCAATCCCGTTTTGCGTGCTAGTTTTGGCTTCCCTATTCTTTACATTGATCACTTTATTAGGGATAGCGATCAAGAAGGTAAGCGAACCAACAATGGCAGTGGCAATTAGGGTCCCGATGGTCTTAGTTAGAGACATATTCGTATTAGTTAATTTGTTTTATGCGGATACTATATCTACGTATTTTACGGTTAGATAGACGTTCCTTTCTTAAAATTATTTTAGTTTGAAATATTTTCTATCACATTTCGATAATCAGCTAAAAGGAGTCGTTCAGCTGACGTCTTCTAAAAGTGAAAGCAATCGCGCTTTGCTTATCAACGCCCTCAGTGGCAACAAATTGTCGCTGGATAACCTTTCAGCAGCCCGCGATACGCAAACCATGCAGAGACTTCTCCAAGAATCAGGCCAGTCCAGGCCAATCCAGGCCGGACCGGACCAGTCTAAAACCTGGGATGTGCTGGATGCGGGCACCACTATGCGATTCTGCACAGCTTACCTGGGGGTAAAAGGGAACGGACAAATCATTACCGGGACTCCTCGCATGAAAGAGCGCCCGATCGGACTTTTAGTGGATGCCTTGAGAAGACTGGGAGCCACCATTGAATACGTTGAAAAAGAAGGTTATCCTCCCCTGAAGATCTACGGCATTGAGGAGCAAAAAGCCACCGTGATCGAAATCCCCGGCAACATCAGCAGCCAGTTTATCAGCGCTTTGCTGATGATCGCTCCAAAACTGCCCCAGGGGCTTACTCTAAAGCTTACAACCGAGGTATTTAGCCGTCCGTACATTGAAATGACACTGGGGCTGATGGAACGATTCGGTGTGAAGTCTACCTGGAAAGGAAGTGAGATAACCATAAAAAAACAGAATTATTGGGAAGCAAGCTATACGATCGAAAGTGACTGGTCCGGCGCCAGCTATTGGTATTCTATAGCCGCCTTAAGTACTTCAGGAAGCATTAAGCTGCTTGGTTTGCACGAAAAAAGCCTGCAGGGCGACCAAAAGATTGCTGAGATCATGAAAAATATGGGAGTCAATACGGTTTATGACTCATCCGGAGCCCAGCTGATCAAAACTTCCAAAGTCGAAAAAGAAATCACCATTGACTTCAGAACCTGCCCGGACCTGGCTCAGACGGTGATGGTAGCTGCGGCTGCAAAAGGTGTGACCCTGAAAATGACAGGCCTGGAAAGCCTGAAGATCAAAGAAACTGACCGGATAGCTGCTATGCAAAATGAGCTGGAAAAGATTGGGGCCACACTTACTGAAGCAGATCATAGCTGGACCATGATCCCCGGAAAACTACCTGCGCAGGCTCCGGCAATTGATACGTATGAGGACCACCGCATGGCCATGGCTTTTGCTCCACTCTGTCAGGTGATGGATATAGAGATCGATGACCCTGATGTAGTCAAAAAATCCTACCCGGCATTTTGGGAAGACCTGAAATCCGTAGGAATTGAAATCAAAAGACATTGAAAACCATGAAAAAGCTCTTTTCATTACTTATACTCTTCCCTTTACTCATCCAGGCTCAGGATCATAGTAATGCCATCAAAAGTATCTACGATGAGCAGCTGACGAACAGCCCGGTGTACGAAAACCTGAGGTACCTCTGTAAGGGAATAGGTAACCGGCTATCGGGTTCGCCGGAAGCTGCAGCAGCCGTGGAATACACCAGACAGCTGATGGAATCTTATGGATTTGATACCGTTTACCTCCAGCCGGTGATGGTACCGCACTGGGTTCGCGGAAAGCAAGAGATCACCAGGGTCACCAACTCCGAAAAGAAGGGAGCTTTTGAGCTCAACTCTATTGCTCTGGGCAATTCAGTGGGGACCGGCCCTGAGGGAGTGCTGGCAGAAGTGGTAGAAGTGAAAAGCATTGAGGAAGTCATTGAACTTGGCAAAAAGGTAGCTGGAAAGATCGTTTTTTACAATGGCGAGATGGACCCTACGCTCATCAATACGTTCGCTGCTTATGGTGGAGCGGTGGTGCAAAGGGCTTACGGAGCATCTGAAGCCGGTAAATTTGGGGCAAAAGCAGTGATCGTCCGATCCATGACCAACCGCAGGGATGATATACCTCACACAGGCTCCCTGGTATACAAACCGCTCATGCCACAGATCCCCGCTGTGGCGATCAGCACCAATGATGCCGATGAGCTTAGCAACCTTCTCAAAAAACAAAAGGACCTGAAGATCTACCTGGAAACGCACTGCCAAATGCTGGACGATGAGCTCTCCTACAACGTGATCGGCGAGATCAAAGGGACGGAATACCCAGATGAGGTCATCGTGGCTGGCGGTCACCTGGACTCCTGGGACGTGGGTGAAGGAGCTCACGATGATGGCGGTGGCTGCATGATGGCCATTGAGGTGGGCCGCACATTCAAAGCTCTAGGCATCAAACCCAAACGAACCATCCGGGTGGTGATGTTTATGAACGAAGAAAATGGCTTGCGAGGGGGGAAGGAATATGCCCGGCTAGCTAAAGAAAAAGGCGAAAACCACATCGCCGCCCTGGAATCTGACAGTGGCTCGTTCGGCCCAAAAGGTTTTTCTTCCATAGGCACCGACGAACAGCGAGACAAGATCAAAAGCTGGAAGCCTTATCTCCTACCCTACAATGTGTTTGATTTTGACCCGATAGGCTGTGGAGCTGATGTGAGCCCGCTGGAAGATCAGGGTGTATTCCTGATGGAGATGGAGCCCAACCCACAGAAGTACTTCAACTACCACCACACCGAGGCGGATGTTTTTGAGGTGGTGGACAAACGCGAGCTGGAGCTTGGAGCCGCTACGCTTACAAGTATGGTTTATCTGATCGATCAGGAGGGGATTTAGGATAACTTGCGAAAAAAACCTTGGCGCTTAGCTGCTAGCTATGTGCCTGTTGCGCAACTCAAATTTCCCCGAAATGGTCAGTTTTCTTATCTGAAAACTTCAATTACAAAGGCTTATAGACAGGTAACGCTTTGATAATATTAGACATTTACCAACTATTGAGGGGTTGTGCAACAGCTACTATTGTTATGTTTCTTTAGCAAGTTCAGATATTGCCTGACTAATTCGTTTAGATAAATCATTGGGGTTTGCCATTGACTTCAAGCGTGATCCAACATGCTTGGCAAAATCTTCCAAAACATCAATTGGATCGTTACTAGGGTTATTGGGTAATGCTAAAGCATCTCGTAAATGTTTGAAAGAATGTAAAGACAAAAGCGACTCTCTATCTTCAATGGTAATTTCAGTGTTTAGATTACGAGCCAGTCGGTTTCTAATTTTATTGAGTCGTTTAATCCCTGTTGAGAGTTCTTTCGTTTCATCCGAAAAATTTTCTATTAACGACACTTTCTGAGAAAATGATAATCGGATATTTTCTAAATCTCCAAGATTCGGGTTAAGTGATTCAATATATTTGTAAGAAAGAATTCAACGAACAGGTGGGATCTAAGAATGCAACCAATAGTGGTAAAATTCTGGTTCCATTTTTCGTTAATGCTGGAAATTTGCTCCTCCATCTCAGCATTTAGCTTTTCCTTTCCTCCTGAAAGTTCAATTACTCGCTTGGCTAATAATGTTGGGTCTTTTTCCATGATTCAGTGAAACATAACGGTTAGTATATGAAAAGTAGGCGATTTCGAGGTACGAAACTTTCGATTAGGCAGAAAGCTTGATGTGAGCCAGAACCTTTGATTTAACTGCTGTTTCGCCTATTTTTTATATACATTGTTAGCGGGTCGTTGTTTTATTTCTTCGTCAGTTTGTATCTTAAATGTGTTGTCAAGTCTGAAGGTATCACCTCCACTATTTGAATGTCATATTTGTTTTTGTCAATACCGTCAAAAAGTCGGATACCGTTTCCTAAAAAAACAGGTGCAATGTGTATGAAGAACTCATCCACAAGCCCTGCGTTGAGAAATTGCTGAATGGTATTTGCTCCACCTTGTATTCTCACATCTTTTGCTTTTGCGGATTGTTTTGCTTTTTCAAGTGCACTTTCTATTCCGTCATTAATGAAGTGAAAAGTTGTCGAGCCTTCTTGGACCCAAGGTTGCCGCTTTTCGTGTGTTAAAACATAAACGTCTGCTTTATATAGGTCATTCGGCCAACTTACTTCACCTTCCTCAAACATTCGTTTTCCCATAATAAAAGCACCTGGTCTCGTATTTGATTCTTTAATTAATTTTCCATCAGGACCATCTTCTTTCCCTCCGTCTATTCCTAAATATTCCCAAAAAGCTTTTTGATTAAGCATCCACATATGAATTTTTCCTGATACTCCACCCATTGGGTTCTTTGGGCCTCTATTGTCACCTGCGAAAAACCCATCGAGAGATATTCCACTGTCAAATATTATTTTACTCATAATTTCCTGTTTTATTTAGTTATTAACTGACTGTCATTAATTTAAGATAGTTTTCAAGTCTGTTTAAGGTCTGTTTACCACCTTCAATGGCGTTTACTTTTCTATTTAATTCTTCAATAATTTCTTTTGACTTGAATACTGATTGCATTGTCAATAATGTTTTACCGTCAACTTCTTCAAAGAAAACGGAAACAGTGAAATTATAATCTTCACTTTCTGCACCCGTATGTCTATAGGACAAAAGGGAAGGTCTTTTTACTTCTACATACTCGATTTTATTATCCCAATCACGTCCCATTCCGTGCATAATAAAATCCCATTGTTCACCTATTTCTACAGTCATTGATTTAGTTGTTAGCGAAAAACCGTTTGGTCCCCACCATTCTTTTATGTGTTCAGGAGTTGTCCACACTTCCCAAACTAAATCTATTGGTGCATCAAGAAGTCTTGCATGTGTAATAATGTTGTCTTCTTGTTTGAATGTATTGTATTTTTTCATCTTTCTATTTCTTCCTTTTCTGAATTTTTGCCAAATAACTTTCCAATGAGTCAAGTTTATTATCCCAGAAATTTCGGTATTGGTCTACCCATCCTGAAACTTCTATTAATCTATCGAGCTTTGGTTCGCAAACTCGTTCTCTGCCTTGTTGTTTAATGTTAATGAGTCCACATTCAGTCAAAATTTTCACGTGTAGTGAAACAGCTTGACGTGTCATATCAAAGTTATCAGCAAGCGAATTCACATTCTGTGGTTTCTGAGAAACCAAATGTATGATTGCTCTTCTTGTTGGGTCAGCTATTGCTTGAAAAACATCTCGGTTTGGATTCATATTGAATATTTAATGAGCAAGTAATCGCTTGCGAATATAAGTGCAAGTTTTTACTTGCGCAAATTTATTTGTCATTTTCTTTAAAAATTATTCCTGAAAAGTAGAAGGGAATGTTGGTCTGATTGGGTGTCGCTCCGCAATGCCCGCTAACGTTTTACTAAACTGCGTTTCAATGTAGTTTAGGTTATGTTAACTACTTATTTGTAGTGAAGATTAAAGTAAAAACCCGCATTTCCGTAGACGCCTTTTTTTAGTTGCTTACCTAATACGTATCCTTCTGTTTTATACCCCATATTTGCTATCAGTCCCAATTTATGGTTGATCATTAGATTTTCTGTAATCTCAATATTTAAGCCCAAGTTATTCTCAATGCTGCTCCAATAATCAACACCTAAATTGATAGAGTGTCTGTCTACAATGTTAATGTCTCGAATGGAAAAACCTGTGCCACGTATTTGATCAATCATATTTCCTCCTATTCGGTAATAAACATTGAAAGGAGGTAATTTGTCAACCTTGAAATAAGCATTGAAGTAATTTTCAGCTCCAAGTGTGCCACGACTCGCTAAAATTGAAGGCATAAATTGTACATTTTTAACTTTAAACATGAGTGGCTTGTATGACGTTTTTCCAGTGATAATATAATTGAAGAATCCGTACAAGGAATTGACAATTGAAGGATCGAATAGGGCAATATTATATGCTCGTACTTGTCTATCATATTGATCAAGAAAGAACTCGTTTATATATGCAGTAGAATCCAGTGGAGCAAATGGGATAGGGTTTGATTCGCTCACAAAACCATCATAATATCCATATTTTCTGGTAAGATTTACATTGTATTCTATAGGATCGTTACCTCCTAATAAAATTTCTCTTGATGGGGATTCAACATATTGGGTAAGAGAACTATTAATATATTGACCAGGTCCGAGTTTGTTTGCCAATATTGGGATTAATGAATGCCATGAAGTATATTGCCCACTATACATTTTATTCATTTCAAGTTTTGTAATAGTCGTTGTAACATCATTTCCGGCAAGGCTATTATACATTAATTCTGTTTCGGTAAACTGACTATAGAATATTGGCGTCTTTGGTGCTGTGCTACCGCTTCCAAATTCAACCGTCAATTTAATATTGGTCAACCCATAACTCCTCTGAACTTCATAATGCCCGAGTTCATGAGCAAGCGTATTAATGTAATTAGGAATCAAAACAAGTCCAGCTAAGCTATGTATAGTTCTAATGGTGATGTTGTCCCATTTTTTATTTGGAATGAAATCCAATTTATCATTAGACAGCACTTGAGCAGTAGGGTCCATAATTAAACCCGTTACGGAAAGGTAATTATTGGCAATAGGCTCAAAATTGGGTCGTGAACCCCAAACAAAACTGTATTTAATTGCTGTTGTATCCTGCGCAAAACAATGGTAGGAAACAAGTATTAATAGTATTATTAGTACTTTTTTCATTGTAGTTAACGTCTATCAATGTGCGGAGGCCGGGATTTCGAAGCTCCAACTTGTCATACTGTAACAATTTTGAGTAAATGCACTAAACTTAAATTCACCCACATTGCCCGGCTTACATATATTGCGTGTTATCACCATTTTTAGTTTCTCAACTCTTCCATTTCAGCAATCATGTTTTCGAGTTTTCTGAAAATTCGCCTGTAGACCAAATTCACATCCCATTTATAAATTTTACCACCAAAAATATAAATTAGAATCGCAATTATGAGGGATATAATCCAGGCAAAAGTCGGAATTCCATAAACTAGATGAAATCCGGAATTCAAAAAAGCTGCATTCGTTACTTCTCCCGCTTTCAATGCATGTGCTATTGGCATCAAAGATGCTAAGAAAATCAAAGGATAGAAAAAACGCATAACTTTTGCATTGTTTGAAATCGCTGTTTTAAGCCAACTATTGAATGACTTGAGGTAATCATAGCTACTTAAACCAACATCAATGTTTTCCATAGTTCTTCCCTGTTTGATACTTATCCAACAAACTCCCATCAAGAGAAAAAATATGAAAGTTCCGGCATAGGGCGTCCCAAGCGCAGTATACAACCCCAAATTCAAAAACGCAAAAACCACAATGGCATAAATATTAACCTTCATAATTCGTTTCAATTTATCGATAATAGTTTTCGATTTTTTATTGTACAACTCATTAAGTTTAGGGGCGATTAGTGCTTCGCTATCTAAAAATCCTTTTTTCCAAATTGTTTCAATTGACTTTTCCATCTAATGTTTTTTTTAAACGTTCCTTTATTCTTTTAATGCGTACACCGATGTTGTTAGCATTGGTGCCAATGATATTTGCGATTTCCTGATATGACTTTTCTTCCAGATAAAATAAAATCACTCCTCTGTCAACCTCAGATAATTGTCTGATAGCATCATACAATTGATTAAGAGATTCATCAGCAAATGCATTGCTTTCTGCTATTGTATCTTCAGGCAAGGAATCAGAGGCGAAATACTGGTGATTGCTTTTCTTTTTCTTTAACAAAGTCAAGCATACATTCAATGATATCCTATATACCCAGGTGGACCATTTAGACTCTTTTTTGAAGTTGTCTTTGCTTTTCCATAATTGCAAACACACCTCTTGATAGTAGTCTTCAAAATCCTCTTGCGAATTGGTATATGCCCTGCATATTTTGATGATGATTGAGGCATAGGGTAAAATTGATAAAGTATAAAAATCGCTACTCACTGTTTTTTTCTTGATTAGTGGCTAAAGTCAAAAATTATTACACTCTATTCAATATTTTTAATCGATGTGAGTATGGAGCAACTAGAATCAATGAATCAGATTCCTCTGGCGAGTATTGGTGATAACGTTATTGCTATCAATCGTGGTTTTGGTTGGTGTGTCAGCTTTGCGTGACCATGATTTGATAGCTGATGTTGTATAACGTTTTGTTACAAATTTCATTTATACCTTCAAGCCAACCCATTCTCAATTATTTAGTCAAAAAAATATTACTCAAATCAATCTATTTAAGCCAGACTTCAGTACCTCTTAATTCTCTTGTTTCAATATCACGATAGATTCCTGTCCAAAAACCACTAATGACTGAGTGATCTTCACTAACATCACCCCCTAATTTTTGTGTTTCTGATATTAGCTTATTCGAATATTTGTCCGGCTCAATGTATAATTTTAGTTTTCCATCAAGCATGTTAAATGCCCCCACAGTAGGTGTTTCTACACTTTCTTTTGGAGTCATTTTGAAATCCAATATATTTATTAATGAAGTTAAAGTTTGATTGTGTAATCCAGAACCAATGCAGGAAAAGCCTAAAATAGGTTGGCCATCTTTTAATACAATTCCAGGATTAGTGCCTTCAGGAAGTCGTTTTCCAGGGCCAACTTTTTGAATCATTTTCTGCTGAAAAGTTGCTGGGTCAGGTATAGAGATACCATCAACAAATAGACCATTAGAACCCCAATTTAATGTATTTATACTATGGATCATAGCAACCATATTTCCCCATCGATCTACCGCAACGATTGCTGCCGAATGTTCATTATTATAAAGGTTATTTCGATTTTTATTTGCCTTATCGGTTTTCAACATATGTTCCCAAATTAATTTTGATGTTGTCTTTTTTAGTCTTGATTCCTCTGAAAGATCAATCTTATCATCAAAATACCTAGGATCAAAAGATGCATACATGGATGCTTTTAATATTTGGATCAAGGTCGCCATTGCTTTAGGAGATTTAGTATAATGCCCTATCTCGGATAACTTGGACACCTCTGCTAAATTTAAGGATTCGATTAAGTTCATACCTCCAAAAGCGGGGTTGCCATGTGTGTAGATATCATATCCATGATAATTCCCATGAACTGGATTTGACCAGATCACTTCATAGTTTTTCATATCCTGAAGGGTAATTTTACTTCCAATATTTCGTGCAGCTGATACAAATTTTTGTGCCCATTTACCTTCATACATATAATCTGAACCCTCTAAGCTTATTTTTTTTAGAGTCTTGGCTAATTCTGGTTGTCTAAAAATTTCCCCGGTACTATAATATGATCCATCTGGCTTTGAGAATACTGCCTTTGATTCTGGGTATTTGTTTAGAATATTTTTCCATGATCTGAAAGCATTATCATCTGCCTTAGTCCACACTGTTCCTTCTTCCGCAATCCTAATTGCATTATCAAACAAACTCTTAAAAGGGATTTCCCCAAATTTGTTATGTGCCTCCTCAACACCTTTCATAAAACCGGGTATCAGAATAGTCCGTCCATCTATTATATTTCTGTCGGCATCAGCCCCATAGTTTGTGAATGGAATTGTAAGTGGATCTATTTCATTCAGCACAGTATTAAAAGCTCCATTCATATTGTGGATTGTACCAGTTTCTGCTTCAAAATAAATTAGATTCAACATTCCTGCGTAACTAATATATTTGCCTCCACTTAAAGCAATTTCAGCGAGAGCCACAGATAGAGCTGCGTCCATTGCCGAGCCTCCTTCATCAAGAATTTTCATTCCATTGTCTACTGCATCTTGACTTGTAGAAGCAGTAATTAAATACTGATCTTGACCTGTATTACAGGCAAATTGCATTGTAAAAATTAATAAAAGGAGAACTCTAAATAGTATATTCTCCATTCGAGCACATTATCTAAATGTTATACAACATTTGAATACCCTGACCAAAGGTCATCATACTCACACTATGTCTCCACTAATTTAATAGTTTTTTATTCTCGCAAAATCAGTGGTAGCTCCATGCGTACAGATTTCCGTGGCTTTAGAGGTGTTGCGTCATTTCTTACCACCGGACGATCATTTCTTACCAGCATTTCGTTATTTCCTGAGAGCAGATGACGATTTCCCGGGACCATTTCCTTATTTCTTACCAAAAGATGGCTATTTCTCACCAGCTCCTCGTCATTTCTTAGAAGCAGATGGGCATTTCTCATCAGCACTTCGTCATTTCTTAACAGCAAATGGTCATTTCTTACCAACACTTCATCATTTCTCATCAGCACTTGCTTATTTCTCACCAGCTGGGTGACATATGCCCGATCAGGTACATCACATTTTTCGGATTTGCTGCTATTGTGTTCCCGTTTTCTTTCTATTCTTCTTCAAGAATTGCTTCCAGTTTAGCAGTTGATCTACTCAAAAGTTCTTTGATTTCCCTGAATGAATTTTGATTATTAAAATCCATCAAACGATGACGATACTCTTTACCTGGAGTTACTTCCTGAATCGTTGTACGAACAATATTCATAGCAGGATTTCTGTGGTTAAAATCACCAAACACTTCAACTGAAGCACTATAAAGCGCGCAATACAAACTCCATTTCAGGTTTTCATTATCATCTTTACACTTTCGATCGTCATTATTGTTCCAGAATGATTCCTCTTCCAAAATTTTATCAGCTTTCCTTAGAATTTCCAAATCAAGTTTACCTGGAGTTGGCCTGTATTTCCAGTCAATCGAGAATTTAAGTGAGTCTACGGTAGTGGAGATGTTAGTCAGAGGATACCAACCGAAACTTATTTTTATTAGCAGATCACTTGTGACATCAACATTATTTTTAACTATACCAAACTCAAAATTTCCTTTTTGTGAATTATATAGAATACCGGTCGCACCCAGTAAAATATTGTCCGGGTTGGTAGATGGATAGACGACTAAGCTATCAAAAAAGTCCGGATCGACGCGTCCAATATATTTACCATCATCTTCAACTAATTTGAAGTTGAGCACCTGTCCAAATAAGTTAGTATTCAACAGCAAAAAGAGCATTAGAAAAAATTGCTTAAACATGGTCATGATTTCATTTTTATTGGATTAAGTAAATGATCTGCCTCACCCTGGAAAAAACAGATAAAAGAAAGAAGAAACCCACCTTTCCAATTGATATGGTTAAGCAAGACTCCTTCTTCCTCCCACCAAAGGCACACCAATGGCTTTTGAAAGATCATATAGTTAATCACCCATCCATATCAGCAATAGATATGGCCCTGGGAACGCCCTTACGAACCGCGTTATATTCTTCCCTTTCCAGGTCGTAGAAATCTTTGCCAAACATCTCCTGAGCCCGCTCCTGGTAGATCTTGTTAAATCCTTCCTGGATGTGAAAGAGGTTGGCCAGGTAATCGTTATAGGTATCTTTATCATCATAACGTGCACTAATAGCATAATCCTGTGACCCTTGTCTCATAAAGCCCTTTACGAAATCATATACCTGGCTTTGGAGAGCTGGCCTCTCTCCATTCCCAAGATCTACTTTAAGCAGCGTCAGATCACCTGATGCCTCCAGTTTAGAGGCGTCTACTACCTGAATGGTAGGATGGTCCGGATGTGGAGGTAATAATAAGGGCATTTCTACACCATTCCCACCAGCAGTCAGCCCTTTATAAAGCAGTCTTCTGCAGTCAGCTTTTCTAAGCTCCCACATGACCTCCCGAACAAGCTTCATCTCCTGCCCTTTATCAATCCGGGTTACAACTATCCTACTCTCTGTCAATCCTGACTTCTCAATTACACCTCCTATCTCATCTACAGCTATTTCCACACCATCGATAAACAGTGTGTTATTGATTATCACCAGATCCAAAGCGTCGCTAAGATCTCCATCGAAGGAATACCCGCTCTGAGGCAAAACCGGAAGGCTCACCTCCATACGTATTTCCGGTTTGCTCTCTGCCGAAACTTCATCGATCTTTGAATTGCACTGAACAATGATTACACTAAGTATCATTGTGATTCCCAGGGCCATGGCTACTTTTACTTTACCTGACCATCCTGATTTTTTATTTTTCATCATGGTTATTCTCTTTTTGATAAATGATAAATTGAAATTGTGTACCAACCCGTATGAGTTGTTGCTGATCAATTGACTCAAAAGCATGGTCTGGTACTCAACCAAAGAGTGACCCATGTTTAGTACTTCATTATCTGCTATATATTCATGTGTAGTTTTCAGGGATTTGATCAGCCGCCAGATGATGGGATTAAACCATAAAAAGGCCGCCAACAGTTGAACAAATAGTAAGTCGGCAGAATGTCGCTGACGAATGTGGATCTTCTCGTGCTCCAGGATTTGACTAAACTCCGGACCGTCCACCAGCTTTTCGTAAGCAAACACATACCGTGAAAAGGAAAACGGAGCAACGGGCTCAGGTAGCTTGACCACCTTAACACCATCCATAATAAGCATTGGATTCCTTTTAATCATTTTTCTTATCCATCTCAAGGTCCGGGCCGTTCCGGACAAGCATACCACTATACCAATGGCATAGATGAAAATGAGACCTATAAGGATCTTACCAGACCAGTCCGTCTGGCCAAATGATCCATTACTCATTTTCGCTTCTGCTATATTGCCTGCATTTCGTGCTTCAAAATCCCACGAAGCAACGGCCTCATAGTAGGACATTCTAAACCTGCTGATCTCCTCGATCGGCCGCTCTACCACAGCTACCTTTGTCGGATTAAAATCAAAACTCAAAAGCGGAAAAAGCAGGGATATCACTACAATACCCAGAAGAAAAAAGCGATTAAGGCTGAAAAATGTCTCCTTTCTTAGCACCAAAGCATATAAAAGGTAGAGGAGTGCAAGTACCACACTTGCCTCCAACAGGTAAAGTAACAGCTTAATCATTTTTCTTAGACTTTAGGTCTTCCAGCATTTTCATGACTTCATCCAGCTCCTTTTCATCCAGCTCTTTGCTTTCAGAAAAGAAGTTGACCACTTGCTTAAGCGAATTGTTGTAATAATCCGAAACCAGCCTCGACAGCTGCCCCTTCCGGTACGCCTCCTTCGACACCAGTGGATGATACTGGTGGGAATTTCCGTAGGCTGTATAACCCACGATCTCCTTTTGCACCAATACCCGCACGATTGTAGAAACGGAGTTGTACGGAGGTTTAGGGTCGGGATACTGATCAAGGATATCCTTGATAAAGCCTTTTCCAATATCCCAGAGAATCTTCATTATCTTCTCCTCTGCTTTAGTTAAAGTGACCATCGCTTTATGAGTTTTAATTAATCAGCAATACAAGCTTACAACTTATTTTTAAGTTATACAACTTAATTATAAGTTAATTAACTTAAGGATACGTTTTACAGTTGTTAGTAAGCGACTATAATGACAAATCCTGTGCTGGTCCTCGTTTATGATCAAAAACCTTAATGATGGCATTTTAAAGTGCCTCATGATCCGGATGTGTTTAGTCGTTTTTCGTCTGATATGTAATCAAAATCCCCTACCCATCAAAACCTCTTCTCGGCTCATTCTACACCTGGTGGGGCAAGGGGGATTTGACATCTCGTCATACAAGACTATAAACAACCTTAGAATGTCATTTTGAGCCTGGGTAAATAATTACTCATCCCGAAGAACTTCTGTTGGATTGATCCGTGATATCCTTCTGATTCGCAATGACATGACCATCAATGAAATTGTCAAAATCAGCAATAGCGGAACCAAACCATAAACCCAATTTAATTCGACCCGCCACGCATACCGTTCCAACCAATTGTTAGATGCCCAGTAACTAATAGGCCAGCCGATAGCAAGGGCGACCCCAATAATGTATAAGTATTCTTTACCTAGAAGGTTAAAAAAGTCATTTTGTGATGCTCCCAGAATTTTGCGAATTCCGAATTCCTTTGTCCGTTGATTAATGACCAACGTGATCATACCCAACAGTCCTATTGAAGAGACAAACAGAATTAGTGCTGTAAAAATAGACATGATATTTTTCAGCATATGATCTTGTTTGTATTGCCGTGAATAATAACCATCCAGGAAAAAGTAATCGAACGGTTGATCCGGGAATACTTCCTCCCAATTGGTTTGAACCAGATCAATAGCTGACTGTGTTTCCACAGTGTTAAGCCTGACTGAAAAAAACCGGTTCCGATTCATTGATCGAGTATAAAATGTAACCGGTTTTATTTCATGGTGTAGTGATTGTTGGTTGAAATCTTTGACTACACCTATGATTTGGCATTTCCCATCTTTTCCGATATACATGTAATTACCAACTGCATCTTTTGGGTTTTGATAACCAAGCGCACGTGCGGCAGTTTCATTGATTACCATGTTAAATTTTTTGTAATCAACTTTCGAAAATTCAGGATCAAACCCTCTTCCTGCCAGGAGATCAATGTTAAATGTTTTGAAAAAATTTTCATCAACTCGGATTGATTGCATTGGGGTTTTACCTTCCATTGCCGTTAATGCAGGACGGAAATCCAGCGATTGGCGGATAACATAACCAGGAACACTTGAACCCACAGTGGCGCTGTGAATAATGGTACTGCTGGATAGCCGATCTGTTAAATGGTTGTATTTCATTGTTATGGATGAGTCTTCACTCGTTTGATATGTAGGAAAAACAATGACTTGTTCTGGCGAAAATCCGAGCTTTTGACTTTGCATCCCATCCAATTGTCGGAAAATGACAAATGATATGAATATGAGAAATATGGTAGCCATGAATTGAAAGGTTGTTAAGGCCCTCCTCAGTGAAATGTTGAATCGAATATCTCCATGCTTACCCTTGAGCGCTGTGACTACCTGCATTTTTCTAAATGCCAGAGCCGGGTATCCTCCGGCCAGAACCGGAATTACTAATCCTGATAATAATAAAAAGACCCAATAAGGTTTATGATCCAATATGCTATATCGGGGATCTAATTCCAGATAATAATTGAATTGAGTGACGAATAAACCTACAATCAAAACTGAACATCCAATAGAAATCGTAATAATAATCAACCCCTCAGTGAAAAATTGGGCAAATATCTTAGAGCCACCACCCAGAATTTTTCTAATCCCAATTTCTTTTAATCGTTCCTTGGATCTGGATATCATTAAGTTCAGGTAATTAATAATTCCTATTACCAGAAGTATGATTCCGATGAGTTTGAGTGCAGCTATAACGTTTGGATTACCTTTTTTGGTAAATTCTCTGAATAAGTCAATTGAACCGAGATGTAGTTCATTGACTGATTGTAGTTGAAATTTAAAGACGGTGTTTTCAGCTTTGTATCGATCAGTTTGATTGTCCATATACAATTGATCTAGTTTTTCTTCCACCTTTTTAACCTGAGTCTGATCATTTATTTTGAGGTAATTATAAGTATTATAAAGGCTCCTCCAATTATTATCATCATCGGCCGAAATTTTGTCCCAGGGCAAAAGCATTTTAACCTGTAAATGGGATGTGGAAGGAAAATCATCAAAAACCCCTGCGATTTTTAAGTATCCAAGAAAATCAGATTGGATGATTTGACCAACTGGATTTTCATTAGGGTAATATCTATCAGCTATTGACTTGGATATTACCACAGTTGATTTTTCTTCTAAGGAGAGGTTGCCATAAATAGCTTTTCTTGGAAAAAATTTAAAAAAGGAAGGAGTTGATATGAAAACATTATCACCATTGAACCAGTCTCTTTTCACAGAGTCTTTAAGCACTGACATCACATTATGGTTTAGCTCGAAACTAAAACCAAATAACCTGACATAGTCGTCAACCTCGGGAATCGATTCCATGGCATAAGGGCCAACGGCAGAGAAGGTTGTTGCCAGGGATTGAATATTTGTGTCATTTGTATAATTGTTCATATGGACACGATAGACCTGATCTTTGTTAGGGTTCCACTCATCAAAACTTTCTTCAAATGTTACATATTGGTATATGAAGGACGTAGATACCAGGGTTAGGATTAATCCCAGGATACTAAAGATTGAAATTGACTTTTCCTTGTTAAGGAAGCGAAAAGCAACCTTGAGGTAATTCGCAAATATTTGGGTTTGCATGGTATTAGTTCGGTTATTGCTGGATGATCTCAAATCGTTTATATCGTAAAAAGAGGGTAGCCTTAGTAAGGGTTTTAATTAATCAGCAATACAAGCTTACAACTTATTTTTAAGTTATACAACTTAATTATAAGTTAATTAATTTAAAGATACGTTAATCTAATCGTTTTCACCTTATTTGATTCTGAAGTTTTAAAGAGAATGGCTCTAATATGAGAACAACAAACCACCCCTTTTGCACATCCGCTGACATTTTCATGCATCGTAAGTGAATTAATGAAACAGATACACTGTTAAATTCTTAACTTACCACTGATGAAAGGTGCTACAGCCATATTATTCTTTTCCCGGAGCCCTGAAGAGGAGCTGATGGAAAAGAAATTTCATCAGGACAGATCTAAAGCTTATCAGATTGCGAGATTTCTTGTTTCAAGGACCAGAAACATCCTTAAGCAAACCGGCTTACCTGTATTTGAGGTAAACAGCCTCAATCAAACCGGAAACACCCCAAACGAACGATTTCACAATGCCATAACCCACATTTTTTCAAACGGATATAAACAGGTGATCGCCGTGGGTAACGATTGTCCGCAGCTGACCCCGCAGGATATCCTGAAAGCCAAAGAAGCTCTTGAAACCAAATCCATCGTACTGGGACCTGACCTCAGGGGTGGCGCTTTTCTGATCGGGGTTAAAAAAGAACATTACCAGCCGAACCTCATACTCAATACTCCATGGGGCAGCCGCAATTTCCTGAAAACAATCACGGATCATTTCAAAGCAGATGAACTACTGCTTCTAAATTCACTGACCGACATCAACGAACCCATCAGCCTGCAGCATGTAAGAGGCGTATCTTATCGCAGGTCACTGTTGGTTGCGTTTTTGAAATTATTCAATAATATCCAGTGGGTCTTACACCCCCAAATGGCTGCCACAAAGCCCATAGCTACCTTTTCCATATCCCGGGGGCCACCACAACTGGCCTAAACTCCATCTTCGTAAATTTTATTCAAACAACCCATTGCCCCGGGCAGCGGGTAGTATCTATTAAACCTATTTATAACCCTATCTTAAAATGAAGGAAACGTATTACAACAGGGAAGACCTGAAGAAATTTGGTAAGATCACGGAATTTCAAAAAGAGCTCGGTGACAAGTTTTTCGAGTACTATGGTAAAGTCTTTGAACCCGGAGCGCTCACAGCTCGTGAAAAATCGCTGATCGCTTTGGCTGTAAGCCATGCCATCCAGTGTCCATACTGCATTGATGCCTATACGTCAGACACCATGTCTAAGGGTGTGGACGAAGAGCAGATGATGGAAGCGGTGCACGTAGCAGCAGCCATTAGAGGTGGCGCCTCCCTGGTGCACGGCACACAAATGATGAACCAGGTCAAGTCAAAAATGATGTAGCGCCTTCACCGCTACTGTTTTTTATCATTTAAAAAACTATCTATGAAGACGCTCAACAGGCAACAACATAAATATTCATCCACGGATGCTCAGCTGGAAGTGCTGGATGATAATGAATCGCTGGGCATCCCCTCTTTTCAGGACAGGTTAGAAAACATTGGATTATATCCACTCAAGCCTACTGGCATAGAGATCTTCCAGGTCAACCTGGGAAAAATGTGCAACCAGGTATGCAAACACTGTCATGTGGATGCTGGTCCGGACCGGAAGGAGATCATGACAAAAGAGACCATGCAGCAGTGCCTGGATGCCATCCGTAGTACGGACATCCAAACCGTAGATCTCACCGGAGGCGCTCCGGAAATGAATCCAAACTTTCGCTGGTTCGTGGAGGAGATATCCGCCATGGGCAAATCGGTGATCGTCCGCTGCAACCTGACCATCATTTTAGCGAACCCTAAGTACAACGACCTGCCAGAGTTTTACAAAAAACACAAGATCAATGTGGTTTCATCACTCCCATATTTTGCGGCTAGCCGAACTGATGCGCAAAGAGGTGAAGGGGTATTTGGCAAATCCATTGAGGCGCTTAAAATGCTCAATGAAGTTGGGTATGGTAAAGATCCTGAGCTTCAACTAGACCTGGTTTACAATCCTTCGGGCGCTTTTTTACCCGGCAGTCAGGAAGAGCTGGAAAATCAGTTTAAACAGAAGCTGCAAGAAAGGTATGGCATTGTTTTTAATAATCTTTTCGCTATTACCAACCTCCCGATAAGCCGGTTTCTGGAATATCTGATGACTTCAGACAACTATGAATCGTACATGAATGAGTTGGTCAATGCCTTCAATCCGTCAGCAGCTGCAGGGGTCATGTGCAGAAATACCCTCAGTCTGGGATGGGATGGTTATTTGTATGACTGTGATTTTAACCAGATGCTGGAAATGAAAGTCAGAGATGCACCGCAGCACATTTCCAATTTCGACCTGGAACAAATTAACAACCGATCCATCAAAATCGGCCAGCATTGCTACGGATGTACCGCTGGTGCAGGCTCCAGCTGTGGTGGAGCTACTACCTAGTCTGTAATTGAGAATTGATAATTGATAATTACTTACTGCATTATGGCAACTGATATAAAATACCTGGACGTAACAAAAGATATCTATAAACGAGCAGCGGAAACCCCAGATGTAGGACTGTGCTGCACCACTACTCCTGTCTGGGCGTTCCCCGGACTGGAGATCCCCAGGATCATGCAGCAGATGAACTACGGCTGTGGTAGCACAGTACATCCGCGCGATCTCATCAACAACCCAAAAACGCTGTATGTAGGGGTTGGAGGAGGAATGGAGCTCCTGCAGTTTGCGTATTTCAGCAGACAAACTGGTGGGGTGATCGGGATCGATGTGGTGGATGAAATGCTAAAAGCCAGCCACGATAATTTCGCAGAAGCTGAAAGACTCAACCCCTGGTTTAAGTCTGAGTTTGTAGATCTACGGAAAGGGGATGCAATGGACCTTCCAGTAGAGGATGAGTCAATAGATGTAGCTGCTCAAAACTGCCTTTTCAATATCTTCCATGAAGAGGACCTGAAAAAAGCGCTTCAGGAAATGTACCGGGTATTGAAACCGCACGGAAGGCTGGTGCTTTCTGATCCGGTTAGTGAGTCTCCAATGCCAGATACGCTCAAAAACGACCCTGAACTACGAGGACTATGCCTGAGTGGGGCATTACCGCTGACAGATTACATTAAAATGATCACCGATATTGGTTTTGGTACAGTTGAGATACGTGCGAAAAGACCCTACCGGATACTGGATCCTGAACATTATGATACCTCGGAAACCATTTTCATCGAGAGTGTAGAAGTTTGCGCCATCAAAGATCCTATGCCAGAGGACGGGCCATGTGTCTTCACCGGAAAAACGGCTATCTATTTTGGTGATGAGGAGTATTTTGATGACCACAAAGGCCATGTTCTCACACCTAATCAGCCTTTGGCCGTGTGTGATAAAACCGCCGGGAACCTGGGCTCATTAGGCCGAAAGGATATTTTCGTTTCAGAAAGCACCTTTCACTACGACGGGGGTGGTTGTTGCTGATCAGGAATAGGGGCTGGCTGTTTCAAGCAGCCCTTTTTGAAACCCCATAAAGATTTGATTTTACGTAAATTGCTGGTGTATGCAAGCCAGTACGAAATTTTCCAAGGCCATCCATATTTGCATTTACCTCAATGTAAACAGGGACCATACAGTCTCATCCAATGAGCTTGCGGACAGCCTTTTAACACATTCAGTGGTCATTCGTCAGCTGATCGGTTTGCTAAAAAACAAAGGCATTCTTAAAACGTCGATTGGTTCTTCAGGAGGAGTTGAACTGGCCAAATCACCTTCAGATATTACCCTCTGGGATCTTTACAAGGCAACACGGGAAGATGGGCTTTTTAAAAGACCAAATAAGATAAATCCGGATTGTATCGTTAGTTCTAACCTGAATGTTTTAGTCCATGATTCTTTTACTACCGCAGAAATGGACATGCAAAATACCCTGGCTCACAAAACAATCGACCAGCTTACCCATCATCTCCATGAAATAGTTGGAGGACCTGCCTTGAAGAAGGGAAAATAGTCTCTGTGTCACATGCTTGACACTATCTAACGCTCTTACACTAAAAGCCAAACTTAACTACTCATGAGGCGTTCTAAATGTAACTTTAAAAATTACATTTAAATAAAAGCATGAAAAACTTAGACGTATTATCAAGAGAAGAGGCATCAGAAGAGAGCCGACAACTATTTGACACGCTAAAATCAAAACTAGGTACAGTTCCGAATGTCTATGCAGCCATTGGAAACTCATCAAAAGCTTTGGGTGGCCTTTTAGCGCTAAATGAGAGCCTGTCTGCAGGCGAATTTTCCGGAAAAGAGATTGAGACGATTGCATTAGCCGTGGCTGAGGCCAATAGCTGTGACTATTGTCTGGCAGCTCACACCACTGTGGGTAAAATGCAGGGCCTCACGGAAGAGCAAACAGTAGAGATCCGAAGTGGCGCTATAGCAGATGAAAAATTGAAGGCACTGAGTGAGCTGGCTAAGGCGATCACCATCACCAGAGGAAAACCAGACCAGCAGCTGATTGACAACTTTCACAATGCAGGATACAGCAAACCAGCGCTTTCAGAATTAATAGGTTTTGTAGCCGCAAATACCATTACGAACTACACCAACCACATTGCAGATACGAAAATTGATTTCCCTGTTGCTCCTTTATTGCAGGGTGCATAATTGTTCCCGGTCAGCAGTTCATTCTGAATTGCTGGCCTCTTTTTTAAACCTAAAACTGCAACTCTGCTTGTTCTTCGCCAAGTGAAGGGAGCTGAAGATCTGTACCAAACTCCTTATTGAACTTCTCAATAAAATAAGCAGACAGGTATGGCGAAGCCTTTTCCAAATTCTGATGAACAAAAAAGTATAGCCTCTCCAGTCCCTGATCTTTCCAAACCTTAAGCCGCTCGATCCAGTCATCCAGGCGTGCATAGTCGCTTTCATGATTTGCACCCACATACCGCACAAAGGCCACCGGAGATGTCAGCCTCATGTGCAGCAGGTCTCTTCTCCCCGCGGTATCGGTCACGATATTGGCCATTTTGTACTTTTCGAAAAGAGAATAGATCCATTCTGCCTCTTCTGGGTCATTAAACCACTCAGTGTTTCTAAGCTCAATGGCCAGCGGAATATCCTGATGCCACACATCCATAAATACCTCTAAACGGTCCTTGTTTTTAGGGCCGAAATTGTCATGAAGCTGAAGAAAAGCCATCCCCAGCTTATCACCAAAGCTTCGGGTGTTGTTGCAGCATTCCTCCACCTCCATTTCCACATTGTTGAGTCGTTTGATGTGGCTTATGAAGCGAGAAACCTTAGGAAAAAACTTAAAATCATCCGGGACCTTATCTTTCCATTTCTGAATCTGCTCCGGGCCATAATTATTGTAAAAAGTGGCATTCAGCTCAATAGAGTTGAATTGACGAGCGTAATAAGTCAGCTCGTCTTTGGTGCCTCTGGGATAAAACTTTTTCAGGTCCTGCTTATTCCACTTGGCACAACCGACGTAAATTTCTGATAAACCCGAACCCCCTTCTTTCTTTAGAACCTCCGCTGTACCGGGATGATCCTCTGGCAAAGTAAAGTCAACTAGTTCCGGGTTTTCTACGCTGCCAAATTTCATACTGATCTCAATTATTGCTGTTGTCTTTTAGTCTCCTTAACTGGTTTATTAGTAAATCCAAATCCTGTTCAAATTGTCCAAACTATTTCATAATCTATACCGAAATAATCAGATAATCATATACAGCAAAAACAAAACGATCAACAGAATGGCCACCCATTTATAACCTGTACTAAAGTCCGTAAATTCATACCCGCAGATCGGACATGTTTTACTTTTCGCATCTACTTCCATGGCACAGGATGGACATTCTTTGGTTTTCATTACTTTATCTTCCTGTACTTAATCCGCTTCGGAGTTTCATCGCCTAGTCTTTTCTTTCTATTCTCCTCATACTCTGTAAAGTTGCCTTCAAACCAATACACCTGGGAGTCTCCCTCATAAGCCAGAATGTGGGTACAGATCCTGTCCAAAAACCATCTATCGTGAGAAATAACCACCGCACAGCCGGCAAAATTCTCCAGAGCTTCTTCCAGTGCCCTAAGGGTATTAATATCCAGGTCATTGGTAGGCTCATCCAGTAACACAAGGTTTGCACCCTGCTTCAGGGTTATCGCCAGGTGGACACGATTGCGCTCTCCACCGGATAGCACACCCACCTTCTTTGTTTGATCCGACCCGGAGAAGTTAAACCGGCTTACATAAGCACGGGCATTCATCTCTTTATCTCCCAGCTTTATGAGCTCATTTCCTCCGGAAATAGCTTCAAAGACCGAATCATTAGGTTTCAGGTCATCATGTTCCTGATCCACATAGGCCATTTTTACTGTGGGTCCCACATCAAATGTGCCGGAATCCGGCTTTTCCTTTCCGGTGATCAAATTGAACAATGTGGTTTTCCCGGCTCCATTTGGCCCGATCACTCCCACTATACCTCCCTGCGGCAGGCTAAATGACAGGTCATCAAAAAGGAGCTTATCTCCGTAAGCCTTAGAAACATTCTCAGCTTCAATCACTTTACTTCCAAGCCTTGGTCCCGGAGGGATATACAGTTCAAGCTGCTGTTCTTTTTCTTTGCCCTCTTCTCCCAGCATCTTATCGTACGCTGAAAGCCTGGCTTTGGATTTTGCATGGCGTCCTTTTGGTGTCATCCGCACCCATTCGAGTTCTCGCTCCAGGGTTTTCTTTCTTTTTGACTCAGATTTTTCTTCCTGTGCCAGTCGTTTTTGCTTTTGCTCCAGCCAGCTGGAGTAGTTTCCTTTCCACGGGATCCCTTCTCCACGGTCCAGTTCCAGTATCCATCCGGCCACATTATCTAAAAAGTATCGGTCGTGGGTCACAGCGATCACCGTTCCATTGTATTGCTTTAGATGCTGCTCCAGCCAATGAACCGATTCAGCATCCAGGTGGTTAGTAGGCTCATCCAGCAGAAGTACATCCGGTTCCTGTAGCAAGAGACGGCATAGAGCCACCCGCCTTTTTTCGCCACCGGACAGATTTTTAATAATTGCATCTTCCGGGGGAGTTCTTAATGCGTCCATAGCGCGCTCCAGCTTACTGTCCAGCTCCCAGGCGCCTACCTGGTCCAGCTTATCCTGCACCGCTCCCTGCTTTTCAATGAGCTTGTTCATTTTATCCGGATCTTCCAGGATCTCCGGCTCACTAAATTTCAGGTTTATTTCTTCATACTCATCGAGTAGGTCTGTGATTTCCGTCACAGCTTCACTGATCACTTCTTTTACCGTTTTTTCCTGATCCAGCTCAGGCTCCTGCTCCAGGAGACCCACACTATATCCGGGTGAAAAAACCACTTCACCCTGGTATTCCTGGTCTATTCCGGCAATAATTCTTAATAATGATGACTTTCCTGAACCATTTAAACCCAACACTCCTATCTTCGCACCGTAGAAAAAGGATAGATAGATGTTTTTCAGTACTTGTTTCTGTGGCGGATATATCTTATTAACCCCCGCCATAGAGAATATAATTTTTTCGTCAGACATTTTTGGTTAATTTCAAAACGAGATCGAAGTTACTGTATTTATCTGTCAGCAAATAATATACAGAATAACAGTTTTATATTGTGAGCACAAAGGAAGTACCTTTTGGAAAAATAGCCGATGATAAGATCATCTTAGATGGATGGGGCAACCACCCGGAACGTGAAATTGGTGAGGTAAGAGACAATGATCCTGAAGCTTCAATAAATTATTTTACAACTAAGTTTTCGGAGTTGGAAGAAAAGATCGCTGAGCTTGAAAAAGAAATTGAAACCTCTGCAAATAAGGGTTCTTTTCTGATGAAGCTTCTTCACTTAAAAGAACAGCTACCCAGCCATGACGGACTTGGCGATTACCAAAAGCTACACGAACGTCTCGAAAGACAGGAAAACCTGCTGCAGGATACCATCCAAAAAAACCGGGAACGAAATAGTGAAATTAAAAAAGCATTACTAGACGAGGTAAAGGCCGCTGCAGAAAAGATCAACTGGAAAGAGGCTACTGAGGAAATCCACGATATAAAAGCCCGATGGATCAAAACAGGAAACGCTAAAGAAGAAGAGCAGGAAGAGCTTGATCAGGCATTTTGGGGAGTCCTGGAAGCGTTTTTCGAAAAAAAGAAGCGTTTTTACGAAGATAAAAAAAGACTCGGGGAGCTTCGAAAGAAAGAGTATGAAGCCATTATAAAAAAGACAGAACAGCTTAAAGAGCTACACGGTAAAGTACGTTTTGACCTCATCAACCAGCTCAAACAAGAATGGAGAGATGTGGGGAACATCCCTAAAGAGGAGTACACGGAACTGTTAAGGGAATTTAACCAAAGCCTTAAGAGCCAAACACCTGAAAGCTCTCCTGTAGACCTGGAGGAGATAGTTACGGAGCTGGAAAGCTTTATGAATGGAGAAAAAAAATATCACTTTAAGCTAATAGATGGGCACAAAAGAGCATTGAAAGGAGTGCGGCCCAAAAACAAGGAAGAGAAAGACCTGAAAAACCAGGCGTTTTCCAAGATACAGCTTCTCCTGGAACGAGACTTTTTAGACAAAATAGCCACTAAGAGATTTGCCAACTTTCGCGAGCTTGAAAAAGCCAGAAAAAAAAGTATCCGGATCGGGATTCTGGAAGAGCTACTGGGACGGGACAAAAGTGATCTGGCCAGGTACCAGGAAAATTCGGCTAATTTTTCCGCTGGCACAGGCAGTATGATAGACCTTGTGGAAAAGAAACTGATCCAACAGCGCAGGAAAATTGAGACGAAAGAAAAGCTTTTAAAAATACTTAAAGCAGAAAATTGATTTTTTTCTCAAAAAATGAAACAAAAAAATTGCTTTTTACATTAAAGGTGAGTACTAATGGAGAGGAGAAAAATAAAAGTTTGATTTCTCATTAGAAAAACTATTTTTGCACGAAATTTTTAAAGGCATAAGAATATGTATTGGACACTAGAATTAGCTTCATACCTGGAAGACGCACCGTGGCCAGCCACAAAGGACGAATTGATCGATTACTCAATACGATCCGGAGCTCCCCTTGAAGTGGTGGAGAATCTTCAGGAACTTGAAGACGATGGTCAGCCTTATGAGAACATCGAAGAAATCTGGCCAGACTATCCTACCAAGGAAGATTTTTTCTTTAATGAGGATGAATATTGACAGAAGAACTGTCCGAAAAGAACCAGAAGCTTCGGAAAACCGGAGCTTTTTCATTTCTAAAAATAATATATTCATTAGTTAGTATTGCGCTGCCTAACTCAGAGTAAGGCTTCGGCAATAATCAGATCCTCCGTAGTGGTGATCTTTATATTTCTATAGTCTCCCCTCACAGGGCTTACTATGCCACCGCTTTTTTCATAAACGGTAGCGTCATCGGTAAATTCAGACGATTCCTCCTGCTTAAATGCTTGCTTGATCAATGATGTCCTGAAAGTTTGCGGTGTCTGCACGGCCAGATATCTGGATCTATCCCGGGCCTGTGTTTGCCCGTTTGCTAACCTCTCTCGCATGGAATCTTTCATTTCCACCATCACCACACCTGAACCTGTCCTTTCAGCAGAAGTAAAAGAATCAGCTATTGCTTTTTGGGTAACAAGAGGACGAACCGCATCATGAATGGCCACCAGATCAGCAGTAACTTTTTCCAGCCCCGCACGAACGCTTTGAAAACGAGAATCCCCGCCAACAGCCACCACTACAGGCTGTTCAGCAAAATATTCGATCCGAATATCCTCCCACAAGCTCAAATGTGCTTCTGGCAAAACCAAAATGACCTCAATAGCAGGATCGTAGTTCAGGAAGACTTGTACAGTATGAACCAAAATAGGCTTACCTGCCATCATCAAAAATTGCTTGGGTACTTCGTGCCCCATCCGGGTACCACTACCTCCAGCTACGATGACAACAGATCTCCCGGCCATACTTCTACAGGATCAACATCGCATCACCATAGGTAAAGAAACGATACTTCTCTTTGATAGCAGTCTGATAAGCTTTCATGATTAGCTCATACCCTCCAAATGCTGCTGCAGTCATGAGTAGCGTAGATTCCGGAAGGTGGAAATTAGTAACCAGGGCATTACAGATCTTGAATTCATACTGAGGGAAAATGAACTTATCAGTCCACCCCTCATTGGCTTTTAACCGGCCTCCGGCTGAAACTGATGACTCCAGGGTCCTCATTACTGTAGTGCCAATAGAGCATACCTGTTTCTTTTCATCCAGAGCTCTATTCACCCGATCAGCTGTTTTTTCCGGAACCATATAGTTTTCAGAATCCATCTTGTGCTTGGTAAGATCCTCCACGTCTACCGGACGAAACGTACCAAGACCTACATGTAAAGTGATCGGATCAATATCCACACCCTTAATCTCTAAGCGCTTCATTACCTGGCGGGTAAAATGGAGGCCTGCTGTAGGAGCTGCTACTGCTCCGATGTTTTTTGCGTAGATGGTTTGAAAACGCTCACGATCTTCAGGCTCAGCGGCTCTCTTGATGCTTTTCGGGAGGGGTGTTTCCCCAAGTCGATCGATCATCTTGTAAAATTCGTCTTCTTCTCCATCAAATAGAAAACGAATGGTCCTGCCTCGCGAAGTAGTGTTGTCAATTACCTCTGCTACAAGCTCACCATCGCCAAAATAAAGCTTATTCCCAACCCTGATTTTCCTGGCCGGATCTACCAAAACATCCCAGAGTTTCATCTCTTTATTGAGTTCACGAAGGAGAAAAACTTCAATTTTCGCACCAGTTTTTTCTTTATTTCCGTATAACCTTGCAGGGAAAACTTTGGTGTCATTGATGACCATGACATCACCTTCATCAAAGTAATCGACTATATCCTTGAAAACCTTATGCTCAATTTCGCCTGTATCCCGATGCACAACCATAAGCCGCGACTCATCGCGGTTTTCTTCAGGGTGCAAAGCGATATGACTGGAAGGAAGATCAAATTTGAATTCGGATAATTTCATTTGTACTATCTTGGATTAATCGATGGAGTTGATTAAATAAGTCGGCAAAATTAGTAAATACTTTTGTCTTTAAACGTATAAAAAAGGATAACCTTACAACCAAACCTTAAAACGGAATAGCTGGTGATCATCATTAAACTTATCTTTGAAAGCTTTCGGTTCGCCTGGAATGCCCTCCGGATGAATCTTCTACGAACTACTTTATCCCTACTGGGGGTTACCATTGGAATTTTCGCCATCATCGCCGTCTTTACTCTCGTAGATTCACTTGAGCGAAGCATCAAAGACAGTTTAAATTTTTTAGGTACCAATAACATTAACGTTCAGAAATGGCCATATGGTTTCGGAGGAGGGCCATATCCCTGGTGGAAGTACTTACAGCGCCCTTATCCGACCTATGATGAGTACCGATTCCTTAGAGAAAATGTCAAACATGCTCAGGCAATGTCCATCTTTACCGTGCGAGGTGGCGTCACTGCCAAGCATGAAAGCAGCAGTAGTGTTGATCTGGATCTGATTGGCATAGTCTATGACCATAAGGATGTCTACGAAATTCCCATTGAAAAAGGTCGCTACTTTACTCCACAGGAAGCAGATGCCGGTAGAAATGTAGCGATACTTGGCTATCGGTCAGCTTCGGAGCTTTTCCCAAACGAAACCCCCATTGGTAAGGAAGTCAAGATCCGCGGATTAAAGTACTATGTAGTAGGCACTATAAAGGAAGAAGGTGATAGCTTTTTGGGTGCTCCTACCAATGATGAAAACATCTACCTCCCCTACAAATCATTTATCAAGCTTTTTTATACGGGCAGGAGAAGTGGCGTAGAACCCCTGATCACCGTAAAAGGACTTGAATCTGATATAGGTCTCGTAGAACTGGAAGCTGAACTACGAGGATTGATGCGCAAAAAACGGGCGCTGAAACCCAAAGAGGAAGATAACTTTGCTCTGAACAGACCAGAGGCGATAGCTAACTTCATTGGTTCCACTTTTGACGTAATAGGATTGGCAGGCTGGTTCATTGGTGGGTTCTCTATCCTGGTCGGTGGATTTGGTATAGCCAATATTATGTTTGTTTCTGTCAGGGAGCGTACCCATATCATTGGCATTCAGAAATCACTTGGCGCCAAGAACTACTTTATCCTGTTTCAGTTCCTTTTCGAGTCGGTTTTCTTAAGTGTACTGGGAGGTGGCGCTGGTATTTTCATGGTTTGGCTGCTATCCTTTATCAGTCTGGGGTCATTAGACCTGATACTCAGCTTTTCTAATATCGCCCTTGGACTTGGTGTATCAGCTATTATCGGAATGGCCTCAGGGATCATTCCGGCTGCCATGGCCGCAAGACTTGATCCGGTTATTGCTATCAGGACACAGTAGTCGTTACTAGTGTCACGACTCTTAAACTTAAATAAGGATACTAATTCATGCCATCACTAAGTTGATGAAATCTTTGTTTTATAAGTATAAGTAAGAAGCTGAGTGATGGCATGAAATTTAGCTTGCTTTCTTAGTCATCGTGACACTAGCTCAGTGATTTGTCAGGAAGTAAATACTTTTATTTTTCTTCCTTCACAGGCTTCTCATCAAAGACCTCAGTGTCTTCCCCCTGGATTTTTGCTTTGATCTTGGCCTCCAGCTCTTCCATGAGCTCAGGATTATCCTCCACAAGTTGCTTCACGGCATCCCGGCCCTGTCCCAGCTTATTGTCATTGTAAGAGAACCATGATCCGGATTTTTTGATCACATCGAGCTCCACACCTATATCTATTATCTCACCAGACTTACTGATGCCTTTACCATACATGATATCAAATTCCACCACTTTAAACGGGGGAGCCACTTTGTTTTTAACCACTTTGACACGGGTGCGGTTACCCATCACATTATCCGCACTTTCTTTGATCTGCCCGATCCGGCGAATATCCAATCGAACGGAAGCATAAAACTTCAGGGCATTTCCCCCTGTTGTGGTTTCCGGGTTACCAAACATCACCCCGATCTTCTCACGAAGCTGGTTGATAAAAATACAGGAGCAGCCTGTCTTGTTGATCGCCCCGGTGAGCTTTCTGAGCGCCTGAGACATCAAACGTGCCTGAAGCCCCATCTTACTGTCACCCATCTCACCTTCAAGTTCTCCTCTGGGAACGAGAGCAGCAACAGAGTCAATCACAATAATATCGATAGCACCCGACCGGATCAAATGCTCCGCAATCTCCAAGGCCTGCTCTCCATTATCAGGTTGAGATATCAGCAGGTTTTCCGTATCTATACCCAGCTTCTCGGCATATGTCTTATCAAAGGCATGTTCTGCATCTATGATTGCGGCTAATCCGTTCTTTTTCTGAGCTTCGGCAATACAGTGCATGGCCAAAGTGGTCTTACCTGAAGATTCTGGCCCGTATATCTCAATAACACGACCTTTAGGGATACCTCCCACTCCCAGGGCCATATCCAACCCCAAAGATCCGGTCGAAATAGTAGGCACATCCAAAACCTTATTATCTGAAAGCTTCATAATAGTGCCCTTCCCATAAGTCTTTTCAAGCTTGTCAATTGTTAATTGAAGTGCCTTTAATTTTTCAGTATTTTCAGCCATGCCGTATTTAAAATCAGAAGTTAAAACTTAAAGCTAATAATATTAGCAATAATTCACAATTCAGCTAACTATTTTAGCTCGTGGAATTTCCCATAATCTCTTTTCTGGTTCGAATTTAACCTAAATTTGTCATGCTGTAATGGGATTGGAATGAACAGTTTCGATTTTATATCATTTCATCGGAATATTAGCCCAATTAACAAATTGTTACCTTTTTCACATAAAATTGATTTCTCCTTAATTTTGAATAATATCGAATGTCTTTGCATTCTTTCAGTGTCATTCTGATGGTATCTGCTCGGACGGTTAATTTTTCATGAATAGAAGATTAAGCTAACTTTAACTGTAACTACAAACTCAAATGGCTAAGCATAATCAGAAAGTGCTGGTAGTAGATGATGAAGCAGACATTCTGGAATTGTTGAAATACAATCTTTCCAAGGAAGGCTATGAGGTAAAAACGGCCCTGGATGGCATAAAAGGTGTGGATGTAGCAAAATCCTTCATACCTGACCTGATCCTGCTGGACATCATGATGCCCAAGCAGGATGGTGTGGAAACATGCAGACAGATCCGCGAAATACCTGAACTGGCCAATACATTCGTTATCTTTCTTACTGCACGGTCCGAAGAGTACTCCGAAGTAGCTGCTTTTGATATGGGAGCAGATGATTATATCACAAAGCCGATAAAACCACGCGCATTGGTCAGCCGCATAAATGCGCTGTTCAGAAGAGAGTCGAAAAAGAAAAAAGAGTCTAATAAAATCACAGTGGGTGAGCTGGTGATAGACCGCACCAGCTATACGGTCTTTTCAGGTGATCAAAAGGTCAATCTCCCTAAGAAAGAATTTGAATTGCTCTATTTTCTGGCTCAAAATCCGGGCAAAGTATTCAGCCGGGATGAGCTCCTTCAAAATATATGGGGAACGGATGTGTACGTACTGGCTCGTACCGTAGATGTACATATAAGAAAGGTGAGAGAAAAAATCGGAGATGGTTTTATATCCACAGTAAAAGGCGTAGGCTACAAGTTCGATACCAACTAAGGTCATCTTATGATCATTAATTCCAGAGGCTTATCTCTCCTATTGGCATTTTTCATTTCGTTAATCACCACAGCTTTTTTGTTGCTGGTACCCACCATCAATAATATAGCCCTGGTTATTGCTTTTGGGATAACATTTTCCTCTGCTTACATCTTTATAAGACTGGTTCTTGAGTTTCTGTTTTTCCGCCATATTAACTCAATCCATGACGCGCTGGAAAACCTGAGAGACCAGGAGCTTTCCAGGCTTACCAAACCCACAAAGAGGTTTTCATTTAATCCACTCAAAAAGATAAACCGGGACATTTATAATTATGCTGAAAAGAAACAGCAGGAAATCCGTGAGCTCAAGAGGATGGAAACCTTTCGCCGGGAGTTTATAGCTGATGTATCACACGAGCTTAAGACCCCAATTTTTGCCGCTCAGGGATTTGTACATACTTTATTAGATGGTGCGGTGGAAGACAAAAAAGTCAGAGGAAAATTTCTCAAAAAAGCTGCCAAGAGCCTGGATGGGCTGGATGTGCTCGTGCAAGACCTTCTCACCATTTCGCAAATGGAGACCGGTGAGATTAAAATGCACTTTGAAAACTTCGACATTGTTGAGCTGACTAAGGAGGTAATTGACCAACTGGAAGGGAAAGCCGAAAAAAATAAAATCACCGTAACGCTGGAAAACCCAGACAGTAAGTTTTTTGTACGGGCAGATTATCAGCGCATCTACCAGGTAATGATCAACCTTGTTTCAAACGGAATAAAATATACAAAGAAAAAGGGTCGGGTGACCATTCGCTTCGAGCAAGATGGTAAATTTGTAACTACCCGTGTAACTGACAATGGCCGAGGCATTCCCAAAGAAGATTTAGGTCGTATCTTTGAGCGGTTTTACCGTGTAGAAAAAAGCAGATCTAAAGAGAAAGGCGGAACCGGGTTAGGGCTTTCTATCGTAAAACACATTATGGAGGGTCATGCCTCCACCATAGAAGTAGAAAGTGAATACAAAGTAGGTTCTGCTTTTAGTTTTAAACTAAAACGCGGGAAACCGGTCGCTCACAGATTTTTAGAGGAAGAGGACGAAGAGGAAGACTATGCATAAATATGTCAAAGGCATCACATTCAGAGATATCACTCTCTTTGAAAATGAAAATTATGTGGTGATCAATAAGCCACCTTACATTTCCACACTGGATGACAGAAATGATCCCGTAGATATTTTAAAGCTCGCCAGGGAAGAAATACCTGAGGCACAGGTATGCCACCGCCTTGACAAGGAAACCTCTGGCATACTCGTAGTAGCAAAGCATCCGGAAGCTTACAGGCATTTTGCGATCATGCTGGAAAAACGTCAGGTAAAAAAAGTTTACAATGCGGTCATACAGGGCATCCATGAGTTTGACAACCTGGAGGCCGATCAACCAATTCACTCAACCAACAGCAAATCCCGCATAGATTTTAAAGGGGGCAAGCCTTCACTGACTTTGGTTTCCACTTTAGAAACATTCAGGCTACACACACTGGTCAAGTGTTTTCCCGTGTCCGGGAGATTGCATCAGATCCGGGTGCACCTTGCCTTTCACGAGGCTCCCATCTGTTGTGATCCTGCATATGGGGGGGATTACATCTATTTATCGCAGATCAAGAAAAATTTCCACCTTGGTAAATTTAAAGATGAAGAACATCCGCTGATCCAGCGTGTGGCTCTCCATGCTCACAACATTGCCTTCAGAGATTATGAAAATGAGGAAACCATCATTGAGGTAGAAGCGCCCTACCCCAAGGACTTTGCAGTGTTAGTAAAGCAGCTCCGTAAAAACCTTTAGATCAGGCATTTTGGAGCATTCCATGCATTCTTGCTGATACTCAAACTTAATCGTGATCTTATTTTGGTTTTACAATATTAAACCTCTATTTTTGTGTCCCTTTTCTAAAGGGGAACCTATAGTTCATTTTAAACGAATAAAAAATTGGATACTTTAAGCTATAAAACGGTATCGTTAAACAGTGCTACAACAGAGAAGAACTGGGTCATCATAGACGCTGATACAAAAGTATTGGGTAGAGTGGCTAGCGAGGTAGCAAAGATCATCAGAGGTAAGCACAAAGCAAGCTACACTCCACATGTGGATTGTGGTGATAACGTGATCGTTATCAATGCTGATAAAGTCCGGCTGACTGGTAAGAAGTGGACTGATAAGCAATATATACGACACACAGGATACCCTGGTGGTCAGCGTTTTGAGACACCACAAGAAGCAAAAGCTAAGTCTTCCAGATTATTGGTTGAGAGAGCTGTGAAAGGTATGCTTCCAAAAAACAGACTGGGGAGCAAGCTCTTCAAAAACCTTTATGTGTATGAAGGTGCAGAGCACCCTCATGAAGCACAGAAACCGAAAGAAATTAAACTTTAAAAACGAATCTTTAACACCTAAATGGAAATCATTAACACCATTGGAAGAAGGAAAACCTCTGTAGCCAGAGTGTATCTGCAGAGCGGGAAAGGTGAGATCACTGTCAATGACAAGGATATTGCCATATACTTTCCTTCTGAGATTTTGCAAACCATCGTAAAACAACCCCTGGCCAAGCTGGAGGTGGATGGAAACTATGAGATCAGCGTAAATGTTGATGGCGGAGGGCCGAAAGGTCAGGCAGAGGCGGTAAGACTCGCCATCGCCCGCGCATTGGTAGAACTAGATGAGGAAAACAAACCTCCTTTGAAGAAAGAAGGATTTCTTACCAGAGACCCCAGAATGGTAGAGCGTAAGAAATACGGCAGAAGAAAAGCGAGAAGAAGATTCCAGTTCAGTAAACGATAAGATCTTATAGTTATGTCAAAAATAGAATACAAAGACCTTTTAGATGCCGGTGTACATTTCGGACACCTTACCAGAAAGTGGAATCCGCAGATGGCACCTTATATCTTCATGGAGAAGAACGGCATCCACATCATTGATCTAAATAAAACATTAGTTGAGCTTGACAAAGCAGCTAGCGCATTGCAGTCTATCGTTCGTTCAGGACGAAAAGTGATGTTTGTTGCTACCAAAAAGCAGGCTAAGGAAGTAGTAGAAACAGCGGCTCAGAAGCTAAACATGCCATACGTAACCGAAAGATGGTTAGGTGGTATGTTGACCAACTTCGCTACGATCCGTAAGTCACTCAAGAAAATGGCCGGTATCGATAAGCTTATGAAAGATGAAGCCTATCTGAACCTGGCAAAAAGAGAGCGACTGATGATCAGCCGTGAAAAAGCTAAGCTTGAGCGTGTACTTGGCGGTATTTCTGATCTGAACAGACTTCCTGCGGCTCTTTTCGTGATTGATATCAAAAGAGAGCACATTGCTGTAGCAGAAGCGCAAAAGCTTAATATTCCTGTGTTTGCACTGGTTGACACCAACTCTGATCCTACTCAGGTAGATTTTCCGGTCCCTGGTAATGATGATGCCTGGAAATCAATCAACCTGATCACAAACTACCTGGCCAAAGCGATAGAAGAAGGCCTATCTGAGCGCAAAAAGGATAAAGAGGAAGCAAAAGTACAAGAAGAGGAAGAGGCTAAGCGAAAAGCTGACGAGCAAGAAGCTTAATCACAACATATTTATGAACTGTTCAAAAATTGAACATTGGTCTATCCTACCCGGTAGCTATCGGGCTCAGGAGGATGTCGGTGTTCAATTTTTGTTTAGAAGCAATTAAAAAAGTAAATAAAGAAATAAAATGGCTATTACTGCGAAAGACGTAAACAAATTAAGACAAATGACCGGTGCCGGGATGATGGACTGTAAAAAAGCACTGGTGGAAGCAGATGGTGATTTCGATAAAGCAGTAGAACTGCTTAGAAAAAAAGGTCAAAAAGTATCTGCTAAACGAGCTGACAGAGAAACAACTGAAGGTGTAGTTGTAACAAGAACTAACGACGACAATACAAAAGGTATCGTGATCGCTTTCACTTGTGAGACTGACTTTGTGGCTAAAAATGAAGATTTCGTTGCTCTTGCAAACGAAGTTGCTGACCTGGCTTTTGAACATGCCCCGGCAGATATAGAAGCACTTAAAGCACTGAAATCCGGTGACATTACACTGGGAGAAAAAATCGTGGAGGCGACCGGAAAAATTGGTGAAAAGCTGGAAATCAGCACCTATGAAACGTTAGAAGGAGAAGCAGTAGTGCCATACATTCACTCTAATGGCAAATTAGGTGTACTTGTCGTTCTTAAAAATGCCAACGGTGCATCTGTGGAAGAAGCCGGACGCGATGTAGCTATGCAAATCGCAGCAATGAATCCAGTAGCTGTTGATAAGGATGGTGTGGATTCCGCAACTGTGGAGAAAGAGATCGAGATCGGAAAAGAGCAAGCAAGACAGGAAGGAAAGCCTGAAAACATAGTGGACAAAATTGCTCAGGGTAAGCTTCAGAAGTTTTTTAAGGAAAACACCCTGCTTAGCCAGGCATTTGTAAAAGACAGCTCCGTGTCTATTCAGCAGTATCTGGATGGTGTAAGCAAAGGGCTTACTGTTGCTGATTTCAAACGAATTGCAATTGGTTAATTAAGAAGCACAGTATCAAAAGATAAAAACCCGCATCTTGCGGGTTTTTTTATATCCATAAGCATAATAAAGTTCGTTTCAGCGCTAGTTAGCCTTACTAACTAAGTTAAAATCCACCGGAATCAAATTTTCATCAAAATTAAGCGTCTCATCCCCTCGTTCTTTACTTTTGATTTCCATCTCATAAAATACCGTTTCATCCTTGAAGCTCGTGATCTTCCAAAAACCCCTTACCTTATACTTATCATAGGTATCATCCAGGTGATGAATAAGTGATACAGGCACATTCTTACTTAGGTCCAGGTTTTCGGAAATCGGTTTGCCATCCGAGTCATACATCGTCACCACATCAAAGCCTTCATAGGTAAAATCAGCTTCGTATAGTCTACCATCATCTATTACCTTCCACACATTTGTTGTGCTGTTTGGATAATGATGATAATGCCACTTCAATATCTCAAATGAGATCTCCGATTCACTTACTTCCGCTGTTTGAGCATAACTCAAATACCCAACACAAAAGAGAAAAGACGCCGTTAGAAAACTCACAATTACTTGCCTCATAATCATCCATAGTTTGGTAAACCATTAATAATCTACTAATGAAAATGAAAATATCATAATTATTTCGACGAAATGAAGCGATTTAAAGATGGGGAACCACAAAGTGAAAGTTTTTGAAACATTCCTGAGTATGAAAGCCAGTAATTAGCGTAACTAACTCATTTATAATTACATACAAAGTTTCAACAGGTCCTGCTCATGGAAACCGGTTGTTTCCGGATAATGGTTCACCACTCTCATGGTTTCTCAAATTCTCCATACTTTGCCTTCCTGTTATTTTTTCCTGAGCGTCTACTGTATGAAGCAGTTGATCAAGTGAAGGCTGGCCTGCATCCACCCACGCAGTATACCAAAAGTTGGCAGTCATTTTTATAGCCCGACGTAGCTGCCGACTCACCATACCATTCAGTCGCTGGTGGTAATCTCTCGAATATTCGTACGAATAAACCCGTACAGTGCTGTTTCCTCTCTCCTCATAGCTGTATTTTTTATCCTCCGGGTACTTCTCACTCAAGGACTTTTCTATCAGCAAGACAGAGTCCAACGCCAAATGCGCGCTCTCTACAGCCTTCCAGGCTGCAAGCTGCGTATCTCTAACGTATGAGGCCTTTCCTACAAATAAGTCATAATCTTCAAAAAACAATTCCGGAAGTCTGGATTCCCAAAAGCCGTGAATACCATACTGACCCGTAAGCTGGCCGTTGTAGTTTTCAGTAGTATGCAGCGGAACATGCGCATCGCCTATGTAATGACCAAGATCCGCTGAATATCTGAGGATCTGCTCAATATTTCCCTCACTAAATGCCTGGGTTAGCTTGTATTTCACGAGATTGATATGCCACGGCACCACACCATAAGCCTTCAGCGTATCTTCGGTATATTCTTCCACTGCGCTATTCCAGTAGCGTGGCATTTTGTAGAGAGCGCTATCACCATACACATCCAGGTCAATGTAATGCCTTGGAGCTTCTGCAGGATTCACATACCGTCGTTTATCCGGGTTCACGGCTTTTTCAGAAATGTATTGGATATGGTACTTATAAAAATCAATCATTTCCGGAGGAAGGCTAAAGACAGCCAGCCGATTGATCTGCTTATGAGCAAAAAAGCCCCAGCCCATCAGCCCAAGACTTATCGTAGCGATGATTGATAGAGTAGCTATTCGCTGGATCATAGGGGCAAAATAACTGAAAAAATTTATAGGATATCTCCCACTTACTTAATCGATTACTTTTGTTTTAAAGATCAATTGTTCTATCTTTGCATCCCTTAATTAGGACAGGAGAATATTTAGATTATGGCAAATCATAAATCGGCATTAAAGAGAATTCGGTCAAACGAGGCGAAAAGACTTAGAAACCGCTATCAGCACAAGACCACCAGAACTTATGTGAAACGTCTGAGAGAAACTACAGACAAAGCAGAAGCTGAAAAGCTGTTGCCTCAGGTGATCAGCATGGTAGATAAGCTGGCTAAGAAAAATCTCATTCATAATAATAAGGCTTCCAACCTGAAATCCAGCCTTGTTCGCCAGATCAACTCGCTGTAACAAATTACGGAACCTAAAAGATCTTTGCCCTGTCCACCTGGTCAGGGTTTTTTTATTATCTTCAATTCTTAAAGATTGACAGATAATGGAGCACACATCAAGCTACCTTGCCATCAACAAATGGGCGGAAGAAGACCGCCCCCGTGAGAAATTAACCCTCAAAGGAAAAGCCTCCCTATCAGATGCCGAGTTAATTGGTATACTCCTCGGGTCAGGCACTAAAACCTTGAGTGCAGTGGACCTTGCCAAGCAAATTTTAAAAGCTGTAGATAACGATCTGCATGAATTAGCCAGGCTAAGCGTAAAAGACCTGACGAAGTTTAAGGGTATAGGCCAGGCTAAGGCTATCTCCATAGTAAGCGCACTGGAACTGGGACGAAGAAGAAAAAACGCCGAGCCACAAAAGAAACCAAAGATTACCTGCTCAAATGATGCTTATGAATACATAAAACCTGAGCTGATTGATCAGAAGCATGAAGAATTCTGGGTGATCCTGCTACGCCGAAATAATGAGATCATCAAAAAAGAAAAAATCAGCTTTGGAGGAGTTTCCGGAACCATTGTTGACCCGAAAATCATATTTAAAAGTGCGATTGAGTCACTCGCAAGTGGCATTATATTGGTACATAATCATCCCTCTGGCAATACCAAACCAAGCGAATTGGATATCCGGCTTACTGAAAAATTAAAAAAAGCTGGTGCACTGATGGAAATCCCCATTTATGATCACCTGATTTTTACAGATCACGATTACCTTAGCTTTGCAGACGAATCAATGATGCCATGAAGGAGTTTCAATGAAAAAGATAATTTACGTTTTGATCCTTGTCGTAGGTGTGATTATTTTCTTTTCTCTATCGAGCGGAGAAACCGATGAAGATTACCGTAAAAAAGTTGCGGCGGTAAGAAAAGACAGAATCGATTTCCTGAAATCTTCAGAAAAATCTCCTTTTGAGGAATTTAACAAAAAATTCCATCCACCGACCTTTTTTCCTGTGGATAAGTCTTATAAAGTGCAGGCCAGGCTGGATCGGATTAAATCCATACAGAGAGTCAGGATCCAAAATAGCGATGGCACTACGGCCATGTACAATAAGTTTGCTTATGCGGACTTTGAGCTGAAAGGACAGCAACTAAGGCTTCTGATTTTAAAACCATCAGGGTTTGGAGTGCCTAACACCTACTTCACTGCCTTTGCAGATGAAACCAGCACGCTGACTACCTATGGTGGAGGTCGATACCTTGATCTGGAAATAGGCAAATCTGATAAAATAGAAATAGATTTTAACCTGGCTTATAACCCCTACTGTGCTTACGTATCAGCGTATTCCTGCCCCCTGCCTCCCGCTGAAAATATTTTATCCGTATCTATAGAAGCTGGGGAGAAAGATTATAATCATTAAGCCTAGCGAATCGGCAGCACTTTCCTATTTTTGCCGATTAACAATGTTTTTTATTAAACCATGGTAAAAAAAGACGCTCAGGTCTTTTACCATGAAAAATCCCTCGGAAACAAAAGATGAAAATATCGTATAGCTGGCTTAAAGATTTTATAGATATCAAAGAAAGTCCTGAAGAGATCAGTGAAATCCTTACCCAGACCGGGCTGGAAGTGGAAGGGCTGGAACGGGTAGAGAAAATTCCGGGAGGATTGGAAGGACTGGTAGTAGGCGAAATTTTAGAGTGTGCGGATCATCCCGATGCAGATAAACTTAAGCTAACAAAAGTAGACGCGGGGACAGGTGAGCTCTTGCCAGTTGTATGCGGAGCTCCAAATGTCGCAAAAGGTCAAAAAGTCATAGTAGCCACCGTCGGTACCACTATTTATCCCACAGGCCATGAACCTTTCAAAATTAAAAAGGCTAAGATTCGGGGAGAAGTATCTCAGGGGATGCTCTGTGCTGAAGACGAAATAGGACTTGGGCAAAGTCATGAGGGATTGCTGGTTCTGGACACTGACAAACCAAATGGCACTCCGGTTAAAGAGCTTTTTGAAACAGGAGAAGATTATGTCTTTGAAATCGGCTTAACACCTAACCGTGGTGACGCCACCGGCCACCTGGGAGCAGCCCGGGATCTGAAGGCTTATTTTGACCGGCCCATCAAGGTTCCTCAGGCCCCGGCAAAAGATATTAAAACGGACGGACCAATAGAGGTCCTGGTAGAAAACCAAAAAGCCTGCCCGAGATATTCAGGAGTAACCATCCGGGGCGTAAAGGTGGGGCCATCCCCTGAATGGATGCAATGGAAACTCAGAGCTGTTGGTCTGACACCCATCAATAACATAGTAGACATCACAAACTACGTAATGATGAGTCTTGGTCAGCCCATGCATGCATTTGATGCTGCGGATATCAAAGGAAACAAGGTCGTAGTTAAGACCCTTCCCAAAGGCACCAAGTTCACCACACTTGATGAAGTAGAACGAAAGCTGGGGGCTGAAGATCTGATGATCTGTGATGAGAAAGATGGCATGTGTATCGCCGGTGTGTTTGGCGGCATCCGGTCAGGCATTAAAGACACGACCACAGACATTTTTCTGGAAAGCGCTTATTTCAATGCCGATTATGTAAGGGCTACAGCCATGCGGCATGGTTTATCTACCGATGCTTCCTTCCGGTTTGAGAGGGGTACAGACCCGGAAATGACCATACCTGCTCTGCATTGGGCTACGGACCTGATCCTGCAACATGCTGGCGGGCATGTCGCTTCTGACTATGTGGATATCTACCCGCAAAAGATTGAACCAGTAGAGGTAAAAACCACCTATAAAAACTTCCATCGGCTGATTGGAGTGGATCTGCCACACGACAGAATAATTAAAATCCTCAACTTACTGGATATCGAAACCAAAGAAATAACCGATGAGGGATTTACAGCTGTAATCCCTCCGTATCGCAGTGAGGTGACCAGGGAAGCAGATCTTGTAGAAGAAGTTCTCAGAATCTACGGATTTAACAATATCCCACTGGAGGAAACGCTCTCGTCCGGATACATGGCATCTTTCAATGAGAAAGAGCCATACAAGGTACAGGAAGATGTATCCCATTACCTCGCGGGCAAAGGGTTTTCTGAGATACAGACCAACTCACTGACCAACCCCAGATATTTCAGAGAACTTCCTATAGGAGAAAATCCGGTAGAGATCCTTAACAAGTCAAGTGAGGAGCTGGGTTATATGAAAACCACTCCGCTGTATACCGCACTGGAGTCTATCAGACACAATATAAACAGGCGGATTAAAAACCTGAAGTTCTTCGAGTTTAGCAAGACCTACTCAGAAAAGAGCAAAAGCAAATACTGGGAAACAGAATACCTGAATCTTTATCTCACAGGGGATCAGCAGGACGAAAACTGGATCAACCCCTCCGGACCTGTTTCCTTCCATGATCTTTCAGGAGCATTATTTTCAGTCTTTCAGTACCTGAAAATCAATGACTATACTACCGAACCATCCGATAGCTCCATCTTTGACTATGGACTGCGGGTGAAGTTTAACAACAAGGTAGTGGGAGAGCTGGGTAAGCTCAAAGATAAGATCTCCAAATACTTCGAGATCAATCAGGAAGTCTTCTATGCTGAGTTTTTATGGAAAGACATTATAAAAGCTGTTTCCACAGACTATGAGTTTCAGGAACTCTCCAGGTATCCTGAGGTCAGAAGAGATCTTTCATTGGTTTTGGACAAAAATATTTCCTACAATGAGATTAAAGACTTATCTTTTAAAGTCGAAAGGAAGCTTTTGAATAGAATGAATGTCTTCAGTGTATATGAAGGCGAAAAACTTGACGAAGGAAAGAAATCCTACGCTATAAGTTTTTATCTTCAGGACAAAGAAAAGACCTTGACAGATAAGGTTATTGATAAAACCATGAATAACCTTATCAAGACATTTGAAACCGAGATTGGAGTCATTATCAGAAAATAGATGAGTAACGAGACACTGAGATCAGAAATACTTAATCTGGAAAGAAGAGTTAAAATCCTGCTTAGTGAACACGCTCATTTGAAACAGGAAAATGATTCCGTCAAAAGGGAAAATGAAGGCCTGAGAGCACGATTGGAACAAAAAGAGTCCAAACTCTCAAACTTTCAAAATCAAATGAAAATTAGTAGAATTGTAGAAAGCATGGTAGTCGACGGGGATGATACAACCGAGCTAAAGGAAGTGATTGACGACTATATTAAGGAGATAGATAAATGTATAGCTCATTTGGATGAAGCTTAAAACAACCGAATGGCAGAATTATCAATAAAGCTAAGAATTGGGAATCGAGAGTATCCCATGAAGGTGAAAGCCGAAGATGAAGAACGCATCAGGAAAGCTGGAAAAATGCTGAACGAGAAAATAAAATCGTACAGGAACCAGTTTGGTATAGATGACAATCAGGATCTTTTGGCCATGGTAGCCTTTGACTGTTTAGTGGATAAAATGAAAAAAGAAGAAACTATCGAATCTACGGATGAAGTAGCGCTTGACAGAATAAAACACATTAGCCAAATGATAAGTGAAGCTATCTAGCTCCTCAATTTAAAGCACCTTCCTTTCTCGGGTTTATACACGCCGGCGTCCATGTATGTGTAAATATATATACTTTATTAACCCATGGACATCATATATATAGTAACTGGACTGATCGGCATCCTGCTGGGATTTGTCATAGATCGGCTGCTTCTCAGGAGATCGGTACTGAAGAAACTCAAAGAAGCTGAGGAAGAAAAAAAGCTTATCATTAAAGAAGCTGAAGTCACAGCAGAAAGCATCAAAAAAGATAAGATCCTTGAAGCAAAGGAAAAATTTCTGAAACTTAAGTCTGAGTTTGAAGAAGAATCAAACCGTAAGAAAAATCAAATTATAAGTAATGAAAATAAGCTCAGGCAGCGGGAAGGCAACCTTTCCAAACAGATAGAACAAAACAAGCGAACAGAGGCAGAGCTTGAATCGGCCAGGGAAAACCTTCAGGCTCAGCTGGAGATCGTGAAGAAGCGTAAAGAAGAATACGAAAAGCTCAAAAATCAGCAAATTAACATTCTGGAAAAAGTTTCCAACCTGACTGCTGATGAAGCAAGAAGTCAGCTGGTCGAAACACTCAAAGATGAAGCCCGAACCAATGCCTCGGCACACATCAGAGACATCATGGAGGAGGCCAATATGACTGCCACCAAAGAGGCGAAAAAGATCGTCCTGCAAACTATTCAGAGAACTGCTACGGAACATGCTATTGAAAACTGTGTTTCTGTTTTCAATATTGAAAGCGACGACATAAAAGGAAAGATCATCGGTCGTGAGGGAAGAAACATCCGTGCCCTGGAAGCTGTGACTGGCGTTGAAATTATTGTGGACGACACCCCTGAAGCCATCATCATATCAGGTTTTGATCCGGTGAGAAGGGAAATTGCCCGGCTCTCTTTGCACAGACTTGTGCAAGACGGACGTATTCATCCTGCGCGGATTGAGGAGATCGTGGCTAAGACTACCAAAAACATAGAAGAAGAAATCGTAGAAATAGGCGAACGTACTGTCATTGACATGGGCATTCATGGGCTTCACCCGGAGCTAATCAAGCTTGTTGGCAGGATGCGCTTTAGATCATCTTATGGTCAGAACCTCCTGCAGCACTCCCGGGAAGTAGCCAAGCTCTGTGCCACCCTGGCATCTGAACTAGGACTGAATGCCAAACTAGCTAAACGCGCAGGGTTGCTACACGATATTGGTAAGGTCTGGCCGGATGAGCCAGAAAAGCCACACGCAATCATCGGAATGGAATTGGCTCAGAAATATAAAGAGAACAATGAGGTTTGCAACGCTATAGGTGCGCACCACGATGAGATCGAAATGACCTCTATGATCTCCCCGATCGTGCAGGCCTGCGACGCGATATCAGGGAGTCGTCCGGGAGCACGTCGCGAGATTATGGAGCAGTACCTCAAGCGGCTCAAAGAGCTTGAAAATGTAGCGTTGAGCTTCGAAGGAGTAAACAAGTGTTACGCAATTCAGGCCGGTAGAGAGCTAAGAGTGCTGGTGGATGCAGAGAATGTCTCTGACCAGGTAGCAGGGGAATTGTCATTCAATATCTCCCAAAAAATCGAAAAGGATATGCAGTATCCCGGGCAGATCAAAGTAACTGTAATTCGGGAGACTCGAGCCGTAGCATTTGCTAAATAGCATCACTTTCAAAAAGAAGATGGACTCCATGATTTTGAGTCTTTATGAGAACTTTTTATATTATCCATAGAGAATAAGCGGGAAATAAAAGGTTGTGGTATGGGTCACAAGAGCATAGCAAGGTTTGGTCAGCTATATAGAAGCCTTTTCATTTTAAACACCTAATGTACTTTGCCGTAATGCATTTAAGGGTTCCTATATATATACTGCTTTTCATTTCATTCTACCGCTCATTTGGTCAGCAGCAAAATGCTAATCGAGTGACCCATTATCTTTTGCCTGAGTTTGTACCTGGAAAAGTAGTCATGAAAAATGGGACCAGCCAGGAACTGTTGGTCAACTATGAAATGCTGACTAGTAAAATGGTGATCCTCGAACGTGGAGTCACCATGATTATTGGGGAGAATGATTCTCACACCATTGACTCCATTTATGCCGGAGATCACCTGTTTGTTTTAGTGAACAATCGGTTTTTAGAGTTGCTGCACGATTCTTCAATTAGCCTTTATGTAGATCACAAGTCAAAAATTGATCTCTACAGTAAGAAAGCGGCATATGGTGGACGGACAGAAGTGGGTGCTGTAGAAAATCAGTACTATTATAATAATGGATCAGGTGTATGGAAGCTGGGTAACACTAGTGAATTTGAAAAAAAACTCAGCAGGGAATATTATCTGAAAACCGAAGGTTTGTTAAAATTTGGCACCAAAAATCAGTTTTTAGAATTATTCCCTGAACATAAAAAGTTACTGAGAAAATACATTAGAAAGGAAAATATCAAATTTGATTCACCAAAGAGTATAATAAAACTCACTCAGTACCTTGAAGAGATCCTTTGAGCTAATCAGCCATTATTTTCTTCACATAACTTTCAATTCGTTCTTTCGTTCTTAAAAAGAAAGAGAAAATGGTTAAGCCAATACTTCTATTAATTCTTTTCACGACTTCATTCAGTGGCATTTCCCAGCGGGCTGAACCTGACGTAATCTCAACAAAGGCAGGAGATCTGACCATTCAGCCCATTCTTCATGGTACATTGGTTCTGAAATGGAATGATAAAGTAATTTATGTTGACCCCTATGGAGGCGCCCAAGCCTTTGAAGGAATTCCGGATCCCACGCTAATCTATATCACAGACATTCATGGAGATCACCTGAGTGTGGAAACCTTAAATGCAATCAATACCGATAAGGCAAAATTTGTAGTCCCTCAGGCTGTGGCTGACCAGATGCCTGATAAACTAAAAACCGGTGTCTACATTATGAATAATGGAGAAACAAGAAGCATTGACGGTATCCTTACTGTGGCGTTGCCCATGTATAACCTCCCTGAATCCCGGAACTCTCGTCACACAAAGGGCAGGGGAAATGGCTACATACTAAACCTGGGAGGTAAAAATGTATACATCTCAGGAGATACGGAAGATATCCCTGAAATGCGCTCGCTCAACAACATTGATATAGCATTTATCTGCATGAACCTCCCCTACACCATGGACATTGATCAGGCAGCCAGTGCTGTCCTGGAGTTTGAACCCGAAATCGTCTATCCCTTCCATTACAGAGGGAAAGGCGGTCTTAACGACGTGGAAGGATTCAAAAAACTTGTCAATGAAGGAGATGAATCCATAGAAGTAAGGCTCAGGAATTGGTACCCCGAATACTAATTGGTATATTTGCTTTTATTGAGAGGTAAATTTACTGTTTCTGAAAATGAGCTCTAAAAAGAAATACGACATAGAGGGGAAAATACCTGCTCATGTATCTGAGCCAGAAATGCTCTATGCAATCAGAAAAAATACGGTCACCACCGACTATCTGGACCACCTTAAAGATCTTTCCGGCCTTAAGGACGAAACCCTGTCTGCGTCTCTGAATCTCAGCATCAAAACATTCAGAAATTATAAAGTCACTTCCTCCGCCATGAAGCCTCATTTGCAGGAACACGTTTTGTCACTTCTCTCACTTTATAAGCATGGGATTTCAGTGTTTGGCCATCAAAAACAGTTTAATGAATGGCTTGCAAAAACCAATTACTTCTTTGATAATGATCAACCAATCAACTTTCTAACCACTATAAGCGGCATCCGCTATGTAGATGACCGGCTCACTGCTATTGAGTATGGAGATAATGTATGATCGTTTATCGAATAGCCCGACTAAAGTACACGGATACACTCTACAGCTCTGGCGCCGCTAACCGATGGAATAGAGCACGACAAGAGGTGATCTATACTTCTGAGAGCATTGCTTTGTGCGCCCTGGAGCTATTGGCACACACGAATGGTACACGGCCTGATGGAAAATTTGGACTGATGCATATTGAGGTGGCAGATCCCTCAATCAGCACGGTGAGTTTACCCGACCTACCTTCGGAATGGAATACCCTGGCCTCCTACCCTTACACCCAACACATCGGCAGCACCTGGTATGAGCAATGCAAACAATTGATATTAAGCATTCCCTCTGCCATTATTCCCTCCGAAAGAAATCTCGTGATCAATACCCGCCACCCTGATTACACTAAAAATGTCCGTTTGATAGAAGTAAGTGACTTCTTTTGGGATAGCAGGTTTCCGTCGAAGTGACGAATGAATTTGTTTTTTTAATCCCATAACAAACAATCCCACAAAATAAACGTAAATTTATATGTACTAATGCATAAAAAATCATGCGCACCACGTTAGACCTCCCGGAAGACCTCATAAAGGAAGCCATGGAAGTTACAGGAGCAAAAACCAAGAGCCAGGTAATCCGTGAAGCACTAGAATATCAAATCAAAAGAAATAAAAGGCTAAAGCTTCTCTCATTCAAAGGAAAAATTAACCTGGATATTGACCTTGACTCTTTAAGAAAGAGATAAGTGCCCAGCAGGTATCAAATACTAGTAGATAGCTCGGTTTGGATTGATTTTTTCAGGACTGGCAAACAATCTGAGTTAGAACAATTCCTAAAAGAAGACTTAATTGTGACAAACGAGATAATTCTATGTGAATTACTCCCTCAACTGTATCATTCAGGCCAGCACGAAGCTGCAGATGCATTCCAAAATATTGATATCATACCCCTGAACATTGACTGGCAGATTATACGCAAGTATCAAGAGATTAACCTGAAGAATGGTATTAACAAAGTTGGAATTCCTGACTTAATTATTCTACAGCAAGTCATAAGTGAAAAGTTAACGCTGTTTAGCCTGGACAAACATTTTAAGCTAATGAGTGATCATTTATATTTTGATCTGCTTGATGCTTAAAGACTATTCATCCCTCAAAGTAGTAGCAGGATTGGTTGACCGTATCTTTCTCAGATATATACCGATAATCAACAAGGAAGTAGCTAAAAGGACTACCAGAGAAAAAACAAATGTGTTCAAAGACAGATCAATCCGATAGGGATAGTTATCAAGCCATTGTTCTGTCCAGTAGATCACAACAGGCACAGCTATAATTGACGCAACTACAATTAGCCAGAGGTACTCTTTGAAAAGTAATTGACCAAGGTTTGACAAACTGGCACCCAGTACTTTGCGCACAGCAATTTCTTTAATGCGGCGCTCTATGCTATACGACACGAGCCCGATCATGCCCAAACCACTAATTATCAAAGCCAAAAGGGAAAAGCTGTACGCTAGTCGTTGCATGATCATCTCTTCACCGTATTTGCTTTCGATCTCGCGATCCAGAAAATGATATTTCACCGGGAAATCGCTAAACTCCTCATGCACCTTCTCTATATAAGTAAGCGCTTCAGTTGTTTGGTTAGAAGCTACTTTCATGAAAACGTAATTTGTATTCAGAACATTTCTGATAACTAATGGCTGAATGGTCTCATGCAATGATGCAAAGTGAAAGTTTTTAGCTACCCCGATGATTTTGCCCTTTCCACCCCAAAAAGATAACTGTTCTCCTATAGGCTGGTCAAAACCAAATGTTTCTGCTGCCACCTCATTGATAATGTATTGCATAGAATCCTGATGAAGTTCTTTTGAAAAATTAGCTCCGGCTATAAGATCGACATCCAGCAGTTCAAGCATTCCCCGATCTACGTCCTGTATCCCAAAGAAAAACTCATCACCATTAGAAGGTTTGAGACGCCAGTTTACATCCCCCGTATAGCCAAGTGGTCCGATGAAGTCGTGGTTGGAGCCGCTTACTTCCAGGATGGATGAATGTGACTCAAGAGCAGCTTTTATCTCCTTGTATTTTGATTGAGAGTGTTGGTCAAGCTCCAGATAAGCTATGTTTTCCTGATCCAGGCCCAGATCTTTCCCTGAGAGGTATGTCAACTGCTGGTACACAATAAAAGCTCCACTCACTAAAAGAATGGATAGACAAAACTGAAGGCCCACCAGCCCTCTCCTGATAAAAAGGCCCTGCTTGCTGGTGTTTTTGATTTTTGAAAGTACGTTTTGACCACTTTTAGAAAGGGTCAAAGCCGGATATATTCCTGACACAAAAAGTGTAGCCAGGAAAACACTCGTTAGCAATAAATAAAACTGAGGATCCAGATAGTTGATAACAATGGATTTTCCCGTTATCGCATTGAAGAAAGGTAAGGTGAGATAAACACCAACGATACTGATCAAAATGGCTCCAATAATTATCAGACCAGACTCGATCAGAAACTGTAGCACCAAAACAACCTTATTTGCTCCAAGCGTTTTTCTAATCCCGATTTCTTTATCCCGACGAATGGCTCTGGCTGTTGTCAGGTTGATATAATTAAAACAGGCAATGAGTAGAGTGAATATCGCCACTAAAGCAAAAAGGATCAGATTATCGATACGTCCGCCGGCCTGCTTTCCATTTTCAAAACGGTCATAGAGGTATTGATCTTCATACTTCTGCATGGTTAGCTCATACCATTTTACACCAGCTTTTTCTTTAGGTAGCTCCCTGATTTTCTTCGAGAAAGTCTTCAAATCTGTTTGAGGGTCTGTCTTGATGTAGGTCGCAAACCAGGTATTGCCCCAGTTCTCCATATTTTCGTGCAGTGAGAGTAGATTATCAATAGGAATCAGCAAGTCGAATCTAACCGAGGAGTTTTTCGGAATATCCTCAAACACTCCTGTGACCAAAAACTCCAGATTAAGCGGACCATGGTGGATAGTTATTCGCTCACCGACCGGGGATTCACCTTTAAAATACTCCTTTGCAAGTCTCTCTGAAATGACTATGCTTTTAAGATCCTGCAAGCAAGTTTCCGGACTCCCCTGGAGCATGGGGATGCTGAACACCTCGAAGAAGTTGGGATCAGCTGAAGCAAAAGACTGCTCGGAGAGCTGATCATTGAGCGTTACAGCTACAGGCTCAGCATACGAATACCTGACACGATTCAATACTTCGGGAAAGTCCTCCACCAATGCATCACCTAAGGGATAAGCCGTGCTCTCCTCGGTATAAGTAGTTCCATTGACATCTACTTTCATCATCATCCGATATAGCTGGTCTCCATTTTCATGAAAGCGGTCAAAGCTATATTCGTCTCTGATCCAGTAATATGTCAGTAGTGTACACCAGACTCCACAAGCCAGCCCGATAATGTTGATTGCGGTAAAAAACTTTTCCCGCCTGAATATTCGGAAAGCTATTTTTAAATGATTTTTAAACATACCATAATGATTTAATCTTTTATGCCCGGAAAGGGACTTCATAAGAGATGGCCGAAAAAGCCTGACAACATCCCAGGTAAACTTCCATTTAGCTTTCAGTGCCCCCCTTGCCTTTACATTTTCTTCAAAAAGCTCCACCAAATCACCCTCGATGTATTTCACAAGATCCGGATGGCAAAACCAGCGGAGGAAACGGAGTAATATTTTCGGTGGATGGTTATTCATCTCTCAGTAGGTCCACAGGATTCAATGAGATAGCTTTTACCAGCTGGTAAGCCACAGAAAGGCCTACAATAACAGCACTGAAGAGAATGGCTAGACCGAAGTGGATAGGCGAAATCTCAATACGATAGGCATATCTGTTTAGCCAGTGATCCATTCCAAGAAATGTGAGGGGACAGGAAAGGGTCAAAGCGATCAGCAGTATATCAAAATAGTTTCCAGACAGCATCCTGACTAGCCCAAAACGAGAAGCACCCAGCACCTTTCTTATGCCTATCTCCTTAATTCGTCTGTTCACTATATAGCTCGTCAAACCCACCAGTCCCAGACACGAAATAATAATTGATAGCAAAACGAAAAGGGCAAATACCTTTCCTAATCGCTGCTCATCTTCATACAATATTTCAATGTCTTTATCAATAAACCCGAACTCGAAGAGCACTGAAGGGTCAACACTGGTGCAGGTAGCTTCAAGTGCTTCCACTGTCCGCTGAAATTGATTGGGTTCTGTGCGTAGCACTAGGTAATTAGCAGTCGGGTAATAAACAAGTATCAGCGGCTCCACCTCAAAGTGGAGTGATTTAAAGTGAAAGTCTCTGATAACCCCTATTATGTTTCCCTTCCCATGAAGGTTCAGCCACTTTCCTACCGCAGCTTCAGGAGTAAAACCCATCAGTTGAGCAGCTGATTCATTGATTATGTAATTTTTCTTATCTGTTTCTAAGCTTTCCGAAAAAAATCTCCCACTTACCAATTGTACTTTGAATACATCGAAGAAATTTTCATCTACGCCCATGTTAGGAATTACAGAGTTCAGTTCCGGATCTTTACCCTCCCAGTCCAAACCATGATTGGCCTGTCCCATATCTACAGGCAGCGAGGAGATAAAGGTAAAATTCTCTGTGTAGGCATTCTTTTCAAGCTCCTTCTTGAGCGTGTTGCTGTTTTTCAGGTTTTCGGATAACCTGGTGTATACGAGGTTACTCTTATCATATCCCAGGTTTCTGTTTATAATCATTTTTAACTGATCGGAAACAATGAAATTTGCGGAAATAAGGGAGATCGAAATAACGAACTGCACCAGCACCAGGGCATTGCGGTGATTAAACCAGCCGTACTCATTGCGTTGGTTGATCTTTTCCATTCCTGCAGAAGAAACAACACGATTCAGTGAGAAAGCAGGATATACACCAGCCAGGAATGTAACCAATACAATAAGCAATACAGCACTGAAGAGTACACGGGGCTGGCTCAGATCGAGGGAAAGCTGAACACCAACAACTTCGCTGAAATAAGGAAGTAACATAAAAGTCAGGCCCAAAGTGACCAGCAAGCTGAGGGTAGCGTACACGAATGATTCGATGATGAAATAGAAGATCATTTGCCCTTTTGAAGCACCGATCGTTTTACGAATCATAATCTCCCTGGCTCTGGTCAGTGACTGAGCAGTGGTCAGGTTTGCATAGTTGATGCAGCCTATCAGTAAGATCAACCCGGCTATCATCATCATTATCTGCACATACATCATGCTTCCCCCGGCATCTGTGTCAAATTGCAGATCATTGTGCAGGTGAATTAACCGGATGGGCTCGATATTAAAATGAACCTCAAATTCACTATCATGAGTCAGGTAAAGAGCCTGCAATTCTTTATTCAGGTTACGGATATCAGCGTCAGATATTTTGGCTTCTGGTCCAAGCTTAAAATAGGTCCTGAAAGCAAACTCACTCCAACTGGACCCATAGTCATAGCTGGCTGTGGACTGACCATAGGACATGGGAAGTATCACATCGAATCTGAGGTGAGAGTTAGATGGAGGATCAGCAAAAACCCCCGAAACGGTAAAATCTGCCTGATCATCTTTTCGAATTACTTGCCCGATAGGGTTCTTTCCATTGAAATATTTGAGTGCTGCAGATTCTGAAATGGCTACTTTATGAGGTTCATTCAGAACGGATTCCGCAGATCCTTTGATAAGCTTGAAAGAGAAAACCTGAAAGAAGTTTTCATCGCCCATGAGCACATTTGACTCTTTGAATTTCTGATCCCCCACCTCAAAAACTGCTTCAAATGTTCCTCTGAGTCTAGTGGTAGACGCCACAAAACTGTACTGATCCTCCAATGCACCAGCCAGTGCCCCTGGACTAACTGCGGTATGGAATTCACCCGAGTTACAAGAGACCCTGTAAATCTGATCTGCATCTTTATGAAACGAGTCAAAACTACTTTCATGCGCCACCCACAGCATGATCAGAATGCAGCTTGTCATGCCAGCCACCAACCCCATCAGGTTGATGGCTGCAAAGAATTTATTTCGCTGCAGATGTCGGTGAGAGGATTTAACGCTGTGTCCTAAAATACCGTAGTGACTAAGCTTTATTCTATGAGAAAGCCCAATCATCTCAGGTCTAAACAATTTTATCACATCCCACACAAACCTCCAACGTGCCGTATGGATACCCTTCTTCCGAACATTCTCCTCAAAAAGCTCCACCAAATCACCCTCGATGTAAGTGACCATGTCTGGCCGACAAAACCAGCGGAGGAAGCGGAGTAATATTTTCGGTGGATGGTTATTCATCCCTTAAAGATTCAACTGGATTAGTATTAGCTATAGCAAAAACCCGATGGAATATTGTATAGCTTGAGATAGCCAACAGAACGATACAAGGAATCAACAATAGGCCTGGTGTAAATCCAATACGATAAGCATAGTTTTGGAGCCAGTGATGGCCTGCGATAACGATTATCGGCATAGCAATCAAAACAGCAATCAGGATCAGGATCAAGTATTCCTTTGACAGCAACAGCATAAGACTCCACAGATTCGCACCCAAAACCTTTCGTATTCCTACCTCTTTAATCCTGAGCACAGTAGAATACGAAATCAAGGAAAAAAGTCCTATGCAGGCAATGAAAATCGCTATCAGACTAAAAGTAAAGAACATTTTACCGAATCGAACATCTGCTCGATACTGGGCATTAAAGTCCTGGTCAAGAAAATAGCATTCGAACGGATCATTAGGATAAATTTCTCTGAAATTAGCCTCAATGTAATCCAAAGTTTCCCGAACGTTCTTTGTGCTAATCCGGATAGACAGATAGGCATTAAAGTTCTTGACAACACCAAAAATGGTTGGCTGAATGGGTGCCTGCAAGGAGTTCCAGTGAAAATCCCTAACCACGCCCTGTATTTTCAGCGTATCCATGCCATCCATTACAATGTGGTTGTTAATGGCATCCATCGGTGACTTCAGTCCTAAAACCAGGACAGCTTTTTCATTGATAATTACTGCTTCATAGTCATGCATACCTTCGGTAAAAGTGCCGCCTGAAACAAAATCCAGGTCATAAACATCGTTAAAAGAGTGATCAACCAGTACGACATCTCCGACCTTGTTATCCGCCCTCGGGTTGCCCAACTTACGCATGGGTTCTGTCCCTATTTCTCCCTTAGAAGGAATATTACTGGATCCGGTAATCGCCTCAATTCCTGGATGATTTTGAAGTTTGGCTTTGAATAGTGAATGGCTTAGAGACAACTGCTCATTGCCTCCTTGGTCGAGTACGGCTCTGGGTCCTGGCACAATTAGTATTTTTTCCATATCCACTCCCAGCTCCCTGCTTTTCATGTAAGTAACTTGCTGGTACACCAGGTACGTACCGGCTATTAGTACCATGGAAATCAAAAATTGAAAAAGTACAAGTCCTCTTCTCAAATAATGTCCTCTATGCGATACCACATTTACTGACTTCAACATGGAGACCGGATGAAAGCGCGCCAGGATAAATGCCGGATACAAACCCGAAAAAAATGACCCGACAACCAAAAACAATATCAGGCAAAGCCAAAATGAAGGACCATTAAATGCTTCAAAAGAAATATTTCTGCCCAACAGATCAGGGAGTAAAGGCCTGACCAATGCAATGAGCAACGCTACCAGAAAAACAGCTATAAGATGGACTGCAAAAGATTCGAAGAGAAACTGACTAATTAGTTGCTTTTGGTTTGCTCCCATGGATTTTTTAATACCGACCTCCTTTTCTCTGCGAATGGCCCTGGCGGTGGAAAGGTTGATGTAGTTGATCCACGCCATGAGTAAAATCATTAATCCCACAGCACTGAAAACCCAGACATCCCGGATATCCCCATTTTGCCAGCCATATTCTGAAGTGAGATCAGAGCGAAGGTGAATGTCCGTCATGGGTTGGAGGCCGATCTTTACTTCCTCTCCGGCCTGCTTCAGACCATCCCCCAGCCTGTTTTGTATCAGCTGACCTAATCCTCGCTCTAAGGCTTTAATATCTGCAGATGGCGCAGCTCTCAGGTAAATAGAAAAGTTGGTCCATGCCCATTGATCACTTCTCACATATGCTCCGTAATGTGAGAGCAAAAATTCCATGGGTATGACCATACCGAACTTTATATGCGTGTTTTCCGGAAGATCTTTCAGCACACCCTTTACGATAAACTCCCCACTAAGTGTGCCACCGTACACTCTGAGTGTCTCCCCAATTACCTCTATGCTTCCAAAGTACTTTTTTGCCGCCTCTTCGGTGATAACTATGCTGTTCATATCATCCAATGCATGTTCCGGCCGACCGGCTAAAAACGGAAACTGGAAAAGATCGAAAAAGCCCCTGTCGGCATATAAGATATCGCCCTCAAAGAAATTGCGTTGATTTTTAGCATTTGACACCACTAGATCATTCAGGATGGAAACGGGATGTATCCGAACCAGCTCCTCAATTCCAGACAATTGCTCCCTGGCTTCCGCTCCCAATCCGCTCCAGGTATCAGGTTCACTGGCTTGTAGCGCCCCACTCCTATAAGTAGACTGGGTGATACGGTATATTCTTTCTGCATCCGTATGAAACCGGTCATAGCTAAGTTCAAACTGAACGTGCTGGAGAAGCACCATGGCTGCCGCCAGACCTACTGCCAGTCCAAACACGTTTATGGACGCATAGGCTTTATCCCTGGAAAAATTCCGCAACGTGATTTTCAGGTAGTGCAACCACAAGCCATAGTGATTCATCGGATAAGTCCCTCCCGCAGGCCGGAATAGCTTCACCACATCCCAGAAGAACAGCCATCTCGCTTTTCTGGCTCCTTTTTTCCGTACACGGTCTTCAAAAAGCTCCACCAAATCACCCTCGATGTATTTCACAAGATCCGGATGGCAAAACCAGCGGAGGAAACGGAGGACGAGTTTTGAGGGTGATGGCTTCATGTCAGACGAGTTTTGCCTCAAGAGCCACTTTAGGAATGGCGTTGTACAGCTGATTTCGGACCTCCTTTGTCTCTTCAATAGCTTTACTGCCCAAAGCGGTAATCTCAAAGTACCGTTTGGGTCTACCACCTCGTTCACTGGTGGACTCTCCTTCACGAGATGACAGGTAGCCTTTATCTTCCAGCCGTTTCAGTGCCGATTGCAGTGCACCCACACTTACTTTTCGGTTGAGCCGCTCTTCTATATCTTTTTTGATCGATACTCCATACGCATCGCCATAGAGTACCCCTACCGTTAGCATGACGATCTCTTCAAATTCACCTAATTGATACTTTCCCATGTTTTTTCCTAATTGAAGTATTGCAATAGTAAGCAGGAAACAGGTAAATTCCTAATTGTAGTGTTGTGTTTTTCAAAATAGACTTGAAATCTTATTTTGAGCCCTGACAGGCTCTCCAAATGTAACGCAGGCGACATTTCGGAGAACGCAGCCTTCAACCAAGAGAACGTAGCCTTCAACCAAGAGAACGCAACTTGTAACTACTGGAACGCAGCTTATAGCTAAGAGAGCGCAGGGTTCAACCAGCAGAACGCAACTTATAACTAAGCGAACGCAACTTGCAACTAATGGCACGCGGCTTATAGCTAAAAGAACGCAGGATGGACTTGCAATAAAAAACTGGACAAATAGTTAAGCGCATTTTGAATAATTGATTTTCCAATATTGTTCCGGAGTTTTATACCCCAGATATGCATGTTTTCTTTTGCGATTGTACCAAATTTCGATGAACTCGAACAACTCTGTTTTTGCTTGCAGAATGCTGTTGAAGTTCGTGTGTTTGACCAATTCAGACTTTAGGGTTTTAAAGAAGTTTTCCGCCACTGCATTATCCCAACAATTGCCCTTCCGGCTCATGCTTTGTATCACTTGATAATGCTTAAGCTTACCTGTGAATGCAGATGAGGCATATTGGATTCCACGATCCGAATGAAAAACTAATTGATGAGGGACAAAAGATCTATTCAGAACTGCCATTTTCCAGGCAGCCAATACCGAATCCTTGGCGGTCATAGTAGTACTTAATGCCCATCCGATTATTTTCCGATCATATAAATCCATAATAATGGTTAAATACATCCATCCTTGACGAGTTGGGATGTAGGTGATATCCGAAACCCATTTCCGGCCAGGTGCTTCTGCTACAAAATCCCGGTCAAGTAAGTTTTCGGCCACTGGCAAGTTGTGCCTGGAATCGGTGGTAAGTATTTTAAACTTCTTGTTGACAATGCTTTTAAGCCCTTCTGAGCGCATGATCCTGGCTACCCTGGGGCGAGAGACTTTCCATCCTCTATCCCTAAGCTCGTCAGTTATTTTGGGGCTGCCGTAACGACCTTTGCTCTGTTGGTAAACCATCTGTACTTCTTCAGTGATCTGTTGATTTTCAAGCTGTCTGCTGGAAGGCTTTCTATTCAACCAATCATAATAACCACTTCTGCTTACATTGAAGACTTTACACATCTTCTCGACACCAAACCTGTGGCGGTGATCCTTCATGAACCGGAATATTTGTTGTCGTTCCTGGAGAAGATGCCTACTGCCTTTTTTAAGATATCCCTTTCCAGTTGGGCCTCTTTCAATTCTTTCTTGAGCTTGGCTATTTCCTTCTGTTCAGCTGTCATGTTTGCATTTCCATGGCCTGAAAAGCTACCACTCTGGTACTGTTCATGTTCACGCTTCCACCGTCTGACAAGCTCCGGTCTGACTCCAAGTTCTTCAGCAACCTCCTTTGTGGATTTATCCCCATAACACAGGTTCACTGCCATTAATTTAAACTCCTTATCGAAGTTTCTTCTTTCTCTTTTCATTATCAGTAAATTTAGCTACCCGAGCTTAACTTACTGTCCGGTCAAATGTAGCAGGTTCAGGATTCAACCAAGAGCGCGCGACCTTCAACCAACAGAACGCAGCTTATAACCAGCAGAGCGCAATTTCCAGCTAAGAGCACGCAGGATTCAACTAAAAGAGTGCAGGTCTCGTCCCGAAGAACGCCTTCTACTCTTGTTCCTAAGCTTCGCCCTAGAGGACACCTACCGTTAGCATCACGATCACTTCAAATTCACCTAATTGATACTTTCCCATGTCTTTTCCTAGTAAACAGGAAATAGGTAAATTCTAATTGTAGTGTTGATTTGTAGTCCGCTAAAAAAACTGGGTAAATGGTCTACATGCAGTACTTTTCATATCCTGGTTAGTAGCCAGCCCGGATTTTTTCGGCAAAAGGCCTATGGTTTTTAACAAGTTTCTGAACTTCTGCTAAAGTGAAAAAGCAACAGAAAGAATCCTCTACTGTCTTTGCGGAATTAATAAAACGCTTATTCGCAACGGATCCAGGACCGATGTAATCCCCCTCCGTTGCCAGGTGGTTATCTTTCCCATTATTTCCACTAAAAACCTTCACGCTTCCATTATAGATACAAAAAAAACCTTCCGGAGTATCACCTTCTCTAAACAGATAATCGCCTTCTTTGAAGTACAAAAGATCTCTATGGATAAGCTTTGTTTTATCCCGTTCCATTAAAAAAAATTCATTGTCGGGCACACAGAGGGGACTATTAGGGCATACTGAGCATAAGCGTAGATCGATATTGCAAATCCTTAATTTCATCGGGTTTCAGGAATCTGTAGCTTTGTAAGCCAACAAGTATAACCACAATTATCAATTATAAATATGATTTAAATCATACTCACTGGTAGTGAGGAGAGTCCCTACTCAAACCGTAGAGAATCAACCGGGTTGCGTTTTGAAACCGAGAATACTTGAAAACCGATGGTGAAAACCCCGATGATCAACAGGAAAATTGCTGCCACAATGATAGTCCCATACCCAAAGCTGATGCGATTTGGGATATTCTCTATCCATAGGTTATTCACAAAATAGCTGAGAGGGGCTGCGATCAGCACTGCTATCATCAGTAGCCTTAGGAATGATTTTCCCAGCAGCAAAGCCAGCTCTGCCGCGCTTGCTCCTAATACTTTCCTGATCCCCACCTCCTTCACTCTGCGCTCAGTGGTGTAAATAGCCATCCCCAATAGTCCCAGGCAGGAGATCACAATCGCAAGGAATGCAATAAATCCAACCACCGATGCCAGATCACCCAGCCAAAAATTGGCTCTGGCCAGGCTCTCATTGTAAATGCTGTAGCTCATAGGGTGCAGTGGGTCCACTTCCTTCCATTTTGCCTCCAGCATTTGTATGGTCTTTTGCCTGTCCTGAGAGGCTACTTTTACATTCAGGTAGCTATAGTCAGGCGGGTTGTTCCAGTAGACCAGGGGCTTGTCTCCTTCACCGGAGATAGGCGATTGAAATTTAAAATCCCGGATCACTCCCACGATTTGGAATGGAGCTTCAAAACCTGAAATGTTGATCGGCTGGCCGAGCAGTTCCGATGGGCTCTCATACCCCAAAGCCTTCACCGTGTATTCATTGACCAGGATCGACTGCTGATTGTCTGACCGTGGATCCAGATTTCTCCCGGCGAGAAGGACAAGATCAAGTGTTTCCAGCAGGTTCGGGTGGATGCTTTGGAATTCTATTTTTATGAATTCATCATCCGGAAGATGTATGGCTCTACCATAGGAATTAGGCATGGCCGGGATCAACTGGCAGGCCGAGACATTTTCCACACCAGGGACTGTGCTCAGTTCAGTCATGAGTAGTTCATGATCATTCCCTCGCAAGGGTATATTCACAACATTGCTCACATCCATACCATAATCAAAATCCATAAAATGCTGGAACTGACGGGTGATCAGGACGGAAGTCACAATAAAAAAGAAAGTGAAAACAAACTGAGAAACATTCAGCACTGCCCGCAGCCCGATCCTTCCTGATTTCGGACTGCCCAGACTTTTGAGCACCCTTGTCGGAGAAAAGCGGGAGAGGACAAATGACGGATATAGTCCTGCCAGCACTCCTACCAGAAGTGTAAATCCTAAAAAGATCAGGTAGACCTTGAGATTTCCGGCTAGGTCCAGGTCCAGGTGACTGATCACCCAGAGGCTGTTGAATGCCGGCTTCAGGAAAAAAAGCAGCACATTGGCCAGCACCAGCGCCAGAAAAGCGGTCAAAACGGACTCTACCAGAAACTGGAAAATAAGGTTCTTTCTTGTTGCTCCATTTACTTTTCGTACCCCGATCTCTTTAGCCCTGGACAGGGCACGCGCTATGGACAGGTTCGTATAGTTGAGGGCAGCTGAGAGCAGAACGACAAGCGCCAGGAAGCCTAGGAAATAATAAGCCTGTACCGGAAGTCTTAGGGAGATCGGGTTTCCCAAAAAATCGCCCAACACGATATCATCCAGGTTTTGGGCTATAAGCTTCTTTCCGTCCAGTTTTTCCTCTTTTTCAGTAATCTCATCCAGAGCAGCCTGCAAATCCACCTTACCAGTCTGCTCATTTAGCAAAAAGTAGGTAAAGGAGTGTGAGTGATTGTCCCAGTCTTCTGAGTGATCCGGAGCTTTTCCTTCTTTGTACAGGCGAGGTAAAGATGAAGCCGAAATGAGCGCATCAAACTTCAGATGGGTTTTGTAAGCACCTGCATCTATCACTCCCGTGATGATAAAGCTGCCCCAATCCTCACTTTTCTGACCAGTCTCCGTTCCCAGATCAATATGGATGTGGTCGAGCCCCCGGCCTAAAAATGTCACCGTTTTCCCGATAGGGTCCCTGTCATTAAACAGCTTGTAGGCTACCTCGGAAGTAATGAGTATTGAGTTTGGCCTGGTCAGAGCGCTTTGTCGATCCCCTTCCACAAGCTCAAAGCTGAAGACCTCAAAAAAGTCCTGATCTGCGAAGAAGCCCCGTACTTCTGCAAACTTTGATTGCTCACCATTGGCATACAAAATATCGCCGCCTACTCCCCTCACTAGCTGGGTTGCATTTTTTATGATGGGATAGTTCGTTTCCATTTCACCTGCCAGTGGCATTGGGCTGGAGGCATTGGCTTTTGAGGAGTTGGTCATTTGAGTAACTGCCCTAAAGATGTGATCCTTATTCTGGTGAAACTGATCCGTCTCCCGCTGGTCTGCCAGCATGAGAATGACCAGCAGCGATACGGCCATGGCCACAGCCAACCCGAAAATATTGATGAATGAAAAGGTTTTGTATTTGAGGATATTTCTCAATCCTACTTTGAAGTAATTTTTTATCATGCCGTAATGGTTTAGTCTTTGATTTCCTTCAAATGATTTGATAATACCCGGCCTGAAAAACCGGATCACCGTCCAGGCAAATCTTCTCCTGGCCTTGCCTTCTCCATAATTTTCCAGGTCTTCCTCAAATTGCTCCTCCAGGTCGCCAAGGATCGATTCCTGTAATCCTTTCCGACAATACCATTGAAAGAATTTTTCGAAAAGTCCTGGTGGTTTTATCTTATTCATGGCTTTTACTCGTCTCTGAGTACTTCCACAGGGTTTGACAATGCAGCCGAGATTGTTTTGAAACTCATCGTAAGGAGTGAAAAAACCAAGGTAACCACACCAGAGATTAAGAACACCCCAAATCCGATGGAGATCCGGTAGGCAAATTCACCCAGCCAGCTATTCATGATGTACCAGGAGATGGGGATTGAGAATAAAAGGGATATCCCAAAGAGTTTTACAAAATCAAGGGACAGTAAAGTAACAATGCGCTGAGTAGATGCACCCAGTACCTTTCTCACACCGATCTCCTTTGTTCTTTGAGCCACGCTGTAGGTAGTCAGTCCGAATAAGCCCAGGCATGCTACCAGCATAGCCAGGCCAGAGAAAATGGTAAAGATCGATCCAAATCGCTCGTCTGCCTCATACTGACGATTGAAATTGGCATTATTAAAATGTGCGACGAAGGGATAGTGTGGCGCCAGATCCATCCAGATACTTTCCAACTCATCCAATGTTTGACGAAAGTTGTTTGATTTGAGACGAAGTGAAAACATGGAAGAATTAGAAGGTGTTGAATACCTCAGACTCAAAGGTTCTACATCCTTATGTAGTGACACATAATTAAAATCCTTGATAACACCTACAACCTGTCCTTTTCTTCCCCACTGCTCAAATGATTTGCCGATGATATCCTCCGGGTTTGAATAGCCAAACATTTTAGCCGCAGCTTCATTGAGCATCAAAGAATTGGCTGAATCAAGTGGGTGTTCTCTTGAAAAGTTCCGACCGGCGGCCATGGTCATTTCATAGGTGGGCACAAAGTCCTCATCGATCTCATAAATAGCCGGTCCTTTATAGACCAGTTCGCCGGTTTTGGGGTCTGCAACACCTGTACCAGCATTTGGAAAAAAGTCTCCGGGGGTTGCCCTGGAGGAGGCTACACTAATGACATCCTTGTGATTAAGAAACTCAGATTTAATGGCTTTTATCTTCTGCTGAACCTTTGCATTCCATCCATAGTCGATCACCAGTACCTGATCGGACTTAAATCCCATATCATAGTTTCTGAGATGATTCAATTGTGTATAGACAACAGTGGTTCCCACCAGGAGGATGATTGATAGCGAGAACTGCAGTACGACCAGCGACTTCCTGAGCCAAATACCTCCGGAAGAAGTTCTAAAGGAGCCTTTCAAAACCTTTACCGCCTTAAATCTCGACAATACAAATGCCGGGTAGCCTCCAGCCAAAAAGCCAATTAGTAGGATAATCCCCATCCCCATGGCTATATTTTTAAGGGTGAACAGCCAGGAAATTGGCAATGTCTTTCCTGATAAGGATTCAAGATAGGGATGTCCTAAAAACAGGAGACCGAAGGCAAGGAGTCCTGCAATGAATGTAAGCAGAATGGACTCGATCAGAAATTGGTAAATGAGCGCTTCACGTGTTGATCCGATGGTTTTGCGAATGGCTACTTCTTTAGCCCGCTCCACCGACCGGGCGGTGGCAAGATTGACAAAGTTGATGCAGGCAATCAACATGATAAAAATCGCAACAGAACCAAAAATGTAAATGTTATTTAGGCTGCCTGTAGGTCCGGGCTGCCTGCCTGCATCGGAGTGCAGATAGGCCTTTGAAAGTGGCTCGAAGCGCAAGTCATAGCCAAATCCTTCTGTAAAATTCTGTTGTAGAAAAGGATCAATTTTTGCCTGGAGTTGATCTATAGATACATTTTCATGAAGTGTGAAATAGGTATAAAAATCCACATACCCCCAGGCCGTGAAAATGCCCGGTCGGAAATTTCTAAATGTACTCATGGAAACAAGTCCGTCGAACGAAAAATGTGAATTAACCGGGAGGTCAATGACGGCAGTCACTTCAAATAAATCTTCGCCATCCATTTTTAGCGCTTTTCCTATCGGATCTTCGGATCCGAAATATTTTTCAGCCATTTCATGGGTCAGGACAATGGTATTGGGACGATCCAGTGCTGTTTTTGAATCACCAGCAAGGACCTTCCATGAAAACACATCAAATACCGTGGAATCAGCAAACAGGATATTGTTTTCCTGAAATCTTTTACTGCCGTACTCCACCAGCCAGGAGGTGGGACTGGTGAATCGAAATGTTTTTTTTATTTCCGGAAAATAGTTTTGCAGTGCAGGAGCCACTGGTGCATTCCCCCATACCTGATACTCGCTGTCCGGGACAGAAGGGCTATTATTCGCCCCATCCTTCTGCCCAAATCGGTGAAGGACTCTATAAGTCCGTTCATAATTTTCATTGTACCGGTCATAGGAAAGTTCATTGTTTACATAGATAAGAATAAGAATGCAGCTGGCAATTCCTACACTGAGTCCGGTTACATTCAGGATGGAGAATGTTTTGTTGCGGAGTATATTTCGCATACTCACTTTAAAATAATTTTCTAACATACCGTAGTGATTGAGTTTTTGACTTTCTTCAAAGGATTTGATAATACCCGGCCTGAAAAACCGGATCACCGTCCAGGCAAACCTTCTCCTGGCCTTGCCTTCTCCATAATTTTCCAGGTCTTCTTCAAACTTCTCCTCCAGGTCGCCAAGGATCGATTCCTGTAATCCTTTCCGACAATACCATTGAAAGAATTTTTCGAAAAGTCCTGGTGGTTTTATCTTATTCATAGCTAAACTTCAACTGTGGAGTAAGCTTCCATAAACTCATCCTGGAGTCTTTCATCTCCTGAAGCAGCACCTTGCCTGCGTTGGTTATTCTGAAGTAGCGCTTTCTCCTGCCCCCGCGTTCCTGCGTTGCTCCACCCATGTAAGATTCCAAAAAGCCTTTTTCTTCCAATCGATACAGTGTAATATGCACCGAGCTGAGGTTGACTTCCCTGTTTTGATGCTCTTTTATCGCATTCACGATCGTATTTCCATACGCATCGTCATTCTGGATCAGTACCATTGTCAATATGAGCTCTTCAAACTCTCCTAAAAATGTTGTTCTTCCCATTACTATTGAATTTGTAAAACTAATATACGAGCTATTTCTATTTAAGTTGTAAAAGAAATGAGGAAAAACCGGGAAGGTTAGATTAAGTACTCCAAATGAAGCGGAGCCAGAACTTGGGCAGAAGAGATTTATTCATACCTTAAGACATCAACCGGATTCTTACGGGCAACCCACCAGCTCTGCATAAATACAGCCAGGAAAGACAACATCAAAGCTGCAATACCACCTACCAAAAAGTACCAAACTTCTAAATCGATCCTATAGCTATAATTATCCAACCAGGATCGCAAAAAATACCAAACGACCGGGCATGAAAGTGTGAAAGATAGCGCTATAAGCTTCAAAAATGAATTGCCTAGCTTGATGAAAATCTGTGCTCGATTAGCTCCATGGACCTTACGTATACCCATTTCTTTAACTCTCCTCCTGGCCTCACTCCAGGCAAAAGCAAACAGACTGGTAAACGACAGGATTATGGCTACTGAAGTAAACAAACCGTAAACTTTCATAGTCAGCTTTTCCTCTTCATACTGTGCCTGAAGTTCATTCTCTAAAAACCGGTACTGAAACCACTGTTTTGGGTTAATTTCCGCATGAAGATCTTCCAGTTTTTTAAGGGCTTCTGCCTCTTTTTCTCGTTGCAATTTTAGAAGAAAACTGTTTTCAATGTCTTGCATGTAGTAAAGGATCAAAGGCTCAATCCTGGAAGATAGGTGCTGGTAATGAAAATCCTTCACCACTCCTACAACCTTAAATTCACCCCAAAAAATATTCTCAATTCGTGCATTTAACAAATCATCAAAGCCCCAGTAATCCCACGCGGCTTCATTGATTACTACGCTTTTCCCTCTTGAACTATCCAGTGAATCACTAAAGAATCTACCCTGTATCATTTCCAGATCCAAAATGGATTTGTATCCGGGATCCGCGGTTAGGATATTTTGTGTAGTAGCCTGATCTGACCCAACCAACTTGTGATCCATCGGATACGAAGCCCCCTCGATGGGCAACTCTCCCTGACTAATTGCCAGGATATCCGGATCTTTTCTAAGTTCAGACCTCACATAATTATACTTTCCTTGCTCTTCTTGATAAAGCACCCTTAAAGAATCCCGGCTCATATTTTGGTCTCGAAAGATCCCTTGTGTCAGTTTGAGCGAAACCACGTTTTTGGGATCCATCCCAAGATCTTTATGGATCATAAAGTCATATTGCAAATACACAACCAGTGAAGAAATCAATAAGATGATGGTAATGGCAAACTGAAATACAGTAACAGCTCGCTGAACAGTGGGCACACGTCCTACAGGCAATACCTTACTAAATGCATTGATAATATTTATCCTGTAAATAAAAATACCGGATAGTATTAATGAACTAACCACAATACCTGCTCCGATCAACACAATAACAGTTATAGAAGTAAATAAATCCAGCGTTAGATTATTCTGAACAAGGGAGTTGAACGCCGGGAATAAGGCAATTACCAGACTTGCTGAGAATATGGAAGCAACCAGGAGCAGGTACAATCTGCTAACACATATTTCCAGAAACAAATCAGACCTTGTTGCTCCCGTAATGCACCTTATAGCCAATGACCTGCCTGAAGATAGCTGTAGGATATGCTGCAGGTTTGTGAAGCCAAATGAGCAGATTAGCAAGATGACAATAGCAATCATCTTCATATTACTCACCACCGCTTCATTACCAAACTCAGAAAACACGTTAGTAAAAAAAGGTGTACCGAAATAAACCTCATCAAAACGCTTAGTAAATAATGTACCTTCAGGAAATTGATGATGATCCTGAATTGCTTTCGCAATTTTCTCATCAAACCTTTTCTTATCAAAATCCCTCTGAGTTAACAAGAAATTAGTTCCCATCCTGCTCCACCGTATATTTGTCTCCTTTCTTGACACCAAAGCATCAAATTTCATGGATGAATTTGAAGGGATTTCCTTAGTAACACCGGCAACTCTGTAGGTAGCTGTGCCCTCACAGTGCAGTTTGACATATTTGCCCACTGGATCCAGATCTCCAAAAATCCGTTCAGAAAGCTCCTGACTCAAGACAATGCTTTTGGGTTGTTCAAAAACTGTAGCTGTGTCACCGCTTTTCAATGGGAAATCAAAAAAGCGAAAAAAGTTATCGTCTACAGCCCATAGATTAATGGTTCGCTCTTCATTAGCATACTCGACCTGTGCTTCACCATCTTCATTGTACACCTGAACATATAAGTTATCCCGCACCTCCGGATATTTGTCTATTTCGTACAAACCTGACGATGGTCGTGGCTTGGACATAGGGGTGGCCTTCTGCATCAACAGATGGATCTGACTTTTTTTAGAGTGGAAGTCGTCCATAGACGACTCATTATCGATCCATGAGTAAAGGAAGGTTACACATACTCCACCCACCATTAAACAAAGTAAACTAAAGGCTGTGATCAGTTTGTGAATAGAAAAAACTCTAAATGTGATCCTGGTGTAGTGTTTCCACTTGGCCCAGAAAATGGAGTTTTTCATTTGATATGATTTTATTATAGATGGTCTCATCAACCTAATCACTTCCAATACAAAAAGCCACCTCGCCGCTTTCCCTTCTTCTTTCCTTTTCTCAAACCTTTCCAGCAGGTCCCCCTCGATATCCTCCACATAGTCCGGGTGGCAGAACCAGCGGAAAAAGCGGAGGGGGAGGCGAGGTGGTTGAGGGTTTTTCATATTATTCATACCTCAACGAATCTACCGGATTTGCTAAAGCGCCTTTGATAACTTTCCAACCGACAGTGATGGAGGGAACAGCGAGCATAATTATCAATGCGACAACAAACACGTCGACCCCTACCGGAGCATGATAAACATAGACATGCTCAAACAAAAATGTCCGGACCACTAAATATGCAAGCGCCGACCCAATTAAGAATGCAATTATTACATATCGGATGAAGTCATTTAAAATTAACTTCACCATTCCACTCACAGAGCCTCCAAATACTTTGCGGATGCCAATTTCCTTGGTACGCTTTTGTACACTTAGAGATACGATTGAAAAGAAACCAGCCGCTGACATTATGAGTGTAGCAACTGCCAGAAAAAGACAAAGATTTCGAATGATAAGATTGATATAAACTTGCTTATAGATCAGCATCTGCTGCCTGAAGCCCGCATACGGAATTTCAGGTAATACACGGTACCAGGCTTCTGTAATCATCTGATCTGTATCCACAATCTCATTGCTAAAGTTCACACTGAGATATCGAAAGTCCTCCTTATTACCCAGAATAAATGCACAAGCAGGCTCCTCTTGCATAAGTCCAAATTCTTTGTGGTTATCTACCACTCCAATGATCTCGCGCATCTGATCATCCAGATATATCGACTTCCCTACAGCATCCTTTAATCCCATCGTCTGAACCATTTTCTGGTTGATAATCACTGTTTTTTCCCTATCCTGTGTCCCTGCTATAAATTGTCTCCCCTGGATGAGCTCTATGTCAAGAGTTTGCAGATAATCATCGCTAACTCTAAGTAACCTAACCTGCTGTTCCGGGAGATCTAACTCTTGTTTCACCATTCCGTCCGATGATCGACCTACTATATTTTCAGATCCGGATACATGGGGGATTTGTGGATTTTTAAGCAATTCATTCCGAACCAGCTCCAATTCTTTTGAATTGTTAACCGGTATTACTGCTACGTCATGCACTGCATAGCCAAAATCCATAGAATACTGATAGGATGCATTTTTAGTTAACATTAAGGTGGTAATAACCGCCAGGCCAGCCACTGAAAACTGAGCAACCAACAATCCCTTGCTCAGCGCTCCCATTTTTGCGAAAAGCGTCTTCCCTTTCAGGATAGATACAGGCTCATGTTTACTGATTCGAAAAGCGGGGTATAATCCGGCAAGTACCGCGGTAATTAATGGAAAGCCAATTAGAAAAAGCAGTACTCTCGACTCAAGAATATATCGCATGTCAAGAGATTGGTCAAAAAGGGCATTGTAACCATCAATGAGAAAATAGGCTCCACCAAGTCCTACAAGAATGCTAAGCATACATAGAAGAATATTTTCAACCATAAAATGCCGTACCAATTGGAATCGTGTACTTCCAATGACCTTTCGCACACCAATCTCTTTCAACCGGTTACCTGAAAAAGCAATAGAAGTGTTGGTAAAGTTGAAACAGGCAATCAACAGGATAATTAAGGACAAAATGGAAGTGACTCCTACCAAAAATCCAACCGCATTCCGATTTAATGCCCGCCCTCTGACCCAATTGGGCAGATCAATATCCGATGTAAAAGCAAGCTCTCTAAATGGTTGTAAATAGAAGTCAGCTACTTCCAGATCTTCGCGGAGTTCATTGTGGATTGATACATAATGATCAAGCTGCTCATCGATGTTCTTTATGTTATTACCTGAGGAAGTTTTAACAAACAGGCTAATCTCTGAATTCCAGTTGTTGGTTTGTTTGAGACTGTTGAACGGAAGCATGATATCAAATAGGATGCTTGTATTCTCTGGGACTTCCCGGGTCACAGCGCCAATTATAAACGTTTGGCTCTTACCAGATGTAGTGGTAATAGTAAGTGGTTTGCCAATTGGGTTCTCATAGCCAAAGTATCTAAAAGCAGCTTTTTCATCGAGCACAGCCTCCTGCGACCGAAGTTTTAGTTGTCCTGACGCTAGCGGAAAATTTAGCATGTCGAGTAGCTCCATGTCAGCATAGTGGATTACCTCCGAAAAGGCCTTATCATTAACTTTTACTATCGCTTGTCTGGAGTCAAGCCGTGAAGCTTGTTTAATCCCACTTATTTCATCCTTTAGGACAGAGCCCAGAGCAACCGGAGAAAGGCCCCATTTCTCATGGACTCCATCCACTACTCGTACCGTATTGACTCGATACACGTTTACATCCTTGTCTGCATGATGCTCATCGAACCGAAGCTTATAATCCAAATTCAAAAAAGCTACAATACAGCACATTAATGCGAAGCCCAGGCCAAGCAGATTGATCGCTGCATACGTTTTGTTCCGAATCAGATTGCGCAAAGAAACTTTTAGTTCGTTTTTAAACATCCCGTAATAATTAAGTTTTTGACTTCCTTCTATTGATTTGATAATCCCCGGCCGGAAAAGCTTCAGCACATCCGTTACGAAAAGCCATCGGGCAGCTTTGCCTTCCTGCCTACGCTTCTCAAACCGCTCCAACAGATCCCCCTCGATATCTTCTACATAATCCGGATGGCAAAACCAGCGGAAGAAACGTAGAGGGAGTTTGGGGGGATGAGTGGGTTTATTCATTTCATTTCTTGGTTTTGCCCCCAACCCCCTGAAGGGGGCTTAGTATACGTTCACATTCCAATTTTATCTTTTCAAGGACGTCATCTAATTGATTCTCGATTTCCTCATTCCTAAATCTCATTACTTTGATCCCGAATTGATTCAACTCATAAGTCCTTCCCTGATCGTATTCCCTTTGTTGAGTCTCCAGATGACTATTCCCGTCTAATTCAATTACTAGCTTTAGCTTATGACAATAAAAGTCGGCAATATATTGATCTATAGGATGTTGAGGTTTAAATCGTAATCCCAGAAGCTTATTTGCCCGCAATTCTTCCCATAGGATTTTTTCCATGGATGTCATATTCTTTCTTAGCCATTCAGCTTTTCTGAAAATCTCTGGTTTAGCATTATAAAACATTGCTCTTTCAGTCATAACCACAGCATTTTAAACTGTCATTGATCTCATTAAGAAATCCCTTGGCTCCCTTTAGGTACGACCCGGTTAGGGCTGGGGCAAAACAAGGGATTTCGACCTGGCAAAACCAGCGGAAGAAACGTAGAGGGAGTTTGGGGGGATGAGGGTTCTTATTCATATCTTAAAGCATCAATTGATTTCTTCATCCTTTCACGAGGTAATAAATCACATAGTAGTGTGGTGAGGAGTGTAAGAGTTCATCTGTTCGTTCATCTCCTTCAGACAGCTTAACAGCACCACAAAATCTCTGAAAGCCGTGTTTTTTGTCTTCCCATGAAGATGCCAATACTGTCAATGGAACCTTAGCGTTCAACTTCCAGTGAGTATTGGAGTAGTCACGCCAGGTATAGAATTGATCCTCGTATTCAATTTTATATTTCAGTTCTTTATGGGTCCGCATTGCATATGTTGAGATGAAGATCTTATTGCTTTCATCTTGTTCTTTTGTAAATATTTTCAGTTGATCTATATAATCCAGAAAATAATTTTCAGTTCCACGTTCGTAGTAGTGATATTCATTATCGAGAGCGAATATTGTGTCGGAGTTAGCGAGCTTACCATCCACAAATTCATCAACTAAAAGTGAGAATTTGTATTTTCCATCAAACTGACCAAGAGTAAATTTTCTAATGGTTACTCCAGCTACTTCCAGACCCTGTAATAAATCAAGAGTGGTTATTTGATCTGACTGATACAAATTATACCGATCTTCCTTGACAATTTGGGATGCTTGGTTTTTCTTTTTTTCTTGAGAAAGCAAATTGTGATTTGCCAGTACTAAAAGTGCAAATACAAGAATCAAAATTTTCATGGTGTGTCATTTTGTTTAGGTGATTGACTATGTTCTTTTATTTTTTAAGGGTTGTATTATTCAGAAAAAACGAGGGGAGGCGTGGTGGTTGTGTTCATCAGCCAATGTGTTTAGTTGGTGGAGGCATACATCCTGGATTCCCGGATCAGCTCCTTCAGAAGCTTGTCCCTCACCCCCTTTCTTATAGTACCCTGATGGTGAGGAAAGGCATAAAGTGCTTTCTCTGCATACATCACCGCTTTTTTGTAATCTTTATCTAAGTAATAGACAAGGGCCGCCACGAAAGTATTGAAGTAGTACTCCTCTATTTCAAGCGATTTATTAACCATCACGTTGGCTGAACTGAGGTCTCCCTGAAGGTTTGAAAAGGCACTCAACCCCAGGTTTTCATCCGAGTACTCACCAGACAAGCCCACGAGCGACACAAAAGCCTGGTTAGCAGTATTGAACAGGGAATAAATTTGTTTGTTGCGCGTCTTCAATTTGTTCCACCATACACCAAAAGGCCTATATGTCTTTGCAGACAATGCCTTTCGTCCTTCCTTGATGATCTTATCAGGAGACTTATAATTAGCTGCTATATGAATAATATTACCATCAGGGTCCAGGTAAAAATAGGTAGGATAGCTATAGCCATTAAACCTTTCTCCAAAATCTCGACCTATTGGCGTACGCTCATCAACGATCAGATTAATGAAATTTTCATTGTAAAACTTTCCGACTCTTTCATCAGAAAAAACCTCTTTTTTCATTTTGTAGCAGTACCCACAATGAACACCGAACTCTATAAAAACAGGCCTATCTTGCTCCCTGGCCAACTTTAAAACCTGAAAATAATCTCCACTTTCGAAATTGACACCCTGCTGAGCCTGTGCAGCAAAGACACCTGATAAAAAAACAGTCAAAAAAAATAACCTTAAACTTTTCATACAATGCTTTATTTCTATTTACCAAACACGAATTCAGGAACAGCACTCCAAAGACCCATGCGCTGCTCTTTGGTTTCTTTAAGTACAGTTGCCCCATATTGAGTAAGCGAAAAGAAACGCTTACGCTTTCCTCCACGTACTGCTGTGGCTTCTCCAAATTCCGATTTGAGGTAACCTTTCTTCTCCAGCCTCCTCAGCACGGTCTGCAGTGACCCGATACTCACTTTCCGGTTGAGGCGCTCTTCCATCTCCTCAATAATGGCTATACCATATGCCTCTCCATGCAGTATAGCTACCGTCAGCAGTACGATCTCTTCAAATTCTCCAAGTTGATATTTACCCATAGTCAGATATATTTACCTTAAACGTAGTTAATATATTTTTAAAAACAACCAAGCTGTTAAATATTTTTACCTTAATTGTAGTTTTTAGTGACTTTTTTCTGCCAGAGTGTAACAAATCATAGCAAACCTTATCTAAGTCAACAAAAACTTAGAAAATGAAACGATTTACACTTTTAGCAATCACCTTACTTTTTAGCATCTCTTCATACAGCCAGACATTTGAGGCTTTTGAGGTTGAAAAGTCAGGAAAGGGTCAGGCCATTATTTTCTTGCCGGGATTTACAACTCCTGGAGATGTTTGGGACCCTACAATCAATGCACTGGAAGAAGAATTCAAAACTTACCAATTTACTTATGCCGGATTTGGTGGAGTGCCTGCTATAGAACTGCCATGGTACCAAACCCTCAGTGATCAGATAACTGCATACCTGGAAAAGGAAGATATCAAAGAGGCAATTTTAATCGGACACAGCATGGGCGGCATGCTGGCCATTGATCTCGCCTCAGCAGCTCCCGATCGAATAACAAAAATGATCCTTGTGGATGCACTCCCCTGTATCCGGGAGGTGGTGATGCCACAGCTATCTGCTGATCAGATCCAATATGAAAATCCTTACAGTCAGCAGATGATGGCTATGGGGGATTCTGCAATGCGTGCAACAGCCGGATATATGGCTCAGGGCATGACAAACACGCCTTCAAAATTTGGCACCTTGATCGATTGGATTTTGCAATCCGATCGCGAAACGTATGTTTACGGATATACAGACCTCCTAAAACTGGATCTAAGAGATAAATTAAAGAATATCAAAGCACCTGTTTTAGTTTTGGCTGCAGATTTTCCAACAAAAGACGAGGCATTGAAAACTGTAAACGGCCAATTTGACCAACTAAAAAATAAAGAGATCAGAATTGCGCAGAACAGCAAACACTTCATCATGTTTGACCAGCCGGAGTGGTTTTACGATCAGGTAAATAGCTTTCTAAAACAGTAAAATGGATTACAGCGATCAATTCAAAGCTTATTATGAACAATACCAGGACATGGTGCGCACACTGTGTCTTGGTTACTCGAAAGGAAATCAACCTGAAGCTGATGATCTCACGCAGGAAGTTTTCATGAAGATCTGGGGAGCTCTCCCTTCTTTTAGAGGAGCCTCGTCACCAAAAACCTGGATATACCGGATCTGTGTAAATACCTGCCTGCTCAACATCCGGAAGAAAAACCAGGGGGACTTTAGGGACCTTCACGATAGCTACAATGAAGTCAAAGAGGAAGAAATGAAAGATCACCATTTCATGGAGCTATACCAGGCTATTGGTCAGCTGAAAGAGATGGACCGGATCGTGATCATGCTGGTCCTTGAGGAAGTAGCTTATCCCGAGATCGCAGAGATCGTGGGAATATCAGAAGGTAACCTTCGAGTAAAAATCTCAAGAATTAAGGAACGATTAAATAAAATATTAAGCCAAAATGGATAATACATTTGAAAACCTGAAAAAGAACTGGTCAGCAGCTAAAGCTGAGCAGCCTTCAAAGGCAAGCAGTGAAGCTATGCTTCAAAAAGCTAAAAAGAGCCACAGCTTTGCCAAAAAACAACATCTTCTAAACATTCTTATCCTTGCAATAGTGGTGTTGGGACTAGCCGCATTCTTTTACTTTGTGGCTCCCATGCAGGAGACGATGAGTCGCATTGGTATCACTTTCATGATCGGAGGGCTACTGGTTCGTATTTTGATCGAAACAATAAGTCACTCAAAAGCCAGAAACATTGATTACAGCAACTCATCTTTAGACCTGGCTAAAATGACGAGCACGTTTTACAAATGGAGAAAACGAATTCACGGACCGGTTACGCTCACCATAGTGCTCCTGTATTCCATTGGATTCTACATGCTCACTCCTGAGTTTTCTCTTTACTTTGAACCATTCTGGATCTACATGATGGATATAGGATACCTGATAATACTGGTTGGTTTATTTCTGGTTATAAGATCCGGTGTGATAAAAGAATTGGCTCATCTTAAGTTTCTGGACAAATTAATTCAAGAAAACCCTACCTAAATTCTTTAAGTGCAAACCTCTGTTAATTTTTCAGAGGTCTGCACACCTCTTGCTTTTTAAGTCAGGTTTATCATTTGATGAAGTTCCCTTCAAGGACTTCACTTTAACTGTTTCATGCACTTCATCTGTCAGCCCAACCAAATGGTTGAAACTTCATGTCCAAAACCATAATCTCAGCTTTTCCAGCAAAACAGATGTCCAAACTATTTTTCAGTACTACAACCGGCAATTTGAAGTAGTCAACCCAATGTCCCGAATTTCATGCAAAATCCTTATCTTCATGATTTCACAAACCACTGACGATGAAATACCTGATCATTGTAGCTATTCTCGCTATTTCCATTTCCTGCTCGGCTCCTGAAGAGCTGATAGAAAAGCCCACACTACTCAGCCAGATCTCTGAGCTGGAATCCATCCCCGGGAAATCAGAATACCTGGAAAGCCCTTATGTGACTGCAGGTGATCGGTTGTATTCCGTCGGGCATCAGGATGGCAGTTTCCCGGATTTAGGATGGCATGTGAAAGGTGAAATGGGCGGTATCTGGGACCACCCCATTAAGTTGATGGATGGGTTTACACTGGGCATCAGCAATGGAGAAAATTTTTGGTGCATTACGGAAGCAGAACAATTTATCAATTATCCCTTAGCCAACAGACATGAATTTTCCATCGGTAAGAATATGACAGCCACTCGTGTACAATTCGTACCGGATGGCGTAGAAGGGATGGTTATTGAATATACCCTCTCCAATCACGGAGAAAAGACAGAAAACCTGGCCGTGGAGTTTACGGGCATGGTGGACCTGAGACCTGTATGGCTTTCGGATAGTATAGGAATAACAGATGGAAAAGACCTGATCGAATACAATAAGGAAATGCAGGTATGGATTGCGAAGGATTCTCTCAATGAATGGTATACCCTATTTGGGGCAGACAGAACCATTAATAAATGGCAAAAACCTTACTCAGACTGCAGCTATAAGAGAAAAGGCCTGGGAGTGGACCCGATGGTATCTTTTGAAACCAGCCTCGCTCCGGGAAGTTCAAAGTCTGTCCGATACTTTATCTCAGGTTCCTATCAGTCAAAAGAAGCAGCCATCAAAACATACAAACAGCTCAAAAATCAATATAACGAGCTCCTGCAGGATAAAATAACCCGGTATGAAGAGATAAAAAAAACTGCACAACTGGATATACCGGATCAAAGACTGGAAGAACTCTATACCTGGACGAAATACAACACAGACTGGCTGATCAGAGACGTTCCTGAACAAGGGCGAGGACTTTCGGCAGGTATACCGGACTACCCCTGGTGGTTTGGCACAGATAACACTTATTCCCTTCAGGGATGGTTAGCCACGGGCCAGCATGAAGAGGTGAAAGCTACCATTGAGCTTATTTTGGAGCTTTCGAGAAAGGTAAATAAAGATGCCCATATCATGCATGAAGCCTCTACAAATGGCGTGGTATTCAACCCCGGCAATCTTAATACCACGCCCTATTTCATCCACGTTTTATGGAAGTATTACCAATGGACGGGTGATACCGAACTCCTGAAAAACGCATATCCTGATGTGAAAAGCGGGATCAAATGGCTGGAAGATCAGGATGAAGACGGCAATGGGTACCCTGATGGTGCCGGCATGATGGAGATCCATGGTTTACACTCAGAAATGATAGATGTTGTCTCTTACATGCAGGCGGCGTATTCTGCGGCAAGCAACATTGCCAGGCTGATGGGTGACCAGGAGCTGTCCGGCCAATACGCTTCCGGGGCTACCGAGCTGATGGAGCGCATCAATAAAGAATGGTGGGTAGCCCCGGCCAATACGTTTGCTGATTTCAGAGCCAGTCGGGTAAAAACCCTGCAACTGATCAATGATGCTATAATACGCGCTGACACGCTGGACAAACCCTGGGCGGTGGAAGAGCTCCGGCAAACGAAAGCGCGTATTGGGCGTCTACGCGATAACAGGATCCGGGGCCATGTAGTCCATCACAACTGGGTGGTGAACACACCACTTGAGCTGGGTATTGCCACACCTGACAAAGCAGAAAAAGCGCTGGAAACGGCCCGAAAATACACAAACCGGTTTGGTATGTATGTTACAGGCATTGACCGGGATGAGAGACAGGAAGAATCATCCAAATGGCAAGCTTTCAGCTATGTAGGTGCGGTCATGACATTACCAACAGGTGTTCAGGCAATTGCTGAAGCCAACTACGGCAATCCTGATGAGGCTCTGGGTTATCTGAAAAACCTTACCAACAGTTTCAGCTACGCCTTGCCTGGATCCATGTACGAGGTAAGTCCCGATTACGGCATGGTGGCCCAGGCCTGGAATATTTATGCGGTAGCGACTCCTATTGTTGAGCAGTTTTTTGGGGTCCTGCCTGATGCAGCCAATAAAGAGGTCACCTTTCAACCCATGATGCCCTCTGGGTGGGAAGAAGTAAGCTTAAAAAATATCAGGGTGGGTTCAGACACACTTTCCTTCTCAAAAACCAAGGAGGGGTATCACATTACTCAGACCCAACCGGACTGGAATATCCGTCTCATACTCCCTGATGATGGAAATAAGGTGATCCTTAACGACGAGGAATTTGATACGCAGGTCACCGGAACGAACCTGGTAATCAGGATGACCGGAAGGGAAAACCGGATAGTGTTTCAAAAGTTCTAGTTTATTTTACTAGGTTGGGTTCAGCTTGAACCAAATAAAAAAGGACGGTTTCAGTATCCTTTTCCACAATAATTGGCTCTTTATTCTCTAAAGAGACTTTATCATAGTCTACTGGACGAATCTCTCCATTTTTTCCAAATTGCTGATTCAATAGATCTAACAACCTATTTGAAATATCTTGAGTTAAATGATGTAAACCCCTTTCTGCGGTAGGCCAAATAATAGTAAGTAATGGCACTTCTTTATAAGTAAGGACCTCAATTCCTTCAACACCACTAAAAAATTCTTTCAACTGATTATGAAGTTTAACTTTTGATAAATGAGGGCTAAACTGGAACAATAGGAGCTGTTTCTTATAGTAAGCGTTGGAAGCATCGGATATTCTTGCAAAACGAAAGGGTATATAGATTTCCTCATGATCGGTGTTAATAAGATTATGCAACTCCAAAAAATTCTTAAATTCCTTTACTGGACTAAAAACACTTTTTGGATCAATGGTCTCAATATAAGGTTTAATAAGTGAAATTGTAGATTTCAATGAGTAACAATTATACTTATCTATTGCTAAAAATTCCCTTAAGAAATACTGGCATTCATTTCCTTTAAGCCACATTATGAACCGGTCTGTTAGATACGGAAATTCAATACCAGAAGACTTAGACTCTTGAGCTATTTCTATGAGGGCTTTAAACTCACCCTCAGATATATTCTCTTTGCGAGAAAAATCAATTTTCAATAAGATGGTTTTAAATATTTCATGGAACTTTGGATATTTATTGAAATAGCCAGGTTGATTATTAAGGATATATTTAAATAGTGATATTGCCCTAGAAGATTCCGGTAAATTCTTTATAATAAAGGAGGCAATCTCGCCTTGAGTGCCTTTGCCTAAAATCAGTATTTTGCCAATTAGAGACGAAGCATCATTCCAATAATTTATATGAATTTCTTTATTGATGTAAAGAAAATATGCCTTAATTCTCAAGATCTCATCACTCTCATTATTAATAAACTCAAGACTCCTCTCAGGGAATTTTAAAATGAATTCCTTCAGTTTATTAGGGCTTTGATCGACTCTATTGAAGAGATTTTTGAATAAGGAGTATGATGGAATACCTGCTAATCCTTCAAGGTTAAAATAATGATGAAAATGATTTGATTGAAGAATAGAGAATGGAGACTTTGGTGGTTCAAAAATGCTTTTTAAGACTGATTGCTGCTCTTTATGAGCTTGAAAAAGAAATGTTGATTCGTCCAGGTTTGATCTCAATTTATTTCCCTCACATTTAAAGGATACCTCTTTATCAAATTCGAAATACTTATCTGAATTCAAGGATATATCCGCATAAACATCGCTCTCCTTCAGTTTCAAAATCATTACTTCTAAGAATGTGTAAACATCAACAGTATCCTTTAAGGATTGGTACTCAAACCTAAAATGATTCGCCAACCGAATCACATCTCTTCCAGTTCGTATCTGTTCTTTAAAGTAATTGCTATCTGATACTGCCCTCTCTAAGTCTACTTTTAACTTTTCCGTTATTATTTCATTCCTGCACTCAAGAGGCAAGACTCTGCCCATAAATTCGGACCGTATTTGCTCATGGTTTATGGCAGGGAGATATATTTCAAATTGCACATACTTGTCTGGATATATTTTAGAGCCAAGCTGTTCTGATAATCGGTCCTTGTCATATGCAATGATGTAGTGAAAGTTTGAAAAATCAGCGTTGTTTCTAATCAGTGTAAATATCTCTCTAACTTCCTCACGGTCTATCCTATCCAAATCATCAATAAAAACATATACCTTCTTCCCAATTCTATGAATAGCATTTTCTATTTCTTCCTTTAGTTTTTCTGAGCTTTCCGAACTGATTAGAAAACCAGGATTTGATAGAAAACCTCCCGAATAATGTGAAATCAAATTGGCATATCTTTTAAGGTATAGTGCTATATTCGTATCATAACTGTCTAAATCAGTTCTAAGAATTTTAAAGAACCCTTTTTTTGCAAACCCTTTCTCATAATCAGTTGGTTTAAAATCTATGAGTAGTGTATTCTCTTGAAAATATCTTTTCAACTCTACCAAAAAGCTTGATTTACCAGAACCCCAGGGCCCTACTACTCCAATTGTAAAAGTTGAATCAAACTGCTGACTTTGTAATTTATCAGCCAAATCTGCTGCTAACTCTGTTCTGGCCTCATTTACTTCACTCAAGTTTTCCAATTCATTATCCTCGTGAAACAAATTAGAGTCGTAGGATTGTCGTTTTCTCTTTCCAGATGGGATGTACCCTAATATCCAAAAAAATGGTGTACATAAATAAATATCGAGTATAAGCAGATTGGAACCTTCAAGAAAAGGGATTGGATCCCAATAACTTGAACTTTTATAGGAGAAGCACCAAGAAAAAGCAATTAAAACAGAAAGGTAGATAACTAGCCTTGGGGCAAAAATTCGCTTTTTACCAAGTAGAAAAAATGACCATCCTATCAAGCCAAAAGGGATTAACAATAAAAGTCGATCAGACAAATCCGCTTCAACCGATGAAAATATTTCAAGACAACCAGAACTAGCTATTATTCTTTGAATATGATCATTGAGGAAAAATAGAAATAAGAATGGTAAAACTAACTCATACCAACCTTTGGGTTTTTTAAGAACGCTTAGTTCTTCTTTGAAATAATTGAAATCTAATTCAAAGTATGTTCCCTTTAATCTTTCTGGCAGTGAAAAACTCATTTTACGTAATTTAAAAAATAACGGACAATTAAAGTCTGCATTTCTACTTAGCCAATTGAAAAAGAGTAAGCTTCTAAGTTTACCTTTGTGCCTTCATGAACAACCACCTATCGCAATTTCTCCAGCTCGGACTGGCCATTGTCATCATGTCCAGCTCCGGAACCCTTGGTCGTTACATTGAGCTTCCTCCACCGGTGATCATTTGGCTGAGATGTGTGATCGGGGCTTTGGCCCTTTTTGCATTTTTAAAGTTTAGCAACCTCAGCATGAAAATAGGCAGACAAAGACACTTCTGGACCATTTTCGGGAGCGCTTTGTTACTGGGGACGCACTGGATCTCTTACTTCTATTCGTTGAAGCTTTCGAATGTGGCCATTGGAATGCTGTCCCTCTTTACCTATCCGGTGATTACTTCACTTTTAGAACCCATCATCCTAAAAACCAGGTTTCAATTGAGCAGTTTGCTTTTGGGTATTGTAGCCCTGGCCGGTGTTTCATTTCTGGTTCCGGAGATGACAATTGAAAATAACTATACACTGGGCATCCTGATCGGTGTTTTTTCCGCAGTGACCTACTCGGTAAGAAATATCCTGTTGAAAAAGAGAGTAGCTGACCAGTCTGGTATCACACTGATGTTTTATCAGCTGTTTTTCATTTCCCTGTTACTTTGGCCGGTAATCTTCCTGTTTGAATTCAAATCAGGCACTATTATCCATCAGTGGGAGCCGCTTCTGATACTCGGGCTGCTGACTACAGCTACCGGGCATACTTTATTTGTGCTGAGTTTTAAACATTTTACCATTAGTACGGTCAGTGTCATTAGCTCTTTGACTCCACTATTGGGCACTTTGCTGGGCTTTATTTTTCTGGGCGAAATACCTGCGGGGAGAACATATATTGGAGGTTTTTTGATATTTATGACGGTGATCGCAGAAAGCGTGAAATCAATCCGGCAAAGAAGGGGAACCTGAACCCGGAGAACCCACACAAATCGAGCTAAAAAGTAACACTTTCCGTAAAAATACCGACAAGCTTTTACCAATATTTCAGGGGTTTGCGGTCTCCCTAATCACCCTATTATTGCATTATCTGATAGACGGTTAGATATCTTTCTAAGCAAAAGCGGTTTTACCCTGACAAAATACTGAGAATCAGTATTTTCGTCAAATTATTCATTAGAATAATGAGGGTAAGTCTAAAGGCGTAGACGTAACTCTTCACAGTTGTTTAGTTTCAAAATGATGCGAAGAAAGATCAAGCTTTAAGTAGCACATGATTAACGGAGGAACTGGAAATGATTTTCCGTATTGGCTATAGTTCCTCCGTTATTTTTCTCAACCTTCCGTTGAAAACACCCTCATTTGAATCCCCTGAAGCCCTTTTTTGAATGAGACCAGATCCACTTTAGTAATCCCTTATACGATCCATAATACACATATAAATCTGATGTCCGCTAACTTAGCAAAATGATATCCGCAGAAAATCTGGAATTTTTAACCGAGCTGGACAGAAATAACAAAAGAGAATGGTTTGAAAGAAACAAAGAACGCTTTGAACATTTCAAGAGAGAATTTGGAGCATTCCATAATCACTTAGGAAAGCTTATGGCCAGTCACGATCAGATCGGAGGCAGCAAGACATTCAGAATTTATCGGGATGTGAGATTTTCTAAGGATAAGACGCCTTATAAAACCTATTGGTCAGGTACTTTTAAGCGAGCCACGCATTATTTGAGGGGAGGTTATTACTATCAAATTGAGCCAGGAAAAAGTTATGTAGCAGGTGGCTTCTTTGGCCCGAATTCTCGAGATCTGTTACATATCCGAAAGCAAATAAGCCAGGATCCGGATCACTTGCGGTCAGTCATCCGGAGTGAGCCGTTCAAAGAACGTTTTGGACAACTCCAGGGAGAAAAAGTAAAAACCAGCCCGAAAGGTTTTTCAGTAGATGATCCGGCAATAGATCTAATCAGACACAAGCAGTTCCTGGTCTACGAGTATTTAACTGATGAAGAAGTGTTGGCAGATAATCTGGCTGAAAGAATCAACGGATCATTTACTGCCATGAGGCCATTTTTTGATATTATGAGTGAGTACCTGACTACTGACTTAAATGGTGAATCACTATTAGATCATTCGGATAGTAGTGGTTAATTAACCACATTTGTCTCTTTACAGGTCGAACTTTATACAGTTATGATTCAATACCTCGTTATTTTCTTAGCCTTCCGCTGAAAACACTCACATTTGAGTTAAAAGGATTTCCTGAAGACCTCCTGAAAGAGACTACCTGACCTATGTGCCACAATGCATCTGCTATGGGTCCGTTGAGCTGATTCCAGAAAGGAAACTCTACCCGATCTTCTCCTTCTCCATAGATAATCTTAAAGTTTTCTAAGTCAGCTCCGGAGGCTTTGAGTGCATTGCTTGTTTCTTCGATATTAATCAGCGTCCTGGCCCTTAGCTCTTCAAAAGTCCATTCGGAAATGTCTATCCGAGTATTAGAAACTTCTCTTGTGGAATTAACAATCACCTGGGTTAACCCAAAGATATGCTCCAGCGTCTCCCGACTTGTGCGGGCTTCATTATTTGGTCTGAAAGAAAGGTCCTCCGATCTCAGGCCTTCCGTGGCCCAGTAATAGCGAAATCCAAGCCCATCAACCATGCGCGCAGCTACAGTTTCTGCCGTGAAAGTCTCCGGGTAAGACGGGATTTCTGCATACGGTAAGACTTCCTGAGCTGTGGATGAAAAGAAAATCAAGAAGGTGGCTAGCAGGCAATAAAGTTTCTTCATACCAGAAAGCTAACGAAGAAAATACCAGTGAAAGAAGAAATATTGATAGACGGTTACTTCCCGGGGATATATGGAAAACAAAAAAAGGAGCCGAAGCTCCTTATGTTTGTAAATAGGATAAGTGAAATCTATTTTATTCGATAGGCTACCCCAACTCCAAGCACTCCCTGGTCAGCATCACCTATAATATATTTTATTTCAAGAAAAGCTGAAAGTGGATCAACAATCTGGAATTGAGCTCCTCCACCCAGGTTAAGACCAAACTCGGTATTTGAATCAAAACCTTCTACTTTTCCTGTAGTAAAGTTCAAACCAGCCAACGGATACAAGTTCAAGCCTGTAGCTACATTAAAATTATAGTGTCCATCGACATCAACCATCCAGTAATCAACATTTAAATCACCAACTGATTCAGGAAAATAAAAAGTAAGCCCTGCGGCAAGATCAATCTCAGTGGTGATACCGTATACAGCTCCAATGTTTAAACCTCCTTCTTCAGCATCAAATGCATATGAGTATGCTCCTTTTACATCCAATTGAGCATTTGCAGAAAAGAACGTAACAAGAGTAAATGAGGCTAGTAATAATAGTTTTTTCATTTTTCTGAGTTTTTATTTAACATTTCCAATGCAAGATAATTAGAACAATTTGATTAACCATTAAGCGGTATCATTAATTGTAATAAGGCGAAAAGACATTATCATCATAGTTGAAAACCAACCAGGAAATAGACCCTATTGGGGTAAGTTGGCATATAATCTGAAATTCCATCTGTACTTTCACCCCTTACTTCCAATGAGAAACGTTTATAGCTTAAGCCTATTGAAGCTACTAAACCGGCTTCATAATGTTTAAGTGGATAAGGTAGCCTTCGTATAGTAGTGGTCTCATTGCTAAAGACCTTAGATTCAAGCCGTAGATAGGTTGTTTCATTCCTTCCAAATCCATAAGAAACCCCAACCCTTGCAAAGACTGAAATACGTCTTACAGGTTGTGAGTACGTTAATAAACTGGAAATCTTTAAATATGAGAGCCCGATTTTGGATATGTAATAATAGTGGATATTCTCGGACTTGATATCTTCATACCTTCCATTCAATAGAAAGGAAACATATGTCAAATCATTTCTCAAAGACCACCGCTTTTTATTCCTTGGAAAAATAATATCAAGATACAAACCACCGGCAGGCTTAGTGCTTATTGAGTAGTCCGCATAGGCTACATAATCATAGATACCTGACCCAAAAGAAACAGCAGTTAAAGTCAGCCCTCCTAATACTCCAAACCTTACTTTGGCATTGGGGAATGTGTGCTTATAAGGCTTTTCCTGGTCGACACAACCATAGTATTCCATGAAAAGATTCATTAGAGCTTTTCGGGAATATTTAAAAGCAGCAATTTCCTGAATAATTCCAGAACAATCATTAAGATAAGAGTGTAGTTGAGCTTTGTAGTTTAACTTCTCCTTCACCCCAGAGGGAGCCAGGTACTTCTTATGTAATAACAAACTATAACCACTATCATCTTGAATGTAGAAATGTTCTTTTCCATTTCTGTCAGCGTGTAAGAGGAGACTTTTTGGTCCTCCGATTAGTAGAAGTAAAAAAACATTTTGATTAGAAATGATTTTAAATTCAGAGTTTTCCTCAAGGTTGCTAAGGTTATAAGGGGATCCTTCGGTATCGACAACAGCACTTCTATAGACCTCATCTTTAACCATAAACCCTAGTACCTCTGAGGGAGAGTACTTCTTGCCTTTACCATCCGGATTTAATGCAAATGTGATTTTGTTTGGAGTCTCTCTCCTATCACCATAATCTATATACCCAGTTAAAGTATCTTGATTTGGCATTATCAGCTTCCCAGGTAAAAAATTCCTTTGAGCCGCTGATTTAATAAAAAACAGGGATAAAAGACCCGTTAATACTACAGATTTTAATTTCATTTTAAGGCTGCAATTACATTAAAATCAAAGTGCTATCTTAGTATAAAACATTTTGAAACACAAAAAAGGCCTCCCATCAGGAAGGCCCTCATTCTTCACTACTACTCGTAAATCGGACTATGCACTAGCTTTTATGCTAGCTTTATTTTTGACTGACGCTATTTTATTGATCGCATCTACATAGGCTTTCACCGAAGCAATGATCACATCCTTATGTACACCAAAGCCCATGTAATGCTGGTCCTCATGCTTTACACGCAAATGTACCTTTCCATCATCGTTGCGGTTACCCATCGACTGAACCAGGAACTCGTCCATATCAAAAGTCTCTCCCACAATCTGATCTACTGCACGGAATGCGGCATCTATTGACCCCGTTCCGGTAGCTGAGGAGTGGACAATCTCCTTATTGATTTCCAATTCAACGGTAGCTGAAGGAAACACAGATTCACCACAGATGATCTGAACATTTCTAAACTTGATTCCTCCCTCAGGAAGTGCACCTTCCACCAGGATGATCAGGTCTTCATCTGTTACGTCTTTTTTCTCATCAGCCATTTTCAAAAATTGCTGATATATTTCCTCTACACGCTGATTATCCAGATCATATCCAAGACGAGTCAGGTGGTATTTCAATGCAGCTTTTCCACTTCTGGCGGTCAGAATGATAGAAGACTGAGGGATGCCCACGTCTTCAGGGTTGAGGATTTCGTAGTTCTCTCTGTTTTTGATCACACCGTCCTGATGGATTCCGGAAGAGTGTGCAAAAGCATTTCTACCAACAATCGCTTTGTTAGGCTGCACCGGCATACGCATCATTTTGCTCACCAAAAGACTCAAAGCATAAATATGCTTGCTATTGATATTGGTGTGCAGATCAATGTCTTTGTGCGTTTTCAGGATCATGGCTACCTCCTCCAGAGAGGTATTTCCGGCACGCTCACCGATGCCATTGATGGTCACTTCTACCTGGCGAGCTCCATTGAGAACTCCAGCCATGGTATTGGCAGTGGCCATACCCAGATCATTGTGGCAGTGGCAGGAAATGATCGCATTGTCAATTCCTTTTACATTCTCTTTCAGAAATTTGATTTTCTGGCCATATTCCTCCGGTAAGCAATACCCCGTAGTGTCCGGGATATTCACAACCGTAGCTCCGGCCTTGATCACGGCTTCCACCATACGAGCCAGGTATTCATTTTCCGTCCTTCCCGCATCTTCGCAATAAAACTCCACATCCTCTACGTACTTTTTCGCATACTTTGTAGCAGCTACGGCACGTTCCAGAATGGAATCCTGATCGCTTTTGAATTTGTATTTGATATGATAATCCGAGGATCCTATGCCGGTATGGATCCTTTTGCGTTTAGCATACTTGAGTGCATCCGCTGCAAAATCAATATCCTTCTCCACTGATCGGGTCAAAGCACATATGATCGGGTCAGAAACTGCTTTGGATATTTCGATCACTGAGTTGAAGTCCATAGGACTGGAAATAGGGAAACCAGCTTCAATCACATCCACTCCCAGTGTCTCAAGCTCCTTGGCTATTTCGACCTTTTCAGGGGTGGAAAGCTGACAACCGGGGACTTGTTCCCCATCTCTCAATGTGGTATCGAAAACATATACTTTATCACTCATGATATTAATGTTTTTAAATGGTCACTGAAGCATTGATATGAGCTAATACCTGCTCTCCAATACCGTCAGTGGTTAGTATTTTATCTTTGGGTGTATTGCTACCTGCGATATCCGCAGATCGGTATCCTTCTTTCAGTACAGCATCTACAGCATTGATCACAGCCTGGCTTTCTTCTTTCATTCCAAAGGAGATATCCAGCAGCAATGCCGTAGAAAGTATTGTAGCCAGTGGATTGGCTTTATTTTGTCCCGCGATATCCGGCGCAGAACCGTGAATAGGCTCATAAATGCCTACGCTATCGCCCACAGAAGCTGACGCCAGCATACCAAGTGAACCAGCAATCTGAGAGGCCTCGTCAGTCAGGATATCACCAAACATATTTCCGGTAAGCACTACGTCAAACTGTTTTGGATCCTTGATCAGCTGCATTGCAGCATTGTCTATAAACATATGAATGAGGGTTACTTCAGGATAGTCTTTTGAAACCTCGTTTACCGTTTCTCTCCATAGTCGTGATGACTCCAACACATTAGCTTTATCCACCGAATGAACAATTTTTCGGCGCGTCATCGCCGCATCAAATGCCTTCTCCGCTATTCTGCGCACCTCCATTTTTGAGTAGCGCATGGTATCCACAGCCTCTTCTCCGTCTTCACTCCGGAATCTCGGCTCTCCAAAATAGATCCCTCCGGTCAGCTCTCGGAAAAATAGAATGTCTGCTCCTTTTAAAATCTCAGGCTTGATACTGGAAGCATGAGCCAGCTCATCAAAGATCTTAATCGGCCGGATATTGGTATACAACCCCAGCGATTTCCTGATCTTTAAAAGGCCTTGTTCCGGACGTACCTTCCTGGAAGGATCATTGTCATACATAGGGTGACCTACAGCTCCCAGAAGTATGGCATCTGCTTTTTTGCAGGCTTCCAGGGTCTCATCAGGCAGCGGATCACCGGTAGCCTCAATGGCCGCATGTCCAATTAAATGGTTTTGAAAAGAGAAGGTATGGCCGAAAATTTCAGCGATTTTTTTTAAAACATCATTACCCCATGCTGTCACTTCCGGACCAATACCATCTCCGCCTAGTATAACTATATTCTTATCTGCCATTTAAAATCTTATTTGCTGTTGTTCAAATGCTTCAATCTCTTTTTTGCCAGTCAGGATGTAATCAATATCATCATATCCTTTGATCAGGCACATTTTTTTGTATGCGTTGATCTCAAAATTCTCAGCGCTTCCTGTGGAATCATTCGTGATTTTCTCTTCTTCCAGATCAACTGTCATTGTTGCTGAGGGATCCTTTTCGATGGTTTCGATCAGCTCATTCAAAAAAGCATCCGTCACCTGAACAGGTAAAAGGCCATTGTTCAGTGAGTTCCCCTTAAAAATGTCTGCAAAAAAGCTGGACACGACCACTTCAAATCCATAATCCTTGATCGCCCAGGCTGCATGCTCCCTACTGGATCCACATCCGAAATTTTTTCCGGCGACAAGGATCTTACCCGAGTATGTAGGGTCATTCAGCACAAAATCAGACTTTGGATTATTATCATTATCATATCGCCAGTCACGGAAGAGGTTATCCCCAAAACCCTCCCGGGTTGTCGCCTTCAGAAACCGCGCTGGTATGATCTGATCCGTATCAATATTCTCAACCGCTAAGGGTACTCCTGTGGATGTCAGTTTCGAAAATCCCATTATGTTATATCAGTTCTCTAATGTCCGAAATTTCACCCGTCACAGCTGCAGCTGCAGCCATCAGCGGGCTCACCAAAAAGGTCCTCGCTCCGGGACCCTGTCGCCCTTCAAAGTTTCGATTTGAAGTGCTTACACAATATTTGCCTGCAGGAACTTTATCTTCATTCATACCCAGGCATGCAGAACACCCCGGCTGTCGCAATTCAAAACCTGCTTCTGTGAAAACTTTATCAAGTCCTTCTTCTTTGGCTTGTTTCTCCACACCTTTCGATCCGGGCACAATCCACACATTCACTCCATCAGCTTTTTTCTTACCTTTCACAAAGTCTGCCACAGCTCGCAGATCTTCAATGCGGGAGTTGGTACAGCTTCCAATAAACACGTAATCAATCTTCTTTCCTTTCAAAGGTTGATTTGGGTCTAAACCCATGTAATTGAGGGCCTTGGCCATATCCTTGGCAGTGCCATTTACAGACACATCAGGTATCCTTTGCGAAACACCCATGCCCATGCCCGGATTGGTGCCATATGTGATCCATGGCTCTATCTCTTCTGCATTAAATTCCTCTACCCGATCATATTCAGCATCAGGGTCGCTCGGCAGGGTTTTCCAGTAAGCCACTGCTTTATCCCACGCTCCGCCTTTTGGGGCAAACTCACGCCCCTTCAGATACTCGAATGTGGTTTCATCCGGAGCAATCATCCCTCCGCGAGCCCCCATCTCGATACTCATATTGCAGATGGTCATTCGGGCCTCCATAGAAAGTGAAGTAATCGCAGATCCTGCATACTCCACGAAATATCCCGTCCCGCCAGCTGCGGAAAGTTTCGAAATGATGTATAAAATAATGTCTTTGGCCGTTACACCTTTCGCCAAGGCACCATTCACCTCGATACGCATAGTCTTAGGCTTATACTGCAAGAGACATTGAGTAGCTAAAACCTGCTCTACCTGTGAAGTACCAATCCCAAAGGCGATGCTGCCAAATGCTCCGTGTGTGGAAGTATGGCTGTCCCCGCACACCATCGTCATGCCGGGCTGAGTAAGTCCCAGATCTGGTCCTATCACATGCACTATTCCCTGCTTTTCATGCCCCAGGTCAAACAACTCCACTCCAAATTCCTCGCAATTCTCTCGTAGTTTCTGCACCTGAAACCTGGAAAGTGGCTCAGCTATCGGAAGATGCTGATTAATGGTTGGGACATTATGGTCCGCTGTAGCTGTGGTCTGGTCAGGCCTCAATACCGGAAGACCTCTTCTTCTAAGCCCATCAAAGGCCTGAGGCGATGTAACCTCATGTATGTAATGTCTATCAATATAAAGAACTTCCGGGAACCCTGGCTTTGATGAAACCACATGTGCATCCCAGACTTTTTCAAAAAGCGTTTTACCTGCCATTAAATTCTTCCTCTCAGATTTATGCTCCAATTTTCAAGGTTCTAATGTAGAGGTCAGTGCGGCAACAGTAAAACCTAATTAAAATTTAATTACGATTTCTACAGGAACTAAAATGGATTATATTAATTATGTAGATATATTTAGCGAAAATATATTACAATGTCTAAGATAAGATCCGATCATCTTTTTACATTAATTAAGTCGATGCGAAAGAGCGAAAAGCGCTATTTCAAAATTCGTAACAAAGGTCTTAGTAATGAGGATACTAAATACGTTTTGCTTTTTGACCGCCTGGATGAGCTCGAGGATTTTGATGAAGACAGTATCATTGCTAAAAATAAGTGGATCAATCCGAAGCAGTTCAGCAACCTTAAAGCACACCTTTACAAAAAATTGCTGCAGAGCCTGAAAGAATATACCGCCTCCACTAATGAGGACATCAGCATTCGTGAGCAAATTGACTATGTGCAGATCTTGTTTGATCGAAGCTTATACAATCAAAGCAATCAGCTTCTGCAAAAGGTCAAACGCGCCATGCGTAAAAGCGACAACCTGGAACTCCACCTGGAGGTTCTTAAGTGGGAAAAGAACCTTCTCCCATATTCTCTGGGCAAAACCAACCAGACGAGGATCAATCAAATCGTGGAGGAAGCCAATAAGATCAATGACCGGATCTCACGAGTTAATCTCCTAACCAACCTGTCAGTAGAGTTCAGTGCCATCTACCTGAGAACAGGATACATCCGCAACAAGGAGGATTATGACCGGATAAGCAGAATATTCAATGCTCAATTACCAAACTGGGATGAGGAAGAATTATCCTTCAGGGAAAAACTGCTTTGGTACGATATACAACTCCATTACTTCAGCTTTATCCAGGATTTTGAAAAAGTATACCTATACGCAAAAAAATGGGTAGACCTGTTTGAAGAGACACCCAGGTCCGCCTATTATCTTGAAATGTACATCAGGGGTTTAAATCATTTACTCAATGCTCAATCACGCCTGGTCCTTTACGATGAGTTCCAGAAAACACACAAAATCCTGAGGACACTGGCTAGCCACAAGCTTGTGCGCCTGAATGAGAACCTTCAGATCCGGCTGTTTAAGTACAGCTATGCTCATCAGTTTAACGGCTACTTCATGGTGGGAGACTTTGATCGCGGGGTACGGCTCCTGAGGAGAATAGAGACCAGGCTGGAAGGTTACATTGGCATGCTCGACAGACACTCGGAGCTCGTCCTCTTTTACAAAATAGCCTGCCTGTATTTTGGAAACGGAAACTACAGAGATGCTCTGAAATGGCTGAACCGGATCATCAACTACGGAGACCAGGATATTCGCGAGGATGTTCATTCTTTTGCCCGGATCATCAACCTTATTACGCACTATGAGCTGGGGAATCAGGACGTCATCGAGTACTATTTAAGGTCTACTTACCGCTTCCTTCTGAAAAAGCATGACTTGCATTCTTTTCAACAGTACATTCTTGAGTTTATCAAGAGTCTTTCCAAAAACATGACTCAAAGCGAGCTCGTTAACCGATTTGAAGACCTCAGGGGAAAACTGATTGAACTGTCTGAAAGCAAGTATGATAAGCGTGCGTTTGTGTATTTTGACATCATCTCGTGGCTGGAAAGTAAAATAGAAGACCGCCCAGTCAGCGAAATTATCCAGCAAAAAGCACAGAAAGTCCTACAGGATTGATCGGGGCACCCCGGAAGTTTCAGTTAATTCAATGGTTTTCTTTTCAAGGGCTTTTTCGAGAGGCTTTTTCTCGAAATTTTCACCGTACGTGCTTCCACTTATGTAGCAAAAGACACTGTAAAAGAACAGGATGAGTAGGGGTAGAAAACAATCATCCGGAAACCGGGAATCTCGCCGTTTGGTTTTTGTTAAGGATGATTTGGCAAGGAATTCTAGAGGGCATGCTACAAGTTCAATTCCACCTTCAATTGCCGCAAATCCGCTAATAAATCAGTACTCATGGACTGAGTATATATTCGATAAATATAACCCTCATTTTGATAACCAATCAATTTATCGAAATCACTCAGCCGAGCTTTCCATGTCACTCCATCAGTGACTAACAAGAAAAAGGTATCATTTCTCTTTTCTTTAATGATCTTTTCTACATCTCCAATAACATCTGTCTGTTTGCTCCCAGTAGCACCGTATGCTTTTGATTCAATAATAATATTGGGCTGCTCTTTAGAAGGAATACAAAAGTCAGCTTTGGCTGACCTTTCACCACCTTTACCAATAAAACTCACCCTGGCATCATAGTCATCAAAAACCTCCCTAACTAAAGCTTCAGCAAAATCTTCCAGATTTCTCCCTCTCGTTTGACCCTTTATCGCACTTCCTCTACCTCCCTTTAATCTTTCTATCAGAATATCTTTCCATGTGAAGTTACTTTCAAAAAGAGACGTCAACTTCTCAGCCAGTCCAAACTCTAAAAGCTTGTTAACAAATCCAGTCGGATCAGAATTGAATTTTTTTACTCCATAACCCTCTTTTGTATCAAAAAACAACGCTTTAAGGGTGACAGTGAATTCATCTTTAGATTGTTCTAATGCAAGCCTAAAAAGCAGCATTGCATTCTTAAAATCTTGCTCAATAATATTAATGATGAATTTTTCATCAACAAGAGAATCAGAAGGTAGCTCAGCCAGAAATTTTACAAACTTCTCAGAAAAATCATCTCTCCAATCTGTTTTGACTTCACTTAGAAGATTAATTAGGCCCTCCTTATTTTGAATATGCCTCTCCATCTAATTCGTTCCAATAACCAAGTACTCCTTTACAGAGGCCCTCTTGACTTTGGAGTGAGTACCAAAATGATATCTATGTGGCTTTTCTTCAATGACTACATTTGGTTTGTACTTACTCATCAGGTTTATTAAAATATCCAAATCCGGAAAGGCATTTGAGGAATAGGATAGAACTAAAATGCTATTACGGAATTTTTTAAAAAGCTCATCGAATGCTTCAATAGCTGTCCGTCGGTAGGAAAATGGAGTGTATTTCTTTTTGATCTTCTTCACTTTGGTCTCATGCATAATTTCCTCACCTTCCCAGTATTTCGAAAGACCTTCTAAGAAGTGATATCGCTTTACATAACAATTATCATCAGATTTAGGAACATAAGGAGGATCCATGTACACTAAATCCGGAATATAAAGACTGTTATTAAAATCAAATACACTGCCATTAAAAGCAATATTACTTTTGGCGTTATCAAAAACTATTTCATTGTAAATGCCAACCTGCTCAAGAAAATGCTCCTCTAGAGAGATTCTTAAATCTCTGCGACCATCATTGTATTTATCCAGATTTCCAGACACTGTAAAAACTCCTCTAGGTTGTTTCTTAAGACATGCGCGAAAGAGTGCAGCATATGCTAAAGCCATTTTATTCTTGGAATCCAAGTTTCTAATATTAAAGCTTAGCTTATCCAAAAAATTCAACTCTCCTTCGCTGTAAAATATTCCCTGGAATGTTTCAGAAATAAAACGATCACTTTTAGGAGCTTCCTCTAAAAGGACACAAAGATCCTCTTTGGATAGCATTTCTTCATTGTTTTCAATTAATGCACGTCCAATTAAAGAAGAAAAATTAAGAAAATCATTAGTGTAAACTTTTTTACCCATCAGCTTAAATAGGTAGGAAATTACATTTGAACCTGAAAACGCATCAAGAGCTGACTCAAATTCCAAATTCTTGAGATTTTCATAAATCCATGGAGCAAGCCTATGCTTGCTCCCCATATACCTAAGATAAGGATACTCCTTTAGCCGACTTTCTACCCTTTTTTCTTCTATTATTTCAGCTAAGGTCATATTTCCAGGTTTCCTTGTTTGTACCGCTTTTGCCTTTCGTATTGGAGCTTTTTTTCAGCAAGTTGTAAAACCAAGTTGGAGCATTCCTCATCCCTCAACTCATACATGACCTTATCACTAAGAAAAACGACCATTAAATCGTTTAATCCAATTCCTAAAAATTCTGCTATTTTACAAACCATTTCTTTATTTGCAGATCGATCACCTCGTTCTATTTTGCTGAGTGTAGAAGGGTCTAAATCTAAATAAGCTGCCACTTTTCTTATAGGGTATCCTTTGCCTTCTCTTATACGCCTTATATATTCTCCAAAAGTTTCCTTATAATGCATTGAAAAAAAATTCAGGACATTTTTTGTCAATAAATATAAAGATTATTTGGAATGTAAACAACATTCAATCCTTCACCCTACTAAACCGAAGCGCTTTGAGCATAAAATCAGGGAGTGGCTTAAGCGGATCTCTCTTTTCCACGTTTAGGAATATACCCAGCTTCTCAACAATAGGGATTTTGTAAACTTCAATCATCTCGATCAATATCCCATCAGGATCATCAATGTAGGTGCAGTGAACTCTGGTAGTTCCTCCCATATCCAGGGTATCCTCTGTATCGCAGGTAAACCCAAACCCTTTTTCCTCCAGCGTTTCTCCCAGAGCTTTCATTCCCCGTACATCCAACCCTACATGCACAAAACCAACATCCCCCCAGATCCTGCCTTTCCAAACTTTTTTAGGCTTGTAGTCAATCGCCTGGATCAACTCGATGTAGGTATCTGCGGTAACCTTCGCAAAACCACCACCCGGAGGATTGGACTGGGTCAACCTGATTCTGCGGAATTTCTTTTCTCCCCCGGCCAGACTTTTGAAGTCTTCAAAAACGTTTGTCTTATCGTAAACCACTTGGTCATACCCCAAAATATCCGCATAAAGCTTAAGCGACTGATCAATATCCGTTACGCCAATTACACAACCATTGGGGCCGGCAGTCACATGTTTAGGTTTGGTATAAAAATTACGGCCCTGAACAATTTGAAAAATCAGTCCATTCGGATCTTCAGCATAGAACGTATCGCCACCATCTGGCATCCGGACAACTTCCGATAAAAGTTTTGCCCCATTTTCCTGGAAGTATTGGTAAGCCTTTCTGACATTCGGGCTTTTCACCTGATTGATGTAGATGGCGATATCACCCAGCTCCACATCAAACTCAACCTTTCGCGGGCTAAAAGAAGTAGGATTTACCACCTCCATAGCGCATCCACCCTGAAGATTCAGGATCATGGTAGCGCGCTTTGTGATCGTTTCATCATGTGTGTAAACATCCATTAATGGAGCAGGCGCCACTCCATCAAACATGGGGATATTCATTCCTAAAAACTTGCGATACCACTTCTGTGAAACTTCCGAGTCTTCTACTCCTACACCAATGTGCTGGATCCCGTTGATGCGCTTATACATTTACGTCTATTGTTTTCTCTAAAAAAAGGCTAAAATACAATGATTGACTAAAAAGACTGCTTTTTACCCCCGATCATCTTCTCGATTTCCTGAAGTTCGTCCCTTAATCGGGCAGCTTCCATAAAATCAAGATCTTTGGCTGCTGTTTCCATCTTCTTACGAGTATCGTTGGCGAGTTTGTTAAGTTGATCCTTTGACATGTAAGCTACCACAGGATCTGCTGCCACGCTCCTCTCCTCTTCGCCGGTATAGTATTTTTGTGTGCCGCGTTTCTTATCTGAAGAAGATCCTCGCTGCAAGACTGATTCCCGGTTTTTAATAATGGTTTTAGGCGTAATGCCATGTTCTTCATTGTATGCCTGCTGAATACTCCTTCTGCGGTTCGTCTCATCGATGGATCGCTGCATGCTGTCCGTGATCTTATCTGCATACATGATGACCATTCCATTCTCATTTCGTGCTGCCCGACCGATGGTCTGAACCAGCGACCGTTCGTTTCGCAGGAAACCCTCCTTGTCCGCATCAAGAATCGTCACCAGAGAGACCTCCGGCAGGTCCAGTCCTTCTCTGAGAAGATTTACTCCGACCAACACATCAAAAATACCTTCACGCAATTCTCTCAAAATTTCCACCCTGTCGAGGGTGTCTACCTCTGAGTGAATGTATTTAGTCTTGACCCCGGCATTCATTAAATATTTGGTCAGTTCTTCTGCCATGCGTTTGGTCAGCGTAGTGACCAAAACACGCTCATGTCGCTCAGCTCTTAAATGTATTTCTTCCAGCAGGTCATCGATCTGATTGGCACTGGGACGTACATCTATGATCGGGTCAAGAAGGCCAGTAGGCCGGATAAGCTGCTCCACCACTACCCCTTCTGATTTTCTAAGCTCATACTCAGAGGGAGTAGCACTGACGAAAATGACCTGGTTAAGCATTTCTTCAAATTCATTAAATGTCAGCGGACGATTATCGAGTGCTGACGGTAACCTGAACCCATAATCCACGAGGTTTACTTTCCTGCTTCGATCACCGCCCCACATGGCCCGTACCTGGGGCACGGTCACATGGCTCTCATCTATGATCATCAGGTAGTCATCCGGAAAATAATCCAGTAAGCAGAAGGGCCGGGCTCCCGGATTTCTGCGATCAAAATACCTCGAATAATTCTCTACACCTGAACAATAACCAATTTCCCTGATCATCTCAAGGTCAAATTCCGTCCGTTCTTTGAGCCGTTTAGCTTCAAGAAATCGTCTTTCCTCCTCAAAGAACTGAACCTGAGCCACCATATCATCCTGTATTTCAGTAATAGCCACATTCAGCTGATCCTTACCCGTCACGAAAAGGTTTGCCGGAAAGATCGTAACAATACGCTCCTCGGATATCTTTTCTCCAGTTTCAGGGTCTATGCGATGAATCGCCTCTACCTCATCTCCCCAGAAAATAAACCGATATGCAAAGTCCGCATAGGCTACAAACACGTCTACAGTGTCCCCTTTCACCCTGAAGTTTCCTCTTTTAAATTCCGCCTCTGTCCGGCTATAAAGGATATCTACCAGCTTAAAAAGAAATTGATTTCTGGGAAGCTCTTCTCCTTCCTGAACTTTAATGACATTTTTACCAAACTCCTCCGGGTTGCCTATACCGTAGATGCACGATACAGAAGCCACAACGATGACATCTCGCCTTCCTGACAACAAAGCAGATGTAGCGCTGAGGCGGAGTTTTTCTATTTCTTCGTTGATAGAAAGGTCTTTCTCAATATAAAGGTTTGTTGTAGGAATAAAAGCTTCCGGCTGGTAGTAATCATAGTAGGAAATAAAGTACTCTACGGCATTCTCCGGGAAAAAGCTTTTAAACTCACCATATAGCTGTGCCGCCAGTGTTTTATTATGACAGAGCACCAATGTAGGGCGTTCTACCTCCTGTACCACATTGGCCATAGTAAAAGTCTTCCCTGAACCTGTCACACCCAGAAGTACCTGTGCGGGTTCTCCATTCTTAATACCTTCTGAAAGCTGAGCGATGGCCTGTGGCTGATCTCCTGTAGGCACATACTCAGAAGTAATTTTAAAATCCATGAATTAATAGGTCCATATTTCCCAGGCGCGATCGGCCTGCAAATACAGCATTTCCAACCCGTTTTTGGTCCGGGCTCCCCGGCTTCTCCCCTCTCTCATAAATGCTGTCTCCTCCGGGTTGTAAACGAGATCATACAGGTATTGTTCCGGTCTTATTAAGTCATACGGGATGTCTGGTTTTCCGTCAATATCAGGATGCATCCCAAGCGGTGTAGTGTTTACGATCATATCCGCCTGCCCCATATGCGAAGGATCGTTTTTCAAATCATCATAGGTCAGATCAGCTTTTCCTGCCTGCCTGGAAACCAGCTTATAATTGACGCCCAGGTCCAGGAAGGCAGCCTCCACTGCTTTGGAAGCACCGCCAGCACCAAGCACCAAGGCATTCCTGATCATTTGTCTATCCTGAAAATAGTTTTGAACAGACAGCTTAAAGCCATAAAAATCACTGTTGTAGCCCACAAGCTTGCCATTTTCTTTCTTGACCACATTTACTGCTTCTACTTTTTGGGCACTGCTGTCAAGACGATCTAAAAACCGCTGGATGTTTTCCTTATGAGGAACAGTAACGTTTACCCCAATCAGATCAGGGTATCTTTCCCAAATGGGTGGGAAGTCTTTCAGGTATTCAATCTCAAAAAGCTGATACTTGTGATTGTTACTCAACCCAAGTTGCTCAAACTTTTCTTTAAAATAAGTCCGGGAAAAAGAGTGCCCGAGCGGGTACCCAACAAGTCCAAATCTTTTCATTTAAGCAATTTTTCTACCTATCCACTCCAGTGCGATTACTATCACAAAACCGAGCAGGAAAAAAAGTATTGCTAAATATAATTCATTTGGCTGACCTGTAATAGCACTATAGGAAACAGGTGAAAGATTTCTAAAGCGCTCGTCAATGGTTTCCTTCCAGGGCCAGATCTTATTCAATGATCCCAACATGAACCCTGACAAGGTAGCTAAAGTAGCTCCCCTGTACTTCTGCAATAACCAGTGGATTAATTTCGAGAAAGAAATAATCCCAACACCGCACCCGGAAGCAAAAACCAAAATAGTCAGGATATCCAGGGTCTTAACGGCATTCAAAACATACTCATACTTACCCAAAAGCAATAGGATAAATGCTCCGGAAATACCCGGGAGGATCATGGCACAAATAGCCACAGCTCCGGAAATAAAAATGTACAGATATCCAGTAGGTGTATTGGTAGGTGTCAGAGAAGTAATCAGAAATGCAACGGCTATACCAATTAGTAAGAAAACATACGAAACTGGTTTCCTTTCTTTAGGAAGCACATAAAATGCCGACACGAGAATGAGTCCGAAGAAAAATGACCACAGAGGAATAGGCTCATTTTCCATAAGGTAAGTGACCAGCTTTGCTAAAGAAAAAATGCTGACCAAAATCCCAAGAAATACATTTACCAAAAAAGCCCCATTGATCTGTTTCCAAAAGGCCTGTAAGTCGAGCCTAAGGATCAGCTTTAATGCTAAAGCATCGATAGATTTAATTGAATTGATAAGCTCTTCATAAATTCCTGTGATCAATGCAATGGTACCGCCTGAAACCCCCGGGATAACGTCAGCACCTCCCATAGCCATGCCTTTCAGGAATAATCTGATCCTTTTCATCAATCCAATGTAGGGTTTAGGCGCATTCTTAGAAAATAGAACCTACGGTTATTTTAATTTATCCAGAAAATGATCGAAGGTATCCCCTCTCAGACCAAGCCTGATGGTTTCTAATGGGATCACTTCATTTGGCGCAATATTTCCAAGGTTTACATTCGCACCGATCAATTTTATAAACCATACCTGCTGAGCTTTTTGCGGAGCTTCCCAAAGGATCTTCTCTTCGGGTATCTTGGTAAGGATCTCCTCCACAAGTCCCTGTCGTACCTCACCGGAATCCCTGAAGAGGCCTACGTTACCACTCTCACGCGCCTCACCTATCACTTTCCACGCACCTGCATCCAGCTCCGTTTGCATTTGCTCTATCCACTTGTATGGAGGGATGATCTTAGCCACATCTTTAGAACCTACCTCACTCAATACAGTTACCTGCTTGGCCAGGGTATGGATCATCTCACACTTTTTATCATGATCGAGCTCTATGGAACCGTCGGATACCTCTGCATACTCCAGCTCCAGATCATCAAGTACTTTTTGATAATCTTCAAACTGGCCACGGACTATAAAAGCTTCAAACAAAGTTCCTCCCAGATATACCGGGACGTTGGCCGCTTTATATACAGCTAGTTTTTCTTTTAGATTTTTTGTCACATAAGAAGTAGCCCAGCCCAGCTTTACAATATCTATGTAATCGCCTGAAATGCTAAGCATATCTTCTGTCTCTCTTATACTAAGTCCTTTATCCATAACCATGGTAAAACCAGTGGTTCTGGGCTTAGATGTCCTTTCCGGAATCTGATTCAAGTAATAGTTCATAGGGATACTTTACTCACCAAAATTTTCAAGCCCCAAAAATCAAAAATTCTGATGAAAATGACCCAAATATTATGAATTGTTTTTGCGATATTGATCTATGATCTTAAAAAGGGCTTTTTGCGTCTGCAGATTGGGAAAATAGTCAAATAACTGAAGGTGTCCTTCATAATCAAGGATCAAAGCGGTCTCAAGTCGATTGATAGCCATCTTGTATCGCCCATTTTCGATAAGGTATACCACACTCCGGTAATAAAGGTTGGCATCATCAGGTATTTCCGCAAGCCCCTCTTCCACAATGTTTTGGGCCTGATCAAAATCACCCTGCTCATAAAATACATTGGACCAGTCCAGCCAGACCTCCGGATTTTCAGGATCCATTTCACTAGCCTCAGCATAGGCTTCTAATGCGGAAACAATGTTGCCGATCTTAGACTCGGCATCAGCTACAGCTTTCCAGTATAAGCCGTTTTCCACATCCAGTTTGAGGGCTTTATTCAGAAAGTGGATGGCTTCATGCCACTTTTCCTGAAGCGACAGACTGACTCCAAGCCCATACCATGCTTCATGGTATAGCTGATCAAGTTTGGTGGCTTTTTGATAGTGTTTTACTGCCAGGTCATAATGCCCCATTTTCTCATAAGCAGCACCTACATGGCAGTAGGTCTCAGCTGTTGGCCCTTCAATCTCCAGGGTCTTAGTGTAGGCATTCAGGGCTTTATCAAACAGCTCCATGTTCATATAAGTGTTCCCTATATTGAAATGAGCGCTGCTGAAATCATCATCAATAGCAATGGCATACTCGTAAGCATCTATGGCCTCCTCATATTTCTCCAGCTTGTTGTAAACGATCCCCAGGTTGTACCAGGCATATTCCGAATACGGATCCTGATCAATAAACTTCTTATAATACGAAAGACTGCTCTCGAGCTCTCCGGTAAGATCCAGGCAATAAGCCAGCTCATACAAGGCATTTTCATTGAGCATGTTGTACTCAATAGCTTTTTTATAGCTTTCAGCAGCTTCCTCAAACCTGTTCATCCCCTGATAGGCCAGGCCTATGCTATAATAAATTTCGTCTTTCTCCTCCATGTAGTCCAGAGTCTGCTCATAGCATACTATAGCAGCCTCATATTGAGACATTAACGAATGGATTGTGCCTTTCTGAAGGAGAATTTCCGGATCGTTGGGGTGAAATGACAAAGCCTCATCAAGCGTATTCAGTGCATCCAGATGCCTGTCCAGCTTCACCAGCAGGTCCGCTTTTTCCATGACAATGTCCAGAGAAAACGGAAACTGCTCCAGCCCAAACTGACATGCCTTTAGCCCAGCTCCGAATTTTTCATGATTTTGGTAGTAGGAAATGACCTGCAGATAAGTATCCTCATCAAAGTAATAGGTCTCCCGATTCTTAAGGAATGCTTCAAACTTTCGTATCAACTCCCTCTCTTCCTTGCGCTTATACTCTTCTTGCATATAAAAAAGTTAAACTACGTGATTGAAGTTTTAACAATATACTTTAAAATCCCATGCCTTTAACCAACCCATGGCAAAAGTTATCCACATAAAACACGCTAAATCAATTCCGCGTTCAGCAACTCCCGGGGTTTTACTTTTTTGTTTAACGCCCGCTTTAATACATTAGTCTGACGAGCCCTGTGAATATCCGAACCAATAAAATCAACAAGTCCTTTATTCCACAGGTTTTCTGCTACTTTTCTGGATTTATCACCATAAACCCCAACGAAAGAGGTGGCGGTGATCTGGAGCCTCACTCCACTTTCACGTATTTCATGCAGCCAGGAGAGATCATCCTCCAGATATAAATAACGCTCCGGATGCGCCAAAACTGGCGTATAACCAGCTGATTTTAGCTTAAATATGGCTTCATTGAAAATAAGGGGTCTGGAATAGAACGCTGTCTCTACCAGTACGTATTTTCCTCCGAAAGAAAGAATCTCTTTCTCAATGAATTTTAGAAAGTGCTCATCAATAAAATACTCTGCGGCCGCCTCCAGATCTATCGTAAGCTCACTATCTTCAATTTTTTCTCTAAGTACTTCACAGCGTTGCAAAATGTTTTGTGGAGTATTTGGGTAATGATCAGTATAGATATGAGGGGTAGTGATCACCTTCTTATAACCCAGGTCCTGAAAGACCCGCAGGATCTCGATGGCTTCATCATAGGATGTGACCCCATCATCAAGTCCTGGGAGTAGATGACTATGAATGTCTACCTTTTGCCTTAAAGACCTTTTCTCTGAAAACCAACCAAGCATAACCTACCTCAATGGGCCGCAAAGGTATCAGCTTTTTTTAGTTTCTTCGTAATATCCATAACCGTATCCATACCCATAGCCATAGCCGTACCCGTAACCACCCCGTCCACCGGGTTTCAGGGAGTTAAAGATTACGGACAGGTTTTTAAATCGGTTTACGGTTTTCAGCCCTTCGATAGATTTCACAAACGATCTTTTGGAATAATCTGCCCGCACCACGTACAGCTGAATATCCGATTTCTTCATTGATAACACAGCGTCTGTAACGAGCCCTACTGGCGGCGTATCCAAAATAACCACATCGTAATGCTTTTTGAGGTTTTCTAAAACCTTGTCGTACTCTTCATTCAGGATCAGCTCAGAAGGGTTGGGCGGATTTGGACCGGCAGGGATGTAATCAAGGTTTTCTATGGAAGAAGTTCGGATGGTCTCCTTCAGCTTACTCTTCCCTATCAGTAATGTACTCATCCCATTGGGTGATGCATCATCTCCAAAGGCAATGTGGACTTTGGGTTTTCGCATATCCAGGTCAACTATACACACCTTTTGTTTGGAGAAAGCTATGATTGCTCCGAGGTTTACCGCAACAAAGGTCTTCCCTTCTCCTGATACTGTTGAGGTAATAGTTATAAGCTTGGTGTCTTTTTTGCCGTTGATAAAGTCCATATTGGTTCTGATGGTCCTCAGGGATTCACTAACAGCCGATTTTGAACCTGGTTTTACAACCAGCCTGGTTAAGGGTAATTTCTCAGATGAATACTCCGGCACAGTGCCAATGACCGGAACACTGATCAACCGTTCAAGCTCTTTCAGGCTACTTATTTTATTATGAAACAGGTACCGGACCAGTATGAACCCCAGGGATATCACCAAACCAACTGTGATGCCAATTCCATAGATCATCAAAGGTTGAGGCTTGATGGGGGTGGATGGCAGAGATGCAGGAGAAAGGATCACAAAGTTGGTTACTGTACCGGCACGGGTAATTTCAAGCTCCATTTTGGACTGACGGAGAGAAAGCAAAAACTCCTCTTGTAAAGAATAAAAGCGCTTGTTTTTATTATACTCAGTCCCCATGGAAGGCAGTTCAACAAAGCTATTCTCCAGATTAGCTCTTCTGACCTGGATACTACTAAGCTGACTTTCTAAACTTTCGATATAGTTTTCTACAGTTTGCAGCAGGTCACTCTCTATGGCGCTGAGTTGTTTATTTATCTGCCGGATCACATGGGTATTTTCGTTGTAAGAGCCAAGCTTAAGCGACCGTTCCGTGAGGATTTTTTCATATTCATCCACATCTTCTCTGACAGAGGGGGGCATTCGGTTAAATATTGCCGGATTGATCATCAGAGGTTCTTCTGATTTAAGCTGCTCCTTCAGCAACTCTGCATCGGAGAGACGCACCCTTAAATTAAACCTGCTGGAATCCAGGTAGTCCAGTTGCCGAATGGTTTTTGCCAGATCACTCTGAAGATTTACCGTACGGTTTTCAATAGTAAAGGTCTCAAAGTAGGTTTCAAATTCTTCCAGCTTTTGCTCCGTGTCACTTATCTGGGCATTGAGAAAGCTGATCTTCTGCTCTATGGTCTTATTTTTAGCTTCCTTCGTGTATTCCAGGTAAATGGTGTCTATAGCCGTCACCAGGTCTCTGGCTTTATATTTATTATAATCCGCTAATGATATACGGATGGTTTTGGCATTAAAGTTTTCAGGCCGGACTTCTACATTATTTTGAAAATACCTGATCAGAGCATCTCGGCTGTTGACTGTAAAAAAGTACCTTCCCTCCACCAGGGGAAGCGAGAAGTCCTGTGTCTTGTCTATCCTGAAATTGAAATGGCTGGTTTGGATATCCTCCCCATACCTATACGACTGCTGAAATTCCTCATCCCCCCAGGTATACTCCAGGGTAAAAGTGTCATTACCTTCTATTATCAGGTCAATGGGTTTATCGTAAAATGAACCATTTTTAATCAGGTAAGAAACCACAAAAGGATTGTTTCGGTAGCGTTCATCCACGAGGTATCTCCCATAGTAATAATAGGAAACATCCAGGTTAACAGCATCAATGACCTGTGAGAAGAAAAGCTTTGATTTCAATATCTCTATCTCTCCTGAAAGCTCGCTTAAATCTATCGCTTCCATATTTGCAAGACCCAGGGTCTTGGCCTCACTCTGAAAGTCCAGCTTCAAAACGGATTCTGACTCGAAAAGGGGCTTGGTATAACGAACATAAAGGTAGGCCAATGCACAAGTGACAGTCATAAACAAGACACACCACAGCATACTCTTTCTGAGAACAAAAAGAAACTTCTCCGGATCAAAAGAATTGATAAAATCATCCTCCGGACGCTCCATTCGTTTATTTTGCAATTCTTCTGTCACCTCGCTAAGTTCTGGACCACAACAATTAATGTAAGCACGCTCGATGCAAGGCTAAGCACAGGCGAGACATCCCGTAAAGACTCAATCCAAGGTCTTCTCCAGGGCACCACATAGATTATATCGCCAGACTCCACTTCTACTATAGAATTTTTCATTCCGCTTACAGTGGCCAGGTCGATTTGGTAAACTTCGGGATTAGCCAGATCTCCCCTGATTAATTTTATGTTTTGCGCCTTGGCACCCAGGTTTAGTCCTCCGTATAGAGCCAGCACTTCTACCAGGGAGGTGTTTTCATTTTGAATGGGAATAACCTTCCCTCCATTTGCTCCCAGCACTATCACTCTCCGATTTAGTACGATGAGTCTCACGAAGCTTCCTTTGTAATACTCATCGAAACTTTCTTCTAACATCGTTTCTGCCTCGTCTACAGTCAATCCGGTTATTTTTTTCTTTCCTACTACCGGAAACTTCACCGTACCTTCAGTCTGAACTAAGTATTGAAATTGTTTTTTTGCCTGTAAGGCTTGATTATTCAGCCCCTGAGAAAGTTCGAAATTTGGGTCTACAATACGCTCACCATCATTGGTAAAAACGTCCAGTTGGATAATGTCATCCACCTGCAGCCTGTAATTTCTTTCAGCCTGGGAAACAGGAGTGGCTAAATCTGAAGCTGTGAAATTTTCATCCAGGCGAAACATGATGTCCTGCTTATATGCTCTGCAGGATGACAGCAACACAACACCACAAAGTAGTACTCCTAAACGGACAGTAAATGATTTTTTCATAAAGAAATGCGGCTGTTTTGTTGCTCGAAGGTAAATATAAAGGTAAAAATATCGTAGCAGCGCAAATTTAGACTGGTTTTGTAAGTTCTTCGATCTTACGCAAATATTGATCGATGACCAGTTTTTGGTCATAGCGGTTTACAATGCTTTCACGGGCTTTCTCGCCCATCTCTGCCCGCTCCTGGCTGGAAAGGGAAAGATAAAGCCGTAGTTTGCCCGCAAGGTCATTAGGTTTTAGCGGTTTACACAAAAAACCTGTCTCACCGTCCCTTACTACTTGTCTGCATCCGGGCACATCAGTGGCAATAAGCGCTTTACCCATTGCACCGGCCTCAAGCAGGGTTTTTGGCGTCCCTTCCCGGTAAGAGGGCAACACCACGGCATCAGCTTCTCGCAGAAAAACCCTTATATCCTCTACATGATCGTGATATTCGATCAAGCCTTCATCCACCCAGGCTTCCAGCTCAGCCCTTTTTATCGACCTGGAGTGTTGCTCATCTAAACTTCCGACCAACATAAACCTGGCCTTCACGCCATGTCTTTTAGCAATTTTAATTGCATCAATGTAGTCGTATACTCCTTTTTCCACCAGCAACCTGGATACCATCAAAAAAGCAGGTGTCTCATTAAGAGTCGAATTAGCAGGTTGGAAATGATCAGTATCTACTCCTGAGCCCGGAAGTAAACTGGTTTTTGCCCGATCTACAGGCACCTGGTCTAAAAAATCATTTTGATCATCCTCGTTTTGGAAGAAAACCCATGAACTAAAACGGAACGCCATGGAGTAGAGCGATACAGCAAGTGTGCGAACATACCCTTTCCAAAGAAAAACGGTTCCAAGACCGCTGACATTGCAAATTACAGGTATCCTTAAAAGCCCACTCAACAATGATGTATAAATATTTGGTTTGATGGTGTAAGTAAGTATGACATCCGGGCGAGCTCTTCTCAGTACACTCATCAAACGAATCATCAAACCCAAATCTTTCACGGGATTCATACCGCTACCACTCATAGCTACCGGGTAAAAGTGACAACCTTCATCGGTCAGCTTTTGAGAATATTCATCCTCCGGCGCTATAGCACAGACTTCATGCCCCTCACTGAGGAGCTGACGGACCAGTCCCAAACGAAAATTATAGATGTTCCAGCTTGTATTTATGATTATAGCTACTTTCACTTTAGCCAGAGAATAAATGCCTGTAGATTTTGGTTAATTTTGAAACTTAGTACTCACAATATATGTACTGTTATCAATAATAGCGCGAAAAATTATATGATTGAAACCAAAAAAGAGGCAGAATACGGTGTATTGGTGGCGGTGGCCCCAAAATCTCAATCAGATGAAAAAACACAGGAGTACCTTGATGAGTTGGAGTTTCTGGCTCAGACATTGAATATAAATATTCTGAAGAGTTATTCACAAAAGCTGGAGCATCCTGACCCGAGAAGCTTTATCGGTAAGGGAAAGCTTGCAGAAGTGAAAGAATACGTAAAAGCCAGGGATGTAAAAAATGTCATTTTTGATGATGATCTGTCTCCATCACAGCTCCGCAACCTGGAGCGGGAGTTTAAAGTGAAGATCTACGACCGCAGCCTCTTGATACTGGATATTTTTCTCAAGCGAGCAAAAACAAACCAGGCAAAAACCCAGGTGGAGCTGGCCAGGTATGAATACCTTTTGCCAAGGCTAACCCGAATGTGGACTCACCTGGAGCGTCAGCGTGGTGGTACCAGTACACGTGGTGGTGCTGGGGAGAAAGAGATTGAGACCGATAGAAGGAACATCCGCAACCAGATTAACATCCTCCGCAAAAAACTGGACAAGATAGAAACCCAGGCGGCCACAAGGCGGAAATCACGAGATGGAATCGTGCGACTAGCCCTGGTAGGTTACACAAATGCCGGGAAATCTACCCTGATGCGCCTGATTAGTAAAGAAAAAGTATATGCAAAGGATGAGTTGTTTGCAACGGTAGACTCTACCGTTCGGAAAGTCGTTATCGACCAAATCCCTTTTTTACTTTCAGACACTGTCGGTTTTATCAGAAAGCTCCCTCACAGCCTGATCGAGTCCTTTAAATCTACTTTGGAAGAAGTAAAAGAAGCTGATATTCTGCTCCATGTAGTTGATGCATCTAATCCGGCGTATGAAGAGCACATCGAGGTAGTGGAACAAACCCTTGATGAGATCGGCGCTGCGGACATCAGGACGATCAAAATCTTCAATAAAGTGGACAAAGTAGAGGACATTTCTTCATTACATAGTGGGGTTAACGGAAAGTCCTATCCGTCTATCTTTGTTTCGGCAAAAACAAAATATCATATCCAGGAGCTTAGGGATTTAATTGGAAAAGAGGCCAAAAAAGAGCATCTGAAGATCTATCCGCATTACCTGCAACCGGAACAATACTGATTAATCAGCATACTAATTGCCTTGACAGATGTATTTTGCTATTTTTGCGCCTCTCGAAAGAGACTGGCCCCGTAGTTCAATGGATAGAATAGAAGTTTCCTAAACTTTTGATACAGGTTCGATTCCTGTCGGGGCTACTTTAATGTTTATTTTCTATCAAAATCCTAAACTCTAGATCCAGTGTGGACGACTAGTCCGCGTCGGCGGTCCGATTCGATTCCTGGAGAGGCTACTTAATTTCCTTTTTCAAAATCCCTGCCTTCGGAAATACATGCCAAAGTGAGTCTTTCTCATTCCAGTCCACTATCACTATCAATTCAAAAATTTTGCTCCATACGATTAAAAAAATTGGATCAAATGCAAAAAAATCTTAATTTTATCGTAAATGGCATTATTATGATAAAAAATATAATTTTTTCAATTATTATCATAACCTCTGCCGCCTTAACTATTTTCCCTTTTCTGGATCTGTCCAGTGTCAATGATAATAATTATGTAGCCCTGATCAATGCAGGGCTTGGGGTTTTCGGAGTGCTTCTTTTTTTAGGGAGATCTGCGCTCTCGAGGTTTGTTTTCTTGTTGTGGATACTTCTGCAACTTGTAGTTGTCCAGCTGCCTGAAAAATTGATGATCAATTTTCCAGGATTGGATTTCGGTCCGTTAGAGCTAACCGTGATAAGTTTCACCCAATATTTCACGTATTTACTTGAAGGACAAACGGTAAGTTTCAATGGCTACCTGATCCAGTTCAATATAGTACCTCTTGCTTACCTACTGATCTTCCTTATACCAGCTAAAACCACTAAGAAGGTGGGAGTAAAGATCAGAGAAGCAGCTGAAGACACTTTTGAACTAAGACTCTTCCGGTGGAATAAGCTTATGGAACACATTACCCCCCAAAGAGTGAAAGTAGTTCAAAAAGTGGATTTCGGAGATAGCCAAAACTGGCTGCTCGTGACACTATCCAAACCCATCAAATTCAAAAGCGGAAAGGTTATATACAATGCACTGATCAAACCCAAAGACGATAAGAATTTCAGGAAAAATCAACCTGGTCAGCTGGGATACTTCAGGCTTCTGAAAAGCCGAAAGCCTCTGAGGAATGGGCAATTAGACCTGAAAAATACCACCTTCGTTGATTGGGTCTTTGTTAAGTAAATCCCTCTTGTTTAGCCATATATGAAAAAAGCGCCGATCTGGCGCTTTTTTCAATTCATCAACTCTCTTCTATTCTTTGTCTTCCTTCTTTTTCATTTTGAATTCATAGTCCCGGATGTAATTAGCAGGATCTACATGTTTGCCATCTTTCATCACTTCATAGTGAAGGTGTGGAGCAGTGGACCTGCCGGAGCTACCCACTAATGCTATGACATCACCTTTTTTCACTGCCTGTCCTTCTGAGACTTTAAATTCAGAAAGCTGAGCATATCTTGTGACAAAGGTTCCATGCTGAATGACAATCCTTTTGCCATAGCCATTGGGATATGTTTCCACCTCAATAACCTTTCCGTCAGCGGTCGCCAATACCGGCGTTCCCAACGGGGCTGAAAAATCCACCCCAAAATGGTACCTCTCCTTCTTGGAAAAAGGGTCTATTCGTTTGCCGAACCCCGAACTCATCCTGACTCTGGACTCCCTATACTCTACAGGCATAATGGATGGTTCCGGGTCAGGTACTTCCAGATCAGGAATCTCCGGCTCTATCATCACGGTGATTTCTCCTTCAATCCAGCTAAAGTTTCTATTCACTTCCCTGGATGAAAAAGCGAAAACTACTGAAAGAATAACCGGCACGGCAATCAAATAATACCATCCGGATTGTTTTTTATGTGATTTGTTCATCATTACAATTCGTTTTTTAATCATTGAAAAATTGAAATGACTCACCAAACCAGAATATGCAAGCGAACTGAGTTGTGCAAATAGAATCTCCTGGTACTCAACTGGGTCCTGAAGTTCTCTAACCACCGCTTCATCTGCCTGAAATTCGTGGATTTCGATGAGTGCTCTTCGGTACAAATAGATGAAGGGATTGAACCAAAACAGAGCAACATAAAAATCCACCAGCAGCCGATCCAACGAATGGAACTGCCGCACATGTGCACGCTCATGGGCCATGATTTTTTCAAATGCTTCAGTCCCAAATATTTTTTCAGGAATGAAAACATTATTCAGAAAACTGAATGGCTTATCATGAGGTATTACATAGAGATTAACTTCTTGCTTTTTTACATACTTACTTTTCTTTTTTAGCTGATTAAGAATAATCAGGTGAAACAACGACTTAAGAAAAAATACACCTCCCAGCAGACAATAAAAGGGCACTAAAAACTCAAACCATGAAAATTGACTTCCGGATACTTTATTGTCCACATTGATTTTTTTAGCAATCCAATCTGATTCTGAAACCCAATGAAATGAACCCGTGTCATCTACAATTGGTACATCTGCAAAAGATGGAAACTCTAATGAAGGAATAGCCAAAGCCAGCAAAAGTGTACCCAGGAGATACGCCCGATTCCAGGCGTGAGTGGTGCGGTTACGCATCAGTAAATAATATACCGAATAAAAAACCACTAGTATCAGCGACCCTTTCAAAAGGTATACTAATGCATCATTTATCTCCATCCTTCTGCTTATTTATCTGCTCATCTATCATAGACCTGATCTCCTTTAGCTCCTCTACAGAAAGCTCATTGTCCCTGGCAAAGAAGGATGCAAACTGCCTGGTAGAGTTACCAAAAAAACTATTAAGCAGGCCTTTGAAGAACTGTTTAGTGTATTTCTCCTTACTCACCTCAGGAAAGTACTCCCGCACTTTTCCGTGAGTTTTATAATCAATAAAACCTTTTTTCACCAACACATTGACCACCGTAGAAATGGTGGTATATGCTGGCCGTGGTTCAGGATACTGCTCTACAATATCTTTCAGGTAGGCGCTTTTTAGCTCCCACAGGTATTGCATCAGTTGTTCCTCTGCTTTGGTCAATTCCTTCATACAGCAATACTATAACTATAATCATAATTATACAACTATTTTTATAGTAATAAATTCAAAAATGTAATCAATACTTTAGAAATGGAGATTTTTTAAATAAATTTCTAGATGAAAATCTCAAAAGAAGCGGAATTTCAAAGCCTTGTATTCTGTTTCTTGTAAAAAACCCCTTAGATGATGGAATCCCTGATTGACTTTTTTGCGGATGTGCCTACCTGGTTTCGATCTATGATCCTTATCGGAGGCATCGTCTTATTCTGGATAGCAGAGGGTGTTTTACCTCTGTTTAGTTTTCAGTACAGGAAAATCCGGCATGCAGGGCTAAACCTCTTCTTCACCCTGACCACTGCGATTATAGGTTTTGGCCTTGCTAGTGTTCTGTTTATGGCATCAAATTTCGTGGCAGAGAACCAAATAGGGCTTTTATATCTGGTTGACCTCCCTCTATGGGCTCAGGTCATTTTAGGCATTATGCTTCTTGACCTGATCGGAGCTTATTTTATCCACTGGCTGGAGCATAAGATCAAATGGATGTGGAAATTTCACCTGATCCATCACAGCGATACCACGGTGGATGTCACTACCGGGCTGAGACATCATCCGGGTGAAACGGTTTTCAGAATATCTTTTACCATTTTAGCGGTAATGGTTGTGGGAGCTCCCATAGGAATAGTCATGCTTTATCAATCATTTTCGGTGTTGTTTGCGCATATCACCCATGCTAACATCAATTTACCCAGAAGATTTGATAAAGCCTTGTCGTACATTTTTGTGACTCCACACATGCATAAGGTCCATCACCACTACACCCAGCCACTTACTGATACCAACTATGGCAATATCCTTTCTATCTGGGATCGAATCTTTGGTACCTATGCAAGCGTAGAAGATACCAGGACACTAAAGTATGGGATCGATACACATATGAAACCTGAAGAAAACGACAGGCTTGGTAAGCTTTTGAGTATCCCTTTCCAAAAATATCGCCCTCCTGTCGGAAAATTTTCTGATATGGACTTTAAAGAAGAACCGAAAAAAGTTTCTACAAGTTGAAAGTGATTTTTAATTTTTTAATTGCCGTCTCAGCCTCCTTTTACAGTTACAGCCAGGATGTAAAGATCATTTCAGAAAGAGGTGAAAGAAATGAAATTTTGATTTATGCGGAAAATCCTGCAGAATTTGAGCAGAGTGTAAAGCTCGATGTGACCCTAAAAGGCATGAAACCATCGGAGGATCTGCCGATTGTAAAAGTAGTTGCTCCAAAAACCAGGATATACTTCTTAACCATCACTCCCGAACCCAACAAAAGCTATTCATATAAGTACGAATACACCTACATAGCTGGCGATGTTACCGGAACACACGATGATGGGCACATTTACTACCTCCCATACCCTAAAGGGCAAGAATATATAGTAGGTCAGGGCTACAACGAACGTCCGACTCATATGGACCAGTATGCCGTAGACTTCAATATGGATGAAGGAACTAAAATAACCGCCGTCCGGGACGGGGTGGTCACCAGAGTAGTGGATGAGCATAATCGTGGATGTCCCCGGGAGGAGTGCTCCCAGTATAACAACTTTGTTCTTGTAAAACACTCAGATGGTTCTATCGCTGACTATTCTCACATCAAAAAACGCGGATCGTTGGTGAAGGTGGGAGATAAAGTGAAAACAGGCGATCCCATAGCACTAAGTGGATACACTGGGTGGGCCAGCGGACCACACCTCCACTTTGAAATTTATGTCATGAGATTTTCCGGGCAAAATTCAATAAAAGCAGAGTACTATCTGGATAAAAATACCGTAGGAATTCCCAAAAGTGGTCAAAGATATAAGCAGGAATATTAACTCATTTGGACAAAAATCCGTATACTTAAGTGAAATTTGTCCGCATTATGAAAGTAGAAGAACCATTAGCGGCTTACGGTTTACCCAAAAACACCCTTCAGACAGACGTAGCTTTAATTAGAGAAGCAAGGAAAGGTATAAAGACTGCAATGCTTTGGGAATTTCTTAAAACGATCGGGAGCAGCAAAGCTGAGTTTGAAGACTTGCTGCCTTATTCACTAAAGACATTTAGCAGAAAAGAAGTTTTGGACGAAGCTATGGGTGAGCGCATCCTCAATATCATACGGGTTTTCAAAAAGGGAGAAGAAGTTTTTGAAGACATTGACCTCTTCAAAAACTGGCTGAAAAAATACCATCCAATACTGGGCGATCAACCCATCCACTTCCTTAAAACTTCAACCGGCTGTCAGGTCGTAATAGATGAGCTGGGAAGAATAGAGCATGGCATACTGGCGTGATCGTCTACCGAATTTCTAAACGAAAGTATGCCAACGACCTGTCTGGTTACGGATCTTACCTTTATGGTGGACGCTGGTCTGAAAAAGGGCAGCATGCCGTATACACAGCCTGCCACAGGTCTTTAGCCTATCTTGAATTTCTTGTGCACCAGCTGGATCGGGATTCGTATCCAGGGGATATTGTGATCTCCGCTATTGAAATCCGAAAACCATCCTTGCTCAAGGTTATCACCGCAAAGGAATTACCAGAAAACTGGAAATCCCTTGAATACAGTCCCGACACCCAAAAGATTGCTGCCAGTCATTTCAGTAAGAATTGCATGGGTCTGATCGTGCCCTCAGTTATCATTCCTGACGAAACCAATGTAATTCTCAATCCCAGGGCCCTTCAATTTGAAACGCATGTTCAAGTAACCGGCTCAGAGTTTATCCAGCTGGACAGACGGTTTTATGGGCTAGCCTAAAACTCGCAGTTTCCCGGAGTACGAGGGAATGGAATCACATCCCTGATATTACCCATTCCTGTTACAAACTGGATCATCCGCTCAAAGCCTAAACCATACCCACTATGAGGAACAGTCCCAAATTTCCTGGTTTCCAGATACCACCACATTTCATCCACAGGTATGTCCATCTCCTTCATTCGTTGAGTGAGATTATCTAATCGCTCTTCCCTTTGAGAGCCCCCTATGATCTCCCCAATCCCCGGAAATAAGACATCCATTGCTGCCACGGTCTTGCCATCATCATTCTGACGCATGTAGAATGCTTTGATGTCTTTAGGGTAGTTGTAGAGAATAACCGGCTTCTTGAAGTGTTTTTCTACCAGGTACCGCTCATGCTCAGACTGCAGATCTGCTCCCCATTCTTCAATCAGATACTGGAATTTTTTCTTCTGGTTGGGTTTGGAACGCTTCAGTATCTCAATGGCGTCTGTGTAAGTAATCCGCTCAAAGTCATTTTCCAGCACGAACCTAAGCTTTTCTGTGAGGGTCATCTCACTACGCTCATGCTGAGGTTTATTTTTTTCCTCCTCCTGCACCCGTTTCTCAAGGAAGGCCAGATCGTCAGGACAGTGGTCCAGGGCATATTTCACGAGGTATTTAAGCATTTCCTCAGCCAGATCCATGTTGTCTGAAATATCATAAAAAGCCATCTCCGGCTCGATCATCCAAAACTCCGCGAGGTGTCGGGTCGTGTTGGAGTTTTCAGCGCGAAAAGTCGGGCCAAAAGTATAGATCTCGGAAAGGGCAAGAGCCGCCAGCTCCCCTTCCAACTGTCCTGAAACGGTCAGGTTGGCCTCCTTTTCAAAGAAGTCTTTTTTATAATCTACCTGACCATCTTCGGTTTTCGGAATGCTATCCAGGTCAAAGTTTGTGACGTGAAAAGTTTCTCCTGCCCCCTCCGCATCAGAAGCTGTAATGATCGGTGTGTTTAGGTAGACAAATCCTTTCTCATGGAAAAACCGATGCACCGCAAACGCCAGCGCATGCCTTACCCGCATGATAGCGCTAAATGTGTTTGTTCTTGGCCGCAGATGAGCTATTTCACGTAAAAATTCAAGGCTGTGCTTCTTAGGCTGCAGCGGATACTTATCCGGATCAGCCTCACCAAAGACCTCTATCGTCTCAGCTACCAACTCACAGCTTTGTCCTTTCCCCATAGATTCTACCAGCTCCCCGGTCACTGCCAGACTGGCACCGGTGGTTATTCTCCTTAATATACTTTCACCAAATTTCTCGGCATCAGCTACAACCTGTAGGTTATTGATCGTGGAGCCATCATTTACTGCAATAAATGCTACATTCTTACTTTCTCGTTTGGTACGAACCCACCCCATGATGGTTAGCTTTTTGCCAATTGGTTCGCTAGCTAAAACACTTTGAATTTTTGTACGTTTTTCTCTCACGATATCAATAACTTAAGTCTTTATAAAACACCGCAAAAAAACGATATTTTACCGTTTTAATCAAAGAATCCTATAATTATGATAATTTTGAATTTGATGTAAAAGTCAAGTATGCAAAAACTTAATTTAACACAGACTCTTTCACAGAAGCTTTCTCCTCAGCAGATTCAATTTATCAAACTGCTGCAGGTCCCTACAGTTGAACTGGAAACGAGGATAGAGGAAGAGCTGGAGGTAAATCCTGCTCTGGAGGAGGGTACTCAGGAAAAAGAGGAGTATGAAACGGATGAAGAATTTGATGAATACGATCAGTCTACGGACAAAGAAAGCATAGAAGAGTATTTGCATGATGATTATTCCGGGTACAAAATGCAGGGGGATGGCAACAGCCCTGATGAAGATGACAAAGAAATGCCCATCTCGGTGGGTTCTACGCTGCACGAAACACTCATTACCCAGCTCGGATATCTCAGACTAGATGACCGGGGAGACATGATTGGCCGCCAGCTCATAGGTAGTGTAGACTCAGACGGATACATCAGAAGAGAGCTGGAGGCTATTGTTAATGACCTGGCCTTCTCTCAAAACATAGAAACGGATGTGGAGGAGCTAGAGAGTATACTTTACAAAATCCAGAATTTTGACCCGCCGGGAATAGCAGCCAGAAACCTTCAGGAATGCCTGATGCTTCAACTGGAGCGAAAGGATCATGAGGTTGAGAACCTGGAACTGGCTAAACTTATAGTGGACAAATGCTTCAATGAATTTTCGAAAAAACACTATGACAAAATAGCTAAGAAACTGGGGGTGGAAGACGAAGAGCAGCTGAAAGAAGCAATCTCGATCATCACTAAGCTAAACCCAAAACCCGGAGGTGGCGCTGGTGAAGAAACAGTCAAAACACAATACCTGATCCCGGATTTTCTGCTTACAAACAATAATGGCAAGCTGGAACTCACGCTAAACTCAAGAAATGCTCCGCAACTGAGAGTAAGCCGCTCATATGCTGACATGCTCCATGCATACGATAAGAGCAACAAAAAGGATAAAAAACTAAAAGAAACGGTTTCGTTTATTAAGCAAAAGCTGGATTCAGCCAAGTGGTTCATTGATGCCATCAAGCAGCGACAAAACACCCTTCTAAACACCATGCAGGCTATCATTGACTTCCAGTATGACTACTTCCTGGAAGGTGACGAAAGCAAGCTTCGCCCCATGATCCTTAAGGATATCGCTGACCGCATCAACATGGATATTTCCACCGTTTCTCGCGTGGCAAACAGCAAGTCTATCCAAACCGAATTCGGAATTTTCCCCTTAAAATACTTCTTTTCGGAAGGTATCGCTACAGAATCAGGAGAGGATGTCAGCAGCAGGGAAGTTAAAAACAAACTCAGGGAAATCATTGAAAAGGAGCATAAGGCCAAGCCACTGTCTGATGATAAGTTAGAAAAACTCCTGAGAGCTGAAGGTTACAATATTGCACGAAGGACGGTAGCCAAATACAGGGAGCAGCTGAACATTCCCGTTGCACGGCTAAGAAAACAGCTTTGATTATGTTAAAATATTTAATGCAAGGAGTGTCGGTACTATTTCACCCACTCCTGATGGCTACCTACAGCTGCTTGTTATTCTACCTGATCATACCGGAGATTTTTAGCCCCATTCCTCCTGAGGCCATTCCGTATTTCATTCTTTCGGTATTTGTTCTGACATTTCTCATACCGGTAATTAGCATTCTGTTTTTACGGTTTACTCAAAGGCTTTCTAATCTGGAAATGACCAGGCGGGAGGAACGAACGTTACCCTTTTTCTTCATCACAGCTTTCTACATCATCACCACTTACCTGTTTTATACCAGAATGACCCTCCCACATTCATTGCTTGTGCTCATGATCCTGGTTTCAGCTTTAGTAACTCTGATTTTTTTAATCAGCATCAAATTCAAGGTAAGTGTACACTCTGCCGGAGTATGGGGAACAGCTGGAATATTTTCTGCCCTGGCGCTTAAATACCTGGACACAAGTACAATATTCCCATTAGCCATTATTTTTATTCTTGCCGGTCTCACCACCTCCTCCAGACTTTACCTAAACAGACATACTCCTTCAGAAAGCTGGTCAGGCGCACTTATAGGTTTTGTGATTTGTTTCTTTGGTTTCCTGGCATTTGGGTAATGATCAGAACCCGCTGAAGTTGATACCAAAAGTCATCACTTTTGGGTTTACTGAAGTCTCGGGATAGACAGGGTTGTTGAACTGCTCACTGAAGTACATTTTGTAAAACAGGTGAATGGTCTTAAATCCAAACCGGGCCTGAACACCATATCTAAAGCGATTTTGTCCAAACCCATCATATAGCTTTTCTTTTATCGTATCATCTCCCACATCATATTTGATTTTGGTGTGTGAATCTATCCTTACGCCACCCACGGCGCCAAGACCTATAAACCAACCTTCACCATTTACTGTCCCTAAAGGGTGAATTCGGAATTCGATAGGAACCTCAAAGTAGCTTGTCACCAATTTGTTTTTCCTGATTCCTACATTCTCCAGTGAATCCATTATAACCGTTCCGTCATTTTGCCGACCCCAGGTCCAACGGCCATCAAAAGCTACTTTTTCAAAAGTAAAGCCTGCAGCAGGGTGAAATGAAAAATGGTCACTGAAACGAAATCGCTTGTTATAATAAATACCAAATGAATTAGAGGCTATGATTTTCGTAGGCAGGCGATCAGGCGATTCTGACCAACGATTAAAACCAAAATCCAATAACAAATCCCCGGGTAGATCAGGTTGCTTTGGACGGTTAGAATCTTGTGCTATCGCGTGAAATGTAAGTGAAAAAAGAATCGCTATTCCTAGAAGTCGCTTCATGTCGTGTTGTAATTTCGGGCAAAGATAGAATCTATTTTAAAACCTTGGGGGACTAACGTTGATATATACGGTAAATTATTAACTTTGCCTTCGATTTTGAAGGGGAGCGCACATAATTGCCTCCTATTTAAGATTCTTTAACATAATGGACCCGTAGCATAACTGAATAGTGCACCAGATTACGGCTCTGGAGGTTGCAGGTTTGAATCCTGCCGGGTTCACTAAGAAAAGGAAAGCTTGTTGCTCCGCAGCAAGCTTTTTTTAGTTTGAAGAAACTGAGCTTGCTCAGAGTTTTGAACAAACTGAAAAAACAGAGTCGTAGACTCATGCTTTCCTTTTCGGAATTCGGAAGCCAAAGTGATCACCGAAGGTAATCCATGCCCTATCAAACCCACTACAATGTTTATCCTGGCTTGAATCCTTCTTCCTACGGTAAACCTTCGGAAGACAATGGCCGGGTTCACTAAGAAAAGGAAAGCTTGTTGCTCCGCAGCAAGCTTTTTTTAGTTTGAAGAAACTGAGCTTGCTCAGAGTTTTGAACAAACTGAAAAAACAGAGTCGTAGACTCGTGCTTTCCTTTTCGGAATTCGGAAGCCAAAGTGATCACCGAAGGTAATCCATGGCCCTATCAAACCCACTACCAATGTTTATCCTGGCTTGAATCCTTCTTCCTACGGTAAACCTTCGGAAGGCAATGGCCGGGTTCACTAAGAGAGCAAAACCTATAAATGAACAAATCGTCTGCCTTTCAGAATTAGCAGCACCGGATAATCACGTAATCCTATACATCAAACCAATGGATTCTTGTTAACTTTCTGATAACGAAAACTATACACACTATGATCATTCCCAGGCTAGCAGTCCTAACAGTTGTGTTACTACTGGTGGGATGTCGTTATCAAAACAAACCTTCAGTCATCACTGTAGATGGACCTATTCACACTGATGTCATGGGTATGAGTCTAATCCATGAACATTTGTTGGTTGATTTTATAGGTGCTGATAGTACGGGCTATCATAGGTGGGATAGAAAAAAAGTAATCACAAAGGTGCTCCCCTTTCTTAAAGAAGTGAGGGAGGCGGGCATCTCCACCTTTATTTCCTGTACTCCGGCTTATCTGGGTCGTGATCCTGTCTTGCTAAAAGCATTGTCAGATTCATCGAGTTTAAATATACTGACCAATACGGGCTATTACGGCGCACGTTCCAATAAATTTTTGCCGCCACATGCTTATACAGAATCCGCAGATGAACTCGCAAATCGATGGGTATCAGAATTTACTCATGGAATCGAGGGTACTGGAATAAAACCAGGGTTTATTAAAATAAGTGTTGACCCGGACAGCCTGTCCCCACTTCATCAAAAACTGGTAATTGCTGCTGCCAGGACACACCGGCAAACAGGCCTCACCATAGCTTCTCACACCGGCCCTGCAACGCCAGCATTTCAGCAACTAGCGATCCTGGAAAGAGAAGGTGTTTCGCCACATGCTTTTATCTGGGTACATGCCCAGTCTGAAAAAGACGAATCCAGTCACATAAAAGCAGCCCATAAAGGAGCCTGGATAAGCCTGGACGGCCTCAATGACAACAATGTAGAGGAATATCTTCGTATGATCAATAATCTCAGAGATCACAATCTCCTGGAGAGAACCCTCGTGTCACATGATGCCGGATGGTATGACCCTGATTTACCAAATGGAGGAAAATTCAGGGGATTTCTGACGCTTACAGAAAAGCTCATACCCAGGTTAAAAGCCGAAGGATATACTCAAGATGAAATTGACCAGCTATTGATAAATAACCCCGCTAATGCTTTTTCGATCAAGATCAAAAAAGCTGCCAATTGATTTTATCACAGGTTTTCGAACATGGAATCATCCAACCCCGGGATAATCCTCAAAGCGTTTTTATAATAGACTTTTTTGAGGATTTCATCAGGAAGCCCTAACCCATACATTCTCCAAAATGCATGATACTTTTTATAGTAAGGGAAATACTCATCTTCTGTTTCCAGTACTCTGAAATAAGTATAAAACTCCTCGGGGTTATAAGCGTCTTTAGCAAACAGAATACGATCCTGGTATTTTTCAATAAAAGCTTTTGCAAAACGGGGCTGACGTCCCAGCTCTGCGATCACTGCACCAATGCCTACATTCACATTTGGGAATTTATCCAGGTGTTCGCTCAACGCTTCAAGATCATTGGCCATCCAGCCCATATGTGCATTAATGAATGTAGTATTGGGGTGCTTTTCAAAGACATGATGCTGCTCAGCTATGATCTGTTCCCATGGAGCCGGATCGGTTGCACTTCGTTTACGGCCCGGCCGTAGTTTTAATTCCAGCCATCGTTCATTTTTTTCATCATGAGGATCCCAAAATGACCGGGGGTCAGCAGAATGGATCAACACGGGAATACCCAACTCCCCGCATTTAGCCCATACGGGGTCTATTCTGGGATCATCTACCGGCACCCTATTTCCATCTACATCATTGATGCCCATACCCAGACTCTTGTAGATCTTAAGCCCTACAGCTCCATTATTCACATCTTCTTCCAGTTGGCGTACAGCTTCCCCGGCCCATCCGTCCTTGCCTATTTCTTTAAAAGAAACATTTGTGAATAAGGCTATGCGGCCTGTAGCCTCACCTTCTATTCTCCGAGCCATTGACGCAAGGTATTCCTGGCTGCCAATGTCTCCAGCCTCCCGGTCAAAACCTCTCCCACTCAGGTTAACCATAATGGCCATATTTAGCTCATCCATTTCCAGCTCTAGCTTCTCCAGCCGGTCTTTAGTGAGGTTCCACTGGTGACTATGCACATCGATGAAAGGAAACATGGCCCTGGTCACAGGGTTTTCAGGTACCACCAATGTAGAAACAGGATCATAGGACTCAAAGTCCATTGATTTTTCAGTTTCCTCTTGTGCAAAAGCACGTAATGAAAGGGTTAAAAGGATGAGGAGTAAGATCTTTTTCATAAACTATCTTAAAGGTCAAATTTATGTATACGCATTTGCAGAAAAATATTTTTAAAAATAGCAATAAATAAATGTATCTTTCCCGAACGTTTTTCGTTAAGCGATTATCTGATTTACAGGAATGCAACAGTTCTACCTAAAAAGCTTGCTGTTCTTTATCTCAATAGCTGGGCTGGCTTACTCATCCACTGGGTCAGGTAGTGGCCTGGACCAATTCTTCACTAATCAATATGAGCAACTACAACCACTGGAAGGAGTAAAACCTCCCTACGACCTGTATAAGAAAGGTATGGTTGGCTACTACAACCTGAAAGCTGCCAGTAAAAAAATCAATAACGAGAAACTTACACTCATCGATTTTCGGCTCTCTTCAAAAAAGAAACGGATGTGGGTGATCGATCTAAAAACCAATAAGGTATTATACTACAGACTGGTCGCTCATGGAAAAAACACGGGAGAAGAATATGCCAGGACTTTTTCCAATACGCGAAACAGCAATCAAAGCAGCCTGGGTTTTTACCTCACGGGCGAAAATTACATTGGTAAACACGGACTGTCACTTCGGCTGGACGGGTTGGAGCCTGGTTTTAACGATGAGGCCAGAGCCAGGGCAATAGTTATGCATAGCGCTAACTATGTGAGTCGTGAATTTATAAACAGGTATGGCAGACTGGGAAGAAGCTTTGGCTGCCCGGCTATAGCACCCAACAAGCACAAAGAGATCATCAAAGGGTTATCCAACAGGTCGGTGGTGTTTATCTATGCAGAAAATGAGCGATACAAAAACAGTAGCCTTTGGCTGGATGAGCGCAGAGCACTAACTTATTTACAAAGGATCAATAAGATCCAGGGCCTGGAGGCGGCGCTTTAAGGGCAATCGCAAGTTTTTCATCCCGATTATAAATATCCTTTCGGAAATTTAATACACCCATCTCGTCTATGAAGGAAGTCCAGTATTGTAAGTGAATTTCAAGGGGTTTTTTGACCACTACGGAGTAGTTCTGTTTCGATTTTACGATTTCTTTTATCCTATCCTCAGTCCACCCTCCCTCTCCTTTCAGCAGATAATTTGCCAACTCCATAGGCCTTGAAAGCCTGATACACCCTGAGCTCAGAGCCCTTTCCGGCTTAGCAAACAGCTCCGGATGATTCGTATCATGCATATAAATATTATAGGGATTTGGAAAGATGAATTTCACTTTTCCTAAAGCATTTTTAGGGCCAGGTTCCTGTCTCAGGGAATAAGGAAAAACTTTGGGGTTGGCCGTAGACCAGTCAATAGAAGATGGGGCTACTTCCGATCCATCCTGAGCTATTATTTTAATGTCCAGGTTAGTGAGATAATTTGAATTCTTTCGCTGAGCAGGCAAGATATCCTGGGCAAGAATGGTCGGTGGAACTACCCAGTATGGATTAAATACAAGATAGCTCATTTTAGCAGAAAAGACTGGTGTCTGACGGTAAGGTTTCCCTACAGCTACCACCATTTCAAGCTCAACCTCGTTTTGATTAATTAGCTCAAGTTCAAAGGCAGGCAGATTTACCATTATGTATCTTTCACCTAAATCCTGTGGAAGCCACCTGCACCTCTCCATATTCAGTTTAATTTGCTCCAGGCGCTTTTCGATAGAAATATTTAAAGCTGCAAGAGTTTCCTTTCCAAGATTTCCATCTGCTTCCAATCCATGTCTTTTCTGAAATTTCATGACGCCTTCCTGAACCACCTCATCATAGATTTCAGGCTGATCTACCGTGTAGGACTGAAGGTCGCCGGTTAGTTTAAGACGTTTTCTTAAAGATTCTACTCTTTCACTTTCCATCCCCGGCTTCAGTGTTCCCCCTACAGGTACCGGAGGAAAACCTCCATCCTGTTGGATCTTTTTGTAAGACAGTAAATGTTCTTTTAGCCTTCTGTAAGCTTTGAATGTAGGTTTTATTCTTCCCAAAGTACTCCTTATATTCCGGGCTATAAGAGCTTCATCAAGTACGGCTAACGGATCACCTTCACGCCGAATCACCTTCCACTGCGGGTCTATCAACTGTGGATCAACTTTTCCTGACATTAGGTGAGTTGCCAGCAACAAAAATGCATCGGTTAATAACAGTTCAAAATCAGCTTTCTCAAAAAGGCTTAAATCATCTTTTTCATGGAGCATCCTTAGTTTATCAAAATGGTAATCCGAGGGGTTCAGTCCTTCGTTTTCACTATCCTCAATAGCTGATATTAGCTCGCCTGCCAGAAAATCATCCCAGGCAGCCTGAAAAAACCTTGATCTGTAAAACTGAGGAACAGCAGCCCGGCAGCAAACTTCTTCTCCCTGCAGTCTTGTGCTGAGCGGTTCATTTAGTGACTCTATCTTGAGCCGGAGTTCAGTACTAACGGATCCCATTATTTCCTGACCAGGGGCTGCGATCGACATCAGACAGGTAAAACAGAGGATAGCTATGTTGTTTTTCATATCAGATACTCAATGATGTGTCAAAGCTACCTTAATATAAAAAAGAAAAGGCTGCCAATCACATGACAGCCCTCCAAAACTCAAACCAGTGCCTAATGGCACAAATAATCAATAGAAACAACGAACTGGTAATCAACTATTTGCGACACATTTTAAATGTAGTTTAATTCTGAAACTTAACACTAGTTGCCTGATCAATGACTAGGAATCACTGAGCAGTTCCTTTACATCTTTACCAAACTTATCGAGAGAGGCTTTAACATCTTCTGAAGTTTTTTCTGCAAACTCCTTAGTATCATTCCAGGCTTGTTTAGTAGAATTTTCTACTTTATCTAACGCCCGGTCAACATCATCACCCTTCTCATCAAGCTTGGTTTTTAGCTCTTGAAGCTCCGATTTGGAATCTTCAGAAGCGGATTTAAGTTTTTCATCTATCTCATCTATTTTGGTCTGAACCTCCAACTTAAGCTCCTCTAGCTCGTATTTCAAATCTTTCTTTTCTTCACTAAGGGTCTCCTTTGCCTCATCCGCCTGCTCTTTAGCATTCTCTTGAGATTGCTGAGAGCAACTCAGTAGTAAACCAATTACAAAAACTGAAAGCGATAATTTCAATACGTTATTCATTGCTTTGTTCGTTTTCATATTTCACAAATTTTATAATACTAATGAAAAAATCATGCAATAAGTACAACATACTGAAAATCAAAATGTTATAATATATTCCTTGTAAGGTTCTTTTCATTTTGAAAGAAAAGTTCTCTAATCTGGAAAGCCATGACAAAGCGTACGATCCTGAGATTGATATGTTCAAAAACGAACACTTATAGCATTCAGGTTTCTAAAAAATATCATAAGTGTCTGATTATTAGCTTTTTATTTTTTTTGGCATACCTATTGTCCGATAATAATCATCATGCTTGACCGAAAGACCCGTATAAAAAGAAGTTATACAAAAACCGTACTGATCATTATTGGTGTAATCATCGCATTTCTTATGACGATGAGTAGCCCGCTGTTTACAGCAGATAGTGGTCTATCCGTCGACGCTGACCAAACCAACCCTGTGGCAGAAGTTCAAAAAGATGGCTCATCTTCCCCCAGGCCAAATTATAATTCAGGTACGCGGTTATTGCATATTTTTACCAGAAATCTTCCATATTTAAACAACAAATAAGAAAAGCAACATGACTAAGAGATTATATCGATCGCGAACCGATTCGATGCTTGCCGGAGTATGTGGGGGCATTGCAGAGTACTTTGAGCTTGATCCTACACTAGTGCGTATCGCTTACATCGTCTTATCCCTTCTTAGTGCCGCCTTCCCGGGGATATTGGTCTACCTTATTCTTTGGATTGTCATCCCCGAACACCCCTAAACTTAGGTGAATCGAGAAAGGGCGCTAATCCAGCGAGTAGGCACTTCGCCTTCCAGGGCTTTTTCATAGTCCGAATAGTTACATGGGATCATTCTGCTTCGCATAAAAATGCCGCTAACGTCATCGGGGTGAGGCACTTCCATCCACCACTTTTCTGAAATTTTGCTCTTAAAAAAGCGAATGGAATCCGGGTCTCCACCTAGCGAAACCTCATATACGAGGTAGTCATTTGATCGGAAATTTTTCTCGCCACGCCGGTTGTAAAACCCTTCGATAAAATACCAGATCATGGTAGCCATAACAAAGGCTGTCTTGCGATCCTCAGAGTCCCTTTCCACATCATATTCGTAAAACCCAATGGAGCTAAGCTTATCATTGAGACCTGCATACCAACAAATCTGACATGCTTCTTCTCCGGTGAGACCGTAAACTTTGGAATCCGTAGCGCCCGGACAGTAATGAGCCTGAATAGCAGAAAGGTCAAATGTTACCATATCCGCATCACGTATAATAGGCTCCAGATCCTTGATGTTCTCCTTAACTACACCCAGGCGAACTGCTTCAAAATATAGCTTCTCAAGTAATTCGGCATCTTTACTTTCTACCAAATAAGACTGGTGTGCCAGGTGGTAGTAATTGAACAAAAAATTAGGATCATGCTTGAACATCCTGTGAATATGAGATCGATGAGGAATGCCTGTTTTTGGGTCCTCCAGATCGAACTTATTATCAATGCTAAGAAGAGTGATGAGCTTCTCCTGATTCTCATAGGCCATAAACTGTCCCAGATCCAGGTTATGACTACCTCCAAATATCACCGGAAGCACACCCTTTTCCATTAAGTGACCACATACTTCTTGCAACCGCTGGTAAGTATCTTCCAGCTCCGGACCGTTTCGGAAATCACCCAGGTCCACAATCTTCAGTGTTCCCGAACCCTTTTTTAGCTGATAGAAACTCTTGCGGATCTCTGTTGACGACCGTGTTATACCTTTTTGAAACTCTTCAGAGGCACCTCGAGCTTCCTTCAGTCCAATCAGAGCAATATCCAAATCGTCATAATCAGGCATCTTATCCTGATTGATGTATATACTATGGGCTATGGAAGAAGATGGAAGCTTATCAAGCTTAATTTCCTTGTCGATCGGGTCGAAGAATAGTTTCAGATCCATGAGCCTAAATTAAATTAGGAAAACTTACCATTAAAGAAAGCCGCAAATAAAAAAAGGGAAGCGATTGCTTCCCTCAATTTTCTTTTGTCCAGGATTACCCACCAAAATCATCAAATCTGATATTTTCAGGTGGCACACCCATGTCGTCCAGCATCTTTAGCACTGCGGCATTCATCAATGGAGGTCCACACAGATAAAACTCCACTTCTTCCGGTTCAGGGTGATCTTTCAGGTAATTATCATAAAGACAGTTGTGGATAAATCCTACATAGCCGTCACCATCATCATCCAGCGATTTTTTTACTTTCCAGTCGTCTTCAGGAAGCGGCTCAGACAATCCTATGTGGAACTGGAAGTTTGGAAACTCTTTTTCAATTTTTTCAAAATGATCCAGGTAGAAAAGCTCTCGCTTGGATCGCCCACCATACCAGTACGAGACCTTCCGATTGGTTTTCTCTGTGTGAAACAGATGGAAGATGTGCGATCTCAAAGGAGCCATACCAGCTCCACCACCGATGTAGATCATTTCACGATCAGTAGGGTTAATGAAGAACTCTCCGTATGGCCCTGAGATGGTTACTTTGTCCCCAGGCTTTCTGCTGAAAACATAAGAAGAACAAATACCGGGATTTACATCCATCCATTGATTCTTAGCTCGATCCCAAGGTGGTGTAGCTATTCGGATATTCAGCATGACGATGTTCCCTTCAGCTGGATGGTTTGCCATCGAGTAAGCACGGAAGATCGGCTCATCATTCTTCATCTTAAGGTCCCAAAGACCAAACTTGTCCCAGTCACTTTGATACACATCCTGCGGGTGCCCCAACTCAGGATGAGGAGTGATGTCCATATCTTTAAAATCAACCTCAATCGGAGGTACATCAATCTGAATATACCCTCCTGACTGAAAATCCAGATTTTCTCCTTCAGGCAGCCTTACTTTAAATTCTTTTATGAAAGTAGAAACGTTGTAGTTAGAAACTACCTCGCAATCCCACTTCTTGATACCAAAGATCTCCTCCGGTATCTCTATGCGCATATCCTGCTTTACTTTTACCTGACAGGAAAGACGTACATTTTCCTTCTGCTCACTTCGGCTCAGATGACCAACCTCTGTAGGTAGTACATCTCCACCGCCTTCTTCCACTTTACACTTACACATGGCGCAGGTACCACCGCCACCACAGGCTGATGGTAAAAAGATCTTCTCGCCTGATAGAGTAGAAAGCAGCGAAGACCCTGCAGTAGTAGTTATAGGATTTTTTTCATCTCCGTTTACGATAATATTTACCGGTCCACTCTGTACCAGTTTGGACTGGGCAAAGAGCAGGATAAGTACCAGCAGGAGAATAACTACAGTAAATGCAATAATGGATATTATAATGACTGATGACATAGGTCTGAAACCTTTTATTTAAGAAATTGTGGCAAATATAAATGATAAACCTTTCTGAATAAAGGTCAAAAAGGTCTATTTAATTATTACTTTCAAACACACAATGTTTACGGAAATGTTCCCTGCTACTGAAGTAATTTAAGGAGGCTTGTCAACTTGTTTTTAAGCTGTCTTCGGTCCACGATAAAGTCCAGAAAGCCATGCTCCAAAACAAACTCAGAACTTTGAAATCCTTTAGGCAGGTCTTTACCGATCGTCTCCCTGATAACACGCGGGCCGGCAAACCCTATCAGTGCTCCGGGCTCCGCTATATTGAAGTCTCCAAGCATAGCAAAAGAGGCTGTAACTCCTCCGGTAGTAGGGTCTGTCAAAAGTGATATGTAAGGAATTTTTGCTTCGGACAACAGAGCAAGCCTTGCAGAAGTTTTAGCCATCTGCATAAGCGAAAACCCCGCCTCCATCATTCGTGCTCCACCTGACTTGGATATCATTAAAAAGGGGATCTTTTTCTTCAATGAATAATCTATCCCCCTGGCAATCTTTTCTCCTACTACTGACCCCATAGAGCCGCCGATAAATGAAAAGTCCATGCAACAGATGGTGATCTCCTTTCCGTTCATCTTTCCATGAGCCGTACGTACAGCATCTTTTAATCCGGTCTTTTGCTGTGAAGCAGCTATCCGGTCCGGATATTTTTTACTATCTGTAAACTTCAATGGATCACCTGATGTAAGGTTCTCATCAAGTTCGGTAAACTTGTTGTTGTCAAATAATATTTCAAAGTACTCCTTGGACCCTATGCGTACGTGATAATCATCGTCTGGGCAAACGTAAGCGTTATTCTTAAGCTCACGCATGTGAATGATGTTACCGCTGGGTGTTTTGTACCATAGTCCGTCAGGAGCTTCTTTCTTCTTTGCTGTTGGGGTTTGTATCCCTTTGTCTTGTCTTCTAAACCAAGCCATATCCTGATTTTGGGTGAGGTGCAAAACTAAATCAAAACTGCTTGAAACACCTATACATTTTTAATCCATTCGTAGATTACTCTTCAGTAAACGAGCTAAAATGATTGTCGGTCGCCCGGGAAGGTTTTTAGAATATTTCTTTCAGGTCAAATTGCAGTTGGGTAAGGACGCCCGACCTCACTTCACCATCCCCTGCCAGGTAGTGTTGTGGTTTTATCCAGGTTTTGCCAGCATATATTTCCAGTGTACGATTGGCCGGATCCACTATCCAGTACTCCTTTACACCAAATTTTTGATAGGCATCTTTTTTCTCATAACGATCAGTATAGCTGTTGGAAGGGGAAATGATCTCCACGATGATATCCGGAGGTCCTTCTACACCTTTGTCTGTCAGAAATTTGGTCTTTGACTTTGAAAGGTAAAGTAAATCCGGCTGAAAGACATTTTTAAGGTCAATGTAAAGGTCAATGGGCGCATAAAACAGCTCTCCTCCTTTATCTTCTGCGCATTTGTCAAAAAACCTGAATAAGTTTCTTGAAACGATTTGATGAAATGGATTGGGTGCAGGGCTCATAATAAGTTCACCGCCAATCAACTGACAGGGGCAATTGGTCTCCCCCAGAAGCGCATAGTCTTCGGCAGTCCAATTTTTTGTCCGGTCGATCGTAAGAGTTTGCATGGTATCTCTGTAACCAACTTAAATATACTAAATCCGGGTTACTCCGCTATTTAACCTCTTCAAAATCCACATACTGTCCGCCTTTGAAGTTTTCCCTGGATTGCCGCTCCTTTTTGGGCACATAATCCACATTTACATTGCTGTTGGGCGGGGAGTGAGACTGACGCTGCTGACTTTGGTATTGCTGCTGTCGCTGCTGATGTTGCTGTGACCCCATAAACAACAGCTTGAAGAAAAAGCCCCCAACCCTGTAGATCAGATAGATAATTAATATGAGTATTAATAAAAACTTCAGCATCTTATCTCTTTAACTTATCTACTTAGGTAGAGGTTTCGTTCTGAATAGATTTCCAGAAAATAATCGTCCATCAGGTCATCAATAAAGTAGATGGCCTCTCCCGTAGATTTCATCTCCGGTCCAAGTTCCTTATTTACGTTAGGGAACTTATGAAATGAAAATACCGGCTCCTTAATCGCATAACCATGTTTGTAAGGCTTAAAGTCAAAGTCTTTTACTTTCTTTTCACCTAACATCACTTTGGTTGCATAGTTCACATAAGGCTCCCGGTAAGCTTTACAGATAAACGGCACTGTACGTGAGGCCCTGGGGTTTGCCTCAATGATGTAGACCCGATCGTCCTTAATCGCAAACTGGATATTGATCAATCCCACGGTTTCAAGCGCGAGGGCAATTTTCTTTGTGTAATCTTCGATCTGACGCATCACAAAGTCTCCCAAATTGTACGGAGGGAGCACCGCATAGGAATCTCCGGAGTGAATCCCTGCTGGTTCGATGTGCTGCATGATGCCTATAATATACACCTCCTCACCATCACAAATAGCATCGGCCTCTGCTTCTATGGCTCCTTCCAGGAAGTGATCCAGAAGGATCTTTCCGTCGGGCTTATCTTTTAAGAGATTAACGACATGCTGCTCCAGCTCCTTCTCGTTAATGACAATCTTCATGCTTTGCCCTCCAAGTACATAGCTTGGGCGGACAAGCAGCGGAAAGCCAATGTCTTTTGAAAGCTCTACGGCACCCTCCGCATCATCAATAGTTCCGTATTTAGGGTATGGGATTTTTTGCTCCTTTAGCAGGTCAGAAAAGCGTCCGCGATCCTCTGCCAGGTCCAGCGCCTCATAGCTTGTACCTATGATCTTGATACCGTACCTGCTCATCTTTTCTGCCAACTTAAGGGCGGTCTGACCACCCAGCTGCACAATCACTCCTTCCGGTTTTTCGTGAAGGATGATGTCATAAATATGCTCCCAAAATACCGGTTCGAAATACAGCTTATCCGCCACATCAAAATCCGTCGAGACCGTTTCAGGGTTACAGTTTATCATGATGGTTTCATAACCGCACTCTTTAGCAGCCAAAACACCATGCACGCAAGAGTAATCAAATTCAATACCCTGTCCGATCCTGTTAGGCCCGGAACCAAGTACGATGATCTTTTTCTTATCTGAAACCGGGGACTCATTCTCCTCGTCAAATGCTGAATAATAATAGGGCGTTTGCGCTTCAAATTCCGCAGCACAGGTATCCACCAGCTTATAAACCCTTTTTATGCCAAGCTCATTACGTTTAGCATATATTTCGCTTTCAAGGCATCTGAGCAGGTGCGCAACCTGACGGTCGGCATATCCTTTTTCCTTGGCTTCCCGAAGCAGGTCTTTCGGAATGGTATCCAGGGAATAGGTTTCGATTTCTTTCTCTAAGTGGATCAGCTCCTCGATCTGGTGCAAAAACCACGGATCGATCTTCGTGAGGTTATAGATGGTCTTAAAAGGGATACCCAGCTTAAAAGCATCGTAGATATGAAAAAGGCGGTTCCAGCTAGGGTGCTCCAGGCTATAAAGGATAGCTGCCTGATCCTTAAGCTCGCGACCATCTGCTCCCAGTCCATTTCTTTTGATCTCCAGAGACTGACAGGCTTTCTGGAGTGCTTCCTGAAAATTTCTCCCGATGCCCATGGCCTCACCTACTGATTTCATTTGCAAGCCAAGCTTCCGGTCTGAGCCCTGGAATTTATCGAAGTTCCATCGGGGTATTTTCACAATCACATAATCAAGGGCCGGCTCGAAAAATGCTGACGTAGTTTTTGTGATCTGGTTTTTAAGCTCGTCCAGGTTATACCCGATTGCCAGCTTCGCGGCGATCTTCGCAATTGGATATCCAGTGGCCTTGGAAGCAAGTGCGGAAGAGCGGGAAACCCTTGGATTGATCTCAATCCCGATGATCTTATCAGTGTCAGGGTCTACCGCAAACTGCACATTACACCCTCCGGCAAACTGACCAATAGCATTCATCATGGTTTTGGCCATGTCACGCATTCTCTGATAGATCGTATCCGGAAGTGTCATGGCCGGAGCTACTGTGATGGAATCACCAGTATGCACTCCCATAGGATCGAAGTTCTCGATAGAACAGATTATGATAATGTTCCCGATATTATCTCTCAGCAGCTCAAGCTCATATTCTTTCCAGCCAAGGATACTTTGCTCTACTAAAACCTCGTGGATCGGCGAGGCTTGCAATCCTGCATTCAGCGCTTTATCAAACTCTTCAGGCTTGTCCACAAACCCTCCTCCATATCCACCAAGGGTGTATGAAGGACGAATAACCAAAGGGAACCCTATTTCCTGGGCAATTTCTTTTCCTTTAAGAAAGGAAGTGGCAGTTTCTCCGCGACAAACACCCACTCCGATCTCGTTCATTTTGTTTCGGAATTTTTCACGATCTTCGGTAGTTTCTATAGCTCCGATATCTACCCCGATCATTTTTACTCCGTACTTTTCCCATATTCCCGCCTTTTCACAGTCTATGGCCAGATTCAGGGCCGTTTGCCCACCCTGAGTAGGTAATACAGCATCGATTTTATGCTTCTCCAGGATTTCTTTTATAGACTGCTTGGTCAGTGGCTTCAAGTATATATTATCAGCCGTAACCGGATCGGTCATGATTGTGGCCGGGTTGCTATTGATCAGCGTAACTTCTATCCCCTCTTCTCTCAGGGATTTTGAAGCCTGTGAACCTGAATAGTCAAATTCGCAAGCCTGACCAATGATGATTGGGCCACTTCCGATGATTAAAACTGATTTTATACTGGGATCTTTTGGCATAAGTGTATGGTATGGTGGTTACATATGGACAAATTGTGGCAAATTTAAATCAGCCGACCAGAAAGCAAAACGAATCGGAATAAGAATTAAAAGTTTGTGCAAATGAATTTCAAATCTTCGTTACTTTTTGCCGTCAACCTTGCTTAAATTAGAAGGACATTTTGTGCTATTTTTTGAAATCAATGCAAGATCCAAAATATATTTTTATATGACTGACCAATTGCAAGCTGTTTTTTCAAAAATTGAAAAAAACCAAAAAGAAGATCCGAACACCGTGCAAATAGACGGTGAGCAGTTGCCCAAAGAGTATTGCTATGGCCAACGGATGATGGAAATGCTCAGGGAGTATGAACCAAACCCATCCGAAGCTTTGCAGATCGCAGCAAAGGGTCAGCATATACGGAGGTGGGAAATACCCAGGGATACCTACCCAAAAGACCGTAAAGGGTACCTCCAATGGCGAACTGTAGAAAAATTAGCTCACGGAAAACTTCTCAGTCAAATTATGGAAGAAGAAGGCTATGATGAAGAAGTATCACTGAGGGTGAATGAACTTGTCACCAAGAAAAAACTAAAAAATGATGAAGAAACCCAGCAACTGGAAGATGTGGTCTGCCTGGTCTTTCTTAAATACTATTTTGGGGAGTTTGCGCAGGAGCATCCAAAGGACAAAGTGATCAGTATTTTGCAAAAAACCTGGAATAAAATGACTGAAAAAGGGCACAAGATGGCTCTGGACCTTCCACTCGACTCGTTAGAAAAAGACCTCATTAGTGAAGCGCTGGCATAAAATCAGAAGTAGTGAACCGAATTGATCGACTTACGGCTATTCTTATCCACCTGCAGAGCAAGCCGCACGTCCCGCTGCAGGAGCTTGAAGACCGCTTTGAGGTAAGCAGAAGGACCATTTTCAGAGATATCAGATCACTGATGGAAGCTGGTGTGCCAATCGGTGGGGATGCCGGGGAAGGCTATTTTATTGTGGACGGCTACCACCTGCCTCCGGTTGTTTTCAATAAAGAAGAAGCGGGCGCCATCCTTATCGGTGCAAAGTTGATCGAAAAAAATGCCGACTCAGAGATCAGTAAAAACTTTGAAGAAGCGCTTTATAAGATCAAAGCGGTTTTGAGGTATCGGGATAAAGAATTTCTGGATAATCTTGATAGCAGCATTTCTGTAATCGGCTCTCCAATGACCGCCCGGGTGGGATTTCCCGATTCGCATATTTCAGACATTCAGGTAGCTCTTGCTTCGCGGAAGGTGCTGAAAATAAAATACCACTCTAACTATAATGACACTACTACGGAGCGGGAAATAGAACCACTCGGCCTGGTGCACTATTCCAGCAGATGGCATGTGATCGGCTATTGCAGATTGAGAAAGGACTTTCGTGACTTTCGTACAGATCGCATAAAGCAAATTCGTATAACAGCAGAATCATATGACCCCTCCGGATACCCCAGTTACCTGGACTTTGTCCATGGCATGACCGAGGGCACGGATGCCAAAGAGGCCATCGTGGTCTTTTCGAAAAAAGTCAGCAGGTTTATCCAGGAACAGAAGTTCTACTATGGCTTTATCGAAGAGCACACCAGGAATGAAAATGAAGTAGAAATGAAATTCCTCACTCATCATTATAACTACTTTGCCAGGTGGCTGCTGATGTTTGGTGATGAGGTGTCGGTAGTGGCTCCGTCAAAGCTCCAGGGTATAGTGGCTACCCTGTCAAAAGAGCTTTTCGAACACCATCAGAAATATTTTGAACTAGTGCCTAATGGCACAAATAATCAGTAGAAACAACGAGCTGGCATGAACTATTTGCGACAAAATTTTAAATGTAGTTTAATTCTGCAACTTAACACTAATTAAGCCCTAGTTTTCGCTCGATCCGCTTGATCCTTCGATCCAGATCAGAAATATTTTCATCTTTTTTTACATCACGAACTGTGTAAGTTTCCACAAAATCCGTCCACAGACTCGTTAATTTTGAAACGGCTGAAGCATTCTTTTTTATAGCAACGGCATTCTTCTCAATAGCAGCGGCATTCTTCTCAATTTTATTCTCCAGCCTATCAAGTTTTTTATCAAGCTTTTCCATTCTTCTGTCCTGTTCATGGAAAATCCCGGCTATCTCTGCTCTGAATTCATTTTCATCCATAGTTCAAAAATAAAAATAATTATGATATGCCAGCTTTCTTACCTAACAAAACGAAATCCGGAAAAATTTTTTTAGTCTTTCAAACCAAGTGACATAGGGCTGTCACTTACTCGGTTTTCTTTGTTCTAAACAAACTTTTCAAACACCATGGAACTGACGAAAATCGATCTCGCAAAAACCGACCCGAATTATTATAAAGTGGGTAAAGCCCCGGATATCAGAGACATACCTGAATGTAACTACCTAACCATCAAGGGGCAGTCTGCGCCCGAACATGAATCTTTTCTCAATGCTATTGAAGCAATTTATGCAATCGCTTACGGCATTAAATTCATCAGTAAAGGAGAGGACCTGGACTTTACCGTGCCAAAGATGGAGTGCTTTTGGTACATAGAGGGCGGACTTGAAAAGCAACACTTATTTACACAGACACCAAGAGACCAATGGATCTGGAAAATAATGATCAGAATGCCTGAGTTCATTGACTCTTCATACCTGAAACGAGCCATTCAGAACGCTCAGGCTAAACAAAAAGGAAGTGGCTACCTGGAACAGGTTTCTTTTGAAACCATACCGGCAGGAAAATTTGCCCAAATACTCCACATTGGTTCTTACGAAGAAGAAACAGGATCACTGCACACGCTTTTCGAACACGTTTCGAAAAATGAATACCGTGTAAACGGCTACCACAGAGAGATCTACCTCAGCGATCCCAGACGGGTAGCTCCTGAAAAGCTTCGAACCATACTACGCTATTCAATCTCATAACAAAATCATGCAATGGAACTTTTCAAATTTTGGTTAGCGACCATCATTTTTATCGGTCCGCACTTCAAAGCACACTCACAAAACCAGATCTCCATGAAATCAATTGATGCAAAAGGATTAAGAACCACCATCTACAAGGTAGATGACTTGCAGGAAGCCAAATCCTGGTATGCCAAAGCTTTTGGTAAAGAGCCCTATTTTGACGAGTCTTTTTATGTTGGCTTTGATATTGGCGGATATGAGCTGGGTCTATTACCTGAGGAAACCGCTCGTCCAAAGACTACGAATGTATTATCCTACTGGGGAGTAGAGGACATTACAGATGCGTATGACAAGATGATTACAAATGGCGCCAAAGAGTTGGAAACTCCCAATGACGTTGGGGATGGAATCAAAGTAGCATTGGTCAAAGATCCGTGGGATAATGTCATCGGGTTAATCTATAATCCCTATTTTAAGCCAAATGAGGAACTGGAACAGTCTGTGGTGGAGTGGGCTCCATTCACTTTGAAAAACGGTGTTTCAGAATCTGATCTGTTAATACTTTCCAAAAAGCTTCAGGTAGAATTTTTAGTGAAGCAGGAAGGGTTTATCCGTCGCGAACTAATACGAAAAAGTGAAAATGAATGGGTAGACCTGGTATACTGGAAAAATAAAATCCTTGCAGAAAAGGCCATGAAGGCAGCTGAGCAAAATGAGGTTTGTGGAGAGTACTTTAACCTGATGGATATGGAACAGGCTACAGGCTCGCTGGAACACTTCGATGTAGTCAATATTTATTAGACCTGCTTTTGTCAAGTTGCGATTAAGCGGTAATGGAGTATAACTTGCACCTTACCCTTTCTTTATGGCAATGCGTAGGCTATATATGAATCGCCGGAGTTTGTTCCCATTTTGCCTCCTCCGCAGGCGATAACTACATATTGCCTGCCTTTTAGTTCATAGATAGCCGGTGTAGCAAATCCGGGAGCCGGAAGCTCAGTTTCCCAGAGCAGCTCTCCGGTTTGCTTATTGAAAGCACGAAACCTGCTATCCTTAGTCGCCGCTATAAACACCAACCCCCCAGCCGTCACCACCGGTCCTCCATAATTCTCTGTCCCGGTCCTAATCCCTTTTTCTTCAAACTCCGGTGTCTCACCCAGAGGTATTCTCCATGCTATCTTTCCTGTATTCAGGTTAACAGCATTGAGCGTGCCCCAGGGTGGAGCAATAGCGGGATAACCTTCCTGCGTCTGGAACTTGTGATAGCCGGTGATGGTGTAAGGTAACTGTCTCGGATTGTCAGTACTTATCTCCGGAATGTATTCTTTGTTTCTACCCTCCTCCATGTTGATTACAAAAGAAATAATTGCTTCCCGATCCTGGTCGGAGAGGTATGAAAATGCCGGCATCATACGGCGACCTGATTGGATCAGCTCATCTATTTCTTCTGCCGAATACCTGGAAGCAATGTCCAGAAGTGAAGGATAGTGATCTGTTCCTGCCTTATCTGAGCTATGACAACTCATACAATGCTGATTATACAATCTACTGCCAGCTTCATACAATGTCTCTTGCCCCATACTCCGATCTACATCAGTAATTGTAATAACCCATGGGACCTCATTGGCATTTAGATACATCAGCCCGGTAGTGGGATCAAAGGCAGGTCCACCCCATTCAGCGCCCCCATCCAGCCCTGGATAAATAATAGTTCCCTTTTTTGAAAGTGGTGTGAACATACCTTCATAGTCGTAGCTTCTATACCGGGCCAATAACTCTTGATAAGACTCTTCTCCAACCAGTGAATTCAGCTCTGTTTCGGGAAAATCCAGCCGCATGATGGGTTCCGGGAAGGTGGAAACAGGTTGTGTTTCAGAGAGTTTCTCTCCCGCCAGCCTGGTATTTGTCGGGACCTCCACCTCCTCTATCGGGTAAAGGGGCTCTCCTGTTTTTCTATTAAACAAGTAGATAAACCCCGACTTGGTGGGCTGAGCTACAGCCTCAACTTCTTCTCCATTCGTTTCAACCTCCACCAAAGCAGGCGGTGTAGGAAGGTCACGGTCCCAAATGTCATGGTGAATAAACTGAAAATGCCAGACATATTTTCCAGTCAAAGCGTCAAGGGCAATCAAACTATTAGCAAAAAGGTTATCTCCTCTCCGTGCTCCTCCATAAAAATCAAATGAAGCAGATCCGGTCGGCACGAAAACCAACCGGTTTTTCCTGTCGATGGTAAACCCGGACCATGCATTTGCTCCACCGATAAACTTCCAGGCATTCGGGTCTTCCCACGAATCGTGTCCATATTCCAGTCCATTTGGAATGGTATTAAAAGTCCAGGCCAATTCTCCTGTAATGACATTGAATGCGCGAATTGTGCCAGGAGCTGCGTCACTGTTTTCAGAAACCCTCGAACCCAAAATGATCAGGTCATGGTAGATCACTCCCGGTGAAGTGGCGGTCACAAATAAATTTTCAAATGCAGGATACAGACCGGTGTGCAAGTCCACCACTCCATTATTACCGAAAGATTGTATCAACTCTCCGGAATGTGCATCCAGAGCATGAAGATATGAACCTGCAGTGTAGAGAATTCGTGGTTGACCTTCTTCACGCCTCCAGTACGTAACTCCCCGGTTATTATTTAAGATAAAATCCGCTAAAGTCGTTGCAGCGTAGGCTTCAGGGTTAAAGTTCCAAAGCTCTTCGCCAGTTGCCGCGTCTATTGCAAAGGCATTTAATTTTGGTGAGGTCCCATATAGTACTCCATCAATTATTATGGGATTACACTGGATTTGAGAATGGTTGACCGTATCCGCATCTCCGGTATGATACTCCCATATTTTGGTTAGCTGACTTACATTAGAGGTGTCTATCTGAGAAAGGGAAGAATAGCGTATCCCATCTCCTTTCCCTCCTCCGGTTACTTGCCATGAGGTGTATGGGTGGGTCTGCTGTTTACAGGAACAGAGCATACCAAATAGCAACAGAAACAGTAATTGGTGGCGATTCATATTCTAAAGTTGAAGTAAACTAAAGATATCGACAATATTTTGTAAGTTGAAGTCAAAACAAATAACCTGACATGAAAAACGGCGGACTGATACGTGGCATTCTGTTTATTGCCATTGGAATATTCCTGATATACTGGGCGCAATCTCACTCACCCAAAGACCTTGGAAAGGTAATAGGTAGTAAGTTTACCGATTCTTACACACTTTCGGAACCCTGGTATTATGTGTGCCTTGGAGCAGGTATAGTGGTAGGTATTATCGGAGTGCTCAGGACCTTTAAGTCAATGAAATGAGCATGATGCCGGACAGGCTAATTTCTACAACATTTGAAAAACATGCTGAAAAGTGTCCCTAAGAGCCAAAGGCTAAGTGCTAAAAGCTAATTTTTAAACACATGAATGAATTGTCGGTACACAGTGATGAGCATTTCATGAAACAAGCCCTGAAGGAGGCAGAAAAAGCGCTGGAAGAAAAAGAAATTCCTGTGGGCGCTGTTGTGGTCTGCAAAAACCGGATCATTGCCCGCGCCTATAACCAGGTGGAACGGCTGAATGACGTAACTGCCCATGCTGAAATGCTTGCCATCACAGCAGCACAAAACCATCTGGGCTCCCGATACCTGGATCAGTGTGCACTTTATGTGACGCTGGAGCCATGCACTATGTGTGGCGGCGCAATGTACTGGGCGCAGCTTCAGAAAGTGGTATATGCCACCGCGGATGAAAAGCGTGGTTACCGTACTGCCAATCCAAAAATCTTACACCCTCAGACCGAAATAAAACACGGTCTGCTAGAGAAAGAATCTCAGGATTTATTAAAATCATTTTTTACACGGTTACGAAAGAACAATTAATAGTCCCGTGTGTTTTATATTCGAATTTGAAATCATTTTTTAAAACCTAAAATCATAAATCATGGCATTCGAATTACCAGATTTACCCTATGCTCATGCAGACCTTGAGCCACACATTGACAAAACCACAATGGAAATACATCATGGTAAGCACCATGCAGGATACGTTTCAAAACTAAATGGAGTCATCGAAGGAACCGACATGGCTAACCTTTCCCTGGAGGAGCTCATCAAAAAACATAGTGATAATAATGCTGTAAGAAATAACGGTGGAGGTCACTGGAACCACTCCCTCTTCTGGACAGTAATGAGCCCGGATGGCGGAGGAAACCCGAGCGGACCTGTTTTGGATGCTATTCACGAGTCGTTTGGAGACTTTGATAAATTCAAAGATGAGTTTAGTAAAGCGGCCGCTACCCGATTTGGTTCCGGCTGGGCATGGCTATGCGCACATCCCGGAGGAAAGCTTGAGATCTGCTCTACGCCGAATCAGGACAACCCGCTAATGCCGGGGACCGGATGTGATGGAACTCCAATACTGGGTCTGGATGTATGGGAGCATGCTTACTATCTGAAATATCAAAATAAGCGTCCTGAATACATCGAAGCATTCTTCAATGTGATCAACTGGGAAGAAGTGAACCGACGATACAAAGAAGCTAAATAAGCATTGATTCATATTGACCAGTACAGAGCCACCTCCTTTGGTGGCTTTTTTTATTTCTAGAAAAACAATGAAGCTTTCCTCTTTTTCGTAATTTTCTGTAATGAAGCTAAAGGAAATCATAGATCAACTCAACGAAGTGTATGACGGGAGTCCGTGGTACGGCAACTCCATCTCCACGTTCTTCAAAGGCCTGAACCAGAAAGACCTTGACAATAGTGCCAATGAGATCCATTCGATCGGGCAGATCCTTGAGCATATGATTGCCTGGCGTCAATTGGTCATTGACAAGCTACATGGAAAAGAAAAAAACCTTCAGATAAATAGTCCCGAAGACTGGAAACCTAAACATAATCAGGAAGTAAAAAAGCTTATCGAAGTATTTCAGGAAACCCAGGAGGAGCTACTCCGTATCCTCTCTTCTCAATCTGATGACCTTCTGACTGAGCAGGTTCCCGGAAAAGAAATTTCATTCAAAGAGCTGCTGGTTGGCATCATCCAGCATGACATCTACCACCTTGGTCAACTCTATCTCTTAAAGAAATCTTCCTGAAACTTGAAACTGATCACACAGGTCCTCCACAAATACCGGGATCATCTCGGGGCAGATTTTGATCGTTACCATCATCACGCTCAGCGGGTATACCAGTATGCCATCACCCTGCTGCTGATGCGAGAAAGCAAAAAAGTAGCCATTGCTGCTGCATTCCATGACCTGGATATCTGGGTAAACGATACAATGAACTACCTGCCCGGATCTGCAGGACTGGCAAGGACCTATCTGGATGAAAGTGATTTTGAGATCTTACCGGATGAAATGGATTTTATCATCCGTAACCATCACAAACTCACTAAAATAAAAGGCAATTTAGAGGCTGAGGCTTTCAGAAAAGCGGACCTGATAGACCTGACAGCCGGAAAGATCAGATTTAACCTGCCCGGAAGTATCATTTTTGAAACTGAGCAAAAGTATCCAAGGCTTCATTTTACCGGAAGGATTATGAAAAAGGGGCTGAATTATGCCCTGAAGCATCCACTCAGCCCTTTCCCCATGATCAAATGGTGAGTGCCTAATGGCACAAATATTCATAATTCCTTGAATCTGGTTATCAACCTTTTAGAGCCTATTTCAATATACGTCAAATTTTGCAATCAAATACTAGTGTTAAGTTAACGATATAATGTCTCAGCATAGTGTAGCGATACACTCTCTTTATTTCCCGCAGATTACGCTGATTTTCAATGCATCTCTGCGTTTATCTGCGACACCTGGCCGCCGTACTACTCTGGCAGGCGGGTCTGCGGGAACCTATACCGACAATTTATGCTTAACGCGGCGCTAGCTACTCATACCTTAAAGAATCCACCGGATTGTTTGCAGCGATCCTACCGGTTTGAAAAAGGACCGTAACGAGGCAAATAGAAAACAGGATGAAGCCAGCCAACAGCAATACGGCTATTTCAACTCCACGGGTGTATGAATAATTCTGCAAAAAATCCCGGATCAGGAAGTAACTCACGGGCATGCCGATCAGCACGGCAACTCCCACGAGGGTCAGAAAGCTTTTCCCATAAAGCCTTAATAGAGAAACCAGGTCTGCACCCAGTACTTTTCTCACCCCGATCTCCTTCGTCTTCTTCATTAGTGTAATCAAAACCAGACCATACAGTCCCATAACGGCCAGAATAATAGCCAGCACCGTAAAAACAGATGATAACAACCCAATCCGCTCATCTGCTTTGTACTGTTTCTCAAAATGATCCTCCAGAAAATAATAATCGAAATAATTCCCCGGATAAAATTCGGCGAACTTTGTCCGTGCCAGCTGTACTGCCCGTTCTTCCATTCCAGCATCATACTTTACCGTGATATACTGTGAGTTGTCATAAAAAGGAAGCAGCATGATGGGCTGAATGGATTTCTTCAATGACTGCTGGTGAAAATTTTCTGCCACGCCAACAATTCTGAAGAATGGCTGTCCGCGCCCTTCGATCTCTATGGTTTGTCCTATAGCCTGCCCGGGTGAATCAAAGTTGAAAAAATCAACGGCAGCCTCATTGAGGATCATCGTGTTGACTTCATCGCCGTTTGTATGATGATCGCTCCTATCAAATGACCTGCCAGCCAGCAACTGAATATCGAAATGATCGAGGAATCCATAATCAATGGCCATCCAGTTACACCCCAGATCGTTTCGCTCCGGGTCCATCGGTGAATGGATCTTAAAACCTTTCGGCAGCCGGTCGCCAAGCATATGTCGCGTAGCTGTTACAGAAACAACCCCTGATTGTGCCATCAGCTCATTTTTGAATTTCTCAAAGTCCCCAATAAAATTGGAATCAAAAGGTCGCAGGTCGGGTCCGTAAATAACCAGATTGTTGTCAATATTCATACCCAGATCCTGTGAGCGCATGTAATCAATCTGACGATACACAGCCACTGATCCGGAAATCAGGACCAGCGCAGCAACAAAAAAGGTTTCAAATTTTACGCTTTTGTTATCCACCGGCATTTAAAACCTGATCACAGAAAGTTTAGCAGATGTTTAGTGATGATTTCATGAAGATCCTTAGTAAGTTTAATTAACAAAAACCGGCCTGGTATGAAGCTTTTTTCTATCACTGCATTTCTGTTTTTTGGTTGGGCAGCCTTCCAGGCAAGCATCGATTCACTACTCCGCGAATCCGACCAGGTAAAGCAGGCTAGTGATAAAGCGGACATTTTCATTCAGCTTGCTGACGAATATCGCCAGTTAAATCCCGATTCATCCCTTTTTTTTGCACGGGAAGCCCTTGCGATTATTGAGACTGACAGCATCTCCGGACTGTTTTGCCGGGCATACAATGCGATATCAACTGCCTATAGTTTTAAAGGCTTGTATGATACCTCTATTGTTTTCCGTCTGAAAGCTATCGAATACGGGGAATTGGAAACTGATAAAAAACCACTCATACAGGCTTTTAATGGCCTGGCCATCGACTATTTCTATCAAAACGATCTGGATCAGGCAGCTAAATATTTTGAAAAAAGTTATGAACTGTCCAGACAAACGAATTACCCTATAGAGGAAGCTAATGCACTGCAAAATATAGGGCTGGTCAAGGGAATTCAGGGATCTGTGGACGAGGAAATTGCTAATTACAAGAAAGCTCGACAGGTGTTTGTTGAAGAGGGATTTTGGGAAGGTGTCGCCAACATAGACATGAATCTTGGGACGGCATTTGTCCCACTTGGAAAATATGACTCAGGACTATATTATTTTGAAAACGCCAGGAAGATCTTTGACTCATTGAATCATCAGGCAGCCCTATGCGTAATCTATACAAACCTTGCAGAAACATACTATCACCTCGGTGAGTTGGAAAGAGCTGAGGAAAATGCGCTGATCTCCGTATCCATCAGTCAGCGACTGAAGCTAAAAAATGAAGAGCGGTATATCCAGGAAATTCTTAGCAGACTATACCGAGATAAGGGAAATTACCAAAAAGCTTATGAAACCCTGCTTAGGTATCAGGCATTAAATGATACCATCTTTAATGAGGAGAAGATCGCTCAGATAGAAAAACTCAAGGTAGAGTTTGAGACCGAACAGCAGGAGAATGAAATCGCGCTTCTCAACACAGAAAATGCATTAAAAGACCAGCAGATCTCGCAGCAAAACATCATGATCACTGCCACCACGATCAGTGGAGCGCTTATTTTTATGCTGTCACTAGTACTTTACAGTCGCTACAAAATCAAAAACCGCCTCTCCCGGCAGCTGGAAGAAAAAAACGGGATCATCTCCACATCGCTTCATGAAAAAGAAACCCTGCTGAAAGAAATCCACCATCGGGTAAAAAATAACCTTCAGATCATCGAAAGCCTGCTGAACCTACAGAATGAGACACGTGGAAATAAAAAGCCCGAGGAGCTACTGAAAATAAGTCAGGACCGGATCCATGCCATTTCAGCCATTCACGAAAAGCTTTACCAGTCTGAAAGCCTCAGACAAATTGATTTTAAGAGCTATGTAGAAGACCTGACGAATCATTTTGCTCAAAGCTACAGAGAACAAGATGTGGCCTTTGATATCAAACTGGACCCACTTGAACTGGACCTGGATCAGCTGATCCCCTGCGGACTCATCATCAATGAGCTGGTGACCAACAGCCTGAAGTATGCTTTCGATGGCATGCCTTCCGGTAAAGTCCGGATCACTGGTAAAAAAAGCAACTTCAAATACCAGCTGACCATTGAGGATAATGGAAAAGGATTTGACGCTTCGGAACGATCCGGAGCCATTGGTTTGCGACTAGTCTACAGTTTAGTAGACCAACTTGAAGGTTCCATTGAAAAACTTCCCGGCGAGGGGACTAAATTTGTCATAACACTCAACTCCCTGACCAATGGATCCGCGTAAATCTGTTTTGATCGTAGAAGATGAAGCCACGATCGCTTTGGACATCCAGGTGAGAGTGGAAAAAATGGGCTTCTACGTGCCTAAGATAGTTTCAAAAGCGCATTTGGTTATCAGCTCAGTAGAAAAATACAAGCCCCATATCGTGCTGATGGACATCAACCTGAATGGTGAAGAAAATGGGATAGAGCTGGCTGAAGAGATCATTCTCAATCATGATATTCCTGTCATTTACCTGACCGCTTTTTCGGACCAAAAGACTTTTTCCAAAGCTATTCAGACCAGCCCGTTCGGTTATGTGACCAAGCCATTCAAAGACGCTGACCTGCGAAATGCAATAGAGATTGCGCTAAATCAGCACCGCATCATAAACAGAACCAAAGCAGCCAGTGAAAGGACCTATGATCTGAACCCTAACCCCGACAATCAGCGGAAGTCTATTTTCTTAAAGGATGGTTCCGGGTATTTAAATATTCACTTTGATGATATACTCTGGATCAGGGCGGATGATAATTACTGCCGTATCGTAACCCGGGAACAGGAAACCATGGTCAATATTTTGCTGGGTGACCTGGAGGCCAAACTCCCGAACTCTGATTTCATCCGCATCCATCGTTCTTACATTGTATCCTTAAACAAGGTAGATAAAGTCTCCGGTGATGTGATAACCATTGGTCAGCAAGAACTTCCACTAAGTAAATCCTACAAGAAAGCCTTAATTGAAAAAATCAGCTGACTTGGTTTTTCCGGTATTTCACTTCTTAAACCGTTGCATTCACTGATTCGATGACCTCATGCGTTGTTCAGGTCTTTAAATTGATCTGACAAAAACCTGATCACTCATGAAATGAGCATGATGCCGGGGCGCGTAGCCTCAACCCAATTATTGATCGGACCGCACGCTGACGCTGAAGCTTTAGCGTAAGAGTCCGAAGCGACCACATCAACCGCAGATGATCAAAAGTTGGGCAGCAAACCGCTTATTTCGGGAACTTCTAAACACATGAAAAAGCTAATCTTTACGTTATTCGTAAGCGTGACATTTACTATTCACGCTCAAAATGTCAGTTACCCCAGTAATGCCGGAAACGGAAATAGTGGAACACAGAATACTTCAGTTGGATGGACAGCTGGCAATAGCCTGAGTTCTTCATCCGGATTTAATGTCTTTGTAGGCTATGAGGCTGGAAAAAACCTTTCAGGGGGGAATCAAAATGTATTTATTGGCTACAATGCTGGAAATCAGAATGTAAGTGGCAGTTTTAATGCCGTAGTAGGAATGAGAGCTGGCGAGAAAAGTACAGCAAGTGATAACTCCTTTTTCGGAGCTTATGCAGGATCGCAGAATACTATCGGGACGCTCAATACCTTTCTGGGTAGAGGAGCCGGGACACAGAATACGACCGGCTCCCAAAACACCTATTCAGGCTATCAAGCAGGAGCCAGCAATCAAGTTGGTAGTGGAAATACCTTTACGGGAATCCTGTCAGGCGGTCTAGGAACTAGTGGAAACTACAACACTTTCTTTGGGGCTAATTCAGGAGAAGACAACCTGGCTAGTTACAACACTTTTATCGGGGCATCATCTGGTCGAAATAATACCGTGGGAACGAATAACGTATTCGTAGGATCATCTTCAGGCTATGCAAGCCAGGCTGGATCTGCTAACATTATCATTGGTAAGGAGGCAGGCAGGTATAGCTTCAATGCCAATAACAATATCATTTTGGGATATAGAGCTGGCTTCAAGAATGAGAGTTCGTCCTCAAATATCTTTATTGGAACGCAAGCCGGATACAACAGCAAAGAAGGCCTCAATACCTTTATTGGCTTTGAATCCGGACAGTCAAATTCAACTGGTACCGAAAATACCCTTGTAGGGTTCCAATCCGGAACCAAGGTCACAGGAGATGGAAACACAATGCTTGGTCATACTGCAGGCGTTAAAACAACCACAGGAACACAAAACACCTTTGTCGGACTTTATGCAGGTAGGGACAATACAATAGGAAGCGCTAATGTATTCATTGGTACCTGGTCAGGTATCAGCAACACCACTGCGAATGATAATACTTTTGTAGGGGGATACGCCGGAGCTTTCACTCAGAGTGGGGAGCAAAATACGTTTCTTGGGAAGAACGCCGGGTATTATAACATCAAAGGAAAACAGAATCTATATTCCGGTGCTAACTCGGGGTTTCATAATGTCTACGGAAATGAAAATGTTTACCTGGGTTTTCAGGCCGGATATAAAAGTGAAAGAGCTTCTCGAAATGTATTCATCGGATATGAGGCCGGATACAATGAAGAGGCTTCAAACAAACTTTATATCGCCAATGATCGGGAGTCGAACCTGATCTATGGTGACTTCTCAAAGAACCATGTAGCTATTGGCACCATCCCTCCTATTGCTTATCAGGATAAGTTTACGCTGTATGTGGACGGTGATGCCTATGCCACAGGTTATTGGCAGACTTCTGATGCCCGATTCAAAAAGAATAAGAAAACACTTGAGAACGCGCTTGAAAGAGTACAGCAAATAGAAGGGGTCAACTATGAATACAAAGAAGACACTCAGCTAAACCTTCCAACAGGTAAGCAAATCGGATTTCTGGCTCAGAACCTTCGGGAAGTCCTTCCAGAAGCAGTTGCAGAACATACCGATGGGATGCTCTCCGTTGACTACACCAAAGTAGTACCCCTGCTTGTAGAAGCCATAAAGGAATTGAGTGCAGAGCTAGAAGATGTAAAAACTCAGCTAGCTGATAACCTGACTGGACAGAACCTCATTGAACCGAACGAAGGGGATGAATCCGGAATACTACTTGAACAAAACTTTCCAAATCCTTCAGACAATAAGACGAGCATTGTCTACAGCCTGCCGGAAAACACAACTAGTGCCCGAATTGTCATATTCGACCTGCAAGGAAAAAAAGTAAAAGAAATCAGCAACCTCAAAACAGGCAAAAACCAGATCAACCTCTTCAAAAGCGAAGTTGGGACCGGGATATTCCACTATGCCCTGGTTATCAATGGCAAAATCAGGGCCACCAGAAAAATGCTGATTGAATAACCGCCGATCATTCACTCTAACTAATTAAAATCAAACTACAATGCCATGAGACTACTGCCTAATTATCTCTTTTCAATAGCCTTTCTTTCTGTAATATTTGGCCTCCATGCCCAAATAACCGTCACAAACACTGATGAAAATGGCGCCGGGTCATTACGACAGGCGGTCGCAGATGCCAATGCAAATACTGGTGCAGATGAAATAGTATTTGACGCCTCCCTGGATGGATCTACCATTACATTGGACAGTGCTCTTTTCCTTAGAGGAGAAACTACTATAGACGGGGACATTGATAATGACGGTACTCCGGATGTCATTTTAGAAGCCGGGGATACTGGTTACAGTGGTATTGAAATAAAAGCTGATAACTGTCTTATTGAAGGCTTAAATATCTATGGGTTCTCCAGTGCCAGTCAGGCTGCCATTCTTATAGATGGCGCAGACGGGACTACCATTCTTAGCTGCTATCTCGGTACAGACCTGACTGGAAACTCAATAGGTTCCGTCGCAGATAATCATTCAGGCATCTACATCAAGGAAGGCTCACTAAACACCCAGATAGGTGATGGTACATCCGCCGGGATGAATGTGATCGGTGGCAATACTTTCGGTATTCGCATAGCGGGATCATCAAATAACACCATCATTTCAGGCAATCGTATAGGACTTGGCGAGGACGGAGGGACAGAAATCAGCAACGTACGAGGTGTCGATATTTTCTCCAGCTCAGGTACCCAAATAGGAGTCATTGGGGAGTTAGAAAATTTCATTTCCGGAAACACCTCTGAGGGGATACGAATTAATGCCTCGCCTAATACGACTATCGTCAACAACCGCATCGGAGTAGACGAAACAAGCTCTCTTGAAAAAGGTAATGGTGCTCAGGGCATTTACTTCCTAAACGGAAGTGATGACGGACAGGTGGGCGGAACTGATCCGGATAGCAGAAATATCATTTGCGGAAATTCAGGCTCTGGTATTGACATTGATGATAGCGATAACGTCACCGTACTCAACAATTACATTGGGCTGGGTATAGATGGTACCACAGCCATAGGAAATGGAACAAGCGGCCCGGCTGGGATCAGAGTCCAGGGGACCTCTGCAAACACCCAAATCGGGGACGGAACGTCAGCCGGAAGAAACATCATTTCAGCTGGGGCAGGAGTCGGAAGCGCAGGTATACTCATCAATAGTGGCCCTACCAATGTTTATGGAAACTACATTGGCACCAATGCAGCGGGTGATGCTGCATTAGGAAATGCCAACGCGGGTATTGTTTTAGCCACCAATGGCTCAGGGCAGATCGGCGGGACAACTGCAGGTCAAGGTAACGTAATCTCAGGGAATAGTTTCGGTATAGGAGTTAGTGTTGGTGGATTTCAGATCCTCGGAAATTATATAGGAACCAATGCCGATGGAACAGCTGCTCTGGCTAACCTAAATGAAGGCATCCGGCTAAGCGTTGGCAGCTCTACTCAGATCGGTGATGGAACTCTTGCCGGAGCAAACATCATCTCAGGCAATACCACAGACGGTATCCTGATCGAAAATGCTTCTACTACCAGCAACACTATCAACTACAACCTGATCGGAGTTGGATCTGATGAAGAAACCGCCATTCCAAACGGAGCAAACGGCATCCTCATCGAGAGTGACGCTAATGGTAACACGATCTTTCAAAATCAGATTGCAAACAATGCGGAGAATGGCATTGAGCTTGGAGAGGCCTTTTCCGACGGAATTGAGCACAATACGATCACGGAAAACTCAATCCACTCCAATGGCGGAGCGGGCATCCTTATAACCAACAGTGCCCAGGAAGAAATTATTCCACCTGTGATAACGTCTACCCTCAATGGCTTAATTACCGGAACATCGGGAGCGAATGCAACCATTGAGATCTTTGCGGATGCTGAGGATGAGGGCGAACAATACCTGGCAACTACTACCGCTGATGGCTCTGGTAACTGGTCCCATCAAGTGACTATTTCTGCGATCAATTCCGGCTTATCGAATATTTCCGCCACACAAACAGATGCAAATGGGAATACCTCTGAATTTGATTCTGAAGAACTGGAGATCACTCCATTCATCACCACCTGGAAAACTGACAATACGGGAGATTCCGGAAATGATCAGATCACAATCCCTACTACAGGTACAGGATATGATTACACAGTTTACTGGGAAGATGTAAATGATCCAGGCACAAATAATGAAGGAGCAGAAATTGAATTTGATGACACCAATACCCCCCACACCATTACCTTCCCGGCTGCCGGAACTTATCGGGTTGAGATAACCGGTGATTTTCCCCGTATCTACTTCAACCACTCAGGAGATCGGGAAAAAATTCTCACAGTAGAACAATGGGGACATATTGCCTGGTCTTCTATGGTGGGCGCCTTCCACGGATGTAGCAATCTGACTGCCCCGGCCACAGATGTGCCGGATCTTTCCAGTGTGGCAAATACAGCTCGAATGTTTCAAAACGCAACTTCCTTCAATACTGATATTGGCAACTGGGATGTGAGTAATGTGACACTCATGGCCTATATGTTCGCCGGAGCTACTTCATTTAACCAGAACCTGAGCACCTGGACAGTAGATCAGGTGACAGGCATGGCCTTTATGTTCAGTAGTGCCGCAGCTTTCAACGGGGATATCAGCACCTGGAACGTGGGTAATGTGGATGATATGCGGCAGATGTTTCGGGGGGCCACTTCCTTCAACCAGAACCTGAATAGCTGGAACGTAATTAAAGTAACCAATATGTTCGCCATGTTTTACGAGGCTACCTCTTTCAACGGCGATATCAGTGGATGGAACGTTGGGGCGGTTACGGATATGCGCAATATGTTTTATAACGCATCCGTCTTTAATCAGGACATTAGCAGCTGGGACGTAAGTTCAGCAGATAAGATGACGGAGATGTTTTACAACACTCCTGCTTTCGACCAAAACCTCGGTGGTTGGGACATTAGCAACGTGACGGACATGACGACTATGTTAAGCTATAGCGGGCTATCCACATCCAACTACGACAATACCCTCATTGGATGGCAAACATTGGATGAAAATGCCGGGGAAACACAAATTCCCACAAACATAACCCTGGGTGCTCATGAGTTGACTTATTCTTGCGGAGATGCCGCAAATGCTCGTGCCCTGCTTATAGCCGAATTCGATTGGACCATATCAGGCGATGCCAGCATAGATCTGGAAGACCCGGTCCCCAATGCCGAAACGCTGGAAACGGCAACTTTTCAATGTCAGGTTAACTCCCTTTCCTTTCTGGCTCCTTATCCCACGGCTTCTGACGATTGTGACATCACTATCACAGGCACTACCGATGCAGACTTTCCCATTACCGAATCCACTACCATCACCTGGACCTACACAGACAATGCCGGACATTTCGTTACCCAGGATCAAGACATAGTCATCGATGATACTACAGGCCCAAACCCGGATACAGAGACGCTCTCAGATATAAACGGAGAATGTCAGGTTGAGCTGGCTGACCTTACGGCTCCCACCGCCACCGACAACTGTGACAATGGTACGATCACCGGTACAGTAAATGAAGAACAGTTTCCCATCACCGAATCCACTTCCATCACCTGGACCTTCACGGACTCGCAGGGGAATGCCACTGAACAAACACAGAATATTGTAATTGAAGACAGTGCCGTTCCAGTCGCAGATGTTGTCACTCTCGAAAATATCACAGCGCAATGTTCCGTAAATCTCTCGGATTTAACCATTCCAACGGCGACAGATGATTGTTCAGGTTCAGTTGAGGGTACCACTGAAACAACCTTTCCAATAACCAACTCTCAGATAATCACCTGGACGTATACCGATAATGAAGGTAACATTACAACTCAGGACCAGGAGGTTATTATTGATGATACTACGTCACCTGAAGCTGATACTGAAACCCTGGAAACTCTGACTGATGAATGCGAAGTTATGTCACTCACTGCCCCTACCGCCACTGATGAATGTGATGGACAAATCACGGGTACACACAACATCAGTTTACCAATCACAACAAGTACAACGATCACCTGGACTTTTACGGATGGATCCGGAAATGAGACCACTCAAAATCAAAATGTGGTAATTGAGGATACAACAGCGCCTGTAGCTGACCTGGAAACATTAGAAGATATAAATAGTGAATGCCCGGTAACAGAACTCACTGCTCCTACAGCCACCGATAATTGTGACGGGCAGGTCACAGGCATCCATGATGCAAGTCTTCCTATTGCGGAATCTCAAACCGTCACCTGGACATTTACCGATGAGTCAGGAAACTCCTCCTCTCAGGTTCAAACAATAACAATCGAGGATGTTTCTGAACCCATCCCGGATATAGAAACGCTGGAAAATATTACTGCAGAGTGTCAGGTCCCTGCATTAATACCCCCAACAGCCACTGACAATTGTACGGGCACAGTAACTGGTGTACACAATACAACTTTACCTGTCACAGAAAGCACTACAATCACATGGACCTATACAGATGAAGCAGGTAACGTCACTTCACAATCCCAAACAGTGACGATTGAAGACATAACCGCTCCGGTTCCGGATGTAGAAAATCTGGAAGAGCTATCAGATCAATGCCAGGTAACATCTCTGCCCGCTCCAACGGCAACTGATAACTGCTCAGGAGCAATCACTGCCACTACCGATACGGAATTTCCCATTACAACGTCACAAACAGTAGTCTGGACCTTTATTGATAATGCGGACAACATCACCACACAGTCGCAAACAGTCACCATTCTGGATACCACTGCACCGGTACCTGATGCAAATCACCCAGGCAATATCATCGCCAATTGCGAGGTAACCTCTTTAGATCCTCCTACAGCTACGGATAATTGCTCCGGTATGATCACGGGGACAACTGATACTCAATTTCCGATTATTGAAAGTATGACGATCACGTGGACCTTTTCTGACGATGCTGGCAATTCAAGCACCCAGACCCAGGATATAGTAGTAGAGGATACCATACCTCCGGTGCCAGATACTGAATTTCTGGATGAAGTAATGGCTAAGTGTGCCAGTGTAACCCTGCTTGCCCCTACGGCCACTGATAACTGCGGTGGCAGGACCATCACAGGAACCACTGACACAGAATTTCCTCTAATAAGGTCCGAAACCGTAACCTGGACCTATACGGATGAATCAGGCAATGAAGCTACTCAAACGCAGGAGGTGATCATAGACTGCAAGAATGTGCTCAGCATAGCTAATCAAAAAACTGAATGGATCATCTACCCCAATCCGGTCGAGAATGTATTCATGATTACAGGAAAGGAAGTCAGCAAAATCATCATTCGGAACGTCAGTGGTCAGTTGGTAAAACAGTTTTCCGGCTACAGAACCAGTTATGATATAAGCAGTCTGCCTCCAGGCATTTACACCGTATTGATCCAGTCATCTGCAAGCAAAACCATTCATCGATTGATAAAAAAATGAGGACATGATGAAAAAGAAGGTCCTGAATATTTCACATGCCATAATAAAAACAAGGTGGGTACGAGCCACCAAAAGATGCTGATTGAGTGATCGGCTTATAAACTAAGGCAGGGACCACTTCAGACGGAAGTGGCCCTTTTTTTATGTTCATGGGTGAAACTCTTCTGATCGGAAATGGTAATTTTAGCCTATGATCTATCAGGAAGATCTCAAAAAGGCTCAGGATCAACAAAAAGCCAATAAAGCATTTCTCAAAAAGTTAAAGCGATTGCGTCCCAAAGACCTGGACGACCAGTTTCATATGCTGCATGAAGAAGTCTTTGAGGATGTGGATTGCCTGAAATGTGCAAATTGCTGCAAAACCACCTCTCCAATATTTCAGCCTTCGGATGTAGAGCGACTTGCCAAAGTTTTAAAGATGAAAGTTCCTGAATTCATTGATGCTTACCTGAGGCGGGATGAGGAAGAAGATTATGTATTGCAAAAATCCCCCTGTGCTTTCCTGGGGCCGGATAATAAGTGCATAGTATACGAAAACCGGCCAAGAGCCTGCCGGGAATACCCGCATACCAACCGAAAGCGGATGTATCAGATCACCAGCCTCACATTTAAAAACACCCTCGTATGTCCGGCGGTTAGCAGAATAATCTCTCGCCTCAAAACCATTTACTCATGACCCTGGAAGAACTGAGACAAGCTCGCGAATCGGAGGTAGATGAGCTAAAACAGCTTGCGATCGGCACCATCCGATCCACCAGCGCAATGGACTACTCACCAGACCAGATCAATGTATGGACCCGGGCGATCGAAAACAGCGGCAGGTGGGTTAGCTGCATTCAAAACCAATACTTCCTGGTAGCGGAGGCTGATCAGAAAATAGTGGGGTTCGGGTCACTGGAAGCTGGTAGTTATGTGGACTTTATATATGTGCATAAAGATTTTACCCGAAAAGGAATTGCCAAAAACATCTTTCATGCTTTGCTCCAAAGGTCGCTGGATAGCGGGGTAAGTGAAATGACCACACATGCCAGCAAAACGGCGGTACCATTCTTTGAAAGCATGGGATTTGAAATCGTCCGGCCAAATAAACACATCATTCGGGAAGTGGAGATCACCAATTTTTTAATGGTGCGTTCCAATGGAGTGTCCAAAATTGGACTGAGGTAATGGTGAATATTATTTAACTTAGTGGGCTTAAACCACCAACCTAATGAGTAATCGAAGGACTACACTCCGATCTTTTTTCGTCTTTTTTCTCGGTGCTTGTGCCGCTATATCCGTTCTTGCAGGATTTGGGATTATTTATTTTGTATTTACCAATGTAAAAGATCTGGACTTAACAGTAGAGAGCGACCTGAATACCCTCAGCCAGCTCGGTGAGTTTTTTGGTGGGGCCGTAGGTTCTATCTGGTCGCTGGCCGGGGTGATTTTATTTTACCTGGCACTGATCTATCAACGTAGAGAACTCGAATTACAAAGGGAAGAGCTTTTAGAATCCAGAAAGATCATGGACAGCCAGTCTAAAACGATCGAGATCCAGCAATTCGAGAATACCTTTTTCCAACTGCTGGAGTTTCACCTTACTGCGGCAAAGCGAATCGAAACGCAGGACAGTGGAAATGGTTTTGATAAAATGTATGTCGACTTCAAAAAAGCAGTCAGCGACACCAAGCGCAAACGGAAGAAAGACGGCAGCTCTCAGAACCTGGATTCACATTCCTTCGAAACGTGTTTCCGACAGGTCTATGACAGTTATAGAAACACCCTTTCGCATTATGTCGAAAGCTACAAGGCTTTGATTTTCCTGGTGGATAAAAAGAGCAGAGATCCGCTGTTTTATGTAAACATCATCAAGCCTCATCTCACAGAGCAGGAGGTTTTGATCCAGTTTTATTACCTGCTGCTTCACGACGGAAACGGTCAGTTTAAAAAGGTGGTGGAGAACTATGGGCTATTTGAGCGATTGAATTTCCGGGCTGTTCAGGCTATCGATAGATTGCACCTGGAAGAACTCGAAGACTCTGCCTACCAAACCACCCATGCTTTTCTTGTAGATGAGAAACCGTCAGCCGAAGATAGGGAAGTTGTAAAACCCGAAAAGTAGATCCTCCAGCTATGTCTCTGACCATCAGGGTGGCCTCCACCGAAGACATCAATGAAATCCTGCGAATGATGGTGGATTTTAATGCCATTGATGATTATCCTTTTGACAAGGAAATTGGGTTTAAAAACATTGTCTACCTGCTGAACCATCCGGAAGTCGGAAAGATCTGGTTACTCCTTATTGACAAAAAGATCATTGGATATATAGTCCTGACTTTTGGCTTCAGCTTTGAGTATGAAGGAAAAGACGCATTCATTGATGAGCTGTTCATCAAAGCACCATTTCGGGGCAAAGGCTACGGAGACAAAACGCTCGATTTCATTTTTGATGAGGCGAGATACCTGGACGTAAAAGCCATCCACCTGGAAGTAGAGTCTCACAATACCGAAGGAAACAGGTTATACAGCAATAAAGGTTTTGCAGGAAATAACAGGAGGCTGTTAACCAAACGAATATGACCATTGGTATTTTAGGATGCGGATGGCTGGGCTTACCATTGGGTAAGGAACTTGCCAAAAAAGGACACACCATAAAAGGCAGCACTACTCAGGAAAACAAGCTGGAAAAGCTCCAAAATGCTGGAATACAGCCTTACCTCCTTAGCCTGGAGCCTGAGCTTCACGGCGACTCTTCCTTTTTCTCAGCAGATCTACTGATCATCAACATTCCGCCCCGTAACAGAGAAGACCAACCGGATTTTCATAAACGCCAGCTGCTCGAGATCAGATCCAGGGCCATTGAAAAGGGTGTTTCTAAGATCCTGTTCATTAGCTCTACAGCGGTATACCCCAATCTGAATCGAGTGGTTCGGGAAGACGATGCAACTATTGAAAGCCTAAGCAGGGGTGGTATATCGCTCTTGGAAATGGAGCGTATTTTCACGCAGGATAAGAACTTCAAAACGACTGTTCTGAGGTTTGGCGGGCTCTATGGTCCGGGTCGGCATCCGGGCAGATTTCTGGCAGGCAGGACCGGCCTTACCGGAGCGGATAACCGTGTAAACATGATCCACCTGGAAGATTGCATCGGTGTGATCACCGCCATCATTGATCAGGACGTCTGGGGAGAGGTCTTTAATGCCTGTTCACCCGATCATCCGGATCGAAAGAGTTTTTATGAAAGAGCTGCAAAGGAAATGGACCTGGAGCCGCCTCGGTTTTCTGATGAACCAGCGGGATTTAAAGAGGTGAGTGTGCAGAAATTATTGAATTTGGTTAATTATACGTTTAGAGCAAGGCTATAATTGATGTTGGTACTAAGGGTGGTTGGCAGAACCCCGGGACTGTACTTTCACCAGACCATGAAACTATCCAAAATACCGGGATAACCTGACCCGATAAAACCCCATTCATTCGTTGCATTTGTTAGCGTTTTTTTATTTGAGTATTGATTTAAGGAGTGCATGCGTATCTAATTGTTGCAATCTTTTGTCAATTGTTGACATATCTATGTCATTGCTTAACAATTCTTGAAAATCAGTTAATCTTTTAAGAAGAATAGCTGTGATTTTAAGGTCGGGCTCATTTGTTAATGTGTATTTTTCGAGATCAACACTTACCCGTTCAATAAAGTCAAAAACTAGATCTATTAACCTTACATACTTATCGGTATAGCCTTTCAGAAGGTTTGTCTTATTCTCAGTAAGAATGCGCTTGTCAGCAAACTTGAGTCTGATTACTTTAATATTCGTAGTAAATAAATTACTAAAGGCTATTTCATACGAATTTTCGTTTAGTTTGTCGCTTTGGTTTGTGATGAATTTTTTGAATCTATTTCTGACGCCACTATCAAGTTGATCTACTACAATTGTGAAAGAATCAGATTTTATGTCATGAGCGAATTTGTTCCTAAAGACCATTAAAAGTTCAAGGTTCAAGAGTTCCTCTTTTGAAAGCACACCTATATCATACAGTAATTCCACCTTACTTTTAAAAGGAATGCCTGCTTTCTGACCAAAGTGTTTGGTTGCTTCCTTGTCTTCTATACCCAAGTGGAGCAGAAGTAAAGAGTTGATTGCGTCCTCAATTACTATTGAAAGTTTCAAGGCATCTGCTCTAACATTCATAATGGGCATCATCCCTTCTGTTTCAGTATTTTGCATTGCAGTATATTAGTGAACGATCAGCTATCGGTTGTATGCCCACGCGGCCCGGCCCACAGCTAATGAATAGCACTAAAGTAGTGAATCTGCCGGTGCTTCCAAAGTATCAGAATGGCACTGCGTTCTGAAGTGAAAAAATCCCGCTAGCGGAAGTCTCTAAACAGCACAAAACTATCTCGGCGGCAGACTTCACGGTCGAGTTCAGATGCAGTTTGTAGAAAGCACTTAAGCACATGCCTTATACATTTTGTTATGCTTATTTTCTATTGTCAAGCGAATTGATCACAGTTTGAATTTCCTCTGATTGCAACTTTAATTCTTGTTGAATCTGAGTTATCGATCCACTTATTACTATTTTTTCACTTCTTATTTTATGTAAAATTCTCATACAACTTGACGTGAATTCAAGGATGTTACTAGTTCGCTCATCTAATCTTTTATGAGCAAGGATTTCTAGCATTGGCAGAAAAAAATCTTTTTCTAGTGTAAAAATGTCCTGGTGAGATTCTCCGTTAATACTTGGAGTCAATAGGTGTTCAAAAATTAGATTACCCATTTTGGAATATGCCTCATCTTGAATTGGGTCACCCTTTATTGATTTTTCTACCTCAACGGAGTAATGATTAAATGCCTTTTGAAGATTATAGACATTTTCATTTAGCTCATCAGTTAGATCGCCAATTCTGTTCATGTAATCATCAAATCGATGCTGGAGCATTTCCGAATAATGGGATAGAATTTGAGTAACTCCATGAGTTCTATTGGCTAGATTAACTGCTTCTTGATATTTTATTTTGTTTATTTTTTCGAGTGCATCCAAGAACTCACCCTTATCAAGAGTTTTAAATATTTCCCCTTTTAGAATGGTGTTAACTCCCATGTCCGGTATATCATTCCTATCCTCTTTGACCTCATTAATGAATTTTTCGAGATCTTCAATTTGTTTGTTTAATGGATTTACCAAAATCCTGATTTCAGCAATCCATCTCTTTAGTATAGATCTCAGTTTTTTCTGTTTAGAATAATATTCCAAAAGCTTATTGATACCAATACCAAGAAGTAAGGTTAAGAATGGGAAAATGTATTTAAAATAGTCTATTGAAGGCCCTGCTTCTTGGTTAATCAGTACAACTGTTACGCTTTCAGGGATATTCAAAGTCGTATCAGTATTTGCAATTAAAATTGTATCTGTTTTCTGAGGATAAATATTCGAAGAACTGTCATATCCACTGTTCAGTTGATTACTCAAGACCGTATCTTCTGAATCAATAGAATCAGTTTCTATAGCGAATATTAGAAATAGGAATAATATTTTCAATTGTGCAGATCAATTAAGCATAACGACCAGATATGGCACGTGCCTCTGGACTTTCAAATATCGCAAATATTTCTGTTTTGCATTTCACTATCAGGTTGCTCAGTAGAGGCATGTGCTATATCGTCTGTGCCCGTTGCACAACTCAAATTCCCCCGAAATGGTCAAATTTTCCTATCTGAAAACCTGGATTACAAAGCTTAGAGACAGGTAATGCTTAACAGTATTAGGTATTTACCAACTATTGAGGGGTTGTGCAACAGCCACATTTGTTAGGCAACGTGTTTTCTTTTCAATTTTATCTCCCCTGTGGTTTCTCGGTCAGTCCAATATTGGCCTTCCATTTCGTTAACCTTAAAACCTTCAAATGTCAGCAGAGTAGATCCATAATGAATCTCACTTCTGTCCCGCACACTTGATTTTGGGGTGTTTATGTATGAGTAAATTAATTGTTCCAAACCACGGTCTTTTTCAATATCAAATGAGGCTCCAATACTATGACTTCTGCTTTCATTGGTTTTAATCTTAACTTGGATGTTGAAAAATGTCTGAGTGATTTTGATTTCAGTTGGGATTGGGTCAAGTGACTTCTCTTTCCAATTTGATTTAAGTTCTCCTTCCCATTCTCCTGATAGGTTTGGGAATGGTACAAGCCAGGGGTAAAATATTTTCCACTTCCACGCCCATTTAATAAATAATGTCCATATAATAACATCTATCGAAATGGTAGTAGATATATGAGTCAAAGCTTTATTAAAATCAATGCTATCTAAATTTTGCGTTGATAGAAAAATTATTCCATAGATCAAAAATGCTAGTCCCAAAATCGTAAACGCAAAAACTCGAATGTTATAAGTTACCATAGATTAAAATTCTAAATGATTCCATAATAAAACCATATAAGAATTTACATCCTTATAAGTCCACTTCCTACCGACAAATAGGTACAGCAATTCAGAAACTTCTCCCCATTCTTTGCAAGTCTCTTCGTCCTTGGTCTGTTCGTAAATGTAAATTATTGACTCCCTTAATCTATCTGTCCAAGAATCGTTGTTATTCATAATCCGATTTGGAACATTCCAAACAAGGCACTCCAAAAGAAAAGAGGTGATATTATCACTTACGTTCTCACCGTCATCAATCATTTTATATCTCAACTTGCGGTGTAATCGGGTAAGACGTTTAAATCTACGGTAGGTATTCGAGTTTTTGTTTCCTCCATTTTCTATGTGTTGCTTAGGATAGTTTACTGTAGCTTTTCCTTTATCTGACCAAAACTTTGCACCTAACACATATTTGCCATCTTTAGAATATCTTCTAAAATTCCAAGTAGGCACTACATCCGTTTCGATTCTATTTGTATTGGCTTTTACTGTTATGCATTTGTCATTTCTAACAACTTCACTTCTTCCGAATTTATTTGCCAATGCTATTTCAACGTCATCTTTAAACTCAGAATAAGAATAGCCACTTGAACCTATGTGAGCAATATTTACATCTTCTTCTGTAACTTCAGGAGGTAAGCTGAAATAATAGCCACCTATGTATCTTACATTTATATCAATATCGCTATTTAGTCTAACATTTGTGTTGTTTGCATAAGAGCCTTGACCGAAAGTTTCAGTCGATTTCTTTTTTAACTTTTCATCAGAGTTTATGGCATCTCGAACCATTCGTTCAGAATTTTCAAGTTTAGTCTGTTCTGAATCACTTGGAGGTCTTGTCCAACTTGTTAGTTGGTCTTCAGTGTACTTTGCCATATTATTAGACTATTATTTCTGTACAATTCTTATTGGGTTTCTTTTTTGCTCTTTGTAATGCCAAATTGACCCTTTCGAGTACTTCCGATTTTATTTCATCTTTATTATACTCAGTTACTCCACAGCTAACAGTAAACTTAAAGTTCTTCCCATCAATATTAAATGTTGAATCTGCAATCAATTTTCGTTTCCTTTCTGCAGCAATTTGAGCATTGGATATAGAGGTCTTTCTAGCAATGATTAAAAATTCATCACCACGCATGAAGTACCTATATATTTCATCAGTTATTCTGCTGTCTTTAGTTAACAAATTGCCCAATTTTGAGAGAATTTTGTCTGCTACTTCATAGCTATTATCTTCATTGAATTTCTTAAAATCATCTATGTCTAATAAAATAAGAGATACCGGTTCGTCATTTGAGTTCCAATTGCTTACCAAGTTATCCATGTCCAACTCCAATGCTTTGTAATTTTTCAACCCTGTTAGTTCATCTATTCGACTATCAGCTTGTATTTTTTTAAATCTTTTGTTGAATAATAGATATGATGTGGTAAGACTTATTCCAATTAAAAGCAAAGAATAAATTAATATTACCCAGATAGAATTTGAAACTTCTAGCTCAACTTTTTCCTTAGCAACAGGTACATATTTAAGGATTTGAACCTGCTACATTTGACCGGACAGTAAGTTAAGCTCGGGTAGCTAAATTTACTGATAATGAAAAGAGAAAGAAGAAACTTCGATAAGGAGTTTAAATTAATGGCAGTGAACCTGTGTTATGGGGATAAATCCACAAAGGAGGTTGCTGAAGAACTTGGAGTCAGACCGGAGCTTGTCAGACGGTGGAAGCGTGAACATGAACAGTACCAGAGTGGTAGCTTTTCAGGCCATGGAAATGCAAACATGACAGCTGAACAGAAGGAAATAGCCAAGCTCAAGAAAGAATTGAAAGAGGCCCAACTGGAAAGGGATATCTTAAAAAAGGCAGTAGGCATCTTCTCCAGGAACGACAACAAATATTCCGGTTCATGAAGGATCACCGCCACAGGTTTGGTGTCGAGAAGATGTGTAAAGTCTTCAATGTAAGCAGAAGTGGTTATTATGATTGGTTGAATAGAAAGCCTTCCAGCAGACAGCTTGAAAATCAACAGATCACTGAAGAAGTACAGATGGTTTACCAACAGAGCAAAGGTCGTTACGGCAGCCCCAAAATAACTGACGAGCTTAGGGATAGAGGATGGAAAGTCTCTCGCCCCAGGGTAGCCAGGATCATGCGCTCAGAAGGGCTTAAAAGCATTGTCAACAAGAAGTTTAAAATACTTACCACCGATTCCAGGCACAACTTGCCAGTGGCCGAAAACTTACTTGACCGGGATTTTGTAGCAGAAGCACCTGGCCGGAAATGGGTTTCGGATATCACCTACATCCCAACTCGTCAAGGATGGATGTATTTAACCATTATTATGGATTTATATGATCGGAAAATAATCGGATGGGCATTAAGTACTACTATGACCGCCAAGGATTCGGTATTGGCTGCCTGGAAAATGGCAGTTCTGAATAGATCTTTTGTCCCTCATCAATTAGTTTTTCATTCGGATCGTGGAATCCAATATGCCTCATCTGCATTCACAGGTAAGCTTAAGCATTATCAAGTGATACAAAGCATGAGCCGGAAGGGCAATTGTTGGGATAATGCAGTGGCGGAAAACTTCTTTAAAACCCTAAAGTCTGAATTGGTCAAACACACGAACTTCAACAGCATTCTGCAAGCAAAAACAGAGTTGTTCGAGTTCATCGAAATTTGGTACAATCGCAAAAGAAAACATGCATATCTGGGGTATAAAACTCCGGAACAATATTGGAAAATCAATTATTCAAAATGCGCTTAACTATTTGTCCAGTTTTTTATTGCAAGTCCAATTAGTACTAAAATGAAGGTAATGAACAAATATTTCAGCAAGTCATAGAAGACCTTAGAAAGTACATCTTTCTTAAATTTGGTAAAAGAATCTTTTAAATATTTCATTGGCATTCAAATGTTGCCTAACGCCACGCTATCAGGCGTGGGGATTTATATCTTCTAAAGTTAAAGATTGCACTGAAATTTCCAATAGCTTAAAACTCTCCGAACCCACTGACACCCCATGACTGATAGCAAAATGTTAGGGCATGTTTCATTTCTTCAATTTGTTAAATAGATATATTAACCCCGTTCGAGCGCGTTTGTAACGCGTTCGTATCTATCCCTTCCATACTCAGACCAGTAGTTCACTATAATCAGAGTTGTGAAATAAATCCCGGCTGGATCGTTGCATTTATATTTCTCAGAACATGAAGCAAATACAGAGGAAGGAGAAATGAAAGGTCAGTGTTTTTTAGTTGTCTCAGAGTCCCTTCGGAGACTCTGAGAGGAATAAGACACCACAACCAGGTCTGCATTTGGCCCAAAAATCTATCAGCTCAAACTGGGACTGGCGTTTTCGCTTTAGGTCCTACTCCACCATCACAAAAGCCCCCCAGTAGTAAGGCTCACTGTATGTCTTCATCAGATTGAGCTGGGCCTGGCGAAAGGCTTTTTCGGGAGCCATCTTTTTGTTTACCCACAGGTCATAGAAGCTGCTCATCAGCTGCTGTGTGGCACTGTCATCCACCTTCCAGAGACTCATAACAAGCTTATTAGCCCCTGCTACTCTGAAAGCTCGCTGAAGTCCGTAAACTCCCTCTCCGGATTTCACATCTCCCACCCCGGTCTCACACGCAGACAATACCACAAGGTCCGTCTTATTGAGGGAGAGGTTCATCGCTTCGTAGGCCGTCAGTATCCCATTATCATCCTGATCAAAGGACTGACCGGAATACTCACTCACTGCCCGACTGGCACCAGCCAGCATCAGTCCGGACCGTAGCAATGGGTTATTCCTGGCATACTCGATCTGTACTCCAAACACATGGCCGGTGGACTGGACATCTTCCAGGAAATACCCATGTGTGGCAATGTGCACCAGCTTTGGGTTTTCTACTTTTTTAATAGCCCTTTCGGTGGCATCCTTCTGCAGGTATTGCATCAGCTGATATTGGCTTCCGCTCAAAGCCGCAGTGATCTGCTCGATCTCCTTTTTGGTACCTGGCAGAGGAACAATCTCAGAAGTCCCATAATCAGGGAAACCAAGAAGAAATGCACTTTTCTTTCCGGCTCCATCCTCAGGTTTATCAGTAAGATCCAGCGGATTACCGATCACATGAATATTGGTAATTTCTACCAGGTACGTTCCATCAGGCTGCTTCAGGGTATTCAGATTGATCTGATTGTAAACTCCATCGGGAGAGAAGTAAACGGTATTCACTCCACTCAGCTTATCCTGAACGGGCTTCCAGAACTTTTCATAGGAGTAATTATCCGCTACCTTTTGCTTGATCAGGTTTTTGTATAGCGCATAAAACTTGGTGTCAAGTGATCTCCCATCCTCAATGACCACCACTTCTATCGGAGCATTCTGCCTGAAGATAAGCGCTGCATAGTTGGTCTGATCGGTCAAAGCATTTTCAAACCTGGGATACTGGACCAACTCTACGACAGCCTCATCGGGTGCAAGAGCATTGATTATTTCATTGTAATCACGAGATTTTGAGACAAACGCTTCAGCAAAAGCAGTAGACTGCTCCGAAAGTTTTCGTTCAGACTGATTAGCAGCACGTTCCAGGGAATCAACATTGATCTTTTGTTCGCTGATCTCTTCTTTGGATAAGCCGTAGTAAGTGGCCAGGGTTCTTTTCTGATCCTGCCACCGATTGTAAAGCTCTACCAGCTCCTGGTCACCACTGTTTAAAATCGTGTTTTTGATCTTGGTGGTGGCATTCAACAAGAGCCCTTTAGTGGCCATTCGGTAATTAGCTGCTTCTCCCAGCAGCTTCGGAAATTCATTCGCATTCGCAAAAGCGAAATTGTAGTAGGTGAAAAATCTGGGTTTGAGCTTTTCCCAATATTTGGTTTTTTCCACTTCGCTGAGTGGAGGAAAAAACTCATTAATGAATGAAAGACTGTAGTCCATCACCTGATCAAACAGCTCTTTCGCTTCAGTGGCATTTCCCTGTTTCCACCTCACGATAGCCAGGTCTTCCATAGACTGAACGGTGTTTGGGTGCTGTTCTCCCAGCTTATTTTTTCTGGTAGACAATGACTGAACCAGTAAAGTAGAAGCTTTGTCATATTCGCCTTTATATCTGTATAGATTACCCAGATCGGCCTGCGCTGTGGCTGTCAGGGGATGCAGCTCCCCAAACTTACTTTTATAGATTTCCAGACTTTCCTCCAGCAGCTCCTGAGCTTCATCTGTTCTTTCGGTCAGCATATACAGGGAAGCAAGGTTGTTCAGCATGTGTGCATAATCCGGGTCGGATTTTCGGTTAAGCTTTAGGCGGCTGGTCTGAAGGTCGAGCGCCTCCTTATACACTTTCTCAGCCTGATCGTACTGCTTATTCTCCTGCAGGACCAGGGCTTTATTGGTCATCAGCTGCAGGTAGGTGCCGGACCGTTCTCTGAGCTCGGCATCTGCGATTTTCAGACATTGATCCAGGTAGTCCAGGGCATCATCGCTGCGCCCCATGTACTGATAGAGGATCCCAAGGTTATTGAGCGAAATAGCATAAGGAACAGACTCTTTCCCCTCCGCATCACCCACCAGTTCGATTGCTTCTTTGAGTTGTTTTTCAGCTTTGTTATATGCTCCCTGATTAAAGTGCAATACAGCCAGGTTGTTGGATTCTGCAGCGTAACCGGCACTACCCGGACCAAGGGTTTTCTCCCAGCCTTCCAGAGCTCTTTTAGTCAGCTCCCCGGCGCCTTCATACCGCCCCATATCACTGTATAGCAGTCCCAGTGTCCCAAGAGTTTTAAGGTAAACGGGATCATCAGTGGCGTCCATCACTTCATAGGCTACCAAAGCTGCTGACAGGTAAACCTCACCGAGCCGATAGCTTCGTTTCACATAGTTGAGCCGTCCAAACTCGTACAGGTCACGAGCTTCCTCGCGTTCGGTTTTTTCCTCCTCTTCCTTCATCAGGAAGTTGGCCGTTTTGATCAGGCCTTCACCTTCCTGCTTATTCTCAAAAGACTCGGACTTATCCAGAAAAGCTATCGCATAATTAAACGAAGTGGTATCATACTCATCCCGCTTCTCATCGGTCTTTTCTACGACCTTTTCCTTGACGAGCTCGGAGGCTTTTTCCTTTAGCTTCTTTCCAAGGTTACCGAATTGGGCGTAGGTGTTAAATCCAAAAAAGAACGCAAATACCGTAAAAACAATCAGTCTGGTGAACATATACAAATACATTTTTAGGCTATTGACAAATCTACTGAATTAAGAATATCATTTGGCGGAGGGCACGACAGTTTTGCATTATTGAATGTTCCCAACAATTTTCACACAAAAACAAACTTGCATATAAACATTCCCCTACACCCCTTTTTCTTCCCGAAGCTTCGGGAGGGGAATATTGGTGTTTTTGTGTGAAAACCTCTTATACGCCACGGTCATTTTTTGCAAAATTGTCGTACACCCTTTGGCGGACACTTCATTATCTGATTACAAGATTTTATTCAGATCAGGGTCAAAAGGTTTCCGTTTCTGTATCTTAACCAGATTATGGCAGGCATTTTAAACTTCGAGGCTTTTGTATTGGCATCTCTGATCATTACTCCGGGAGCTTAACCGCTGGCAAAAATGGTTACCCGGATTTTTATGGGGACGATTTACCTGTTAGTTTCGCAGCTGCGAAAAACAAATCGAGAGCACAGTGCGGGAGGTTTTGCGAGGCACTGGTAGGAGACCTTAGTTTATTATGAAGTTTAAATCAAAACAATTATTTACCGCACTTTTATTTCTTTTTGTCGTTCAGTTTTCACAAGGCCAGATTGTCATGTCTGCACAGGAGGCCGCTACACAGGGCATTGATGTCAACAGGCTGGATAGTCTGTATACACCGGCAGTCGGCGCTGATTCCATAGCAGCTGCATTTAAAGGTAGGGAAACAGCCTATGTAGAAGCTTACTATGACCTGATCCACGACCTCAGCACTTATCTCAACCAAAATAATTTCAGATGGGGCGAGCAGATACGGTGTTATAACCGGATCTACTTTGCAGAGGATGGCACCGTGGATTATTACATCTATGACTTTAAGGCATACCTCTCCGATGAGCAAAAGCAAGAGTTTCAGCAGTTGATCAGTGAGTTTATGGTAAACTATGAATTCCCATTGGAATCTGACCGGCAGTTTGCTCAATGCAGCCCTGTGAATTTTAGGGATACACTGTAAGCCAAAGCATCTTACAGGAAGCCATCTTTCCGTGGAGCGACTTGTATTTTCACAAGTTAACCCGTAAATATTCGGATTGATCCCGTGGTCCCATCATCGTAGACTTCAAACTACAACGCAGATCAGGATAATAAAAAGCCATATGGTCAGAAGCATTTTCATCGGTGTCCGTGTATGCCTCTCAATTTAATGTACGGACGTACCTTCTCCTATTTCTTTGATTATGTTTCACATTCCCTGACATTCTTTTACAAGTTCGTCGATATATAAAATTCAACAAATAAGCTGTTTTGTTATTTATTTTTTAACATTTATAACTTATAATTGTAAAACAATTAATAAATAACCCATAATGATGCTAAAACCACCTATGAATGAGCGCTGCAACTCATATAGCATCAACCATCGCTCCCATTCTTGAACTAGCCAGTAAAGTTGAGTTCAATGAAGGGCATATCCTTACGCAGCAATATGCTCGCGCCACCGATTTTTACCTGGTCATATCAGGCGAAGTGAGCTTTTCGCTCAACATGGAAGGAGAAAGCGAAGAGCTGATAGTGGGATACAGCAAAGATGAATTTACTCCCATTGGATGGAGTGGCTTCAATCTCCCGCACCGGTATACCACTACAGTCAAAGTTTCTTCACCCGGTATGAAAGCATATCATTGGGACCATAAAGCGCTTAATGATCACCTGAGGATGCACCCGCAAGAATGCGGAGCCTTTTTAAAGCTGATAAGCTCAAAAGCAAGAAATCTCATTAAAGAAGCGATCCATCTTTTGGGTGAGTTTGCACCAGGCCTGCCTCAGCCGGAACATGTCGGCCACCAGGAAGAATATCAGAGTATCAATAAAGCCCAGGAAGAAGACCTGATGCTGTTTCTGCGCCGGTCTCCCTTCTTCGAAATCTTTGATGAAGGGGCTCTTTCCCATATTAGCCATTGCATAGAGCGCAGACAGTACCGGACCAACGATATTGTTTACGAACAGTCTTCAAGAGCCGATGGCATTTATATTCTGGCTTTGGGCAAAGTCAGATTCAGCTATTATGATGACAAGCAACAGTACATCAGCTTTCGCCAGATCAACACGCCGGGGTTTATTGTAGGCTGGTCAGGGGCAATCGATCAGCCAAACCTGATCAATGCGCATGCCGTGCAGGAATCAGTCATTTATTTCATCCCTAAAGACTGCCTGGAAACCATACTCAGACAGGAACCTTCTTTTGCACCTAAGCTCTATTACCGGCTGCTATGGCTTATCAGTCATCAGCTTCAGGCTGTAAGAGCCCGTTTGATCTCAGCTAAATTCAACCATGAGATTGTTGCTATCAGTAACCTGATCGAGCAAAACAGCACGCGCCTGGAGTTGACGTCTGCACTGCATAAAGTACCACACCTGCTGGAAAACAAGCTGACGATCCGTGATGGAATAGAAACACTCAAGTGGCTCAAAGATGTGGGAACCACTCTGGAGAAAAATATCTCAGCTCTCTCGCTGGACATTCTGGAGGAGATCATGAAGGAGCAAAAATTCTACTCAGGACTGGTTCGGGTATATGATACCGTTATAAAATCTCCACCTGAAGTTTCCCCGGAGGTGGTAAGACAGAAAAGTGCGGACGCTTACGCAGAACTGTTTGAAGACGTTCCTTATGAGATCAAAGGCTGGGAAAATCTACCGGACAACCCCGGCCATATTTTTATCTATAACCACTTAAGAAACCATCCTTTCAACACGCTTCCCAACCAGTTTCAGCTTACGCTTGATTCACATTTTATAAGCTCACTCATCCTGCATAGAAAATACAGAGATCCTGGCATTCGGATCGTTCGTATCAGCAGAGGGGCTGAGTACGCCCACCAGGAGTACTACCAGCGTCTGGGACACATTGATGTGTATACCAATGAATCTGACCCATCTGCCTACACGCCGGAATACCGGGAGGAACAGCGCCGGGCCTTTTATGAGAAAGCGAGCAGGCATCTCTCGGAAGGAAAAAATATGATCATCAGCCCCGAGGGTACTTCCTATAGTACGGAAGAATCTCCGGGACCTTTTAAGCCGGGCGCATTCCGGTTGGCGCTGGGACTGAAAGAAAAGCCGCTCATCGTGCCGGTGGCTCTGGCTAATTTTGATAAAAGAGTCCGAAATAACCGGTTTTCGTGTATCATTTTGCCCCCTTTTAAGGTCTCTGACTATCTTAGCGATCCAAAGGATAAAAAAGCAATGAAATCCTTTTTAAAAGATTACCAAAAGAAATTTAAGAGCTATGTTGATCAGGCTGTAAAACTGGGCTCTGGTAAGAATTTGTAATGGAAGAAGACGAAGAAATACTGGATATCAACCAATTTGAAAGTGAAATAAAGGCTCTGGAAGCAAGGATCCAGGACCATCAGAATAAAGAACAACTTGTGGTTTTTTACGGGAGCTCTTCCATCCGCTTGTGGGAAACGCTGGAAGAAGACCTCCACCCTCTCAATGTCCTTAATCTCGGCTTTGGCGGCTCTTCCTTCTCCTGGTGCATTTACTACTTTGACAGGCTTTTTTCAAAAGTGAAGCCGTCTCACCTGGTGATCTATGTGGGTGATAATGACCTGGGTAAGGGCATCCCACCCGAGAAAGTGCTTAAAAAGTTCGGAATACTGGTAAACCTCGTCCGGTCTAACTTTCCTGAAATCCCGGTAGATTTTATTACCATCAAACCAAGTCCTGAACGAACTTATCTACAGCCCGAAATACGGCTGACCAACAACCTGATCCGGAAAGAGTTGCTGACTATGCATAAGGCCAGCCTCATCAACATTTTTGACTCGATGCTCGACGAAAACGGTGAAGCCCGCCCTGAGCTTTACCTGGAAGATCAGCTGCACATGAATGAAAAAGGCTACAAGATCTGGAAAGGAGTGCTGAGGAAGCATTTTGGGATTTAATCAGTCGGTAATAACTCCCGACCACCACTCGTCTGCAAAGCCCAGTCAAATGCATTAACTTTTAAGTAAAAATGTCTTTAACAAAAGCTTGTCCGGTATTGGCTTCCCTGGATATGAAAGCCACACTGGATTTTTATACTAACAAACTTGGGTTTAAACAAACCTACGGCGATCCGGATTATGGGATAGTAGTCAGAGATCAAATAGCAATACATTTCTGGAAAACAAAGAAAAGGATTTTTCCAAAAAACACCAGTTGCTATGTAGAAGTAAAGGAAGTGGACCAATTATACGAGGAAATGAAGGAAGCAGGTGTGGTACACCCTAACGGACCGTTACAGGGTCAACCCTGGGGAATGCGAGAGTTTGCCATTCTGGACCTACATGGCAACATGATCAAATTTGGCCAGCGGATCTGATTGCAATATTCCCATGATGATTTAATTTTCCGGCATGAAAAAAATCGCATTACTCCTTCTGGGAATGATCACCCTGGCGTGTAGCCAAAAAACTTTCAAAACCAAATGGTTGGAAGAGTCGGCTCCCGAATCCTTCAAAGCCCGCTTTGAAACCACAAAAGGCAGCTTCGATATTTATGCAGAACGGGAATGGTCTCCCGAAGGAGTAGACCGGCTCTACCAGCTGATCAAACATGGTTTTTACACCGACATAGCTCTGTTCAGGGTGGTTCCCGATTTTGTGGTACAATTTGGCATCCATGCTGACAGTGCTGCCAACGCCGCCTGGAGAGCACATAAAGTAGCCGATGAGCCTGTAGTGAAGAAAAACGAAAAAGCTACGATCTCTTTCGCACGTGGAGGACCACAAACCCGCAGCACACAAATATTCATCAACCTGAAAAGCAACAGCCCCTACCTGGATGAAACGGACTACAGCGGTGTGAAAGGCTTTCCTGTAGTAGCTGAGGTAACGGACGGAATGGATGTGGTGGGATCATTCTATGATGAGTACGGTGGCGAACCTGCCATGCATCAGGACTCTATCTACGCCAAAGGAAATGATTATCTGAAAAGAAACTATCCGGAGCTGGATTATATCAAAGAGGCTTATTTACTGAAGGAGTAAATAGTCCTGTGAGAAAACTTTAGAACCATTCTCCCCTATAAATTCCCAATGGGTTAAGTCGATTTAAGAATGGCCTGATAAGTCTTTCACAATGCTCATGTTTTAGTTGTTTGTATCTGTGGACTGAATCTGCAAGAAGGAGTATATGTTGTGTTGAGTCTAGCTTGAATGGGTTTTCTTGAAATATTTTTAACACTTCAGCTTTTAAGGTAAATAAATACGGATCCATATTCCTGTCAGGAATTAATAATTGATAATCACCTAAATCACTGATATATAACAGAGAATCAACTTCAAACAGATATGGATTGTCCTCTTTGTTGTAAATGACTATGGTTGAATCATTGATGCGCTTCCAGTTAGAAACTTTGTGTACTCTGGATAGAAATGGTGGGCCATCACTCCAATGTCTGGCATAAATAGTAGAATCTTTAAATATTATTGCTTTCTGGGAAAATTCACCGTTTTTGAATACTGGATAGAGTCGATTTTCCAGTTCGAAGTTTTTTCCCCGGTTCATTACAATGCAGGAGCTTAGAAAAACACATAGAATTAAAACATTATGCTTCATGGTGAAGAAATGCTTTTTGTCTGTCCAAGCTACAAAAACCTCTCATACAACACAATGAAAAAATTAGAAAGAGAGCCTTACAGGATCTGAAATGGCTCTCTTAAAGACATTTGCACAGACTAGCTCTGATCAGGGGAGAAATGAAATATTAACTCTATAACCTTCAATCGGAGAATTCCCCCTTAACAAAGGGGGAGACAGGGGGTTATACCCGACAGTTGATCGTTGGACTTTATGAAGTCCTTCTCCCCTGGGAGAAGGATTTTCCCGAGGGGATTCCTTTGGAAAGGATGAGGTCAAAACAAAGCCACCCTCACAACAAGTGCAAGGATGGCTTTAGGTTATCGGAAAGTGATGTTTTAGTCGTGTCTATTGGATTCCGTAAAGCTTCTTACCAGCCTCCTCATATTTATCCCCTTCTGTCCAGAAGATCTCATCTGTACGATTCCCAATGAGGGTCACCGCATAGATGAAGGATTTGGAATACTTCGTAAGATAATCATAATCCAGCGTATTGGCCTCATCCGCAGGCTGATGATAGTACTTGGTGATCTCTTCATTCATCTCGGTATAGCCCGGATCAAAGGATACGGACGGCACACCTTTCGCAGCAAAGCTCACATTATCCGACCGGTCGTAATAGTTTTCTTCCGGAAGCGGATCATCAATGGCTGTCAGGCCAAAAGCCTCTGCAGCCTGTGTAAAAAGTGGCGTCACCGAAGTTCGGTGAAAACCTACTACGGTTACTTTAGAAGTGTCATTGTAGCCTCCGGTATCCGTATTTAGATCAAAGACCGTTTTCTCAAGCGGGAAGATCGGGTGCTCTGCATACCATCGGCTACCCAACAGACCCTTTTCTTCAGCATTACAGGCAAGGAAAGCCACTGATCTTTTCGGAGGGTTTTTGGCAAGGTATTCCGCTGCAGTCAGCATGTTACCAATGCCTATTCCATTGTCACGAGCGCCATTCCAGATAGAGTCACCCTCTACCTGACTTACGCCCACATGATCCAGATGCGCCGAGATCATCACATACTCATCTTTCAATTCCGGATCTGTTCCTTCAATATAACCAACCACGTTGGGCACTTTGATGGAGTTATTCGCCTGCCCTTTGATGGTCATCGTGGCTTCTGTACCCTGATTTTCTTCAAAAAATGCCAGCAGCTCACTTTCATCCAGCAGCCATGCAGATGGGAAGGTCGATTTTCCTTCACCTTCGCCCTGGTCAAGCCGGTACTTCTCACCTGAGAAATAATATTTGATCAGCCTCCAGGGGTACCTCCCAGGCTTAAAGAGTTCGATCAGCCCCACGCCACCTGCTTTTTCTACCAGCTGTTGCTTTTGAATGGTGTAGGGAGTCAGCCGCTCCTCGGGATTTCCATTGCCCACTTTTGCGACCACCATTTTGCCTTCCAGATCCAGACCTTCCAGATCCTCCTCCAAGCCATAGCCTACGTAGATCACCTCTCCGGTAAACGTTCCATTGCTTGAAGTGTAAAAAACCATATCCTCACCCAGCTCAAACTCACGTTCACCTACAGTCAGAGTAGCAGCCTGCGGACTCACTTCTTTCACCAGGGAAACAGGTTGAAAATAGCTGTCCATGCCAGGCGCCATTTTTACACCGTAAGACCGGAACCGCTCCGCAATGTATCGCGTTGCAATTTCGTTTTCGATGGTCCCCGTATTTCTGCCTCGTAGCTCATCTGAGGCCATGAAATAAATATGAGACTTGATCTCAGATTTTTTTACACTTTCATCAATGGATTTCACTGCTTTCTGAGCAGTAGCCGTCCAGAAAACAAGCAGCAACATTATGGCAACCAGGTTCTTATTTTTCATGTGTTAGTTCATTTCTATTTGACGAATGTATTCAAAACATCCGATTTGAGAAATCAGGATTTTTTGATCGGCGGATTTTTGTTGTTGAAGGTGAATCAGAAAACAAAAAGGCCCCTGATCTTCACCAGGAGCCTTTACAAATTTTGCTTGATTTTTTATTTAAATTTTGGTCGCTTCATTCCGGGGAAGTTCTCATCAAAGAAATCTCCGTATTCGCCGATGGTCTTTTTCATATCCTTTCTCAGCCAAAGAATACCCACCAGGTTAGGAAGGGTCATCAGAGCAATGGTAATCGCTGAAAGGGTCCAGATGATCGTAGTATCCTGGAACGCAGCAAAGAAAAACGCCACCACGTAAACGATCCGGTAGTAGATCACGGATTTTGCACCAAACAGGTAGGTCATGGCCCGGTCTCCGTAATAGGACCAGCTGATCGCCGTACTAAAGGCAAACAACAATAGGCCTATAGAAACAATGTACTGACCGTATTCGCCAAAGAAGCCCTTGTTAAAAGCTAAAGCTGTGAGTGGGGCGCTATGGACCAGCGATCTCCCGATAAATTTCAGTGGCCGCTCATCGACAATCGTCCCATTTCCTACTTTGATGTATCCGGAGAAAACTTCATCCGTCAAAAGGCCTTCATTTTTATAGACCATGATGTCATCGGCAAAGCTTCGGGCATGTATGAAAGTAATATCATCATTTTGGATCTTACCATCCACCACATTCAGTGTTCCGGTAAAGGTCGCTTCCCGCTCGATATTATTCAGATGCTGATATATCCGTTCTTTATGTTCCGGATTGCTCTCAACATACTGATTTTGCAGGATCTCTATTTCAGAATACTCAAACTGGTTGACATGCTTTTCTGCCCACACCCCGGAAGACAACAGCACCAACCCGGTAACGGTACAGATAATGATGGTATCAATGAATGGCTCCAGGATTGCTACCATCCCTTCAGAAAGCGGTTCGTTCGCTTTTGCGGAAGCGTGAGCGATAGGTGCAGACCCCTGGCCGGCTTCATTGGAAAACAACCCACGGTTTACACCACGGTTAAAAGCAAATGCCAGGTTAGCGCCGATAAAGCCTCCCGTCGCAGCTGAACCCGTAAAAATATCACCGAAAATAGCCGCTATGGATGGTATGATGTTCTCATAATTAAAAAAGATCACTGCAAATGCTCCAATGAAATAAATGATTGCCATGCCAGGCACCAGCTTGGAAGTAACTGCTGCGATTCGCTTAATTCCACCAATGATCACAAGGCCAAGAAGAACAGCCAGCACAGCTCCTGTGATCACCTGGTTCAGCCCAAAGGTGGCCAGCATGGTACTGGAAATGCTATTGATCTGCGGCAGACTGCCTGTACCAAAAGAGGAAAGCACGGTAGCTACAGCGAAAATTGCCGCCAGCCATTTGAGATTTACTTTTTTACCTCCAAGCTTAAAGTTTGCATTTCGCATGTAATACATAGGTCCTCCGGCCATGGTACCGTCTTCCAGCTTCGTACGGTACTTATGTGAGAGTGAAACCTCCACAAACTTGGTACACATACCAAAGGCGGCAGTCACCAGCATCCAGAACAGAGCTGCCGGACCGCCTAAGTGAACGGCGAAAGCTACTCCGGCTATATTACCCGTTCCCACGGTACCTGAAAGTGCCGTTGCCAGGGCCTGAAAGTGAGACGTGTCACCCGGTAGGTCCTCTCGATCATATTTACCGGTAACTATCCTTAACGCATGGCGAAAAAACCGGATCTGGGGAAATTTTAAGTAAATCGTAAAGAAGAGTCCGGTGCCCAGAAGTGCATACGGGAACCAGGGCGCACTGCCAATAAAACTATCGATGAGTTTTAGAAATTCATTGACTTCAAGCATAAAAATTTAGTGTTGGGTTGTGTTTATAATCCGACAAAAATAACCATTCTGATCAATCGCAGGTGATTCTCAGGTACCTTTGAGCGTATTCACCCAATATTTATCAAAATGAAAAGAAAAAACATCTCCTCAGGGGCCAGGTGGGAAGATATTGTTGGTTATAGCAGAGCAGTCAGGATCGGAAATACCATAGAGGTATCAGGAACAGTAGCTGTAGATGGTGACAAAGTCCTGGCTGATAACCCTTATGAAGAAACGAAGATCATTCTGCAAAAAATAGAGAAAGTACTCCGTGAGGCCGGAGCTAACCTGAATGATGTGATACGTACCCGTATGTTTGTCACAGACATCAGCAAATGGGAGGATATAGGCAGAGCTCATGGTGAGGTTTTTGGTGAAATAAAACCTGCTACTTCCATGGTGCAGGTAGCAGGTCTGATTGATAGCAGGCTGACCGTGGAGATTGAAGTAACTGCAGTCGTTACGGAGCAACCATGATTAGTAAGCTCCCATGTCAAAACACCATTTGGTTAAACCTACTTTGTTAAAGCATATTGAATGATCATAATGGAGTATGGGTTTGATACAAATATTCCCCCTTTTCTTGCAAAGGGGGCGATGGGGGTTATAGAAAAATTTATCAAACCCATACTCCTTGCTGCTTGTCGCAAACTTGACAGAGTAGGATTAACTTACTTGAATAATGCTTTTATTCTTAGAAAGAAGTGATTAATTTGGATTTTTTTAATTTTAAATTACATTTAATGAAACTATCACAGCTAATTATCCCTTTATTTTTAATCGCTCTAATTTTTACCACTTCTTGTTCAAAAGACGAAGAAAGTGGACCGTCCTATGAATTTAAAGATCAGAACCTGCAGGGAATGATTGACGGTGAAGCTTTTGTTTTTGGCGAAGGAACTTTTTCTGTCTCTAATGACCAAATCTCCATAGAACTTCTTAGTGATATGGAAACAGAATCCGCATGCGACATTTTCGGTTTCGGAGATCATGTTAGTGCTTTCTTCACCATTCAAAATGAAGTTGGACTTGTGGAACTATCTTTGGACCTGAACTCATTTGAGGATAGTCAAACGGTTACCCTTTTTAATCCGGAAACCACATTAAACATCATTGCTTCTGAAGGAGCAGTTGAGATTACTTCTATCACTGAAACTACCGTTTCAGGAAAGATAGATGCCCGTTCAGATGATGATTACATCAATGGAAACTTCACTGTTTCTGTTTGCGAATAAAATTCTTAATGCATGCAGGTGGATCTTAAAACCTGCATGTATGTTTGATCACCTGATAAATAAAGACGCAGCCTGCCTGGTCGGCAAAAGCTCCTCGTCTTGCGAAAGGACGTTCATTTTTTTCTTTTCCCTAACTTAGCTTTAAGTTTTTCTAAGAAGCTGACGTCTTCTGAATCTCTTGATTTTTTACGCCCTTTTACAGCGGCTTTTTTTAATAAATACAGGTCTTCAAGGCTCACAATATTAATAGCAAGTCCATCAACTGCCTTTTTATTAACTCTTTGATACGCATAAATAAAATCAACAGCGTCTAATTTCTTCAAAACTTCGATTCTTAATGGAGGAGAGCCTATTCCTACCATTTTTTGAATGATAAACATTTCTTCATTCAGGCTGTCTTCAGGTATTCCATAACTAACACAAGCAGAAATCATTTTTTTTGCATTTTCTCTGGTAGCATGTATAAATATATCAAGGTCATTTGTCCCCCGAAAATGTCCATAGGCACCCATCGCGTAGCCTCCGATCACCATGTATTCTACTTCATTATTATTGAGTTCATGGATGAATTCTCGGAAGTTTTTGGGAAACTGATTATTCTCAATACTCATCCTCCAAATAATAAATGGTCTTATCCACAAGGGGATCCGTTACATCAATATTTGACATAGCACAGAGAGAAGCAATCAAATCACAATAGGTCCTGAAATTCTCTTCCATTGAATTTTTGAGTGCCATTTCTACTTCACACTCCAATGGGTCTTCATTCTCATCTATGTAACTAATTGTGCGATTATTCATCACTTAAAATTACTTCTTTTTTGAAATAACTCCCTTAACTGAAAAAGGACATCACTGTTTGATAAACAAACGATGCAGCCAGCTTAGCTGTCCGCCCATCATCATAAGTCGGGTTGAGTTCTGCAACGTCCAGGCTGATGACTTTTCCTGATTGCAAAACATGGTGCATCAACTCACGGATCAACTGAGGCAAAACACCAATGGGCGCAGGTGCACTTACGCCCGGCGCAAATGCACCAGAGATGACATCCAGGTCCAGTGTCACATAGATGTGATCTACCTTGTGAACAAATGATTCTATACGCTCCCTCATGAGTGATATAGTATCAAACCTGAGGTCTTCCTGCAACACATAATTTTGGTGATGCTTATTCATTATATTAAATAAGGCGCGGGTATTAGAAGTTTCATTGATCCCGAAGGGTAAATAATGAAAGCCCTCTCCCTGGCTCTGGCATTCATCCAGGATCTGCCTGAACGGCGAGCCGGAGTGAGCTCCCTGAGTATAATTCCTCAAGTCAAAATGCGCATCAAAATTGATGATCCCAATAGACCCTTTTCCCTCCAGGTGATTATGAATACCTTTATGGTGTCCATATGCAATCTCATGTCCACCACCCAGTAGGATGGGAAAATATCCTTGATCCAGCAGCAGTTGTACTTTCACAGCCAATTCACGCTGGGCATCTTCCAGTCTCCCCTGACTGGTAACCACATTTCCAGCATCGAAAAGCCTGTGCTTCTCCAGGTCAAAGTGAACTGCGAGGTTGGACATAGCAGCCCTCAGAGCATCCGGTCCGTCTTTAGCCCCCACTCTGCCCTTATTTCTTCTTACCCCTTCATCTGAGACAAACCCCAGAAATGCAATGTCAGCCTGCTCCGACACAGCAATCGTATCCTTTAAATCCAGGGTTCGGATTATGTGATGCCACAAATAATCCAACTTTGTTTGCTCCGGATCATTTCTTCCTTTCCATACTGCCTGGTCGGGTGACTGATACATGATTAGCCTGTTTTAATTCCATTTTTCCAAACTGCTGAAGGCTTTATCTTTCCCTGATTATAGAAAATATCCCTGTAATCCGCCAGATCAAAGGCCATAAAGTCAGCTAAATAACCGGGAGCAAGAACGCCACGATCCTTTAGACCTAGGGCAGCAGCGGCCCGAAAGGTAACTCCTGCAAATAGCTCGGCAGAGGTGAGCCTTTCGTAAATCCCTAAAATGGCCGTTTGCACCAGCAAATCACCCATAGGTGCGGATCCCGGATTCCAGTCTGTTGCAATAGCCAGTCCTGCACCTTCATCCAAAAGTCTGCGAGCGGGGGTGAACTGCATCCCCAAACCCAGGGAAGCTCCCGGAAGCGCGACAGACATTACATCCGAGTTAGCTAATGCCTTAATATCCTCCTCGCCGGATGCTTCCAGATGATCCGCACTCTGGGCCATGAGGTCCACAGCCAGCCTGGATCCACCTGTAGTAAACTGATCGGCATGTACGGTGAGGTTGAACCCCAGCTTTTTGGCAGCCATCAGATAAGGTTTCGCCAGCTCAACAGGAAAAGCATTATCCTCCACAAAAATATCTATGCGCCGTGAAAGACCTTTTACCAAAACCTGAGGTAATAACTCATTCTCCAGGTACTTTAAAAATGCTTCTCTCTCAAAATCCTTCGGGCAAACATGTGCGGCCAGACAGGTTGGGATCAGGTCGGCACTTACTTCCGCCTGACCTGAGCGAATTGCTTCCAGCAGTTTTAGTTCATGCTCCTTGATCAGTCCATACCCGCTCTTTACTTCAATGGTAGTTATACCGTCCCTCAAATGGCGATTTGCCCTGGCGACCAGGTTTTTAATGAGGTCTTCTTTGGAGGCTTCCTGTGTTTTGGATACCGAATCAAAGATGCCTCCTCCGGCCGCAAGAATATCCTGGTAGGATTTCCCGGCCATGCGCATGGTATAATCGCGAGCTCTGTTACCGCCCCAAATCAAATGGGTATGACAGTCTACCATAGATGGCAGCAGAACCTGTGTTGTGCTCACCGTTTCGACTTCATAATCCCTGAAATTAAATGAACTGAAAACATCTACTTTTACAATCCGCTCTCCTTCAAGAACGATACCGCCATCTTCAATAATAACCAGCTGGTCATCCGAAAGAGCGCCTTTTAAGGGCAGGTCCTGAAGGGTGATTATCTGTCTGAATGGGCCAATGAGCTTTTGCATAGATAATGGGGCTTAGGCGAGCAAAGCTAGTGCCTAATGGCACAAATAATCAAGGGAAACAGTAAACTGGCAATCAACTATATATGACACATTTTAATGTAGTATAAATTCTGCAACTTAACACTAGTAAAATCTGCAAGCCTAATATCCATATTTATCTTTCCATCGATTTCTCAAAAACTTCCGCAACTCCTCTTCACGCGGATTTTTGCCCGGATCGTAAAATTTGGTGTTTTTAATTTCCTCCGGCAAAAATTCCATCGCAGCGAAATTGCCTTCATAGGCATGAGCATACTTGTATCCTTCTCCGTACCCCTGATCTTTCATGAGCTTAGTGGGAGCATTGCGGATAGCCATGGGCACCGGCAGATCTCCGGTCCTGGCCACTTCACTCTGGGCTCGGTTGATAGCCTCGTAGCTGGCATTGCTTTTGGGCGAGCTGGCCAGGTAGGTTACACATTGCGACAAAATGATGCGGGACTCCGGGTAACCAATTACGTTGACAGCCTGGAAGGTAGTAGTGGCCATCACCAGGGCAGTCGGGTTGGCATTGCCAATATCCTCTGATGCCAGGATCACTAAACGCCGGGCTATAAACTTTACGTCCTCGCCTCCTTCTATCATCCGAGCCAGGTAGTATACGGCAGCATTGGGATCACTACCCCGGATCGACTTGATAAACGCCGATATGATATCATAGTGCATCTCCCCCTTCTTATCATACAGCACCGTCTTTCGCTGAGCCACATCAATAACCCGCTCATCCGTAACTGCAATGGTCTTTTCTTTTTCATGACTCTTGATGACCAGCTCCAGCAGATTCAAAAGCTTACGAGCATCGCCACCACTGAGATTAAAGAGCGCTTCTGTCTCTTTTAGTTTTACTGAGAGCTTTTTCAATTCATGATCTTCGGATAATGCCTTATCAACGATCAGTTTCAAATGCGACTTATCCAAATGCGCCAGGGTATAAACCTGGCATCTGCTTAAAAGGGCAGCATTTACTTCAAAGCTTGGATTTTCTGTTGTCGCTCCTATCAGCGTAATTGTTCCTTTCTCTACGGCTCCAAGCAAAGCATCCTGCTGAGACTTATTAAAGCGATGGATCTCATCAATAAACAATATGGCCTTACTCCCCGCCCGGATGTTGTTAATTACATCCCGGACATCCTTCACTCCCGAGCTTATAGCGCTCAGTGTATGAAAAGGCATCTTCACCTGGTTGGCAATGATGTTGGCCAGGGTCGTTTTACCCGTGCCGGGCGGCCCCCATAAGATCATCGATGGTATCCTGCCGGACTCTATAGACCGCTTCAGGATTCCACTTTCACCAACAAGATGTTCCTGACCGATCAATTCCTCTACATTGGAGGGTCGCATACGTTCTGCTAATGGAGAATTATCCTGAAACATGCTCATTCGCTAACTTTAATATTTAAATTTAAATTAAAGGGAATCTAACCAATTATGAAATATCTAATTACCAGCCTGACAGTCCTACTGCTTTTTAATCTTTGCAAGTCACAATCGAGGAGCGAAGATAGCGTCCAGCTAGCCCAAACCATTGAGTGGTTAGAAGATAAGCTTACCTACCATTATTACAACGTGGATGATGACGAATGGTGGATAAATCGATTTACCTATAACCACGGAAGTAAAACCATTACCATTAAAAACATCGCCTCACCCAAGCCTTTGGCCGTGACGGATAAGACTTACCTTGAGCTCAATTTTGAAATAAACGAGCTAAACCCGTATACAATCAGTGTTGAGGAAAGGGAGGCCAATGCCGGCAGATTGGTAAAAGGGAAAACCATCCGGGTGGGAGCTTACGATGATAATGCCATACGGCGAACCCGGAATGGAAGACTTTCCACACGGCAATCCTTTATTTACTTTTCGATCCCCGAATTTTTCGAAGATAGTGTCAAGAGCTACACACAGTCTATAGCAGATAAGCTGACATTAGCTATTCAGCTATCCACAAAACTATACCCCAGTGAAAACACTAAAGAAAACATGACGACTATCAAAGCTCTGATGTACGGACGGTTTAAGTCAGGGGACAGTTACTGGGTGTTCCGACAACCCTTCCCGGAGCTTTTTGAAGTACTGGAGCTTAATGCTGAGCTGGAGCTAATTGGTATGCGGTACCTGAGAATGCCTGACGAGGATACGTTTTCTGAGCTTACTAAAATAAACCCAACAAGTCCTCCCGAGATCTATACGATGAATATGGACCCTGAAAACGGACTACTGTTTGCATCAGGAGAAAATACGATGCTCTTTCAGACAAAAAACCAGTTTACTTTCAATGAGAACGGGAAGGAGTATGTATTTATCCGCGATGGCTCATTTGACCGAAGTAAAGCCAAATACCGTTAAAAATAAGCTCCTTGTACAATCAATCGAGTAGGAGACAAAGGTAGGTAATTACTCCCAACTTTGTCGTCCTCTCACATGCTTGCGCTGAAGCTTCAGCATAGTCGCCACCACCCAGCGTACGTCTATCGTACTTGGCGGTTTCTTTAAATATTAAACCATAGTGTCCTGACAGGCTAAGTACCTCTGCCCCATTCTTCTGCTCCTGGCAGATGCATCTGAACTCCACGGTATTTGTCTGTTCTCTTAAGGTTATTACAGTTTACAGGTAACTGCTCTTTGATTTAAAGATTTGGCCCTTCCCTAAGATGGTTATTGATTCATTTTCAATCGGTACTATGGCCGCTGCTGACTTCCTGACACCCCTCGGCAACACAGGACCTACCATGTTAAGGCTACATCCTCCCTGCTGATACCACAGCATTTATCACCCAGGGTTATGTTTGACTTTTGGGCTTCAGTGTCTATTGCCACCTTGTCCCCTTGGTAGACCTTATATGCTGTTCCTGTTCGTTGGCACCAGCTTTTGCTTTAGGCTTCTTTTGCGGACGGCTAGTCAGATCCCCGATTACTCGGGGCACCCTTGCCATCAGCTAATGATTCCCGTCAAATAGGCTCATTCAGGACTTTAACCCTATAGAATGTTGCCATGCAGGCAAACAAAAAGCCGGAATGAAACACTCCGGCTTTAATATCTTTTCTGATTCTGAGAACAGATTGATTATCCATTCATGGAAACCAGGAACTCGTCGTTGTTTCTGGTTCCTTTCATTTTGCTGAGTAAGAACTCCATGGCTTCATTACTATTCATATCTGCCATAAACTTCCTCAGGATCCATACTCGACTAAGCTCTTCTTTATCCATCAGCAGGTCCTCACGACGCGTACCAGATGCAGGCACATCAATCGCAGGGTAAACACGCTTATTGGACAGTTTTCTGTCAAGCTGCAGCTCCATGTTACCCGTTCCCTTGAATTCCTCAAAGATCACCTCATCCATTTTAGAGCCAGTCTCGATCAGCGCTGTAGCAATGATGGTCAAAGATCCACCATTTTCTACATTTCTCGCTGCACCAAAGAATCGCTTAGGCTTGTGAAGTGCATTGGCATCCACACCACCGGAAAGGATCTTTCCTGAAGAAGGCACTACTGTATTGTAAGCTCTTGCCAAACGGGTAATAGAATCCAGCAGGATCACAACGTCGTGACCGCACTCTACCATACGTTTTGCTTTTTCCAGCACTATGCTTGCAACTTTTACATGCTTTTCAGCCTGCTCATCAAAGGTGGAAGCAATTACTTCTGCTTTTACAGATCGTGCCATATCAGTTACCTCCTCTGGTCGCTCATCGATCAGCAGGATCATCAGGTAACATTCCGGATGGTTCTCCGCAATGGCATTGGCTACATTTTTCAGCAACACTGTCTTACCGGTCTTAGGCTGCGCCACGATCATACCCCGCTGACCTTTCCCTATTGGGGCAAAAAGGTCCAAAATTCGCGTGGAGTAATTATCAGGTTTGGTACTGAGCTTTAATTTCTGTTCAGGGAATAGCGGAGTTAAGTACTCAAAAGCCACCCGGTCTCTGATCTCCTCAGTAGTCTTGCCATTTACACTTTCTACCCGGAGCAGTGCAAAATACTTCTCTCCGTCTTTCGGGGGTCTTATCTGACCTTTTACAGTATCTCCGGTTTTCAGTCCGAAAAGCTTGATCTGAGAAGGAGAAACGTAAATATCATCCGGGCTGGCCAGGTAGTGATAGTCACTTGAGCGCAAGAAGCCATAACCGTCTTGCATGATCTCCAGAACACCTTCGTTCTCGATCACACCATCAAAATCTTTGACGTCTTCATTAAACTGGGCCTTTTTGCTTCTGTGATCACGCCTGTCCCCTCTATCGTTTCTATCGCTCTTCTGATCTCTATTATCTTTCTGATCTTTGGGCTGTTCTTTATTCTCTTTTGCCCCCTGATTAGATTTCTTAGAATCGATACTGGTATCTGCTTTTTTAGTGGTCTCGTCTATCTCTATATCCAGAGACTTCAATAGATCATCAGCGCTTTTGCTGCTGTCTTTTTGCCCTTCGGGAGAGTCTTTTACATTCTCTCTTTTCTTTTTTGGAGCTTTTTTAGCAGGCTTCTCTTTTTCCTGAGTGGATTTATTTTCTTCTTTCTTGATCTTTTTGATTTCGCTTTCAGGAAGCGTAGCCTGCTTATCAAGAATCTCGTAAATAAGGTCTTTTTTTGCTGTTTTTTTAGCGTTTTTAACGCCAAGATCTTCGGCTATTTCTCTCAGTTCAGAAAGGAGCCTTACACTCAAATCGTCTAAAGTGTACATAAATCAAAATTGTGGGTTTTAATAACGGGTCCGCTGGTTAGAAACTGCGGGTTTGTGAAATAAAATAATCGAAATGGATAAAAATTAAGTGATAGTCACTTGAATTGATGCACAAGTATATGCCAACGCAACTTATTTAGCAAATATAAAGAAAAGAATTCTATAAGGCATTATCACTCAATTTTTACTCCCCGCCGGTTTCTTTATTATAGAGAATGCCCTTTAATTTGCACACTTAACTAAAACGTGCTCTGATGTTACAAGTTTCAGCTGTCCGGGAAAACCTGGAAATTTTTATTAAAAGATTGGAAAAAAGAGGCCTGAAAGATGTCTCTTCCCTTTTAAATGAGCTAATTGACCTGGATGACCGACGAAAAAAAACACAGCAATCTCTGGATGACATCAAAGCCAGATCAAACCAGCTGGCCAAACAAATCGGACAGTTGTATAAGGAAGGTAAAAAAGATGAAGCCGAAGCTGCTAAACAGGAAACCTCTGCACTAAAAGAAGAAAACAAAAAGCTGGGTGAAGCGCTTTCCGGCCTGGAAAATCAGCTAAAAGAAAAACTGTATAACATTCCTAATATACCTCATGAGTCCGTCCCGGCAGGAAGGAGTGATGAGGATAATGAGGTGGTGAAGCTGGAGGACGCCAACATTCCTGAGCTAAGTCCTGACGCTAAACCACACTGGGACCTCATTGCCGAATATAACATTATCGATTTTGAGCTGGGGAATAAGGTAACGGGCGCCGGTTTTCCTTTTTACATGAAAGAGGGAGCCCGGATGATACGCGCTATGGTCAACTACTTTCTGGATCAGGCGCTGGAGGCGGGATACATGGAGGTACAGCCTCCCATACTTATCAATGAAGACTCCGGCTATGGTACCGGACAGCTTCCGGACAAAGAGGGGCAGATGTACGGGATCACAGATTCCAATTTATTCTTAATTCCTACTGCCGAGGTACCCATCACTAATATTTATCGTGATGTCATACTTGATGAAGCCAGTTTACCCATTAAACATGTGGGCTATACACCTTGCTTCAGAAGAGAGGCAGGATCATGGGGATCACACGTGAGGGGACTAAACCGACTTCACCAGTTTGATAAAGTAGAGATCGTGCAAATAGCCCATCCTGACAAGTCCTATCAGGTGCTTGATGAAATGGTCGCTCATGTAGAAGGACTTATCAAATCGCTTGGTCTGCCTTACCGCATTTTGCGTCTTTGCGGTGGCGATCTGGGATTTACCTCCGCGCTTACTTATGACTTTGAGGTCTACTCAGCAGCACAGAAAAAATGGCTGGAGGTAAGCTCCGTATCAAACTTTGAAAACTATCAGGCAAACAGACTAAAGCTGCGATTTAAGGATGCAAGTGGTAAGAAAATACTTGCCAACACTTTGAATGGATCTGCGTTAGCGCTTCCTCGTATACTGGCGGCTATTCTGGAAAATGGTCAAAAAGATAATGAGATCATGATCCCTGAAGTCCTTCAACCTTATACTGGTTTCAAAAGCATCAGAAAATAACCGCTCATATAATATAGGGGGTTAAGCAAACCTTAAAAGGTCTTGTTGAATTATCTTCATAGCTACAACCAACAAAATCATATTAGTAATGAAGAGACTACTACACCTGTTGGTATCGGGCTTGCTTTGCGCCTGCCAGACAAGTACTGATACACAGCAACAAACTGACCTGAACTACCCTGAGACTAAAAAGGTAGATACAGTAGACACTTATTTTGGGGTGAAGGTCCCTGACCCTTACAGGTGGCTGGAGGATGACAGGTCGCAAGAAACTGCAGCATGGGTAAAAGCCCAGAATGAAGTAACCTTTGCGTACCTGGAGTCTATTCCGTTTAGAGATAAACTGGAGGAGCGCTTAAAAACACTCTTTGACTATGAAAGAGTATCAGCTCCTTCCAAACATGGAAAATATGAATATTTCTTCAAAAATGACGGTCTTCAAAATCAAAGTGTCTGGTACCGCAGGCAATCCATTGATGATGAACCGGAAGTGTTTCTTGACCCGAATAAATTTTCAGATGATGGCACCATCTCACTGGCCGGGTCAGAGTTCACAGAAGACGGCAGCCTCCTGGCTTATATGATCTCGATTGGTGGGTCAGATTGGAGAAAAGCGCTGGTTATGGACGCGCAAACAGGGGAAATCGTGGAAGACACCCTTCATAATATCAAATTCAGCGGTGTTTCATGGAAAGGAAAGGAAGGCTTTTACTATTCCTCCTACGATAAACCCGAGGACGGTAGTGAATTGTCCGCCAGGACTCAGTATCACAAACTTTATTTTCATAAGCTAGGCACTCCTCAGTCCGAAGATAAATTGATTTTCGGAGGTGAATCTCAGCCTTACAGGTATATCTTCGGAGGTGTCTCAGAAGACGACAGGTATTTAATCATCGGAGCGGCATCCAGCACAAGCGGGAATGTTTTGTTTATCCAGGACCTGGAAGATCCAAATGGAAAGATCATACCAGTAGATGAAGATATGGAAACCGAGGAGCATGTAGTAACCACAGATGGTGATCGTATTATTATACAAACAAACTACAATGCTCCAAATAAGAAAGTGGCAGAGACTACCATCCAAAACCCATCCACAGAAAGCTGGACTGACCTGATCCCGGAAACCGAAAATGTCTTATCAACCAACTCTGGTGGCGGATACCTTTTTGCCAGCTACCTGGAAGACGCCAAAACAGCTATCATGCAATATGACCTGCAGGGAAAACTTATCAGAAACGTAGAACTGCCCGCTATTGGTACCACATATGGGTTTGGAGGTAAAATGAAGGAAAAAGAGTTTTACTATACTTTCACATCCTTCACCTACCCTTCTACTATTTTCAAATACAATGTGGGAAACGGAAAGTCTGAACTGTATGAACAACCAGATATTGATTTTAACCCGGAAAACTATGTCACTGAGCAGGTTTTCTATAATAGCAAAGATGGCACGGAGGTTCCTATGTTTATCGTATACAAGAAAGGACTGGAAAAAAACAGCAAAAACCCAACCTACCTCTATGCCTATGGCGGGTTTAACGTAAGTTTAAAGCCAACCTTTAGCACATCACGAATTCTCTGGCTGGAAAATGGTGGGATATATGCCCAGCCAAATATTAGAGGGGGAGGAGAATATGGGGAGAAATGGCATAAAGCAGGCACCAAAATGCAGAAACAAAATGTCTTTGACGATTTCATAGCAGCTGGCGAATACCTGACCGAAAACAACTATACCTCCAGTGATTACCTGGCTATTGCAGGCGGGTCTAACGGTGGCCTCCTGGTTGGTGCTACCATGACTCAGCGACCCGACCTGGCAAAGGTAGCTTTCCCGGCCGTTGGCGTAATGGATATGCTTCGGTACCACAAATTCACGGCAGGGGCAGGCTGGGCCTCGGACTATGGTACGTCCGAAGATTCAAAAGAGATGTTTGATTATTTGCTTGGCTACTCCCCGGTACACAACATTGAGGATGGCGTAGACTACCCGGCAACTTTGGTCACCACAGCTGATCATGATGACCGGGTGGTTCCTGCACATTCGTTCAAGTTTGCTGCTGAACTCCAGGAATCGCATGCCGGGGCTAATCCTGTACTGATCCGGATAGAAACTGATGCCGGGCATGGTGCCGGCACTCCTATCTCAAAAACCATAGAGAAAGAAGCCGATAAATATGCTTTTGCCTGGTATAACATGGGTGTCATCCCGGATATTGCCAAAAAGGGCATGTAAAAGCCAGGAAACCTCCCGGAATAAGCCGGGAGGTTCCTTATTTTTGAATCATGGTAAAAATCAGAAGAGGAACAGAAAAGGACCTTCCCCAGGCTCTGGAGCTTATCAAAGAGCTTGCTCTGTATGAAAAAGCACCGGAACAGGTTACCAACACACTGCAGATGATGAAAGAAGACGGGTTTGGTGATCATCCGGTTTATGGATTTATAGTAGCTGAAGAAGACGGAGCGATCCACGGGATATCTATTTACTACTGGCGCTACTCCACCTGGAAAGGCAAGCGGATCTACCTTGAAGACCTTGTAGTGACCGAGTCTAAAAGAGGATTAGGGATCGGGAAAATGCTTTTTGATGAAACCATCGAAATCGGCAAGAAAGCCAACGCAACAGGAATGATGTGGCAGGTACTGGACTGGAATGAGCCAGCCATCAATTTCTATAAAAAATATGAAACCAACCTGGAAGACGGCTGGCTAAATTGCAACATGGATTTTTAAACTTCTTCCAGGAATGTTCGGAATGCCACACACTTATCCTGATACTTTTCAATGGTTTTCTTTTGGATAGCCGGAGCATGATTATCCAGGTACCTGTTCAGGCTGGTTATTCCGGGGGCAAAGTACTGAACAGCATAGGTATTCCCCTGGGCCTCAGGGCTTTCATTCAACAGTTTAAGAAACTTGTGGCCTGTAAAACAGCCAGTATCTAATACCTCAGGTATGTGCGTTTCCTTCATCCAGCTAATCCACTCTTCTTCGATAGATGCCTCTACATTTACAGTTACATTGTATAATATCATCCCTTGTACTTAATTTTAGTCAAACCTTCCGGCCGTCATATTGGTTCCTAGCCCAATGTCTGAAAAACACAAAGTTATAGCATTTATTATAGTACTATTTCATCTGGTGGGCGCTGCAGGTACTATGTTATCGGAAACCCGCCCCCTGATGATCTCTCTTACTCCCTGGAGCTTGTTACTATCCTTTATGCTATTGGTTTACGGTCACAGGGGATCAGTAAAAAACCTGTTGTTTTTCTTTATCCTTTCATTCGTTATCGGTTTTTCTGTAGAGGTACTGGGCATCAATACAGGATTTCCATTTGGAGATTACTCCTATGGAAAAACACTTGGCATAAAATTATTTAGTGTACCCCTTATTATAGGAGTAAACTGGTTTCTGCTTTCCTATGCATTTGGAATGCTTGCCAAACGTATGACTGGTAAAAAGTATCTGGCTGTTTTGCTTGCTTCTCTTGGAATGGTGCTCCTGGACCTATTGATCGAGCCGGTAGCTGTCTTCTTAGATTACTGGATTTGGGAAGGTAATATACCTGTTGAAAATTACCTGGGCTGGTTCGTGACAGGTGGCATCATTCAAATATTTTTTGTAAATTTTAAGTTTTTACAACCAAATAAGTTGGTTATTCCATTACTATGCGGTCAAACTCTTTACTTCGGACTAATAATAATTTTAAATTTAATTTTTTAAACACTTTGAAAATCAAGTGGTTTAATTATTTAAAGCTTCAACTGGCATGACGGTGATTTGGTAAGTTTACAGAGGGATGAGTACATTTTCAATTAAGGATTTAGAGCATTTATCGGGAATTAAAGCGCATACCATAAGGATATGGGAGCAGCGATACGAACTCATCAAACCGAAAAGAACTGATACCAATATCCGGTATTATGATGATCAGGATCTGAAGCTCATCCTCAATGTTGCCCTCCTCAAAGAAAATGGAATAAAGATTTCCAAGATCGCTGAAATGACCGAAGGAGATATGCAGCGTGAGGTGCTCAAGCTCACCGAGAGGAACCTGCGGTATCCGGAGCAGATCCATGCTTTGACCATATCCATGGTAGATTTGGATGAAGAACGTTTTGAAAAAATCATCTCTACCAACATTCTCAAACTCGGCTTTGAGAAAACGATGATGAATATTATCTATCCATTTCTATCAAAAATTGGTGTCCTTTGGCAAACCGGAGCTATCAATCCGGCTCAGGAGCATTTCATATCCAACCTGGTAAGACAAAAGCTGATTGTAGCTATTGACGGTCAATATAATGCTGTTCAGGATAAAGCCGATAAATACATTCTCTATTTACCAGAAGGAGAACTTCATGAGTTAAGCCTGTTGTTTGCTGATTATATCATCAAATCCAGACAAAACAAGACCATTTACCTCGGTCAGTCACTTCCATTGGTTGACCTGGAGTCAGTCCATGAAATACACAAGCCTGAATATATCCTGTCTGTACTTACTACGGTACCCGGACCAAAAGACGTCCAGAGCTATGTAGATCAGTTGAGTGAAAGATTTCCCGATTGCACAATATTATTAACAGGTTTTCAGGTAATAGGACAGGATATAAATACACCCGGGAATGTTAAGATCTTCACGAGGCTGGAGCAATTGACCCAAATGATTGAAGAAAAGTCAATGCATGTCGCCTGATTCAATAAAACATTATCATATTTTTAATATTCCTTAAACAAAAACAAAAAACCGGAATACGGTACAAAAACAAACCCTGAGCCTTTTCAATATATTTGGAAAGGCTTTTTCTTTGTATTTTTGTAACTTTTATATGTCTATACACGTAATATTGTTTATCAAATCAAAGGAAAAATTAAACAAAAGTTTGATATTTTGTTTAACCTTTCATACATTTGAATTAAACAAAAAATAGACCACAACCATGACAGCACTAGAATTCAGCTATAAAGTAGATCAATTGACAAGTTCACTTAAGCCGTTTGCACTCAAACTCACAAAAGACATGGAAGATGCAAATGACTTATTGCAGGAGACTATCCTAAAAGCATTCACTAATCGGGACAAATTTGCAGAGGGAACAAACCTGAAAGCGTGGATGTATACTATTATGAAAAACACTTTCATCACCAACTACCAGAGAATGGTGAGAAGAAATACGTTCATAGATACCACTGATAATCTTCATTACATTAACTCCAGCGATAGCATCATTCAAAATAGTGCTTACACTAATTTTGCGATGAGAGATATCAATGGGGCGATTGAAAGACTTCAGGACTCGTATAGGGTTCCCTTTATGATGCACTTCAGAGGGTTTAAATATCACGAAATTGCTGATAAGCTAAGTATACCCATTGGTACAGTGAAAAATCGTATTCATATTGCAAGAAAAGAACTAAAAGGCAAACTCAAAGTATACGGCAAAAAGAACTAATGGGTCAAAAAATAAGTGTCATTGGTTCAGGTTTTGCCGGACTATCGGTAGCCTGCCATTTGGCAAAAGCCGGAAACGAAGTTATACTTCTGGAAAAGAATGCTACTGCAGGTGGCAGAGCCAGACAATTAAAAATGTCTGGCTTTACTTTTGACATGGGGCCATCGTGGTACTGGATGCCGGATGTGTTTGAGCGATTTTTCAATCAATTTGATAAAACGCCAGGTCATTACTACGATCTCATCCGGCTAGACCCCTCCTATCGTGTGAAATTTAAGGAAGAAGATATAGACCTTCCTGCCTCTATGACTGAGCTCGAAGATCTGTTTGAAAAAATCGAGCCCGGCAGTGCTGGTCAATTAAAAAAATTTCTTCATCAGGCTGCCTTTAAATACAAAGTCGGCATCAACGATCTGGTTTACAAACCCAGCCGATCAGTCACAGAATTTATAGATCCACGAATACTCACGGGTCTGTTAAAAATGGATGTGTTTAGCTCCATGAGTGGGCATATTCGCAAGTTTTTTAAAAATGAAAAACTCATCCAGCTCATGGAATTTCCCGTGCTGTTTCTGGGAAGTACACCGGAAAAAACCCCAGCCCTGTATAGTCTGATGAACTATGCTGACATGGCCCTGGGCACCTGGTATCCCATGGGTGGAATGCACAAGATCATTGAGGGGATGGTCTCCCTGGCTAAAAGCCTGGGTGTAAAATTTCGATTTAACGAAACAGTTACAGAGTTTGCAATAGAAAACAGAAAAATCACAAAGGTCCTAACCAACCACAACGAATACATCACGGATATAGTCGTAAGCGGTGCGGATTACCATCATATAGATCAGCAGATCTTACCGGAAGAGTACCGTAATTACACTCCCCGGTACTGGGATAAACGCATCATGGCGCCATCTTCCCTCCTTTTCTATATGGGGGTGGATAAGAAACTACCCAAAATGAAACACCACATTCTCTTCTTTGATGAAGACTTTAAGCAGCACGCTAAAGAAATATATACAAACCCACAGTGGCCTTCTAAGCCCCTTTTGTATACCTCAGCTACTTCTAAAACAGATCCGGGTGTGGCTCCCGAAGGATGCGAAAACCTGGTGGTTTTGATCCCCGTAGCGCCTGGACTGGAGGATACAGAAGAAATCAGGGAAAAATATTACAACCTCGTCATGGACAGACTGGAAGCATACACCGGAACCAAAATCCGGGATCATGTAATCACAAAAAAGAGCTTTGCTCATAATGACTTTCAAAACGATTATAACTCCTTTAAAGGAAATGCCTATGGCTTGGCAAACAGGCTGCTGCAAACAGCCCTTTTAAAACCTTCAATTAAAAACAAAAAGTTAAAAAATCTGTATTTCACAGGTCAACTTACCGTACCTGGCCCCGGGGTGCCTCCTTCCATCATTTCAGGTGAGGTAGTAGCACGCGAAATAGCTAAAGATTTTGAGTAATTTAGGCCTATGCTGGACCTGTATACCCAAACAACCCTTAAGTGCAGTAAGCTGATCACTCAGCATTACAGCACATCATTTACCCTTGGTATAAAAACCCTCCACAAGCGATTTCACATGCCGGTTTATGCTATCTACGGGTTTGTGCGATACGCAGATGAGATTGTCGATACCTTTCATGAGTACGATAAATCAAGTCTTCTAAATCGCTTCAAAGCGGACACTCACAAAGCCATAGAAGAAAAAATAAGCCTCAACCCTGTCCTCCATTCATTTCAGAAGGTGGTAAACGAGTACCATATAGAAAAAGACCTGATCGATGCTTTTTTATATAGTATGGAAATGGACCTGAACAAAGAGTCCTATAATCAGGCTGGATATGAAAAGTACATCCATGGCTCTGCAGAGGTCGTAGGACTTATGTGCCTTAGGGTATTTTGTGAAGGTGATCAGGAAAAATACAACCAGCTAAGCCCAGCGGCTAAACGGCTGGGTGCTGCATTCCAAAAAGTGAACTTTTTAAGAGATATCAAAAGTGACTTCAAAGACCGTGGGCGGATATATTTTCCGGGAGTAGATTTTGAAACGTTTACGGAGGCTGAAAAAAAACAAATTGAAAAGGATATTCAGGATGACTTTCACGCCGCCCTGGAAGGGATCAAAAAACTGCCAAAAGGCTCCAGAGCCGGAGTGTACCTCGCCTATATTTACTACCTCAAGTTATTCAATAAGATCCAGCGCGTATCGTCTTCCGGAATTTTGAATGAGCGGATAAGGATACCTGATTTCAAAAAGATAATACTACTCTCAAAAACCTTATTTCTCAATAAACTCAACTCCCTGGGATGAATAGTTTGTATCTGCTACTGAATGCTTTTACCATATCATTCCCGCTGGTCAGGTCATTTGAGTCACGTATCCGGTATGCCAAAAAATGGAAAGCACTGTGGCCCGGGCTGTTCATTACAGCAGCGTTCTTCATCATATGGGATGTGATTTTCACTGAAAACGGGGTATGGGGCTTTAATCCCATGTACCTCACAGGCATCTATTTCCTTGGCCTCCCCATAGAAGAATGGCTATTCTTTATAACCGTGCCATTCGCCAGTGTTTTTATTTACGAATGCGTCCTTTATTTCCTGCCCTCAGTTAATACCACCAAAAGTCTGTCACTGGTTTCAATGATAATCTCTGCCGGTTTAATAACTCTTGCCTTACTAAATCAGGAGCGAGCTTATACTTTCTGGAACTTTCTTTTTGGCGGCATCTTTTTAGGCTTTGTTTCTTTAAGAAACCCGGCATGGTTTGGTAAGTTCTGGATCAGCTATTTCTTCCACCTGATACCCTTTTTTGTAGTAAACGGGATCCTGACAGGATCTTTTATTGAAGAGCAGGTGGTGTGGTATGACAATCGTGAAAATTTGGCCATAAGGTTATACACTATACCAGTTGAAGATTGTGTATATTCATTACTCTTGTTGCTGATGAATGTCAACTTTTTTGAGTGGTTTAAAAAGCATTACAAATTTTGAACACAGGCGTTAAAACAAGGTTATAAGATCATGCTAAACCTCAAGGTAGATATTGACCAGAATTCCGGTTTTTGCTTTGGAGTGGTATATGCTATTGAAATGGCGGAGGAGATCCTCAATGAGGAGCAGCACCTTTACTGCCTTGGTGACATTGTGCACAACGATGAAGAGGTAAAGCGGCTGGAAGCAAAAGGACTCAAGATCATCAGCCACCAGGACCTCCATTACATCAAAGATGAAAAAGTCCTTATCAGAGCGCATGGTGAGCCTCCGGGTACCTACCAGCTGGCCGTAGAAAATAACCTTACATTAATAGATGCATCCTGTCCCGTGGTGCTTAAACTCCAAAACAGGATCAAAAACTCTTTTGACAAAGATGAAAAGATATACATCTACGGGAAGCACGGACATGCCGAGGTGGTGGGGTTACTTGGCCAAACCAATAATGAAGCAGTGGTTTTCCAGGATCTGGCAGAGCTTGATATAGAAAGCCTGCCCAAACAAATGACTTTATACAGTCAGACCACAAAAAGTACTGATAACTTTTATCACATTAAGTCGAAGTTGACCGAAGCAGGCATTGAAGTAAATGCCAACGACACCATCTGCCGCCAGGTTTCCAACAGGGATAAAGAGCTTCGGGATTATGCTAAGCGATTTGATAAAATTATCTTCGTATCCGGAACTAAATCTTCCAATGGAAAAGTTCTCTATGATATATGCAAGGAAAATAATCCAAACGCCTACTTCGTGTCTACTAAAGAAGAACTGGACAAAAGGTGGTTTCAACAAAACGACACCATTGGGGTCTGTGGAGCTACTTCCACACCTATGTGGCTGATGGAAGAAGTACGAGAAAAGTTACTGGCATACTAAGATGCATGTGGTAGTCAATACATTACTGGTCATTGGGACCTTCTTTTTTATGGAAGGAGTAGCCTGGGCAACACACAAATACGTGATGCACGGGGTTCTGTGGAGCTGGCATAGATCACATCACAAAAAGCACAAACATGCCCTGGAGATGAATGATCTATTTGCCCTTGTTTTTAGCATTCCGTCTATTCTCTTGATAGTAGCGGGATATGAATATCACGGGGTGGGGTGGTTGAAGTTTATAGGATTTGGCATTCTGGGTTACGGCATTTTCTATTTTATCTTTCATGACATCATAGTGCATCGTCGTATCAAAATTCCTTTTAAAACCAGAAGTAAATACATGAAGCGAATCATGCATGCCCACTATATTCACCATGAAACCCACACCAAAGAAAATGCTGAAGCCTTTGGCTTTTTGTACGCTCCCAGAAAATATGAACCTAATGGAAAGTAATGCACGTACCGTCCACGCCTCAAATACCGTCATTCGTAGATATATTTCAACAATTAGCCGAAATCATATTTATAGTTCGTCAGAAAACATTACATTTATCAAATCATTAAGCGAATTATAAAACACCATTAAGAACCGGCTTGTTTTTCAACCAAAAAATAAAACAAGCAAATGGCAAACCAAGATGAAACCTGGGCTCCTATAGAGGGCTTTAGTAATTATGAAATCTCGAACAGAGGAAAGATCAGAAGCAAAACCAGAACTACGTGGCACAAAGGCAGTAAAACCAACATGAAGATCAGAGGTAAAATGATGCGCCAGCGTTGGAACAAAGCCTGTAAGTGTTACTTTCTGGATTTGATTGATGATGAGAAGCGTAGAAGGACGGTGTATCCGCACAAAGAAGTAGCAAAGGCTTTTGTTAAAAATGAGAATCCTAAGGAGTTGACCATGATCATTCATGAGGACAACAACCCCAGGAACAACAAAGCTGAAAACCTAAAGTGGATGTCAGCTTCCGATCACATGAAGTGGCAGTTTGAAGTGGGCAATAAAAACAACTTCAAAGTATGGAAAACCAGGAAGAAGCGATACAAAAACGGATTTAAGCCCGACACTGTATTGCCTGGAAGACCCAGAAAAAAGCCAGTTGAAGTTAAGGCTTAGGCCAGGATCAAAGATCAGACTACAAAAAAAGCCTCGTGATCACGAGGCTTTTTTTATATCTTAGAAATAGAATAATAGGTCTGTTATTGCCTGTATTATTCAGAAACCGGATCAATATGTACATAAGAACGATCCTGGCGACCTTTCTGAAAGCGTACAGTTCCATCGATCAAAGCAAACAATGTGTGATCTTTACCCAAACCTACATTGTTACCAGGATGATGCTTGGTTCCTCGCTGGCGAACAATGATATTACCAGCTATAGCCTTCTGGCCTCCATATATCTTTACACCTAGCCGTTTACTTTCTGACTCACGACCGTTTTTCGAACTACCTACACCTTTCTTATGTGCCATGGGATATTAACTTTTAATGTCTTCAATTAAAACCTTAGAAAAATCCTGTCTGTGACCGTTTTTCTTTTTGTATCCTTTTCTCCTTTTCTTCTTGAAGACAACTACTTTGTCTCCTTTTACATGCTCTAATATCTTACCGGATACTTTAGCACCTTTCACAGTAGGAGCACCAACTTTCACTTTGCCGTCATTGTCAACCAACAACACCTGATCAAAATCTACTTTTGCCCCTTCCTTACCTTCAAGTAATGGTGCGTACACAAAATTGTCTTTCTCAACTTTGTATTGCTTTCCGGCTATGTCTACTATTGCGTACATGTTTTATTTATTGCTTATTCCAAAAAAGGATTGCAAAGATATGAGAAGTGTTTGAAATTTCAAACTATCCTATACCCTAAAACCGTGTTAAAAAAAAATTAAGATTTTTTTCACTTTTTTTATCCGCCTTTTCGCCCGTTTTTTAATGAAGTTCTCCTTAGGAAAATCCTATCTAACCACCTTTTTTACAGTAAGTTATATGGTTTTTTTACTGCTTTTCAGAGTCCCCTATCCGACCACCCAAATCGCTTGACTTTTCCACGGAGTTTTTACACATTTGTAAACGCAGCTAGAAAAAAATAAACCACTTTCGTTCTGGGCTGTATCCCAAAACTTGACAAAACACTCATAAAACCGCGATTTTAAACATCGGGGGCTTAGCCATTTTGTCTTTGTGGATAAACGATCATAAATGTGGATAACTATTTCAGGCTGTGGATAACAATGTTAGCATTCAGTTTGTCTAGTGGAAAACATTAAATAAATTAAGCTATTATGAGCCAAGTAGAAGAACCCATATTAAAAGAAAACAAAGATCGATTTGTCTTATTCCCTATACAGAAGGATGACATCTGGCAGTTTTATAAAAAAGCAGAAGCCAGCTTCTGGACAGCAGAAGAAATAGATCTTAGTCAGGATTTTAAAGACTGGGCCTCACTAAATGATGGCGAAAGGCATTTTATCAAGCATGTGCTGGCCTTTTTTGCCGCCAGTGACGGAATTGTAAATGAAAACTTAGCAGAAAATTTTGTAGCAGAAGTACAGTACACTGAAGCGAAGTTTTTCTACGGATTTCAGATCGCTATAGAAAATATCCACTCAGAAACTTATTCTTTATTAATAGATACCTACGTAAAAGAGCCCAAAGAAAAAGACCGACTTTTCAACGCCATAGAAACAATGGACTGTGTGAAAAAGAAAGCTGACTGGGCACTACGATGGATTGACAATGGAAACTTTGCCGAACGACTTATCGCCTTTGCCGCCGTGGAGGGGATATTCTTTTCCGGAAGTTTCTGTTCAATCTTCTGGCTTAAGAAGAGAGGCCTGATGCCGGGACTTACATTCTCCAATGAATTGATCTCACGAGATGAAGGACTGCATTGCGACTTTGCATGTCTGCTTTATACCAAACACTTAGTGAATAAGCTTTCAGTAGAGAAAGTGACAGGCATTATTACCGATGCAGTGTCTATCGAAAAAGAATTTGTTACAGACGCCCTGCCGGTCAAGCTGATCGGGATGAATGCTGACCTTATGTGTCAGTACATTGAGTTTGTTGCTGACAGACTTCTCGCCGAACTGGAATGCCCTAAAGTGTACAATTCAACAAATCCGTTTGATTTTATGGATATGATCTCACTTCAGGGTAAAACCAACTTCTTCGAAAAACGAGTAGGAGAATACCAGAAGGCAGGAGTAATGGACAGTAGCAAAAACAGCAATGATGATGCTAAGCCTAAATTTAGCTTAGATGAAGATTTTTAGAATAACCCATTTTCCTATTTACTAAATCGCCGTATAAAACATGCTAGTAGTAAAAAGAGACGGAAGACATGAGTCCGTCAAATTTGATAAGATTACCGCCAGAATAGAAAAACTTTGTGATGGTCTCAATGCAGATTTTGTAAAGCCTGTTGAGATCGCCAAAAAAGTTATCGATGGTCTCTACGATGGGGTTACTACCATAGAGTTGGATAATCTTGCTGCAGAAATAGCCGCAACCATGACCACCCGTCATCCGGATTTTGCAAGGCTGGCTGCCAGGATCTCCATATCTAACCTGCATAAGGTTACTGAAGAGTCGTTTGCTAACACCATGAAACGGCTTTATACCTTTGTAAACCCAAAAACAGGCGAAAACGCCGCTCTTCTCTCCAGGGAAGTGTATGGCATCATCCGCGCCAATGCCAAGCGACTGGATGACGCTATTGATTACAAAAGAGATTACAACTACGACTTCTTTGGATATAAAACCCTGGAACGATCTTACCTGATGAAGCTTGATGGTAAAATCGCGGAACGACCACAGCACATGCTGATGCGGGTTTCTGTAGGGATCCATATGGATGACATAGATGCGGCGATAGAGACCTACAACCTGATGTCGGAAAAGTGGTTTACACACGCTACTCCTACCCTGTTTAATGCAGGTACTCCAAAGCCACAGCTTTCTTCATGCTTCCTGTTGACCATGAAAGATGACAGCATTGACGGTATCTATGATACATTAAAACAATGCGCCAAGATCTCTCAGTCTGCAGGTGGTATAGGCCTAAGCATTCATAATGTACGGGGAACCGGAGCCTATATCAAAGGCACCAACGGTACTTCCAATGGTATAGTGCCAATGCTTCGGAACTTCGATATGACGGCCCGGTACGTGGACCAGGGCGGTGGTAAGCGAAAGGGAAGTTTTGCTATCTATCTTGAGCCATGGCACTCAGATATTTTCGAGTTTCTTCAACTGAAGAAAAACCACGGTAAGGAAGAGCTGAGAGCTCGCGATCTATTCTATGCTCTATGGATCCCTGATCTATTTATGAAGCGAGTGGAAGAAAACGGAGAGTGGTCTCTTTTCAGCCCTGATGAAGCTCCTAACCTGTATGATACTTATGGTGACGAGTTTGAAAAGCTTTATGAAAAATACGAGAAGGAAGGGAGAGCCAGACAGACTGTCAAAGCGCAGGATCTATGGTTTGAAGTTCTGGAATCTCAGATAGAGACCGGTACACCTTATATCCTGTATAAGGATCATGCAAACAAAAAGTCTAACCAGAAAAACCTGGGAACGATCAGGTCCAGCAACCTGTGTACAGAGATCATGGAGTACACCTCTCCGGAAGAGGTAGCAGTTTGTAACCTGGCATCTATCGCACTTCCCAAGTTTGTAAAAGAAGACGGGAGCTTTGATCATCAGAAGCTTTATGAGATCACTAAAGTGGCTACTCGCAACCTGAACAAAGTTATTGATATCAACTACTATCCGGTTCCGGAAGCACGAAACTCCAACATGAAACACCGACCTATCGGTATTGGAGTACAAGGCCTCGCTGATGTATTTATGCTGATGAAGATGTCTTTTGACTCTCCGGAAGCCAGAAAACTAAATGCTGAGATCTTTGAAACAATCTACTATGGAGCTATGGAAACATCCATGGAGCTTTCCATACAGCATGGGCCATATGAAACGTACAAAGGATCACCCGTATCCAAGGGTATCTTCCAGTTTGACATGTGGGGAGTAGAGCCTGATTCCGGACGTTGGGACTGGTATGACCTAAAGCAAAAGGTTCGTAAGAACGGAGTAAGAAACTCACTGCTTCTTGCCCCTATGCCTACAGCTTCTACTTCACAGATTCTTGGTAACAACGAGTGTTTTGAGCCTTATACTTCAAACATTTATACGCGCAGGACACTTTCGGGTGAATTTATTGTGGTGAACAAGCACCTGATGACTGACCTGATCGCTAAAGGCTTGTGGAATGACCGTATGAAAAACCGGATCATGGAAGCAAATGGTTCTATACAAGCCATTCCTGAGATCCCTGAAGACATCAAGGAGCGGTATAAAACCGTTTGGGAGATCTCTCAAAAGGCGATCATCGATATGTCAGCTGACAGAGGAGCCTACATCTGCCAAAGCCAGAGTCTAAACATCCACTTAATAGATGCAAACTTTGGTAAAATGACCTCTATGCACTTCTACGCATGGAAAAAAGGACTGAAAACAGGCATGTATTACCTCAGAACCAAAGCTGCGACAGATGCGATCAAGTTTACTGTGGAGAAAGAGCAGAAAGCGCAACCTCAGCTACAGCAACAACAGCAGGCTCAGAACTCTGCTGACATGGAAGCTGAAAAAGCACAAAATCAGTCAGCCATGCAATGTTCGTTAGATAATCCTGACGATTGCGAAATGTGTGGTAGTTAATAATTAATAATCTGCTATTTTTGATAGTCAAAGCCTCACTGAAAAGTGGGGCTTTTTTATTAGATTAGATCAAACGTCCAAAATTAGCTTGCTATGAAAAAACTATTGACCTATTCAATCTGCCTGACCTTTGTCCTTTCAGGCTATGCCCAATGCGAAAACGCTTACTTCCCGTTTCAGGAGGATGTAAGTTTTGAAATGACAAATTATAAATCCAATGGCAAAGAAATTGGGAAAACACAAAGCACCGTCACCTCTGTAGAGGGAAACACGGTGGTAGTAAGCAATAAAATCTTTGATAAAAAAGACAAGCTTGTAAACGAAGGAGAGTATGAGGTGATCTGTGAAGATGGCACCATCAAAATGGACATGAAGCGCTTCATCCCGGATGAAATCATGGAAAACTACCAGGATATGGAAGTAACTGTAGAAGGTGATTTCCTGGAAATCCCGAGCGAGTTGGAAGCCGGACAATCACTACCTGATGGCACTGGTAAAGTCACGGTTAAAATGGGATCCGGAGGTGTCAATATGAATACCACCATGGATATGACTTTCACTGCCAGAAATGTAGAGAAAAAAGAAACGATCACTACGCCAGCAGGCACCTTTGAAGCCTACAAAATCACTCAGACAACCATCTCAAAAATGTCTATGATGGGTATGAACCGCGAAACAACCTTTACTTCAGCCACCTGGGTAGCAGAAGGTGTAGGTACGGTGAAAGCCGAAAACTATGACAAGAAAGGTGAGGTGGATACCTATACTCTACTCACCAGTTTCGAAAAATAAGATGGCAAAGGGCTGCTTCTGGCAGCCTTTATTAATTCCACTCCATTTTATTCCTCAGATCCCAGTAATTTTCACTCCGCATGCGCAGGGCATCCAGCTCGCGGACTTCTTTTTCAGACAATGGGACCTCAGTGGCTTTTACGTTAGACAGCAGGTGCTCTGGTATTGCCGCACCACTCAACGTAACATGACCAATTTTTTTATGGAGGATATATGCCAACGCAATGGTGTCCACGGATACTTCATGTTTTTTTGCCATGGGTTGGAGTATCATCATGTAAGGCGCATCCTGGTTGCGGCTGGTCAGCCGACCGTTGGCTACTCCTTCTTTGATAATAATACCAAGCCCCTGATCCGCAGCTTTCTTTAAAGCCTCTTCTGCTGATTGTTCCAAAAGATTAAAAGTAGCCTGTACACTTCCAAATAAAGGTTTATCCCCTATTTGTATCTTCAGCGCTTCTGACAATACATCAGATTGTTTCGGCCCGCTGAGCGAAAGTCCGATTATATAGCCGTCAGACCTTATTTCTTCGAGCTTTTCCAGTACAGCTTTATTTTCCAGGACTCCGCTTTCAAAGGTAGCTGAATGGATCTGGTAAAGGACCAGGTTCGAGTTCAGCCGTTCTTTGCTTTGCGGCCACTGCTGATTCAGTCGCTCTATCGTATGCTCCTTGATTTCGTGATGTTCAGCCTGCACCGACCAGCCGGCGGTATAGTAATAGCCCCATTTCGATCCGACAGAAATATCCCTGGCAGAATTATTTTTCAACCAGGAACTGAGAAACAACTCGGCTCTACCATAAGATTGGGCGGCATCAAAATAATTAATGCCCATATCATTTGCTTTAGAAAGCATCTGATGAGTCTGGGTTTCCATTCGTCGCTCATCATACCCCTGACTCAGATCCTCACTATGACCTAAATTGATGTAACCCGGCCTTCCAAGTGCCGCAAGACCCAGTCCCATTTCTGATACCTTTAATCCGGAGCTTCCAAAAGTTGAGCGTTTCATAAACCAAAAGCTATGAAATATAGAGCAGCATAAAAAAGTTAATTCTTTTCCTTCAACTGGAATTGCCTGTTTTTCATCCAGTTGCAGCTCCAGAATCGGAGCTTCCAACTGATGCTGACGGTATCATTTAATCAAACTTTTATTTTACAGCTCCTTTGATAATTTCTTCCACTACCTCAGGGTTAAGCAGTGTAGAAGTGTCTCCTAACTGATCCGCTTCACCTGAAGCCACTTTTCTCAGGATTCGTCGCATAATCTTTCCTGACCTGGTTTTTGGGAGTCCCGGTACAATCTGGATCTTGTCCGGTTTGGCTATCGGCCCGATAATATTACTAACTGACTGACGTATTTCACTTTTAAGATTCTCCTCAGTACGACCATCCATGTTACAGATCACAAAAGCGTAAATACCCTGGCCTTTCACCTCATGTGGATAGCCTACCACAGCAGACTCTATTACCCGCGGATGTTCGTCTATTGCATCCTCTACTTCAGCTGTACCCATACGGTGACCGGATACGTTGATCACATCGTCTACCCTGCCCAGGATCCTGAGATATCCGTCATGATCCCTTTTCGCTCCGTCTCCGGTAAAGTACATGCCTTTATAGGTGGAAAAATAAGTTTGTTTACAGCGCTCATGATCGCCGTAGGTAGTTCGAAGCATGGAAGGCCATGGAAACTTGATACAGAGATTTCCCTGTACGTTGTTACCCTTCAGCTCATTTCCATCTGCATCTACAATCACTGGCTGAACTCCCGGTAATGGAAAAGAAGCATGTGCAGGCTTGTTTGGAGTAATGCCTGCCATAGCAGAAATCATAATTCCCCCGGTTTCGGTCTGCCACCAGGTATCCACTAAAGGACAGTTGCCTTTTCCTATATGATCATGGTACCAGTGCCAGGCTTCCTCATTGATCGGCTCACCCACTGAACCGATCACTTTGAGGGTATCCAGTTTATAAGGTTCCAGGGGTTCAAGGCCATGGGCCTGTAAAGCTCGGATGGCTGTCGGTGCTGTATAAAACTGGTTGACCTTATGTTTATCTACCGTAGCCCAAAAACGTCCGGCGTCCGGGTAGGTAGGTACGCCCTCATACATTAGAGTTGTAGCACCTGCCAAAAGCGGCCCGTATACGATGTATGAATGTCCGGTGATCCATCCCACATCAGCGGTACACCAATATATATCTCCCGTGGTGTATTGAAAGGTGTTGATAAAAGAGTAATAGGTGTAAACCATGTAACCACCGCAGGTATGCACTATACCTTTGGGCTTGCCTGTAGACCCTGAAGTATACAGAATGAAAAGCATATCTTCCGAGTCCATTACTTCAGCCTTACATTCTTTGGGCTGCCCTTCGATCGCTTCGTCCCACCAGATATCACGTCCATCCTTCATTGTAACATCCGAGCCAGTTCGTTTCTTCACAATAACTTTTTCAATTGAACTGGTTTTTTCCAATGCTTCATCTACTACGGATTTCACCCCAATGGTCTTTGCTCCTCTGAAGTTTCCATCTGAGGTAAGCACCATTTTTGCTTTGCAGTCATTGATCCTGTCTGCCAGCGAAGTGGATGAAAAGCCAGCAAAGACCACAGAATGCACAGCGCCAATTCTGGCACACGCTAACATGGCTATGGCTGCTTCAGGTATCATAGGCATGTAAATGATCACACGATCTCCCTTTTCTATACCCTGAGCCTTCAAGGCATTGGAAAATTCACAAACCTTTTCATACAGGTCCCTGTAGGTCAGGGTAATTGCCTTATCTCCCGGTTCATTGGGTTCCCAGATGATTGCCGGACGATCACCCATGATGAACAAATGGCGGTCCAAAATATTCTCCGTGATGTTTAGCTTTCCGTTCACAAACCATTTTACATCCGGTCCGTCAAAATTCCATTCCAGCACTTTGTCCCAGGGCTTGTCCCAATGGAAGGATTCGGCCACACGCGCCCAAAATGCTTCCGGTTCGAGAACACTTTTTTGATATTCGTGAATATATCCGCTAAGGGTTTGTATTTTATGACTCATAAAGCTTGTGTTTTATCAGTTTTCAAAAAATCAGTGATCAGAGGCTTTTCCAGCACCTCGGGGATATCGGATCAGCTCTACCATCTCCTGAACATCTTCCGGTGGCTTGGGGTAGAATCGAGAGATGGCAAATGAAACCAGGAAATTAACCAGCATTGCCACTGTCCCAAATCCTTCCGGAGATATTCCAAACCACCAGTCTTCCTGCGTACCTCCTCCGAAACCTCCCAGCTTAAACTTGATCATGTAAAAGAGCATCAGCAACATGCCTATGATCATCCCTGCTATGGCTCCTTCTTTATTCATCCGCTTGTCAAAGATCCCAAGGATGATAGCCGGGAAAAACGAAGCTGCAGCCAGGCCAAATGCAAGTGCCACAACCGCTGCGACAAAGCCTGGTGGATTGATACCGAAATACCCGGCTACCACCACTGCTAAAAGTGCACCCAGCCTTGCATATAGCAACTCGCGCCGATCCGAAATGTTGGGATTGATCTGTTTCTTGATCAGATCGTGAGAGATACTGGTAGAGATCACCAGTAGTAATCCGGCAGCAGTAGACAAAGCCGCTGCTAACCCACCTGCCGCCACCAGGGCGATTACCCAATTTGGTAACTTCGCAATTTCAGGATTGGCCAAAACCATAATGTCTCTGTCGATAGTCAGCTCATTGGACTCTCCGGCAACATACTGGATCTTTTCATCACCATTTTTGTCTTCAAACGCAATAAGCCCGGTCTTCTCCCAATTGGAGAACCACTCCGGCACCTGGTCATATCGTTCTTCTGAAACAGTGGTGATCAGGTTGGTTCGTGCAAATGCCGCGATAGCTGGAGCCGTGGTATAAAGAATGGCTATAAACAGTAATGCCCAGCCTGCAGAAATACGGGCGTCTTTAACTCGTGGAACAGTGAAAAATCTCACAATCACATGGGGAAGACCCGCCGTGCCCACCATCAAAGCGAACGTGATGGCAAATACATCGATCATGGATTTTGTTCCGCTGGTGTATTCTGCAAAACCCAACTCTACATGCAGGTTATCCAGCTTATCCAGCAGATAAGTACCATCGGCCAGCTGGCCCCCGAACCCTAGCTGAGGAATGAAGTTTCCGGTGAGCTGGAAAGAGATGAAGAATGCCGGAACCATAAAAGCGAAGATCAGCACGCAATATTGAGCTACCTGCGTGTAGGTGATCCCTTTCATTCCACCTAATACGGCATAAAAAAATACAATGGCCATCCCAATGTACACCCCTGTCTCTACCGGTACCTCCAAAAAACGGGAGAATACCACACCTACACCACGCATCTGGCCAGCCACATAAGTGAAGGAAACGATGATAGCACAAATCACCGCTACTGTTCGTGCTACATTTGAATAGTAACGATCACCTATAAAGTCCGGGACGGTGAATTTTCCAAATTTCCGAAGGTATGGGGCCAGGAGGAGTGCTAGCAGCACATATCCTCCCGTCCAGCCCATGAGGTAAACGGCTCCATCATAACCCATAAAAGAGATGAGTCCTGCCATGGAGATGAAGGAGGCCGCAGACATCCAGTCTGCTGCCGTGGCCATCCCATTCGCCAAAGGAGACACTCCTCCACCAGCTACATAAAATTCATTTGTTGAAGAGGCTCGGGACCAAATAGCAATCCCGATATAAAGGGCAAAAGATAGCCCTACCAATAAAAAAGTCCAGTACTGTACATCCATGGGTCAGTCTTTTTCGTCTACGTCAAATTCCTTGTCCAGCTTGTTCATCAGCCAGACATACACAAAAATCAGGATCACGAACACAAAAATTGACCCTTGCTGAGCAAACCAAAAGCCCAGCTTAAATCCCGTAATTTTTATGGTGTTTAGCTCTTCTACGAATAAAATTCCGGCTCCATAGGACACAACAAACCAGACGGTCAATAGAAGAACCAGATACCGGAGATTGCGCCTCCAGTAGGTTTTCATTTTATCTTCTTTCATTTTTCCAAAATACAATTATTCCTAATCGGGAAAGATAAGGATTTTGTATTGCCCGGAACAAATAAAAATTGGTAACATGGTCTTTTTTATAGGAAATATTCTGTAGCGATAGCCAGTGCGGCACCTATAAGGCTAACGGCGAATTTCTTAAAGCCAAAATGATGATTAGGGCTCGACTCCACAAAAATGGTGGTGGAAATATGAAGGAAGCTACCTGACACCAGAGCAAACAATAAAAGCAGGTTTTGTTCGGAAATAGTCAATAGCTGATCACTGAGCAGAAACCCCAGCGGAGAGGAAATACTGAAAATGATCAAAATAATCCATGTGCTCATACTCAATTTTTTCTTCCCATTTAGTGTGGCTATGAGGGCATAGGCAGCTGGGATTTTATGTAAAACGATCCCCAATAACAGTGAGTGGGATTCGTGCTGTTCATGAAAAGGAGAATGATGCGTCAGCAAAGCACCCTCCAATAAAGAGTGGATGACCAAAGCCACCAACAAGCCAAACCTTGAAGCTCCTGAAACCTGATCATGGGCATGAAAGTGTCCGTGTTCTATTCCGGAAGTGAAGTACTCCAGAAATTGCTGAAGGAAAAATCCAGCCAGGACAAACAACCCTACCTTCAAGGGGTCTTCACCCAGGGAGAATACTTCGGGTAATATATGAATAATTGTGATGGAGAACAGAAAGGAGCCGGCAAAGATCAGTGGATACCGGATGGTCTGTGTGGAGCTTCCGAGGAAGCCCGCCGAAATGCCTCCAGCCAGCGAGGCAACAAATAGTGTAAATACAATTAATGTCATAGTTTCACTAAATGACCTTACCGGGTCTTATTTAAAGTCACAAATTGCGATAATCCGGGAGAAACATAGCTCTTTAGTTGATTATTCTCATCCTGATAAATGAGGAAGCCTTCCAGATTGGAATTCTCGATCAGTTCTTTAGATGCTTCTAACCCAAGCACCATAAAGGCCGTAGCATACGCATCAGCAGCCATGCAATTGTCAGCAAAAACTGACGCACTTAAAAGGTTGTGAGTGGTATTATACCCGGTTCTGGGGTCAATGGTATGAGCAATGGTTCTGTCCCCTACTTTATAATAGTTTCGGTAATTACCAGAGGTAGCCATAGACTGATCTTTTAGCTGTACTATCGCCAGTAGCTTCTGTTCATTACGAGCTACTACCGGATCCTCTATTCCTATGGTCCATGTTTCATTATGTTCATTTTGGCCTGAAGCCCTCACTTCTCCTCCAATCTCCACCATGTAATGTTCGAAACCTTTTTCGTCCAGAAACTCAGCTACCAGATCTACGGCATACCCTTTAGCAATCGCACTAAAGTCAAGATACATGGCTGAATCCATGGTCACTTTATCTTCAGAAAATTGGATTTTATTAAATCCCACTTGCTCCAGGAGTTCTCCAACTTCAGCACTGTCCGGGATATTGATTTTTTTGTCAGGACCAAAACCCCAGGCATTTACCAGCGGGCCTACCGTAGGGTCAAAAGCTCCATCTGTAGTTTCATAAGCTTCCTTACTGCTGATCAATACGTCCAGAAACATCCTGGATGGTGGAGTAAGAGTATCTCCTTTATTCAACCTGGAAATCTCAGAATCGGGAATATATGTTGACAGGGACTGGTTAAAGGCGACCAGAATAGAATCGATTTCTTTTTTGTAATTCGGAACATTATCTCCCAGGTACTTTACATTGTACTCAATCGTACCCATCGTTTGTCCGGTGATGTGGGTTTGGGTGTATTCCGGCTGATTGGTATAAAACCGATAGAGGATGAAGGCCAAAATAATGACCAGGATGATTCTAAAAGCAAGCTTCCGATTCATAATCCGAAATTTTATGCAATATTAACGGATAGCCACTTACTAATCTTCATTAACATTATCTTTGTCAGAGATCGATCCTAAAGTATGAGAGAAGACTACCTGACAGGCGATGATGACCAAATGAATTCTGCGGAAAAGGAGTTTGAAAAGGCCCTTCGCCCGCTCACTTTCGGTGATTTTGCCGGACAGGACAAAATAGTAGAAAACCTCAGGATCTTTGTAGAGGCAGCTAAAAAGCGGGAAGAGCCGCTGGATCACGTACTGCTGCATGGCCCTCCCGGCCTTGGCAAGACCACTCTTTCGCACATCATTGCCAATGAACTCGGCTCGGGCATAAAGGTAACCTCCGGACCGGTACTGGATAAGGCCAGTGAACTGGCCGGGCTACTTACGAACCTGGAGCCTCATGACGTCCTTTTTATTGATGAGATCCATCGACTCAATCCTGTTGTGGAAGAATACCTGTATTCTGCCATGGAGGATTATCGAATAGACATCATGCTGGATAGCGGACCAAATGCCCGTACCGTGCAGATCAGCCTGGAGCCCTTTACCCTGATCGGCGCTACCACACGGTCTGGTCTGCTTACTGCTCCATTGAGAGCTCGTTTTGGGATCAACTCCCGGCTGGAATACTATGATGCCAAACTACTAACTGCTATTGTAGGCCGATCAGCGGACATCCTGGACACACCCATTGATCAGGAAGCTGCTTACGAGATCGCTCGCAGAAGCCGGGGCACCCCGCGGATCAGTAATAACCTACTGCGCCGAACGCGTGACTTTGCCCAGATCAAAGGAGATGGCTCCATCACACTGGAAATCGCCAAAATAGCCCTTAAAGCCCTGGATGTGGATGATCACGGCCTGGACGAAATGGACAACCGCATTCTGGCCACCATCATCAATAAGTTTAAAGGAGGACCTGTAGGGCTTTCCACCATTGCCACAGCCTGTGGTGAGGAAGCAGAGACCATCGAAGAAGTGTACGAACCTTTTCTCATTATGGAAGGGTACATCAAACGCACGGCAAGAGGAAGACAGGCCACGGAACTTGCCTACCAGCATCTTGGAGAGATCCCACCGCAACAAATGGGGAGGTTATTTTAAAAATGGAGCATTTCATCAAGAGCTGGATCTTACTGATTGCTCTATTCATCTCAAACTTTTTTGGTTTCGCCCAAACCTATGAATGTTGACAAAGATTAATCACGATACCACCACAAGCAGACCATTTGTCTATTTCTATTAGTCTTTTTGTTTACTGATCGGTCCAATCAACCAAATTTTCGCTAGAATTAGGTATTCGTCATTTCAATGCCTACAAACATGCGGACTGTTTCATTTCTATTAATCATTTGTTTGGCTCTTTCAACCACTACGGCGCAAACAGCCTCAGATAAAATCCGACTCAATCAAATCGGTTTTTTCCCTGAATCCCAAAAGCTGGCTGTAGTAAACTCCAGCGTGGCAACCTTTGAAATCGTAGTTGATGGAAATCTGGTAAGCGTTTATGAAGGCACACTTTCCGAAGAGAATTACTGGAACAATTCAGAAGAAAATGTCCGCATCGCTGACTTTTCAGATTTCAAGTACACGGGAACTTATCGCCTTAAGTTGGGAAGCGAATATTCACATCCGTTTACCATTCAAAATGATGTACTAAAAGACCTGTCAAAAGGCTCGATCAAAGCTTATTATTTCAATCGCGCCTCCACTGAGCTGACCGAAACCTACGCCGGAGAACATCAAAGGCCTTTGGGCCATCCTGATGATGAAGTGGTGGTTCATCCATCTGCTGCCTCCTCCTCCCGACCTGCCGGAACCATCATCTCCACACCCAAAGGCTGGTATGATGCCGGGGACTACAACAAATACATTGTAAACTCCGGAATAAGCATGTTTACCCTACTGGCTGCTTATGAAAATTACGCCGCATATTATACCGACCTTGAACTGAACATCCCCGAAAGTGGGAACGAGATGCCTGACCTGCTTGATGAGGTGCTTTGGAACCTGGAATGGATGCTCACCATGCAGGACCCTGAGGATGGAGGAGTGTATAACAAAACAACTACAGCCAACTTTCAGGGGGCCGTTATGCCGCATCAGACTACAGCTACACGATATGTAGTTGCAAAGGGAACAGCTGCCACTCTTGATTTTGCAGCAGTTATGGCCATAGCCGCAAGAGTTTATGAGCCCTTCCTGCCAGATCTCGCCACCGAATGCCTGGAAAAAGCCGAACTCGCCTGGCAATGGGCTCAGACCAATCCGAACGTGCCATTTAACAACCCTGAAGCTCAGGACGGTTATCCGGCGGTATCCACCGGGGGCTATGGTGATAGTAATTTTGATGATGAATTTTTCTGGACAGCTGCCGAGCTATACATAACCACCGGTAATTCAGCGTATTCCGATGAACTCAATTTTTCACAAAACTTTGGTGTACCAGGCTGGCCCAACGTAGGAATGCTGGGGGTGTTGTCTCTGATCAATCATGATATGGCCTCCGCTTCCACGGAAAACATCTTGCTGGATCAGGCAGATAACCTAATGAATTATCAAAAAAACACCTCCCCCTACCGGATACCCATCAATCAGTTTTACTGGGGTAGTAATAGTTTGGTCGGCAATCAGGGGCTCATTATGATGGCTGCATTTGAATTGACTGGTGAAATGGACTATTTCAATGGAGCACTTTCGTCTATGGATTATTTGCTTGGCAGAAACCCCACGACCTACTGCTATGTGACTGGTTTTGGAGATTTTTCACCAATGCACATACATCACCGACAATCCGAGGCTGATGATGTAGTAGCTCCGGTTCCGGGATTTTTGGCTGGTGGCCCAAATCCAAATAATATGGATGATTGTGGCGAGGATCAATATCCTTCTTCAATCCCCGCTAAGAGCTACTATGATAACTGGTGCAGCTATTCCACCAACGAGATCACCATCAATTGGAATGCACCCCTGGTATACTTATCAGGTGCTCTTCAGCATATTTATGAAACAGAGATGATCGGGCCGGATCGAGGACAACCTGAAATCCCGTTGGATATTGGTCATATACTTAAACCTGAAATATTTCCCAATCCAGCTGATGAAACGATCCATGTTGTTTCAAATGATCTCCCTGTGTCAAAATTCTCCATTATATCTCTTTCCGGAGCTGAACTCCTCTCCACTAACCAGGAATCATTGGATATTTCTTCCTTACCTGCAGGTCTTTATCTGGTCCTGATCTATCTGCAAGACCAAAAAATCATGAGAAAATTTGTGAAGGAGTAAAATTATAGCAGTAGACAGGAAATCCTGCCTATTATCTTTCAATCGCTTCCCTGATTTTCTTTTCAGCGGCTAGCGCTTCCTTACTTTCTGTGTAAAAAAATGCTGACGGATCAATGTCCCTTTCTTTCATCATCACCTTCTGGCTTTTAAAGACCGGCAATTGATCTCCCGCCCATACCGACAGGAACTGAAGGATCAGGACTGCAACAACGAAAAATGTGGTATTTCGAATGATCCGTTTCATAGAAAAATGAGTAGTTTTTTATTAAAGCTATCAAGAAGGTCGTAAAAAGTGTAATTTGCCTGATTGTCTTAATGGATAATCGACCTTCTCGATCGACTCATTGATCCAATTTTGATCATAATTATCCAAAGTCCTTTCCATTGATTCTAAAAACATGACTTGGGCAAAATTCCAGACTTTGGATATGCTGGAGGATTCGGTCATGGTTGATCGTAGTTTTGCATGAAAAAATCTAAATAAGCACTCAGCTGTGTGCCCAAATAATAGGGCAGGTTCATTAAATAAAACACTTTTCCAGTTGGGGTACTATGTTGCTCAACTGAAAATTTGCCGGCATACATTCTGACAGCATAAGGATGATCCAATCGATCTACCAGGAGCATAAGTGATTTTAAGGTTCCCTTCTTGCCAGATTTGAATTCTACCGGAATCACTTTCCCCTGATGCGAAATCACCATGTCCACTTCAGCGGAAGATTGCAGCTTTTCCCTCACCCAGAAAAAAGGCAATTGTGCAGTAGCAATGTCCAAAGAAGAAAATTCCTGGACAATGAGATGGGGGATAATCGCTCCTTTAAATGCCTGACTTAAATCCTGCATGGCCAGCATGTCTGCCTGTATCCCAAGTTGATGGTTGACCAGCCCGGTATCCAGAAAATGCATTCGTGGTGATTTTTTGAGGTCAGGTTTTAGCGGAACCTCTGTAGAAGTAGTGGGGTAGCACAAACGGATGATCCTGGCCTGATCCAGCTTTCGAAAGGCCTCTCCCACTTCCCTTGATTTGTAATTGCTGTTGCCAAAGCCATGAAACTTTACACGCTGATCCACATAAAGATGAGCAGTGTGCATCAGGAAACTCAGTAGCTGTTGCTGGGATTTACTCCCTCCATACTTTACCACATCGTCCTGATAGGTAGCCCAAATACTTTCATAAATGGAAACAAGGTCCGAAACACTCCGGCTCTCCGCATAGCAACTCATGACCTCCGGCATACCTCCGATGATGGCATACTGATGAAACAACCCGATCAATACCTCATGAGCATGCTCTGCTATCGGAACTTTGGCCAGCTGATCAACAGCGGAATGGTGGTCAAGGGCATGAAGAAACTCCTGAAAATTGAAGGGAGAAAGGTAGAGATAAGTCACACGACCTACCGGAAAGCTGGTCACCTCCCCGAGTGCAAACTCCAGCAGTGATCCGGCTGCTATCACGTGTAGCTGAGGAACTTCTTCATAAAAATACCTGAGCATGCGTATGGCCTTTGGTGATTCCTGAATTTCATCAATAAACAACAAAGTGTTGCTCAATCCGGATTTTGGAACATTGTGTTTTAGGCTCAACGCATCCATCAGGACTGTCACCTCCTCAAAGTCCTCAAAAACCTTTCGGTCTGCAGTCTTTTCCAGGTTTAAGAATATCTTATGCTCATAGGATGAGGCAAAAGCTTTGACCAATGTGGTTTTACCCACTTGTCTGGCTCCTCTGATGATCAGCGGCTTCCGGTGACCGGACGACTTCCATGCTTCTAACTGGCTATATGCATACCTTCTGAAGATCATTCACGCAGAAATAAGGGTTATTTCAGAGAGTAAATGTAATAAAATAAGGGTAATTTTTAAAAATAGTTGTAACAAAATAAAGGTAATTGATTGATGTCTGTAATATCATAGTTCATATAGCTCAATTTGAATTCAGCCGAAACCAAGGCCTCAATCAGTTAAGGCGCATGCGTCTCACTTGTCCTCATAAACTCCATTCCAGCAATCCACCTTTTACACTGACTGCATCTGCATACCCTGAGTCTAAAAGTTTTTTAACTACCTGCTTACTCCGAATCCCTGAGTGACAAACCACCAAAATCTTCTGGTCTTTTCCGGGCAATTGATCCCGGGCCTGATCAAACTGACTTACCGGTACATTGACGCCCCCGATATTAAATTGCGCAACTTCATGAGGTTCCCGCACATCCAGCAAAAAAACCTCCCCCGATTTTATTTTTTCTTTGGCCAAATTGGCGGTTATTTCCGGAATGGTCGGGGGCTCACATAAAATATCGTAATCTGACTGTATGCTAACCTTCCGGTTTTCCGGATTTGAGATGATTTTCAAAGCGAACTGACTATTATCCAGGGCATTCATCATAATTAACTTCCCACTGCATACCACTCCCACTCCTGAAATAATTTTAATGGCTTCCAGAGCCTGCCGGGTACCGATCATTCCCGGAAGAACTCCCAAAACTCCAACTTCCGAGCATCCGGGCACTGTGCCGGGCTCAGGTGGGTCAGGAAAAAGACAACGATAAGTAGGGCCCTCCTCATAGTTAAACACACTCAATTGCCCTTCATATTTATGGATAGCTCCGTAAACGAAGGGTTTTCCCAAATGGACACAGGCATCGTTGATCAGGTAGCGTGTAGCAAAATTATCCGTACCATCCAGGACGACATCAAAATCTGAAATAACTTCCTCCGCATTTTGTGGGGTTAAAGGCTCTTCAAAAACCTGAATGTTTATGTGTTCGTTTAGCCCACACAGCCGCTTTGAGGCGGCGTAGGCTTTGTTTTTCCCAAGATCATCCTTCGTATACAAAACTTGTCGATGGAGGTTGCTCACATCCACAACGTCTCCATCGATGATCCCTAATTTGCCTATACCTGCCCCTGCCAAATACAACAACGCCGGACATCCCAGGCCTCCGGCTCCAACTACCAGAACACTTCCCTGCTTGAGGTTTCGCTGTTTTTCAGGGCCAAAATCCGGCAGTATAAACTGTCGGTGGTAGTAGGCTTTTTCCTGTTCGTCAAACATACTCCAGCGCTTTATCCCAGTCTTTCCATACGGCTTCATAGCCTTTTTCACGGATCATGGCCGCCACTTCCGAAGGACTACGCTCATCGGATATTTCAAACTGTTCCAACGATTCCGGTTCTGAGGTATACCCTCCCGGATTGGTTTTGGATCCGGCACTCATAGAGGTAACTCCAAGCCGTACTAACTCATCTCTGAAAGCAGGCGCCTCCCGTGTGGAAAGTGAAAGCTCTACTTCCTGGTTAAAGAGCCTGTAGGCCGTAAGCAGCTGGACTAGCTCCCGGTCATTCATGGGAATCTTGGGGGCCAACCCCCCTGAGAATGGCCGCAGGCGCGGGAATGAAATGGAATATTTCGTCTGCCAGTAGGTCTGCTCAAGATATTTCAGGTGCAATGCCACAAAAAAACTGTCTACTCTCCAGTCTTCAAGCCCGATCAATGCCCCCAGCCCGATTTTATGAACACCTGCCTGACCCAGGCGGTCCGGAGTTTCTAACCGGTAATAAAAATCAGACTTTCTTCCTTTCGGATGATGCTTTCGGTAATCCTCTTTGTGATAAGTTTCCTGATAAACCAACACCGCATGTACCCCATATGGCATAAGTTCATGGTATTGCTCCAGTTTCAAGGGCTGAACTTCCAGGCTGATCTGGTCAAAATGAGGTCGGAGCTGCTCAAGCACACGCTTAAAGTAAGGTACCCCCACCATGGTATTTGCCTCACCGGTCACCAGTAATACATGACGAAAACCCAGTGAAGTCAAAGCCCTGGCTTCCTTCTCAATTTCAGTAGGATTCAGTGTTTTTCGGGGAATCTTATTATCCAGGCTAAAGCCACAATAGGTACAGATATTCTGGCATTCATTGGACAGATACATAGGCGCATACAGCTGAATATTATTCCCAAATCGCTGAAGGGTATCTGCCTGGCTTTGTACGGCCATTGGCTCCAGGTAAGCAGATGCAGCCGGTGAAACCAGTGCTTTAAAATCCTCCAGATCCCGTATGCGTTTATTCAAGGCATTTTCCACGTCGCTTGACGTCTTTGCATAGATCTCGTCCCTGACCTGATCCCACTCAAGCTGGTCAAATACTTCTCTGAAACTAGGCATCTAAGAATGAAGTTAATGGACTTGTTGGTTGAGAAATTCGATTTTTTCGGCCGAGCCTACTTTCATAAGCCAGTCTGCCCGCTTCTACTCCCAGCTTAAAGGCCCGAGCCATTGATTCAGGATTTCCTGCAGCAGCAATTGCTGTATTTACCAGCACCGCATCAGCACCGATCTCCAGTGCTTTGGCTGCATCTGATGGCGCTCCCAGTCCGGCATCTACTATTACAGGCACTGTACTTTGTTCAATAATTATTTCCAGAAAATCAAGGGTTTTCAGCCCCCTGTTGCTTCCGATGGTTGATCCCAGGGGCATCACCGCTGCTACACCTGCTTCTTCCAGACGCTTACATAAAACCGGATCAGCATGTATGTAGGGCAACACCACAAACCCCTTTTCCGCTAGTTCCCCGGCAGCTTTAAGGGTCTCCACCGGGTCTGGCATCAAATATTTTGGATCCGGATGGATCTCCAGCTTGACCCAGTTGGTTTCCAGAGCTTCCCGGGCCATCTCCGCAGCAAAAACAGCCTCTTTTGCAGTTCGTACTCCTGAAGTATTAGGTAAAAGATGCACTCCGTCAAGAGCTTTCAGCATTTCGTCATTGTGGTTTTGCATGTCCACACGCTTCAAAGCCACCGTAACCAACTCAGATCCTGATGCAATGACTGCCTGCTCCATGGAGCGAACACTGCTAAACTTACCCGTTCCAAGAAATAACCTGGAATTAAATGCTTTATCAGCTATTGTTAACTTCTCCATTTGTTAATGCTTCATTAAAGTTTCTTACAATTTGTTGCGGGTCTTCAGAAAATGAGATTGCAGACCCTACTGCCACACCAAATACACCGGAATCCATAAGCAGCTGTACATCTTCCTGCGCTATCCCTCCTATCGCAACTACGGGTATCCGTATATTATTCGCATTCATTTGTTCAAGGATTTTTTGATACCCCTCGATACCAAGTATGGGGCTCAGGTTGTCTTTGGTTTTGGTGAATCTATACGGACCCAGCCCAATATAATCCGGCTCCATAAGCGCCAGCTGCTGAATGTCTTCAAAAGTATTGGAAGTGCACCCTATTAATTTGTCCGCCCCCAGGATCCTCCGGGCTTCCCGTGGATCCATGTCTTCTTTACCAATGTGTACACCATCTGCATCAATTTCCTTACATAAGGCTACACGATCATTGATAATGAGTCTGGCACCATGTGTTCTGCAAATTTGCAATGCTTCAACCGCCTGCTCATAAATGTATTTCAGGGGTGCTTCTTTGATCCTAAGCTGAACCCATTTTACGCCAATTTCACATGCTCGTCGGACCATTTCAGCATGGGATTCACCATTTCGCCCTTCCTGCGTGATATATTGCAACTTTTCTATCATTTCTCTATCAGATAATGTTCACCCAAAGCCGTTTCCGATTTTCGTAACAGCTGATAAACGTATTCCTTTGCCTGCTTAAAAGCTTCGGGCAGTTTTTTCCCTTTAGCCATTCCGGCAGCTAATGCTGAAGCAAACACACACCCTGTCCCATGCAGGGATTTTTGTGAGATTCGCTGCGAATCTAAAGTCACAACCTCTCCGGATATCATGTACAACGTGTCTGTTACTATTTTTCCATCTCCATCTCCACCTTTGCAAATTACGTTTAGCGGTAAGCCGGACAGATCCGTGTGACAGATCTTTTGTATCTGAAGTGCCTCGGAAATATTTGGTGTCATGCAATAAAGCAGATCGATAACCTTCAGAAGCTCCCCCTGATTCCATTGATTATGAAAATCAAATCCTGCCGATGCTTTCAAAACGGGATCCCAGACAACCCGGATTCCTGGCAGCTGCTGATGCAAAAATGTTAACAACTTTTCCAGCAGTTGCAAGTCCCTGATCAAACCGATTTTTACCACGTCTATCTGATATCCGGTGGACATCAAAGGTATTATTTGTTGCTGGATCTGGTCAAATGTCAGCCACACCAATCCCGAGAATTCAGATGCATTCTGAAAGGTAATGGCTGTAGATACCCCAAAACCCTGAACGTTTAGCTGGTTTATGGTTTTAATATCAGCTAAAACTCCAGCTCCCCCGCTTGGGTCAAAACCACCTATTGATAAGACCGCTTTACTGTCCATTTCTCTAGAATTTTCTCAAGCGCTTCAACTCGTTCCTTCACGGTTTCTTTCTTCCAGATGTACCCGAGCACTGCCACCCCTTCAAAACCCATTTCCTTCAACGTATTTATGTTGGATGGTTTTACTCCTCCCAGCGCTACTATGGGAAAAGCTCTCAACGGACTCGCCAAAAAAGTCTTTAAACCATCAGGGTTGTAATGACTGGTATAGCCAGGCTTGGAAATACTGTCATAAACCGGGCTGAGAAAACCATAGTCTAACGGATTGCCAACATACCCGATGACCTCATCAGTAGTATGAAAAGATCCCGACAACAGTCCTTTCCATGAAGTTTTTAAGTGCAAGCTCTTTTGGTGCAGATGAATGCCACCTATCTTCATTTCTTCCGCAAGTCGGGGGTCTCCGTGTAACGTACAGTTTGACCTTATATCCTTCGGAATTTTTGACAAAAGTCCTCGAAGGACAGAAATACTCCAGGCCGGTTTTCGGACATGGACCCTTACCGGATACCGGAGAATTTCGTTGAGCGTTTCCACTTCATGTGGCACGTCCCCTTCAGCGGTGATCACTGTGACATCCATCTACCGTTTCTATTGATCCACGTACAGGTTGTTTCCCATCTCTGAGAATTCGTCAGCCTTCTCTTTCATTCCTTTTTGCAACGCTTCCTCCTCTGATAGATCGTTTTGGGAAGCAAACTCCCGAACCTCCTGGGTGATTTTCATCGAGCAGAAATTCGGTCCGCACATACTACAGAAGTGAGCCACTTTGGCACCATCCGCCGGAAGTGTCTCATCATGATACTCTATCGCAGTTTCAGGATCCAGCGAAAGATTAAACTGATCCTCCCACCTGAATTCAAATCTTGCCTTGCTCAGGGCATTGTCCCGGTATTGCGCCCCGGGATGACCTTTCGCCAGGTCAGCCGCATGAGCAGCAATTTTGTAGGTAATCACTCCTTCCTTTACATCCTCCTTATTGGGAAGGCCCAGGTGTTCTTTAGGCGTGACGTAGCACAGCATGGCACACCCGTACCACCCGATCATAGCAGCACCTATCCCTGAGGTAATGTGATCATATCCCGGAGCAATATCAGTAGTCAGCGGCCCGAGCGTATAAAAAGGTGCTTCATCACATGCTTCCAGCTGCTTTTCCATATTTTCTTTGATCATGTGCATCGGTACATGGCCGGGGCCTTCGATCATCACCTGCACATCATGCTTCCAGGCTATTTTGGTGAGCTCACCCAGGGTTTCCAGCTCGGCAAACTGGGCCGCATCGTTGGCATCTGCTATGGAACCCGGACGTAGCCCGTCTCCCAGCGAAAACGCCACATCGTACGCTTTCATGATCTCACAGATCTCCTCAAAATGTGTATAAAGAAAGCTCTCCTGGTGATGGGCCAGACACCATTTGGCCATGATAGATCCTCCACGGGACACAATACCCGTGACACGCTTTGCGGTCATAGGGACATATCTAAGCCGGACCCCTGCATGGATCGTAAAGTAATCTACACCTTGCTCCGCCTGCTCTATGAGGGTATCTCTGAAGATCTCCCAGGTCAGATCTTCTGCTTTACCGTTTACTTTTTCAAGCGCCTGATAAAGAGGTACTGTGCCGATCGGGACAGGTGAATTGCGAAGTACCCACTCTCTTGTTTCATGAATGTTCTTACCTGTGGACAGATCCATGATGGTATCAGCTCCCCACCGGCAGGCCCAGACAGCTTTCTCTACTTCCTCCTCAATACTGGATGTAACCGCCGAATTCCCGATGTTGGCATTAATCTTTACCAGGAAATTTCGCCCGATAATCATCGGCTCGGATTCAGGATGATTGACGTTGGAAGGGATAATTGCCCTTCCTTTAGCTACCTCATCTCTTACAAACTCAGGAGTGATCCTACCCTTTGGCATATTGCTGCCAAAGCTCTCTCCGGGGTGTTGCTGATTGTATTTCCCCCATTCCTCGATGCGTTGATTTTCACGAATGGCGATATATTCCATTTCAGGCGTAATGATCCCTTTTCTTGCATAATGAAGCTGAGTTACATTTTGTCCGGGCTTAGCCTTTCTTGGATTACTCAAGTGCGGAAACCTCAACTCATTAAGTTCTGATTCAGCCAGGCGTTCTTTTCCGTAATCTGAAGTGATCCCATCGAGAACCTCCGTATCTTCTCGCTCTTCAATCCATTTTGCTCTAAGCTTATTGAGACCTTTTCGAACATCTACCTCTACGTCTGGGTCGGTATACGGACCGCTGGTGTCGTATACAGTTACCGGTGGGTTTTCTTCATCTGGTGCTGAAGGGTTTAACTTGAGTTTGGTATTGTGTAAGGAGATCTCCCGCATAGCCACGGAGATATCATGCCTTTCGCCTTTTACATAGATTTTTTTTGAACTGGGAAAGGGGTCACGAGTAATCGAAGTACTATCCGGAGTTTTATCTGCTTTTCTCATATTTTGATAATTTTTTAGCCACCTTGGGTAGCTGTAATGATTAAAACTTCATCATTTGATTTAATGGGGTATTCCTGCCATGAAGCATGTGGGACAATCTCATGGTTAACCGCAATGGCTATCCCTTTTTGATGGTTGATCCCTCTAAGTGACAGTAATTCAGTAATTAGAATGGTATCTCTGTCAAGAGCACAGCTTTCATTGTTAACAGTGAAGTCCATAAAATCTTAATTTTTAGATTCTTGCACTTCAGGGATACCAAGCGATGAGAAAAATAAATGGAGGTAGTCCGGGACTTTTCCCTTCGCCCGCATTACCGGGATCAGGTTCCAAGGGTATTTCTCAGCCTGTTACAAGGCACCCCTAAAGTGTTTCACAAGACTAACTATTTTGAGGGAAAGAAAAAAATCCAACTACTAAATCTGAAGCAAAAGCCATTGGTAGATCTAGATGCTCTTTGTGATCTCGGGAAAGACTTTGTAAAACATCAGCCAGGCCATAAGAAGTGTCAGCCCCAGGTTTAAGGTCTGACCACACAGGTATAAAACCAGCGGCTTACCCCCTGAAAATTGAGCTCGTAGCTCCTTAAAGTTTGTGGAAAGTCCAATGCTGACAAAGGCCAGGCAAAACAGCCAACCTCTCAGGCTTTTGGTAAATCCAAACAGATCCTTTTCAATCAAGGTAGCGGAAGTTTCCGGGGCCATGGATTGCTGCAACACACTGAAGAAAATCGATGCTCCGATAAACCCAAGAATAAATTTTGGGAACCGGATCCATATCTCCTTAGCTGTTACCTTGTCTCCCTTAGACTTCTCTACCCTGGCCGTCCAGTAAACCGCTACTGCAAAAGCAATCACCCCGATCAAAATATTCTGGATCATTTTGATCGTGGCAGCCACATTCATCGCCCGCTCACCTAAAAATGCACCTGCAGCTACTACAGCCCCAGTCGCATCGATGGTTCCGCCTAACCAGGCACCGCCAAGCACTTCTGGCATGTTCAGGGCTTTGATCAAAGCTGGCAAAGCCACCATCATTACAGATGTAAAAACCATGGATAAGCCGATTGCAGTAGTCAGCTCTTCTTTCTTTGCTTTGCAGGCAGCTGCCGTTGCTATGGCAGCAGATACCCCACAAACAGACATGTCCGCACTGATGGTGATGTTCAGACTTTTGGAAGCAATCTTTAATACACGTTGGCCGAACCAAAAAGTAGTCACCAAAACGATGGGCGTCACCACCCAGGCCACAAAAATCCCGGGTACACCTATAGCCAGGATTTTACCAAAAAGCACCTCAGCACCCAGAAGCACCAGGCCGGTTTTGATAAAAAACTCGTGCATCAGGGCTGGTTTCAGCCAGTCTGGTAAACCAAACGTATTACTGATAAAAATGCCCAATGCGATCGCCCAGAGTGCGTAACCCAAACCTATAGCCTTCAGATCAACCTGAGCGGCCAGTAGGTAGGCCAGTAAGCCAACAAGAAAAACCACGAAAAAACCTTTCAAAAAATCGTTGAGGCGGGTTTTCAATAGTTTTGCACCACCTCCAAGAAGTAAAAGAAAGATGAGGAATAAGCTGAGCAGTCCCAGGCCGTAGCTTTTTCCACTGAAAGCCATAAATGGATTCGCTTCCCACCTTTGGAGTTTAGAGGTGATCAGACTTAGGGCCCCCGTGAGACTTGTTACCTCAATCCCGGTTTGAGGCAAGACTACAAAAGTGATCAATGCAAAGGCCAGAATTAAAACACCTGTACAGATCGCAACGATATCTTCTGTCCACTTCATAGGATAAAATTTTGTGAAAGTTATGAATAAGGTTGCAGATGACATCAATTCATTATGATTCTTCATTTCAATTAAAGATTGGGCCAAATTGCAATTTTGTAAATCTGGAATGCAAGGTCCTGAGGGTTGAAAGAACTTTTTTGTATTGACATTTGTATGTACATTACAGGTTTATGGAATTTGAATGGGATGAAAACAAAAATCAAAGTAACATCATCAAACATGCCATTGATTTCATTGATGCAGCACATGTTCTGGATCAAGGTGATATTCTGATTAAACCATCACGTTTTAGCAACGAAGAGAGATTTGTAGCAATTGGATATTACAATAAGCGACACATAGCAATTGTTTATACGACAAGAGGTAACACCTACCGGATCATTTCAGCAAGAGCAGCCCGGAAAAAAGAAAAGATGGAGTATGAAAAAGAAATTAAAAAAAGGAAGGACAGTGAAATATAGTTCTGATGAACTCAGAGGCCTTAACAGTAAAAGTGATTGGGAACGAGTTGATCGTTTGACGGACGAGGAGATTGAAAAAGAGATCTCGTCAGACCCTGATGCTGCACCAGTATTGACTAAGGATTGGTTCAGGAAAGCTACCTTGATTAAGCCACCTAAAGATCGGGTTACCTTGCGTTTGGATAGGGATATCCTCTCCTTCTTCAAGAAGCATGGCAAGGGATACCAAACCCGGATCAATCAGGTACTACGGGCGTTTATGGATGCACACCATTAATACAAAAAAGGAACAACCAGTGGTAACTCATCTAAAGAATCATTGATCACTTCCATGCCTCAAAACGTAACCATAGAATACTGCAAGCTCTGCCGCTGGATGATGCGAGCTGCCTGGATGGGCCAGGAATTGCTTAGCACATTTAGTGAAGAGCTGGATGAAGTCACCCTCCGCCAGGGAACAGGTGGTATCTTCAATATTTACGCCAATGACAAACTTATCTTTTCCCGAAAGGATGAAGGCCGATTCCCGGAAATTACAGAACTCAAGCAACTGGTCAGGGATGAAATAGCCCCGGACAAGTCTTTGGGGCATTCGGATAAGAAGTGATCTTACAACGTCTCAATTCCGAATTGCACTGCCGCATCCTTCAATTTTTTATCCAAAGTCGCTAACATCGCAGAATTATTTGATGCAGAATAAAGATATGATGCATCGTAGACAGAAAGATCAAATTGGCTTGCCAGGCTAGTGATCTGTTGAAATTCATCAATCGAAAATGCACTATTCAAAACTGGTAAATTTCTAAGTAATTTAATCGCTCGTCTTAATCCCTCTTGATCAATTCTATTCCTTTTCAAACCAACACTTAAGACATTGAAGATTTCATAGTAAAATATGGGATTGATAATGAGCGTAAGCAACCCATCAAAAACCTTAGCCATCAATTCTTCAACCTGTAATGAATCTTCATCTTCAAAGAAGAATGGAATGACATAAGAACAATCCACAACAATTTTATGCCCTTCCTTCATCCCTCCATTTCAAAATTTCATCAATAGAAATATTACGTTCTTTGCTGAATTTTTTCCTCATTTGCCTAAAATATTCCTTTTGCTCTTCCCAGTTAAATTCTTCTTTTTTAGTTACCGGAGATATTTCAGCAATAGGTTTACCATGTTTGGTTATTACATAATTTTCCCCCTTTGAAACTTCTTCAAGTATCTTTGAAAGATGGGTCTTTGCGTCAAATGAGCCAATTGTTTTCATTTCAACTAGATTATTAAACTAGTTTAATTAATTTTTTCTTAAAGAACAAGCTTCTTATGATTGTAAGTTCTTATGCAACCAGATAAAAAAAGTTTTTCCATCAAATCCATCGCCAAAAACTTAGGCTTCTCCTACTGCGGAATCTCCAAAGCAGAATTTCTCGAAGAAGAAGCTCCGAAACTGGAGGAATGGCTCAACCGTGGCTACCAGGGCAAAATGAGCTACCTGGAAAACCACTTTGAAAAGCGGCTGGATCCAACTAAACTGGTACCCGGAGCGAAATCAGTAGTCTCACTGGTTTACAATTATTATCCTGAAACCCAGCACCAGGATGGACCCTACAAAATAGCCAAGTATGCCTATGGCAAAGATTACCACTTTGTCATAAAAGACAAACTGAAAACCTTCATGGAGCGGATCAAAGAAGAGATCGGTGAAGTGGAAGGGAGAGTCTTTGTGGATTCTGCGCCGGTACATGAAAGGGCTTGGGCTGCTAAAAGCGGTATCGGATGGGTAGGCAAAAATACACTCCTCCTCAACCGGGAAATGGGCAGTTTCTTTTTTCTGGCCGAGCTGATCATTGATCTGGAGCTGGAGCCTGATGGTCCCATGAAAGACTACTGCGGTACATGTACAGCATGCCAAGATGCCTGTCCAACAGACGCTATTCCCGAACCTTATGTGGTAGATGGCAGTAGATGTATCTCTTACCTGACAATCGAGTTGAAAGACGAAATACCGACAGAGTTTCAAGACAACATGGAAGGATGGGCTTTTGGGTGTGACATCTGCCAGGATGTGTGCCCCTGGAACCGCTTTTCCAAACCACATAATGAACCAGCTTTTAAACCTCAGGGCTGGGAAAAATTTTCCAAACAGGACTGGGAGGAAATGACCGAAGAAACCTTTCGTAAGGTCTTTAAGAAGTCAGCTGTGAAGCGGACAAAGTTTGAGGGATTGAAGCGGAACATCAAATTTATCAGGGAAGCAAAAGAGTAGAGACACAATGCATGCGTCTCGACTGTCATGATCTATTAAATTGATCCTGATCCCAATTACCGGGATTATTGATAATATATTTAGAAATCCTATAATAGTCATCCATTGACCGGATGATGTGATCATGAAACCGGGACTGCCAGTTAAATTCGATCTGGTTTTTACGCGCATAGGTTGTCACCGCAGATTTGTACCCGCGAATGATAGACGCCAGGTTTTTTCGTTGCGGACCGAATTGGTTTTTTGGGGTGGGTTCGTCGTTGGTATTCGTGGTAGAGACGCAATGCATCGCGTCTCTACCATTAAATTCATTACCCCCAATGATCACAATCCCATGAATATGATTGGGCATGACCTGAAATTCACCCAATTCCAGGTTCATGTCCGGTCGTAAACCTGGCGTTTTATACCATTCGTCACGAGCCATTTCCCCCACAGATGATAATTCCATTTCGCCTTTCAAAATTTTGCCGAAATAACATTCCCTGTCTTTGGTACATATTGTCACAAAATACAATCCCTCAGAGCCATAATCCCACGTTTGCAATCGTGCAGATGTTATCCGGTAGGTATTCTTGTACAGATCAGCCATGATTTATATTGATTATCCGGTTTTTTCGAACTAAACCCACAACCAGCCTTCTGAAAACTCCCTGATCTTGTGTCGCTTTGAGTGTCGTCTCCCCAATCGGCTTTTGGTAAAGATGACATAGAATCCGGCTACCTCAATACGATCCCATTGTGGATGTTTTGCTATACTAAATGGATACCGCTTAAAAGTCAATGTTCAGACCAACGAAAAATAATTTTACTTCCCTAAAGCGAGCCTCAAGCAAAGCACAGCCAGAACAGCAGTTGCTATTGAGAAAAACTTTTCAAACATTGATTCTGCCAACAAATTTCCTATTGTATTCAAAACGAAAAGAAAAAACAGCACCCACGTACCGATCTTTGCCACGCCCTTCAGCCACGGTATCCTAATTCGCTCAGATCTAATTAAAACCACAAAGAAACATACCATTACCACAGCCAAAGAAACAATCTCAAATACCAGTAGTTGATTGCTGGTTTCCATCTTGCCACCCCACAAATACTCTACCGGGACAAAATCAAAGAAAACAATGCCAATGATCACTGACAGGTGAAAAATTCCAATTACTCCAAAAAGAATCAGACTAAGCAGACCCGCATGTTGGAAACTGACAAGCTTTTTCATACCAGTAATTTAAATACGTTTCCACTATATACTTTCAAAAAAATAATACCGCCATAAAGCATATTCCAATATCATTGCTTAATATGGTACTTTGAAAAATTGTAACACCTGACCTATGAAAAATTACGCAATCCCCCATTTTTTAATTGTGGTATCAGCACTTCTGTTTTTCTCATGTGGCACGGATAACCAATCCGGCGACCAAATCACAAACGACCCGCGATTTGCAGAGTATATCAAGAGTCGTACGGATGGAACCATCTCCAAAAAAGATAATATCACGGTTCAGTTCACGGACATTGTTCCTTTGCCTGATGACTTGCAACTGGATGAACTGTTCTCCATTGAACCTTCACTGGATGGTGAATTGGTAAAAACAGATGCACATGCCATTGTTATCTCACCTGAAAACGGATTGAAATCCGGACAAAGCTTCGTTTTTACACTCAAACTGAATGCACTGATGGAGGTGCCTGAGGGCCTGGAAGAATACCTGTTCCGGGTGAATGTCATTGAGCAGAATTTTGACATTGAACTGACTCCTGTTCAGGCGCCGGACCCGGCTAACCCAGACATGCTGGAATTTGAAGGACTGATCACTACAGCAGATTTTTCAGAAAATGAATCTGTTGAAAAAATGATCACAATGGATGAGCAGCTCCAGGTAACGTGGCGACATCTAAGCAGCACCTCACACCGATTTGCAGTGACGGGGATCAAACGAGAAGAAAAACCGAGAACCATAGTAGTCAATGGGTCAGGCAGCCCCATCGGGGTAAAAAGATCAGTGGACCTGCGTGTGGAGGTGCCGTCTATCCAGGTTTTCTCAGTGATTTCCACTAAAGTGGAAAAAACGGGAGATCCATACGTTTCTGTATACTTTTCAGACCCGCTCGATAGTAAACAAAACCTTGCCGGACTGATCCAGCTGGAAGGTCAGAACAATCCGGGAATGGTCATTGAAGGCAACGAACTCAAGATCTACGTTTCCAACAACATCAGCGGCAGCAAAAAGCTGGAGATCTCCGAGGGGTTAAAAAACTCTAAAGGAAAAACACTGGGCCAGACAGTGACCAGCTATGTGGCTTTTGAACCCGAGAAACCACAAGTTAAGCTCATTGGAAACGGAACTATTCTGCCATCTACTGACGGACTGGTTTTACCTTTTGAAGCGGTAAACCTAAAAGCTGTCCAGGTTGAGGTGGTCAAGATCTATGAAGATAATCTGCCACAATTTTTCCAGGTCAACAGCTACAGGGGGGATGAGCAGGTCAGACGCGTAGGTCAAAAAGTGATTGATCAGAAAGTTTCCCTGGAAGAAAAAGCAAAAGACCTGGCTTCATGGAACCGCTTTACATTGGATCTTTCAGGCTTATTCGAAGCTGAAAAGGGCGCACTCTACCAGGTTCGGATTGGTTTCCGCCCGGATTATACAAACTACCCTTGTGAAACAGCTTTTGAATCAATGGAAGGTTCAGATGAGTCCGGGGACTGGTCGATTTATGATTACGATGGATTTGAATCCTGGGGAAATCTATGGGATTATCGGTACCCTAACGGATATAAATGGTCTGAGCGGGAAAACCCATGCCATGTGTCCTATTACATCTCCAATCGATTTGTTACCACCAGCCTGCTTGCAACAGACATTGGGCTGATCACCAAAATTGGCGGAGACAATGCCGTACACATCTTCACCACCAACATGACCACCGCTGAGCCTATCCAGGCAAACATTAAAGTCCTTGACTATCAACTGCAGGAAATGGCCAATGTAAACACCGATCCTGACGGGAAAATAACGATCCGCCCTGAGCAACGACCATTTTTGGTCATTGCTGAGGCTGAAGGCCAAAAATCTTACCTGAAGCTGGCAGACAATGAATCTTTGTCCATGAGCAACTTTGATGTGTCCGGAACGCGAGTCAGAGGAAATATCAAAGGGTTTATCTATGGTGAGCGCGGTGTCTGGAGACCTGGAGATAACATACATTTATCCTTCATGCTGGAAGATCCGGAAGACCGCATACCTGCAGACCACCCGGTGATTATGGAGCTTCGTGACCCACGTGGCAACCTGAAAGACAAGCAGGTCTCAACCAGTGGTGTATCCGGCCTGTATACCTTCCACACTAAAACCAGCCCGGAAGATGTGACGGGAAATTGGTGGAGCACCATTTCCGTAGGTAACAACAAGTTTTCCAAAACGGTAAAAGTGGAAACCATCAAACCCAATCGGTTGAAGATCAACCTGGACCTGGGTGCTGACCGGATTACTCCGGCTGAAAGGAATCTTTCTGCGGACCTGCATGTGGATTGGCTCACAGGACTCACCGGGAGCAACCTCAAAGCCGAAACAGAGCTGAGGCTCACAGAAACAAACACTATCTTCAATGGATACACTCAATACGAATTTGATGATCAGGGCAAAAGCTTTTACCAGGACCCTGAGCAGGTTTTCAGCGGCCAGGTAGATGCCAATGGTGATGCAACAATCAACGTCCCATTGCCCGGAAACCCAAAATCGCCGGGTGCACTTCGGGCGGTTTTCAATACAAAGGTTTTCGAACCGGGTGGAGGATTTTCCATCAACAGCAAATCAGTTACATACCTGCCCTATGAATCCTTTGTAGGTATCAATCTGACTACTGCGGAGCGCGGCTATCGCATAGAACGAGATAAGCCTCAGCAACTGCAAGTGGTTACTCTGGATGCCAACGGACAGCCTATTAACCGCCAGGGACTTGAATTTACACTTTACAAACTCAACTGGCGCTGGTGGTGGGACCAGTCTGAGGACTACACAACCAACTACCTGTCTTCAAGCTATGCTTCCAAAGTGAAATCTGAAAAGATCAACACCTCCGGAGGTAAAGGCCAGGTAAATTTTGAGATCAAAAGCCCGAACTGGGGACGATACATTGCTGTCGTTAAAGATCCGGTTTCCGGTCATTCATCGAGTAAAATTTTCTATACCAGCTGGTATGGAGACTCGGGAGACAATGCCTTGGGAGCTACCACTTTACAGGTGAGCACTGATAAAGCCGAGTATTCCGTAGGCGAAAAAGTCAATGTAACCATGCGCGGAAGCCTTTCAGGTCAGGCTCTGGTGAGTATTGAAAACGGAAGCAGTGTACTGGATAACTTCTGGATCAAAACGGACCGTGAGTGGACCACTTTCACCGTGGATGTAACTCCGGAAATGGCTCCAAATGTATACTTGCATGTTACTTTACTTCAGCCTCACGGACAAACTACCAACGACCTGCCAATCCGCCTTTATGGAATTTCTCCAATCAAGGTTGTTGACGAAGCTACCAGACTTAGTCCACAGCTGAAGATGGCTGATGAGCTGGAACCGGGAGGCCCGGTGGAGTTAACCATTTCAGAGGCCAATGGTAAACCCATGGCCTATACAGTAGCAGTGGTAGATGAAGGACTGCTGGACATTACAAATTATCAAACTCCTCAGCCCTGGGAACATTTTTACAGCCGGGAAGCCATCGGAGTAAAAACCTGGGACCTGTATAATGATGTTATTGGTGCTTACGGGGGCAGACTGGAACGTTTACTCGCAATTGGCGGAGGAATGGATGCTGAAAGTGAAAGTGATAAGCCCCAGGAAAACCGCTTTAAACCAGTTGTTCAATTCATGGGGCCTTTTTACCTGGAGGCAGGAAAATCCAAAAAGCATTCTTTCACTATGCCTCAGTACATTGGCTCGGTGAAAACCATGGTGGTAGCCGGATTGGATGAAGCTTATGGAAGCGTGGATAAAGCCACACCGGTTATTAAACCATTGATGGTATTGGGCACACTTCCTCGTGTAGTTGGCCCGGGAGAGAAAGTAAGCCTGCCGGTAAATGTATTTCGATACAAAGACAATATCAGAAACGCCAAAATCTCAGTGGAGGCTTCAGGAGTACTAAGTCTGGATGGTTCAAAATCACAAAATATCAGCCTGGACAAAGAAAGTGGCACATTGTATTTTGACCTTTCAGTCGCTGATGAGCTTGGAGCTGGCAAGGTGACGATAACAGGTACTTCTGGTGGTGAGTCGGCTAAGCATGAGATCAATATCGCCTCGCGATCTCCAAATGCACCACAAACTACTGTAAAAGTGGTACCGGTGGAAGCAGGTCAGTCAAAAGACCTAAGTGCAAAACTTTTCGGAATGGAGGGCACCAATGAGGTAGCTTTAGAAATCGCCTCAATACCGCCGATCAACCTGGAGCAGCGACTCAAATACCTCATCCGGTATCCACATGGGTGTATTGAGCAAACTGTTTCCTCCGCATTCCCTCAGCTCTTTTTGGCAGATGTAACCGAACTGTCAAGTGAACAAGTGATCAAAACGGAAAGCAATATCAGAAACGCCATCAAAAAGCTGGAACGTTTCCAGGGAGCAAGTGGCGGACTGAGCTACTGGCCCGGATATGATAACCCCAATAGCTGGGGAACGAGCTATGCATATCATTTTCTGATAGAGGCTCAAAAGAAAGGCTATGTAGTTCCTAATGAATTAATAGATCGTATTCGAAACTTCCAGCGAAATAAGGCCAGAAACTGGACCAAATCCGTAGATCACAGCAACTCCGACCTGATCCAGGCCTATCGCCTGTTTACATTGGCTATAGGAGGCTACCCGGAACTTGGAGCCATGAATCGCCTGAGGAATACCTCAGGAAAATCAGTTCAGTCTATTCACAAACTTGCAGCAGCCTATGCAGCCATGGGCCAGGCAGATGCCGCCAAAAAACTCATGGAAGGAAATGCACGAAGCAGCTTGAAAGAACATCCATATCATTACTATTATGACAACTATGGTTCTTTCACCCGAGATCTTTCCATGCTTTTAGAGGCTTACGTTTATCTGGATAACAAAACGGAAGCTTTTAAAGTACTTCAGGAAATCTCTGAAAAGCTGTCTTCAGACCGGTGGATGAGCACACAAACTACGGCCTACTCTTTACTGGCGATCAGTAAATATGTGAATGCTAACAGTTCTGATAAAGGACTAAAAGCAGCAGTAAGCTACGGCAGTACAAACACGACCTGGTCTTCAGACCGGGCGATCTACCGATCAGACATTCCAGCTAAAGAAAGCAGCTCTCTGAAAGTGGAGAACCAGGGAGAAGCCACGCTATTTGCTACCCTGACTGTAACCGGCACACCAAAACCCGGTGATGAGCCGGTAGAGAGTTCCGGGCTGGATATCAGCGTGCAATACCTCGATCTGAATGGCCGACCAATCAATCCGGATAGTCTGAAACTAGGACAGAGCTTTGAAATACTGGTAAATGTGAAAAATCGCTACGAATTAGGTAGTGTCAGGGATATTGCGTTGACGCACATTTTGCCTTCAGGGTGGGAGATACAAAATGACCGGCTGAATGACAATGAGACCAATGAGTATAGTCACTTCGATTTTCAGGACATTCGCGATGACCGGGTGTATACCTATTTTGACCTGCGCCAAAATGAGCAGAAGACGTTCAAGCTAAGTGTCACCGCAGCGTATCCCGGTAAATATTATAGGCCGGGACTTCAAGCAGAAGCGATGTATAAAGCATCCATTTCAGCCAAAACTGCAGGAAAGTGGATTACGGTTGGTGAGTAAAGAATGCCTAAGAGAGGACTATATAGTTATAAATGGAAGCGCAGAAACTACTGGTTTCTGGCGCTTCTTTTGCTCATTGGATATCTCTGGTGGCCCACCAAAATACCTCAGGCAGCTACATCTACAGTCATCAACGATCGACATGGCAACCTGCTAAGTGCATCTATAGCGGAAGATGAGCAATGGCGCTTCCCAACTGCAGACTCTGTCCCCTACAAACTGGAGCGGTGCTTCCTGAACTTTGAAGACGAGTACTTTTATTATCATCCTGGCGTCAATCCGGTTTCTTTGGTTAGAGCCACCTATCAAAACATAAAAGCAGGAAAAGTGGTGAGCGGTGCAAGTACGGTCACCATGCAGATAGCCCGAATGATGCGGGACAGGGAACGAACCATCTGGCAAAAGCTGATTGAAATGCAACTGGCTTTGCGGCTGGAATTTAGTTACTCCAAAGAAGAACTTCTTAAACAATATGTTTCCATGGCCCCTTTCGGTGGAAATGTGGTTGGCATTAATGCCGCTTCCTGGCGCTATTATGGGCGGCCACCGCATTTGCTCAGCTGGGCTGAATCGGCCACCCTGGCCATATTACCAAATCAACCGGGCGCTATCTTCCCAGGTACAGCCATGAAACCCCTGAAAAGCAAACGGGACTTCCTGCTAAAAAAACTCTTTGAGAATGAAGTCATCGACAGCCTGACTTATGAACTCAGCCTTGAAGAACCCCTTCCTGATCGTCCGTTTGACATTCCACAAAAAGCTCCACACCTACTGACCACCTTTCTCGAGCAGCATGATGGTAAGCAAATCACTACTACGCTGGATCCTTTCTGGCAGGAAAAAACCACCGAAATTGTCGAGCGAAAACATCAACGGTTAAAAACAAACGGTGTGGATAACCTGGCAGTGATCGTGGTAGACCTGGAAAATGGAAAAGTATTATCCTACGTCGGGAATACTACCGATCAGGAAGCTGATGGATTCCAGGTAGACGTGATTCAGCGTCCGCGGAGTTCAGGCAGCATTTTAAAACCATTGCTTTATGCAAAAGCTCTGAACGAAGGGTTGATCTTACCAGAAACACTCCTACCCGATATACCCAGCTTTTTTGGAGGGTACACACCCAAAAATTTCAATCATGGGTACGAAGGGGCTCTAAAGGCCGATCAGGCTCTTTCCCGCTCATTAAACATTCCGTTTGCACACCTGCTAAGAGATTATAAATACGAGAAATTTCATCAGGATCTGAAAAAGTTTGGCCTGACAACCTTGCAGGAGGACCCCGGTCATTATGGTCTCTCCATGATCCTCGGTGGTGCTGAAGTGAAGCTTTGGGACCTGGCCCAGGTCTATTTCAGCCTATATCGTCGGCTGGCCAATGAGTACAATTACCAAATCCATTTTGATGGAAATCCCAAAAAGCTGGCCGATGTGGATGCGCAGGAAATCAATATCTGGCATACGTTCCGGGCCATGACCGAGCTTTCCCGTCCGGGGATCGATCAAAACTGGGAGAACTTCAGCTCCAGCCAGCGTATCGCCTGGAAAACGGGCACCAGCTTCGGGTTTCGGGACGCCTGGGCCATAGGTCTCAATGGAAGCATCCTCGTAGGAGTCTGGGTGGGTAATGCTGATGGAGAGGGGAGAGCAGGATTAATGGGCGCTACCTCAGCAGGCCCAATCCTGACAGAGCTGATCCGCCTTTCGGATTATGAGCCTGACTGGCTGGAACGGCTGAAACCGTTCTCGATCACTAAAAAAATATGTGCCACCTCCGGTATGCTGGCAAGTGAACATTGTGAAAAAACAAAAGATATGGAGCTTGGCTCCAATGCAGAGCTCTCTGGTCTGTGTACTTATCATCAGCGTTTTTGGCTGGATGAAACCGAAACGTTTGCCATCAACCGCTCGTGCTACCCGGCTGAGAGCGCCAGGGAGAAGTCACTTTTTATCCTGCCTCCCACCATGGGCTATTATTACAAAAAGACCCATTCCGGCTATTCCGGAAGACCGGCCACATTGCCAGGTTGTGAAACCAGGGTAGAAAATCTACTGGCCATCACCTACCCGACACCAAATGCCAAAGTCTTTATTCCACGCGAGCTGGCAGGAACTTCCAGTGAAGTGATCATGGAGGCTTCCCATCAGGATCCCACAGCGGAACTTTTCTGGCACATCAATGACGAATACATCGGATCAACTTTCGGTGAACACAAACAATCACTGCAGCTAGGCAAAGGTGTTTATAATATCCTGGTACTGGATGAGCAAGGTAATTCCGTCAGCAGGTCTTTTGAGGTCGTTTCCGATCAGGGTTAATGAAGTAAGTGCTTGTTTGTGAAGCTTCCTGAAATAACTACAAAATGCTGACTACCTTCGCTATAAAACTTGAATATCCTCTACATCATCGACCTGACGGGTACCATGGTTTTTGCTATCAGTGGTGCTCTGACCGCTTTCGACAAAAAGCTGGACATCTTTGGTGTTTCAGCCGTAGCATTTATCACCGCATTAGGTGGCGGAACCCTGCGGGACCTGCTGATAGGCAGTACACCAGTGGCCTGGATGAATAACCTGAACTACCTGATTATGATCGTCCTGGGCATTACGGTAGCTATTTTGTTTAGAAAACAGGTTCAAAAACTTCGCAAAACATTTTTTCTGTTTGACACCATCGGAATAGCTGTATTTACAATATTAGGGCTGCAAAAATCACTCGAAATTGGTGTCTCACCCATTATCGGGATCATGATGGGCATGGTATCCGCGGTGTTTGGCGGGGTAATCCGTGATATTGTCTGCAATGAGATCCCGCTGATCTTTCGAAAGGAAATCTACGCCCTCACATGCATAGCAGGCGGTATTGTTTTTGTTTTGCTTAACTATCTGGGCATTTCACAGCTTTGGAATGTACTGATCACAGCTGGCTTTATTGTCTCCTTCCGAATACTCGCTGTAAAATACCACTGGCAATTACCCAATTTTTCATGACAGATTATGATTACTTTTACAGCCCAAAAATGACGCCCCCGTTTCATAAAGCATTATATGGAGTCCCTGCCTTTGTCGGCAGGCAGGCATATGGACAATAATTGAGAACCTATTGTAATGGTCTGATAATCAAGTACCAAATTTCAAAAATTTGAGTTATCAAAACAGAGTTTATATAAAATATGGGCACAAACAATCACGCCATCCTACTTATCCACTGTAATGATCGAAAAGGGTTAATTACCACCATTACTAATTTCCTTTTTGAGCATAATGGAAACATTATAGATCTTGATGAGCACGTGGAGAAATCCGAGGGGATCTTTTTCATGCGTGTGGAATGGGAGCTCGACGGCTTTGACATCCCGAGAGAAGACATCTATGCTGCTTTTGAAAATAAGATCGCCAGCCAGTACGAGATGCAATGGCAACTGCATTTTACCGACAAAAAACCCCGGATGGCCATTTTTGTATCCAAAGCATCTCATTGTCTGTATGACATCCTTTCGAGGCATTATTCAGGAGAATGGCAGATTGAGATCCCGGCGATCATTTCCAATCATACGGTCCATAAGGAAGTAGCGGACCGCTACGGGATTCCATTTTATCACTTTGAGATCACCATAGAGAATAAATCAGAGATCGAACGGGCGCAGATGACACTCCTGGCAGAGTTAAATATCGATTTTCTGATCCTGGCTCGCTACATGCAGATCCTTAGTGATGAATTTATCAGTGCATTCCCTAATAAGATCATCAACATTCATCACTCCTTTCTTCCAGCTTTTGCCGGAGCAAAACCTTATCACCGTGCCCATGAGCGGGGTGTAAAGATCATAGGAGCTACCAGTCACTATGTCACAGCAGACCTGGATGCGGGACCGATCATCGAACAGGATGTGGTGAAGATCTCACATAAAGACTCCATTGAGGATCTGGTCAGAAAGGGAAAAGATTTAGAAAAAATTGTACTATCCCGTGCTATCTGGACCCACCTGCAACGAAAGACACTCGTGCATAAAAACAGGACGGTCATCTTCGATTAGACTCAGGCCATCGATTTTTAATTTCCTTTTGATGGTTAAGCTCTTATCTTCATGCCTATGAAGAAAACCCAGCTATTAGTCGTCGAGGATGCCGAAGAAGTGTTAGAAGGCCTGGTTGAAATCCTGGAGGGTAATTTTGCGGACATCATTCAGGTAACCAAAGCTCAAAATGGAGCCGAAGCATTCGAAAAGCTGAAGGCAAGCGGAACTGACATCCTCATTACCGATGAGAAAATGCCCTACATGAATGGCGATGAGCTCATATCCTCACTCCGCAAGGATGCAATCTACCAAAACCTTAAAGCCATCTTTTTGATCACTGCATTATACGACTTAAAAGGTCTTCAGGCTCAGCATCCGGATGTGAAAGTGATCAGCAAGATGAATATTTTTGACTCACTCATTCCGGAGCTGCGGATGATACTTGATAATTAGTACCGGGCAGACATTCCTTTAGAGAGATTCAAGCATAAAAAAGGCGAACCCTGACAAATTCTACCGGTTCAGGCTGACTGACAGTATTCTATTATTCCTGCTTTTATCCTTTTGAAAGTTTCCTCAAGAATTTCTTCATTTTCTTCAAGTAAGGTAATCCTGAAACCAAGTAGCTCCGAAGCAAATGAAGAAATGGGCACCACACATACCTGCTTAGCCGCCAGCAGATAATACACAAACCGCTTATCCAGTGTCATATTATTGCTTTCAAACCAGCTGTCCAGTAGCTTTTGCACCCGCTCATCCTCTATCTTAAGAAACTGCTTATCATTCAGCACATTGGGCTCAAAGATCATGGTATTGTAAAACGCGCCATTCGTCTGGTTAAACTTGACATACGGCACTTCCTTAAACACCTCATTGAGATAAGCGCTGCGTCTCCCGATCTTATCTTTGGTCTCATTAATAAAGCCTGCATACCTGGCATCTTTCATAATTCGAGGGATAGCTCTTTGCGGGAGTTTTGTCGAGCTCACCTCGATCATCTTTGCATTATCAATGGTATCACATAGACGTGCAAATTCTTTACTAGTGGTCCTGTTGTAGTACTCTGCCCACCCACAGCGTGCTCCGGGCCATGGAAACTCCTTGGAAATACCCTTCAGAGATATTGCCGGTACATCTCCAATCACCTCTGAAAGCGTGCATGTCTGAGCTCCATTGTAAATGATATTCATATAGATCTCATCACAAATGATAAAGAGATCAAACTCCACCGCGATCATTACCATCTTCTCAAGGATCTCCCTGGGATAGACCATCCCGGTAGGGTTGTCGGGATTGATAATGAGGATCCCTACTATATTGGGATTGTAGCGAACCTTATTGTACAAGTCTTCAATATCCGGATACCAGAGATTATCCGGGTCCAGCTTATAAGTGATCGGGTGATGGTTAGCATGTGCGGCTTCTGCCGAACTATGCGTAGAGTATGCAGGTGATGGCCCTATCACCCTGGCTGTTGGCAGCAGGTACTGATAGATCTTGGCAATAGCATCTCCCAGCCCATTAAAAAAAGTAATGTCCTGAGGACCAATTTGTGCTCCGCCTCTATCATTATTGACCTCAGCTAAAAACTCTCTGGTAGATAGTACTCCCTTGGAATGACTATAACCATAAGTATCATCCTCGTATAGGAGACCCGCTATGGTATCTTTCATCCATTGTGGTAAAACATGGTTTTTCTGTATCGGATCACCAATATTCTCCCAAAAAATTTCGTATCCCAGGGCTTCCAGCTGCTCGGCCTTCTTTACAATGCCTCTGATCTCATAAGAGAGTTCATCAGCCCCATCTCTTAATAACTTCTGTCGCATACCCTAAAAAATAAGCTACGAAGGTAGGAGAAAGTGAAGGTATTTTGAAAGTCTGCCGAATAAAGTTCCTCTTATTTTTTGTGGGACTATATAAAATTCTTCAAAATCAGGATATACCTCATCTGGAAATTCCAAATACCATATAAAACAAAACCACACCCGCTATAGCGAACAATCCTGCAATTAACCCTCTGAACAGCTGATTTAAACCGCTGCTACCTTTCCTTACCCACCTGATGACATAAGAATCTGCCAGTATACCTAAAACTATATCCATAATTTTTTAAAAAAGGTTCCTATCACCCCGTTAGTAACACCTAAACCACCGAAGATTACAAAGAGCTAAATTATTCTTGCATTAAAAATGTAAAAGGTATATTTTAACATTCAAATTAAAAAACCGCTAAATGGATTTCAATTTTTCGGACTGGTGGGATTCCATGTCTACTTTACTCCAGGTCTATTGGGGATTTGCTATCCCTTTCACACTCATTTTTCTAATCCAAATGGTGTTAACCTTTATCGGTGGGGATTTTGACACGGATGGGTCAGCGGATGTTGATGTGGAGACCGATCACGGAGCGGGATTTCAGTTCTTTACTATCAAAAATTTTGTAGGTTTTTTTACATTGTTTGCCTGGACAGGCATCGCCTGCCTGGAGTCCGGTTTTTCGGGAGGTGTTACACTATTGGTCTCCTTCCTGTCAGGTTTGGCCATGATGCTCCTCATGGCCGGTATATTTTATTATTTCAGCAAGCTCAACGATTCGGGAACGCTTTCCATTAAAAATGCAGTAGGCGGAATCGGGGAAGTTTATCTTACTATCCAGGCCAAAAGGGGAAATATCGGAAGAGTCTTAATCAAAGTCCAGGGCTCACTGCGTGAACTGGAAGCTATAACAGACGATAATAAAGACCTACCCACAGGATCAGTAATTTCTGTCACTGATGTCATCAATAATAGTACACTAGTAGTCACTAAATCAATCAAGTAAATGTCAGGAACCTTCATTTTTATAGTAGCGGCAGTAATCATTTTTGTTTTCGTACTGCTCATAGGGCTATTTCAGAGATACAAGCGGTGCCCGTCAGACCGTATTCTCGTTGTTTATGGAAAAGTCGGAAAAGGAACAGACGACTTAGGAAGGTCCGCAAAATGTATCCATGGAGGTGCTGCTTTTATTTGGCCCATTATTCAGGACTATGAGTTTCTGGACCTTACCCCTATGTCCATAGAGGTATTACTTACCAACGCACTAAGTCGTCAGAATATAAGGGTGGACGTTCCTTCAAGGTTTACGGTAGGTATCTCCACAGAAGAGGGAATCATGAACAATGCCGCTGAAAGACTTCTCGGTCTTTCTCAGGAAAACATCCATGACCTGGCTAAAGACATCATTTTCGGTCAGTTGCGTTTGGTAGTCGCTACCATGGATATTGAAGAGATCAACAGCAATCGGGATAAATTTCTGGCCAATGTGGCCTCTAATGTGGAAGCTGAACTAAAGAAGATCGGTCTCAAACTCATCAACGTAAACGTAACTGACATCAAAGACGAGTCAGGCTATATCGAGGCTCTGGGTAAAGAGGCGGCAGCCAAAGCGATCAACGATGCCAGGAAAAGTGTGGCTGAAAAAGAACGAGACGGATCTATAGGGGAAGCTAATGCTCATCAGGATCAACGAGTAAAAGTAGCATCAGCCAATGCATCAGCAGTAGAAGGAGAGAATACAGCAAAAATAAAAATTGCTCAGTCAGACGCTGCACGTAGGGAAAAAGAAGCTGAAGCTCAGAAAATAGCCATCGCCGCAGAAAAAGTGCAAACAGCTAAAGCCCTGGAAGAGGCTTATGCAGCAGAGCAGGAAGCAGAAAATGCCAGAGCAACCCGGGACAAATCCACACAGACAGCCGACATAGTGATACCTGCACAAATCGACAAAGAGAAAGTAGAAATAGCGGCTGAGGCTGAAGCTGAGATGATCAGAAGAAAAGCCCGCGGTGAAGCTGATGCAATCCTGTTTAAGAAAGAAGCAGAAGCAAAAGGTATCTATGAAGTACTAACCAAACAGGCAGAAGGATTTAAGCAGATCGTAAATGCAGCAGGAGATAATTCACGTGATGCCGTGTTGCTGATCATAGCTGACAAATTAAATGATCTGGTCCGACTTCAGACCGAAGCAATTAAAAACATTAAGATAGACAAAATCACCGTTTGGGATAACGGAAAGGGTGATAATGACAAATCCTCTACCGCTAATTTCATTTCGGGACTTTATAAATCCGTGCCTCCACTTCAGGAGATGTTTGGTATGGCAGGGATGGAACTGCCTGAATACCTGAAAGGAAAGTCTACTGAAGAAATTCAGGAAATGGCTAAAGAAGTAAAGGCTAAAAAGAAAGGTGAGGACAAAGAGCAGGGCGCTTCTTCAAAAGAAGAGTCTCCAAAAGGGGACAAAAGCTGACCCGCATTCATAAAACCTCATGATATTTAGCGCATGTGATTGATTTACTGCGGAGTTGAGTTATAAGATAAAAAATACGAATCAGGATAACTCAAATTCGGGCTATGACTCAAAACAGGGATTCTAAACCAGGGTCTGCTGCAAAAGATGGCTACTTTCTTCGTGTAAATACAAAAGGGATCGATTTACCGTCCCCGGAAATGGTAGCGGTAAGTTGCTCTTCTTTTAGTTCATAAGTAATCTCCTTTGGGAAATCATGTTGCGGATTGGTACATCTGAAATAGCCCTCACGTATTTCGGTGACTTTAAAAAGGGTAGGCTCGGGATTTTGCGGAACATCCGCTACGTAGTAAATCTCCCCTTCCATTTGTTTAATTCGTAGCTTTTCCACGAAAGTGGTATCTCCGTCTTTCATGGAGATTCCCTGCCCCATCAGCTGGTCTTCTCCTTTTACCCAAACCTCATAAGCCTCTTTTCCCGGTGACATGCCGGTTCTTTTCCACTTGCCTGCCAGCCAGTCAAACTGGCTCAAATCTCCCTCCGCAGGTTGGGCGGCGCAGGCTGCACCAATGCCCATACAAAAAAGCAGTAGTATTCTATTCATCTTTTTTTCTGACAAAAGAAACGTAGTCTGCATTTCAGATATAGTAAAAAACCGACATTTTACTTTTTCATAAAGAAATTGGCCATATTTTCATGATCAAACATGTATTTGGAAGGGTCTTCCCCGGTAAACTCCTTAAAGTTTTTAATGAAATGAGACTGATCAGTATAACCGGTTTTAAAAGCCACCCCAGCCCAGGAGAAATCGTCCTTGGCTATCTGATGGAAAATATAGCTGAACCGAATAACCCGTGAATAAAACTTTGGGGAAAGACCAACCTGCTTTTTAAAAAGACGCTCCAGCTGGCGCTCCCCTATTCCCGCTGCTTCGATGACGGTTTTAATTCCCACCATCCCATGCACGTCCAAAATTAGCTTTATGGCTCTGTCCAGGGAGTTGTTTACAGCTGGTTTCAGGCTTGACAACCACTTTTCAATGACCGGTATCGCCCTTTCAGGGTCAGCAAGCAAGGGAGTCAACGTTGACGAAAGTTGTTCCCAGTCCGGGTAATATTTTTCCAGGGAAACTACTCTATCGGTGGTCCCGGCCATCTCTACTCCAAAAAGCTGATGAACTGCGGCAGGCTGTAGCTTTATCCCGATCATGCCAGCTACTCCTGTATTTTCCAGGAAGAAATGATTTCTGATCTGACCTGCCAGGAGGTACCTGGTTTGTGTCTGCCAGCTGCCGGAAATGTTGATTCGGAATGGGTCTCCATAATGCAAAATAATCTCAGGATAGCCATCCGGAATGATCTTTTGCATTTCGATAGTATCATCTCCTTCACTATCCACGACCCAATAGCATACGACCAAATGCTTTAGCTCTTCTGTAGGGTCAATCCGCAGGTATTTCATCCAAAGTAATCCGTCATCTGGCTCCAGTAGTGATCGATCCAGCCCTGATCCAGCGAATCTTTTAGTGCATCCGGCACATCTTCGTGAACAAGCGTCAGCTCAGTGCCTTCATCCTTCTCCTTCAGTGTAATGGTGACCATGGATTGGTGTCCTTCCGGCCACTGGTCTTCATGGGCTGCCCACTTCTGCTGTATGGTTTTTCCCGGTTCCAGCTTTACATTTTCCGCTTCTATATAGCCGTCATACATGATGCACTTACCGCCAATCTCTTCCGTCATCTGGCAGCCGGAAGCCGTAAAAGTTGTTTGCCGGTTTTCATGCATATATGCCTCGTACACCTCGTCAGGGGTGATATCTTCAAAGAAATAAGTCTGGTTGATAGTAGCCATGATCGTGAGGATTGATACTCACTAAATTTAATCATAAATCGGGAAAGAGAAATACCACCCTTTGAGCAAAATCAATTCTTCCTTTTCGGACCCGTTTGAGAGTATTAGATTTGAATTACTTGGCGAGATATCGCAACCATCATTAAAACGGTACTACCAATCGTTAGCAGCTCAAGCAGGTAGAATCTTAGGTCGCAGATATGTGACACCCTCCACAGTCAGAAGGATCATCTGACTTATGGCCAAAGCTCTAAGGATCATGAGTTGAGGCAACCCTATAAAATTTTAACCCATATTATAATGGAAGATTTTGTAGTTCCTCTACTAGGCATTTTTTATTACCTATTTAAATTCCAAAGGGAAAAAAGAAAATATCTAAAAGAGAAAAGAAGGTTGATTTCAGATTTAAAAAAATTACTAAAAGACCTATAACAACAAAAAACCCTCTCCCCCAATAATAATCAGGAAAAGAGGGTTTTCATTATCTATATGAATTGGGTGACTGGATAACACTACTGATGTGCACATCAGTGTGGGTACTGACGCCACGGTTCAGTACGGGCCCGGCTGTTGCCTAATCGTATAAGGCCGAAGAAGTATACAGCCTCTAAAAGAGACTGTCTTTGAGTCCCACAGGGACCTATTTCTTCTTATCCTCGTCTACCTCTTCAAACTCTACATCTGACACATCAGAATCTCCGGAAGTATCAGCTCCGCCTGACTGATCTGTGCTCTGTGCCTGCTCAGCTCCCTGAGCTGCCTGCTGTGCCTGGTAGATCTCTTGTGATGCTGCTTCCCAGGCCTTATTCAAGCCTTCCATGGCTGTGTCGATCGCTGCAAGGTCCTGAGCCCCGTGGGCTTCTTTCAGCTTGGCAAGGGCACTTTCGATAGCAGACTTGTTACCATCAGAGAGCTTGTCACCATAGTCTTTCAGCTGCTTCTCTGTCTGGAAGATCAGTGAATCCGCCTGGTTGACTTTTTCTACTTTCTCTTTAGTCTGCTTATCAGATTCAGCATTGGCTTCCGCTTCTTTCTTCATCTTTTCGATTTCCTCCTCAGAAAGTCCTGAAGAAGCCTCGATCCTGATCTTCTGCTCTTTACCGGTTCCTTTGTCTTTGGCAGACACATGCAGGATACCGTTTGCATCTATATCAAAAGTCACTTCGATCTGAGGTACTCCCCTTGGCGCTGGTGGTATACCATCCAGGTGGAATCGTCCGATAGACCGGTTATCCTTAGCCATTGGTCGCTCACCCTGCAGGATGTGGATCTCCACAGATGGCTGGTTATCAGCCGCTGTTGAGAAGGTCTCGGATTTCTTCGTAGGAATCGTAGTGTTTGCCTCGATCAGCTTGGTGAACACACCGCCCATGGTTTCGATACCAAGAGAAAGTGGAGTCACATCCAGAAGCAATACATCCTTAACCTCACCAGTCAATACACCACCCTGAATTGCAGCACCGATTGCTACCACCTCATCAGGGTTTACACCTTTAGATGGCTTCTTGCCAAAGAATTTCTCTACCTCTTCCTGAATCTTAGGGATCCGTGTAGAACCACCTACCAGGATCACTTCATCCACATCCGCAGAAGAAAGACCAGCGTCGCTTAGCGCCTTTTTACAAGGCTCCATAGACCTTCTCACAAGGTCTTCGCTAAGCTGCTCAAACTTCGATCTGCTCAGTGTTTTCACAAGGTGCTTAGGCACACCATCCACCGGCATGATGTAAGGAAGGTTGATCTCTGTAGAAGATGACGAAGAAAGCTCGATCTTGGCTTTTTCAGCCGCTTCTTTCAGTCGCTGAAGCGCCATCGGGTCTTTTCGCAGATCCAGACCTTCGTCTTTCTTGAACTCTTCTGCCAGCCAGTTGATGATCACTGCATCAAAGTCATCACCACCAAGGTGTACGTCACCGTTAGTAGATTTCACTTCAAATACGCCATCACCCAGCTCCAGAATGGAAATATCGAATGTACCACCGCCAAGGTCATACACTGCGATCTTCATGTCTTTGTTTTTTTTATCAAGGCCATACGCAAGCGCTGCTGCAGTAGGCTCGTTGATAATCCGCTTCACTTCAAGACCAGCGATCTGCCCGGCTTCTTTTGTAGCCTGACGCTCTGAGTCATTGAAGTATGCAGGTACGGTGATCACCGCTTCGGTCACTTCCTGACCGAGAAAATCCTCAGCAGTGGACTTCATTTTCTGAAGGATCATTGCTGAAAGCTCCTGTGGAGTGTAATTCCTGTCACCTATTTTTATCCGAACGGTATCATTGCTACCTGACTCGAGTTTGTAAGAAACGTTTTTTCTTTCTTCGGTGACCTCAGAATACTTTTTACCCATGAATCGCTTCACGGAGCTGATGGTGTTCTGAGGGTTTGTGATGGCCTGACGTTTTGCAGGATCACCTACCTTTCGCTCTCCATTTCCACTATCCAAAAACGCCACGATAGACGGGGTAGTCCTGCGTCCTTCACTGTTTTGAATAACTACAGGCTCGTTACCTTCCATTACCGCCACGCAGGAGTTAGTCGTACCTAAGTCTATGCCGATAATCTTTCCCATTGTCAATAATTTATTTTTAAGTTCTTATTTAGTTCACTCGCTGTTTTCTATTGATCAATGGTTGTGCCAACAGGGGAATGTCAGCGAAATTGTGACAGATTGTCAGAAAGATTTGCAGGAATTATTGAAAAAGCAAAGAAATGGCTGACAAGACAGGCTATTTTTCATCCTGATCATTGTTCTTCTGCTTGCTAATGATGAATCGCACGATAATCATCAAAATGACTATGCCGATGATTAGGGCAGGCGCTATTTCATGAAGCTCCTTCAGGACCGTAGGGTCATCATCAGCACCTACTATGAAATAGATGGTAAATCCGATAAGGAAATAAAGGATATAGCGGTAATGCTTTTTCATTCCTGCTTGATTTGGCGGATGGCAAGATAAGCGATCAGTCCAGCCAAACCAAAGCTCAGGCTTATGCTTCCAAGAAGAATTGCTCCCTTCCCATAGTAGTCAAAAATGTATAAAAAAAGTTTCTGGCCCAGCACTATGGCAATAAGATATAACAAGTAGGAAAGTATTCGCCTCCACCATTTCATAAATCAAAGATAATGAAGTCGCTCTCTTTGCTTCAATTCAAATGAGCGAGATCTTTATTTAGCGGCAGCTTCCACCTGATCGACTAATAACCTTATACCTGTAATTATTTGCAGTTCTGTTCTCCCCCCTTGCTTGCGGGCATTTTCCAGCGCTTTCTTGCTACTTCTGATCCATTCCGCATCAGGAACCTGCTCGGTTTCCAAAAAGGTGATAGCTGCATTTCCGACCCCTGCCACTTCTGAGAGATTTGCAGATAGTTCTTTGATCTCATTCAATACTGGTGAACGCTCAATAATCGGAAGAACCTTCTGGTGGTTGTTTTGCCAAATGGTAAGTTGCGCCTGTATGGGTTTACAGTCCGCGGAGGAGTGAAGGTAACTCTTAACCTGCTCGTTGAAATTTCTGGCTACTCGAGCGTCCGGTAATGCCGCATCTGCCCAAAGGGTAAATGGAGAATAACTGGCATACATGGTCCCTTCCGGATTGCGTGTGTACCCTTTCATCGGTTCCACCACGTCAACCAGCGTCTCCAGAGGCTCGATCTCCCGGGATTGTGCCAGCTTTCTCAAAATTACATCTTGAGCCGTTTGATGTTTAAGGTTGAGCTGTTCCAGCTCCAGACTAACCGACCATAGCCTGCGATACATATCATCGACATCATTTACCTCCTCCGGCGACCAGAAACGCTCCGCAATGGCAGCACCTCTCGGCCATATCCGGCTGTCTATGGTTTCAGGAACTACGAGCTCACTCCACATACACATTTCACCTCCCAGAATATTTTCCCTGGCTTCAGGAGCTATATCGACCCCTGATGGCAGGGGATCTACCAGGTAATGGTCCTTCGTAGTTTGCATCAGGTCAAGATAATACCCGTTGGACAGTATAGTCTTGTATCCCTTTTTGGCTGCATCATACAGTGACTTTTTGGCAACCATGCCTTCCCACTCCCCTCGCCAGGAGTGGATCAGGGCGGTTTGGTTCATTTCAGGTGACATAATTTCTTCCCAACCCATCAGAAATTTTCCCTGTTTTTTCAGGATTGCCTGCAGGCGTGTATTGAAATAGGCTTGCAGTTCATGATTGGTTTTAAGCCCCTTCGATCTCATGAACGTCTGAATGTCCGGGTTGGCATCCCAATGCTTCCCAAGGTTTTCGTCACCACCGATATGAAAATAGGGGTCGGGGAAAATCTCGCCTATTTCAGCAAAAAGCGCATCCAAAAAGTCATAAACCTGTTCATTGGTGGGATCCAGCGTAGGATCAAAAATGCCTGCATACCGCTCAATTGAGTAAGATGTATCTTTACTCCCCAACTCCGGATAGGCGGTAAGAATCGCTGTGGCATGCCCGGGCACATCTATTTCGGGAATCACCCGGATGCCCCGCTGATGGGCATAGTCTACAAGTTTTTTCAGTTGCTGCCGGGTATAAAAATTCCCGTCTGAACTTTTACTTGTCAGCTCAGGAAATTTTGCCGACTCAAAGCGAAACCCTTGATCGTCGGAGAGATGCAGGTGAAGTACATTGAGCTTTAAAGCAGCCATGGCATCCAGATTGCGATAGACGACATCCATAGGCATAAAATGCCTGGCCACATCCAGCATCAATCCACGCCACACAAACCGCGGCTGATCACTGATTGCAATCTCAGGAAATACATACCTGCCATCGCTCACTGCCACAAGCTGCAAAAGAGTCTCCAACCCCCGTATTGCTCCGATATCGGTAATTGCTGTCAGCCTCAGTCCTGTTGGAGAAATATTCAGGTCATACGATTCGTTTTCATAAAGCTCTACTTTGCCTGGCCGGTTTACAATGATCTTCAGGTCAGCATCTTTTTTAGCTCCTTCCACTTTATGCTGGTCAAAGAAACTTCCGGTCTTTGCATCCAGTCTCCTCAAAAACCTGGTAGCCTCCCTGGACAAACGATCATCAAAACTGCCTTCAACTGAAATGGAAAAGGATCCGGAAATTGGAAAATTACCTCGACCTATTTCATATTTGGCCGGCATGGGCATGAGATCAAGCTCCTGGCTGACTCCTGCCTGCACCAAAACGATGAGTACTATGGATAAGATTGTATGCTTTGTGTTTACAAACGTTGCTGCCATGTTTCAAGTAAAGTGGGAGCGTGACTACACGCTCCCGTAATTAAATGTATGAAGAAAACTCACTAATAATGGTATCTTTTAAAACCCTCGATTGCCTCGTATTCAGGCAAGCCCAGTAAATCATAGATCCTGGCCGTGTCGCGGTTACGGTCTTCTGCCCTCTGCCAGAACTCACGACTATCTGTTCCCGGAAAAACAGCAGAATCCTTTTGCGATTGATGCTTGAAAATCGCCCGGCGCTTTTTCATCAATTCGTCCGGACTGATCGGCACAGCCATCTCGATATCTTCCACTGACCACTCCTGCCACGCTCCACGATACAGCCAGACCCAGCAATCTTTCATAAATGACTCCCCTTTCAGCTGATCCAGCGCCTGAAATATCGCCGACAAACAAACTCTGTGCGTGCCATGTGGATCTGAAAGGTCTCCGGCTGCATAGATCTGATGGGGCTTTATTTCCTTGATTAATTCTGCAGTTATGCGGATATCTTCCGGGCCCAGCGGATTCTTTTTCACCTTGCCTGTTTCATAAAAAGGCATGGTCATAAAATGAACGTGGTCCATATCTAACCCTACATACCGTGCTCCTGCCTTTGCTTCACTCTGCCGGATCAGGCCTTTGATCTTCTGGACTTCCGGAGAATCCAGCTCTCCCGGCTTCTTGTTTTTGATTTGAGCCTTTACAAGCTCATAAATATTTTTTCCACCGCTTTCAGAATCAAATTCCTTTTGAAGGTCTCCAAAAAAATCAGCATAGCGCACCACATCATCATCAAATACGGCAATGTTTCCGGAGGTCTGATAAGCTACATGCACATCGTGCCCCTGATCGACAAGCCGAATGAATGTGCCTCCCATGGAGATCACATCATCATCCGGATGGGGACTGAAAATGAGCACACGCTTTTTAGCCGGAGCAGCCCGCTCTGGTCGATTGGTATCGTCCACATTGGGTTTCCCTCCCGGCCAGCCGGTGATGGTACGCTGCAGTTTATTAAATACGCGCAGGTTTATGTTATAGGCCGGTCCATCATCAAGGATCAGGTCGCTCATTCCATGATCTGCATAATCCCTGTCCGTAAGCTTAAGGACCGGCTTATCAAGTTCCTGTGCCAGCCAGATAACGGCCTTTTTCTCTTTGTGAGCATCCCAGTCAATGGAACCAAGGATCCATGGTGTTTTTTCTCTGGTCAACTCCTCAGCAGCAGCCTGATCAACCACAAAGGTGGTGGAAGGGTGAGTCTGTAAAAAAGTAGCAGGGACCTGATCTGTCATGGGTCCCTCGATGGCTTCTTTCACAATCGGCGCTTTACCTTCGCCCCAGGCCATGATGATGATCCTTTGGGCTTTCATAATCGTGCCAATACCCATGGTAATTGCTTTACGAGGCACGTGCTCTTCTCCAAAAAAGTCCGATGCAGCATCTTGCCGGGTAATGTGATCGAGGTTGATCATCCGGGTCTTTGAGTGGACCGTAGACCCTGGCTCATTAAATCCCACATGGCCAGTACGACCAATCCCTAACAGCTGAAAGTCCAACCCTCCATAAGCCTCAATTTTTTGTTCATACGCTTCACAGTAATTACTTACCTGCTCCGCATCCAGTGTTCCATCCGGAATGTGAATGTTTTCTTTAGGAATATCAACATGATCAAACAGGTTTTCGTGCATAAACAGCACGTAGCTTTGCATCTCTTCCGGACGCATGGGGTAGTATTCATCCAGGTTAAAGGTGAGGACATTTTTAAAGCTGAGCCCCTCTTCCTGGTGGAGCCGTATCAACTCCTTATAAACTCCCTTGGGCGAAGAACCGGTAGCCAAACCGAGCACACATTTTTCACCTTTATCCGCCTTCTTCCTGATGAGATCCGCAATCTCTCTGGCTATTAAAGCGGAGGCCTCCTCCGGGTGCTCGAAGATCTCTGTGTGGATCTTTTCTTTTTGCGTAAAAGCAGAAAACTCCCAGGTTTTTCTATCAAAGTATTTTAATGCTTTCATCGTTTGTTTTGTCATGTCAAGTTATCGGTTCGGTTTTTTGATTCACGTCATTCGTATCCCACACCAGGGCCGCAGCACCAATGACTCCTGCATGGTCGGGAGCCAGAGCTGTTTTTCTGATAGGGATGTCTGTCGGATAAATTTTCAGAAGATTCTCTTCAAAACTCCTAATTGCTGGCTTAAAAAGCAAGTCACCGGCATTAACGAGTCCGCCAGCCAGAAAAATAGCTTCCGGATTAAATAATGCCGCTAAATCCGCCAATCCTTCACCAAGCTTGCGGCCGGTATATTCAAAAGCCTGTAGGGCCAGCAAGTCCCCGGCACTGGCAAAAACAGCTATGCGATTGGCTGTGATCTCTTTGAAAGGAAGGTCTCTAAGCCTGCTATCCACCTGAGAAGTTACTAAAAGTTCCTGAACTGTGAGACATACTCCTGTTGCAGAAACATATCGTTCCAGGCAACCATTTCTGCCGCATTTGCATGGTCGCCCTTCTTTATCAACTACCACGTGCCCAAACTCTCCGGCCAGTCCGTCTCTGCCTTGCAAGAGTTTACCATTACAATAAAACCCCGCCCCCACTCCGGTGCCTAAAGTGATAACAACAAAATCTGCCATTCCTCTGGCTTCACCAAAAGCATGTTCCGCAATCGCAAAAAGATTGGCATCATTGGTAAGTTTTACCGGAAGTCCAAAGGCTCCAGTGAGCTTGTCTACGATCTGAAGTTTTTCCCAGGGAAGATTAGAAGCATTTTCGATGATCCCTTTTCTTATATTAGCGCCCGGTGACCCCACGCCGATCCCCTGTATCTCCAGGTGGTCGTGCCCATCGATAAGTTCCCTGATGGTGCTAATCAGTTTTTCAGTGAAGTGTTTAGGGTCAGGATAGCGAGCGACCTCCACAACGCTCTTTTTCAAAATGCAGGCAGTTTCATGCACCAGAGCTACCTGCACGTTGGTTCCTCCTATATCTATGCCTATTGCAGCTTTCATGCTTCCGTCCCCTTTGCTTTATGTCCGTTTATTCCATAAAAAATCAGGTAACTATAGCAGATAAGCACTATTGAGAAAGAGGCCTGTAAGGACCAGTAATCTGCCAAAACTCCCTGTAATAACGGAATGACGGCTCCTCCTACCACGCCCATGATCATAAGTCCGGACCCCTGGCTGGTGTATTCACCCAGTCCTTTGATGCCCATCGGAAAAATGCAAGGCCACATCACCGAATTAAACAGCCCCACAGCCACAATGGTCCACATAGCTACAGGGCCGGAGGACACTACTGAAATGGTCACCAGGACAAATGCTACCACTGCCACGAAGGTGAGCGATTTTGAAACTTTTACTTTTCCTAAAAAGGCTACTCCTACGAAGCGGCCAACCATGGCCCCTCCCCAGTAAAGTGATACATACCATGCAGCCTGGCTTTCCGAAAAGCCGGCAATATGATCCAGAGCCAGATAATTAATCAAGAAACTTCCCACAGTAACTTCTGCCCCGACATACAGGAAAATAGCAACTACTCCAAGTCGTAAATTCCTAAACTTCCAAGCTCCTTTTTTCTTTGATTGTTTTGTCTCTATGGAAAGGGATGGAAACCTATAAAAGTGGATGATAAGTGCTACTGCCATGATAAATAATGCCAACCCCAGATACGGCCCCTGCACCGCCTCTGCTCCACGGGTCTGCTCCTCATTGCTAAGGATAAAATGTGCCCCGATCATTGGCCCGATGACAGTAGCCAGGGAGTTGAAACCACCGGCCATGTTTAGCCGGGCTGAAGCAGTCTCGGCACTTCCCAGAGCTGAAAGGTATGGATTGGCTGATACCTGCAGTAGGGTAATTCCACTGGCCATGATGAAGAGGGCAAAAAGAAACAACGGGTAAAAAACAATGGAAGAGGCAGGATAAAAAAGCAGACAGCCTCCCATGACTGTAAGAAGCCCAATGACAATTGCACTTTTATAGCCTGTCCGGTTGATCACCCAGGCTGCAGGCATGGCCATCAGAAAGTAAGCGCTGAAAAAGGTAAACTGAATAAGAATGGCCTGAAGGTAGCTGAGTTGGAAAACTGACTTCAGATGAGGGATCAGCACGTCATTGAACACGGTGATAATCCCAAAGATGAAAAACAATGAAACCATCAGGGCTATGGGACCCACGTTGCTCTTTCGCTCTGAGATTGTTTCACTTAATACTGCCTCTCCGGCCTGGTTAGCTCCATTCATAAATTATGATTTTCAAATAAGAGGACAGGCCCATCCTGCCCTCTAACGTTGCGACTATCAATAGCTAGTGTGCTGACTCGTAAAAAAGCCAACTATTTTTGCGCTCTTTTTCCTTCATACTGTGTTAAAATTTTCTGCCATAACCCTGCTATGCCCTCAAATTTTGCCGTGTCTGAAGAAAAAATAACATCAAAAATTTAGTCACCTTTCTTACAAATCATCACACTAGTTCTTCCACAAACAATTCAAACCCGTACAATTCAGAACCCAATTAACAGAGCAGGTGACAGTACTTAAAATTTATTAGCAGTATGGCATGGATTAGTAGCTAAACAACAAAAGGGTATAGCCCAGCTACATGAATGTAAAACATCAGGACATTCCTGCCATTCAGCAATAAAAAAGCCCGGGACAATCGCCGGGCTTCTTTTATCTTAAACTTATCTTACTTTGACCACCAGAGACCTACATCCTGTTTATCCGGACCTTGCTCACTAACAGCCGCACTATAGTTGTCTGCATTTTCGCTTTTTACGGCATTCCCGTACTGCATGCGCATTGGGTAAGCTCCATTGATATCGCCCATAGCAAAAATATCAGGATCAGCTACACCTGCTGCAAGAGAGGCCGGATACCCGGACTTCCTTACCACAGCCCACGCTTCAAAACCATCCGTATAGGATGCGATCCATCGCTGTATGGCTATTTTCTCGAGCTGTTCGTCTACTGTGCCAGATAGAGTAGCCAGATCAGCGCCAGCCAGGTAAGTAGCTATCTCTCCATCACTCACTCCCCACATTTTCATGGCCTGGGAAATACCCCGCGAAAACATTTCCTGGGCATCACCACTACTTAGCCCTCTGACAATCGCTTCTGCCTGCAAGAAATACGCTTCTGCCGAACTGAAGACAATTTCCGACCATATATTATCTCCGCCTTTAGCGTTGATGATTAAATCTGCCGGGTCCGAGAAAAAAGCATCGGCCACAAATGGATAAATGAAACCATTCAATCGAACAGGCTGTCCGATGTAATGCCCTGAGGAAATTGTCACCTCCACTTCATCAGCAGTTTCGTTCACTACCGGATTGGCACCGGCATCCGTAAGTGCCTGAATGATAAAATCTGCTCGTTTATCAAAATTTTCATTTCCCTCGGGGTTTGTTTCAGCATCAGGTCGCGTCCATGTCACGGTACCACCTATGGCAGGTTTAGCATACTTGCTTAACCGTGGGTCTCCATTATCTTTCAGGTAATCCAACAGAGGCTGACTTACTTTCCAGTTAGACCCTGCACCGAAGTTATGCCAAACATCTCCATAAGCAGCGCTTGCCCACTGACTGATCACATTATCTTTTTCCATCAGCACATCTCCGCTTGTTTCATCCAGCAATGGGGCACTTAAAGCCTCAGTTATCGCTGTGGTGGCAAAGTCTGCACCCGGAGCCCCATAAGCACGCAGGGCCATTCTTAACTTAAGGGTATTGGCAAGCCTTTTCCACTTTTGCAGGTCTCCTCCGCAATACAGGTCATTAGCTCCAAGATCTTCTATCCCATCTCCCGTAGAAACCGCATCACCAATAGTAGCCATCGCCTGGTCCAGTTCTGCAATGATGTTTCCGTAGATCAATTGCTGATCATCAAAGCCCGGAGTGAGTACATTCTCATCTCCAACTTCTGAAAAAGGTATCTGACCAAAGGTATCCGTATACATCTGGAAATAAAGTCCTCTTATGATCTGCCCAACCGCAAACATCCGGTCATTTTCAAAATCCCCTCCAGGTCCGGTCAACTTCATGAAGTTGTCCAGGTCCCCGAAGAAACCTGCCAACCAATCCCAGGCCGCATCTGTATAACCGGGATTGTAAGTATACCCCAGGCCATCGTCCCACCAGGAGCCATTAAATCCAAAAGTGAAATGCCCGGCATATCTGTCAGCATGGATAAGCTGCGCCCTCCAATAAGGGTAACGATCAGGTCCGTAGAGCTTAAACTGTACGCCAGTCAAAAAGTACTTGGCACTTGCTTCCTCCGTGGTAATGTCATTGGGATTTGTGTTGATCTCCGAAAAATCAGAAGTACACGACACAAACACCATCGTCATCACCAGTATTGCTATATATTTAAATGATTTCATATCGGCTATAATTTGAGGGTCTGTTAAAATTTGATGTTGACATTAAACCCATACTGTCGGGTAGTAGGCAGATTGTAAAACAATACACCCTGAGCAAAATTGCTGGTACTGTAGCTGGATTCCGGATCAAAGTTGTCAATCTTCTTATACAGGAAGAACAGGTTTCGGCCAACCACACCCAGCGAAACACTCTGTAGTGGTATATTATCCAACCAGGAGTCTGGCAAACGATACATAAGAGAGGCCTCTCTCAAACGAATGTTGGTTTGATCGAAAATATAGTTTTCCGGAATACCGCTATATGCACCCCAGTATTGCTGGCCGGTGATTGAAGTTTCATTTGCCTCGTATACAGGATTTTCGGAATCACCTGTATTTTCAACGCCATCTACGATGATCCCTTCCTGTCTGTACTGAACGGTCTTAGCAGATACTCCACTGCCATCCAAGGCCGCATCCGTACCAGAATAAAGTTCTCCTCCAATTCGTGCATCTATAAGCACTCTCAGAGAAATGTCCTTATAAGTAAAGTTATTGGTAAGACCTCCGGTCCAGTCCGGTTGATAGTTGCCAAGCAATTCATAATCGGAGTTTCTCTGCGGAACACCCTGCTGAGTCACGATATTTCCCTGATCATCGCGCTGATAGGTGAAGCCATAGATATCCCCATAGCCTCCACCTACCGTAGCCCGGACAATCACTGTTCCGGCATTGGTGGTCGAGAATGTAAAGTGCTCAGCCCCTTCGATCAATTCTTCTAACCTGTTTTTATTCCTTGCAAAATTTGCAGAAATGTCCCAGCTGAACCCCGGTTTCCGTATCACAGACCCTCCGACCATCACTTCCACCCCTTCATTGGTCATTTCACCTACATTGGTGTGGAATTCCTGATAGCCGGTAGATTCCGTAACAGGCACATTCATGATCAGATCCTGAGAGGTGATTTTGTAATAAGATATATCTGCATAGATCCGGTTATTAAAAAAGCTGATATCTGTTCCCACTTCAAAAGACCTGGTTTGCTCAGGCTTTAGGTTTTCATCATAAAGGACCGTGGACCTGTTGAGTATTGGTAAACCCAGGTAAGAATCTGTAGGGCTGGACAGTGCATAAGGTGTGGTCAGCTGAAACGGATCCGTATCATTACCCACCTGTGCCCAGCTGGTGCGCAGTTTCCAGTAATCAAGCAATCCTCCACCCGGATCTACGAATCGCTCGATCAGGAAAGACAAACTAGCTGATGGATAAAAGTATGACCAGTTGGATTCGGGAAGTGCGGATGACCAGTCATTTCGTGCAGACAGGTTCAGAAAGACCATATTGGCATACGAAAATTCAGCAGACCCGTATAATGAGGTCACTTTCTTTTTCTGGGTTGGTGTATAGCCAGGCGAAAGTACTGACGCACTGGCAACGATAGACTTAGTCGGGATTTTGAAATTTTCACCACTTACCCCCTGAAACTCATAGGTATTCAGACGGTAATTTCCTCCAAAATTCACTCCTACGTTAAATTTACTGGCTACTTCTTTATTATACATCAAAAGGAAGTCAGCGTTTGTCTCTCCGGTCTTATATTGATTGTAAACAAACCGGCCGGTCTGGTAAAACCAGTGACCTACCTGCTCCACTCGCTCGGTTTTCTGGCTCACCTGATCTGACCCAACCCGTACGAAACCGGAGAAATCATCCGTAAATTCATAAGTTGCTTTTATAAAGCCTGAAAAACGATTTCTGAAGTCTTCATTCCTGTCATTATTGAGGGTCCAATACGGATTCCCATTGCCAGAGCTCCAGGTATTCACAGACAGATCGTCGGCCTGGTAATCTTTCAGGTCGTCCATAACCATGTTTCTGGGCACTGCGTAGACATATGCCATGAGCCCTTCGGTACCCTGTGATACTCTGTTTTTGGTCTCCTGATGAAAGTAGGTGACACGAGAATCCAGAGTCAGCTTATCACTGATCTGTGAAAAGGCCCGTACGTTGAAATTGTGCTTCTGAAGCTCCGAGTTTGGCACAAAAGAGCTCAAATCCGTATTGGTATATGAAAAACGCATACTGGCATTTTCACTGCCACCATCTATAGCTATGGTATTGATGATGTTAGACCCTGTCCGGAAAAAGTTTTCTACATTATCGGATTGGGCTACGTATGGTCTCGTTTCACCGGTCCAGTAAAGCTGGTTTGAGCCATCCATACGAGCTCCCCAGCTTCCTCCATTGTTTTTCAGGTTACTGAGGTCTGTGTAGGTGTTCCCATCAGATCCCTGACCATATTCATTTTGATAACCTGGCAACAAAAGGGGATCTTCAAAGGTGTAATTAGCAGAATAAGTCACCCCCAGTCCCTGGCCGGTTCTCCCCTTTTTGGTAGTGATCATGACTACACCATTGGCCGCACGCGAACCATACAATGCCGCAGCATTAGGACCTTTCAGTATACTCATTGACTCTATATCGTCAGGATTAAGGTCTGAAATCCCTGTACCATAATCCACGCGCTCGTAGTTGGCTGTTCCATCCTCGTTAGAAGAACCAAAGCCAGAGTTGTCAATAGGTACACCATCTACTACATAGAGGGGTTGGTTATTTCCGGTAAGTGAATTATTACCCCGAATAATTACACGTGATCCACTTCCCAATCCGCCTGTAGACTGAGTGATCACCAGGCCCGGAACTCGCCCGGCTAATGAATTCACAACGTTGGCCTGCTTAACAGTAGAAAGATCTTCACCTTCTACTCCGGTAACTGCATAGCCAAGGGCTTTTTTATCTTTTTCAACTCCAAAAGCCGTCACAACGACTTCACCAAGCTCTGTGATATCAGCCCGCATCTCCACATCTACGGTCGTTCTTGACCCTACAGCCTCTTCAATGGTCATATATCCTATAAAGGAAAAAACCAGGACACTCTCCGGGTCATCCACCTGGACACGATAATTTCCATCCAGATCTGTTGTAGTACCCGAGTTTGTTCCTTTTATAAGGACCGTAGCCCCGGGTATCGGATCTCCTGACTCAGTATCTGTTACGGCACCGGTTACCATGGTTTGACCCAGTACAGCCACACTGATCAGCATTAGCATAAAAAATGGTAGTATTTTTCTCATAGAAATAACTTTAGGTAATTAGAATGTTGGCAGCTGTGCTTTACAGCCATACATCTAATTAACCTGGTTGCTATCTCCTTTGAAAATTTATTAGCGGTACGACAAAATTCTGTCGCTGAATGACAGTCGAATTGCTACGAGTAGCATAGATGCTGTTTGGGAGCAAAAAGGGGCTGTTCGTCTAATTAAATCGATTTCAACATACATATTTAGCATATTTACTATCGAATAATTTTTAAAGTTCTAACTTGACCAGTTCAATAAATCAACAACTTGGAACGCATAAGACAACATAGGGAGGTTTTGTTCCACATCATCTTCTGGGTGGGTTATTTCTCCTTTAACAGTGTACGGTGGGGGCATTATTTTGAAGATTACGTTTATTCCTTCAAATCCAACCTCGTCGAGTTTCCAATTCATATTATACTGGTTTATTTCAACCTTTACTTTTTGGTCCCCCGGCTTCTTTCTAAGAAAAAATACACCGGATATATCACTTCCCTGTTTTTTGCAACACTTACTATGTCGCTCATAAAAATCATCCTGACCTACGGATTAGTCACTACGAATATCTGGCCTGAATCAGCGAAAGAAGAAACGGAGCTTTTTGGGCTCAGCTACATAACAACGGTATTTATCGGCGAACTATATGTGGTAGGGCTTACGGCGGCCATTAAGCTTACCATTGATCGCATACGGGAGCGGGATGCTCAGCGCGAACTGGAGAAAAACAATCTGGAAACGGAGCTGGCATACCTGAAGAGCCAGATCCAGCCTCACTTTTTCTTCAACACACTCAATAGCCTGTATGCTATGACCCTGGAGAAATCTGACCTGGCCCCAAATACGATATTGAAGCTTTCTAATCTGATGAGCTTCGTGATCTACCAGGCCAAAGCGGATGAAGTTTCGCTCATGGAAACTGTGACCCACATGAAAAATTACATAGAGCTGGAGAAAATCCGCTTTGGACCGAAGCTTCAGGTAGACTTTGAGATATCCGGTAAACTGGACGATAAAAGTATACCCCCGCTAATCCTATCCCCGTTTGTGGAAAACAGCATCAAACATGGGGGAGAATCAGCCAATGGAAACTTTGAAATAGCGATACATCTTGATGTGCAGGAAGATCACCTGAACTTTGAAGTGGAAAACTGGACAAAAAACTATATGGATTCCACGGAAGTAATGCGACTGAACGGAAGTGAGGGGATTGGCCTGAAAAACACCATCAGAAGGTTAAAACTACTTTATAAAGATGCCTATAATCTGGATATCGCAGAAAACGAACAGAAGTATAAGGTAAAATTGTCGCTACCTTTAAACAAATAGCTATGCAAGTAAAATGCCTGATCATAGATGATGAGCCTCTCGCTGTAAAAGTTGTGGAAAAATACATTGAGGATATCGATGATTTTGAATGCGTAGGGAGTTGTAGTAATGCTATGGAGGCTATCCATTTCCTCTCCGAGCAGCCGGTAGATCTTATTTTTCTGGACATCAACATGCCTAAACTCAGTGGTATGGAACTCCTGGAAACCCTCAAAAATCCTCCTCTTGTGGTTATCACTACTGCATATCGCGAATACGCAGTTGAAAGCTACGACTATGACGTGGTAGATTACCTGGTAAAGCCCATTGAGTTTCCACGCTTTTTCAGGATGGTCCAGAAGGTACTAAACAGGCTGAAAATCCAACCTTCCAATACGGAAGTGCCAGAATCAGGAAAGTTAGATCACCTGTTTTTAAAAGTAGATAAAAAGATGGTCAAGGTTTTCCTGAAAGACATCCTGTATGTGGAGAGTCTGAAGGATTATGTTATGGTGCGAACAATCTCTGAAGACCTTATTGTACATCATAATCTCCAGTCTTTCACTGAGCTGCTTCCTTCGGATGAGTTTGTACGTATCCACAGAAGCTACACAGTATCCCTGGAAAAAATAAAGGCCCTGAATGGCAATCAGGTTGAGATCGGAGGAAAGCACCTGCCAATAGGAAGAAACTATCAGTCCGAAGTAAAAGCTAAGATCCTGAGCAGCTAACCTTTTCCAGGACTCAATAACTTTTCAATACAATGTGTAGGAAAGATAACTAACTTTGCGCCCTGAAATAATAGCAGGGATGACACTAGAACAGGAAATTCAAAAGCGACGTACTTTCGGGATTATCGCTCACCCGGATGCAGGTAAAACCACCCTTACTGAAAAACTGCTACTCTTTGGGGGAGCTATTCAGACGGCAGGAGCCGTAAAATCCAATAAAATCGACATGAATACGCGATCGGACTGGATGGATATAGAAAAGCAGCGGGGTATCTCAGTAGCCACTTCCGTAATGGGTTTTGATTACAAAGACCTGAAAATAAATATCCTGGACACCCCCGGACACCAGGATTTTGCTGAGGACACGTACCGTACGCTCACAGCGGTGGACAGTGTCATCATGGTGATCGACTGTGTAAAAGGTGTGGAGCAACAGACAGAGAAGCTCATGGAAGTCTGCCGGATGCGAAACACACCTGTTCTCTGCTTTATCAATAAGCTGGACCGGGAAGGACGTGATGCATTTGACCTGCTGGATGAGATAGAAGAAAAGCTGAACATCAAAGTACGTCCGATGAGCTGGCCCATCGGCATGGGTAAATCGCTAAGAGGTGTTTTTAACATCTATGAAAACAACCTAAACCTCTACGAACCCAGCAAGACTAAAAAGGTGACCGATGTAGTAGAGATAAAAGGAGTGGATGATCCCCGGCTGGATGAGCTATTACCAGCATCTGCTGTATCTGAATTACGTGAAGAAATAGAGCTGGTGAATGGCGTTTATGACCCATTTGATCGTGAAAAATACCTGAACGGTGAGGTAGCCCCTGTTTTCTTTGGTAGTGCAGTAAATAACTTTGGTGTCAGGGAACTGCTGGATTGCTTTATTCAGATCGCCCCTCCACCCCGCCCACGGGACAATGAACTCCGGAGGGTGGAGCCTAACGAAAAAAAATTCACTGGTTTTATATTTAAGATCCACGCAAACATGGACCCGAAACACCGAAACAGGATCGCATTTGCTCGTATCTGTTCCGGGAAGTTCCAACGGGGAAGCAACTATTATCATGTAAGACAGGAAAAACCTTTTCGCTTTTCCAATGCCACAGCCTTCATGGCACAGCAAAAGGAAACAGTGGATGAGGCTTTCCCCGGAGATATTGTGGGGCTGTATGACACAGGAAACCTGAAGATCGGCGATACGCTCACAGAAGGGGAAAAAGCATTATATAAGGGAATACCTTCATTCTCTCCGGAGCTTTTCAGGGAGGTAATCAACATGGATGCCATGAAAGCCAAACAGCTGGATAAAGGCCTGGTCCAACTCATGGATGAAGGAGTTGCTCAGCTATTTACTTTTGAAATGGGATCGCGAAAGGTTGTAGGGACTGTCGGTGCACTTCAGTTTGAGGTTCTCCAGCACAGGCTGCTCAACGAATACAATGCCAAAGCACGATTTGATACCGTGAATATTTACAAGGCATGCTGGATCAGCTCAAAAGACCAGACCAAGCTCGATGCATTCGTGAAAGATAAGTACCGGCACATTGCAAAAGACAAAGACGGTAAGCTGGTTTTCATGGCCGAATCAAAAGCCTGGTTGCAAATGGTGCAGGATAACTTCCCGGATATCGATTTTCACTATATCAGTGAGTTTTAGCCCGGAAAAGACTAAAACGAGAAGTGTTACGTTATTTAAACCATGAGTTTTCGTAAACACCTGTTTTTCATCTCGATTTTCATCCTAACATGCACAGTAGCATCTGCTAAAGTAGTTTTTAATTCTTATAGCAAAGGACCTACGGAATACTGGATCATTTACGATGATTCCCTGGGAATTACACAAGATAATCTGATCATATTCCTACACGGCTATGGGGCTTCCAACCCGGGATGTTACGGGGGTTGGATTTCTGCACTCGCCACTGCAGGAAATGCTATTGTTTTTCCGAAATTTCAAATAGGCACTTTTCTGCCTCGAACCAGGGCATTTCAAAAACGCACCGTTAAAGTGATCTCATTGGCCATCTCTGAAATTCAGAAACATCATGGGGTGGACATAATCAGAATAAGCATGATCGGTCATTCCATAGGTGGTGTGATCGCAGCAAATATTGCCAATAATCATGCTCCTAACAGACCGAATGTGAGTGGTCTTGTACTATGCCAGCCCGGGTTCAAATATTTAAAACTTGGGGCTCATCGATCATATCATCAGATCAGTAGCTCAACCCTGCTCCTCAACATTACCGGAGAAAATGACCATGCGGCAGGAAGAAAATTCGCAGCGAAAGTATACCGTACCGCTACACAGATCCCTTCTGACCAAAAAGCATGGATTGAGCATCAGGAACTTGAATCAGAGGGACTTTCCGCTCATCACAAAGACCCGGTATCTCCTCTTAGCACCCTGGATACTGGAAATCGAAACCTGGTCATAGGGGGAGCCTTTCTTTTATGTAAAATAGATAAAGTGGATAGAGAAGCATATTGGGCGCCAAGCCTTAACCTTATAAAGACTGTAAATGATAATGCTCTTGAATTGCAAGATCTGAAACACCCTCACTGGATCGTCAGTTTATCGGATTGATCATACCTTTTTGGTAAACCTACCCCAATAGATCTTCAACCGTAAGACTAAAGTTATTTGAGTTTACTGGATCAATTCCTTGTTCTAACCCTTTGTAAAAATCACCTGACATACCCCAAATCAACCAGATCCTGACGACCATTGATGATTTTGAGGGACTGACTTCTCATCAGGTACAGCCGGTCAGAAACTTCTAATATGGACTCGTATTGGTGGTCCGTTAATAATATACCTTTCTCCTGAGATATTTCCTTCAACAATGGTATTAACCGTTCTACCAAAACCGGAGCGATATACGAAAACGGCTCATCCAGCAACACAAACTTTGCGGGTGAATAGAGGACAATCAGCATCTCAATATATTTGGCCACACCACCCGACATTTGATCAAATCTGGTTTCTTTATAAGCTGTAAATGTCTCATCTCCGGACAGCACCTTTTTATCCGAATCGTACAGGTCGGCTGCCTGATGAGGTTTCAAAAAACCCGGAAACAAACCCTCCTGCGGCACAAATTTGATTTTCCCTGTAGCGAAAGGTGTCTCGGCATAAACGCCATCTACCCGAATAGACTGACTCTCCCCTTTTAATGCTCCGAATATGATCTTCAGCAGAGTGGACTTTCCGCACCCGTTTCTGCCTAAAAAGCCTACGACTTCTCCGATTGACACCCTGAGATAAATATCGGAGAGAATTTTGCTGGTTCCGTAGCTGAAGTTGACGCTATCTATTTCAAGTAAAGACATAGATGAGGTAAAAGATGAACAACGAAATCACCGTATCGATTGAGACGGCATACCAAACCAGCTTATTCCTTGAGATACCCAGGTTATGGTAAAAGTAGAACCGATGCCTTCGGTTGAAATAATAGCCTGCTCCTAACAAACCAAAGCCCAGGACTTTCGTCCAAAAAGCTCCAGGAATACCAAAGCGACCGTAAGCATATAAAATGTAACCAGCTAAAAAAGTGAAGACCAGGTTATAAACAATAAAATCTCTGTATAGTATTGCAAGTATTCTTATTAATCTCAAATTAAGACGGTTTTAAGATCAAACGAGTTGAAGCAGCCATTAGTATTATTTGAAGACAATCACCTCCTTATCCTACAAAAACCGGCTGGCTGGTTGGTGCAGGGGGATAAAACAGGAGACAAAACGCTCACAGACTGGGGCAGAGAATACATTAAAAAAACATACAATAAGCCCGGAGATGTCTTTCTCCACCCCACACACCGGCTGGACAGGCCCGTTAGTGGCATCACCGTTTTTGCCCGGACCTCAAAAGCACTCGAAAGAATGAATAAACTATTTCGAGAAGATAAAATCTACAAAACCTACCTCGCAGTGGTCTCAGGGAAACCTCAAAATCCTGCAGGTAAGCTCATTCACTGGCTGGATAAAGACTCAAAGAGAAACGTTGTGAAAGCTTTTGTGAATCAAAAAGGAAATGCCAAAAAGGCCGAACTGGACTATACACTGATAAACATCCGGAAAGAAACCAGCCTGCTACAAGTTATGCCTAAAACCGGACGTCCACATCAAATCAGGGTACAACTGTCACAGCTTGGCTGCCCCATCAAAGGAGACCTGAAATATGGCTACCCCGAACCAAATTCAGACAAAAGCATCCACTTACATGCTTTTAAGATTAGCTTTGTGCACCCGGTCAGAAAAGAGGAGCTTTCAGTAAAATCATTACCGGACTGGGAAGAATTTAAAACACACATCCATGAGCTGGATTGATCGATTGCAGGAAAAATGGAACCTTAAGAATACAGGGCAGGTAGTCATCATTCTGATCGTTTTTGCCTGCACTGGATTTACTGTCCTGTTCTTAAAGCGACCGGTCGTAGCCTTTTTTACCACAGATGGTGACCAGAATATCTGGTTTTCGATTGCTTACTACGTGCTCATTCTCCCTATTTATAATATAATTCTACTTTTTTATGGATTTATTTTTGGACAGTTTCGCTTTTTCTGGGAGTTTGAAAAACGCACATTTCGTAGAATAATCCGCCGGAAAGATCATGCTGGAGAGAAATGAAGCCATAGACAGGATCAACAAACTTGGTGCCTCCAAAACACCTTTTTTTTTCTTTACCGATTTTCCAGGTGAAAAAGCATGGGTAAAACCCCTTGCTGACATTGATCCCGAAGAGGTCTCTTTTCAGGTCGGAAACTTTCATAATCACCCGCAAAACTCAACAAGCCTCTTTTTCAGCTTTTCAAAAAAGCCTTTGCCATTTAGCCAGTTCGAAAAATCCTTCCGGCAGGTGGTTCATGAAATCAGTATCGGCAACTCGTTCCTCGTAAACCTGACCTTCAAAAACCCCATCAGCACAAGCCTGTCACTTCAGGGTATTTTTGAAATCAGTCATGCTCAATACAAGCTGCGTTACAGGGACCAGTTCGTAGTATTCTCCCCTGAAACATTCGTCAAAATAGAGGATGGGTATATTTATTCTTATCCCATGAAAGGAACCATTGACACAAAAATCAAAGATGCAGCTTCTACTATCCTGCAAGATCCAAAAGAAACAGCCGAGCATGTCACCATTGTCGACCTTATAAGAAACGACCTGAGTCAGGTGGCAGAGACGGTGGAAGTTACCAGATTTCGGTTTATCACTGAGGTGAAAACTCATGAAAAGACACTACTCCAGGTAAGCTCCGAGATCAAAGGGAAGCTCCATGCCGGATATGAAGGCAAGCTCGGTACGATACTCTTTCAGCTGCTCCCCGCCGGGTCCATTTCCGGTGCTCCGAAGCCCAAAACCCTGGCAATCATACGTGATGCTGAAAGGTATGACAGGGGGTTTTATACAGGTATTTGCGGTCTCTTTGACGGGGAAAAGCTGGATACGGGAGTTATGATCCGTTTCATTGAAAAAGAAGGTGATCAGCTCTATTATAAGAGCGGTGGGGGGATCACATCATTTAGTAAAGCTGAAAACGAATACCAGGAAATTATCGATAAGATCTATGTGCCTATCTGAAAAGTAAGATTATCATAGCTTTCATACCTTCATTCTACAACACTTTTTAAAGCTTATATCCTAAATACAAATATACACCGGCAGCAGTATCACCATTTGTATATAACATTTGAAGCAAACTTTTGACCCCGATAGATAAGTTATTGTGACGGAACATTCTAACACTTAGTTCTGATGATAGCCCAAAAGTGCTTTCTTCAATGTAAACTGGATAATCAAAAGATGAACCAAACTGTTGATTATCCTGATTTTGATATCCATTACCGTAAATACCGTTAACAATCCTGTATGATGGCCCAATCCCTATTGAAAACCCATCCCAGGAACGAGGAAAAGGAACAAATTCAAGAATCAAATCATAGGTCTGAGAATTGGTAAAATCGAAATTTCCCCAAACACTGGCAGATTGCTTTGCTGCCGCAAAATTAATGTGTGGAGATATCCCAAGGTATGGGTTAATTTGTAGTGTATATTCAAAGTCCAGAGCTGTACCTATTAAATCTCCTGACCCAAAAAAAACACCCCCATAACCAGTCTCAAAGCTATGTCCTAAACCTTTTGTGTCTTGAGAAGTGGCGATTTTGCTTATAAGCAAAAGGAAAGCCAATATTATCAATCTATTACCCATATAAGTTAAATTATTAGAAACTCATAAAAACTACCACGTAACGGGTTCGCGTTTTTTAGTATAAAACCTGTATTCAATGCAACTGTTATTTGTGCCCTTATAACACGGGTATAAGTTATTAATATAGCCAGTCGGCTTATACCACGACATAAGTCCATAGTCATATGCACTTTCTCTACTTGGATAATATATTTCCACCTCATTAGGACAATTGCTGAAAATATGCTTTTTCCCATTAAAGACTGCATCTTGTTCATATATAAGGTAGTAAATGTAGTCGCCTCTCCCATCTACCAACTTTCCATCAGAGTATCCCCAGCCAACAGTTCCATAATAATCGATGTAGCATGTCCCGTTTGTGATTGGACAATCAACGGCAAGATTTTTTTGTTCTGTCAAATTCTTATTTAAGGTAAAAGTTTTCTTGTCTTTCACATCACTTCGCTTTATTTTCCATTCAAATTCCTCAAATTGTTGAATTGTTGGTTGATAGAAGGTATTCCCATTTATTGTCTGAGGTTCTAATGCCGTTTTCCATCTTAACAAATCTACCCCTGCACATCCATTTGAGGTAAGTGCCATAACCACCTCACTACGCCCTGCTATCCAGCCTTCCTTATGGCATTTTACCTTTAATTTTTCTAAAAAAACATTTATACCATTACTATCAGTCGCATTTCCTCCTTGTGGAACACCATCTGAAGCACACAAATCTACATAGCCCCAATCGTCTAAAGGTGATCCGCCTCCTATCTCACCACCGCAGTTTGGATCATCAATGGGACATAATTCTGGTAATGCAACTTTAGTGGTTCCTTCAAAATCTATGAGGCTTTCGTTGTAAGAAATAACCCACGACAATTACTGGGTCCTTTGCACCTATATCCCCATTTTCCACATGTTCTTCATAAAATGGAATGTAAATTTGCGGATAAAGAGTCTCATGATCTGCATTAAATAAGCTATCATATTGACTGGCTTTACTTTTCCGGGACAATGGGTTACTTTGCTGTGACAGGTATGCACCTAAGTATTCGGTAAGAATGCTATGTTCACCAAATTGCTGTGTTTCAACAAGATTATAAAGTGATTGCCTGAAAAAAGGGTCCGTACTCAATGATAGCACTTCGTTCGAAATTCGATTTAATACATCAACATTTGCAAAGGTCATCTCAGAATTATTCCCGGGATCAATTTCATCGATAACTACATTTTCATGATCATTGCATGAAGCTAACAGTAAAATATTTAGAATAAAGAGAGAATTTAGCTTTTTCATAAAGGCGAATTTTAGTAAAAACGGAAAAGTAACAAAAAATTCAATCAGTTATATTGGTTTAAGTGTAAAAAATTCTCCATCCGATTTAACGGACATGAGTCACTTCATTGAAACAATCTGCTTTGAAAACGGGAGGTATCCATTACTCGGCCTGCATCAAAAGAGAGTAAACAGAGCCTTTCTAAGCCACTTTCCCGGAGCTGCGCCTCATAACCTCAAAGAGATCCTTCCTCAGCTGGATTATGATGAAAAGTATAAAGTCCGGGTGATATACGATCATGAGCAGACAGATATTGAGTTTTCCGAATACAGGATTCGGGATATAAAAAAGATAAAGCTGGTAAATAGTGATGACATTGAATATGCACACAAGTATGAAGACAGGTCTGAACTGGAAGGGCTTTTTAGCTTAAGACAAAATGCGGATGAAATCCTGATTATTAAAAAGGGGATGGTGACCGATTCATTTTATGCCAATCCTACTTTTTGGGATGGGGCAGATTGGTGGGTTCCCAAAACCTACCTGCTCAATGGAGTAAAAAGGCAGCACTTGCTAAATACAGGTCAGGTAAAAGAAAAAAACATTCGAGCTGATGAAATTAGCTCATATGAGAAGGTAAGCCTGATAAATGCGATGATGGACCTTGGAGATCTTGAGGTGAGTACTGCTAATGTCTTATAAAAAAGTAAAGCCGGGAAGGTGGTACACAAGCCATGAAAGACCACCCTCCGGCTTACCTGGATTTGTAAAATCCACGCTGGTTACTAGCCTCTGTTTTCTAAAACGTACTTAAAATTTAAGTCATACAATTCAGCGAAATCCGCTCCGGTTTGTTCAACTGCCGGATGTTCCCGGGTTCCACCCCAGGCTATCTCTACTTCTGTTCCTGTAAGCTTTTTATAGCTGATGAATTTGAAGAGGTCAAACAGTACCTTAATTGTGCTTGTGTTTAATTCTTTGAAGAAGAAATACACTTTGAACGATCTATGTGTATCCAAATATTTCTTGAGTTTAGATATGACCGGGTAATAAAAATGATGCATATCCAGGTTCGTAGAGTTTCCTTTGATCATCAGTACTTCTTCATCTTCACTGTATTTCACAAAAGGTGTGGTATATGTAGGTTCGATGAGCAAGTCACTAGACCTTTTGGAGATTATTCCTGAAAAATCCATAATGTATTTTGTTGCATATTGAGTTGTCATTGTTTCCTTACTTTTTAGTGGTGATTTATTTTGATGCCAGGTAACCTGACGCTTTTGTCTGACTGTTGAGTTGTATGGTAATAGACGCCATATAGGTAGGTCGAAATGCTCTGGTTCCCACTCCACCTCCTATAGAAATGTTCTTAAGAGGTCTATAATTTGCCATTATACTTGGCGTGATCACGAAGTTCTCTCCGTTGGAAACCCCTGTCCTTACATTAAACTTAATGGATGTGCTGGTTGCGGCCAGGAGTGGGTATGCGAAATACACCCCATAAAATTCATTCTCAGCTTTAAGCGGCCTTCCGGCTTCCGGCTCCTCTAACTGACCGGCACGCTGGAAAAATCCTCCTACCTCGATCTGATCCCTGAAACTATACCCAATGGCAGTTCCAAATTTTGGACTTACGTGGGTCTGTTCCAGGTAAGTCTTTGCCTGAAGCCCCTGACCTTTCACAAAGGTGATGATGGCGAGGGTTATCAGTGCAAGTAAGAATACTTTTTTCATGGCTTCAGTAGTTACGAAATAAGCGGTTTGCTACAACCCTTTGATCATACCCGATTGGTGTTCTCTCCCGATAGCTATCGGGATTGGGTTGAGACTACGCGTCCCGGCATCATGCTCATTTCATGGCTTTTCTTTTTAAATTATGATTCAAAATTGAGCCTTTAAATGCCCTTATATTAGAGTGAAATGCCGATTTTAGAAATTTAGGTGCAGTGCGAAAAACTACTGTTGGATAATACTAAGCTGATTCCCTATGTAAATTTTAAGTGACTTTACAATCACCACTAGGTGATTTACTTAAGCAGACCAGTCGACTGAACTTCTGCACGCTAAAATGTTCGATTTCGAACTTATTTATATCACCCAAATAATTTAACTTACTGATTTTCAAATACTTAAATATACTGGCAAGCTATTGGCTCTATTCTTTTCAAATGACAGGACCATGATAAAAAACCTTCTTACCGTAGCCTTCAGGAATATTCAGCGTCAAAAACTCTTTACTTCTCTACACCTTTTTGGTCTTTCGGTAGGGTTAGCAGTTTGTATACTGATAGGTCTATATACTAAACAAGAATTCAGCTACGATCAGTTTCATGCAAAGGCAGATCGCATTTACCGGATAAATCAGACATTTATCTGGGGAGATGATGATGCGCTTTTTGGCTCCACAGGGCCTGCAGTAATGCAGGCGGTACAAAGCGAGGTACCTGAGTTTGAAGCAATGACGAGGGTTCATACTCCCGGACCATCATTAATTTCTCACAATTATTATGATGACTATGTGGTCTTTGAAGAAGAGGGGTTACTGGCAGTAGATTCAAACTTCCTGGAGGTCTTCACCTTTCCTTTAATAGAAGGCAACCCAAAAACCGCTCTGAAGAACCCCAACAGCATTGTGCTCACAAATTCCGTAGCCCGGAAATATTTCGGTGACCAACCCGCCTATGGAAAACACCTGGAAGTGGGCGAGGGTGAGCATAAAAAGACATACCAGATAACAGGTATTGCTGAAGACATACCCGATAACTCTCATATCCAGTTTGATTTCCTGCTCTCTATGTCATCTTTCCCACGGGTCAAAAAGAGCTCCGACTCATGGATGTGGACTACATTTATCACGTTTGGCGTGCTGAGGCCTGATGCAGACCCTCAGGTGGTAGCAGATAAAGTAGCCCGGGTTCCCGGAAAATACCTGAATCACTTCCTGCAGAAATACCGCGGCATCACCTATGAGGAATTTTTAGCCTCCGGTGAAACCTGGGATCTATATATCCAGCCGCTCCTTGATATACATCTTCCTGATCATGTGGTATACTCAAGGCTCAACAAAACCGGTGATGTGAAGACTTTATATATACTATGGCTGGTGGGCGGACTCGTACTGGTACTGTCCATTATCAATTTTGTAAACCTGTCTACTGCCAGAGCCACTACACGGGCAAAGGAAGTAGGAATTCGTAAAGTGATCGGGTCAGATCGCAGACTCCTGATCTATCAGTTTCTTACAGAATCCGTCCTGTTAGTTACTGCATCAGCCATCATAGCGCTCTTCCTTGTAGAAATGATGCTCCCGCTGATCAATAACATTATGGAGCTAAATCTTACCAGCAGCCCCATTTTATCTCCCATTCCAGCACTCATCACAGCGCTACTGGTCTTGCTGGTGGCTTTTTTAGGTGGACTGTATCCCGCATTTTACTTGTCAGCTTTCAGACCTTCAGAAGTACTTAAGGGCAAAGTCAGCCAGGGATTAAAAGGAAAACAAGTGAGAAATGCACTGGTCACCATCCAGTTTGCCATATCTATTTTGATGATAGGGAGTACACTCATCATTTATAATCAGGTCAGGTACTGGCAAAACCTCGACCTTGGATTTGACCGGGACAACAAGCTGATCATTGAGCATGCAGAACGACTTGGCACTTCCATTGAATCTTTTAAAAATGAAGTGTTAAGTGATCCATTGGTGGATCAGGTTACCGTTTCTTCAGACACTCCTCCTTTGGTTTTTGATTTTGACAACTTTGGGATGAAAGGTGTAGAAGAAAAGCAAATTGCCGTTAACTATGTAACCACCGAGGAGAATTTTATCCCGGTCTTTGGCCTGAAACTGCAGCATGGCCGGGGGTTCTCGAAAGAATTTAATGACTCAACCAATGTAATTGTCAATAAAGTACTGGTCAAAAGCTTCGGATTAAGTGAGCCGGAAGAGGCGCTTAACAAATACCTTACCTACAATGGCGCATCATTCAGGATCATAGGTGTGGTGGAAGATTTCAATACGAGTTTGTCCAATCAGAATTATCCTTTTGCGCTCTTTGCAGAAAATGCTCCGCTCTTCAGAGACCCCTCTCAGGAGCTAACCATTAGCCTGAGCCGTGAAGCATCAGGAGAAGAAATGTCGGGTCTTATTGAATCTTTGAAGTCAACCTGGATCAAAACCAACCCTAAATCGCCGTTTAGTTATTCATTTATTGACCAGGAATACCTTGCAGTCTTCGAAAGCGCCATCCGGTTTGGAAAAATACTTACCGGCCTTGCAGTGCTGGCCATCTGCATCGCTTGTTTAGGCCTGATAGGTCTGGTGGCTTTCGTGATCGAAAAACGCAATAAAGAAATCGGTATCAGGAAGGTCCTGGGAGCATCTTTGACAAATATTTGGATCCTTTTGAGTCGTGATTTTGGCAAGCTGCTGGTAATCGGTTTCTTATTAGGAGCTCCGGGCAGCTGGTTTGTCATGTCTAAATGGGTGGAAAACTACCCGGTAAGAGACGAGCTGTCAGTTTTTACATTGATCATTGCCGGAGGAATCATGCTGATAATATCAGTGCTTACCATGAGTTTCCAGATGATCAAAGCTTCAAAGATAAATCCGGTGGATTACTTGAAGGAGGAATAGCTATCCTTCCTTTAAAAATCCCTTATTGACCTTGAAGAGGTTCCTGCGTTCTTTTTTGTTAAAGAGATTTTTGATTACACCGTGATAAACTTCTATGGAATCTCCTGAAAGAGCCACCACAACTATGGCAAGCGTAAACTCGGTCTTGTAATTAAAAGCGTTAAAAAGCCATATCATCAGAGAGGCCAGGAAAATTACCTGGAAAAGCTGGATCAGCTTCGTTAATCCATCGTACCATTTCGGTAAGGCACCGTAAATAAGCTTAAAGAGAAATACATTGAAAATACAAATAAGCACAGCAGTCCAAATCCCCGTAGCCCGGGACATTTTATCTATGTAATCTCCCTCCAGAATCATGGAGACAATATTGGCATGAATGACTCCTCCAAACATATCAGGTTCAGCCTTTCCCACATAATTTTTGTTTAAGGGAGTAAAATACAGATCATCCCTGGTGGTTTGATCTCCCAAATAAGCCCCCATAAAACACATGATGACCACTTTATCTTTCAAAAGATCCTTGCTGAATGTCTCATTGAAGACCTCATGAACATCCAGCACAAAGTACCTGGTACCGAAGGTAGAGCGCCCAAAGTCCATCACGTTTCCTTTGTAATTAACCACTTCAATCATATTTCCCCTATCCAGAAACCTTTGGGTAGCCTCAGGGTTTTTATGCTCGGCAAGCTTAACGGCAAATGCATATTGCTCCTCCTCCATATCCTTCACCCTATGTTTTACAAGAAAATCCCTGTTCGTTTTTACATCATCCTGATTCTCAGCATCGGTAATTAAATTAACAAAACCAAAATCAGCATGCCGGGCAAGAATTGGTTCCGGAACAATCAAGGTATCAAAAAGTCCGGTTTTATTATTTGGCATCCGCAGCTCACTACCTATCACGATGTTGTCATACATTTCAAGTGTTGCTGCAAAGAGACTGTCCTCTGCGTAGGGTTTCGGCTCAGCAAATGTGACATCCACACCTATCACTGCAGGTTGATACTGCTCCAGGATCCGGATCATCACAGCAATCTGCTCCCGGTTCGCATGGGCGATGTTTACCATCACAATGTCTTCATCTGCAAGCGGTGGTTCGCGCAACTGAGACATAACCAGATCACTCATCTCAAAGTCTGAAAACATGTCACCAACCGGGTCAAATAAATCAAAAATCCTGAAATAGCTTACAGAAGTAAAAAGGCCAATTATGCCGAAAATAAATAGAGTGCAAAGGGCTGTGTCCAGTAAAAAACGTTTCATTTCCTAAAGATGAAAAAATATCTTTCAAAAAATACGATTTAGACGTCTAACAGTTTCAAAATCAGCTACGTGATAGTATAAACAAAAAAAGGCTGTTTGAAACCTATCCAAACAGCCTTTTTGCAGAAAGAAATAAGATTATTTATTCATTGATCACTTTCTCAGCTAAAACCGTCACCTTGTTATTTAACACTTCAATAACACCCCCACTCACAAGAATGTGGGTTTCCTCCGGCTTTTTATTCACTTCCCTTACAAACTTCACATCCCCCTTACCCAGAGTAGAAATCATCGGTGCGTGATTACTTAATACCTGGAAAGAACCGTCGCTTCCGGGAAACGAAGCACTGGCAACCTCTCCTTCAAAAACTTTTTCGTCCGGTGTTACGATCTCTAGAAACATACCGATTAAGCGTTAGCTTCTGCTAATAATTTTTCTCCTTTAGCAACAGCATCCTCAATAGTACCTACAAGGTTAAATGCTGCCTCCGGAAGGTTATCATGCTTACCATCCATGATTTCATTAAATCCTTTGATGGTATCCTTAATATCTACGAGCACTCCCTTAAGTCCTGTAAACTGCTCGGCCACATGGAAAGGCTGAGAAAGGAACCTTTGCACCCTTCTGGCGCGATGCACAACCAGCTTATCCTCATCAGAAAGCTCATCCATACCCAGGATAGCAATGATATCCTGAAGTTCTTTATATCGTTGTAGAAGCTCCTTCACTCGCTGCGCACAATCATAGTGCTCATCTCCAAGTGTCTCTGCATTCAAAATTCTGGAGGTTGAATCCAGGGGATCCACAGCAGGATAGATACCAAGCTCAGAAATCTTTCTTGAAAGTACCGTGGTAGCATCCAGGTGAGAGAAGGTTGTAGCCGGTGCAGGGTCAGTCAGGTCATCTGCTGGTACGTACACTGCCTGTACCGAGGTGATGGATCCATTCTTTGTAGACGTAATCCGCTCCTGCATAGCTCCCATCTCGGTAGCAAGTGTAGGTTGATATCCCACAGCTGAAGGCATACGTCCAAGAAGTGCTGACACCTCAGAACCTGCCTGGGTGAATCGGAAAATATTATCTACGAAGAAAAGGATGTCTCTTCCTTTTCCTGAGCCATCTCCATCCCGAAAGTACTCAGCTATGGTTAACCCTGAAAGCGCTACCCGGGCACGTGCTCCCGGAGGCTCATTCATCTGACCGAATACGAAGGTTGCTTTGGATTCTTTCAGGTCATCTGAAGTTACCGTAGACAGATCCCATCCTCCTTCTTCCATGGACTGTTTAAACTTCTCCCCGTAGTTTACGATACCAGCTTCGATCATTTCCCGAAGCAGGTCATTTCCTTCACGGGTTCTTTCACCCACACCCGCAAACACAGAAAGACCAGCATAAGCTTTTGCAATGTTATTGATCAGCTCCTGGATCAAAACCGTCTTACCAACACCGGCACCACCAAAGAGCCCGATTTTTCCGCCTTTAGCGTATGGTTCGATCAGGTCAATTACTTTGATCCCTGTATAGAGAACTTCAGTAGATGTGGTCAGGTCTTCAAACTTCGGAGCACTACGGTGGATAGGAAGACCTTCTTTTCCTTCCGGCTGAGGAAGACCATCAATAGCACTTCCTACAACATTAAAAAGTCGTCCCTTAATATCGTCTCCAACAGGCATTCTAATAGGCGTACCCAAATCTACCACTTCCATGCCTCTCATCATTCCATCTGTCGCGTCCATTGCCACGGTACGCACTGTTTCCTCTCCTAGGTGTTGCTGCACCTCCAATACTACCTCGGTACCGTCATTTTTAGTGACTTTTAACGCATCCATGATGTTTGGAAGCGTGGAACCTTCCACGTCAAAACTTACGTCGACAACAGGACCGATTACCTGGGTGATTTTGCCTTTATTAGCCATTATGAATTGATTTTTATACGCACTATTAGAATCGAGTGCGAAATTAATCTAAAATTGGTTAAGAGAAAAAGCGACAGGCGAAAACTGTCAGGTTTTTAATAATATTCTAAAGGTGGTTCCGCGGTGTAGCTCGGAGCTCTTTACAAAGACCTTCCCTCCGTGATAATTTTCGATGATCCGCCTGGTCAATGCCAACCCCAGCCCCCAGCCTCTCTTTTTAGTAGTATAACCCGGCTTAAATACCTGACCGATCTTTGATTTTGGTATGCCTTTCCCTGTATCGCTGATGTCTACGGCTACTTTGCCTTCATTGACCTTGAGGATCTTTATAGCAATCTCCCCCTTGCCTTCCATAGCATCCACAGCATTTTTAATGATGTTTTCCACCACCCAGGCAAAAAGAGGGCGGTTCAGGTAAGCGCCTATCTCATCCGAGGGAAATGTGTCAATCCGCATAGATACTTTTCTCGAGATCCGGTTTTGCAGGTACCGGACTACTTCATTGACCACCTCTAACACATTTTCCTCCTGCATTTGCGGAACACTGCCGATGTTTGAAAAGCGCTCGGTAATCATCCCGAGCCGGTCCACATCTTTTTGCAGTTCACCAAATATCTCTTTCTGATCCGGATAAGTTTCTTTGAAATATTCCACCCAGGCCATCAGTGATGAAAGTGGAGTACCCAGCTGATGAGCCGTTTCTTTGGCCAGTCCCACCCATACTCTGTTTTGCTCTGCAGTCCTCGAATAATTAAAAATGGCGAAAGTAATCATCCCAAAAATCGCGATAATGGATAGCTGAACATAAGGATAATACCTCAGCTGAACCAGCAGCATGGAGTTTCTGTAGTAAATGTTTCTGAAAGCAAAAACCTGCTCCTGGTCATCCACCAGCCGGATAGTGATGGGCTCACGCTCTTCACGCATGTCACTGATTTCTCTACCCAGAAACTCTTTTCTCTCAGCTTCATCCTCTATGCGATTAGCGGCTGGAATGTTACGATACTCCAGTGGGTTTCCATACTCATCTGTAAGGATAACCGGGATGGTGTTATTGGCATTAATGATCTCCTCCAGAATAAAGACTACGTTGGGTTCATAAGCCTCATTGGCGAGGTACTCCAATGTGCGCGCATAGAGATCTATCTGTTTGTGTTCACGCTGACGGATTCTATCCACTAACTGATTGGTGTAGATGATGGATCCTGCACCGATGATGACCGAAATGCCTAAAACGACCCATTTGAACGAGGATCGCTCTGAGTAGAGACTTATGGTAGGTTCTTGCTTGTATTTATTCACTGCCTGAAACGAAAATGTTTCAGGCAGTAATTTATACAATAAGGTTAACCCGATTTCACAACTTTGTCGTGAATAATGACGATAACTTATTGAAAATGGTGGATTTCAATAAGTTATGTCAGGGTAACCCTGACATTTACAAAACCCTTGTTCCTTAATGTATGAAAGGAACTTTAATCATAACTATCCTAACCAATTAGGATTTTGTAAATCGTCAGCCGCAAGGCGGAAAATTCATGAGAATTTTCCGGGTTAATTCTTCATCATAAACCACCTGGCCAGCACCTTATAGTTGACCTTGGTGCCGTGCATCAAAATACCGATACGGTAAATACGACTGGCCACCCAAATGGTAAAGATAAATCCCCCGATCATCAGCACCATAGACAGCCCCAGCTGCCAGAGCGGCACTCCAAAAGGCACACGCATCATCATGATGACCGGCGATGAAAAGGGTATCATAGACATCCAGAATGCTAAAGAACCGTTCGGGTCATTAAGTACCGCACTTAGCATCACGATGGAGGCAATAAGCGGTATGGTAACCGGAAACATAAATTGCTGAGCATCCGCATCACTGTCCACAGCCGAGCCTATAGCAGCAAAGAGGGCGCCGTACAGCAAATATCCGGTCAGGAAGTAAAACAGAAATGACACGATCACCAGGGGCAGATTAATGGACTCAACAGCTCCGCTAATTTTTCCAAACAGGTTGTCATTTACTTCTTTCTGCACCTCATCCTGCGGAATGTTCATCTGTTCCATTTGCTCTGTTTGTTGCTGTTGCATATCAGAAGCTTTATCCATAAAAATACTCCCTGCTATAGCACTGATACCAATGGTCAGGATGATCCAGAGGAGAAACTGAGAAAGCCCCACTCCGGCTATACCTATTACTTTTCCCATCATCAGCTGAAAAGGCTTTACGGAAGCAATAACCACCTCAATGATCCGGCTTGTTTTTTCTTCTACCACTCCACGCATACACATGGCGCCATAGATAAAAATGAACATGTAGATCATAAAAGCCGAGATATATCCAACCGCAGTTGCTCCGACGGAGCTACTTTCCTTTTCGGCTCCAGAGTCAGAGAGGTTTATGGTGCTTACATCAATATTAGCTTTCAAACCATCCAGCACCTCTTTATCTATACCTGATCTTCGGAGCTTGATGTTTTCGAGCTCACCTTCTATCTTTTTTCGCAAACCGCTTACCAAGCCGATACTTGGATTATTGGGAGCATAAAAGACTACGCCATCAGGCTTATCTACATCCAGTTTGGGGATGTACAAGAGTCCATCAAACTCTCCATTCAGGATATCTTCTTTCCCCTGCTCCAGTGTATTACCCGAATAATTAAACGTACTCTCATCAGTATCCACAAAAACCTCGGCAAACAACCCGCTCTCATCAACCACCTGGATGTTCTTGGTGTCAATTCCCTTTGTGGCTGTCCAGCCAATAAAGAAGAAAAAGCCTCCAAACAGCAATGGAGCCAATATGGTCATAATAATAAATGACCGCTTCTTAACCCGGGATAAATATTCTCTTCCGATGATAATTCCAATGTTATTCATGGCTTCCTCCTTTCACTTTTGAGATAAAGATTTCATTGATGGATGGTACTTTTTCGATAAAGGAATGGATCTCCACATCCTTCTGCAGGAGTACCCTGATCAGATTATTAGGTCCTCCTTCGGTTTTGTTTTTTACAATAGACTCGGCCAGACCACTTTCAGTAGTTCCTGTTTTCAGGATTTCAAACTCAGCCGAAGGCTGCAATGTCCCTTCATGCGTGATAATAAAGGTACCGTCTTTGTGGTCATTCTTGATATCCAGCTTTTTACCGTCGAGGATCTTGTGTGATTTATTGATCAGTGCTATGTGATCACAAAGCTCCTCTACAGACTCCATCCGGTGGGTGGAGAATATCACAGTCGCTCCCTTATCCCTCAGCTCAAGGATCTCATCTTTGATCAGGTTGGCGTTGACCGGGTCAAAACCTGAAAACGGCTCATCCAAAATGATGAGATCCGGCTCATGAAGTACTGTAGCAATAAACTGTACCTTTTGAGCCATCCCCTTGGACAGGTCCTCAATATTTTTGCCAGCCCACTCTGAGAGGTCAAGCCTTTTTAACCATGACTTGATCCGGGTTTTAGCCTCAGAACTGCTGAGCCCTTTAAGCCGGGCCAGGTACATGAGTTGCTCCCCTACTTTCATTTTCTTGTAGAGTCCGCGCTCCTCCGGCAGGTAACCGATCTTTCTGACCAACTCCGGAGTGATCTCCTTTTCATTTAAATAAGCCTTGCCGGCATCCTGCTCGATAATTCTTGTGATAATTCGGATCAGCGTTGTTTTCCCTGCACCATTCGGCCCTAAAAGACCAAAAATACTCCCCTGAGGAATACCCAGACTCACATCTTTGAGAGCCTGATGGTTGCTATAGGATTTACTGATGTTGTCAACACGTAGTAGTTCCAATGGCTTCCTTTTTTAATTTGAATGATTTTTAAAAGATTTTAAGATTTGCTGGCTGATCAGTTCATGAGATTAGTCTAATTTATTTTGAATTTATTACACTTACAGGAAATTTTTTAAGCCCGCTCCAAAAAACGACCTTTAAAGATTGAGAGTATTATCAACCTTATATACAATCTACGCAGTGATCATTTTTATCCTGCTCTGTTTGATCTATGTCCCCATTATGGTCCTCCTCTGTCAGAAGAAAAGCTGGCATCACCTTGCTCTAAGGATACATACCATTTGGGCGTGGACCTTTTTCATCTCGGTTTTTATTCGGGTAAAAGTAGACTGGAGATTTAAACCGGACCCTAAAAAACAATATATCTATTGTGCCAATCACTTTTCTTACTTTGACATCCCAACATTGTTTCTCCTGTTTCGGCCAAAATTTATAGGCAAGAGTTCATTATCCAAAATTCCTCTTTTCGGGTACTTCTATCGTAAAATCCACATTACAGTAAATCGCTCAAGCATAAGAAGCAGAGCTGAAAGCCTAAAGAAGTCTAAAGAAGCCCTCAATGATCGGTTTCGGGTTGCGTTTTTCCCCGAAGGAGGCGTAAAAGTCCAGGAAGAACACATTCCCAAAATGGTACCGTTCAGGGATGGAGCTTTTATTTTAAGTGTGGAGAAAAACATTCCGATCATTCCCGTTACCATGCCGTTTAACTACCGCATCGTCCCAGATAAATCTCCTCTGAGGCTTCATCGGCACTGCTGTAAAGTAATAGTCCATGAACCGGTGTTTCCCCGGGGAAACTCGGGTGATGAAGTAAATCGAATGAAAAACGAAGTATTTCAGATCATACAGGACGAACTAAACGCTCATCATCAGGATAAAGTCAGGGCTGTTAAGTAATATTGCTTCCCGGAAATAGTTTACTCTATGAAAATAGATAAAGAAACACTTCATAAAATAGCTCACCTGGCACGTCTGGAAATAGATCCTGCAAAAGAGGAAAGCTATATCAAAGACCTGGAGGAAATCCTTACCTGGGTAGAAAAACTTAACGAGCTCGACACAGAAGGGGTAGAGCCCCTGACCAATATGTCTTTTGAGGTGAACGCATTTCGTGAAGACAAGAAGGGTGAACACTTATCACATGAACGAGCTCTTAAAAATGCCCCCAAGAAAGATGAGGACTATTTCAGAGTGCCCAAAGTCTTGGAATAAAGCACTAAATGTAATGCATACGTGAAAGTCTCTTCCGGAATACTCCAAAAAACCTTTGCAGGATTGTTTATTGGATTCCTGGTGGTGATACTTTACGGTTATTTTAAAGGATACGACCTCAGCATACCATGGAACGTGACCACCTCTGCAGAGTCAGAAGAAGTATTGGTCCATCGATTCCAAAAGGGCTCCTTTACATTTGACTTTACGGGAACATCTTACGAACTGGCAGAAAACTTCTCAGCAGGCCCCATCGAGACAAAAACCACAAGTAATGCTTTCTTCCTGTTTACCATCTTTCTGGGTATCTGTATTATCCTGGCAGTAAGTACCTACCTCTCCAGATTATGGTTCATTGGAATTGCCGGGCTGTTTATTTTTTTTATAATCAACCTCCGATTGCAGGATATTGGTTTATTCGGGCTGGATGTGCAGTCCAGCCTTCCTGTTATCATTGTCCTGGCCGGATATCTCATACCCGCATATTTGTTTCATGCCTTTTACTCCGGCACTCTTTTTTTGATCCGTTTCGGGTCTCTGGTTGCCGTTTCTGTCCTGATCATCTTATTTTCGCAGACTGATCCGGTTGCACTTCAAAACCAGCTAATTACCGGCAGCTACTTCGGACTGGTTATAGTTGCACTCATCTTTCTCCTGATCATCGCAGAAGAAAATGTTTTTGGGATCCTTTACCTCATCACTCAATCCAAAGGAGGCAGGAACAATCACATTCACTTTTTCATTTTTTCGTTGATCTATCTTGCATTCCTTGGCGCTTACTATGGCAAAAAATCCGGCTTGATCAATCCGGATCTGACTTATTTTGATCCCTATATCCTTTTGACAATTAGCAGCCTTGTTGCCCTGTGGAGTTTAAAGTTTAAGCAGAAAATATTCGAAAATATTATTTCCCCGGAACATTTAAAACTTGTATTTACAGGCCTGGGTATCACCACGTTTGGCTTCCTGGGGCTGGCTTTTTTTCAGGGAAACGATGCAGTCTATGAAGGCCTGCATTATTTCATCATTTACTGTCACCTGGGGTTTGGGGTGATGTTTTTCTTCTATCTCATTTTAAATTTTATTAACCCGCTAAGTAAAGGCCTGCAGGTATACAAGATCGCGTATAAAGAGCAGAATTTCCCATATGTAAGTGCCAAATTAGCTGGTATAGCTGCCGTAGCAGGTTTTTTCTTCCTGGCCAGCAAAGAGCCTTTTCTCCTGTTTCGGGCGGGGCATTATAACTACCTGGGCATCCAGGCGGAAAGCACGGGAGAAGTACCCCTGGCTCAGGAATATTTTCGCGAAGGAAGTATTTATGGACATGATAACCATTTTTCAAACTACAAAATAGCTTACCATCAATTACAAAACCAGGACATTGATGAGGCCACTTATCGTTTCAGGAGGGCCACACTCAGGTACCCCTCCCCACAGAGCTTCGTAAACCATTCAAGCACTCTTGCAATGCAGGGAGAATCCACACCCTCCCTGGTAAGCCTGAAAGAAGGCCTGAGGCAATTTCCCTCTAATAATCAATTGCTAAATAACCTGGGGCTCACTTACCTGGATCTGGGAGAAACAGAACAGGCCCTGCAGTACTTAAATCAGTCAGGTTCAGGTGATAAATGGACAAACGCTAACGAGGTGAACCGATGGAAAGTACAGCCCCTGGATACCTCTGCAGCAATCAAGGCTTATAATGAAGGAAATATTGCTGTAAAAACGAATATTCTACACAGACAGCTCCTGGAAGGGATACAGCTAAATGTGCCTTTTGACAGTAGTTTTCTATACCCTTCATACCCCCTGCACAGGGTCACTTACCTGATTAATGCTGCCTGGTTCTTTCAAAATGAGGAGTTGGGAAGCCACCTGGAAAGAGCCCTGAGCCAGGGACTAATGGATGAATCGGTTTTTCAAAATGCAAAACATGCTGCCAGTCTTAGTAACTACCTGCAGGGTGATGTGAATCAAGCCGTTCTTTCACATGACATCCTCAGAGTCGAATCACGCGATATCTTTCAGGCTGAATACCTGCATGAGGCAGGGCTGATGGCTTTGGAACAGCATGCATTGCCCAATGCACTGAGCTTTTTCGAAGAAGCTATTGCTCAGGGGAGCCAAAAATCGCTACTGAGCAAAGTCGCCACCCTGATGGAAATGGGGGAATTTGAGGCTGCGCTCAGTTGGACCGGATCACTCGTGAAGGCTGATTCCGCTTATGGGCAATTGGCCACAGACCTGGAAAAAATAATGAAGAAAGGTGATCTGACCCTCGATGAGCAGCTCACCCGCATGTATTATTTCTATGAGGATTACTCTTTGGCGGAAGCCAGTGTGCTTTTAGCAAAGGCTGATCCCCCGTATGTGTTTTCCTTATGGCAAAAAATCGAGGCAGAGCTCTTGCTGGAAGAAGCGTACGAAAAGCTGGCGGACTACCGTGACTTGTTTGCCCCGTACCTGCCCCGCAATGCCTTCCGGGAAGCTGAGCTCCTGATAGCGCTTGCTAACGGGCGAAAAGTGGAAAATGATCATGTGCTGTCTCAGGCATTGCAGGCCGAAGCAGATACGGTAAAAGCAAGGAGCCTTGCTGAAATCGCCAACCGAAATGCGCTGAATGTCCCGCTCTTCCTGGCCGCTGTACACGAGCTCAACAAACTGGACGAAAACACTGCCTATGATGCACTGGTCCAGGCCTATAACTTAAACCGGCACAGCCCAAGAATCATTAAAGCCTACATCGATCAGTGCCTTCAGATGAACCTGACGGATTACGCCACCGCACCGCTAAACAGGCTTTCAGCATTTTTGCCGGAAGACGAATACTTCCGGTATGTAGATACGGTAAATCAAAAAATAGAAGCCATCGAGCAGGAGAGTGGATGGTGAGGGTGGTTTATGTGAACCGACGGCTGGGCAAAATAACAATGTATTCTTTTATCGTGCGTCCATGTAAGTCTGTAGGCAGAAATAATAGTTCAGGGAATCCTCCCTGTTGAAAATACTGGTCAAATGCATTCCTGACAAACGCACCGGACTTGCTGGTATGTGTGGGTTGAATGTCCTTGAAATCCAAAAATTCCGCATAACTCAAAGGATAATGTTGAACTAATGAAATTTCAGCTTTTTGAATTTCTTATACTTAATCTTATTTTTACCAGCCTATGGATCATACAGTTACTGACATTACTCCAATCCGATGTTTACATGCTACTGGTAATACCATTATAGACGTGGTAATAATTTCCGGAAAATTATGGGTTAGAATTATTGATTACCGAACCAACCACAAACTCGAACAACTTCATGCTCATCCGGAAACTATCAATCAATCCCATTACGGAAAAATTGTAAATAAAATTATACCCAAAGCATTCGAATATTGTAAACTCATTTCTAAAAGATTATCACTGCAGGATCTAACTGAAGATAGTATTCAACTTAGAAAATTGCTATCCCAAAGTTCCCATGGAAGTGCTACTACTTTAATGGAAAAAACCGGATTTACTTTTGGCAGGTTAGCTGATGCTGCCAATCAGCTACAAGAAAAAGGGCTCATTAAAATCTATAGTTATAGTAGTTATACCTATCACGACAAATACTCCCACTTGCGAGACTATTTTGACCCTCAGAAGAATCTGATTTTCTTATGACCATTCTATTTAGTGATTGATAGTTCCACCCCAGAATCTTAAATCAAATACTCAGATCAGATCCAACCCTTCAGTAACGCACTTCTGGCGCGGAAGTTACTTCCGAGCGAGTGGAAATAACCTCCATTTTTTTAGTGTGCTTAAAACTCAAGAAGGAATTCCACAACAGGCCTGACATAAATGGCCCTATCACTCTCCCTGATTATTTCTGATCGGTCACTGGTAACATCCAGGGGAATGTCGATATTCCGCTGCCTGATATGTGCAAAAGACCTTTCTATTGGATCCGCAATTTATTGTTTTGATCCTGCTTTTATCGATCCTGCTTTCTCTCATTCTTTCCCTTTATATAAGGATAATATTACCTATTTATTTCTTTGTATAGAAGGAGAGAGGTCAAGGACTATAAAATGAGTATGATACTCACCGAACTACAACACCTCCAAATACCGCTTTAATGCCGGGTTTTCATTTTTTGCCTTCCATACAGCAGACAGCTTCGTGCGCTGTGGGATCTCTTTCAGCTCTATAAACCTGATCTTCAGATCAAACCCATACTGCAAAGTGGTGGGGACAATCGCCACACCCAGTTTGTTTTCCACCAGCCGGAAAATGGTGTTGGCATGGACGGATTTGTGCGAAACATGCGGCGAAAATCCCGCATCTTCACAAATACTCATGATCTGATCATAATACCCAAAACTGTAATCACTCGAAAACAAGATGAATTTTTCCGCTGCCAGTTGATGAACGCTTTCGAAATTAGAACCATCCAGGAAATGGTCCGCTGGCAGCACCACAGAAAAGGTATCCTCAAAGACGGTCCGGCTCTCCATGTCATCGGGGGTCCTGTTGAGCCGTACAAAGCCAATGTCCAGCCGGTCATGCTCCAGTTCATTGAGCTGATCATAGTTAGACATTTCGGTCAGGCTGGTGTGGATCCCGGGAAATTTACTGTCCAGCTTGGTCAGCGATTCCGGGATCACCGTTTGCATAGCCGAGCCCACAAACCCGATCCGCACCTCCCCCTCTTCCCCTTTATCAATCGACCTTAAGCTTCTAAATGTAAAATCCAGTTGATTGAGCCATGTTTCCGTCCGGTCCCTGAGGTACTGCCCGGATGGTGTCAGCTCCACGTTACGTTTGGTCCGAATGAAAAGTTTGACCCCGAGCGCTGCCTCCAGCTGGCTGATCTGCCGGCTCAGTCCGGGTTGGGAAATAAAAAGCCGGTCAGCCGCTTTCCTGAAGTGAAGTTCCTCTGCTACTGCCAGAAAATACCGCAGGTGTCGGATCTCTATTTGATTACTCATGGTTATCAAATGATGACGAAAATAGTATTTATAGTTATCAAAACTAACCTTTAATTTTGAATTCAGGATTCAAAAAACATTATACCCCATGCAGTTTAATCTAGGATCTGACAAGCTGACAGTAACTAAAGCGTTGGAAATAGAAGCCAATCGACTGACAGCAGTATTTAACAACCAAACCAGCAAAGCAATCGCTTCCAGTCATGAAGCGGTCCGGAATATTGTGGAGAGTGACCGTGTGGTTTACGGTATCAACACCGGCTTTGGACCACTCTGCACTACCAAAATCTCGAAAGAAGACGCTAAAAAGCTCCAGGAAAATATTTTGAGAAGTCACAGTGTTGGGGTGGGAAACCGTCTTTCTGAGGAACTGACCAGACTCATGCTGATCACCAAGCTTCAGTCACTGAGTTTTGGGTATTCGGGGATCTCCATGGAGGTAATGGAGCGGATCAAATGGCACCTGGAAAACCGCATTACTCCTGTAGTTCCGGATCAGGGATCAGTAGGAGCATCCGGAGACCTGGCGCCTCTGGCCCATTTATTTCTTCCGTTGATCGGTTTGGGTCAGGTACTTCACAATGGCGAAGTTTCTGAAACTGATAAGGTGTTGGATAAATTCAACCTTCGCCCGATCGAACTAAAACCGAAGGAAGGTTTAGCTCTGATCAATGGCACACAGTTCATCCTGGCCCATGCCACCTTAGCTACTCAAAAGCTGGCCAACTGCCTGGATGCAGCCGATATTATTGGTGCAATGTCGCTGGAAGGGGTTTTGGGCTCTGTTTCTCCTTTCCACGAAAAACTGCACGACCTCCGGCCATTTTCAGGATCAAAGCACGTGGCCCATCGCTTACGAACCCTACTGGACCGGTCTGAAATGGTCGCCTCCCATGCCAACTGCGGTCGGGTCCAGGATCCGTATTCCATAAGGTGCATGCCACAGGTCCACGGGGCCAGCCGCAATGCCTGGCAGCACCTGAGAGACGCCACCGAGACCGAGCTGAATGCCGTTACGGACAACCCCATCATTCTGAATAAGGACCAGACCATCAGCGGGGGCAACTTTCACGGGCAGTTGCTGGGACTTCCACTGGATTATGCCACACTGGCTACCGCGGAGATCGGTAATATCTCGGACCGGCGCACCTACCTCCTGCTACAGGGGGAAGCAGGTCTTCCCCGGCTGTTGATGAAAAACACGGGCATCAATTCGGGCTTCATGATCCCACAGTACACTTCCGCTGCCCTGGTCAGCGAAAACAAGTCTCTCTGCTTTCCCGCCAGCGCTGACAGCATCCCCACCTCACTGGGACAGGAAGATCATGTAAGCATGGGATCTATAAGCGGCAGACGGTTGCTCCAGGTCATCCAAAACCTGGAAAACATCCTCGCTGTAGAGCTGATCTGCGCCGCGCAGGCTTTTGACTACAGGAAACCCCTCAAGTCAGGGCCGATCCTGGAAGCTTGTCACGAGATAATTCGCCATGAAATAGATCATGCAGAAGAAGACCGTGTATTTGCTCACGACATAAAAATTGCCAGGGATCTGATAAAATCCGGGAGACTGGTAAGCACCGCTAATGAAGCAGCAAAAGAAAATAACATTAACCTCAACGGACCAAATCATGAATTATTCTCAGTTTCTTGAAAAGTACGCCAGTCATCCACACTATAAAGCCCCTACCGGCACTGCGCTAAATGCCCGATCGTGGCAGACCGAAGCGCCACTACGGATGCTGCTCAACAACCTGGATGCAGCTGTAGCCGAAGACCCGGAAAGGCTGGTGGTATATGGCGGTACCGGTCAGGCAGCCAGAAACCCCGAGTCACTGCAAAAGATCATCAGATCGCTACTGGAACTGGAGGAAGATCAAAGCCTGCTCATCCAATCCGGGAAACCCGTAGGTATCGTGCGCTCTCACCCTGAAGCCCCACGGGTCCTTATTGCCAACTCCAACCTCGTACCTGCCTGGGCCAATTGGGAGCACTTTGAAGAACTCAAAGAAAAAGGCCTGATGATGTACGGACAGATGACTGCCGGAAGCTGGATCTACATTGGTTCGCAGGGGATACTCCAGGGGACTTATGAGACCTTTGCCGCTTGTGCACGACAACATTTTGGAGGAACACTCAAACATAAACTGCTCGTTACCGGTGGCCTCGGTGGTATGGGAGGCGCACAACCACTCGCTGCCACGATGGCCGGAGCTACCTTTCTGGGTGCCGACGTGGATCCAAAGCGGATCGAGAAGCGGCTAAAAACAAGGTACATTGATCGCATGACCTATAGCTACGAAGAAGCCAGGGACTGGGCGCTTGCCGCAAAAGAAAAGGGTGAAAACGTCTCCATTGGGCTGGTCAGCGATATCGGGGACCTGCTGGAAAACCTGCAAAAAGACGGCATCACTCCTGATGTGCTGACCGACCAAACTTCCGCACATGACCCGGTACACGGATATGTGCCGAACGGGCTATCGCTGGAGGAGGCTGATAAGCTCCGAAAAGAAAACCCCGTACAATACAAAGAGCGATCTCTAAAAAGCATGGCACGTCATGTGGGTTTCATGCTGGAAATGCAGAAAAAAGGAGCCAAAACATTTGATTACGGGAATAATTTGCGGGAATTCGCAAGGCAAGGCGGAGCGACGAATGCATTTGATTTTAAAGGATTTGTCCCGGAATACATCCGGCCACTCTTCTGTGAAGGGAAAGGTCCGTTTAGATGGGCCGCTCTATCCGGTGATCCGGAAGATATCTACACCACGGACAAAGCGTTGATGGAAGCATTTCCCGAAAACGAGCCGCTGATCAACTGGCTCAGCCAGGCTAAAGAAAAAATCGCTTTCCAGGGGCTACCATGCCGCATCTGCTGGCTGGGAATGGGAGAAAGAGAAAAGGCCGGGCTCATTTTTAACGAACTGGTTAAAACGGGAAAAGTAAAAGCCCCGATCGTGATCGGACGGGATCACCTGGACTGTGGCTCTGTAGCATCCCCTAACCGGGAAACAGAAGGCATGAAAGATGGATCGGATGCTGTGTCTGACTGGCCGTTGCTAAACCTTATGGCCAACACCTCAGGCGGAGCCACCTGGGTCTCGTTTCATCATGGAGGTGGTGTGGGTATGGGCTACGCTCAGCATGCCGGTATGGTCGTACTGGCTGACGGTAGCGACAGAGCGGAAAAATGCCTGGAGCGGGTACTGTATAATGACCCGGCAATGGGCATCTTCCGGCATCATGATGCCGGATATGACGAAGCTACGGAAGTTGGAGAAAAATTTAGTCTCATCATTTAATAGGAGATTAAACAGAATTCTTTCCAGGCAGGGTCTCCGAAGGGACTCTGCCGGAAGTTTTCCTCAGAGTCCCTGGCGGAGACTCTGAGGGGAATAATTATATAATGGATCGGTCGAAACACAATTGGAAAGCTTTAATGAATTGCCACTTCCCTGATTCGGAAGTACTTTATTCTCGTGTAGGATATTGATCATCTCAACTAAAAAAGGCCTCCCTGAGATCAGGAAGGCCTAATTTTATATTACTTATTGACTAAAAAACTAGTTACTAAGCTTAAAGATAATTGGAAGTACCATTCGCACTTTCACGGCTCTACCTCGCTGCTTACCAGGCTTGAATTTAGGTGATTGCCTCAGTACTCGCTCTGCTTCTTCATCACAGCCCGCTCCAATACCTTTCACAGCTTTTACCTCTGTCACCGTACCATCTTTGTCCACAACGAACTGCACATAAACTCTTCCTTCGATACCCATTCGCCGGGCCTGTGATGGATAGTCCATTTGATCAGAGACGTATTTATAAAAAGCCTGCATCCCTCCGGGGAACTCCGGTTGATCCTCAACGATAGTAAATACCTCGTCTACAGCCTCCTCTTCAGGAGCTTCTTCAAATACAATATCTTCGATTACTGTTTCCTCTGTTACCTCTACGTCAAGCTCCACATCGATTTCCTCTTCGATTTCCTCTTCGTCTGGAACCTCGATAATCTCAGGAAGCTGTACTTTCGGTGGTGGTGGAGGTGGCTGTTCGGTAGGAGGTATCTCCATAATATCCTCAAAGTCATCATCCACATTACCTAAGTCCATAATGCCACTGTCATCGTAGGTTCTCCATTCAAAAGCCACGATCACAAGCAAAAGACTTACGGAAAGGCCGATGTTCATAAACAAACCCGACTTTCTCGTTAAATCTGCTTTTGGGTTCTTTTTCTCTTCCATAATTATCTTTTAAGCTTACTTTTACAAGAGTAATTCCAAATATATTACTTATCAAACTTTTTTTCTGCACGGAATAGTTCCTTTTTTACGAAAAAACCAGCAACTATACCCACCAGAGCCCCGATGATGTCCACAAAAAAATCCAAAATATCAGCAGATCGGTGCGGGATAAATGCCTGAAGCCACTCCGTAACGGCGCCAAATATTAGGGCTATGCCTAATACAAACCAAAATACATGCCAGTTTGGTTTTCGGATCAGCACCACCAGCAGAAAGCTCCATCCGGAAAACAACCCGAAATGAGCAACCTTATCCTGCCATTGAAAGAGCTCAAAATCTGGCATATCTGTACCCGGAGAAAGTAGCAGATAGACCATCCCTGCCGACCAAATGATAAAAGCTATGGCAAATACTTTGCGCAACCTGACTTATATCAACTACCTACCAACTCTTTATAGGCGGCAGCATCTATAAGTTTATCTCCTTTGTCAGAGATCTTCACTTTGATCATCCATCCGTCACCATACGGGTCTGAATTGACGAGCTCAGGGTTGGACTCCAGGTTTTCGTTAAACTCTAGAATTTCTCCTGACAAGGGCATAAAAAGATCAGATACAGTTTTTACAGCCTCCACAGTGCCAAATACCTCGCCCGCTTCGATCGTCTCACCCTCAGTTTCTATTTCTACATATACAATATCTCCAAGCTCACCCTGAGCGAAATCGGTGATTCCCACATAGGCTTGATCACCTTCTATTCGGACCCATTCATGATCCTGGGTGTACAGTAAATCTTCCGGAATGTTCATACTTCAATTTTCTGTTAATATAATTTGAGTCAATGTTGAAAGCACCGAGAGCTCTCCAAGGGTTTCTTATCTGCTACCGGCACTTTTTATGGTGCCCAAAAATACTGAAAACCTGGACTTTGCCCTATTGTGCCAGGCTAAATCTTAGCTGCGTTCCAAACGCTGTAGTGGCAGTCTTAAATGAACTGATCTTAGGCTCAGTAACACTGCGCTCAAAATACATGGTCAGATCCAGCTGATCATTGATCTTATAGGTCATGGACGGACGAAGCTGAAAGTTGGTATTCCCGTTGGTTACCTTGCTTTCTCCTTCCAGCTTCCGCTGAACGGTCTCCGTATCCCTTATGGTCATACTCACCCGGAAGGTCACATCATTTTCCAGTGTGATCGTACGCCCCTGAATTTTAAAAGGCAGCTTGAAATCTGATTTCGAAAACCCAAAATCTAAGGTCACATCATTACTGCTGGTCTCAGTTACCTGGGCATTGGCCATGTTCAGTGACAGGTTACGTTCCTTTTTATATTCCAGCCGGGTAGAGATATTATTTTTTGTCCTGAAATTGATACCAATTAGTGGAGCAAACTGCTCGGAGATAGTCACCTGGTTAATCAGGTAAACGGGCACATACCTGCCGGAATCAGTGGTTTCAAAAGCCATCGGATAATCCAGCACACTGTTATCCAGAGTGAGGTTATTATCATATTCCAGGGAGTTGGTATAATTATTCACATTATAAACGGAACGATATCCGTGGGTAAGGGTAATGGAAGAGAAGATCTTTTCAAATGCAGGGATTTTTGAGAGTCCGTTAAAATCTACCCGCCAGCTGGGAATCGGTATTTTCGGGAACGGCGTAAGGTCAGCACTCCAGGCACCCTCACCGGAGTAGGCCGCAAGGAAAGCCGGAATTAACACATCCTGAGACAATGAGTCATAGCTTCCCGGCTCCAGATTGAGTGCGTTTTGCCGTTGCAGCATGGTACCGATGTTTTCCCTGAATGCATCAAATGATTCAGACGTGTTGTTCGGACCTTTTTTATCAAAGGCTGTTTTGATAGACATAAAAGAAATGCTGTAAGATCCGTAACGTGATGGCGTAAGTGACCTGAAACCACTATTGTCCGGATTCAGTGTATCCTCCACAAACCGGAAAATTTCCTGGAAAGTCCCGGAGACTGTCCGCTTTGCATCAAGCTGTATTTTAAGATCCTGGGCTGGCTCTATAGCTGCACGCAAAGTCAGGTCGGTGTTTCTGGATTGCTGAAATGGAGTGGTTAATTCCTGGCTTTCGCTAAGCCAATCATTTCTCACTGCCTTAGATCGAATATCAGGATCCTGATCCCCTACCAGAAACTTCCATCCCGGGGCATTCCATCCACTATCCAGGCCAAAAAGGAATGGTGTGGGTGTAAATCCTGCCAGGGTTGTGCTTTCCCTGATATTATAAGTGAAATTGATGTTTCTCAGAGACATCATTAGTCGTAAAAATCCACGTACAAAACCTCCTCCTGAAGACTCTTCCTCGTCATTACTACCCGGACGCTTTCGTCTGGGTGAGTTTACTTCTTTGAGATAGGCAACCTTGTTATAGAGCTTCACCATATCCACTTTCCCTGAGAGCCCCTGATCTCGCCGGTTCTGTAGGGTATGTCCAAAAAATACACTATCTGAATCCAGCTGGTTAAGTCCCCCTGCCGTCCAGGTATATCCGGCTGCATACCGCACATCTGCACTTAACCAATCCGTAATTGGCAGTTTATCCAATGGGGTGCGATATGTCACTGATACATCCTGGCTAAAGTTTTTCATCCGCCCAAGATCCTTTATCTGTTCCCAAATGTATTTTCGCTCTTCTACTGTATTGAGATCTCCTTCTATAGGTGTAACGATCCCGGCAAGCGTATCCCCTTTTTCAATTTCATCTATCACTGCATTGGCGCGGGCATTGTAGTCCAGGCTAAGGCTTTTGGTCAGATTCCACCTCAGGCCATAGGTTCGGTTAAATGTAAAGAGTCTCTCATAGTACAATAATTCCGGATCGACTTTTAACTCATCATTGTAAAGCTGAGTCATTCGGAAGCTTCTGTTTAAGTCACCACGAAAGGATAAATTACTGGGCAGAAAAGAGAAATTGATATCCTTGATCAGCTTCAGGTATGGACTACTAAAAGCATCCACACCCCCAAAAGGCTCCCAAACCAATGGTTTTGGTGAATAATTATAGCCTACTCCACCACTTATAGATTTCTGAAGATACGTTTCCGTATTTACATTACTGGTAAGGATATCACTGTAGGCATAAGAAAAAGAGAGGTTTGAAATATCAAAGAAATGCTTTTTTGCATCCGGGTTTACTTTCTCTTTCCGGACATTGGTAAAATTTATGCTACGTCTTTCTGAACGGTCCTCAACAAGCTTCCGGTATGCTGACCGCTCCTCAGGTGAATTAATACTCTCTAACGATGCTTCAAGAGGAACGTCCGGGTCTAAAGGATCAAACTGTGGAATGCTTCTGCTTCGTTCATAACTTACAAACATCGGCACCTTCAGGCCGGTCTTCTCAGGAAATAAGAATTGCTCCACATTCACATTGGCCGAAACGTCATACTGCAGGGTTTCTTCCCGGGTCCTTTGCTGGATAGTCTGCTGAATATTTCCAAAACCAATTGAGGTATACCGTGTAGAAGCTGAAACGGTTGCCACATCGGCCAGTTTGGTACTTAATCTTGCATTAGCTGCCCATCCTCTTCGCTTATCAAACTCCGTAACCCGAAGCTCATTGGCCCACAAACAAATTGATTTTGGTGCCCGATCATCAGACTCAGGATTCCGAACCCCTATCATCAATACCTGTACCGAACTGATGTCCGGATTTCCTTTTACCGTAATCTTATATTTTCCATCTTTAGATGGTACTGAATAAGGAGCCTGGATCGGTATGTTCAATCGATTCCTGTTAGACTTAATTCCCAGAAGCTCTTCCAGTGATAAATCAATCTCATTCTGTTTGGGCCAAACCTCCTCTGCACTGGATGCATCGGTACTGGTAATCTTTAAGGGCAATTCAATCTCATAAAAATTATCATCCTGTTCTGTCCCTAACCGTAAAAAACCATTAACCTCATCATCCAGGACTATGTCATTATTTTGGGCGTGAGCATGTAAGAACATTTTTAAACGCCCGTAGTTAAGCATATCAATAGTCACATTCTTAAATACAGCCCGAGCATCCTTGTCCTCTAAATCTTCGACACAGATCTGAAGAGACTGCTCATTCACTTGTCTGTTAAGCAAAGTAGTATTGTCCCGGTCCCGATCGATCCCCGGAGGGACAAAATATCTCACATTGTTACCCGAACCGGTACTGTTTTCCTCGATACCTACCACTGAAATATCAAAATCAGAAAAGGACTGTTCCGGTATTTCATTCAAACCGCGCTCGTTTAAAGCCTCCCGATGCTTCCGCCACTGACTGCCCACCAGCTGCATCTGGGCCATCCGAAGCACCACCGGCTCGCTGAAGTTTGTCATATACATCCTTAAATAGCGAATATTTTTGAAATCATTTATGCCTCCATAAATGTAATCTGGGTCTCGAATAGGAATTCTAAACAGGTACCAGGTAGCCTCGCCATCTGAGCTTGAAATCTCATCTACAATATGATTTTTTCCCACCTCTAACTCTCCATCAAGCAATGGAATTCTATATTCATAATATTCCTCCAGTTCAGAAATGGTGTTGTCCTTATTCAAATCTTCATTGTCAGGTGTAGTTGTGGAAGCCTGGGTTCCTCTTACCGGAGAGTTTCCCTGCATTCCGTTATAATTTTTATATCGTTCCAGAATTTTGACATTAGCTGCATCCAGGTCATCACCAAGAAAATAATCGAAATTGTCAGCTGAGATATCATCCGCAATCAAAGCAGCAACATCAGCAGGTAGGCTATTTGTGAAGTCCCCGAAAATCTGAGCTTCTCCCTCATCGTCCAGGCCATCCAGACCTATATCTTGCCGCTCTCGTGCAGATTCTGATGACTCAAAGTAATTAGTCAGGAAAGGGTCGGCCGGCGCCCGACCCCAATCAGGATCTTCTACGTATCCCTGCGGGTCATCGCTGGCAGGGAGTCCGCTTTCAAAGCCATGCCTACCATCTGGTATGACATCTTCCGAAACACTTCCCAGGTTAAACACCAACTCACCGCCCGTTTCATTATTTGTGTTAAAAATTCCATCCCTTACAATTCCACGAGTTCCACCAATAAATGGGTCCAGTAACCAAAATTCGAGATACTCAACGTTGACCTTATCAAAATCCACCTCATTAGTCATCGCCTGGGTAATTCCTCCGAAATTTTGTCTGGCACGAGCGCGGTCTTCAAAGCCTGCAATGGTTTTCTCCCCTCGAATGATCTCCAGGTCATCAGAATAGTTGTACTGACCCCGCTCATTAGGAAAATACGCTATATCGAAGATGGGTTCGGGATTGTTTACGATGTTCTGATTACGCTCCCGGAAAATCTCCTGTTGAGAAATGGCCCTTACATAGTGATTGGATAAATCATCCTCGGTGAGGTTGGTTGGACGATCAGTTCCGGTATTCACATAAAAGACAGATCGATCGATGGTATACCATGCAATCTTACCCCGGTAATCATTCTCTCCTCTCGGGCCATCCCCAATAAACCGGTCATTTACCGTTTGTGGAGTAGACGCAAGCTTCCACGATGGCCAACCTCCCAGGTTGATAGGGATAATAGCCTGCTCAAAATCGTCAATGTATGAAGTTCCTTCACCATTGACTAAATTGGAAGTCCCGGGGACTATCTGAGCGAATTCTCCATTAAAAGTGATCGAGGAAGGAGCTTTGGTACTGATGAGCGGTAAAAAATCCATAAACTTGGTCAGAAAAGGCACCTCATCCTGAAAGTTGATATCAAAGCCGTACTTGGTGTTTCTGGTAGGTTCGTCCCCTATGGTGTATCGTGAGATCCCTCCCGGCCGCTCATTCAGGTGCAATAAGGTTGCCCCAATGTTGAAGCGATCGTTAAACTGATAATCAAAACGCGTACCGTATAACCAGCGTGACTGAAAGTTGAAAAGATCAGCCTTCTCATACGAAATATTGATGGTTTTCCCTGAATTAAGAATCCCTTCGTTCAAAAGCCTTACCCGACCAAGGTTATAATCTACCGTATAATCCAACCCCTCAGTAAGTGGGGTATTACCGGCTGTTACTACCACAGAGTTTTCAGCGATATTGATACCCGGAAGAGCTATCTCACTGGACGAACCCGCATTGAATTTTCCTGTAATGAAAAACTTGTTTTTTGAAGCCACCTGCTCAGCATCAGCCCTCGTGGTGCTGTAGAGCGTATCATATACATACTTCTCTATCAAAGCCAGCTCTGAGTCTGCAAATTTACTCCTGAGTGTGCTCCCAAACGGTTCCAGCACTGGAAATATGATGTTTCCATTGCGAGAGTCTATAGTGATACCTTCGATGTAGTCAAAGTTTCCATCTCGCTGCTGGTCATTGTTTTGATTCAATCTGTCCAGCCCTAAAAGCTCAATGAGCGGTCTGTCCTTGGTGTTTCTACCTTCGTGAAGTGAGGGGTTATCAATACCCGATGCATCGTCACGATACCTTACCCGAAGAGTAAAGCCTTCTCTATCGATCTGACTGGCATTCAGATTATAGATGTTCTTCATCATGAGGTCCCAGGTTGGAACGTCAGTATTAATTTTGTTTGGTCGAAGCATCTTGAGGAATATGACCTGGTCTTCCGACAGACCGGAATAGTCCTCAGTAAGCTCACCCACAGAAAAAGTTTGCCCATTATAAGTATACTCATAGGACACGGCGAGCATTTCATCATTCTGAAGCTTCCTGAGCAGGGAAACATATCCCAGTTGCCTGTTGACCACATATTCATCATCCTCAAGTTTACGAGCGGTCCCTATTTTCACGAAATCCAATGAATTAACCAGTCCGTTCGCTTCAAGGGCAGTTGTGATATCAGAACTGTTTCTGGTACCATTTACCACACTGGCATAAAGGTCATTGTTAGCATTGTCTGTGGGTAATAACCCGTTTTTTACTCCTGAAACCTTATTGCGGTTGGCGCGGGTTGTTTCACCCAGATCCATCAGCCCAACCACCTCGCGCGTTGTTCGGGTGTCGTTATTTCGGTTGATTACGTAAACCTCCACTCGGGTTACATTAAGTCCTGAAGTGATCTGAGGTAAATTATTGTGCCACCGTTCATAGCTTTCTCTGAAGAAGTGTCCCAGGAAGAAGTGCCGATTTTCATCATAGTTGGAAGCTCTTACTTCGAATTCCTTTCCCTGAAAGCCACTTTCAATGGTTAGCACCTCACTTTTACCCTGCTGTCTGGAAACAACTCCCGTAATAAAAAGCTTACCAAACTGAAGCTGTGTTTTCAACCCAAAAAGTGACTGGGCTCCGGTCATCAGGCTATTGCTCACCGGCATGCTGACATTACCGATCTCGATCTTTTTTACAATATCCTCCTCATAGCCAGTGTACTCTACTTTCATATTGTTTTGAAAGTCGAATGTATTGTTGTTATCAAAATTGGCAGTGACGGCAAGCTTTTCCCCTATTTTACCTACCAGGTTCAGTGATATTTGCTGGTTAAAATTAAACCCGCCATTACGTTGCTGTCTTCGTGGGATAGCAGGATTATCTACCCGCTGAAAACGACCCCCAAAGTCGAGGTTGACAAAGCCATTGGGCTGAATATCTACGTAACTACCGCCAAATAGTCGATCAAAGACCGGACTGATATAAAGGCGAGGTATCAGGTCCCTTCCGCTAACTGCACTTTCCCCATCCAGACCTGAAGATTTTTCTTTGAAATACTCCTTGGTGATCTGCTGGTCGTTGTACTGATCATACTCCTCAAAAGACATGGTGGTGACGGGACGAAAATTAACATCACCGATTCGCTCGTAAACGGAATAATTGACCGTAGAGTCAAAGTCCACCTGAAGGTCAATACTGGACGGATCTTCTAATAACAGTGGCGACGGACTGTCACGATTAGAAAAAGGATCACCAAAACGGTAAGCTGGTTGAAACGTTGGGGTCTTTGTTGGCGTATAAGGCTCCAGGGTATCGGCCTTTGTCGTATCCTGTTTTGGACTTTGCTGCTGAAAAACATTGAGATAGGAGGAGTTGACTGCTTCTGTTTGAAACCAGAAGCAATAGGCGACTGCACTTACCAATACTCGTATGTAAGCTTTTCTCTTCAACAATTAAAGTAAATATCTCAAGCTCTCTTCAGGGCAAGCTTAATCAATTCCTCAAGATTAATGTCTTGCCCGTGTTGTTTCAAAATGATGTCGATACTTTTTTCCGCCGAAGGTTTGGCGATACCCAAAGTAGTCAAGGCGGATAACGCCTCTTCCCGTAAAGTATTGTTGGCAAAAGGTACTTTTTCAATGGCTTTATCCAGTAAGCCTTCTTTTTTCATTTTGTCCTTCAGTTCCAGCACGATACGCTGTGCCGTTTTAGAACCAATACCTTTTACTGACTGGATCGTCTTTACATCCTCATTCACGATTGCATGCTGTAACTCTTCCGGAGAAAGAGAAGACAAAATCATGAGTCCGGTACTCGGACCTACCCCTGAAATGGAAATAAGATCTAAAAATCTTCGCTTTTCAGACTCTTCAGAAAATCCAAATAACGTGTGTGCGTCCTCTCTAATACTTAAGTGGGTATAGAGCTTACACTGATCCTTACCTTTGATCGCTGAGTATGTTATCAGGCTGATTTTTGCCTCATAGCCAACCCCATTGATATCAATGACCACATAAGTAGGATCCTTTACTGCAAGCTTACCTTCCAGGTAATTGATCATATTTTATTTTCTTTCTGTTCGTTTAGCTGGGCATCTACCACGGCAATGGCTACCATGTTAAAAATATCTCTAACGGAGCTTCCGATCTGTAAAACATGAACGGATTTATTCATACCCATCAACACCGGCCCAATGGCCTCAGCGCCCCCAAGCTCCATGAGCAGCTTATAAGCAATATTTCCGGAATCAAGATCCGGGAAAATTAATGTATTTGCAGCACTTTCTGCCAGCTCACTAAACGGATAATTTTCCTGTAAAAAATCTTTATTGAGTGCAACATTAGCCTGAATATCCCCATCAATCACCATATCCGGCCATCTTTCTTTAGCCATTGCAGCTGCCTTAGCTGCTTTCTCAGGTACTGCGCCTCTTGCAGAACCAAAATTTGAGTAAGATAAAACAGCAATGCGTGGTTCCGTATCGAAAAACTTCACCACCCTGGAGGTAAGGCCTATGATATCGACCAGTTCCTCTGCTGTGGGATTTACATTTACTGTGGTGTCAGCAAAAAAGAAGTTGCCTTTGTTATTACTGATGATGTACATACCAGCTACCCTATCCACGCCTGGTTCAACCCCGATCACCTGGAGGGCAGGTAATACGGTCTTGGGGTAATCATTGGATAGACCTGATATAAATGCATCTGCCTCCCCTTTTTCCAGCATGGCAGTACCAAAGTAGTTTCGGCTTCTTCGCATATCCTTCTGCGCCATTCTCAGGGTCACTCCTTTTCGCTTTCTTTTATCATGATAGAGTTTAGCAAACTCATCCACTTTATCCGGTTCCTGATAAGGGTCAATGATCATGCTTTCATTTAAGCCCTCCAGCTCATTTTCCCTGATCAAAGCAAGAATTTTTTCATGATTACCGAGGAGAATTGGCTTAGCTATTCCCTCATCTATAGACATTTGCGCAGCTTTCAGCACATTGACATCATCAGCCTCAGCAAAAACCACACGTTTAGGGTCTCTTCGTGCTCTGGTGATGAGCCTGGAGATCAATCGCTGATCAATTCCAATGCGTTCCTGCAGGTCCAGCCTGTACTGATCCCAATCTTTAATGCCGATCCTCGCTACACCGCTATCCATAGCTGCCCTGGCCACAGCCGGTGAAATGGTGGTGATCAACCTTGGATCCAGGGGTTTCGGGATGAGGTAATCCGCACCAAACTTCAGGTTTCGCTGAGCGTATGCTTTAAGAACCATTTCCGGCACAGGTTGCTTGGCAAGATCTGCTATGGCTTTCACAGCCGCCAGCTTCATCTCTTCGTTGATGGCTGTGGATCGCACATCCAGCGCTCCCCTGAAAATGTATGGGAAACCGAGTACATTATTGACCTGGTTAGGATGATCAGAGCGGCCAGTGGCCATAATGATGTCTTTCCTGGTTTTCATGGCCAGATCATAAGCAATCTCGGGGTCAGGATTTGCCAGGGCAAAAACAATCGGATCTTTAGCCATCTTCTTCAGAGTGGCAGGTTTTAGAATATTACCAATGGATAAGCCTAAAAATACATCGGCCCCCTCCAAAGCTTCTTCCAGAGTATGCAGGTCACGATCCGTGGCATACCTTGCCTTTGTTTCGTCCAGGTTTCCCCTGTCTTTACGAACCACGCCTTTACTGTCAGTCATGACAATGTTTTCGGGTCGGGCTCCCAGGGATGCATAAAGATCCGTACATGCAATGGCCGCCGCACCAGCCCCGCTAACCACTATGGTTACATCTTCGATCTTTTTACCAATGATTTCTAAGGCATTGATCAGAGCAGCACTGGAAATGATCGCAGTGCCATGCTGGTCGTCATGCATCACCGGGATGTTCATTTCCTTGCGGAGTGTGCTTTCTATCTTAAAGCTTTCGGGTGCTTTGATATCCTCAAGATTGATGCCGCCAAACGTCGGTTCCAGACTCCTAACGATCTCTATAAATTTATCAGGGTCGGTCTCATTGATTTCAATATCAAAAACATCAATGCCCGCAAATTTCTTAAAGAGCACTCCCTTTCCCTCCATTACCGGCTTAGAAGCTTCAGGACCTATATTACCTAATCCAAGCACAGCTGTACCATTGGATATTACTCCCACGAGATTTCCTTTAGCAGTGTATTTATAGACCTGCTCCTTATCTTCTGCAATCGCTTTGCAGGGTTCAGCCACTCCTGGGGAATAGGCTAAAGCAAGGTCACGCTGACTACTTAGGGGTTTAGTAGGTGTAACTTCTATCTTTCCCGCTGGCTTTGCTTCATGAAAATCCAGCGCTTCTTTTCTTCTTATTTTAGCACACATTCTTAGGTTGGGTTTTTAAAACTGGTTGTTTTTAAGAAGGATTTTTCGGCAACCTAAAGGTGGAAATTATTGCCTCGACTTCTCTCAAAAGTCCTTTTTTCTTGGTTCCGGGTGAATACACGTATCCTTCTATGTAATAAAGCCTTTGACCTTTTTCGTCAACAAGCGTATAACTCACAAACGGCCCTCCTCCTGACATATTACTGATGGCCCACAGACCCCGTGATTCTACAGCAAAATTGTTATTGAAGTTGACGCGCTCAGAATAAACCGGAACAATCTCCTGACGCTTGATGTGCAACTCAGGCTTTTCACTGTCTCGAAGATATGTTTCTGTGATCTCATCTCGAAGCTCGCCAATGTCATTAAAAACAGCCTGACTGGAGTAGGGTCTTTCATGAATAAAAACGTTAAGCTCACTTTCTGCTTCCAGCTTACGCAACCACACAAAATCTTTCAGGTTTTTGGCCAGATCATACCCAAAGGGAATTTTAATACTATAGCCATGATCTTCTTTGATGGCTTTCATCAATTGCTTTTTGGTGGATCTAAAGATCTTTTCACGGGTTCTTTGCCTTACTGCAGTTTCAAATAGTTCTACAAGCTGAGATTTGTTATCTTTAATGTTTTCTACCAGTTGCTCTTCGTCCTGACCAAACAGATAAAGGACAACTTGTCCTTTGGCAAACTCATCTTTTCTTACACTATAATAAAGTGAGCTGTCGCGCTGGATCATTTTTAGTGATTTATCTGTGAAGTACTCCTGTACAGTCCTGTTTTGAAGAGATTTATTATCAAGAGTCATCACAAAAATCATATTCTTTGCATTTTTCAGGACACTGTTGAGTTTTCGCGGGTTTACTTTATTGAGTGCAAACTGGTATTCGTCCTGTGGCAGGATTCTTACATATTGCTGATACATGTCCCTGATGGTCTCCCCCACCGGACCCTGATAGAGTGCTGAATCAATTACCAAAATGATTTCGTCGTCTTCACCTCTGGCTAAGGGCATGAAGTCGTTTTTTACCTTATCGGTAGTTGACTTACAGCCAGAGAAGGATAGTAAAGACAGAAATATTATTGAAAAAAATAATCTCATGACATTATCGGGGTTTTTAAAATATAAGTAAACGATTATTAACCCAAATTACTTCATCCAGTTGTAATTTGTCCAAAGGGCAAACCAAATCAAAGTTTTGCCTGAAGCTTTACTCCAGAAAAACAGCTCTGTTTTTACAACGAACCTACCTGGAAGATATGATAAGCCGCTGACCCGGTTTGATATCGCTACCACTCAGATTGTTTAGCTTTTTGATCTCATCGATCGATAGATTTGGGTGGTTACGTGCTATACCCCAAAGGGTATCCCCTGACTGCACATAATAAAACTCCTGGCCATCCTTTAGCTCGAGCGTCTCAGCAGTGCGTGCCGATGCATACAGATCTTTTGTCTGACTGGAATAAGTCGGCAAAACCCAAATATTCAATCGCTGACCGATCCGGATCATGTTGCTATTCAAATTGTTCCATGATTTAAGGTCGGAGACTCTGACATGATGTTTTTGTGCTATAGTGCCCAACACGTCCCCGCTCCTTACCCTGTATACGAAACGTTCTCTTCCGTAAGTGCTTCCGGGCATGTTCCTGGCAAGGTATTCCAGATGTTCTTTTCCTACTTTACCAGCAGTATCATACAGTACGGTCCTGTTTGATACAATGCTTTCCTTCAAATCGGATGGGATCTTCAGAGAGAAATTTTTAGTCCCTTCAGGTAGTGCACCTCGCTTTATATTTGGATTGAGCTTCAGGAGATCGTCCAGGCAGAGGTTAAGCTGCTCAGAAAATGTCTCGAGGTGAAAGTACTGGCTTACCGTAATAGTATCATAAACAGGCAGCATTTCCCGGTCCTCTACAAAAAGATTATGCTCCGGAGCATAATTAAGTGTGTAGGTTATAGCCACAAACTGCGGAACATAAGACCGCGTCTCTCGAGGCAGATACCGGTAGATATCCCAAAACTCTTTTTTATAACCGCTCCTTCTGATAGCCTTCCTCACATTACCTGGCCCACAATTATAAGCTGCCAGGGCAAGCTCCCAATCACCAAACATGCTGTAAAGATCCCTTAAGTGTCGGGCAGCAGCATCTGAAGATTTATATGGATCCATCCGGTCATCAAGATACCAGTCATTTTGTAAACCATACATACGACCTGTAGAGCTGACAAACTGCCACAACCCCACAGCATTGGCTCTGGAGATAGCATTAGGTCTGAGTCCTGACTCTACAATAGATAAATACTTAAGCTCTTCAGGCAGGTTATACTTAGCCAGGTATTTTTCGAAAATAGGAAAATAAAGGTCTACCTTTTTAAGGACCTCACGGGTGTAATTTCTGTCCCTAACGGTAAAATAATCGATAAATGCTTTTACCCGCTCATTATAATTAAGCGGCACTTCCGATTCAATACAGGAAATTCTATCTGCGACCTCCTCATAAGTAGCATCAGGAATATAATCGTAGCTAATACCCGATTGGGCACTACTTGTAAGCACTGCCCCCAGGCCCAAAGCAAGTAAAATACTCTTCATCCTAACCATAACGATAACGCACTACTGATTATTGATCAGAAATATACTTCGAAAAAGCCAATAATTTATCTTCTGTAAACGCTTTACTGATAACCTGAAGACCGATAGACATACCGTCTTTATCCCGTCCTACTGGAACAGATACAGCTGGAACACCAGCAACAGAGGCCTGCACAGTAAACAAATCCGCTAAATACATTTCCATTGGATTATCCGTTTTAGTTCCCAGCTCAAAAGCTGTAGTGGGTGCAGTAGGCAAAACAATAAAATCATATTGTTCCAGCAAATCATTCAGGCTGTTTTGGATTAGCCTGCGTACTTTTTGAGCTTTGGTATAGTAAGCATCATGGTAGCTGGCAGAAAGAACAGCTGTTCCCAGTAATATTCTCCTGAGAACTTCCTCCCCAAACCCTTCAGTGCGTGTTTTCTTAAACATTGCTTCAAGGTTTTCAGGCTTGGGTGTTCTGTACCCATATCTTACCCCGTCATACCTCGAGAAGTTAGAACTGGCTTCTGCCGTGGTGAGAATATAATATGTAGGAAGCGCATACTCCATGAGTGGAAATGAAACCTCCCTGGTATCAAAACCCTGAGCTTTTAGATTATCGATTGATTGAAGCACTGCCTCCTTTACTTCGCCATTGAGGGCCTCACTTTCCAGGGTTTCTGTGAGGTAAGCAATTTTTACATCTTTAGGAAGCTCAAGCCGTGAGGTGTACGGGAGCACAGGTTCATTAGAAACCGTACTGTCATGCTCATCCTTGCCGGCAATGACCTCCAGCACCAAAGCTGTATCTTCCACAGAGTGCGCAAAAATACCAATCGTATCAAATGTGCTGGCATAAGCTGCAAGGCCATGTCTGGAAATTCTGGAGTAAGTGGGTTTAAATCCTATAACTCCACAAAAAGATGCCGGCTGTCGAACGGACCCACCGGTATCAGTACCTAATGATACGGCACACATATCAGCCTGCACTGCTACTGCTGAGCCACCTGATGAGCCTCCCGGAACCCTGTTATTTCCATCCGCATTGATGACAGGACCGAACGCAGAGTTTTCGCAAGATGAGCCCATTGCAAATTCATCGCAGTTATTCCTTCCGATGATAATAGCATCTTCATCGATAAGCCGCTGCACTGCAGTAGCTGTAAACTGAGACTCAAAACCATCGAGAATTTTGCTGCCACACTGTAATGGGTGGTCTTTATAACAGAGCACATCTTTGATGCCCACAACCATACCGGCTAATCTCCCGGCTGTGTCCTTTCGGATTTTGGCATCTATAACACTCGCCTGATCCAGAGCCTCTTGCTCATAGATATCCAGAAAAGCATTGAGTGAAGGGTTTTTTTTGTGAATCTGAGTGAGATAATGTTCTACGATTTCCACACATGAAATCTTACCCGCACTAAGTTGCTCCTTAAGCTGAAAAAACGAAGAATTGGGATTCAAATCTTATTTTTTGGTTTCCTTCTGAGTTTCTTTTTTGGACGTTTCGTCTATTTCGTTTTTGATCTCCTTGGTAGCATCCTTAAACTCACGAATACCTTTACCCATACCTCTGGCGATTTCCGGGATTTTTTTAGCTCCAAAGAAAATAATTACAAAAAGAATAATGACGATTAGTTCCCATCCCCCAGGAAATGCAAACGCTAAGACCGTGTTCATATTCATTCAATTTAAATGGAAAATCAAAGATAGGTATAAAACAACATCTACCGAAAAATCATTTCGCGGAAAGCCATTGTTCCGGGTTTAATTTTACACGGTTTTTCCAAATCTCAAAGTGCAACTCGGAAACTCCATTTTTGTCTGTGTAAACCTGGCCGATTAGATCATCCTGATCCACAATGCTCCCCTTCTTCACGTTTACTTCTTTAAGACGTGCGTATAAAGTAAAGTACTCCCCATGCTGGATCATCACCACGTTGTTCATCCCTGGCGCAAAAGCTACCGTAATCACTTTTCCTTTATGCACGCTCCTGACAGGCGCATCTTTTCCGGTTTGAATCTCCACTCCCCGATTATCGATCACTATACCTTTAAGTACCGGATGGGGCTGTTTCCCAAACTTTGAGGAGACGAACCCTGAACTTACCGGCCAGTTAAGTCTGTTTTTGTTCGTTTCAAAAGAGGCCGTAATTTCTTCTTCATTGGCTATAGCTTTAGAAGAAAGTGTTTTAGAGCGTTCCAGTTCTTTTCTGACGATCTCAGCAATTAGTCGGTCCAGCCGGTCCAAAGCCTGCTTGCGTTCGGCCAGCTCATCCCGAAGCTCTTTTTCTTTCTTGGTGAGCTCCTGTACCAGGCCACTCTGTTTGCTTTTTAACCGAAGCAATTTCTTGTTTTCCGCAAGCTGCTGATTCAGTAGTATTCGCTGCTCGGAACGTTTGATCTCCACCTCGTTTCGCTGATCATCCAGCTCCAATGAAACCTCCTCTATCTTTTGGGCTTGTAGCTTTCTTGCTTCTGAGTATTGCTCAAGATACTTGAGCCTCAGAAACAGTTCGTTAAACGTGCTGGAAGAAAACAAAAAAGTGAGTTTGGTAAAACCTGAATTAGCTTTAAAACTCGAATAGATCATCGCAGCATACTCTTCTTTAAGCCTGCGCAGATCGTTTTGGAGGGCATTTACAATGATACTCAGATCCCCTATTTCAGAGTCCAGTAAGTTAACCTCTTCACTGAGTGAATTGATGAGGCCTTCACGGGCTGAAATCTGCTGATTTAGGGCGCGAAGCTGTCCCATTGTTGCTTTTTTCTCAGATTCCGTATCATTGAGGATCTTCTCTGCCTCGGCAATTCTACGCAGGTTTTCACGTTTTTCCTGTTCCAGCTGAGTTTTGGTCTTTTGCGAAAACGCCTGAAACGAGCATAGAAGTAAAAGTATCAAGCAAAACTGCCAGGAAGACTTACTTATGCTCATATTTCTGTGGTACATTGAACGGAAACTTCAACGGTTTTTTTTCAATGTTGGTCTGCTTATACTCCAGATCTACATCTATAGACCCTTTCAACGAATCTTTATATTTAAGATTTGCTGAAATCTTGTAAGGAAAAATCTCATTCTCCACCAACTGAAAATCGCTGTAATTTACAGAAATTGTATTTTTCGAAACAGTATCTTTAACCTGTACCTTTTCCAGCTTCATCGTTTTCGCTCCGATGAAGTTTTCAAAAAAGAACTTCCCATGCTGCTGATTGTAGGCATAGAGCTCAGCATTTTTCAGGACCCTCTCCTGATCATACGGGTATATCAAATTGCCTAAAATCACTGATTGCACCAGATCAAATGTAATGTCAAACTCAAATTTCTCGCTTAGTTGTGTAAAGCTCAATTGTGAATACTCTTTATCTATTTTATTCAGAAAAAATATGGAGTCTTTGGTGATCAGAACCCTTGCAGCTTCTATGCCCAATCCCGGCGAGAGTGAAATCCAGATAATACTATCTTTTCTAAGCCGCATGTTAGCAGTTCCTGAAAGGCTGTTTTTTGAACTCTCAAAATCAATTTTAGCCTTTGCTGAAAGGTGCTCAAAGTTGACATCATTGACGACCAGTTTTCCCCCACTTCGATAAAAAATGTCTGAAAATTTCTTATTACACCCGGAAAATAGGACCAAGGACACAACCAATAGCGTCCAAATCTTACTCATATAACTTACCTTCTGCAATTTTCTTTTGAATATTTTCTGACACGTCATCAAATGTGCTTGCACGTTTCCATTGCTCTATCGCCTCATCCACTCGTCCGAGTTGATACAATACATCTCCAAGGTGCTCTATAATCGTGCCATCGTCTTCTAAAGTAGCTGCTTTTTCCAGATGTTGCAAAGCCTCTTCGTACCTTTCCATCTTATACAACACCCATCCATGAGTGTCAAGATAAGTGGGGTTATCCGGGTGCATCTCTATAAGCTTTGTTGACATAGTGAGGGCTTTGTCCATGTCTTTCTTTCTCAGACTCAGGAAATAGCTGTAATTATTCAGCACATGGTCATTATCCGGATCAGATTCAAGCGCCTTCTCATACGCACTGTATGATTTTTCATACTGCTTCAGGCTATTATAGGCATCACCCATCTGACCATAAAATACCGTCAGCAGATCAGACTCTGTCACATATTTTTTTCCCTGGTCTAACAACTGAATAGATCGCTTGTAATTCTTTTCTAACAGATACCCTGTACCAGCAAAATAGTAGAAGACCGCCTGATTTGGGAAATATTCCAAAGCCTCCTCAGCGTGTACGATCATACTGTCATACTCACTGAGCTCTGACTCTATACTCAAAATGTTTTGCCAAACACCATGGTTTGAGGGGTTGATCCTCACAGCAGAAAGATAGTATTCGCGTGCTTTTTCCTTATTTTCCAGACGAAACATCAAGTCTCCTGTAAAAGCCTGGACCTCATATTTATCCGGGTATTGCTCCGCCAGGTCTGTTGCCAGATCCTGCACAGCGCTAAGGTCATTTGAGGTAATGGACAGGTCCATAAAACTATTCAGGAGCTGAACTTTGGACTTAAAGTCTACAGCAGTACTCTTAAATGTGGTCTTAGCCAGCATAATGGCTTTTTCAATTTCACCTTGCTCTAAAGCTATCTGACTCAACAGGAGATCTGCATGGGTGTTATTCTCCAGGTCACCCAACCGGTCCTTAGCCTGGTCATAAAAACCCTGAGAAATTAAGAACTCACATAGGTCTATCACAAACCGTTCCTGTCCTTCATTTTCCGCAATTAGTTTATCCCAATCCGCAATAAGGGCATCATAATTTTGATCCTTAAGGTAAATTTTTTGCTTTTCGTAAAGGACCATTTCATTCATACCGAAATACTCCTCTGCCCGGCCATAAGCTTCCAGAGCTTTCTCATCTTCTCCCAGGTATTGATAGATCAGGGCCAGGTCAAATAAGTAAGATTCTGTGCCGGGTATATTATCTATCATTTGTTGATAAATCTCTGCAGCCTCTTTGTAGTTAGAGAGGTTTTTATTGATCTCTGCAGCCAGGAGCAGGTAGTACTTATTTGACGGGTCCAGATCAGCTGCTTTATCTGCATATGCCAATGCAGTCTGATTGTCTCCGTTTTTGACTAAAACCTCAGCGGTTTTAAAGTTAAGTGTGGCATTGTTAGGATCCAGCTCCAGTGCGGACTTATAGAGATCATAGGCCTTGTAATAATTCTCCAGTATTAGTTCCTTCTCGGCCTCAATGAGCATGGTTTCCACCTTGAGCGCTTCACCTTCGGAGAGCTGAGTGACGTCCAATGGATCAAAATCCTGATTTTTCTTCTTCCCTCTCTGGCCATAAGCCATCAGGGTGATCAGGAAAAATAATATTGTTAATAGTTTGACTTTCATTTGCTTACCCCTTCCATTCCGTATAGTCTCCAAGGCTTACATCTTGAGAAACAGCCTCCATCTTAACGAAGTTTCCCAGCATGGAGTTAACCAAATTAACGTTATTTAGGTTGGTATTGGTCTGAATAAGTGAACTTTTAATGACCGAACCACTGATTTGACAATCATCACCTACGGAAACGTCGGGACCGATCACCGAATCAACTATCTGAACGTTTTCACCAATAAAAACAGGAGGTTTAATCACACAGTTCTCAATTTTAGCAGATTCAGCAATTTGATTTTTCCCCAGAAAATTCAGGTAAGCAGAGTTAGACTGAACTGTTATTGCTTTATTGCCACAATCAAGCCACTCATCCACCGCCCCGGTCGTAAATTTAACACCACTTTTCTTAAGATTCTCCAAAGCAGTGGTCAGCTGATATTCACCTCCGGCTTTGACGTCATTGGCAATGATATCATCCAGCTCCTGTCTGAGCTTTTCAGCCTCTTTAAAATAATAGATCCCAATGATGGCCAGGTCGGAAACAGGCTCCTCAGGCTTCTCTACAAATTCTGTGATCATACCCTCGATATTCAGATTTACCACCCCGTATGCACTGGGGTCCTCTACCCGCTTCACCCAGATAATACCCTCATCTTCCGTATTTAGCTGAAAATTAGCTTTGAACAGAGTGTCAGAAAAAGCCACAGTGGTTTTCCCTTCAAGCAGATCCTTAGCACAGTAAACCGCATGCGCTGTACCCAGGGCTTCGGTTTGATAAAAGATATGTCCTTTTGCTCCCACTGCCTCTGCAATTTCCATAAGCTTTTGCTCAACCTCTTTTCCAAAGTCTCCGACAATAAACCCTATATTTTCCACCTTTTCAGGAATGACTCCCGCAATGTCCTCTACCAATCGCTGAACAATAGGCTTACCTGCAATGGGTATGAGTGGTTTTGGGGTAGTCAATGTATGGGGCCTTAGCCGCTTACCTTTCCCTGCCATGGGGATGATGAGATTCATATCTTAGTATCCTTACTTAAACGTTCCTACTCTAATATCCAGCAACCAAACCATGATCCCATAAAAAACCAATAAACCAATGGCTATGAAATACTTATAGATTTGATCAAAGCTCCAAAAATAAAACGCTATTATGGAAAGGCCAGCTATTGTGATGTAAAAAAGACCTTTTCCTGTGTGATAGGGAATTTTGTAGTTTTTTTGTCCGAAATAATAGCTAATGACCACCATGGTAAGGTAGCTCAGAAATGTAGTTACAGCACTTCCCATATAACCGATGACCGGAATCAGCACTACATTGAGAATAATGGTCAGTAAAGCGCCTGTCACCGTTATCCAGGCCCCATAGATGGTTTTATCAGTCAGCTTATACCAGAGAGAGAGATTAAAGTAAATACCAAGAAAAAGGCCACCACCCAGTAACCATGGCACGATCCCCAAACCCGTCAGGTAGCTGGGTCTGCGTAGAAAAATGGGTGCTATATCAGGTAAAAACAGTGAAATAAGCAACCATGAGAAGGAGCCAAAAATGATAAAACCGTGCATTACTTTAGCAAAAAGCTCCGGTGATTTTTTTTCTGCCGCATTGGAAAAGAAAAATGGCTCAAAAGCATACCTGAATGCCTGCACTGCCAAAGTCATAAACACGGATAACTTATAACAAGCTCCAAAAATCCCTAAAACCTCCTGGTTTGTATAATCAGAATAAAAGCCCTCCGGAAGTAAATATTTCAGCAAAGCTCTGGAAAGCATCTCATTGGTCACCCCTGCAAACCCCATGATCAATAGAGGAGTAGCATAAAGCATCATTGCCACCCAATCCTTAGTGAGTGTAAACCTCACTTTGACCAACGTAGGAAAGAAAAAGAGTAGATACATCCCATTAGCTATGAGATTAGACAAAAAAACATAGCCCACGCCGAGCTCCGGAACATAAATGGTCGAAATAAAGGTTGACTCATAAAGCGTAAGCCACCACGGACAAAACACCAGGAAAAACAGGTTCAGAATAATGTTAAGTCCAATATTAGAGAGTTTGTATGCCGCAAACTTCACCGCCTGCATCTTAAGCCTCAGTCGGGCGAAAGGTACCACCACCATTGCATCCACAGCCAGTATCAGTGCCAACCAGACAATGTACCTCCCCTGTCCGGGATAATGTAAGGCATTGGCAATAGGATCAGCAAGCACAATGAGAATTGTACTAAAAAGAACAGCTGAAATCACCAATGAAGTCTGACTGAGGTGATAGTATTTGTCCGGAGACTCTCCCTTTGTAGCGAATCGGAAATAGGTCGTTTCAAACCCGTAAGTATAGAGAATATTGAGAAAGGCTACATAGGCGTAAAGCTCCGTAACGATACCATATTCTCCGGGAGAAAAAACTGCTGTATAAAGAGGTACAAGAAGGTAATTTAAAACCCTACCCAATACGCTGCTTGCACCATAAATGACGGTCTGCCCGGCAAGTTGCCTGAGTTGTCCCACTTACTCTCCGGTAAACTTCGGCTGTCTTTTTTCCATAAATGCTGCAGCCCCTTCTTTGAAATCCTCCGTACCACAGCACCTTGCAAAGGCATTGGCCTCTGTTTGGTAGCCATTTTCATCGTGATTGAAGACTGTATTTACACAGTCTATAACTAAACCTATTGCTATAGGGGCTTTTTCATTGACCTTGTTTAAAAGGCTGGCTGCCTTTTCCAGGGCTTTTTCTTTATCACCTTCCATATAATTAATGAGACCCCACTCCAAAGCTTTGTCCGCCTCTATCATATCGCCAGTCATCAGGTATTCGAAAGCACGTCCCTTACCTATCAGCTGTGTGAGTCGCTGTGTACCTCCATAACCTGGCAAAATACCCAGATTTACCTCTGGTTGTCCAAACTTAGCTGAAGAAGTGGCTACACGCATATGACAAGCCATAGCCAGCTCGCACCCACCACCCAGGGCGAAACCACTCACTACAGCGATCACCGGAGTGTGAGAGTTTTCAATAAGCTGAAATACTTCCTGGCCTTCTTCAGAAAACTTCCTGGCATTCAGCTCATTGAGCTCAGAAAATTCACTAATGTCCGCACCGGCGACAAAAGCCTTTTCGCCAGCCCCGGTAATGATCACGCCACTGATATCTTTATCATCATATACTGACTGAATAACCTCTTTTAATTCAGCTATCGTACCAGTATTCAGGGCATTTAGTTTGCTTTCTCTATTGATAGTTACAGTAAGTATACTGCCTTCAGTAGAAAGCGATAAGTTTTGCAAGTCTGCCATAGGGTTGATGATTTCAAATCAAATTGAAAGAAAGATCAAAAATCAGATTAAGTCAAACATTTTAAGAACTAAGACCCAAATAACCTGGGCAATTAAAAATATATTTTAAGAATTCTCAATTTACTTAAAAATTATTTTGTGGTCAGCAGAATGGACTCAAGATTGTCCAGCATGGTATTTACCATTTTTTCCAAATCGTATTCAGCTTCCCATCCCCAATCATTACGCGCTTCACTATCGTCAATGCTATTTGGCCATCCATCGGCTATTTCCTGACGGAAATCAGGGTTATACGCAATCTGAAAATCAGGATACCTTTTTTTGATCTCCCTGTAAATCTCCTCAGGAGAGAAACTGATCGCCCTCAGGTTATAGCTTGAACGAACTTTAATCTGATTTGATTCAGACTGCATGATCTCAATGGTAGCTCGGACTGCATCGTCCATGTACATCATGGGAAGCAGGGCATCTGATCGCAAAAAACAGTCATACTTCCCATCCAGTATAGCTTTCCGGAAAATATCCACAGCATAATCCGTCGTACCTCCGCCTGGCTTGGCTTTATAACCGATCAAGCCGGGATACCTAAGGGAACGGACATCCACTCCGTATTTCTGATGATAATAAGCACACCATCGCTCACCTGCCAGTTTACTAATTCCGTAAACGGTATTAGGGTTCATGATTGTTTTCTGTGGTGCTTTGGTTTTGGGAGTATCAGGTCCAAATACTGCAATACTACTGGGCCAATAGATTTTCTCCACACCATTTCTACCCGTTTCCAGGACATTCAACAGGCTGTTCATATTTAGATCCCAGGCATACTTTGGGTTCTGCTCCCCCTTTGCTGATAAAATGGCAGCAAGGTGATAGATCTGGGTGATTGCATGGTCCTTCACAAGTCCGTCTAACCGTGCTTTGTCCATTACATCAAACTGCTCATAAGGACCATCCTTTAGCAGATCTACCGGCTCCTTTACATCTGAAGCAATAACCTGATCCGTACCAAATAAATTACGAAGTGAGAGGGTGAGCTCTGTGCCAAGCTGGCCACATGCACCGATGACTAAAATCTTATCCATGTTGGGGTGTTAGGGTAATGTTGTTTTAGACTGCAAAAGTAGTAATTTGAACAATGTAATAAGTTATAATCTTGTTTACTTATAAATTTGCTCACATGAACTTTAGAGAGTATCTCATCAGTAAGAAAATAGATCCGGATAAGTTTAAAAAAGGGGATACTGAGACGTATCGATCTTTCAATATGCACTTTTCTCAGATGCACCCCGAGAGCTTTACCGCACAAAAGCTTTTTTTGATAAACAAGATCAGGCGAAAGTACCTTATAGAAAAAGAACCTGAAGAAAAAGCCTCTCAACAACCCAAAAAAGTAAAACCTAAAATTGTTCCCAAAATAAAAAAATAAACAACGAATGTACGATTCACTTAAACAAAAACTAACCGGGGAAATAGCAGAAATAAAAGAGGCAGGACTATACAAGGAAGAGCGTATCATCACCTCGCCACAGGATGCGGTCATCAGGCTGCAGGATGGGAAAGAGGTTATTAATTTTTGTGCAAATAACTACCTGGGCTTATCCTCACACCCCAGGGTAATTGCAGCAGCCAAAAAAGCGATAGATACGCACGGCTATGGCATGTCATCGGTACGGTTTATTTGCGGTACACAGGACATTCACAAAGAGCTGGAGAAAAAAATCTCCGAATTTCTCGGGACAGAAGATACCATATTGTATGCTGCTGCATTCGATGCAAATGGTGGTGTTTTCGAACCGCTACTAGGACCAGAAGATGCCATCATTTCAGATGCGCTGAACCATGCCTCCATTATCGATGGAGTACGATTATGCAAAGCAGCACGCTACAGGTACAACCATAACGATATGGGCGACCTTGAAGCCAAATTGAACGAAGCTTCGGCAGCTGGGGTCAAAGTCATCGTGACTGACGGAGTGTTTTCCATGGATGGCACCATAGCTCAGCTGGATAAGATCTGCGAACTGGCTAAAAAGTATGATGCCGTGGTAATGACGGATGAATGCCATTCCACAGGGTTTATGGGTAAAACCGGTCGCGGAGTTCATGAGTACCGTGGGGTTATGGATAAGGTGGATATTATCACAGGAACGCTGGGGAAAGCCCTGGGTGGAGCTTCCGGTGGATTTACATCGGGTAAGAAAGAGATCATTGATATCCTCCGGCAAAGATCCCGACCGTATCTTTTTTCCAACACATTAGCTCCGTCTATAGTGGGAGCATCCATTGCGGTTATTGATATGCTATCCGAAACGACCGAACTACGCGATAAGCTGGAAGAGAATACAAAATACTTCCGGGCCGAGATGACCAAAGCCGGATTTGATATCAAACCCGGCGATCATGCCATTGTCCCGATCATGCTCTATGATGCAGTCTTATCTCAAAAAATGGCTCAAAAATTATTGGAGAAAGGGATTTACGTGATTGGCTTTTATTTCCCTGTTGTACCAAAAGGACAGGCCCGGATAAGAGTACAAATGTCTGCGGTTCACGACAAGTCCCACCTGGATAAAGCAATAAAGGCTTTTGCGGAAGTAGGAAGAGAACTGGGGGTGATCAGCTAGCTTTAGCTGATTCCTTCTCTTCTTCTTTTTGCTCTTTCTTCTCCTTCTTAAGCTCCTCTTTGCGGGCAGCTTCTTCTTTTTTGGAGCCTTCTTCTTTTGCTTTTTTCAGCACACTGTCTGTGGTACTGGCTGGCGCTTCCCTTGTCTCTTCGTACAAGTATTCATTTATGCTTTTACGAAGCTCTTGAGTAGATAAATTATGAAAGATCTCCCCATTACGCATTGCAGATAGCTGCCCTGTTTCTTCGGATACCACGATAACCAGTGAGTCTGTGTTTTCAGACATTCCCAATGCAGCCCTGTGGCGCAGACCAAACTGAGCGGGCATTTCACGCTCTGTTACAGGTAAAATACATCGGGCGGCTATAATCCGGTTATTATAAATAATCACCGCCCCGTCATGCAGAGGACTATATTTATTAAAAATAGCCATCAGTAATCGCTTAGAGATCTGTGCATCCAAACGGTCACCCGACTCAGCAAAGAATTTAAGCTCTGAATTTTTTGACAGTACGATCAGCGCCCCGGTATTCGTCCCTCCCAAAGTTTTGGCAGCTTCAATCAATGGGGTAATGTCAGACTTACTATATCTGCCATTACTGGACCAGATGGATTTCAGGTTCTGGAGAAAATTGCCATCATTAAGAAGTGGGGTTCTGCCCAGCAACAGTAAAAACTTACGGATCTCCTGCTGAAACAAAATGATAGCCGCCAACACACCAACACCCATAAACTGTCCCAGGATACTACTGAGTAACTCCATCTGGGCAGCTTTTACCACCAGATAGATCAGGTAAAGGATAAGGAAACCAATAAAGACCTTGATGGCCATACTTCCCCGCATCAGCTTATATACCTGGTATAGCAGCACAGCTACAAACAGGATGTCGATGATGTCCACCCATCCTATTTCCAGAAATCCGATGTTAAATCCAAGGATCAATTGATAGTTTATTTATAAGTTTAATCGCCTCCACAGCTTCTTTCACGTCATGTACACGGAGGATGCTGGCACCTTTAAGCAAAGCTACTGTATTTAAAACAGTTGTACCATTCAAAGCCCCCCCTGCTTCGACGTTTAGTACCTTTTTAAGCATGGACTTACGGGAAACACCCACCAATACAGGTCTGTCCAAATGCTGTAAGTAGTCAACGTGATTTAACAGATAATAATTCTGTTCCACCGTTTTAGCAAAGCCAAAACCCGGATCAATGACCACATCTTTAATGCCAAAGTCCTTTGCCTGGGAAATTTTTTTAGAAAAATAGGCTATTACCTCTTTAAGTAAATCATCGTAGGCGGTTAATTGTTTCATTGTTTGCGGTGTGCCACGCATGTGCATCGCCACATAAGGTACTGATAATTTACCAACCGTTAGCATCATATCTTTATCTAAATTCCCCGCAGAAATATCATTTACGATATGCGCTCCTGAGTCCACCGCTCTTCTGGCCACCTCAGCGCGGAAGGTATCTATGGAAATGTACACCTCAGGGAAATTTTTTACCAACTCCTCGACGGGTTTTAGTACCCGGTCAAGCTCTTCACTCACAGGTATGTCTTCTGCTCCGGGTCTTGAGGAATATCCCCCCACATCCAAAAACGTTGCACCCTCTTTCACCATCTTCTCTCCTGCCTTTAGCACATCTGCTAAGGCTTGTTTTCGACTTCCGGTATAGAATGAATCGGGAGTAACATTGATTACACCCATCACCTTTGGATTGGATAAGTTTAGCAGGGTTCCATTGATATTTATGGTTTTTTGACTGGTCAATGTATTAGATTTGTCTGTCAAGGGAATTAATATAATTATTTTTAGAATTGAAAGATCAAACGATAGAGCAATACAACGAAATTATTGCCGCATGCAAGGTGATTTTTGCTAAAAAAACAAAAGATTATGGCACCGCATGGAGAATCCTCCGCATACCTTCCATTACAGATCAGATTTTTATCAAAGCTCAACGCATTCGATCTATCCAGGAAAAAGGTTCTCAGAAAGTAGCCGATAATGTAGAGTCAGAATTTATTGGCATCATCAACTATTGCATTATCGCTCTTATACAAATGCAATTATCCGGGAAAGACCCAATGGAAATCTCCTATGAGGACTTAGAACCAAAATATGACAAAGCCGTTGCTGATACTTTAGGTCTGCTGACAAACAAAAATCATGATTATGGAGAAGCATGGCGTGAGATGCGCGTTAGCTCCATGACGGATATTATCCTGATGAAGCTCTTCCGGGTCAAGCAAATTGAAGACAATGCAGGCCAAACCTTAATTTCTGAAGGTGTGGACGCAAATTATCAGGACATTATCAATTATTCGGTCTTTTGTATGATCAAACTAAAAGAAGCAAAATGAAGATAATATTTGAAATAGCCAGATACCTTGTAGGAGGGTTGTTCATTTTCTCAGGGATCATCAAAGTAAATGATCCGGTAGGAACATCCATTAAGCTGCAGGAGTATTTTGAAGTATTTGCCAGTGACATTGCCCCTTTCTTTGAGGTGTTTGTACCTGCCGCTTTGTTCCTTGCAGTAGTTCTGAGTGTACTGGAGGTGATTTTGGGAATTGCCTTGATTATTGGCTACAAAATGAACATCACCAGTTGGGTGCTTTTAGGACTGATCATTTTCTTTACCTTCCTTACATTTTACTCAGCCTATTTCAATAAAGTTACCGACTGTGGTTGCTTTGGAGATGCGATCAAGCTCACCCCCTGGCAGTCATTTTACAAAGACATCATTCTACTGGTGCTCATTGTTGTCATTTTTATCAACAGAAAGAAGTTCACTTCCTGGTCCACTCCGGCTTACCAGCATATACAAATGGCATCAGCCACCGCACTTTTCACTTTCCTGGCTGTGTATACCATTGCACATCTGCCTTTCAAAGATTTCAGGACTTATGCCATAGGAAATCACTTACCTACGCTCATGCAACCCTCAGCCGAGCTGGAGTATGAGTATGTAATGGAAAAGGATGGTGAGAAATATGTTTTTGAAACTTACCCCTCAGACAAGTCATACACATTTAAGTCCATGGATCTGGTCAATCCTGAAGCTCAACCAAAAATCACTGACCTGGGTGTCTGGAATGACGAAGGAGAATTCACTGACCAACTGCTGAAAGGAAATAAACTGTTGATCATTATTCAGAATGTTGAAAAAGCCTCTCAGGAAAATATGGATGAGATAAAAGCTTTAGTCAATAACATTAGTATAGCCGAACCCTGGGTGCTAACAGCCTCAGGAAGAGAAGCTTTTGAAGGCTTCAGGCATGATGTTCAGCTAGCCATACCTTACTACTTTGCTGATGCTACCGTGCTCAAAACCATGGTCCGCTCCAATCCGGGTATTTTGCTGCTTTCTGATGGTACTGTAAAAGGTAAATGGCATCACAACGATACTCCTGATGTATCCACGATCAACCAGTTATTGTACTAATGCTTCAGGGGAGAATATACCTGATAGGCATGCCAGGTTCGGGGAAATCATATTTTGCCCGCCTCCTCTCAGAGTACTTTAACTATCCGATGCTTGACCTGGATCATGCGATAGAAGAAAAGGCTGGCGAGCGGATCCCTGAACTTTTTGCGGATCGGGGTGAGGATTACTTCAGAAAACTGGAAGCAGAAACCCTTCGGGAAGTAACCGAAAATAATAAAGAACTCATTATTTCAACAGGCGGTGGTACTCCATGTTTTTATGACGGCATAGAATTCATGAATCAAAACGGGGTAACGGTCTTCCTGGAAACTGACCGGTCCCTCCTTATAGAAAGGCTTTCGGAAAAAACCGACCGCCCCCTTATGCAGGGAGCAGTAGAAGAAAAGATTGATGAATTGCTTGAAAAACGACTCCCTGTTTACAAAAAAGCCCGGATATCTATAAAACATAGAGATCCGGACCTGTTAGCAAATCAAGTTGCTTCTATTCTTAAAAGTTGAATCCCACTGTTACAGAAGCAGTATTCGTTATTTTTTCTATATCAGCACTGTTGGCTGCTCCTTCATTGTCAAAGTAGAAATAAGAATCAAACAATTCATTGGTCTTACTATTTACAAATGCAAAATCCACAAAGTAGTCTCTGGTTCTGTAACCTACTCCGAAGCTTAAATTCCTTCTACTTTCATCAAAAAAGTCACCATCCTTATAGGGATCTCCAAAATGTGCAAAACCACCTCTGAACCTAAAATTCTCCAGTCTAAACTCTCCACCTACATTAAAGTTCACCACATCCCTGTACAGCTCTTTGATCCGGTTATTATCTTCTACCACCGAGAAATCAGATGATCTCAGCTGGCTGCTGGTATAGTCTACAAACTGAAGATCTCCTGAGATAAAGCCTGCCTTACCTAAGAAAGCAGTTGCTCCCAGATTGATCTTTCCAGGACTTTTTAGGTTGTATTGATTCATGTAAATGTCACTTGGATAGCTCACATTATTAAGTACATCTCCATTTTCTAACTCTACACTATTCCAACTCGTCGTCTGAATAAACCCGGTTTCATCCTCAAGAGAGTAGTACGTAGGTGTCATGTAGGAAGCTCCTAGTGTAATGAAGTTTATAGGGCGAACAATCATCCCAATGGTAGCGTTTATTCCACCGCCACTTACAGATAATTCATCCCTTATCCTGGTGTGGTCTATAAACGGGTCCACATCTCCATTGGTATTTGTGTACAGTTCTTCCCTGTATGTTCGGTCAATACTGTAATTAACGGTAGTAAAGCCAATACCACCACCAAAGTAAACTTTGTCATCATAGTTGCCCCCCCAGGCAAAGTTCAACTGGCTTTGTGCGCCGCTGGTTCGTACATCTTCAGACCTCAATGGCGCACCTAAAACATAAGAGTCATACCTGAGTAAATCACCTGTACTTTCATCATAAACAGGATCAATCAGATAATTCTCATAAGCTGAACCAGCCATTTCTGGAAGGTTTGCAGGAGCCGTTATGCCAGCATCATCTATAAAAATATCGATCGCGGAAAAACCATCTCTCCCCTGAAAGAAAAAATCACTATTGAAATCATTGGTCCGGCTATAGGAGATGGCAAATGACCCGGCCTTAAATTTTTCATCTGTATAGTTGCCTTTGTTAGCATTCAGGACTATTCCTACATTGGCAATGTTGAAGTTGTTTCGGAAGGAAGGAAACACCGAGCCTGCATAGGAGGAATTCGTCGTGTGAAAATTCATGCTGGGAGTAAATGAAACAACACTCCGATTAAAAAAACCAAGGCCGGCCGGATTAGATGCCGCTGAACTCATATCCCCTCCAAGCGATATCTGTGTGCCTCCTAAAGCCTGCATCCTGGCAGAGCTACCAATGGTATGCGTTGTCTGGCTAAATATCAAAGCATCATTAAAGTACTGAGCTGATGCTACACCACTGAGCATAGCTGCCCCACCAAACAATATGTATTTGAAAAATCTCATGGCCTATTATTTTGAGTTTCTAATCTATTTTACAAACCACCTCCACCACGTCGTGATGAGCTTCTGCCACCGGAGGATCTGCTATTAGTCCCGGAAGACCTGCTTCCGGAGCTAGACCTTGACGGAGTATAAGAAGACCTGCTGGATGACCCGCTGCTACGACTAGGTGTATATGAGCTACCGGAACTGCGGCTCTTTGATGGTGTATAGCTGCTTCTATTTGAGCTGGATGACCCGGAGCTTCTGTAAGTAGAACTGCTTCTGCTTCCTGAAGAATACCTGCTATTAGAAGAAGAAGAGGAATTGTAAGAAGAACTATTATATCTTCTGTTGGAAGAAGAGCTATTAGAACCTGATGACCTCAGCGTACCACTGCTATTGCCAGACCTGCTTCTGGAAGAGTAGCTGGACCCGGAACTGCTTCTATCTCGTGTAGAGTAGGTAGAACCACTGGTTCTGCCATAGGTAGAAGAAGAGCTTGTTCGTCCACTGGATGAGTATGCAGAAGACCTGTCAGATCTTGAACTCACCGTTCCTGAAGACCTGGAAAGCCCTGTTCTTGAACGACTAAAGTATTCATTTTGAGTTCGGCTGAAGTCGCGATTATCCACCACTCTGGAGTTACTGTTTGTGCTACTTCTGGAATTGATACTGGTTGCAGCTCTTGAATTGGTGCTATTCAGTCTTGATCGATCCGAAATGTAACGACTTGATCTGCCACCACCTCTTACAATATCTCTGCTACTTCCGCTGTTACCTTCGCCCCAGTACTTATTGTTGTAATATCCTCCATAGTAGAGTCCGTTATAAAATCCGCTATTATATGCATAGCTGTATCGATTCCAGCCATAGTAGCCCCATCCTCCATAGTAAGGAGTATTCCAGCCCCATGGGTCGTTATAAAACCATCCTCCGGCATATCCCGGATATCCCCAATAAGGACTCCAAAATGGGTCATACCATCCCCATCCTAATCGGGTACCCCATCCAAAGCCAATGGAAACATTCCATCCGGAATTCCAGCCCCACGGATTGTATCCAAAGCCTGAGTTATAACCCCAATATGGATCATACCAGTTATTCCAATTGTTGCCACTCACCGGAGTGTTGTAATAATTATTGATGACTGTGGTTCCATTGTCTGGGTTGGCTACTGTTTGTTCTTCCGGAAAGTAGGAAATATTGGAATAGCTTGGTTGACCGTATGTGACATTTTCATCCACATTATCCACATAGTCGCTATCACTTTCATATTCAGAATTGGTTTTATATCGGGCTATATACTCCGGATTTACTTCCTGAGCTGAATAATTATCTGAATAAGTATTATTAGTGTAGGATTCATAGGTAGCTCTGCTGTCATCTTTTTCAAGCTTCTTAGCTTTTGCTACTTCTCTATCCTTTGCAGTAAAGTATAAGTCATCATACTCTTGCGCAAAAGCACTGTTCCCCGCCGCCACAAATAAGATGACGCTTAAGATTCCGGTTATTCGTTTTAAAGCTTCCATAATTCCTACCTTTATTTAGTAATACAATGAAACCAGCCTCCAAGTTTCGCTATTGTCAAGCTATATTTGTTGACTTAATTTCATAAAAATATAAGCAATTACTATACCAAAACATAAATTCTAGTATGAGTAAAGCAATACCAAGCAGGTCTGAGGATTATTCTTTGTGGTACAACGAGTTAGTAAAAAAAGCCGGCTTGGCCGAAAATTCGCCCGTGAGAGGCTGTATGGTTATAAAACCTTATGGATTTGCCATATGGGAAAAGATACAGGACACCCTTGATAAAATGTTCAAAGACACGGGCCACAGCAACGCTTATTTCCCGCTTTTCATTCCTAAATCATTTTTTAGTCGTGAAGCAGACCATGTGGAAGGGTTTGCTAAAGAATGTGCTGTTGTCACTCATTACCGATTAAAAAACGATGAGGAGAAAGGTGGAGTGGTTGTAGATCCTGATGCCCGGCTGGAAGAAGAGCTCATCGTAAGACCTACTTCTGAAACGGTCATCTGGGACTCATACAAAAACTGGATACAGTCTTATCGAGACCTGCCACTCCTGATCAACCAATGGGCCAACGTAGTGAGATGGGAGATGAGAACACGACTTTTTCTAAGAACTGCCGAGTTTCTATGGCAAGAAGGGCACACCGCCCATGCCACTAAGCAGGAAGCCGAAGAAGAAACCATGCAAATGCTCAATGTTTATGCAGATTTTGTGGAAAAATTTATGGGCATCCCGGTAGTAAAAGGAGTGAAAACAGAAAATGAACGTTTTGCCGGGGCAGTAGAAACCTATTGCATAGAAGCTATGATGCAGGATGGGAAAGCACTTCAGGCCGGCACTTCGCATTTCCTGGGTCAAAATTTCGCTAAAGCCTTTGATGTGAAGTTTGCCAACAAAGAAGGCAAAGAAGACTATGTATGGGGAACCAGCTGGGGTGTGAGTACCAGACTAATGGGCGCGCTGATTATGGCTCATTCTGATGATGACGGGCTGGTTTTACCTCCAAACCTTGCACCTATTCAGGTGGTCATTGTTCCTATCTATAGGAAAGACGAAGAGCTGGAAAAAATCTCTGAACTGGCTGAGAAGTTTATCTCGGACCTCCGTGCGAAAGGAATCTCCGTAAAATATGACAAAAGGGAAACCCATAAGCCGGGATGGAAATTTGCAGAGTATGAGCTTAAAGGAGTTCCTGCTCGAATTGCGATCGGCCCTAAAGATCTTGAAAAAGGCACAGTTGAAATTGCCCGACGAGACACGAAGGAAAAGCAATTCGTAGATCAGGAAAAAGCCGTTGATTTCATTGGCAACCTCCTGGCTGAAATGCAGGAAAGTATCTACCTGAAAGCAAAGAAATTTGGTACCGAAAACACACATGAGGTAGACAGTTACGATGAGTTTAAAGAGATCTTAAACACCAAAGGAGGTTTCGTCTATGCTCATTGGGATGGTACTACGGAAACAGAGGAAAAAATAAAAGAAGAAACAAAGGCAACTATTCGGTGTATTCCATTAAATTCAAAGCAGGAAGAAGGAAAATGCATTTATAGTGGAAAGCCTTCTAAGCAGCGAGTGCTTTTTGCTAAAGCATATTAACTTAAGTGTAATATGGAATCGTTTACTGTCATAGGTCTTATTCTTATGGGGATCGGGCTGATCATTATTGAAGTGATTTTCGTTCCTGGTACTACTGTAGTAGGCATTGGAGGATTTATTTGTGTAGGTTTTGGAGTATACTTTGCCTATGATTATTTTGGAAACACTGTAGGAACCATTACTCTTATTGGCTCGGCCACCATAGGCTTTGGAGCATTAATATATGCGTTAAAAACCAGGTCCTGGGAGCGATTTTCACTAAAAGATGAGAATACAGGTCACTATAATGAGGATTACAAAGTTACCCTTTCAGTAGGTGATGAAGGTGAGACCATTTCATCATTAAAACCAATAGGTAAAGCTCTCTTTAAAGAAAAGGAAGTGGAAGTTCGATCCAATGGTAACTGGATTGGTGAAAATCAGAAAGTCAAAATCATACGTATAGATTCAAATAAAATAATTGTAGAACCGATTTAAATCAAAGCCTAATAAAAAATGGGAAACATTTCACTCATACTTATCATTCTAGCCGGTATAATCGGCTTTTTCGTATTTCTCTACTTTGTCCCGGTCAACCTTTGGATTACGGCTATCTTTTCCGGAGTCCGTGTCGGACTATTAGAGCTGGTATTCATGCGGATCAGAAAAGTACCACCATCAATAGTAGTCAATTCGCTGATCACTGCCACCAAAGCAGGACTGGAAGTAGCAGAAGATGGCACCGCGCAAACCAGACGAAAATTAAGAACTCAGGACCTGGAGACTCATTACCTGGCTGGAGGAAATGTCCCCCAGGTGATCAAAGCCCTTATTTCTGCTGACAAGGCTAATATCAATCTCACCTTTAAGCAAGCAACAGCCATCGACCTTGCTGGTCGGGATGTGTTCGAAGCGGTGCAAATTTCAGTAAACCCGAAAGTAATCAATACACCTTCTGTAGCAGCTGTTGCGGCTGATGGTATTCAGTTAGTTGCCAAAGCCAGAGTTACCGTAAGAGCCAATATTCAACAACTCGTCGGAGGTGCCGGAGAAGATACTATTCTTGCGCGTGTAGGAGAAGGTATTGTGACCTCTATAGGTTCTGCAGCCACTCATAAAGAAGTGTTAGAAAATCCCGATAAAATATCTAAACTGGTACTTCAAAGAGGCCTCGATGCTGGTACCGCATTTGAAATTCTATCCATTGATATTGCAGATGTTGATGTGGGGGCTAATATTGGGGCCAAACTACAAACAGATCAGGCTTCAGCTGACCTTAAAGTAGCAGAAGCAAAAGCTGAAGAGAGAAGAGCAATGGCTGTAGCAGAAGAGCAGGAAATGGTAGCCAAAGCGCAGGAAGCACGTGCAAAAGTGATTCTGGCCGAAGCTGAAGTTCCTAAAGCCATAGCCGAAGCATTCCGAAGCGGAAACCTTGGTATAATGGATTACTATAAGTTCCAAAATATTGAAGCCGATACCGATATGAGACAATCTATCGCGGGAGGTGGTAAAAAAGGAAGTGGTGGATCTAAGAAAAAGGATTCTTGAGAAAGAAATAGTTAACTGCAATTCTAATCAAAAGCCAACCTTCCCGGGTTGGCTTTTGCATTTAATAATAGCCTGTTCCCTGACTGACAGGCTATTTACTTGAATAATCAAGGAAAGTGGGCATCAACAGCCTCAATTTAGAAGTGTAAGAAATGTATCCTTCAAATCAAGCATACAATGCGGAGAGTAATGAATTACCAAGCTGGTACGGAAAATTGAACAGACCACAGCCCGGTTGTAGAAAATGTATCAAAGGAATATAACGGATCGCTCAATATTTGTGTGGATCTGGAAAATGGAATTTCAAATCAATAAATCAATCGTGGTGGTCAAATATCTTCTCCTCCAAAGGACTCTCAGGGATGATGTTACTCGTAGAATAGGTCATTGGATCCTGTTACTCAAAACAAATAAAGCATAAAAAAAGGGCAGCTCATTGGTGAACTACCCTGTAATTAAAAACCGGGCCGCGCAGGCTGGCAACGACGGGGACGCCCAGTCGCGGGCGGCTAGTCGCGGGCGGCTAACCCTACTCTCCAGAGTAGGTCGTTGATATCTTTGAAACACCTAACAAAAGAAAAGCCTCTCAGATTACTCCAAGAGGCTTATAATAAACTGGCAACGACCTACTCTCCCACATGTTACTGCAGTACCATCAGCGCTGGTGGGCTTAACTTCTCTGTTCGGAATGGAAAGAGGTGGACCCCACCGCCATAATCACCATAAAGTCTTTACAACTACGCTAAAGCTTCGTTGCATGAATCTACCTATATCCCGATAACTATCGGTACTTCAGTAGATAAATTCTTAGTTACAAGGTTATCGGTTACTTCTTAACCATATCCTGATAACTCATTAACCATATTGTGAAAGATTTACTTTGAAAAGAAAAAATCAAGCGAGTTTATCGCTCCCCGACATGCATACCGTCGGAGTACGAAGAAAGCTTACGGGTAATTAGTACTGCTCGGCTCTGATATCACTACCTATATACCTGCAGCCTATCTACGTCATCATCTTTAACGTCCCTTAAAAGAAACCTCATCTTGTAGTGGGTTTCGCGCTTAGATGCTTTCAGCGCTTATCCCTTCCTAACATAGCTACCCAGCAGTGCCCCTGGCGAGACAACTGGTACACCAGCGGTTAGTCCATCTCGGTCCTCTCGTACTAAAGACAGATCTACTCAAGTTTCTTACGCTCGCAACAGATAGGGACCGAACTGTCTCACGACGTTCTGAACCCAGCTCGCGTGCCACTTTAATGGGCGAACAGCCCAACCCTTGGGACCTTCTCCAGCCCCAGGATGTGACGAGCCGACATCGAGGTGCCAAACCTCCCCGTCGATGTGAGCTCTTGGGGGAGATCAGCCTGTTATCCCCGGAGTACCTTTTATCCTTTGAGCGATGGCCCTTCCATACAGAACCACCGGATCACTATATCCGTCTTTCGACCCTGATCGGCTTGTGGGCCTCACAGTCAAGCACCCTTATGCTATTGCACTCCACGCATGATTACCAAACATGCTGAGGGTACCTTTGAAAGCCTCCGTTACACTTTTGGAGGCGACCACCCCAGTCAAACTACCCACCACACACTGTCTCCGCCAGCTGGCGGATTAGGCATCAGATAAATAAAGGGCGGTATTTCACCAACGACTCCACCATGCCTGGCGACACAGCTTCAGAGTCTCCCGCCTATCCTACACATCATTTACCCAATACCAATGTGAAGCTATAGTAAAGGTTCACGGGGTCTTTCCGTCCCGTTGCGAGTAAGCGGCATCTTCACCGCTACTACAATTTCACCGAGCTCATGGCCGAGACAGTGCCCAGATCGTTACACCATTCGTGCAGGTCGGAACTTACCCGACAAGGAATTTCGCTACCTTAGGACCGTTATAGTTACGGCCGCCGTTTACTGGGGCTTCAGTTCAATGCTTCGCCGAAGCTAACATCCCCCCTTAACCTTCCAGCACCGGGCAGGTGTCAGGCCTTATACCTCATCTTTCGATTTCGCAAAGCCATGTGTTTTTGGTAAACAGTCGCCTGGGCCTTTTCACTGCGTCCCCGACATTTTACCGTCGGGGAGCCCCTTCTCCCGAAGTTACAGGGCCATTTTGCCTAGTTCCTTAGCCATGAATCACTCGAGCACCTCAGGATTCTCTCCTTGACTACCTGTGTCGGTTTACGGTACAGGCACCTTTATCCTAACCTTAGAGGTTTTTCTTGGAAGTCTGATTAGCCACACTATCCGCGCGTCCGTAGACTTGCGGTACTATCAGGTTCAGCTAAACTTGCGGATTTACCTGCAAGTCCAATACCTACACCCTTCAACGCACTATTCCGTCAGTGCGCGGTGGTTCCACTACTCCGTCACCCCATCGAAAATAAAGGTGGTACGGGAATATTAACCCGTTATCCATCGACTACCCCCTTCGGGTTCGCCTTAGGTCCTGACTAACCCCCGGCTGATTAGCATTGCCGGGGAATCCTTAGTCTATCGGTGTGCGGGTTTCTCGCCCGCATTATCGTTACTTATGCCTACATTTGCGCTTCTCTGCAGTCCAGATATCCTCACGGATACCCTTCGCCCCGCAGAGAATGCTCCCCTACCGTGTATAAATACACCCTAAGCTTCGGTACTATACTTGATGCCCGATTATTATCGATGCCCTGTCGCTCGACCAGTGAGCTGTTACGCACTCTTTAAATGAATGGCTGCTTCCAAGCCAACATCCTGGCTGTCTAAGCAACTGGACCCCCTTAGTTCAACTTAGTATAGATTTTGGGACCTTAGCTGTAGGTCTGGGTTCTTTCCCTCTCGGACTTGGACCTTAGCACCCAAGCCCTCACTGTGAAGTATATTTATCAGCATTCGGAGTTCATCTGGATTTGGTAGGATGTGACTCCCCCTAGTCCAATTGGTAGCTCTACCTCTGATAAACTTAACCTCCACGCTGCTCCTAAAAGCATTTCGGGGAGTACGAGCTATCTCTCAGTTTGATTGGCCTTTCACCCCTACCCACAGGTCATCCAAATACTTTTCAACGTATACTGGTTCGGGCCTCCATGTGGTGTTACCCACACTTCACCCTGCCCATGGGTAGATCACCAAGTTTCGCGTCTGCCACTGCTGACTAACCGCCCTGTTAAGACTCGCTTTCGCTCCGGATTCGTCCCTGTAGAACTTAACCTTGCCAACAACGACAACTCGTAGGCTCATTATGCAAAAGGCACGCCGTCATCCCACTAAAGGACTCCGACCGCTTGTAAGCGCACGGTTTCAGGTACTATTTCACCCCCTTACTCAGGGTGCTTTTCACCTTTCCCTCACGGTACTGGTTCACTATCGGTCTCTCAGGAGTATTTAGCCTTACCGGATGGTGCCGGCTGATTCAGACGGGATTCCTCCGGTCCCGCCATACTCAGGATACTGCTAGGTAATATAAACTTGCTCGTACGGGACTCTCACCCCCTATGGTTGACTTTCCCAAGTCATTCCGATTCATTTATATAGTCCACAGTGCAGTCCTACA
>NZ_CM173603.1:0-830000 GCF_057801515.1 Marinoscillum sp. HNIBRBA16962 | reverse complement strand
ACGTTGCTTCAATCATCCCCTCCTGCAAGTAATATCGACTTGCAATTTCCCGCTCAAGCAGCCGCTTGATTTCAGGCTTGAAATTGATCAGGTCCTGATCTTTGTTATGAAGCGTTTCCTGTCGGAGGTTAAGGATTTGTTCTTCTATGTCACTGTAATATTTTTCCTCCCTGGCTGAAGCAATAAGTTTCTCGATATCCTTTTCAACCTGTGTAGTGTAATTGTATTCCTTATCCTTAAGCCAGACTTTGAATGCGTTATATTCCTCATCAGTCAATGAAAAGTTTTTCGCTTCGGCTATTTCAGGATGCTCATAATAGTATTTAGTAGCATAGTCAAAGACCAGATCGTTTGACATCAGGCTAATAGTGATCGGAGCGTAATCAAAATCCTCAACCTCTATATCGACATTGACACCACCTCCATCATAAACGGGGCGTCCGGCAGCCGTGCGAAACTCATTCTTCAGAGAATCCGGAATCTTTCCTACACTTCCATCTTCTTTTCTATGGCTATAGTCAATTGCCTGTATGCACCTGCCTGACGGGATGTAGTATTTTCCGGTAGTAACTTTTAATTGAGAGTTGTAAGCCAAAGGTCTCGTTTGCTGTACAAGGCCTTTCCCGTAAGTTCTTCTTCCGACCAATATGCCCCGGTCATAGTCCTGCATCACACCGGAAACAATCTCTGATGCGGATGCGCTCCCGTTATCAACCAGGACTACCAGCGGAATTTCTGAATCTGTGGTATTATCCAGCGTGCGATACGTTTTTGTCCAGTTTTTAAGTTTGCCACGGGTGGTAACTACTTCCTTTCCTTTCTCTACAAATACATTTGAAACATTTACGGCTTCTTCCAAAAGTCCTCCCGGGTTCCCCCTGAGATCCAAAATGATCTTACTGGCACCGTCTTCCTTCAGTTCGTTTACAGCCTCTTTGACCTCACTCCCTGCTTCAGTCGTGAAATCTGTAAGTTTCACATAACCAACATCCCTGGTAACCATACCATAATAAGGGACATTGTTGATCGTAATTCGCTCTCTGTGCAACGTAACTTCAAAGGTTTCCTTTTTGTTAAATCTCTTAATAGTAAGTACTATGTCTGATTTTGACTGACCTTTAAGAAGCTTACTTATTTCGTCTGAGGCTTTCCCTTCCAGCGGAACTCCATCGATTTCCATAATCTGATCACCAGCTTTCAGACCTGCTTCATAAGCCGGATATCCTTTATAGGGAAGCACGATTGTGCTTACTCCGTTCTTCTTGTCCACTATAGCCCCAATGCCTCCGTATTCGCCAGTGGTCATAGTACGGTAGTCTTCTATATCATCCTCCGGAATATAATCAGTATAAGGGTCCAGGGAATTGAGCATGGCGTCAATTCCTGTCCGCATAAGTTTGGATGGGTTGATCTCATCCACGTAGTACGAGTTTACCTCTTTATATAATGTGGCGAAAATGTCCAGATTTTTGACAATTTCGAAATATCGATCTCCCGGAGTAGTGAGTGTAAAAGAATAAAGGGAGCAACTCACCAATCCGACAATTATAAATAGCTTAAGGTTCTTTTTCATATCTATTCGGTATCCTTCCCAGTCTTTTCAGTATCCTTTTTTAAACGATTCAGAAGAGACTTTAGTTTTCTTTCAATTTCCTGATAAGTTAGGACAGACTTGCCAACATACACAAACCCGATGTGATAAAAAATGTTAAGGTCCCGGATCAAATCTTTATTAAGACGATAAGCTTCTTTCATGCGACGTTTGATAAGGTTTCTATCTACTGCTCGCTTGAAATGTCTCTTTGAGACGGTAACCAGAACCTTGTGGTAAGCAGCATCAGGAGCTTCTTTGTATTTTATGACAAGCGGGTACAAATAAAAAGAGGAACTATCTTTAAATAGTCCCTCAATTTCTTTCTTACTCGTAAGTTTTTCCCTCTTCGGGAATGAAAATTTACGTAGGCCCGATCCTTCCATAGGCCATATTAAAAATTATTTTTTGTGCGTTTGGTCAGATACGCTTAGTTTCTTTCTTCCCTTTGCCCTACGTCTTGCCAGGACAGCACGTCCACTTGCAGATTCCATTCTCGACCGGAATCCGTGTTTGTTTTTTCTTTTTCTTACTGAAGGTTGAAATGTTCTCTTCATTGCTGTGCCTTTAATCTATTCCTTAAAAACGGAGGGCAAAGATAATGAAAGATTAAACTATACCAAACATATTTTTACTCCGTAGAGAAGATTTCGTCAGAAACTTCCTGATTGATCTCTACAGTTTCTACTGAAGCATCAGTTTGCATACCCGGACCTAATGGAACTTTCATGGTCATTGGTATCATGACACCTTCAACTTCTTCATAATCACTCAGGTCAGTATTGAATGTCATACTTTGACCATTAGGCATTTCACGTGTTTCGGATCTCCTCAGTAAAAGACCAGATTCTTTACCAAAATATAGCTGAGAGGTTTTTCCTGAAGAGTTCGTGACATCTACAATGTATGCATCTGTGCCATTTACTTCTCCTACACCTGAGAGCTTCATATCTACCCCATTTTCTTCGTAGTATACTTCCGGAAACGGGTAAGATTCTAATTTTAATTCTGCCATGGTAGCATCATCTATCGGTACGGGACGTCCCATTTGCATAATTTTGGCATTTTCACCATCATATTTTTGCTCGTTTACCATATTTCCACCCATGGTTATCTCTACACTAAGCTTTTGAGGAGCTTTATTCACCTTTGTTATAACAAGCTCTTGCCCCATAGCAGTGGCTTTCATAACGGTCTTCATTGTTTTTACATCTTTTAGCACTTGTTTACCACCTCGAGCTTCAAAATATTTTTCAAAAACATCTTTTGCCGTAAGGCCCGGAGGAAGCTTAGCTAATGCAGGGTCAACCGGCTCACCATAAGTATCGTAATATTTTATTTCTCCAAACTTCTTTAAACCATCCTCGATATCTGAAGCCTTACCCACAATGGTGATATAGCTCCGACTGGGAAGGACATATTTTTCGGCCATAGCCTTCACATCTTCTTTAGAAACAGCCTGCACCTTCTGAACATAGGTAGCGTAGTAGTCTTCTGGCAGATCATAGCGAGCGGTATTAATAGCAAAAGAAGCCACAGTTTGAGGGCTCTCAAGTGACCGCGCAAAACTTCCTGAAATGGCATTTTGAGCTAACTCGAGCTCTTCGTCTTTGACTGCCTCCTCAGTAAGTCCTTGCATTTCATACAGGATCTCAGTTATGGCACTGTCGGTAACTTCATTTCTCACGCTTGCTGCAGCATTAAACCTTGACACAAGCTCATTTTCTGAAAGGGATGCTCTGGCTCCGTAAGTAAATCCTTTGTCCTCTCTGAGGTTCATATTTAGCCTGGACGAAAAGCTCCCTCCCAGGATCTCCATCATTACATCTACAGGAATCACATCTTCTGTACCCGGTTTCAATACCACCGGATAGGTAACACTTATTACGGACTGAACAGCATTGCTCCTGTTTACAATAGCCACTTCATTTTTAGTTGGTTTTTCAGGCTGAGTATATTCAGGGGCTGTGACTTCTCCCTGCTCCCAAGAGCCAAAGTATTTCTTTACGAGCTTCTTAGCGTCCCTGGGATTTACATCTCCTACCACTGCCAGATAAGCAATGTTTGGCTTGTAATACTCCTGATGATATTTTTTGATATCATCTACGGTGATGCTATTGACAGTTTCTTCTGTAGAAACCTCTCCGTATGGATGGTTGCCGCCATAGACCACTTTAGAGATCAGGTTTGAGGAGATTGCGTTTGGATCTTCTTTGTTGGCCTGAAGCGCTGAGATGGTTTGCTTTCTGATCTTTTCCAGCTCATCCTCCGGAAATGTAGGGTTTAAAATCACATCAGAAAGCAGCTCAAGAACCTTTTCCTGATACTTGGAAAGACCAGAAGCAAATGCTGATTGCGAACCTACTGATAAGGATGCCCCAATGAAATCCACTTCTTCATCCAACTCTTCTTTTGTCCGGGAAGTAGTACCTCTACGCATAAGGTCTCCAACCATACCCAGGTAGCCAGCCTTATCTTCCTCCATAATAGGATCTCTGTCAAGCTGCAGCCTGTAAGCAACTCGTGGAAGTTTATGATTTTCAATAATAAATACCTTCAGCCCATTCTTTAGCGTAAAGGTTTCATAATCCCCGATTTCAATAGGCCTTGGTTCACCTGGTTCAGGGAGTTTGGATCTATCTACTTGTGCCACAACTGACACTGATATTACTAATGCAAAGATTGTATATATAAATTTCATAATGATTCTGAGTTTTTTTGACTACTGATCAGTGTCTACTTTAGTATCGCCTGGTTTTTGACCGGATTCTTTTGGAAGGTAGTATAAAGTGACCCGATTTTCTTTGGTCAGGTATTTATTAGCTACCTGCTGAATGTCCTCACGGGTTACATTTCTGTACCGTTCTAATTCATTATTAATCAAATCAGCATCACCAAAATATACGTGGTAATTAGCCAGGCTTTCTGCAATACCCCGTACTGAGCCATTTCTGGATACAAAATCATTCTCTACCTGGTTTTGGAGCTTCTGAAACTCCTTCTCCGAGATCAGGTTTTCCTGCACTTTCTCGATTTCTGTTAACATAGCTTCTTCAAGCTCTTCCGGCTCGGTGCCCACACTGGTAATCCCCAAATTAATGAACAGACCGCCATCCTCAAGAGCAAACGGAAATGCAAAGACTGCCAGAGCCAGCTGCTTTTCGCTGACAATATTTTTTTGAAATCTTGAGCTATTTCCCCCGGAAAGGAGTGTCGTCAACATCTGCATGGCGTAATAATCATCCGACCCCTGCTCGGCCATTTTGTAAGCCTGAAAAACTCCGGGAAGTTGTACATTATCAAATACGTTTTCACGGATCTCCTCCTTCTGAGGTTTGGTAGCTATCTCTGGTCTTGGGATCTCCTTGTCTCCTTTCGGGATATTTCCGAAATATTTTTCAACGAGTTTTTTAGTCTCTTCTATTTCAATATCTCCGGCTATAGAAAGTGTGGCGTTATCAGGCACATAGAATGTCTCAAAAAAATCTTTGAAATCTTCTTCTGTAGCTGCATCTATATCTTCGAACGTTCCTATGGGCGTCCACTCATAGTTTGTTCCCTCATATGCAGAGGCAAAGATCTTTTCCTGGAATGACATGTATGGCTGATTATCAATCCGGGTTCTTTTCTCCTCCTTGACTACTTCTTTCTGAGTAGCTACTCCGGTAGAATCGATGGTTGCATGCAGCATGCGCTCTGACTCCATGTATAATCCAAGCTCCAACTGATGAGACGGCAGAGTTTCGTAATAAAATGTACGATCAAAGGAGGTGTTGGCATTTAACTGACCTCCTGCTCGTTGAATAATATTAAAAAATTGCCCCCGCTCTATATTAGGCGAGCCTTCAAACATGAGATGTTCAAAGAAATGAGCAAAGCCCCGGCGGCCTTCAGGTTCATTTTTTGAACCCACATGGTAAAGTACGGAAACGGTTACAATTGGAGTGGTATTATCCTGATGCAGAATAACATGTAACCCATTGTCCAGGTCATATTCTGTAAATTCTATCTTTCGGCCCTGACTTAAAACAGTAAGCGCTGAAAGAAGAATCAAAGAAAGCGGTACTATTCTCCTGATCATAAGTTATCTAGTTTTAGGTTATCTGTTTTTGAAGACCTTAAAACTAGACCAAACCCAATTAATATCCTTCGAAAACAGGGAGTTTTTTAGGCTACTTTGGGCCAAAAACGTCTTTTTTTAGCTCTTGCAGCCTGTGGTACGGCAAACGTGGCCCGAAACTGGAAACCACCTCTGACCCTGCTTTACTGGCCAACATTCCGGATGATGCCATTGTATGGCCGTTGGTTATACCATAGAGAAACGCACCCGAGAACATATCACCGGCACCGTTACTATCCACAGCCTTTACAGGATAAGGCTCTATATCTATAAAAGTTTCCCCATCAAAGATCATTGCTCCACCTTTGCCCTGAGTGATGACAAATCTCCTGGCCACTTCTTTCAGTTTTTCACGAGCATCTATTAAATCCTCTGAATCTGTAAATATCAGCGCTTCTTCTTCATTACAAAACAAAAGGTCAACCGACGCACCTATTACGCTTTCCATTTGGGTCTTAAAATACTTCACCATACTAGGGTCCGAAAAGGTCAGGCTTACCTTCACATTATTCTCTTCTGCGACCTCTTTAGCTCGCTTCATTGCAGCCAGTCCGGTTTCAGAAGTCACCAGGTATCCTTCCATAAACAGGTATTTGGAATTGATAAGTGCGTCCTCATTCAGCTCACCGGTAGAAAAATCAGAAGTGATACCCAGAAATGTGTTCATCGTACGTTCGGCATCAGGCGATATCATTACCAGGCATTTACCGGTAATGCCGGAAGCCAGACTTTCGATCTTCAGATTGGTACTTACTCCATTATCCACAAGGTCCTTCAGGAAAACTTTCCCGTCTTCATCATTGGCCACTTTACAGGAATAATATCCTTTTCCACCGAGTTTGCTCAATGCCACTATGGTATTTGCTGCAGAACCGCCGCCCTGCCTGGTTTTTATATGCCCTTTAACAACTTCAATGAGTTCCTTTTGTCTATCCTCATCAACCAGACTCATCATTGCCTTTTCTATGCCATGATCTTTCAGAAAGTTATCGTTAACCTCAATCTCATAATCCACCAAAGCGTTACCTATGGCATAAACATCATACTTCATTTTTCCTAGTAATTTTCATGTTTTCAGAAATGCTAACCTTCCTGGTTTTATCAATATTCTATACCTTATTAACTATAGTGTTTTACATCGACGGCACGAAAATATCCAATTTTAGCAAAGTCAAATTGAAGATCTGCAAAAAATAATTGCATCCTCACAGAAGATGAATTATTTTGAGGACGGATATATCTGACTGATTTACAACTTGAAAAACTTTTGTACATAAAGTATCGAATGAATTTTAATGAAAGGTTCGCATAAAAAGTGCTTATCGATGAAAAGGTTTCATTAATCGACAGATATATCAGGTGTAATCGATTTAGAAATTTCTGTGTGTTTTAATTGGTTAATTTTAACCAGTTAAACCGTTTGATAATCATTGTGTTATGCGCTCTTTTAAAGGATCAACCCTACCAATAAAAAAATCACAAAGGATTCAGCCCTAATCCAGGAAGGGCCTTTTAAAGTTGCCGCCATACACAAGCCTATAAGCTTTGTAGTATTTAGATTAACTATTTTCTAACCCGTCGTCTAATGAGAAAGGTACTATTACTTTCCCTTTTTGCTATTGGTGTCTCTATACACCAATTAGAAGCACAACAAAACTCCGTGGGTATAAACACCCGAACTCCAAATGCCAATGCCGTTCTTGAGCTTGTCTCCCCTGGCAACAATCAGGGATTACTTGTTCCCAGAATGACCACTAACCAGCGAAATGCAATGGTTAGCGGCCTGTCGAGTGCAGAGCTGGGGCTGGTTGTTTTCGATACGGATCTCAATCAATTCTTTTACTGGCATACCTCCGGATGGCGAGCTGGCCTAGGGGTGCTAAGTGAAACTGTGGCCGGAGGTGACCTGGAGGGTACATTTCCGAACGTAACCATAAGAGATGGAGTAGTAGATGGGGCTGCTTTAGAAGATATTATATCCGGAGGGACCTATGGTAATGATTCCACAGTAGTAGTGGTATCTCTTGATGTAAACGGACGGGTAAGTAATATTGTAGAGATGCCAATCTCTATAGCATCGGCCAATATCAAAGACCTTTCGGTTTTAAATGAGGATATAGCCAACGGGACATTAACCATATCAAAACTGGACGCAGACGGAAATCAAAATAAAGTGCTTGCAATAGACGGGGCGGGCAATCTTTATTGGGAGGACCGCTCTGCGTTTACCAGTTCTGCCTTGAATCAGGATGAGCTCTTCATCGGAAATGCCAGCGGGGTAGCTGAGGGTTTGCCGACTACCGGAGATGTTTCAGTGACTAACACGGGGACTGATATTGACCTGCAGCTCAATACAGGTGTGGTGAGCACCAACGAGATTGCTGATGATGCGGTCACCCTGGATAAGATCAATGAAAATGTAGCAGGTACTGGACTGGGGCAGGCTACGGATGGCAGCCTGGGAGTGAATGTGGGTAATGGAATCAACATAGCGAATGACACGCTCTCAGCCGATCTTACGGGTATAGCTGGAAACGGGCTTGCTGAAAATGCGGGTCAACTTGAGGTGGACATCAATGGTATGGCTAATGAAGTAACCGGAGTAGCTGATGATGATTTACTGATGGTATATGATGCGGATGGAAACCTTGTGGGTAAAATCTCCAGGCAAAACTTCATTGAATCCGCTGCTATAACCAATATCAATATTGATGGCGGCGCAATCGATGGAACTACTATTGGAGTTAATACCAGGGCTGCGGGTAATTTTTCTGATCTTTCAGCGAATGGAAATGTGGATCTGGGGACCGGAGCTATTCAAACTGGAGAGATTGAGGATGGTGCTGTTACTTCTGCAGACATTCTGGACGCTACCATTTTAACAACTGACATCAATACTGGTGCAGTAGAAAACCTAAATATTGCTGGGGATGCCATTACTACAGACAAAATATTAGATGGTGAGGTGCAGTCTGAGGATATCCTGGATGAAACGATTACTGCTGCAGATATTGGGACAGGGGCTGTAACGAGTGATGAGATTCTAGATGAGACCATTACCCTGGATGATATAGGTCCTGATGCTATTGGAAGTAGTGAAATTATTGATGGTGGGGTTCAGACTGATGACATTGGAGATTTGCAAGTGACTGGAGGAAAAATAGCTGACCAAACTATAACAAATCAAAAAATTCAAAATTTTGAAATAAAACCTGTTAAAATAGAAGGTGTTGAAACTGATCAATTTAGTATAGGAGACAGAGGTTTTTTGGTTTCTGATGGAATTGCAATAGATATAAATGGAGATGGTAGCGAATACAGATATTTAACCAACTGGGTGCAGATCGGTCCAAATCAGGTGCTTACAACCGATACCGACGGAAATTTCACATCTGAAAACAGAAATTCATTTACACTTACCTCTTTAAGTCAAGGTGAAATCTTCGTTGGCACAAGTACTGGTACCAGTAGAATTAACTTAACCAACCCTAGTACAACAGAAGGCATTTTTGCAATCGGTGGAACAAATTCCATTACTCCTCAAACACTGAAAGAAGACGTTAGCGTAGGAACAGATGGGACCGTTACAATTCAAGACGATGCTGTAGACGGTACTGACTTAGACCTCACCAGTGGAGACTTTACTGTACCAGGAGCTAACAGGTTTGTCCTTACCAATACTGGTGGTTTAGCGGTCTCCCAATTTGCCCAGTTTGATAGGGATGTAACCATTGGAACAGATAACGGAGATGCTCTGGTAGTAAACTCTTCAGCTGATTTTAATGACATCCTTACAGTAGACGGCGCAACCACACTCAATAATAATGTCAATATTACTGATGGTCCTACTCAAACCAACATAAACAATAATGATATTAATATCGGTAATGCAGCCACGGACGCAATCGACCTGAATGGTGTAACAACAGTTGGTGGTGGAAATCTGATAGTAAATTCACCTCAAACGGATATTACCAGTGGAACTATAAATATTGGTGACAATGCGGCTGATAATATCGATCTTACGGGAGCAATCAATTTAAATGGTGGCCAAATTACTGCCCAGACAAATATTGATGCTACGAGTGGTCTGGATGTTTCAGGCGCTGACCTTACTGTGGCAACAAATGCAGATATTACAGGTAGCCTGACTGCTGATGGAGTTACAACACTAAATAGTACATTAGATGTAGCTGGTGCCACCACATTAGATGGCAATGTAACACTGGGAGATGGCGTAGCAGATGCGGTAAGCGTACTAGGCGACCTTACAATCAGTGGAGAAATTCAAGGTGGAACACCATTGACATTCCAGGGAGCAACTGATGATGTGAACACAACGTCTTTTTCAATCACAAACCCAACCCAGGATAACACTATCACCTTTCCCAATACTTCTGGTACCATTGTTTTACAGGGTGGAACTAATTTCTCTGGAGATCTGGCACTGAGTACAGATGGGGCCGGAAACATTGTAGAAGCTGAAGACGCCCAAAATTTCAATGTTCAGAGTAACACTATTTTATTAGGTGATGATGGTACGGACCAGGTCGACATTAATGGTAACCTTGATGCAAATAATGGACTGGATGTAGATGGTGGAAACTTCAATGTGGTAAATGGGGCTACCGCAACCAATATTTTAAACTCCACTATCAACATTGGAAATGCAGCTACAGATAATCTGGATATCACAGCAACAACAAATATTAATACCGGCAATCTAACTGTGGACGCTCCCCAGACTCTTATAAATAGTAACAATATTGAAATAGGGAATGCAACCACAGATGTGATAGACCTTACCGGGGTTATCAATGTTAATGGTGGAAGCCTTACAGTTACTTCACCTAGTACCAACATCAATAGTAGTAATGTCAATATTGGTAATGGGGCTTCTGATGCCATTGACCTTACAGGTGCTACTGACATAAATACGGGTAATCTGACAGTCAGCTCTCCTCAATCCAGTTTTTCCGGCACTACCTTTTTGGTTGAAAATACTACTTCAAACATTAACAGTTCTAACATTAATATTGGGGATAATGTCCTAGATGCCGTTGATATTACTGGGGTAACCAATATCAACGGAGGTAACCTTACTGTCGCTACCGGGTCTTCCGCGTCTTTCAATGATGCTGTAACACTTGGAGATGCAGAAGCAGATGCAATTACCATTTCTGGTACGCTGCAGTCCGGTGCACTCATTGACGGACAAAATGCACTTGTATTTGACGGAGCTACACCTGATGCTACCAACAGAACCACATTTGAAATCGTAGATCCAACTGCACCTAGAACTATTTCTTTTCCAGATGCTAGCGGAACTGTTGTCCTTTCTGGAGGCGCATCCCTTCAAAATAACATTGCCTTAACCTCTGATGGCAGTGGACAAATTGCTAATGCTTTGGAGGGACAAGACTTCAATGTAGAATCTCAAAATATCAACCTTGGTGATGACGCAGGAGATCAGATTACTGCTGTGGGTAATTTAAATATTGACGGACTCACTCAACTCGATGAAACACAGATAAACACCACGGATGGTACTTTCGATGTGTCAGGATCAGGAGGGGTCAGTATCAATCAAACCTCCAGCAACGTCTCCCTGGCAACCACTACTTCAGGTAACATTATCGCCAATTCGGCTGGTAACGTGGACATTGACGGTGCTTCTGGGGTCGCTATTAATGCCACCGCTAATAACGTGGACATAACCGGTGAGACTAACACCAATATCAACTCCACAAATGGTGATGTGGATATCAACTCCGGTGATGAAGTCCTTATCGATGCGGTCAATGGAATAAGTATTGATGCCAACAACAATTCAAACCTATCCGTCGATGGGGCTGACCTAACGCTCTCTACAACTACTTCCGGTAACCTGATCGGGAATGCAGCGGGCAATGTCGATATCGATGGGGCCACTGGCGTAGCCATCGATGCGGCGGCCAACGACGTGGACCTCACGGCTAACACCAACATCGACCTGCTTACCACCAACGAAGACATCACGCTCTCTGCCGGGGATGCCGTGCTCATTGACGCGGCGGACAGCGTGGCTATCAATGCGGCTTCTTACTCGGTTATCAATGGTACCGACAGTGTGCGGATCGCCTCTCCCGGGGATATCACTCTGGATGCAGGAGGTAGTGTAAACATCTCAGGGGCTTTCTCGCCTGACAACCTCGATGTGGACGGACTTACTAACCTCGACCAGACAAACATCGTCACCGATGATGGGGACTTTAACGTCTCTGGTACTAACAGAACGCTCATCTCTTCTTCCAATGCCGGTACAGATGCTATACAGCTTAATGCTACCGCCGGTAACGTGGACATTGATGGAGCTTCTGGGGTTTCTATCGACGCAGCGGCTGCTTCTAACTTTACTACCTCGGCTGGTGACATTGACATCAATGCAGCGGGTCAACTCGACCTGGATGGTGGAACTAATGTAGCCATTGACGGTGCTTCTGGGGTCGCTATTAATGCCACCGCTAATAACGTGGACATAACCGGTGAGACTAACACCAATATCAACTCCACAAATGGTGATGTGGATATCAACTCCGGTGATGAAGTCCTTATCGATGCGGTCAATGGAATAAGTATTGATGCCAACAACAATTCAAACCTATCCGTCGATGGGGCTGACCTAACGCTCTCTACAACTACTTCCGGTAACCTGATCGGGAATGCAGCGGGCAATGTCGATATCGATGGGGCCACTGGCGTAGCCATCGATGCGGCGGCCAACGACGTGGACCTCACGGCTAACACCAACATCGACCTGCTTACCACCAACGAAGACATCACGCTCTCTGCCGGGGATGCCGTGCTCATTGACGCGGCGGACAGCGTGGCTATCAATGCGGCTTCTTACTCGGTTATCAATGGTACCGACAGTGTGCGGATCGCCTCTCCCGGGGATATCACTCTGGATGCAGGAGGTAGTGTAAACATCTCAGGGGCTTTCTCCCCTGATAACCTCGATGTGGACGGACTTACTAACCTCGACCAGACAAACATCGTCACCGATGATGGGGACTTTAACGTCTCTGGTACTAACAGAACGCTCATCTCTTCTTCCAATGCCGGTACAGATGCTATACAGCTTAATGCTACCGCCGGTAACGTGGACATTGATGGAGCTTCTGGGGTTTCTATCGACGCAGCGGCTGCTTCTAACTTTACTACCTCGGCTGGTGACATTGACATCAATGCAGCGGGTCAACTCGACCTGGATGGTGGAACTAATGTAGCCATTGACGGTGCTTCTGGGGTCGCTATTAATGCCACCGCTAATAACGTGGACATAACCGGTGAGACTAACACCAATATCAACTCCACAAATGGTGATGTGGATATCAACTCCGGTGATGAAGTCCTTATCGATGCGGTCAATGGAATAAGTATTGATGCCAACAACAATTCAAACCTATCCGTCGATGGGGCTGACCTAACGCTCTCTACAACTACTTCCGGTAACCTGATCGGGAATGCAGCGGGCAATGTCGATATCGATGGGGCCACTGGCGTAGCCATCGATGCGGCGGCCAACGACGTGGACCTCACGGCTAACACCAACATCGACCTGCTTACCACCAACGAAGACATCACGCTCTCTGCCGGGGATGCCGTGCTCATTGACGCGGCGGACAGCGTGGCTATCAATGCGGCTTCTTACTCGGTTATCAATGGTACCGACAGTGTGCGGATCGCCTCTCCCGGGGATATCACTCTGGATGCAGGAGGTAGTGTAAACATCTCAGGGGCTTTCTCCCCTGATAACCTCGATGTGGACGGACTTACTAACCTCGACCAGACAAACATCGTCACCGATGATGGGGACTTTAACGTCTCTGGTACTAACAGAACGCTCATCTCTTCTTCCAATGCCGGTACAGATGCTATACAGCTTAATGCTACCGCCGGTAACGTGGACATTGATGGAGCTTCTGGGGTTTCTATCGACGCAGCGGCTGCTTCTAACTTTACTACCTCGGCTGGTGACATTGACATCAATGCAGCGGGTCAACTCGACCTGGATGGTGGAACTAATGTAGCCATTGACGGTGCTTCTGGGGTCGCTATTAATGCCACCGCTAATAACGTGGACATAACCGGTGAGACTAACACCAATATCAACTCCACAAATGGTGATGTGGATATCAACTCCGGTGATGAAGTCCTTATCGATGCGGTCAATGGAATAAGTATTGATGCCAACAACAATTCAAACCTATCCGTCGATGGGGCTGACCTAACGCTCTCTACAACTACTTCCGGTAACCTGATCGGGAATGCAGCGGGCAATGTCGATATCGATGGGGCCACTGGCGTAGCCATCGATGCGGCGGCCAACGACGTGGACCTCACGGCTAACACCAACATCGACCTGCTTACCACCAACGAAGACATCACGCTCTCTGCCGGGGATGCCGTGCTCATTGACGCGGCGGACAGCGTGGCTATCAATGCGGCTTCTTACTCGGTTATCAATGGTACCGACAGTGTGCGGATCGCCTCTCCCGGGGATATCACTCTGGATGCAGGAGGTAGTGTAAACATCTCAGGGGCTTTCTCCCCTGATAACCTCGATGTGGACGGACTTACTAACCTCGACCAGACAAACATCGTCACCGATGATGGGGACTTTAACGTCTCTGGTACTAACAGAACGCTCATCTCTTCTTCCAATGCCGGTACAGATGCTATACAGCTTAATGCTACCGCCGGTAACGTGGACATTGATGGAGCTTCTGGGGTTTCTATCGACGCAGCGGCTGCTTCTAACTTTACTACCTCGGCTGGTGACATTGACATCAATGCAGCGGGTCAACTCGACCTGGATGGTGGAACTAATGTAGCCATTGACGGTGCTTCTGGGGTCGCTATTAATGCCACCGCTAATAACGTGGACATAACCGGTGAGACTAACACCAATATCAACTCCACAAATGGTGATGTGGATATCAACTCCGGTGATGAAGTCCTTATCGATGCGGTCAATGGAATAAGTATTGATGCCAACAACAATTCAAACCTATCCGTCGATGGGGCTGACCTAACGCTCTCTACAACTACTTCCGGTAACCTGATCGGGAATGCAGCGGGCAATGTCGATATCGATGGGGCCACTGGCGTAGCCATCGATGCGGCGGCCAACGACGTGGACCTCACGGCTAACACCAACATCGACCTGCTTACCACCAACGAAGACATCACGCTCTCTGCCGGGGATGCCGTGCTCATTGACGCGGCGGACAGCGTGGCTATCAATGCGGCTTCTTACTCGGTTATCAATGGTACCGACAGTGTGCGGATCGCCTCTCCCGGGGATATCACTCTGGATGCAGGAGGTAGTGTCAACATCTCAGGGGCTTTCTCCCCTGACAACCTCGATGTGGACGGACTTACTAACCTCGACCAGACAAACATCGTCACCGATGATGGGGACTTTAACGTCTCTGGTACTAACAGAACGCTCATCTCTTCTTCCAATGCCGGTACAGATGCTATACAGCTTAATGCTACCGCCGGTAACGTGGACATTGATGGAGCTTCTGGGGTTTCTATCGACGCAGCGGCTGCTTCTAACTTTACTACCTCGGCTGGTGACATTGACATCAATGCAGCGGGTCAACTCGACCTGGATGGTGGAACTAATGTAGCCATTGACGGTGCTTCTGGGGTCGCTATTAATGCCACCGCTAATAACGTGGACATAACCGGTGAGACTAACACCAATATCAACTCCACAAATGGTGATGTGGATATCAACTCCGGTGATGAAGTCCTTATCGATGCGGTCAATGGAATAAGTATTGATGCCAACAACAATTCAAACCTATCCGTCGATGGGGCTGACCTAACGCTCTCTACAACTACTTCCGGTAACCTGATCGGGAATGCAGCGGGCAATGTCGATATCGATGGGGCCACTGGCGTAGCCATCGATGCGGCGGCCAACGACGTGGACCTCACGGCTAACACCAACATCGACCTGCTTACCACCAACGAAGACATCACGCTCTCTGCCGGGGATGCCGTGCTCATTGACGCGGCGGACAGCGTGGCTATCAATGCGGCTTCTTACTCGGTTATCAATGGTACCGACAGTGTGCGGATCGCCTCTCCCGGGGATATCACTCTGGATGCAGGAGGTAGTGTCAACATCTCAGGGGCTTTCTCGCCTGACAACCTCGATGTGGACGGACTTACTAACCTCGACCAGACAAACATCGTCACCGATGATGGGGACTTTAACGTCTCTGGTACTAACAGAACGCTCATCTCTTCTTCCAATGCCGGTACAGATGCTATACAGCTTAATGCTACCGCCGGTAACGTGGACATTGATGGAGCTTCTGGGGTTTCTATCGACGCAGCGGCTGCTTCTAACTTTACTACCTCGGCTGGTGACATTGACATCAATGCAGCGGGTCAACTCGACCTGGATGGTGGAACTAATGTAGCCATTGACGGTGCTTCTGGGGTCGCTATTAATGCCACCGCTAATAACGTGGACATAACCGGTGAGACTAACACCAATATCAACTCCACAAATGGTGATGTGGATATCAACTCCGGTGATGAAGTCCTTATCGATGCGGTCAATGGAATAAGTATTGATGCCAACAACAATTCAAACCTATCCGTCGATGGGGCTGACCTAACGCTCTCTACAACTACTTCCGGTAACCTGATCGGGAATGCAGCGGGCAATGTCGATATCGATGGGGCCACTGGCGTAGCCATCGATGCGGCGGCCAACGACGTGGACCTCACGGCTAACACCAACATCGACCTGCTTACCACCAACGAAGACATCACGCTCTCTGCCGGGGATGCCGTGCTCATTGACGCGGCGGACAGCGTGGCTATCAATGCGGCTTCTTACTCGGTTATCAATGGTACCGACAGTGTGCGGATCGCCTCTCCCGGGGATATCACTCTGGATGCAGGAGGTAGTGTAAACATCTCAGGGGCTTTCTCGCCTGACAACCTCGATGTGGACGGACTTACTAACCTCGACCAGACAAACATCGTCACCGATGATGGGGACTTTAACGTCTCTGGTACTAACAGAACGCTCATCTCTTCTTCCAATGCCGGTACAGATGCTATACAGCTTAATGCTACCGCCGGTAACGTGGACATTGATGGAGCTTCTGGGGTTTCTATCGACGCAGCGGCTGCTTCTAACTTTACTACCTCGGCTGGTGACATTGACATCAATGCAGCGGGTCAACTCGACCTGGATGGTGGAACTAATGTAGCCATTGACGGTGCTTCTGGGGTCGCTATTAATGCCACCGCTAATAACGTGGACATAACCGGTGAGACTAACACCAATATCAACTCCACAAATGGTGATGTGGATATCAACTCCGGTGATGAAGTCCTTATCGATGCGGTCAATGGAATAAGTATTGATGCCAACAACAATTCAAACCTATCCGTCGATGGGGCTGACCTAACGCTCTCTACAACTACTTCCGGTAACCTGATCGGGAATGCAGCGGGCAATGTCGATATCGATGGGGCCACTGGCGTAGCCATCGATGCGGCGGCCAACGACGTGGACCTCACGGCTAACACCAACATCGACCTGCTTACCACCAACGAAGACATCACGCTCTCTGCCGGGGATGCCGTGCTCATTGACGCGGCGGACAGCGTGGCTATCAATGCGGCTTCTTACTCGGTTATCAATGGTACCGACAGTGTGCGGATCGCCTCTCCCGGGGATATCACTCTGGATGCAGGAGGTAGTGTAAACATCTCAGGGGCTTTCTCCCCTGATAACCTCGATGTGGACGGACTTACTAACCTCGACCAGACAAACATCGTCACCGATGATGGGGACTTTAACGTCTCTGGTACTAACAGAACGCTCATCTCTTCTTCCAATGCCGGTACAGATGCTATACAGCTTAATGCTACCGCCGGTAACGTGGACATTGATGGAGCTTCTGGGGTTTCTATCGACGCAGCGGCTGCTTCTAACTTTACTACCTCGGCTGGTGACATTGACATCAATGCAGCGGGTCAACTCGACCTGGATGGTGGAACTAATGTAGCCATTGACGGTGCTTCTGGGGTCGCTATTAATGCCACCGCTAATAACGTGGACATAACCGGTGAGACTAACACCAATATCAACTCCACAAATGGTGATGTGGATATCAACTCCGGTGATGAAGTCCTTATCGATGCGGTCAATGGAATAAGTATTGATGCCAACAACAATTCAAACCTATCCGTCGATGGGGCTGACCTAACGCTCTCTACAACTACTTCCGGTAACCTGATCGGGAATGCAGCGGGCAATGTCGATATCGATGGGGCCACTGGCGTAGCCATCGATGCGGCGGCCAACGACGTGGACCTCACGGCTAACACCAACATCGACCTGCTTACCACCAACGAAGACATCACGCTCTCTGCCGGGGATGCCGTGCTCATTGACGCGGCGGACAGCGTGGCTATCAATGCGGCTTCTTACTCGGTTATCAATGGTACCGACAGTGTGCGGATCGCCTCTCCCGGGGATATCACTCTGGATGCAGGAGGTAGTGTCAACATCTCAGGGGCTTTCTCCCCTGACAACCTCGATGTGGACGGACTTACTAACCTCGACCAGACAAACATCGTCACCGATGATGGGGACTTTAACGTCTCTGGTACTAACAGAACGCTCATCTCTTCTTCCAATGCCGGTACAGATGCTATACAGCTTAATGCTACCGCCGGTAACGTGGACATTGATGGAGCTTCTGGGGTTTCTATCGACGCAGCGGCTGCTTCTAACTTTACTACCTCGGCTGGTGACATTGACATCAATGCAGCGGGTCAACTCGACCTGGATGGTGGAACTAATGTAGCCATTGACGGTGCTTCTGGGGTCGCTATTAATGCCACCGCTAATAACGTGGACATAACCGGTGAGACTAACACCAATATCAACTCCACAAATGGTGATGTGGATATCAACTCCGGTGATGAAGTCCTTATCGATGCGGTCAATGGAATAAGTATTGATGCCAACAACAATTCAAACCTATCCGTCGATGGGGCTGACCTAACGCTCTCTACAACTACTTCCGGTAACCTGATCGGGAATGCAGCAGGCAATGTCGATATCGATGGGGCTACTGGCGTAGCCATCGATGCGGCGGCCAACGACGTGGACCTCACGGCTAACACCAACATCGACCTGCTTACCACCAACGAAGACATCACGCTCTCTGCCGGGGATGCCGTGCTCATTGACGCGGCGGACAGCGTGGCTATCAATGCGGCTTCTTACTCGGTTATCAATGGTACCGACAGTGTGCGGATCGCCTCTCCCGGGGATATCACTCTGGATGCAGGAGGTAGTGTAAACATCTCAGGGGCTTTCTCCCCTGACAACCTCGATGTGGACGGACTTACTAACCTCGACCAGACAAACATCGTCACCGATGATGGGGACTTTAACGTCTCTGGTACTAACAGAACGCTCATCTCTTCTTCCAATGCCGGTACAGATGCTATACAGCTTAATGCTACCGCCGGTAACGTGGACATTGATGGAGCTTCTGGGGTTTCTATCGACGCAGCGGCTGCTTCTAACTTTACTACCTCGGCTGGTGACATTGACATCAATGCAGCGGGTCAACTCGACCTGGATGGTGGAACTAATGTAGCCATTGACGGTGCTTCTGGGGTCGCTATTAATGCCACCGCTAATAACGTGGACATAACCGGTGAGACTAACACCAATATCAACTCCACAAATGGTGATGTGGATATCAACTCCGGTGATGAAGTCCTTATCGATGCGGTCAATGGAATAAGTATTGATGCCAACAACAATTCAAACCTATCCGTCGATGGGGCTGACCTAACGCTCTCTACAACTACTTCCGGTAACCTGATCGGGAATGCAGCGGGCAATGTCGATATCGATGGGGCCACTGGCGTAGCCATCGATGCGGCGGCCAACGACGTGGACCTCACGGCTAACACCAACATCGACCTGCTTACCACCAACGAAGACATCACGCTCTCTGCCGGGGATGCCGTGCTCATTGACGCGGCGGACAGCGTGGCTATCAATGCGGCTTCTTACTCGGTTATCAATGGTACCGACAGTGTGCGGATCGCCTCTCCCGGGGATATCACTCTGGATGCAGGAGGTAGTGTAAACATCTCAGGGGCTTTCTCCCCTGATAACCTCGATGTGGACGGACTTACTAACCTCGACCAGACAAACATCGTCACCGATGATGGGGACTTTAACGTCTCTGGTACTAACAGAACGCTCATCTCTTCTTCCAATGCCGGTACAGATGCTATACAGCTTAATGCTACCGCCGGTAACGTGGACATTGATGGAGCTTCTGGGGTTTCTATCGACGCAGCGGCTGCTTCTAACTTTACTACCTCGGCTGGTGACATTGACATCAATGCAGCGGGTCAACTCGACCTGGATGGTGGAACTAATGTAGCCATTGACGGTGCTTCTGGGGTCGCTATTAATGCCACCGCTAATAACGTGGACATAACCGGTGAGACTAACACCAATATCAACTCCACAAATGGTGATGTGGATATCAACTCCGGTGATGAAGTCCTTATCGATGCGGTCAATGGAATAAGTATTGATGCCAACAACAATTCAAACCTATCCGTCGATGGGGCTGACCTAACGCTCTCTACAACTACTTCCGGTAACCTGATCGGGAATGCAGCGGGCAATGTCGATATCGATGGGGCCACTGGCGTAGCCATCGATGCGGCGGCCAACGACGTGGACCTCACGGCTAACACCAACATCGACCTGCTTACCACCAACGAAGACATCACGCTCTCTGCCGGGGATGCCGTGCTCATTGACGCGGCGGACAGCGTGGCTATCAATGCGGCTTCTTACTCGGTTATCAATGGTACCGACAGTGTGCGGATCGCCTCTCCCGGGGATATCACTCTGGATGCAGGAGGTAGTGTAAACATCTCAGGGGCTTTCTCGCCTGACAACCTCGATGTGGACGGACTTACTAACCTCGACCAGACAAACATCGTCACCGATGATGGGGACTTTAACGTCTCTGGTACTAACAGAACGCTCATCTCTTCTTCCAATGCCGGTACAGATGCTATACAGCTTAATGCTACCGCCGGTAACGTGGACATTGATGGAGCTTCTGGGGTTTCTATCGACGCAGCGGCTGCTTCTAACTTTACTACCTCGGCTGGTGACATTGACATCAATGCAGCGGGTCAACTCGACCTGGATGGTGGAACTAATGTAGCCATTGACGGTGCTTCTGGGGTCGCTATTAATGCCACCGCTAATAACGTGGACATAACCGGTGAGACTAACACCAATATCAACTCCACAAATGGTGATGTGGATATCAACTCCGGTGATGAAGTCCTTATCGATGCGGTCAATGGAATAAGTATTGATGCCAACAACAATTCAAACCTATCCGTCGATGGGGCTGACCTAACGCTCTCTACAACTACTTCCGGTAACCTGATCGGGAATGCAGCAGGCAATGTCGATATCGATGGGGCTACTGGCGTAGCCATCGATGCGGCGGCCAACGACGTGGACCTCACGGCTAACACCAACATCGACCTGCTTACCACCAACGAAGACATCACGCTCTCTGCCGGGGATGCCGTGCTCATTGACGCGGCGGACAGCGTGGCTATCAATGCGGCTTCTTACTCGGTTATCAATGGTACCGACAGTGTGCGGATCGCCTCTCCCGGGGATATCACTCTGGATGCAGGAGGTAGTGTAAACATCTCAGGGGCTTTCTCCCCTGATAACCTCGATGTGGACGGACTTACTAACCTCGACCAGACAAACATCGTCACCGATGATGGGGACTTTAACGTCTCTGGTACTAACAGAACGCTCATCTCTTCTTCCAATGCCGGTACAGATGCTATACAGCTTAATGCTACCGCCGGTAACGTGGACATTGATGGAGCTTCTGGGGTTTCTATCGACGCAGCGGCTGCTTCTAACTTTACTACCTCGGCTGGTGACATTGACATCAATGCAGCGGGTCAACTCGACCTGGATGGTGGAACTAATGTAGCCATTGACGGTGCTTCTGGGGTCGCTATTAATGCCACCGCTAATAACGTGGACATAACCGGTGAGACTAACACCAATATCAACTCCACAAATGGTGATGTGGATATCAACTCCGGTGATGAAGTCCTTATCGATGCGGTCAATGGAATAAGTATTGATGCCAACAACAATTCAAACCTATCCGTCGATGGGGCTGACCTAACGCTCTCTACAACTACTTCCGGTAACCTGATCGGGAATGCAGCGGGCAATGTCGATATCGATGGGGCCACTGGCGTAGCCATCGATGCGGCGGCCAACGACGTGGACCTCACGGCTAACACCAACATCGACCTGCTTACCACCAACGAAGACATCACGCTCTCTGCCGGGGATGCCGTGCTCATTGACGCGGCGGACAGCGTGGCTATCAATGCGGCTTCTTACTCGGTTATCAATGGTACCGACAGTGTGCGGATCGCCTCTCCCGGGGATATCACTCTGGATGCAGGAGGTAGTGTAAACATCTCAGGGGCTTTCTCGCCTGACAACCTCGATGTGGACGGACTTACTAACCTCGACCAGACAAACATCGTCACCGATGATGGGGACTTTAACGTCTCTGGTACTAACAGAACGCTCATCTCTTCTTCCAATGCCGGTACAGATGCTATACAGCTTAATGCTACCGCCGGTAACGTGGACATTGATGGAGCTTCTGGGGTTTCTATCGACGCAGCGGCTGCTTCTAACTTTACTACCTCGGCTGGTGACATTGACATCAATGCAGCGGGTCAACTCGACCTGGATGGTGGAACTAATGTAGCCATTGACGGTGCTTCTGGGGTCGCTATTAATGCCACCGCTAATAACGTGGACATAACCGGTGAGACTAACACCAATATCAACTCCACAAATGGTGATGTGGATATCAACTCCGGTGATGAAGTCCTTATCGATGCGGTCAATGGAATAAGTATTGATGCCAACAACAATTCAAACCTATCCGTCGATGGGGCTGACCTAACGCTCTCTACAACTACTTCCGGTAACCTGATCGGGAATGCAGCAGGCAATGTCGATATCGATGGGGCTACTGGCGTAGCCATCGATGCGGCGGCCAACGACGTGGACCTCACGGCTAACACCAACATCGACCTGCTTACCACCAACGAAGACATCACGCTCTCTGCCGGGGATGCCGTGCTCATTGACGCGGCGGACAGCGTGGCTATCAATGCGGCTTCTTACTCGGTTATCAATGGTACCGACAGTGTGCGGATCGCCTCTCCCGGGGATATCACTCTGGATGCAGGAGGTAGTGTCAACATCTCAGGGGCTTTCTCCCCTGATAACCTCGATGTGGACGGACTTACTAACCTCGACCAGACAAACATCGTCACCGATGATGGGGACTTTAACGTCTCTGGTACTAACAGAACGCTCATCTCTTCTTCCAATGCCGGTACAGATGCTATACAGCTTAATGCTACCGCCGGTAACGTGGACATTGATGGAGCTTCTGGGGTTTCTATCGACGCAGCGGCTGCTTCTAACTTTACTACCTCGGCTGGTGACATTGACATCAATGCAGCGGGTCAACTCGACCTGGATGGTGGAACTAATGTAGCCATTGACGGTGCTTCTGGGGTCGCTATTAATGCCACCGCTAATAACGTGGACATAACCGGTGAGACTAACACCAATATCAACTCCACAAATGGTGATGTGGATATCAACTCCGGTGATGAAGTCCTTATCGATGCGGTCAATGGAATAAGTATTGATGCCAACAACAATTCAAACCTATCCGTCGATGGGGCTGACCTAACGCTCTCTACAACTACTTCCGGTAACCTGATCGGGAATGCAGCGGGCAATGTCGATATCGATGGGGCCACTGGCGTAGCCATCGATGCGGCGGCCAACGACGTGGACCTCACGGCTAACACCAACATCGACCTGCTTACCACCAACGAAGACATCACGCTCTCTGCCGGGGATGCCGTGCTCATTGACGCGGCGGACAGCGTGGCTATCAATGCGGCTTCTTACTCGGTTATCAATGGTACCGACAGTGTGCGGATCGCCTCTCCCGGGGATATCACTCTGGATGCAGGAGGTAGTGTCAACATCTCAGGGGCTTTCTCCCCTGACAACCTCGATGTGGACGGACTTACTAACCTCGACCAGACAAACATCGTCACCGATGATGGGGACTTTAACGTCTCTGGTACTAACAGAACGCTCATCTCTTCTTCCAATGCCGGTACAGATGCTATACAGCTTAATGCTACCGCCGGTAACGTGGACATTGATGGAGCTTCTGGGGTTTCTATCGACGCAGCGGCTGCTTCTAACTTTACTACCTCGGCTGGTGACATTGACATCAATGCAGCGGGTCAACTCGACCTGGATGGTGGAACTAATGTAGCCATTGACGGTGCTTCTGGGGTCGCTATTAATGCCACCGCTAATAACGTGGACATAACCGGTGAGACTAACACCAATATCAACTCCACAAATGGTGATGTGGATATCAACTCCGGTGATGAAGTCCTTATCGATGCGGTCAATGGAATAAGTATTGATGCCAACAACAATTCAAACCTATCCGTCGATGGGGCTGACCTAACGCTCTCTACAACTACTTCCGGTAACCTGATCGGGAATGCAGCAGGCAATGTCGATATCGATGGGGCTACTGGCGTAGCCATCGATGCGGCGGCCAACGACGTGGACCTCACGGCTAACACCAACATCGACCTGCTTACCACCAACGAAGACATCACGCTCTCTGCCGGGGATGCCGTGCTCATTGACGCGGCGGACAGCGTGGCTATCAATGCGGCTTCTTACTCGGTTATCAATGGTACCGACAGTGTGCGGATCGCCTCTCCCGGGGATATCACTCTGGATGCAGGAGGTAGTGTAAACATCTCAGGGGCTTTCTCCCCTGACAACCTCGATGTGGACGGACTTACTAACCTCGACCAGACAAACATCGTCACCGATGATGGGGACTTTAACGTCTCTGGTACTAACAGAACGCTCATCTCTTCTTCCAATGCCGGTACAGATGCTATACAGCTTAATGCTACCGCCGGTAACGTGGACATTGATGGAGCTTCTGGGGTTTCTATCGACGCAGCGGCTGCTTCTAACTTTACTACCTCGGCTGGTGACATTGACATCAATGCAGCGGGTCAACTCGACCTGGATGGTGGAACTAATGTAGCCATTGACGGTGCTTCTGGGGTCGCTATTAATGCCACCGCTAATAACGTGGACATAACCGGTGAGACTAACACCAATATCAACTCCACAAATGGTGATGTGGATATCAACTCCGGTGATGAAGTCCTTATCGATGCGGTCAATGGAATAAGTATTGATGCCAACAACAATTCAAACCTATCCGTCGATGGGGCTGACCTAACGCTCTCTACAACTACTTCCGGTAACCTGATCGGGAATGCAGCGGGCAATGTCGATATCGATGGGGCCACTGGCGTAGCCATCGATGCGGCGGCCAACGACGTGGACCTCACGGCTAACACCAACATCGACCTGCTTACCACCAACGAAGACATCACGCTCTCTGCCGGGGATGCCGTGCTCATTGACGCGGCGGACAGCGTGGCTATCAATGCGGCTTCTTACTCGGTTATCAATGGTACCGACAGTGTGCGGATCGCCTCTCCCGGGGATATCACTCTGGATGCAGGAGGTAGTGTAAACATCTCAGGGGCTTTCTCGCCTGACAACCTCGATGTGGACGGACTTACTAACCTCGACCAGACAAACATCGTCACCGATGATGGGGACTTTAACGTCTCTGGTACTAACAGAACGCTCATCTCTTCTTCCAATGCCGGTACAGATGCTATACAGCTTAATGCTACCGCCGGTAACGTGGACATTGATGGAGCTTCTGGGGTTTCTATCGACGCAGCGGCTGCTTCTAACTTTACTACCTCGGCTGGTGACATTGACATCAATGCAGCGGGTCAACTCGACCTGGATGGTGGAACTAATGTAGCCATTGACGGTGCTTCTGGGGTCGCTATTAATGCCACCGCTAATAACGTGGACATAACCGGTGAGACTAACACCAATATCAACTCCACAAATGGTGATGTGGATATCAACTCCGGTGATGAAGTCCTTATCGATGCGGTCAATGGAATAAGTATTGATGCCAACAACAATTCAAACCTATCCGTCGATGGGGCTGACCTAACGCTCTCTACAACTACTTCCGGTAACCTGATCGGGAATGCAGCGGGCAATGTCGATATCGATGGGGCCACTGGCGTAGCCATCGATGCGGCGGCCAACGACGTGGACCTCACGGCTAACACCAACATCGACCTGCTTACCACCAACGAAGACATCACGCTCACTGCCGGGGATGCCGTGCTCATTGACGCGGCGGACAGCGTGGCTATCAATGCGGCTTCTTACTCGGTTATCAATGGTACCGACAGTGTGCGGATCGCCTCTCCCGGGGATATCACTCTGGATGCAGGAGGTAGTGTAAACATCTCAGGGGCTTTCTCCCCTGATAACCTCGATGTGGACGGACTTACTAACCTCGACCAGACAAACATCGTCACCGATGATGGGGACTTTAACGTCTCTGGTACTAACAGAACGCTCATCTCTTCTTCCAATGCCGGTACAGATGCTATACAGCTTAATGCTACCGCCGGTAACGTGGACATTGATGGAGCTTCTGGGGTTTCTATCGACGCAGCGGCTGCTTCTAACTTTACTACCTCGGCTGGTGACATTGACATCAATGCAGCGGGTCAACTCGACCTGGATGGTGGAACTAATGTAGCCATTGACGGTGCTTCTGGGGTCGCTATTAATGCCACCGCTAATAACGTGGACATAACCGGTGAGACTAACACCAATATCAACTCCACAAATGGTGATGTGGATATCAACTCCGGTGATGAAGTCCTTATCGATGCGGTCAATGGAATAAGTATTGATGCCAACAACAATTCAAACCTATCCGTCGATGGGGCTGACCTAACGCTCTCTACAACTACTTCCGGTAACCTGATCGGGAATGCAGCAGGCAATGTCGATATCGATGGGGCTACTGGCGTAGCCATCGATGCGGCGGCCAACGACGTGGACCTCACGGCTAACACCAACATCGACCTGCTTACCACCAACGAAGACATCACGCTCTCTGCCGGGGATGCCGTGCTCATTGACGCGGCGGACAGCGTGGCTATCAATGCGGCTTCTTACTCGGTTATCAATGGTACCGACAGTGTGCGGATCGCCTCTCCCGGGGATATCACTCTGGATGCAGGAGGTAGTGTCAACATCTCAGGGGCTTTCTCCCCTGATAACCTCGATGTGGACGGACTTACTAACCTCGACCAGACAAACATCGTCACCGATGATGGGGACTTTAACGTCTCTGGTACTAACAGAACGCTCATCTCTTCTTCCAATGCCGGTACAGATGCTATACAGCTTAATGCTACCGCCGGTAACGTGGACATTGATGGAGCTTCTGGGGTTTCTATCGACGCAGCGGCTGCTTCTAACTTTACTACCTCGGCTGGTGACATTGACATCAATGCAGCGGGTCAACTCGACCTGGATGGTGGAACTAATGTAGCCATTGACGGTGCTTCTGGGGTCGCTATTAATGCCACCGCTAATAACGTGGACATAACCGGTGAGACTAACACCAATATCAACTCCACAAATGGTGATGTGGATATCAACTCCGGTGATGAAGTCCTTATCGATGCGGTCAATGGAATAAGTATTGATGCCAACAACAATTCAAACCTATCCGTCGATGGGGCTGACCTAACGCTCTCTACAACTACTTCCGGTAACCTGATCGGGAATGCAGCGGGCAATGTCGATATCGATGGGGCCACTGGCGTAGCCATCGATGCGGCGGCCAACGACGTGGACCTCACGGCTAACACCAACATCGACCTGCTTACCACCAACGAAGACATCACGCTCTCTGCCGGGGATGCCGTGCTCATTGACGCGGCGGACAGCGTGGCTATCAATGCGGCTTCTTACTCGGTTATCAATGGTACCGACAGTGTGCGGATCGCCTCTCCCGGGGATATCACTCTGGATGCAGGAGGTAGTGTCAACATCTCAGGGGCTTTCTCCCCTGACAACCTCGATGTGGACGGACTTACTAACCTCGACCAGACAAACATCGTCACCGATGATGGGGACTTTAACGTCTCTGGTACTAACAGAACGCTCATCTCTTCTTCCAATGCCGGTACAGATGCTATACAGCTTAATGCTACCGCCGGTAACGTGGACATTGATGGAGCTTCTGGGGTTTCTATCGACGCAGCGGCTGCTTCTAACTTTACTACCTCGGCTGGTGACATTGACATCAATGCAGCGGGTCAACTCGACCTGGATGGTGGAACTAATGTAGCCATTGACGGTGCTTCTGGGGTCGCTATTAATGCCACCGCTAATAACGTGGACATAACCGGTGAGACTAACACCAATATCAACTCCACAAATGGTGATGTGGATATCAACTCCGGTGATGAAGTCCTTATCGATGCGGTCAATGGAATAAGTATTGATGCCAACAACAATTCAAACCTATCCGTCGATGGGGCTGACCTAACGCTCTCTACAACTACTTCCGGTAACCTGATCGGGAATGCAGCGGGCAATGTCGATATCGATGGGGCCACTGGCGTAGCCATCGATGCGGCGGCCAACGACGTGGACCTCACGGCTAACACCAACATCGACCTGCTTACCACCAACGAAGACATCACGCTCTCTGCCGGGGATGCCGTGCTCATTGACGCGGCGGACAGCGTGGCTATCAATGCGGCTTCTTACTCGGTTATCAATGGTACCGACAGTGTGCGGATCGCCTCTCCCGGGGATATCACTCTGGATGCAGGAGGTAGTGTAAACATCTCAGGGGCTTTCTCGCCTGACAACCTCGATGTGGACGGACTTACTAACCTCGACCAGACAAACATCGTCACCGATGATGGGGACTTTAACGTCTCTGGTACTAACAGAACGCTCATCTCTTCTTCCAATGCCGGTACAGATGCTATACAGCTTAATGCTACCGCCGGTAACGTGGACATTGATGGAGCTTCTGGGGTTTCTATCGACGCAGCGGCTGCTTCTAACTTTACTACCTCGGCTGGTGACATTGACATCAATGCAGCGGGTCAACTCGACCTGGATGGTGGAACTAATGTAGCCATTGACGGTGCTTCTGGGGTCGCTATTAATGCCACCGCTAATAACGTGGACATAACCGGTGAGACTAACACCAATATCAACTCCACAAATGGTGATGTGGATATCAACTCCGGTGATGAAGTCCTTATCGATGCGGTCAATGGAATAAGTATTGATGCCAACAACAATTCAAACCTATCCGTCGATGGGGCTGACCTAACGCTCTCTACAACTACTTCCGGTAACCTGATCGGGAATGCAGCGGGCAATGTCGATATCGATGGGGCCACTGGCGTAGCCATCGATGCGGCGGCCAACGACGTGGACCTCACGGCTAACACCAACATCGACCTGCTTACCACCAACGAAGACATCACGCTCTCTGCCGGGGATGCCGTGCTCATTGACGCGGCGGACAGCGTGGCTATCAATGCGGCTTCTTACTCGGTTATCAATGGTACCGACAGTGTGCGGATCGCCTCTCCCGGGGATATCACTCTGGATGCAGGAGGTAGTGTAAACATCTCAGGGGCTTTCTCCCCTGATAACCTCGATGTGGACGGACTTACTAACCTCGACCAGACAAACATCGTCACCGATGATGGGGACTTTAACGTCTCTGGTACTAACAGAACGCTCATCTCTTCTTCCAATGCCGGTACAGATGCTATACAGCTTAATGCTACCGCCGGTAACGTGGACATTGATGGAGCTTCTGGGGTTTCTATCGACGCAGCGGCTGCTTCTAACTTTACTACCTCGGCTGGTGACATTGACATCAATGCAGCGGGTCAACTCGACCTGGATGGTGGAACTAATGTAGCCATTGACGGTGCTTCTGGGGTCGCTATTAATGCCACCGCTAATAACGTGGACATAACCGGTGAGACTAACACCAATATCAACTCCACAAATGGTGATGTGGATATCAACTCCGGTGATGAAGTCCTTATCGATGCGGTCAATGGAATAAGTATTGATGCCAACAACAATTCAAACCTATCCGTCGATGGGGCTGACCTAACGCTCTCTACAACTACTTCCGGTAACCTGATCGGGAATGCAGCGGGCAATGTCGATATCGATGGGGCCACTGGCGTAGCCATCGATGCGGCGGCCAACGACGTGGACCTCACGGCTAACACCAACATCGACCTGCTTACCACCAACGAAGACATCACGCTCTCTGCCGGGGATGCCGTGCTCATTGACGCGGCGGACAGCGTGGCTATCAATGCGGCTTCTTACTCGGTTATCAATGGTACCGACAGTGTGCGGATCGCCTCTCCCGGGGATATCACTCTGGATGCAGGAGGTAGTGTAAACATCTCAGGGGCTTTCTCCCCTGATAACCTCGATGTGGACGGACTTACTAACCTCGACCAGACAAACATCGTCACCGATGATGGGGACTTTAACGTCTCTGGTACTAACAGAACGCTCATCTCTTCTTCCAATGCCGGTACAGATGCTATACAGCTTAATGCTACCGCCGGTAACGTGGACATTGATGGAGCTTCTGGGGTTTCTATCGACGCAGCGGCTGCTTCTAACTTTACTACCTCGGCTGGTGACATTGACATCAATGCAGCGGGTCAACTCGACCTGGATGGTGGAACTAATGTAGCCATTGACGGTGCTTCTGGGGTCGCTATTAATGCCACCGCTAATAACGTGGACATAACCGGTGAGACTAACACCAATATCAACTCCACAAATGGTGATGTGGATATCAACTCCGGTGATGAAGTCCTTATCGATGCGGTCAATGGAATAAGTATTGATGCCAACAACAATTCAAACCTATCCGTCGATGGGGCTGACCTAACGCTCTCTACAACTACTTCCGGTAACCTGATCGGGAATGCAGCAGGCAATGTCGATATCGATGGGGCTACTGGCGTAGCCATCGATGCGGCGGCCAACGACGTGGACCTCACGGCTAACACCAACATCGACCTGCTTACCACCAACGAAGACATCACGCTCTCTGCCGGGGATGCCGTGCTCATTGACGCGGCGGACAGCGTGGCTATCAATGCGGCTTCTTACTCGGTTATCAATGGTACCGACAGTGTGCGGATCGCCTCTCCCGGGGATATCACTCTGGATGCAGGAGGTAGTGTAAACATCTCAGGGGCTTTCTCCCCTGATAACCTCGATGTGGACGGACTTACTAACCTCGACCAGACAAACATCGTCACCGATGATGGGGACTTTAACGTCTCTGGTACTAACAGAACGCTCATCTCTTCTTCCAATGCCGGTACAGATGCTATACAGCTTAATGCTACCGCCGGTAACGTGGACATTGATGGAGCTTCTGGGGTTTCTATCGACGCAGCGGCTGCTTCTAACTTTACTACCTCGGCTGGTGACATTGACATCAATGCAGCGGGTCAACTCGACCTGGATGGTGGAACTAATGTAGCCATTGACGGTGCTTCTGGGGTCGCTATTAATGCCACCGCTAATAACGTGGACATAACCGGTGAGACTAACACCAATATCAACTCCACAAATGGTGATGTGGATATCAACTCCGGTGATGAAGTCCTTATCGATGCGGTCAATGGAATAAGTATTGATGCCAACAACAATTCAAACCTATCCGTCGATGGGGCTGACCTAACGCTCTCTACAACTACTTCCGGTAACCTGATCGGGAATGCAGCGGGCAATGTCGATATCGATGGGGCCACTGGCGTAGCCATCGATGCGGCGGCCAACGACGTGGACCTCACGGCTAACACCAACATCGACCTGCTTACCACCAACGAAGACATCACGCTCTCTGCCGGGGATGCCGTGCTCATTGACGCGGCGGACAGCGTGGCTATCAATGCGGCTTCTTACTCGGTTATCAATGGTACCGACAGTGTGCGGATCGCCTCTCCCGGGGATATCACTCTGGATGCAGGAGGTAGTGTAAACATCTCAGGGGCTTTCTCCCCTGATAACCTCGATGTGGACGGACTTACTAACCTCGACCAGACAAACATCGTCACCGATGATGGGGACTTTAACGTCTCTGGTACTAACAGAACGCTCATCTCTTCTTCCAATGCCGGTACAGATGCTATACAGCTTAATGCTACCGCCGGTAACGTGGACATTGATGGAGCTAATGGTGTGACTATTGATGCCTCTTCAAGTTCCGTTGATATAAATGCTGCTGCAGGAGCAATAAATATAGGATCCGGAACTAATGCTCAACCAATCAATATAGGTACAGGTTCAGCCGCCCGAACTATAACGCTTGGAAATAATACGGTGTCAAGCAGTGTGGTGGTGGAAAGTGATGAAACGAACACTACTACAACAGCAGCTGTAGTAAACGGAGGCTTAGCAATATCCAACTATGGAGAAACAGTAACATCATCGGGAGGAAGTATTACGGTAGCCAACAGATCCTTTATTACTATAACCGACTCACATGGGGGTGCTACATCATTCTCTCTGAGTAGCGGCAATACCGCCGGACAAATGCTTGTCTTAGTGATGGCCTCAACAGATGGTATCACTTTAAGCGATTCCGGGAATGTTAGACTATCCGCTGATTGGACTCCTAATGCGGATGGCACTTTAACTTTAATCTGGGATGGCTCTTCTTGGTTTGAACTTTATAGATCCGCAAACTAAATGAACCTACGCCACCTTACCATATTACCCCTTTTTCTCACACTCCATCTTAGTGCCCAGGAGCTTTACATCCCTCAAGATGCGGAGGTTACGATCACCAATGGTGCATTCCTAACGACCGGAGGTGACCTGCTCAATGATGGGCAAAGGCTTGATGTGCAGGAAGGTGGAGAGATTATAAGCTATGGTAATTTTTCCAATAAACGGTTTCTTGTCAATAACGGAAATATTTCTTTGTATGGAAACTGGAATAACCAGGGAACTTTCAACAGTACTTTTGGAAGAATGACCTTCCTTGGGGGAAATGACCAGATGATCACTGACTCTTACCTCCTCATAGATGACCTTACAGTCAATAAAATGGGACTGGTTACTCTAAATGCTGACTCCATTAAAGTCCTGGGTACGCTTAACTTCATGGATGGAGTACTGACAACCGGAAGTAATAGCCGGTTTATTGTGGAAGATACTGCTACCATAGATCATGAATTTGGCTCCACTTCCTACTTTGAAGGAAAGATTATCTCAAGGGGTACTAACAACCGGTTATTTCCAGTAGGAAACGGTGGTTTTTTCGGTACCCTGGAGCTACTGGATATTTACGGCACCAGTGACCTGGAGCTTGGTGTTAGTCTTATTCATAAAAACCCTGCCCCACCAGTTCCCGGTCAGGATCTCATAGGTGTCTCGGGTGAGAATACCTGGGAAATCGAATACCGGGAAGGCACATTGGATAGTACCCAGCTCCAAATTGATTTTATAGCTGAAGATCTGGAAAACTTCGAAATAGAAAATAATATAAAGCGAAATATCCAGTCTCCGGTAATAGCTGTTTCTGATTCCGGAGCTACCGGTCCTTTCCATTCACTCGGCGTAGAATTACTGACCGCTACGGACTCAGTAACCACCGGGGTTTTGCTGGCAGAAGACTATGTAAAGTATGAAGACTATGGCTCCAAATATTTTGCAATAGCTCTTGCACCATTGATAGGTCCGGCTGGCCAAATTTACTTCCCCAATGTATTTTCACCTGCGGCTTCCGATCCAAGAAACCGGACGTACAGGGTTTTTGGGGAGCATGTGGCAAATGAACCATTCAGAATGGAAATCTATAACCGGTTCAGTACACTCGTGTATGAAGCTGACACCTTTGAAGAGGCCACCACTAGCGGATGGGATGGAACAAACCCCAACGGGAAAGAAGAATTTTCCGGAGTTTACTATGTATTTGTGAGGTATGCATTTACCTCCAACCCGGAAAACATTAAAGAACATACAGGCTCAATACTATTGAAAAGATGATCAGAAAACTACTCATAGCACTGATATTTGGATTGGGCCTGATCGGGGCATCGGCTCAGGAAATACAATTTTCGCAGTATTTTTCGACATCCCTCTATTTGAATCCGGCCTTCTCTGCCGTATATGTTAGCCCTACTTTCTTTGTAAACTACAGGAGACCGGTGGATAATGGAGTAGTCTATAATGAAACCAATCAGATATCTGCTATATTACCTATACTGATTAACGAATCAGACAATACGCCCAGAGCCGGGTTTGGACTCATGGCATACAACAATAAATCAGGTTTCCAGGGAGTGTTTAAAGTCACAGGCTTCTTATTGAATTACGCTCACAACTTCTCCATTGGAGCCTTAAACACAGAGGTGGTCGCTATAGGCATACAGTCAGGTTATGAAAACTATCGAGTCAATTTCAGTGAATTACAATGGGGAACCAATTACAACCCCTACTACGGATATGATGATAACCTTCCTTCACCAGTTACTGAATTTGATGATGCCGTATCGCACCCGATCTTAAATGCCGGAATCATGTACTACTACAATCGGGAGCGAAACTTTACCATATATAATTACAGCGCTTTTTCCGGTTTTGCAGTGACCAACATCAACAGACCGGATAAGTCTTTTGCCAAGATGGGTAAGAGCAGGGCTCCAATGCTTTTTAAGTATCATGGTGGTATAGAGTTTAAAGCAAGAAAATTCAATTTTATGCCCAACCTCCTGGCTCAGTACCAGCGAGGTAATTACACTGCTGACGGGGGTATTTACACCTGGTATTCTTTTAAAGAAAACGCTTTTGGAACCATCGATATAAAACTGGTAGGAGGAGCCTGGTATCGTCTACGGGACTCGTTCAACTTTTTGTTTGGTGTGAATTACAACGCATTAAGTATCAAAGCCAGCTATGATATGAACAGTAACCTCTTCTATGATGATAACATTGATTATTCAAGAAACCATGTGGAGATATCCCTGCAATACACGTTATCAAAAGAGAACAGGATCAGAAAGATCTCCAACCCACTGTTCTAGTAAAATACACTCGACTAAAAACCTATCACCAGGTATTATCGGACAGGGAAACAAAAAATTATGCTAACATTAACATTGATGAATGGCCAGGCTCATTTTTACTGCCGTCTTGCCCGTCATTTAAACGTTTGAATTGACACTAGTTTCCTCTCACGTAGATCTTAAGCTCCTGGCCAGGTACAAGCGTGGCACTCTTTAGGTTATTCATTTCCATGATCAGCTCCTCCGGCACATTGAACTTACTGGCTATAGAAGTAACTGTCTCTCCTTGTTTCACCCTGTACGTATTCTCGGATAGTGCCACAGACTCGTTTAACTCTATCAGCATATCAAGGTTTGGCCGCAGGTTGTCAGGATTTGGGATTCGTATGGGACTGTAGGCTTGTAGCACATCACTTGTTAGTCCGTTTAGCGCTTTGATCTCCTCTATGCTCACCTCATAATTTTTTGAAATACTATACAGGGTCCCCTGTGGCCTCACCAGATAAATTTCCGCTGGTTCATAGTCTATCGGCTTATTAGACTTTATGGAAATCTCGATTCGCCTGTTAAATTGTCTTCCATACGGTGAATTATTCGGTGCCACGGGGCTTCTTTTTCCCATAGCCAACCACTCAATCTGCTCACCTTTCATACCCAGACTCTTAAGTTTTTGAAGGGTCTGATCATTCCGCTTTTGACTGAGATTGAGATTATAATTATCAGCACCTATTGCGTCTGTATGGGATTTCAATTCGATATAGATCTCCTGTCTCTTACTCAGCGCCGCAATTTCCTGCAAAGTAATAACTGCCTCCCTTCTTAGCTCATAAGAATCAAAATCAAAATAAATATTGGTTTTTTTAATGTATTTAAATCTACCCGACTGTGTGCCATCTACCTGCAATCCTTTCACAAAAAAGGGTGAAGCAATCCCCTGCCGGGTAACCGAATCACCCGCAACTACTTTATAATTCCCTTTTGGCAGATCTTCAAAATTAAATGCTCCATTCTGACTGGTTGTGGTTTTGGCGATGGTCACTTCCCGGTCATTTACCACAAGTAATGGAAAATCCATTAACGGGCTTCCGTTATCATTCCTAATTAGGGTTCCTCGTACCGAAACGTAATTATGCTGGTCATTATTAAATCGTGCCACTCCAAAGTCTACTGTATTGGTGGCCAGGTCTTTCGACTCCACCTGAAGGTCTTCACTGAGAATTCTTTGGTTAGCAAACCTGAAATCTCTGATTCGTTCAAGGTGTATCTTCTCTTCTTCACTTAGGGAAGTAAGGAACCTTGAATCTTCGGGTTTCAGCTTATAACTTCGTCCATTTTCAACCAAAACAGATCTCGCTACCAACCTGTTCCATTTTTTCTTGAGTAATGGAGCTAAGGTGGAGTAAAAAGAAAATGCCTCTCTCACATTTGACTGTAAGGCTGGCTCAATGGTTTCACCAGACTCAAGTGCAGTAGCCAGTAACTTTATATAATGCTTTTCAGTAGAAGACAGGGCTTTGAAGTAACCATTATCACTTTCTATCACGGAAGCGTCTTTGTACTCCTTATTCAAATATTCTTTTGCAATAATCCGATCTATGATCCGCTTTTCAGCTTCAAGCTTCATTTCATAAAACCGAATATCAGAAGATGTCAGGGTCTCAATTTTTTGTCCCTCCTCTACTACAGGACTCAATGATGTAGCTGGCAACCCTTCTTCTTTTGACTCCACCTCCGGCAGTTCCGCCGGAATAAAAACATTACCAGATACTTTCAGCTGTTGAGCTGAAGCTTTGAGATACCTTTTCAAATAAGGAAGATCCTCTTCACCTGCACCGGCAAACACCTGACTAACATCCATGCTGGTTCCTCCGACCGAAATGCTATCGGGAAGCTTTTGATCCCTGAGATGTGTTTCGGCTACATAAATATCTGCTTTTATGGTATTATTTATGATCCTGGCTAAGATCCGATTCAATATTTGTTGTTGTTCTTTTTCATATTGATCATATATCGCCAGAGACTCGGGGCTCAGATTGCTGCCTACCGACTCTATATCGGATAAGATAAAGGAGGTTGCTATTTCCCGAAGAGCATGAAGGTGTTGTGTACTCAGGTTTTGATAAAAAAGTTTATCCTCTTCCCGCAAAGCATATTTTTGATCATTTGCCAGGTTTAAAAATTTCTCCTTTACTGAGGCGAAAACCTGGTCCCTTTTGTCAGCACTCAATGTCTTCAAGTAGTTTACTGCCTCCTGTGGTATGGTAAGTTCCTCAATGTTTGTCTTGCCTTCAAGGTACTCATAGGCAAGCTGATCTACCTGGCCCTGATCCGATTCGGAGAGTTTTTCGTAGTTTGGTGTTGGATATGCAAAGTCGTCAGCCTTTTTCAGCCTATCAGCTATGAGCATATACACCCTGCCTCTCTCCGTTTCGGAAAGGCCATCATAAAACTCCTGCTCTGAAGCGTCCATCGTCAAGCTCGAAGAAAACCCCTCCTCTTCGATGTATTGTGTTATCAGATCATCGAGCTCCTTACGCTGACCCGCAGACATTTCCTTATAATAAAGCTCGTCCTCTATCCTGAGAGCCTGGAGGTCTCTCTTATTAAGCTGGAGCACTCGAGCATTAATGATCTTCTCGATCCGTTTCTTATCTACTTCTGAAAGTCCGTTGTATTGATGTAGAAGGTTGGTAGGAAGAGGAATGTCCACACCCATCATCTTAGCTGCTAACAGGTTGGAAACGATCTCCTTTATCCCGGAAAGATCAGGAGTCTCAAAATTATAGGCCTCCACATATACTGCTTCGGATTCCGGAACACTCTCGACTGTGGCTAGCTGAGCATCTGATTCTGAGGGCATAAATACAGCCTTCGGTTCTACCCAACTATCCCCTAAGACCGTCAGGAAACGCTTTAACCTAAGCTTATCTTCTTCTTCATTAACAGTGATCCTTTTCCTCTCTACGAATTCGTCAAAACGATCTTGAGATATCGAGCTTATAGCCCGTTTCTCTGGCTGACTTAAGTTTGCTTCAGCAAAATAGATATCAGCTTTCACTGTATTGTTGATGATCTTTGCCAGGATCTTATTTAAACTACGCTGCTGATTTGAAGAGTATAATCGATACATCTTCAGGTTACCGGGATCAAGGTTGGGTTCCAACGTCTTCAGATCTGCCAGGATGAAAGACGATGCTATTTCCCTCAACGCTTCCAAATGCTCCTCACTTAAAGCCTGATAAAATTTCCTGTCATCTTCATTAAGTGCAAATTGCGGATCATTAGTCAGATCCAGCATCTTTTCTTTCACGGAGGCTACGACTTTCTCTTTTTTTCCGGACTCCAATTCCCGTAAGTAATACGTCTGGGCTGGTGAAATTGTAAGTTTATCAAGACTGGTCTTATCCTGAATGTATTTATAAGTTAGATTATCCACCTGCCTTTGGTCAGCTGCAGGCAACGAGTTATAAGTAACAGGTTCATACTCATAGGCATTGGCCTGTTTAACCCGTTTGGCAATGAGGCGATCAGCACTTTCCCGATGATCGTCATTTAACGAGGTGTAAAAAGCTTGTTCTGATTCGCCAAGGCCAATCCTGCTGGTAAGGTCCTGATCCTCAATATACCGGGTGACAAGATTGTCCATGTGACTCTTATCTTCACTACTCAGGTCCTGGTAATAAAATTCATCCTCAATGCGCATAGCCTGGATATCCCGCTCATTCAGCTGCCTTATACGTGCGTAGATGATCCGGTTAATCCTATCCTTATCGTCCAGGCTTAATTTTTCATATACATCCGCAAGCTCCTCTGCCAAGGCTAAATCCACATCTACCACTTTAGCGGCTAAAAAGCTGGAGATAATGTCATTAATGGCTTTCTGATTTTCGTAATCAAAATCATAGTCATCTGAAAACAATGAGTTTCGCCCGGCTACAGCCTCCTCAGTAGAGATTTCTGTGATAATTTCTTCTTCCGTTTCTATCTGAAATTCATAAATATCCAGTTTGCCAAATCCACCATCACGATTAGAAGACAAATACCCCCTGTTGTTGCTCACAAACATGAAGACTTCATCCTTATTACTGTTGAAGGGAAATCCGGGGTTAAATATTTCCGGATCAAAAAAGGAAGCTCCCATTGCCATGAAAATATCAAACCCTCCATAACCTCTGTGTCCGTCTGAAGAGAAGAATAAAGCGTGCTGATCAGCATCATAGAAAGGAGAAATTTCAAAAAACGGCGTATTCACCTGATCTCCAAGGTTTTGGGGTTGGCTCCAGTTATCACCCCCAGCACTGACCGACATCCAAAGATCATATTCACCATACCCGCCGGGACGATTTGAAGCAAAAAACAGTGTATCTCCCGTAGGTGTGATACTGGGATGACGTGAATCATAGTCCGGCAGGTTGATAGCTTCTCCCAGAGCCTTCGGTTCGGTCCACTTGCCATTTACAAGTCTGGAAACATAAATGTGGCATACGTCCCCCAGCTTCTCATTGCAATTGGTGTAATAGAACTTGGTAGCATCTGAGTTAAACGACCCTGAACCATCTCCCCATTTGGTATTGATTGTCTTTTCGAGATCATCCGTGTAGCTTTCCCATTTACCATTCACCTTTTTATACCGATATATATCCGCAAAAGACTCACCAAACCGATAATCAATCAGGTTTCCACGTCCGGAAGAACGGGAAGAAGTAAGGCATAGGATCTGATCATTATCATATGAGAACGCAGCAAAGTCCATATACTCGGTATTGATCTCATCGCCACAGAGCTGAAAATTGTGGTCAGGTTTAGGATTGGTGAGATCATTTAATGCAAGCAGACAGCCTTCCTTTTCGATATGCGCCTGCTTATAATATACTCTGAAAGTAGAGTCTTCATGCAGGTTCAGCTCTTTAAGCTTACTCATAAATTGCTCGAATGCTTTTAACGCAAGATTAAACTCACCTCCGTGCTTCAGCATTTCAGCATAATAGAAACGAGCCAAAGGAAATCGGGACTGACTATTTTTTGCCACCTTTTCATAATAATGCAATGCGCTCTCATAGTCAAACATGAGGCGATGGCACTCACCCATCTGGTAGAGGGCTCCCAGGTGCTCAGGCTCCTGATCAAGAACCTCTTTATAATAACGCATTGCCTTCACATACTGCGCATTGCTGAAAAGCTTATCACCTTCCTTAAATATTGCCGATCTATTGAGGTCTTGTGCACTCAGAGCTATTGAGCAACTCAGCAAAGCAATAAAAGGTATAAAGCGCTGCAAATTCATAATATTATCCATTTCCTGTCACCAAAAAAGCCCCCCAAATCCTGGGATCCGGATAGGTTTCTCTTAACTTATACTGTGCATTCCTAAAGGAATCTATCACCTGATCAGACTCTAAAAACTCTTTGTAGAAGTATGTCATAAGTTGCTGTGTAGCCTTGTCTTCTACCTTTGTCATACTTGTAATAATGTTTTCTGCTCCGGCCACCATGATCGCTCGCTGCAACCCATAAACGCCCTCGCCCAGCTCTATATCTCCCAAAGCTGTCTCACAGGCGGAAAGCACCACTAGTCTCGTATTGTTCAGGTTGAGATTCATCGCCTCAAATGAAGACAGTATTCCATCATTCTTGGGGTCTTGTACTTTACCACTGAGATAGTTTCCATAAGACTCGATCGCCCCCCTCAAATAAAGTCCTGATTTGAACATAGGATTGTTTCCCGGGGTAATTCTGGAAATTACCGGATCATTATCAGCAAAATATCCATGTGTAGCAATATGCAATACGGTAGGTTGGTAAGTAGACTTTAATCTGGTTTCGGAAGCATCTGTTTGTGTAAATATTCGAATGTCCCACCCCTTGGATTTCATCATTTCAGCCAGGTCTTCTACCTCTTTTTGAGCGCCCGGCAGGTTATCAAGTCTGAAGTTAAAATCTCCGTTATTTAATCCGTAATCAGGATTGCCTACCAGGGTAGCAGAAAGCTGCCCATCATAATTTGTGGATGTTTTCAGAATATCTTTACTGTTAGTGACATAGGTGACATAATATTTATCGATCAGATACTCATCCTTTCCGGATTTTAAAACATTGGGGTTCATTTTAAAGAATACCCCATCCGGTGAAACCACCACTTTCTTTACATTATTTAACTTCTTATCTACAGAGGCCCAGTAGTTTATGTAAGAGGTTCTCAGGTCACTTTCATATTTTACAGAGTTCGAATACAATGAAAACCCTTTGCTTTCCAGAGCTGCGCCATTTTCTAAAACCACATATTCGGGATTTACGAATGAATCAGGCTTTAAGACAATAAACAGATAATGAACCTTATCCGTAAACCCAAAGTATCCCGTAGACTCGCTTACCTGATTATTAAATTCCCTAAACCGAACGATCTCAACCAGCGCTTGCTCCTCAGTTAATTTCCTCCTGATATCCTTCCAGTTTTTTTGCTCTATGTTAAAAAGTCCTTCGAATACTTCAGACCTGAGCATCATATCCTTTTCCATATCCTCTATGGATTCCTCTACTTCCCTGATATTAATTCCGAAACGTATAAGCTTTGCCTCCCCCAGCTGATAGTAACCTGCCAAACGCACTTTGGCCTCAGACCATTGGGTATACTGCTCTATCAGTTTATTATCATAACTATTCAAGACGGCCCGTCTGATTCTCTCCGAAGAAGAAAAAAGAATTCCCTTGGTCGCAATCTGATGGTTAAAGATATTTTGGATGAGGTCAGGCCGCTCTTCCAGCAGCTGATAGGCTACAAAGGTGTAGCGCTCAATATCTTCACGAATATTTTTGTAGAATAAAGCTCTTTCATTCTCCGTAAGTGCAGGAAAAACAGTAGTGATCTGCCTAATCTGGATATCAATAGCCTCTTTAAGATATTTTTCTGACTGATTAAAGTCATCCAACGAAAAATAATGCAAACCCAGATTTTCAACAGACCGGGCATAAGATGGGTGATTTATACCCAGGCTGTTTTTCCTGATTTCCAGTGCCTGTTCATAGTAACGACCGGCAGCTGTATAGTCTCCCATGGAGGAATATAAAATTCCCAGGTTGTTTACAGTAGTCGCATAATTGGGGTGCCTTTCACCATAAATAACCCTATCAATTTCCAGAACAGATTTATAATATTCTTCTGACTCTTTAAAGTTCCCCAACTGACGTTCCACACTGGCCAGATTATTAAGTGCATTGGCATACTGGGGGTGATTGGTACCATAAACAGACTTGAAGATATCAATCGCTTCCAGCAAAAGGTCTTTAGCTTCTTCATTCCTGCCTTCTCTTTTTGCTATAGCTGCCAAATTATTTATAGCTGTCGCATAGTAGTTATGTTCCTCTCCCAGGTGTTTCTCACTGACCCGCTTTACTTCACCGAAGTACCCTGCAGCACGTTCCATGTTGTTTAGATCCATGTAGAGAATTCCCAGATCATTCAGTGTCTCAAGTAAAAATTCTTCCGGAAGGTCAGGAATCTGGCGCTTTTCCCGCTCAATGCTCAGCAGGAGCCTTTCAGCCTGGGAAAACTCACCCCGATGCTCATACAGCATAGCCAGGTTCTCCAGTGATTCTACATAAGCAATGGCATACTCCTCTCCCAGGTCGTGATAGATGCTATTGGCTTTTAACAGGCTCTCTTCGGCCAGCCCCAGCTCTCCATTCTGGATATAAATCCTTCCGATATGGTTCAGCACATTAGCAAACTCGCTGCTTTTTTCGTGGTGGATACTCTTACTGATGCTTAAAGCTTTATCAAAGTGGTGATGGGAGGTCTTGTAGTCTCCCAAAGCCTCGTAAAACTGACCCAAATTGACCAGGGCATCTACGTTTTCGTCAGTTAGTTCTCCTAAATCCGCCTGAATACTTTCCTGGGCTTCTGTCAGATAATTCCTGGCTCTGTCATAGTCACCTATTTGCAATGAAAGATCTCCAAGCAACTGAAGTGTCACTGCATAGTCAGCATTCTTTTCGGTGTAATGAGCTTGTTTAAGCTCGAGAGCAATCTCCAGGTACCTTTTAGCTCCCAGATAATCTTCTAACTGCAGTTTGCAAAAACCAAGATTATGGTTCAGGTTAGCCTTTGTGAGAGGATCCGCATCAAATTTTTTGAGGGAATATTCGATCTTTTCACCTGCTTGTTCCCACTTTTTGCTGGACAAATCGGCTTCTATCTGAACATTTATCTCCTCAAAAGACTGGGCGGACAACACAAGTGCCCAAACAGTCAGGATAAGAACGGCGGTGTTTTTTACCTTCACTGAATTATACAATCTGGTTGAAAAAAGCCCACTTTCTCTTTCTCATTCAATCATGGGCTTAACTACAGGGATCAAGATAACCAGCAGCTCTAAACCTAACAACATATATTAGATAAACACCAACATTTTATTGCTGAAACACCATACTTTAGTGCTATAATACAATTATTGAGCTTTTATCCGATTTGGATAATCTGTTATCAATCCATCTACTCCCCACTCTTTTAACCGGCTAATATCAGACGCTTCATTGACTGTCCACGGAATAACCCTGACGCTCTTGCTGTGAAGGTCATCAATGATGGCCTGGGTGAGTAATTTGTAGTATGGACTGTAGATGGCAGGGATGAAACCCAGTGAATCGAGGTTTTCCTGGTATGAAAGGTCATTTTCAATAAGCAAGGCAAGCGAAACATTGGGGTATTTCTCATGAAAATATTGCAAAACACGGAAGTCAAACGATTGGATGGTAATCCGTGCCCAGTCTATCCTTCCGTCAATTTCCCTGTAAACCAGATCACTAAAAGCTCCGGGCGCAGGATGGTAAATGCCGTCACTTCCCGGCTGACACTTCAACTCGATATTGAAATTTACCGGCCTAAATCCGTTCTGGCTGCAGTACATTTCTACCGTATCGATCACTTGTTTTAAAAGCGGTTTCGAAACCTGTATTTTCTTCTGGTCGGGAAAGCGAGGATGTGGCTTACTGCCACAGTCAAAAGCCTTTACCTCCTCATATGTCATTCGGTAAATGTTAAGTTGACTCTCTGTGGAGTCTGGAATTGGCTCACCTGAAGGTTGCAAACAGATCTTGGCAGACATGTAAGGCTCATGGGAAACCACCAGCTGATTATCTTTAGTTACTGCAAGGTCCATTTCCAGGGTAGTCGCTCCCTGATCAATTGCATAAAGAAATGCGGGGATGCTATTTTCAGGCATCATACCCCGTGCTCCTCTATGTCCCTGAACATCAAAAGGTTCTTTCACTTTCTCTACACATGAAATGAGCATGATGCTCAACCCAATCCCGATAGCTATCGGGATTGAGCAACACCGCGACACGTAGTCCAACCATGGATGATTACATTGGGAAGTAAATCGCCTACGCGGCCCGGCTAATTTCGCAACTTTAAACACATAAGTAAAGCAAAAATTAGAGTAATAAGTTAGAAGGTTTGTCATGACAAGAAATTAATTCGCGTAAAGACATAATCCAGTGACTCCTCATTTATGACCATTCGGTAATAATCGGTACCTGGCAGGTTTTCGGGTTCGTATCCGGTTTTTTGAAGATACTTTTTACTTGTTTTCTCATCAAACCAGTGCACCAGTCTGATAACCCCACGATCTATCTCGAGGCAGGTCATCCCACGCTTCCCGATGACACAGCCAGAATTAAACAGGCAGGGAATGTGAAAAATGGTATTATAAACATAATTCAAAAAGTTCGTTTCGGCATTCTGCTTATAATACTTCTTGAGATCCTTCTTATACGCCTTAATGGATTCTTTAATGGACCCACCCTGATCACAGGGGCTACTGGCATACTCCCTGCAGAGCTGCTCAATCTTATACTTCAGGCGTTCCACTTTATGGAGAGACTCAAACAGTGGACGGTGTGTGTGGCCGATAATGGAAACAATCTTCCGGTAAGCTGAGTAATGATATGTCCGCTTTTCTATTTTATACTGTTTGGTACTGCTATGGGAAACCGAATAGTTTTTAATTCCTAATGGATTTGCAAAATACCTGAGCGTAAAGCCAATAAGCTCATTATGTTTCTGAAATTTCTTGGATGCCTGATGACCATGAAATATAAAAAGCGAATCCTCCCCGTATGTAAACCGTACAGCTTCTGTAAGCAGGTAGGGATAAGGGTTTTCTTTCATGACCGCTAACTCCAGATCATGATTGCCTATTGTTTTTATAATACTGGTTTCCTTATGGAATTTTAAAAAAAGATCAAAAACCGGTCGCCAATGGTCATGTATCTTTTTTACAGGAAAACGTTGTAGCTCCTCCACGTCTCCATTCAAGATCAGTGAAAACTTCTTTTTTAAGTAGTGCTTTTCAAGAGATTCCTTAAAAAGATCCGAATTGGATTTGAAGTCATCGGTAGAGCCACCATCCCCCATATGGAGGTCACTGAATATAACCCAACGATCCTTCCCTGTCAGTTCAAACGAAGGAGATTCTTCAAAAAGCTTATCAAGATTTTGATAGACGATCTTATTTGTAATCTTCACAACGAAAATTTAATCAATTGCTAAAATAATGGGATCAAATCCAAAAAAATGCGCATTAACCTTACCTTATTTTTACCCTATTGTTAAATTAGACGTTGTCCGTTGTAAAACGTCTATTTTTACTATCTTGGGGCGCGATCACAACATTTTTTTAGATCTTGATGTACACTCACCCTTATAAAGCAGAAAAGCTGTTAGTTGCTGTGGACTGTGTGATCTTTGGCTTTGACACCAATGATCAATCGCTAAAGCTCCTACTATTTCAGCGAAAAGTAGATCCGTTAAAAGGTGAATGGTCACTGATCGGAAGTTTTGTGAAGGAAGACGAAGATGTGAACCGTGCCGCAAAAAGAGTTCTCTATGAGCTGACCGGCATAGACGATATTTTTCTTCAGCAGCTAAAGTGCTATGGAAATGTGGACCGTGATATCGGCGATCGGGTGATCTCTATGGCATATTGGAGCATCGTGAAGCTGGACCAAAAGGTAGAGGTCCCCTATGATCGGTACCATGCCAAGTGGTTCAAACTTGATGAGATCCCGGATCTGGTTTTAGACCACAATGATATGGTGCGGGATGGCCTGGAGAAGATGAGAAAAGAGATACAGCTGAGCCCGTTGGTCTTTGAACTATTACCCGATCTCTTTACGATTCCTCAGCTACTCAAGGTTTATGAAGAGCTCTATCAAACATCCCTGGATGACCGAAATTTCAGAAAACGCTTTTTAAGCAGCGGAATTATCACCAAAACGGATAAAAAAGATAAGTCCACCTCAAAAAAGGGGGCATTTCTGTATAGGTTTGATCCCAGCGGATTTTCAAACTCTCTCAAATGGATGTATTGAGCAAAAACACCCTTAACGCTAACCATTTTCTCTTCAAATTCTTGATCATTGGTCTGACAGCAATTTATTCATGCCAGCAGCAAAAACAAGGAGAGGAAAAAATGCAGGTTGGTGAAATAACCTCACCAACAGACTCAATGAGCAGCTTGCCCTATTTAGTTGTCGGAAATGATGACAACTTATATCTCTCCTGGGTAGAAACCCATCAGGATACTGCAAAGCTCTTATCTGCTCAGTGGACTGATGAGAGCTGGAGTAAGCCTGAAAAAATTACTCAAGGCACTGACTGGTTTGTAAATTGGGCCGATTACCCCATGATCAGTGTGGGCTCGTCCGGAAAGCAATTGGCACATTTTCTGGCTAAAAATGCCGAAGGAACTTATTCATATGATGTAAATCTGATCATTGAAAGCAATGTATCCGAAAGCTGGGGCAAACCATTTGTCCCCCACCAGGATAACACACCCACAGAGCATGGATTTGTCAGCATGATCCCTTTAGGTGACAATACGTTTCAGGTAGCCTGGCTCGATGGCCGAAATACCGGAGGTGATCACGGAGAGCATCATGGAGCGATGACTTTGCGAACCGGAGTAGTGGATGAAAATGGAACGGTCACTGAAGAGCTTCAACTGGATGACAGGGTTTGTGACTGTTGTCAGACTTCAGGCGCTATGACCAAAAACGGACCGGTTATAGTTTACAGAGATCGGTCAGCCCTGGAAATTCGGGATATGGCCATTGTCCGTAAGGTCAATGGAAAATGGACAGAACCAAAAACAATTTACGCTGACAACTGGAAAATCGCCGGATGTCCTGTAAATGGCCCTCGTGTAGCTGCAAGAAAAAATACCCTGGCCTTGGCCTGGTACTCAGCTTCTAAAAACCTGCCCGAAGTAAAAGTAACTTTCTCCACGGACGGTGGTGAAACTTTTCAGCCTCCGATAATCGTTGACGACAAACAACCACTGGGACGTGTAGATATCGTTTTGGTAGACAACAAGCGAGCTATGGTTAGCTGGCTAAGCCAAAATGAAGACTCCACATACATCAAAGCCCGACTGGTTCATATAAATGGGTCCATGCAAGCGCCGTTAATTATTTCAGAAACAAGCAGCTCCCGAAGCAGTGGATTCCCGCAAATGGAAATTTATAACAACGAGGTATTCTTTGCCTGGAGCGACCAGGGTGATCAAAAAATCCACTTAGCCAAAGCAAAACTTAACCTGTAATTCATCACATAAGTGGATTTTATCAACCTTAATCCACTTTTTGTCAAAGTTTAAAAGTCAAAGGGTGTCAGAATTTCCGGCACCCTTTTTTCCCTTGAAAACCGAAATGAGTGGATATTCGTTAAACATGCAGTGTTTGTACTTTACCAGAATAAAACCTCCAGTTTTCAAACAAACAGCTAAAAGCACACTCTAAAGAAAATTTCTAATAAAAACACCAGGTCCTGTAAATGGATCGTGCCTGTTTGTGATTTTTTTTCATGGAGGTTTTGTTTTCTGCTGAAATCCTTAACTTCTTCAGGAAAGTAAAAATCTTGAGAAATGGAAATTGAGATCATACAGGGAGATATCACAAAGCTTGAAGTAGATGCTATTGTAAATGCAGCAAATAAGTCTCTATTGGGAGGCGGCGGGGTAGATGGCGCCATTCATCGGGCTGCCGGACCGGAACTTCTGGAGGCCTGTAAAGAGCTGAATGGCTGTGACACAGGGAAAGCTAAAATCACTCCCGGGTTTAAGCTGCCGGCAAATTATGTAATTCATACCGTAGGGCCCGTTTGGAATAACAATGCCCAAGGAGAGGATGATCTTTTAAAATCCTGCTACCATAACTCAATGCAGCTAGCTCCGGAAAATGAAATCAAATCCATTGCCTTCCCGTCAATAAGTACCGGAGTTTATCGTTTTCCCCTGGAAAGGGCCTGTAAAATTGCCGTGAAAACTGTGATGAATTTTGGCCGGAATCATCAATTACCGGAAAGAGTGATCTTTGTAATGTTCTCGAAATCTGATTATGAAACGATGAAAAAAGTTTATGCAGATCTACAAATATGAATCCTGAACCACCTATTTAAATCATGATGGAGTACTTTGATAAAACCGAATTTTACATATTTCTGGATGTACTTATTGCCTCTGTTCTTACCATGCTTGTGGGGATAGAGCGAGAAAAAGCCCAAAAGGCAGCAGGTGTACGTACCAACATGATTGTCGGGGGCTTCACATGCCTTACCGTTTCACTGATTCAGCCCCTCATTGAGTTTATCGGAGGACACAGCTCAATGGACATTGTTAACACAGACCCTATCCGTGTCCTTCAGGCCATAGTAGTAGGCGTAAGCTTTATTGGCGCCGGTACTATTATTAAATCGCAGGATAGCCGGTCGATTACCGGTTTGACTACTGCAGCTACTTTACTGTACTCAAGTGGCATTGGGGTTTGTGTAGCCTCAAAGCTCTATTTGCTTGCAGTCCTACTTACAGTCTTTATCCTGATTATCAATAGGGTAATAAACCTGATGGCCAGGAAATTCACCTCCATAAAAGATTGACTAAACTAGTTTTCGGTGGTCAATGCGAGTTCGACCGATCCGGTAAAATCCTGCATGATCAAACGAATTTCAGAAGGATTAAACCGGGGGAATTCACTTACGACCATACTGGTATTCAACGTGCGCTGATAGCCCACAGTAGAGTCATTCTCATAAATTTCCACAGCAAACGAACCTTTTGATTTATTGACCAGCGTAATAGAAAGTACCAGCGCTGTGGTATCAAAGTTAAGTTGAGTCAGCAATTCTTCGTCCATTTGGTCTGCCACAACTACATAAGAAAAAGTATTCTGTACGTTTGCAACTACTGGTATATTAGTGACCAACTCCATCTCATCCGGCCAGTCCACTTCTGATCCATAACAAGCAACCAGTAATAATACTAAAGGGAGTAATTTCAGGCGTTTCATTTGTGGTGTGTTTTTCTTAGGACACACTGTTATCACATTTGGTTTGAAAACTGACAAAAAAGCGGATTTAACCCAGGTTATTCATTAAAAAATGAATAATTGACGAAAAATGCCTCCAAAAAGCATTTTTGTCAGGGTTAACCCAATCCGGATCTAACTCGTGTCAAACCCGGTTTTTCGAATCAGGATAGCCCATCCACCTGAGTCCACCCACCTCCATTTATACAGTTAACCCCTTCAGATTTCAGTATCCTTGTAGCCTGGGCGCTCCGCATTCCTGACGCACAACACAGGATCACTGGTTTTTGGAGTCTTTTAATCTCCGACATTCTCGTGCCAAGCTGCTGCAGTGGTATGTTTTTAGATCCTGACACATGACCACTTCTATACTCTCCCTGAGTACGAACATCGATCACTACTGCACCCTCTGAAAGAAATCTCTTTAGCTCTGACTTTTTTGATCCCAGGCCCAATAACGTTTGTAAAATCCCCATATAGTTCATTTTTCTTTTCAGCAAAAGTAAGTGTGATAGCTCGCCCGATTTGTGACAATTGTTACATTCCACTTTTCTATATTTTCCCTCTTTCTCCGTGGGTTCTTTGAAGTCTAATAATTCATTACAACGGATTGATAGAAAGGGACTTATACCTCTTTTCACAAAATAAAACCGGGCTTCAGTGCTTCAAAAAGCACTGCCCACACAATTACCCTGATTTGGATATAAAGAAATAGCCAGGGTCTCAGTATATTAGCTGTGCAAATCAAAAAATCTTTTAAAAATGAAAAAAATTACCGCTTTAATCCCATTAGTGATCGTGGTATTTCTATTGTCTTGTAATAAAGATGATGATATTACCAAGCTTACAGATCGAGTAGAAGACCTTGAGGATGCGCTGGATTCCAACAGTATCCTTAGCTACAGAGACTCCCTGGAATTTATCCTTGCCATGAACGAACTAGAATACAAACGGTATACCGATTCATTGAGGCGAGTAGACTCATTGGCGTTAGTAACGGGGGCCAACAACCTACCTTTTACCTACACCATTTTAGTATATGACGGAAGCTCCACTGCGGTGTTTAGTGACGATGGTGGAACCAGAACAGATGAAGCTGCGGCCTTCGACACGGAAGTGACCGTCAGCCTTTCCCAGTTTGGTGAAGTTCGCTCCGTATCCACAACTGATGGAATGGCCTCTTTTAATAACATTGGCCGTGGTATTGTGAATGTTACAGTAAGCGCTACAGATTACACTACTCTGCAATTCTCATTTGAAACGTTGATCGACCCTAGTGAGGCGCTCTATGAGGGTAATGGTAATCTGACCGAAATTCAGTATTGGAACTTCGTTAAAACCGGAAGTATAGGTCACGATGTAGCTATTTTCGCTACTGCCGGAGAAAAAGCTGCCACGCTAACCGGGCGTGCTTTTGCTGAAACCGATCTCACAAACAATGACCCTGAAATAGTTCCTGAAGGAACCATCATCACTGCTGCCATTGATGTAGAAGATGGAACGTTCCAGGACGAATTTATCCTGAACAGAAACAAAACCATTTTCACAGACTATATCCTGAGTTTTGGATATGATCCTGTTTTCACAGCAGCTACCGATGCCAATGGGGATTACACGTTCACATTGGCTGGTGCAGGCAACGATAGCGGACTGCCTTACAAATTTGAATATTCCGATTTCCTATTTGACCAGGTGGCGTTTGTGGAAGTTACAGGAGAGGTAACTACAGAAGCTGAAAGAACTGCTTATGGTCCTGAATTGGGCTACACAGCCATCCCTACGGTGCTTAATGCTGCCACTGTTTCGTTTGCAGCAGGGGGTGGGGCTACTGCCAGTCTTGATACCGAAGGAAATGGAAGCATCATAGATATTGATCTTGAAACCTCCGGTTCCGGATTTAACGGAACCCCTCGTGTTCACATCGCACCTCCTCCGGCAGGCGGAACACAAGCTACTGCCACCGCAACTATTGACGCAAATGGTCGCGTAAATGCAATCACTATTGTAGAAGCAGGATCTGGTTATACTACTGCGCCTACAGTCACTATAACCGAAGGTGGTGGAGCAGCTGCGGAGGTAACTGCTCTTGACGCAAATAGCACAAATGGTGGCGTAGCATCAGTTACTTTACAAAACAGTGGAAGCGGATATGCTTCAGCTCCTAATGTAGTATTCTCAGATGGAGCTTTGGATTCAGCCACTGTAGCTGCCTATTTAGCCTCTCTTGCAGATGCTCCTACGGCAACAGCTAATATTAACTCCAATGGAACTGTTTCTAGTGTATCAATCACAAATGAAGGATCCGACCTTGGTGCTGCACCGAATGTATATATAACTTCAGGAATTGGCGCTCAAGCTGAAGTAACAGCTGTTGATGGAACCGGCGCAATTACAGGAATAACTATTACCAATAATGGTGAATTTTATACTGATGTTCCTAATGCTGTTTTGGTAGCTGGTGGTGGTACCGGAGCAACCTTCAATATAACAGTGAGTAATGGGCAAGTAACATCCATAGCTGCCGTCAATGGTGGTTCAGGTTATGAACTAACTACACCATCAACCTTCGATCTGGTTGCAGTTGGTTCAGGAGCTACTGCTACTGCTCAATATGAAGGAGAGTCCATTGAGGATTTCCAAATAACAAACTCCGGTAACCAGCAAGTTGATGGTTTGTACTACTCAACTGCCCCTGTAATAGTTTTCCCAGAACCTGCTTATAAAGGTCCTGGTTCCGCCCAGGCGACAGGAGATGCTGTCTTGGATTCTGAGGGTAGACTAGTAGGTATCGACGTTACCAATATTGGGTCAGGTTATTATGCCTCACAACTTCCATTGACAATCAGTATTGTATCCGGCTCAGGAGCTACTGCGGATGCAACTATTGAACCTGTAACCATCACTGAAGTGAATGTAGACCTGCCTGGTAGCGGGTACGTGGGAGCTCCAAGAGTTGAAATCTACGATAACAACGGTATTGGCTCAGGAGCTGTAGCTACTGCTGTAATCAATAATGGTCAGGTGACCAGCATTCTACTCGAAGATCCGGGAACAAACTATTCCGCGCCTATGGTGGTGATCGTTGATCCGGGAGAATCATATGACCCTACCGATGGCTCTGTTGTGGCAAACCCTGCTACAGCTGAAGTAGAGGTAACAGATGGTGCAATCACCGCCATCACTATGACATCTATTGGTGACAACTACCCTGCTAATACAAATATCGTATTGAATGCTGGCAGAGGTACCGGCTTTGCAGCTACTCTGACGGTAACCAATGGGCAGATCACCGGAGTAACCGTAGATAATGGTGGTGAAGACTATATTGGAGGTAACACCCCAAGTACAACCCAGTTCTTCTTTGGAATCAATGATGCAAGCTATGAGGCTAAGACGGGCATTACCCGGGTCATTGATATCTTCTACGGAACCGGAAGGCGTGACTAAAGTAAAGCTTTGAACACAATTAAAAACCCCGGCAGATTCTGTCGGGGTTTTGTTTTATCTACATAAGAAACCCACCCTGAATCATCATCAAGGTGGGGTTTTTCTTCTCTTCGATATTGAATATTTCCTAAGCTATCTCCACAAGCTCAATCTCAAATACCAGGTCCTTGCCTGCCAGCGGGTGGTTCGCATCTATTTTGATGTGATCGTCTCCCACCTCAGCTACAAGTACATGCGTTTGCTGGCCTTGCTCATTAGTTGCAACCAGTGTCTGACCAACCTCGGGTTTCATATCTTCAGGAAGCTGAGCCTTATCCACCTTTTGAATAAGTTCTTCGTTTCGGTCTCCATACGCTTCAGTCGAAGGAATCGTTACAGTCTTCTTCTCGTTAAGCTCCATTCCGTTTACTGCCTCATCAAAGCCTTTGATCATCTGCCCGCCACCAACGGTAAATTGTAGAGGGTCTCGCTCCACAGAAGAGTCGAATACCTGACCATTGGTGAGTTTACCAGTATAGTGAACCTTTACTGTATCATTCACTTTTGCTTTACTCATAATCTTATTTGTTTGGTACTAATTAAGGTGAGCCAGATCTGAAAATGCCAATTTTGAACTAATGTTTGGCTAACCTGACAAAATCGATTTTCGATTATAATACCGCAAAGTTAACAATTGCCTGAGGGAATGAAACCTAATCATGACTTTTATGCCTGATTTTCAAGTAGATTGGATTTAAGAAAGGAGAATAACAGGTTTACTTCGTACGATCAATGGTAAACTGTACCAACTGCTCTAAGGAAGTCCTGTAAATGGATTCGGGAAGCTCTGATAGAAGTTGATTGGCTTTTTGATGGTAACTCTCCATGACCTCAGTGGCATATTTAATTCCTCCCGATGCCTTTACGAAATCAATTACCTCGCTTACCAGCTTAGGCTCATCAGCGCTTTTCCTGATCATTCGTTTTATGCGTTTCTTCTCAGACCTACCCACCTGATTGAGTGCATAGATCAATGGCAGGGTCATCTTCTTCTCTTTGATGTCAATGCCTGTAGGCTTACCTATTTCAAATGTACCATAATCAAACAGGTCATCCTTGATCTGAAAAGCCATGCCTACATTTTCTCCAAACTGAGTCATCTTGTCTATAACCTCTGCACTTGCCCCTACAGAAGAAGCGCCCACCCTGCAACATGCCGTAATGAGACTAGCGGTTTTTTGGCGGATAATTTCATAATAAACCTCTTCCGTGATATCCAGCTTCCGGGCTTTCTCCATTTGTAAAAGCTCACCTTCGCTCATTTCCTTTACGGCATTGGACACAATTTTGAGCAGGTCAAAATCATCGTGATTCAATGAAAGCAAGAGCCCCCGCGAAAGCAAAAAGTCACCGACCAGAACAGCGATTTTATTTTTCCAAAGGGCATTAATGGAAAAGAACCCCCTGCGATAATGAGAATCATCCACTACGTCATCATGAACCAGTGTAGCAGTATGCAACAGCTCGATCAGTGAGGCTCCCCGATAGGTAGATTCATTGATCTGCCCCGTAGCTCCGGCACTCAAAAAGACAAACAAAGGTCTCATTTGCTTCCCCTTTCGCCTTACGATATAGCTGGTGATCTTATCCAGCAGCATCACGTTACTGCGCATACTTTTTCGGAATTTCTTCTCAAATTCCTCCATTTCCTGCGCAACAGGGGCTTGTATATCGTTCAGTTTGAGTGGCATGAATTGAATTGAATGCAATATTAACACCTCCTTACCGCTTTCCAAACATGTTAGACAGAATACAATTTTTTGTCAAATACAAAGTGTTTTTTAGATTTGGCTAATTTCCACGACCAGGATTTCAAGAACAGCCCATGAATCATGCTACTTATTATCTGCTTGACGTATTTACCGAAAAAAAATACGGAGGTAACCAACTTGCCATCTTCCCTGATGCTCGATTTATAGACCCATCACTCTTTCAAACCATCGCCAGAGAGCTCAACCTTTCGGAAACGGTTTTCCTGTTTCCACCAGGAAAAGAACCCTGCTACAGCATGCGTATATTCACCCCGGGTCGGGAATTGCCTACTGCCGGCCATCCCACCGTAGGTACCGCCTACTACCTGTCCAGAGAACTCAACCATGCAACCAACAGCATTTCCACGATTCAGTTGAAACAGGAGATTGGTTTGATCGAGGTGGAAATGATCTATGAAAACAACCTGCCTCAAATGGCCACCATGTTTCATCCCTTACCAAAGTTTGGACCCATTCACAACCTCCGGGCTGAGGCTGCCCGACTGCTTTCACTGGAAGCAGATGATATTGAGGATTATCCGATCCAGGAAGTTTCTTGCGGGAATAATATTTTGATCATCCCGGTAAAATCCACGGATTGCTTGAAACAAATACGTTTTCGTATGGATGTATGGGAAGAAATAAAAGAAACCGTACATGACGCGTTCATATATGTATTTACGAAAAATGAAGTAGTGGATGGGGATGTGCAGGGCAGGATGTTTGCCCCGCAGGCCGGAATACTGGAAGACCCCGCTACAGGCTCGGCCAATGCCCCGCTGATCTGCTACTTAAACAGGCACGGCATTATTACCACCCCGGTCAAAAGTTTGCAGGGTTACGAAATGGGCAGACCAAGTCAGCTTTTTCTGGATGTAGACAAAGATAAAAACGGTGAAATCACTCGAGTGAAAGTAGGTGGTAAAAGCGTTTTCATTGGCAAAGGAACTCTTTTTTTAGACTTTGAATGAGCAGAAAATCCTAACTTGCGGGCATAAAAGGATAACCATTATCTTTCTTAACAACAGAAATGCCCTTGCATGAGGAGAAACAAAGTAAGATATTCTGAAATCATCCCAAGAACCCAGCAATGGCCTATTGTTCAGCTATCAAAAGACCGCAAAGCATTCGTTGAAGAAGTAGCAAGAGAAGCTTTTGATAACCTGAAAAAAATTACGCGGGGAAGGTCTTTACGGGAAGAGCTTGAAATGACGGTGTATCGGGAAAAGCTCCGAATAAAAGCAAATCCCTGGAGGGTGGACCCAAAGGATGAAAAAGATTTCTGGAAGGGTATTCAGCACAGATTAGCAGAGAGCGCACCGCTGCCTCCTGAAGAAGCCAAAAAAATCGAAGAGGGCCTGCTACTCGAAATTGTTCAGCGATATGCCAACGAGATAGCCGGTAATTTCAAAAAAAACTCTTATCAGTTTGCCCGCCGGTTTGTCACCTTTGGCTTTGCGCGACTTCTGAATGCCGCAAGGGTGAAGGGGTTTACATCCATGTTCAGCCGCCAGCTGGACCTGGATGACAAGATCCACATTGTGGGCGAACCAGACCATATTCGTGAGTTAGCCAAACGTGGCACGGTCGTGATGGTGCCTACACACTTCAGCAATCTGGACTCCATCCTGATCGGCTGGGTGATACAGTTCCTTGGCTTACCTGCATTCATCTACGGCGCAGGACTTAACCTCTTCAACCTGAAGATCTTCGCCTATTTTATGAACAGCCTGGGAGCTTACAAAGTAGACCGAAGAAAGAAAAACCCCGTTTACCTGGAAGCGCTAAAAACTTACAGCAGCCTGGCGCTGAGAAGAGGCTGCCACTCCCTGTTCTTCCCCGGAGGGACACGCTCCAGATCAGGACAGATCGAAAAAGCGCTGAAGCTTGGGCTGTTAAGCACTTCGATAGAGGCGCAACGCATTTCTTATCAGAAAGAAACACCGGATAAACCGGCCGGGAAAATCTTTATTGTTCCCGTAGTGATCAATTATCATTTTACGCTGGAAGCTCCGGCGCTTATCAACGAGCATCTGAAAAGGACCGGTCAGGAGAGGTATTATAAGGAAGCTGATGAATATACCACCTCCTATAAGATCGCTACATTCTTATTGAAGTTTTTCACCAAAGGCTCAGATATCTCCGTAAGTATTGGCAGAGGTATGGATATTCTGGGGAACTACGTAGATAACGAAGGAAACAGCCTGGACGCCACCGGAAAGATCATTGACCCAAAGGATTACTTTATAAGTGAAGGGAAAATTACGGTAGACCACCAGCGGGAACAGGAATACGTACGGATCCTGGCGAAAAGAATTGTTGAAGAATATCACAAATACAACCGGGTATTTGCAAGCCACCTGGTGGCGTATACTGCGTTTAAGGTAATGGAACGCAAAAATCAGAAACTCGATCTGTATAACCTCCTCAGGCTACCGGATGAGGACCTGGAGATCGACTACCAGGACTTCAAAAAAGCGTTCAAGAAACTAAGAAAGCGAGTACTTAAACTTCATAAGAAAGGCAAAGTAGGTATTGCCAGGCATATGGAGGACAAGGCAGACCAGGCCATAGAGCTGGGACTTGAAAATGTGGGCATGTACCACGCCAGAAGACCACTTATCAAAAGGAAGGATAAGATCGTCATTCAGGACATGAATACTTTGTATTACTATCACAACAGAATGGAAGGTTATGGTCTCGAAAAGCACATCTAAAAAGTCTGTTGGCGTAATCGGGGCTGGAAGCTTCGGCACTGCAGTGGCCAACATCCTGGCTGAAAACAACCATCAGGTGCTCCTCTATGCGCGCACTCCGGAAAGAGCCAAAGAGATAGAAAACAGCAGAGCCAGTGCCGGACACAAGCTCCATGATAATATTGTTGTGACCAATGACCTGGACGCTGTAGGAGGTAATTGTGATGTGATTTTTCCAGTAGTCCCTTCTGCTAACTTCAGGTCCATGATGAAGGAGTTAAGCCCCTTTCTCAAGCCCTATCACATATTAATCCACGGGACTAAGGGATTTGACCTGAATGTTCCCAACCCGGATAAAATCAATAGCCAAAATCCACTTTCACGTGAGCACGTCCGCACCATGAGTGAGGTTATCCTCGAAGAGAGCTCTGTGGTAAGAGTGGGATGCCTGGCGGGACCTAACCTTGCTCATGAGATCAGTCAGAAAAAGCCGGCTGCCACCGTAGTAGCCAGCCACTTTGATGAAGTAATAAGGGTAGGTCAGGGGCTTCTGAAAAACGACCGGTTCCTGATCTATGGCAGTAATGATCTAATAGGCATTGAACTTTGTGGTATTCTGAAAAACATCATCGCTGTTGGTGCGGGAACCATTGCCGGTCTTGGGTTAGGTGAAAATGCCAGGGCGCTTTTTGTAAGCCGTGGATTGGTAGAAATGGTGCATATTGGAAAAACACTCGGAGGAAACGCCCAGGCATTTCTTGGGTTAGCAGGTGTAGGCGACCTGATAGCAACCAGTGCCAGTAGCCTGAGCAGAAACTATACAGTAGGATCCAGGCTGGCTAAGGGAGAAGGAATTGATGAGATCATTGCTTCTATGGAAGAAGTAGCAGAGGGAGTAAAGACTATCGATATTATCAATGAACTGTCCAGAACCTACAAAGTACGCTGCCCGATCACCGAAACCCTTTACCGAATCATACACAAAGAAATGACGGTAGATGAGGCCCATAAGTACCTGATGAAATTTCCTTTCCGAGCCGAAATTGATTTCATTTAATACCTGCCTGGCAAATCAGGTTATCTGACCTGGGCGGATTTCACCTTCCATTGTACTCTCACATTTCGATTCTCTGCCATCGTTTGTGTCCTCACAAACGATTCTGAAAATTCGGTTTGGACACACCGAAAGGCGGGCCGCTCTAATGGGGTTTCCCCTTCTTTCTTATAGGAGTGAAATGTGTAACTCTTATTTGAAGTTGTGTAACTCATCGCGGCAACAGTCCCTCTACATTTGTATGCGGAAATGAAACATTTCTCACCGGAATTTAATAATTCCTTGAAATACTTGATTAAGAATTCGCTTTTAGCATCATCAATAAATAGCTATGAAAAATTTAAGCAATAAGATCATCTTCTTTGTTTGCGTGGCCTTTCTGTTCTCGGGCTGTGCAGCGAATAAAACCCAAAAAGGAGCTGCGGTTGGTGCCGTTAGCGGAGGAGCAATGGGTGCCGTCATTGGCAGGGCATCAGGCAATACTGCCCTGGGAGCCATCATCGGTGCTACGGTAGGTGGAGGAGCTGGTGCCTTGATTGGTCATAAAATGGACAAGCAGGCAGCTGAATTGGAGAAAACAGTCCCTGACGCCAAGGTGGAAAGGGTTGGGGAAGGGATCATTGTAGAATTTAGTAGCGATGTGCTCTTCGGATTTGACCAATCTACCCTTTCTTCAGAATCAAAAGTTTCTCTGGACAAACTGGTGAAGGTACTCAACCTCTATCCTGACACTGACATAGAAGTACAGGGCCATACCGATAGCAAGGGATCTGAATACTACAATCAGGGCTTGTCCGAGAGACGTGCCAGTACAGTATCCGCCTATTTAATCAACCAGAATATTGCCTCCGGTCGTGTGAACATCAAAGGATTTGGCGAAAGAGCGCCCAAATACGATAACAGCTCCGCCAGCAGCCGTAACCAAAACCGCAGGGTAGAGTTCCTCATCACTGCAAATGAAAAAATGAAGGCTGATGCTGCCAGGGAAGCTTCCAATTGATTCCTACCACCAAAAAAAACAAAACAATGAAAGTAAAACTATTTTCTACGCTATTGGCCATGATGTGTGTTACATCAGTGGCCCTCGCACAAAGTACTGGCTCAGAAAAGACCAAAGTGGCCATTTTGGGTGGTGTCAATTTCCAGGCTATCAACGGAACGGACTTCAACGGCGACAAGCTGGAAAGTGATATACTGGTGGGGTTTCATGCAGGCCTTAATATCCAGATACCCCTAGCGCCGGAGTTCTATTTCCAACCAGGTCTGTTATACAGTACCAAGGGAGCCAAAAGTGTGAACAGTTCAGTAACCTCCACCTACAATCTTTCCTATCTCGAGTTGCCCTTGAACTTTGTGTACAAAAGTCAACTTGGTGATGGTTACATCATGCTGGGTTTTGGTCCATATGTGGGTTACGCGCTAAGTGGAAAAGCCACTTATACTTCCGGATCAGGGGAAGTGACCGATGACATTGAATTTACCAATGAGGTAAATGAAGGGGATCCCGCACTGACCCACTATTTCCGGCCTTTGGACATTGGAGCAAATCTTTTCTTTGGATATGAACTGGCTGGTGGTTTATTCTTTCAAATGAATACACAGCTGGGACTGGTGGAAATCAACCCCAACGACAAAAGAACCACCAACAACGAGACCAGTCTGAAAAATACCGGATTCGGTCTTTCACTAGGTTACCGGTTTAACTAAAAGATTTCCCTCATAGGTTCTTATGACAAGCCCTGTACCACAAGGTGGAGAGGGCTTTTTTTGCCATCGTTTGTGTCTCCACAAATGATCTTCCTACATGACCCCCCGGTGTGAAGAGGCGATGTTCCTGATTCAATTTATCTTCCTCCCATCCAGTCCTTAAAATCTCCTGCCTTGTCCTGACTCACCACCACCTCTTCTGCTGCTTTCGGATGGAGATCTACCTGGAGCTTACCCTGGCCGATGCTTTTAAATTGATCAATAGCTGAAATAGCAGCAAGAAATTTCCGGTTTAGACGAAAGAACTGATCCAGACCAGCCTCTAACTCTGAAAGCGGCAAATCAGCCACAAAGCGATTGCCTGCTTGATCCACCAGGAAAGTTACCTTCTGCTCTGAGAAAAAATACGCTATATCCTCAACCGGCACTGACTTATAATGAATGCCTTTCTTGACAAGAATACGACTGATTTGTTGCTTCTCCAGCTTTTGGGCAAACTCCTTTACCTGTGCGTTTGAAAAATGGCTCCCCAACCGCTCAAATTTTTCCAAAGCCCCTTTTAAGTCCGAAAGCTTTATCGGTTTGAGTAAATAATCGATCCCATTCTGCTGAAAGGCATCCAGCATGTACTGATCAAATGCCGTGGTGAAGATGATGGGAGTGGTTACATCAATGTAATCAAAGATCTCAAAAGAAAGTCCGTCATTGAGCTGGATATCCATAAAAATCAAATCAAGTGCAGGCTCCTTCTCAAATGCTTCAATAGCTCCCTTCACATGTTGCGCTTCAAAAACCACCTCCACATCAGACCTCAGCTTGCTGATCAGCGAGATCAAATGTTTCTTCGCAGGTATTTCATCTTCTATGATCGCAATCTTCATCATTTTATCAGGCTGTGAAACAAGGAAGCTTTACGGTGAAAAAACCATCAGACTGTTCAACAACTACCTCTTTCCCTGTCAAAAGCTTATAGCGTTCTTTCAGGTTTCTCAAACCTATTTTGGCGGAGATCCTGGCAGGTTTTAATTGAAGATTATTAGAAACTTCCACCCAATCATTCGCGCAACTGATATCAATCTTCAATGGCTTTTCCTCATCAAATTCGTTGTGCTTCACGGCGTTTTCCAGCAGCAACTGTAATGAAATGGGCGCCAGCAACCTGCTTTCATCCTTCTCTGAAACAGTGACATTTAAGTTTACACCTAAGCCAAACCGGATCTGTATCAGCGCAAAATAACTATTTACAAAATCTATCTCATCTTTAAGTGTCACGAGCTCCTTCTGCTTATTCATCAAAATGTACCGATAGACATCCGATAAGCTTTCATTGAATAATAAAGCCTTTGACTGGTCATGCTCGATCAAATAAGAAAGTGTATTTAGTGAATTAAACATAAAATGCGGATCCAGCTGACTTTTCAGAAGCTCCAACTCCGACTCGATCTTTGCTCTTTCCAACTGCTCAAAATTCAAAAGATCACTCTGCCGCTCTTTGATCAGAAAAACAGTTTCATAGGCATGCGTTACAAAGATCACGCAGATTACATTAGCCAAGGTCACTAACTGGATCACCTCCCAATCTGCATGACCAAAATTGGCAATTCGATACCATCCATAGATCAACCCTACTGTCAGCGGCGCTGTGTAGAACACATTGGCAGCCACGAGCATGATCAGCTTTCTCACCGGATTGCTAAACCAGTCCATATTCTCACGCTGTTTAAAAAGCAACCAGCGGTTTCCATGCCAGACACACCAGGCAATAAAAATGAAATAGATATACCCAAACCAATAAAGCATCTCTCCGGGTCCCAGTGGTCCAAACAGCCCGGTGAAATTAGGTATCAGTATACCAAAAGACGGTATTCCAATCCACCGGATCAGCCGATCATCTATTTTCTTCAGGTGGGTCGAGTTGCTCATTGTTAGACTTCAGTTACCGGATATTGGACTTCAGTAATTTCCATTTGTCCTGATAAAAATAAGCATTTAGCTTGGTTGAAAACTAATCTTAAAATCATGACTGATCTATCACAACTTAACTATCTCGCCATATTTGTTGCGGCGGCCAGTACTTTTTTGCTGGGCAGCGTATGGTATGCTCCTTTTCTTTTTGGAAAAGCCTGGATGGCCGAAAATAAGTTTACTGAAGAGGATCTGAAAGGCGGAATGGGTAAGATCCTCGGTTCGGCCTTTATTCTGGAGGCCATTATGGCCTTTAACCTGGCCGCCTTTATTGGTACTGAGGCTAATGTGACTTTTGGCATTTTTGCCGGACTGGCTGCCGGACTTGGCTGGGTAGGATTTGCCATGGGCGTCACCTACCTCTTCGACCGAAAAAACTTCCGGCACTGGGCCATTGATGCAGGGTACCATACGGTAGCATTTACGATGATGGGCGCCATTCTTGGCGCCTGGCATTAATTCTTTTTCCCTTGCATGGCTCTCACTCGTTGCAGTAGCGGCGGGTGGGAGTAGTGCACAAAGACATATGCCGGATGTGGAGTTAGGTTTGAAAGATGGTCACTACTCAGTTTTTTTAACCCCTCTATAAGCGGCTTTCCATCATAAGTAGTCACTGCATACTCATCAGCCTCGTATTCATTTTTACGGCTGAGCGCATTACCTATTAACCCTAATATCCTGGAAATGGGTGTATAAAGAATACCAAAAGCAAGCATATTGAGATGTAAAGAAGAAATCTCTCCTCCCATCGCCCAGCTCACCTCACTGTCGTAGATCATCAGTGAAAGCAGGTACAACATCAACCCCGTTGTGATGATACTGATGGCTGTCCCCAGAATAATATGCTTCTTTTTGTAATGTCCAACTTCGTGAGCAAAAATGGCCGTCAGCTCAGGCACAGTATGCTTCTCAATCAGCGTATCAAAAAGCACCACCTTTTTCCGCTTACCCAAACCAGAGAAAAAAGCATTTCCCTTGCTTGACCTTTTAGAACCATTCATTACGTAAATGTTTTTCAGCGGGAAATTTACCTTATCACTATACTGCTGAATGGCTTCTTTAAGCTCACCATCTTCAAGCGGAGTGAGTTTATTAAACAACGGCAAAAGAAGCGATGTATAAAAAACATTGAGAAAAAGGATAAAAATGGTAATAGCTATCCAGAAGTAAATCCAAAATCCACTGCCCATGGTCATCACCAGGTATATAAGCAGCGAAAGCAGAATACCCCCAATGATAATCGTCAGCAGATACCCTTTTAGCTTATCCATCCAGAAGGTTTTTTGGGTCATCTTGTTAAACCCAAACCTCTCCTCAATCACAAACTGCTGATACCAGGAAAACGGTGTAGTGATAACATCTGAAATAATGAAGAGCACTCCAAAAAACAACAGGGTGGTGACCGGTGCAAAAGGTGAAAAGCTCCTCAGCCACTTATCGAGCAGCCCAAACCACCCAAAATAGATAGCAGCAAAAGTCAGTATGAAGCTGAAAGTAGCCGTTAGCATCCCAAACCTTGACGTGGTTTTATGATACTGCTGAGATCGGGCATACTTTTCTTCATCGTAAATACCTTCCAGCTCTTCCGGTATTTTCTTTTTGGCACTTTTTGAATTCAGATAATGCAAAACACGCTCAAGCGCAAAGTCAAAAGCGATAATAGCCAGTAAAAGAATAAAGATGGTCTGCTCGGTCATAGTGCAAAAGTAAGGTTTTCCTTTCCGGGATATAAAAAGTTTCTTAAGATGTTACACCCGATTAATTAAAAAAATCTAGTGGAAAATTAATTCCTATTCCAACTAATAGATAACTGAACGCGTCAAAGTAAAAATCCCCTATTTGTGGTATGGTTTTTGACAAAAAACGAAACTATAATTGCATTATAAATCTTAATCCGTTTAATCATTATGAAAAGAGTATTTTTTTTAATCTCTGTTTTAGGAGTACTGGGTTTTCTCACAAACTGTGGAGAAGACACAAAAGACGGCAAAGTGGATGAACCACTAACACCGGAAGACAACAAAGCACTGATCCAGAATATTGGAGTAGAGTTTTTTAATGAAATGGCTACACTGCAAGAGACCAGCAGTGTTCAGTCGCTTACAGCTTTTGGATTATTACTAGAGGAAGATGAGGAAGACCCCGAAGGAGGAAGAGTAACAGGATCAGGAAGTGTGAAACGCATGGCCAAAAACATTGTTGCTTTTGCAAATGGAAGGATCACAGCAATAGAATTCGGTCATCAGGCCCATCGACTTAACCAGGAGCCGGAAGAGGATGAGTTTACTTCCCTGCAGGAACTGTTTGATGAAAGCACGGGAACCTATGAGTGGAATCCGGATACTGAGGAATTTGATTTCACAGATGATAGTGAAGACGAAGTTATTTTCAACTACCCTTCGACAGAAGGAGGGGCTTCCAACAATGCTTCCCTTATCCTGAGCAACTATACGGGTACCACTATTGCAAATCCTATAGATGAGGAATACGAAGGTGACCTGCCTACCACGCTCGATGTAGAGCTGAAGGTGGATGGCACCACTGAAATGACCTATGGGTTCGTGATCGATTACAACGATGAAGGAGTACCTGAATCCGTAGAAACCGAACTCACCCTCAATGACTACAGCTTATCTGTTGACCTGACCAATACAGATACAAAAATCGGAGCTACTGTAAACCTTTCAAACGCCAGCAAAACACTTATCGAAGTGAGCTCGGAAGTGAACGGAGATTTCTCAGATGAGGCGATCGAAGGTGCAGACGAATCAGGAGACCCTACTGAGGTAGTCAATAACGGGAACTTCTCCATGACCCTGCTCAACCTGAAATTCAGCGCTGACCTACAATTTGCCAACCTTTACAACGAAGTAGGCGGTGAGGATTTTGAAGATGAGTATAGTGATTCGGACGAAGAGAAGCCGGACCTGGAAGCAAATGCTACACTAATGGAGAATGCACTGAACGAGTATGCCAGCCTGAAGCTAACCTATGTAGATACAGGAAAACCTGCAGCAGATGTAGAATGGTATACTTATACGGAAACCGACGAAGACTGGCATTACATTGAATACGGTGCCCGCATGGTCTTCGAAGATGAAAGTAAAGTGGATGTGGAAGACTTCCTTGCCACAGGCTTTGAAGAGCTGGAGGATGCTATCAATAACCTGATCCATCAGATCGAAGAGGACATCCACGAAGATCTGGAAGATGTAGATTTTGGTGACCTGTAATTGATCAGCTATCTTGTAAAAGGTTTTAGTTAAAAAAATGTTAAAACGCTGATGGGGAATCCTGTCAGCGTTTTTTTATTTCAGCCTTATCCGGTAGTATGTAACTCCATATCCACCCCAAATCCCTAAAGCAGGCCTGGTACCCACTATGTTAGAGGCCACCTCATTCCCTGATGATCCAAACGGATTACCTGCAGTATAAAGCTCCCGCTCCAATGTCCTCCAAAATTCAAAATGAGCCCTATCCAGTGTACAGAACCGAAGGTGAATGGAATCTCCCTTTGTAAACAACACATCGTCCCCGATATCCGAATAAGATTTCGGGTTTTTCAGCACGGGATGACTAAATGAAATACCATCAAATGCCCGATCAGAAAGGGTTGATTGAAAGGCAGGAGAAAATTTCTCCTCTTCCCCAATAATCCGGGTAAAATATCGGTAATAATTTTGCTCTGAAGGATCATCAGACAACCGGATCCATAGATTACCTAATGTATCCACTTCAGCATCCTGCTCAAACCAGACACTGTCCAGCTCCTGTGGCTGAGGAATAGTGGTTTCGGCAGTATAAGTTTCTCCCCTGCTTCGCACCTCTAGTGTATAGGTTTTACCATCTTCTCCCCTCAGACTTGTCCCACGATAATAATAGGGTGGAAAGTACTCGGTATTTCTGAAAAGAGTCAAAACTTCTTCCTCTTCTCCATCAGAAACGGCTACTCGTGCGGTCGTTACTACCAGGTCCAGCAAGCTGGTGGAATCCACTGCTTCGTAAAAACCGGAAGTAAGTGTTAGATACACCACAGGAAACTCCCCCTGCTCTATGTATCCATCCACCACCAATTTAGTGTCGGTAGAGCCGATCTCATCTTCCAGTGAATAACAACTGCTGAAGATTAGGGCCAAAAACATCGATATGATCCTAAAACTTGTACTCATAGCTCACAGACGGTAGTACCGGAAAAAGGGAAACCTTCTCCAGGTTGATATCAAGCGAATACTCTTCCACGTTTCCCTGCACATCAAAGTAGATAAAGTATGGATTTTCCCTGTTGTAAACATTGTAAACAGAAAAAGACCAGGTCACCTGCTCATTTCCACGGGGATGAACGGATGCGGCAAGATCCAGACGGTGATAGGTGGGCATGCGAAACGCATTTCTTGACGAATACTCGCTTACCACCCTTTCATTGATCACATATTTTGCAACGGGTAATGTCAACGCATTGCCACTACTCAGCTTGAATAACCCTGAAAATGTCCAGTTCCCAAGCTCATAACTGCCTACCAGATTTAGGTCGTGTCTCCTATCGTATTTGGCGGGGAAAGATCTGCCCTCATTCAAATCAGAGAAGATCCGTTCTGTTTTCCCCAACGTATAATTCACCTGGTATTTAAAAGCACCTTCATTACGCTCTAATGACCACTCTGCCCCATAGGATCTACCCTTTCCAAAAATAAAATCATCGTCAAAATTCTTGCTATCCGAGTACCCTGCAATCGCTCCGTTTCTGTACTCCAATTGATTGTCCAGAAGTTTGAAAAAGATTTCACACGAAAATTTTACGTTATGCTTTTCCAAGATCCTGAAATAGCCAAGGGTAAATTGATGGGCACTTTGTGGCTGTATTTTATCTGAACTGGGCACCCATATATCCGTAGGGAGAGAAACAGAACTCAATGGCGAAAGATGGATGTACTGAAAATTCCGATCATACGACATTTTCATGGAAGCTGCAGGGGTCAGGAGGTAGGTAGCATGAAAGCGGGGCTCCGGATTTAAATAATGAGCAACAATAGATCCATTTTTATAAAATGTAGAATCACTTGCTAGATTGTTTTCGGTGGTTTCGTAACGAGTAAATGGACCTACCTGAGCAAACCCACTCAATCGCAACCCTATTCCTATACGAACCTTCTCATTGATGTCTACCTGATCATCAATAGAAATTGCTCCTTCAATTGCTGGTAACCGTACAGCTTCTGCAAGCGAATATTCATCATTCCCGGTATTAATGGTCACCTGTGTGGGACGAAAAGTCCGTTTGTTCATCTCACCCGAAAATGTAAACTGATGACGTCCTGTTGCATAAGCTACGTTGACCCCTGCTTTCCAACTGGCTATATACGATCGAAGGTCCACCTCATAGTTACTGATCTCTGTGAGAAAACGCTGATTGTACCGTCCCCCGTTTATATAAACTTCAGCATCGAGGTTAGGGCTGATGATCCACTTCCAGCTTCCGCCAAGGTTATACGTATTCCACTGAATGATATTAGCAAATGACCGATTACTTTGATAAGCATAATCATCAGAACCCGCAAAACCAGTCAGGGTAATTCGGTGACTTTGACCAACCTGATGATAATATTTCCAGATAATATCCGAAAAAGTATAATCGGTCCTCCTTTGAACCTCTCCTCCTTCCGGAAAAAGATTTTGTGTGATCAGATCCACGTAAGATTTTCGTACAGATAAAAGCATCGAAGATCGTTCCTTGACGACTGGTACCTCGAGGTTAACATTAGCTGCCAAAAGACTGAGTCCTAAACTTCCGGATACCTTTTCCACATCAGGATTGATGGTATTGATCTCCATTATGGATGAAAGTCGACCTCCGGTATGAGCTGGGTATCCGCTTTTTAAAAAATCTACCCGGTTTATTGCATTCGCATTAAATGTGGAAAAGAAGCCAAAGAGGTGATTCGTATTATAAAGCTCTATATGATCCAGTTGGATCATGTTTTGGTCAATACCTCCTCCACGAACGTAATAACCATTGTTACCGTCAGTGCCTGTAGATACACCCGTCTGCGTTTGGATAAACTTTACCGGATCCTGTTCTCCAAGCAGGTAAGGAAGATCAGAAGTAGCTTCAATCCCAAAACTGATAAGCCCTGGTGCCTGGGCCAGTTGGTTTTCGAGCTTATTGCCGGACACCGTGACCTCCCCTATCATAACCTCTTGTGGCTCCATTTTTACTGCAAGACTGATGTCTCCCGCCAGGGAAAGCGTGTCACTAACTGATCTAAAGCCAACAAAAGAAATTGTATATGACAGGATGGAATCTTTAAAAATCGAGGATGCTAAACCATCCTCATCCGTAATGAAGACATGCCCCGATCCTGTAATAATAGACGCACCAACTAAGGGCCTATCATCATCACCTGTCACCTGCCATTCTACCCGATTTTGAGCATAAAGTATCCAGTTAAATAAAAGTAACTGAAGCAACAGACAGATTCTGATCATAACAGACCAAAAATATCATATCTACCCTAAAAAGGAAGACCTAATATGGTAGACTCATAAAAAAACTTTGCTTAATCTATAGATTACCCTGGTGCAGGCGCTTTTTGATGTCGGATAACTCGGCTCTGATGTCTTTGAGGTCTTGTTCAATGGCTCCCTCCACAGCCAGAAAGCCTGCTTCTACGTTTTTTGCTAAATTTGTCCATAGTCTTTATGAAAAGTTCATTAGACTGCTTCAGTTCATCCCTTAGCTTATCCAATCCTACTTGCATCTTGTCACTACCAGATTGCACCTGATTTTCCAGCTCGATGAAGCCAATTTTCATCTCGTGTCGCAATTTGCCGATCTGGTTTAATGATTTATCCATCTTTTATTGGTCTAAAACCAAAAATACTATAAACCTTTCATAATACATAAGCACCAAACCGCTCCTTCATTTCTAAAAAATAAACGGTACCGGACATCTCAGCTCCCTTACTTCGCGAGGTGGCTTGTTGGGAGGTGCAAGATTGAAAGTATAGATCAGTGATATCTCATGGGCTCCTCCACTACCAATCCCCAGGTCAGAAACAGTATAATCGAAGCTATAACCAAATGTCAGGTTATTGATATTCACACCTACCATACTAATGATGGATTCACTGTTTTTAGTTCCTTCAAACCCATCTATAGGCAAACCACGATACCAAGCACCAAGCAGTATCGGTTCCAGTGTGAAATAAACTCCAACATCCAGCTGTTTAAACTCCCCCTGCTGTTTATAGTTGAAGGATGGTGTCATGCTGCGCTCTTTGCCATCCGGATGAGGTCGTGCCCTCATGCTTAGCTGGGTAAACGGGATTTTATACCCCCCATGAAGCGAAAACTTTCTGGGGAGCCTGGAATCGCCTCCGGTCAAAGACTGATTGGGCTCCAGAATATGGTGCATGGCTGCTCCCACCCAGATCTGTTTGCCGAATAAGATACCCCCGAAAGCCAGGTCAAAAAAACGCGCATTCAGACCGGTATCAAAGGTTTCATCCGTTATTGGCCGTACCTGGCCCGTATTGTCAAACTGGTCACCAAAGGTGAGCTCACTGAAATTCAGATCTCGCCAATAATATGATACCTCTACGCCAGGCCTAAAGGTCCATTGATGAGTGAGACTTACCTGGTAGGCATACTGCAGACCAACATTGGTAGATCGCAGACCGGCCAGCCCTTCCTGATCTGTATTTACAATGAGTCCGGCAGCACTAAACTGGTCTTCAAAATAATAATCTATATAAAAGGAATACGTCTCAAAGTTTGCATCAATGGAAGGCCACTGGTTTCGATAATTCACCCCTGCCCTGCCTTTTTGATTAATCCCTACCAACCCGGGATTCAGGTATAAAGGAGCCGCATAATATTGCGAAAATTGAGGGTCCTGGCCCTGGGCATCGTTTGATATAAAAAAACCAAAAACAAACGCCAGAAGTGTGAATCGGGAGAATGACCGGATACAGTTATATGAAGCAGAAGTGATCAAATTGATAGTAACTGCGTTAAAATTTAATTGCTAAACTACGTAATGTAACGTAAAGTTACTCGTTAGTATTTTACTGTAAGCAACATTATGCTTATGATGGGGTAGCTATGTCCTGAGTAAAGTAAAAGACAAAAGTAAAAAGCTAACAAACCCGCCTTAAGGTAAGTTGCATTCATTGTGTATAATTTAGGTTAATTTTACACGGTGTTGCGACAGTGGAAAATCCACAGAAGAGAACTGTAGCGTTTCATGAAGAATTTGTTAAAAACAGGTGCCCTTACAGGATTATTGCATGCTATCAGCCTTGCAACCTTCGCTCAGAATATTACCGAAACTCAATGGTATTTCGGAAACTCTGTAGAAAACTTTGTAATTGATAGAAGCGGACGTACAGCAAGTCTCGAAACCAACCAGGCTACACCTTTTGGTACTGGAGGATCGGCAGTAATTGTAGATCAGCTTAAAGGAAACCTACTCTTCTACTCTGATGGTCAGCGGGTGTATGATGCCACACATAACCTGGTACCGGCTGTAGCCGGAGGAACGTTACTCAATGGCGACCCTACCATCAATCAGCCCGTGGTAGCCTGTCCTTTTCCAGACAACAGCGACCAATATTATCTCTTCACTAACAATGGTACTGAGGTAGAATACAGCGTGGTAGACGCATCAGTACAGGGGAATGGAACAATTCCTCAGTTTCCGCGTGGAGATGTCACCTCGTTCAATCAACCTTTTGGAGTGAGTAATCCATCAGAGGGAATGGCCATTATCGAAAGCGCAGACGGACAAAGCTTCTGGCTGCTGACCCAGGATCAAACTTCTTTTGTATTTCGGGTGACCCAAATCGACAATATTGGTGTGGGAGCAACTGTTCAATACAATGTTTTCCCTGCAGGCAACCCTGGATTTGAAGCGGTTCAGTTTGCAAACCTTGGAGACTCTCTGATAGCCGTGGCTCCAAAAGGAGCTAACCGTAACGTCATGTTAATGGATTTTGACAATGCGACCGGAGCACTAACTTTTAATCGTTCCGTTCAAAATACAGGATTCCCCGACACAAGCTCTACAGTGGTATTTGATGTGGAGTGGTCCAATGATGGCAGCAAACTTTATATCTCCAGAACCGGGGACGGTACAAATGCAGGAAACTTATACCAGGTAAACCTCGCTGACACGGTGAATGTCCCCATTCCTGTCAATCAGGCTCTACCGTATTCCATCTTCAGAAGCTATGGACTTAAGCGTGGTATTGATGGGCGAATTTATCACCTGTATCAGCTCAATGATGCCACCTCACCATTCAGGTTGGGAAGGATCAACCGGCCGGACAGCACTGTTGCAGTAGGTATCATGTACGACAGCCTTGTTTTTGATGCTAACTTCAACGGACAGCAGTTTCCACAATTTGCTCCTGCGTACCTGCCACCTGATTTTTTCAATCTCAGCTTCACCTACTTTGACTCGTGTCTGAATAGCACCACGAAATTTGCCGCTTTGGTAGATCCATTGCCCCAAAACTACTTCTGGGACTTTGGTGATCAATCCGGAGGAATCGGACCTGCTCCTATACACGAGTACGTGCAACAAGGATCCTACCCGGTCACCCTTACCGTAGAGCTAAATGGAATAACCCAATCGTACACGGAAAACGTAGCGATTCTGACCGCTGATACGGCTGACCTGGGCAACGATACTACCATATGTGTGGATGAAGTACTTGAGCTGGACCCGGGAGTAGATGGCGCCCTGGGCTATGTCTGGAGTACAGGCGAAACCTCTGAAACCATAGAGGTAGACACTGCCGGCACTTATTGGGTGGAGGTGACAACAGCATCGGGTTGTACCACCTTTGATGATATTGTGGTTACAGAATACGGTGTACAATCACAGGTATACAATCAATGGTATTTTGGGGAGATGGCCGGACTCGACTTTTCTCTTGGGGCCCCGGTCCCCATCACAGATGCCAATTTGATGTTTTCGCCCGAAGGTTGCGCCACCATTTCGGACATAAATGGTGATCTGCTTTTCTATACCAACGGCTCCACCGTCTGGAATAAGGACCATGAGATTATGGCCAATGGCATGAATATCGGTGGAGACAGTACAGCTGCCCAGTCAGCCATCATTTTGCCTTTTTCGGATGATGAGACGCTGTTTTACATCTTCACCACGGAAGAAGTCTATGGGGACTTCACTTTCAACACCAGGATGTCTATCGTGGACATGAAAGGTGACACGGCAAAAGGTCAGGTGATGATCAAAGACGTGCCCCTGGTGGAGTGCAGTACTGAGCGGGTAACAGCGACCGGATTTGGGGGCACGCCGGTTCTGATGCTTCATGAGTATGGAAACAACACCTTCAGAGCCTACCAGATCAGCAACTTCGGATTGAGTTTTGCGGTGTTTTCTTCATCAGGTGAAATTCATGCTTTTGAAGAGGAGCCCAATGCTACCGGGTATATGAAATTTTCACCCACATTAGACCTGGTTGCCACACTGATTCCGGATAATCCCAATTATGTAGAGCTTTCTGATTTTGATATCAACACCGGTGAGGTCAGTAACCCCCGACTGATTGATATTCAGGAGCCCGGATCGTCAGCTTATGGACTTGAGTTTTCTGGTAGTGGCCTCAAGCTATATATCACCACCACCGGAGCAAACTCCAAACTCCTGCAGTATGATCTTGACAGCCTGAATTCACAGAACCCGGCTGCAAATATTGAAGCTACTAAATTTGAATACCCCAACAGTACCCCGAATTACGGAGCACTGCAAATGGGGCCGGACGGAGTTATATACATGGCTATCGATGGGCAAACTGATGTAGGATCCATCAGCAATCCGGATGCAGATGATATGATGGCTTCATTTGCCGAGGCATCCGGGGTGACACTCGCAGGCAGAACTTCCAGATTAGGCCTTCCCAACTTTACCCAGATATCAGGCACATCACCTCAGCAACCAAGCATGTCCACTACCATCGCCTGTGCTGGCCTTGAAACCCAGTTTTCAGGTACGGGAAGGGACTCATCCATTGAAACTTACAGGTGGGATTTCGGGGATGGCGCTGCTACAGGATTCTTAGATAGCCCGGATACTACTCATGTTTACACCACTCCCGGCACTTACATCGTAGAACTTACATTAAGAAACCGATGCGATGTAGATTCAATCTTAACAGAAACTATAGAGGTGTTTTCCATTCCTGAAGAACCTATGGTGCCGGAGGACACCGCGCTATGTGGAGGAAGTGTAACACTCTTTGCCTGGGATGAGGATCGTCAGGATCTGAATTACTATTGGTCTACAGGTGATACGACCCGCTCAGTCACTTTCAGCGCTCCTGCAGTGGTAGATGTAGCTATCATCAATGATGATGGCTGTAGCTCAGATACCCTGACTGTTTTTGTAGCCGATAACGAAACATTTATTGATCTGGGCCAGGACCGCTTACTTTGTCAGAATGATACCGTAGTGCTGGACGCAAACGTAGCTGGCAATGTCTATACATGGACCCGTAACGGTGTGGTGGTAGGAGACCAGAGAACACAGCAGGTAAACACCAGCATAGCAGGCACTTTCAGTTATGCCGTTGAGTTTACCAATACCTTCACCGGATGTGTCTACAGTGATACGGTGGAAATCACTGTGCAATCAGCTCCGGTAGCCAGTCAGAGTAATGTAGTACCGCCTGAATGTGGCCAAAACAATGGATCATTTCAGCTGGATATTGGTTCTTCCGGAAGCTTCAGTTATGACCTGCAGGGACCTGTAAGCGATGGGCCGTTTACATTTGACGGACCAGGCACAACCCCTCCATTTACAAATCTACCATCCGGTACTTATACATCCAGAATCGCCAATACGGTGAATGGTTGTGTCAATACGCAGGTCTTACAGCTTGAAGACAATGCTCCTTTTGACATTCAAGCCAATGCCTTAAATGACTGTGCCCGAACAAGCGATATTTCGATCAATTTTTTAAACGACCTTCCTGCCACTGTAGATATCAATGTGACCAATTCTTCAGGATTCAACGTTTTCAGCTCTACAGAAGACCTGACAACCAGAGTTTTTACGATTGATGATCTCGACAGTGGTACGTATTATGTGGAAGTGAGAGATGTGGCTCCTCCAAACTGCATTCAGACGGATACGGTAACGCTTTCAGTAACTGACGAGTGCTTCAGGAGAATTTTCGTGCCAAATGCATTTAGCCCCAACGGAAACGCCCAGAATGAAGAGTTTTTTGCTTTTCCCAACCAGTACGTAGATCAGTTTGAGATCTTCATTTACAATCGCTGGGGAGATCTGGTGTATTACTCTGATACAAAGGATTTTCGGTGGGATGGCACTTTCCAGGGGAGCCTTGTAAGTCCCGGCACCTTTGCATACAGGATGCTATTTACCAGCTCTTTGGAGCCTGAAGCAGGGACACTCGAACAGTACGGCTCTGTAACGGTTGTTAAGTAAAGTAGAATATGTCATTTTTTGATCAGGTATATCAAACACTTTTTCCCAGGAAGGATCAGAAAACAAACCTTCTTGTACATGAGTTGATCAAAAGAAGTGACAACTACCTGACCAAATATGATTTTTGGAATCACTCGCCAAGTCACTCAAATACACTGCGGGAAATATCCGCGGCTTATTACCTGAAATCTAAAGGTGTAGCCCAAAAACCTGAAGTTCACCTGTTAAAATCTCAATATTCGAATGGGTTTGCTATCTCTTTTCATAAGGAAGAGATGGATGAAAATGAATTTCAATACCTTTTTGACTGGTTTGCGGATTCAGTAGAAAAAATCGGCTACAAAAGATCAAATAGCGATGTAACCATCATAGACAAGGGATCATTCATTGAAACCCGGGAAAAACATTATTTAAAACCTGTTTTAGATGATCAGGTCCCCATTAACCAGCGATTTGGCAACGTCCTGATCGAACATATTCTGATCGATGACAAGCCCAGCTTTTTAAAACTCATGGCCAACATCTACAACGATCGTTCGTATGCAAAAGCAGAGGATTTTGAAAGTTTGGCTAAATATTTGTTTGAACTAAATTAGACCAGTGCAATTAAATTTATGAAAAATATGAAATACGTACTTTATATCATCACATCTATCCTTTTGATAGGCTTGCTTTCCTTTAACTCAGCAGACGAGCAGCTCCTTCCAACAAAACTACGGATCACGGTAATAGATGGTCTCGGTAACCCTGTAGAGGGCGCCACAGTGACTATCTATGGTAATGAAGCAGACTACAGAAGCTCAGAAAACCCGGTAGATTCGGCCGTTTCTGATAAAAAAGGAAGAGTTACCTTCAAAGAGGTGGAGCCCAAGTCATACTTTTTGGATGCCAGAAAAGACGACATGAATAATAATGGAGAGGGTGTGGTCACAGGAGAGCTCGCAGAAGGTAAGCTTAACAAAGTAAATACGGTAATAGAATAGTGAAGAAAAATCAATTACTACTGATTTTCGCTTTAACATTTATAAAGGGGACAGACTCATTTGTCCCCTTTTATTCTTTCCCACTCATTAATCAACCCTCCGAGGTATATGTAGAAGAAGACCTGAAAGGAAGAACCAATTATGAGGTGCTCCGCCTGGCGGATCCGGCTACTGGCCAAATCCCATATGAAATAAGAGAACGAGAAGTTGAATTTTCAAAAGAAATACCTGGCAGGGAAGCCTACTTCAGGCAAAAAAACTTAAGGATATCACAAAGAGAATACCTGCCCGCCGGACCATTTAATGTGGGTGGACGAACCCGGGCAGCAGCCTTTGATGTAAGAGACGAAAAAACCATGGTTTCCGGAGGGGTCTCAGGCGGAATCTGGAAAACGACCAACGGAGGACAGTCCTGGGAGAGAAAATCTGATACCCGAAACAGGAATAGTGTAACCAGCCTTGCGCAGGACACAAGGGCAGGAAAGGAAGATACATGGTATTATGGGACCGGGGAGCTTACCGGCAACTCAGCCCGAAGCCTGGCAGCACCTTACCGGGGAGTTGGCCTGTATAAATCCACCGATAACACCGAGTCCTGGCAACTATTGACCCCTCAGGCTGCTACCGCTCCTCAAAACTTTTTCAATCAACTCCAATACATCTCTGGTATCGAGGTAAATCATACCAATCCGGATGAAGATGAAATACTTGTGGCTGCTTATGGGGGCATTCTGCGTTCCGTAGACGGAGGCACCTTATGGGAAGTAGTTCTTGGACAGGACCTGACCAATTTACCAGAAGACACCGACCTCAACTGCTCAACAGCCCCTTTTCATACTTCTTTAAAGAAAACCAGCTCAGGGCAGTTTTTTGCAGCATTAAGTAGTTTAACCTCAACTTTCAACGGAGATTGTAATCAAGAAGTGCTGGCACAGTCAGCAGGATTTTACTTTTCTCCCAATGGAGAAACCTGGACTGAGATTACTCCTCCGGGTTTTCCATCTTACCATGAAAGAACTGTCATGGGGCTTTCTGCCAGTGAGGAAAAGGCCTATTTCTATACCTTGCAAGCTGTTGCTACCGGAACCGAGCTAATCCAACTATGGAGATTTGACCTGGAAAAATATCTTACAGGCACACCTAATAGTCAGTGTTGGGAAAATTTATCTGGTAACATACCCGCTAAGGGTGGCCAGTTTGGCGACCTGGATACACAGGGAGGATACAATATGGTCATTCAGGGTCACCCTGAAGAAGAAAATGTGATTTTCCTGGGTGGCACAAACCTGTACCGATCCGCTACTGGCTTCATAACCAACAATGCCACAGACTGGATCGGTGGTTATAACCCGTCTAACACCGGAGCGGTATACCCGGACCATTACCCGGATCAGCATTTACTGCTTTTTTATCCCTCAGACCCCAATGAGATGATCTCAGGCAATGATGGTGGCCTGAGAAAGACAACTAACAACTTAGCTGACTCCATCTCCTGGTCCAGCCTGAACCGTGGATACATCACCTCACAGTTTTATACCATTTCCCAACAGCATGATGAAGCCACTGACGCCATTATTGGTGGCATGCAGGATAACGGATCTTACCTGAGGGATGGCGCAGACATAGAAAGCCCCAACTGGACCCGGCTGCTTGGAGGGGACGGTGGTTATGCGGCGATAGCCCCCAACCAGGACCTGTTCTATACCTCCTTTCAGCGAGGGCAGGTATACAGGCTTACGCTAAATGAAAATAAGCAGCTTACATCCTTTGCCCGGGTGGACCCTGTAGGAGCAGGAGAGGATGTATCGGTGCTTTTCATAAACCCTTTTCTCCTGGATCCTGAAAATGCCAACAGAGTTTTCTTCACAGGTGGAGATGTCCTTTGGCGAAATGAAAACATCCTTCAGGTACCTGGAGGCTCCCAAAAACCCACTCAGGTAAACTGGACGGAAATAAACGGATCCAGGGTGAGCAGTGGATTTTATTCTGCCTTAGCCAAGTCCAATAATGGAGATACATTGATTGCAGGAACGTTTGAGGAAACTCCTCGAATTGCTATTGTGTCTCAGGCATCGTCAATCAATCCGGAAGTGAGGTTCCGGTTCCACGATGTCTTCCCTGACAAAGGTCATATATCATGCATCGCAATCAACCCGGAAAATGCCAACCACTTTCTGGTTACATTTTCGAATTACAACATACCTTCAATCTTTATGACTGAAGACGGAGGAGAAAATTTTGAAGACATCAGTGGGAACCTGGAGGAATCGCCTGACGGTATCGGAGCGGGCCCTAGTGTAAGATGGGCAGAGATCATCCCGACCACAGATGGTATTGAATATTTCGCAGGCACAAGTACAGGACTATACTCTACTACCGATCAAAATACAGGTGTATGGACCAGGGAAGCAGAAGAAGTGATCGGAAATGCGGTTATTACAATGCTTGATTACCGTCCTATTGACGGAAGACTTGTTATAGCCAGCCATGGTAGCGGCACATTCAGGACGTTTATTGAAAACAGAAGAGACCTGATCAATCAACCACAACCAGACCCTGACATTGTAGTTACACAAAACTACCCCAACCCTTTTCGCGATGAGACTTATATAGAATTTAACATCCCCAAAGATGGAACGGTAAAAATCGATCTCTTTGACAGTCAGGGGAAGCTGATAAAGAATCTACTTTGGGGGCCACAGTTTGCCGGTACCAGCAGAATCATCTGGGACGGCACCAATACATCCGGAGTACGCGTTAAGCCTGGGGTGTACCACTATGTCATGCATTATAAAAATAAACAGCGCAGCAAACGGATTATTTATAAGCCGTAGTAGCTCAATACTGACTATTTGAAGGTCAGTAAGGCCAATGCATACGCTACCACCATAAACCAGAACTTATAGTTAAGCAGGTCAGGTATTACATTCAGTTGCATTAGCACCAGCGCTAATACAATGATTACAGAGATAAAACGAAGGGTGTTTCTTGTACTTTTGTTCATATCGTGCCGATTATCTAAGTAAATATAAAAAGCTCATATAAGTTGTCAAGAAATTTGAAGATAATTGTGCCATAAATCTCCACCGTATATGGCGACCATCGGAAGTGATATAAAAGAAGCAAAAAGACTGCTGGAGTCAGGGGAACTGGTAGGAATCCCGACAGAGACCGTTTATGGCCTTGCCGGCAATGCTCTTGATGAAAGGGCTATTCTTTCAATATACAAGGTAAAAAACCGACCTAAATTCGATCCACTGATCGCACATACAGATTCGCTAGACAAGATTACAGAGTACGTAGACCATCTGCCGACCAAAGCCCTGCAACTCACCAAAGCTTTCTGGCCCGGACCACTTACTCTGCTTCTGAAGAAAAAACCAAATGTATCTGACCTGCTTACCTCGGGTCTGCCTGACATGGCCGTGCGAATGCCCAGGCACAACTTAACCCTTGAGCTGTTAAAAAACCTGGATTTTCCGCTTGCAGCACCCAGCGCCAATCCTTTTGGCTATGTATCCCCTACCACTGCAAAACATGTGAATGATCAACTGGGAGCAAAAATCCCTTATATTCTGGATGGCGGCACGTGTGAAGTAGGGATAGAGTCTACCATTGTAGGTTTTGATGAAGCGGAAAATCCGATTATCTACCGCCTGGGTGGCAAAAAAACAGAAGACATAGAGGCTGTAGTTGGCCGGGTCAGGCTCAGGCTGAATAAAAGTTCTGATCCTATAGCTCCCGGGATGTTAAAATCCCACTATGCCCCTGGTAAAAAGGTAGTGGTTGGCAAAATAGATTATCTACTCAGGGAATACCAACGCAGAAAAGTTGGCGTTATAAGCTTTTACCGGGAATTCGACGAAATCCCAGTCAAGCACCAGATCATTTTGTCAAAAGATAAAAATCTGGATGAAGCTGCAAGTCGCTTATTTTGGGCTTTGAGGGAAATGGATAGCCTTCAGGTAGACTACATTCTGACAGAACGATTTCCCGATGAAGGGCTTGGAAAAGCCATTAATGATCGCCTGAATCGAGCTGCTGCTCAATAATTAAACAATATGTGCGCTTAGGCTTTGCTTTTTATCCCAGATAAAACAACTTAGCACAAAAATTAACTAACGGAACTAAGCTATTGGTTTGCAACCTATTGCCTTTGTATTAATGTATAGAAGATTTTAGAACAGAGTATCATGAAAACAATAGATGATTTCAATTTCAGGAACCGTAAGGCATTAATCAGAGTGGACTTCAACGTGCCTCTGAACGAAAACCAGAAAGTTACTGACGAAACAAGGATCAAAGCAGCTGTACCTACTATTAAGAAAATAATTGATGAGGGTGGTTCATGTATACTCATGAGTCATTTGGGCAGACCAAAAAGTGGTCCTGAGGACAAATTTTCTCTCAGACACATCATACCAAACCTTAGTGATAAATTAGGCGTTCAGGTGCAATTTGCGGATGATTGTGTAGGGGAAGATGCACAGGAAAAATCCAAAAACCTTGGAAATGGGGAGGTTCTTCTCCTTGAGAATGTCAGATTCTATGCTGAGGAAACTAAAGGAGATGAAGCATTTGCTGAAAAACTGGCGGCACTTGGTGATATCTATGTAAATGATGCCTTCGGTACTGCACACAGAGCTCACGCTTCTACAACCATCGCTGCAAAGTTTTTTAATGACAAATGCTGTGGCTATGTCATGAAGCATGAGCTTGAAAATGCCAGGAAGGTTTTAGGCAGCCCTAACCGCCCTTTCACGGCCATTATGGGTGGAGCAAAAGTCTCGGATAAGATATTGATCATCGACCGCTTGCTGGATGTAGCTGATAACCTGATCATTGGTGGAGGTATGTCCTACACATTCTCCAAAGCCAGGGGTGGGAAGATAGGTCAGTCTCTTCTTGAAGCTGATAAAATGGATCTCACTAAAGAGTTGGAAGCTAAAGCTAAAGAAAAAGGTGTTAACCTGATCCTTCCGGTAGATACGGTCATAGCCGATGACTTCAATAAGGACGCAAAGAAAGAAACCGTGAAGGCCGGTGAAATCCCTGATGACTGGCAGGGACTTGATATTGGTCCGGAATCAGTAAAACTTTTTGCTGAGACCATTGAAAACTCCAAAACCATCTTATGGAACGGCCCGATGGGTGTTTTTGAATTCCCTGCATTTGCAGTAGGTACTGAAGCTATAGCCAAGTCAGTAGTCAAAGCCACAGAAAAAGGAGGTTTTTCATTGATTGGAGGTGGAGACTCGGCTTCTGCTGTAAACAACCTCGGATATGGTGATAAGGTATCCTATGTATCTACCGGTGGCGGGGCGCTGCTGGAGTATATGGAAGGAAAAGTTTTGCCAGGAGTAGCAGCCCTGGAAGAATAAAACAAACCAGACTTTATTGAGGATTGTCTGGAGGAGTGGATGAGAATTCCACTCCTTTTTTTTGCCTGATACTCAACCTGTTGATTGTCGCACTTAACCGAATAAAAGATTAAGCTAAACCTTCAGCCAGCATTGTTCAGGTCTGAAAAACCCCGTAACTATCTGACATTGAATTGATAAAAAAGGACTTAACACATAGGATGTTTTTCCTTTAGAACAAAAAATAACTACTTTTGAATAAATTCAGACCGCTATGGAAGAGTGGAAAGTCTGGGAAAGCGAGGAGATTCGAAACAAATTTCTCATCAGCAACCAGGGAGAAGTTAAGTCCCTTTATTTCGATCCTCCCAAGCTTCTCAAACATTACAAAAATATGGGATACAGGGCCATCCCTACCAGAAAAAAGGATGGCAAAAACACATTGATCTACGTTCATAAGATAGTAGCCAAGCTTTTTGTGTCCAATCCTGATAATCATTCCCACATCATTTTTCTGGATGAAAACAAGGGGAATCCAGCAGCTAGCAATCTAAAATGGGTAAACAAAGACGATTTTAAATCTTACATGAGTAAGTTTCATAAATCTGCCTATACGTATAACAAAGAGTTTACCCCAAATAACAAGCTGACGAGGACTCAGGTAGCAGTGATCAAAAAGATGATGGCAGACCCTAACCGAAAAACCAGGGTGAAGATGATAGCCAAGCAGTTTGGAGTCACAGTAGGTACTATTTTCAGCATTAAGCGAGGGGACTCGTGGAAGCACGTGAAGCCGGCGGGAGGCAAAGTCAAATCTTCATAAATTGTTCCTTTTCATTAAGGGTGATCTCATGACGATCCATAAGGAGTCGCAGACTTAATATCAAATCCCCTGATTGAAGCTTTGTAAATGCTTCTGCCAGCTCACTCTCTGTTTTAGGACCACTCTCAATGTAGTCTAAAACCTGCTTTAAGGGCAGCCCTTCCCTTTTGCGGGACCGCGAAAGGCAGACATCACATGTCCCACAGTCGCTATAGGTAACCTCCCCAAAATAGTTTTGAATAAACCTGGTTCGGCATTTCAGTGTATTCACCACATAATCTTTTACCCAGGCTACCTTCTCCAGGGTAACTTTTCTCCGCCATTCGATCTGTTTCTTATCTATGGGGAGGTTATTGATGTCATAGCGCGGAGTTAAGAAAATGATTTTTGGGCGATCACTGCTATGCTGATAGTCCACCACCTCAGACTGATGCAAAAACTCCAGCTGCTTCACCGCAACAGAAACTGGTTCTTTTAACAGGTCAGCCACCTCTTTTTCCCTGATTTGAACATATCCGGAAAAAAGCTCACCTCCATATAAGCGCATTAGTGTCTTAATCACCGGATCCATGGATCTATTAGCCACCTGATACCTGTACACTTCTTCCTGCTGCATTAAAAACATAACCCGGGAAGGCTCCCGGAAAGAATCATTCAATTGGATCAGCCCTTCATCGGCCAGCTTGTTCAGCGCATAAAAAGTTTCTACAGTCGGCAGATCAAAATTTTGGACAAATGCCTGATAGTCAAAATCAAAACTCGAATAGGCATTACTACCCACCGCTAATTTGTAATAGTTGGCTAGAGCCTGGTAGACCCGTTTCATAAAATCCACAGTCACAGTAGACCGCTCAGCCCTGGCCCCCAGGTTCAGAAGGTCTTCCTGGTGAAAAAGCTGGACAGCAAAAGCCTTTTTCTCATCCCGTCCTGCTCTGCCGGCTTCCTGATAGTAAGCCTCCAAAGAATCAGGCAAATCGTAATGAATGACTGTCCGTACATCCGGTTTATCTATTCCCATACCAAATGCATTAGTAGCTACTATCACACGTATGTCACCTGCTATCCAGCGATCTTGCTTCAAAGCCCTGGTCTCCCCGGCCAGACCTGCATGATAATAATCTGCATTTAGGCGGTGGCGATTCAGAAAATCTGCAATCCCTTTTGTTTGCTTTCTGCTCCTTACATAAACGATACTGCTGCCGGGTACATTTTTAAGGATCTCCAGCATCTTTTGCTCTTTCTGCTCCAGCTCAAAGACCGAATAGGAAAGGTTAGGCCGGGAAAAACTTTTCTCAAAAATACTGGCATCCTCCATCCCAAGCTTTTCCAGTATGTCCTGACGTACCTCTTTAGTAGCTGAAGCAGTAAGAGCCATGGTTCGGGGTATGGAAAACTCCTCAAGAAACTGCTTAATCTCCAGGTAGGAAGGCCTGAAATCGTAACCCCATTGTGAAATACAGTGAGCCTCGTCAATGGCTACCAGGCTGACATTCATTTGCCTGACACGATCCCTGAAAAGGTCTGTCTTCAAGCGTTCAGGGGATACATACAGAAATTTTACGCTTCCGTATACACAGTTATCCAGCAGGATATCAATTTCTTTTTTAGACATCCCTGAGTACACCGCCACAGCTTTAATATTGCGTCGCTTTAGCTGCTCTACCTGATCTTTCATCAAAGCAATGAGTGGAGATATCACAATACAGACTCCCTCAAGGCATAAGGAAGGAACCTGAAAGCAAATGGACTTGCCGCCCCCGGTCGGCAGCAGTGCCAGTGTGGGGGACCCCTTCAAAACAGAGCCAATAATATCCTCCTGCAAAGGCCTGAAAGACTCATACCCCCAGTATTGTTTCAGTATGGAAATTGGCTCATTCATTAATTTTAATCACCATTTGATTGGTTCCTTATTTAAAAATGCAGCTATCCCCTTCTGACAATCCCCGGTGGCCCGGGCTCTGGCATTGGTTTCAGACGCCAGATTTAAAGCTTCCTCTAATTTTGAATTCTGCACCTCCTTGATCAATTTTTTGGTAAGCCTCATGGAAGCTCCCGAGTTATTTTGAATAAGGCTGTCTGCCAACTTATTGACTTCCTCATCCAGCAGGTCTGCCGAACACACTTTATGGATCATGCCTATCGTTTGTGCTTCAGACGCACCGATCAGGTCTCCTGAAAGAAGTAATTCCGAAGCTCTTGATTCGCCAATTTTGCGAATCAGGAAAAGCATAACCATGGCCGGCACAAAACCGATCCGAACCTCAGAATAACCAAACTTTGCTTCTTCCGCGGCATAGATGAAATCACAAACTGTGGCCAGACCGCAACCTCCGGCAATCGCATGACCCTGTACCTGAGCAATTACAGGCTTAGAGTGATTATAGATCTGCAGTAGAAGTTCTTTCAGGTGATTTGAATCTTCCAGGTTTTCCTCAAAAGAAAAGTTTTGGAGGTTTTGCAAATAAGCCAGGTCAGCTCCCGCACAAAACGCCTTTCCTTTGCCCTTAAGGATAATCACCTTTACCTGCTCCTCCTGCTCGGCTCGCTTAAAGGCCTCCTTCAGCTCTGTAACAAGCTCGGCACTGAGCGCATTCCTTTTTTCAGGTCTATTGAGTGTGATTACAGCTTTACGGGAAGCTGTTGTCTCATAGTCGATTAAATCCATTTTATAAGGTTGTGTTGTTTAAATCCAATTCCCAAAATCCATCCTGAGTCAAACTATGCACTTTTACTCCTTTTGCTTCCATAACTTCTCTCAGGTCGTCGATTTCATAATAGCTAAGCTCTGTCCCAAGCAACAGCACCCTGGTATCCAACCATTTCAGCGATTTCCACCAGGGAGCCGTCAAATAAACGATATCCGCCTTAAGTTGGCCTTCAAAACTTCCTGAAGGCACCTCATTTGCAACCAGAATCCGATACCCTTGCCAACAGATCAGATCAAAATAATCTATATTTTTGACTAAACCGGATCGATCGAAACGACCCCAGGTATCTTCTGCTTTTGGCAAGCCATTGGCTATCCTGTTGGGGTCTATCTGATAATGCAGGACTTCCTCCAGGTCTTCGCCGCTCTTGGCTAATAGTAACTGCGCATTCCTTCCATTCACCAGGTCTATGGCTACATTATCATCTATTTCATAAAAAACAATTTTCTTTTGTGTATGACTTTCAAATTCTGTTTTTAGTCCCAAGACAGAGAAACCAATAAAGCATAGAAATGCACCTGCCAAAGCACTGAAACTTTGTCTGCCAAAAGCATATATCAGCAATCCCATAATCGCATAAATCAATAGTACCTCCGCTTTGTCAATATAAAGCCAATCAAAAAGTGGATAGGGCAATACCTTCAGCAAACCAATCCCTTCATTAACTCCCCAGATAAACCACTGAAGTAAAAAGCCTAAAAAACTACCTAATGTGGAAGAAAGAGCTCCCAAAGTAAGCATTAACAGACCGGCAGACAGGCTCAAAAGTGCTGCTGGTATCACTAAAAGATTAGAAACCAAAAAGTATGTCGGGAATTGGTTAAAATAATATAAAGCCAGCGGAAATGTAGCTAACTGCGCCACGATAGAAACACAAGTGATAGACCAGATATAATCTCCTGCTTTGGTTCTGGCTTCATATTTTCTATACAACCAGGGATGCAGGATCACTATGCCAAAGACTGCCACAAACGATAATTGAAACCCTACAGAATAGATCATATACGGATCATACAAGATCAGCAAAAATGCAGCTATTCCCAGTGAATTGTAAATATTAGCTTTTCTGTTAAATGCTTCTGATACAATCACTACACTAAACATGGTAGCAGCGCGCATTACAGATGGAGAAAATCCCGTAATCAAAGCGTACATCCAGATGACACTCAGAGAAACGCTAACAAACAAAAAACGGCCGACTTTCTTATTTCTAAGCGGCCTGAAAAGGATCAAGAGAATGTAGTAAATAATACCTACATGCAGCCCTGACACGGCCAAAACATGCATGGCTCCTGCCGAAGCATAAGCTTCCTTCAGTTCATTATCCAACTGGTCCTTAATCCCAAGCAACAATGCCGACAGAATGGCTCTTTCTCTGTCCATGGTGATGTATTGCTGAAGCAAGCCACCGGCATATTTTCTTACCCCATAAGCCCATTTAAAAAGAATGTTAGGCGGATCAAAATCAATAATCCTGATTTCGTCAGCGTTTGCGAATGCATGTCCGAATATATTTTTGGTTTCAAGGTAGGCCTTGTAATCAAACTCGTGAGGATTTTTAGGTGACCCGACTTCAAAATAGTTATTCTTCACCGCCAAAACACTACCATAATCCAGCACCAGTGCCCCACTGTCTTTTCTTACATACAAATATAAGTCTCCGGAAACCTCAGAAATGCCTTCAGCAGTCTTGATTTGATGCAACCCAACTTTATACCGATTATAGTTCTTTTTCTCTGTAGCATCAGAAATAACAGTAGCTGTGAAGCCCTCTGCATAAAAATGAGAATAATGATCCGGATTCAGGCGGTCATCATTGAGATGGGCTAACACACCTCCCAAATAACCAATGAACGCGAAAGTAATCAGGCTGTGTACCAATCGGATTCTCAGAAACCCCCAACTAATCAGAAAAACAAAAAAGAATGTACCGGCAAGATACAGGTGATTCTGCCAAAGCAAAGGATACTCCTCCCGGGCCAATGTACCTATGATTAAGAAAAAAGAAACACGTATAAACGGAAAGGCGCTCCACTTAAACATATTAAAATCGTTGCTTGCTACAAGGTGATAAAAAAATCCTTAACAAGCAATGCACATTTCACAATTGGCGGTACATTAAATAGTGCAAAATATTGCATTCCGGAAATTGGTCTCCTTTTTTTCGAAAACCAAACTTTTCGTATAGAGGAACAGCAGGTAGCTGTGCATGCAGGTACAAATAAGCCCCATCGTTTCCCTGATTTTTTATATCGCCTATCACAGCCTTTACCAAGGAAGCGCCAATGCCCTGTCCACGAGCAGATTTTTTCACCGCAAATCTTTCCAGCTTGATGCCTTTTTCGGTTTTTCGCCATCTGGCTGCTCCCAGTGGCTGACCAGCGTCATCTACAGCTACAAAATGCCTGCTATCGGACTCAAACTCGTCAAACTCCTCATCGGTATCTACTTCCTGCTCCACCACGAAGACCTCACGGCGGACCGTAAATGCTTTCTCCTTCAGCTCATCTGTATCTGCCAGGCACACGCTACTACTCATTACTCTCCTGCTGATGCTTGTTATAAGCCCTCACGATATCCTTCACAAGTTTGTGACGGACTACATCCTTTTCGTCCAGCTCTACAAACCCAATGTCTTTGACATCTTTTAGTACATTGACTGCCTCTATCAGCCCGGATTTTACCTTCCTTGGCAGATCTATCTGAGAGCGGTCACCTGTGATGATCACCTTGGACTCCGGCCCCATCCTGGTCAAAAACATTTTGATCTGCATAGGAGTGGTATTTTGGGCCTCATCAAGAAGGATGAAGGCATTGTTGAGGGTGCGTCCTCTCATGTAAGCCAACGGAGCTATTTCAATCACTCCGTTTTCGCGATAATACCTTAGCTTTTCAGAAGGGATCATATCGTTTAAGGCATCATAAATAGGACGCAAATAAGGATCAATCTTTTCTTTGAGATCCCCCGGTAAAAATCCAAGATTTTCACCGGCTTCTACCGCTGGCCGGGTAATGATGATCTTTTTAACCTCCTTGTTTTTCAAAGCCCGTACTGCCATAGCTACCGAAATGTACGTCTTACCCGTACCTGCAGGGCCTATGGCAAAAACCAGATCATTTTTCTCGACCGAGTCTACAAGTGTTTTTTGATTTTTGGTCTTAGGTGCAATCTTAAACCCCCGGGTACCGAAAACCAGTATATCATCAGCTCCTGTATGATGGGCATGCTGTTCCTCGTTAATATATGAAACGACATTTTCATGCGTCACCTTGCCAAACTTATTGTAGTGGTTCAGAAGCGAATTGAGAATATCGTTGATTTTTAGAATTTGAGGAGCCGTACCTTGTATACGTATCTCATTACCTCTGGAAATAATCTTGCTTTCAGGAAAAGCAGATGAAATTTCCTTAATGTTCTGATTTTCAATCCCCAGGAAATCAATCAGGGAGATATTTTCAAGCGTAATTACTTTTTCTAGCAAATGAGTGTGTGATTTATATATTTTTTATTTTACTCAATTAAAACGGTTAAAACAGAACATCGGCTCTTTGTTTGCCGAAAGCGCTCTTGTATAGGTTTTTCTTGCTTTTAGAATTTATATTTTTGCCTCAAAATAAAAAATATTTCTGTAGCTACTATGGCTGTTGTCACATTTATGTCTGATTTCGGAGCGGAAGACCACTACGTAGCTGCAGTGAAGGCTGCTATCATCCGGTCAAACCCGAGCCTGAACATTATAGACATCAGTCATCATATAAACCCTTCTGATATCGGTCATGGTTCATACGTTTTAAAAAATGTATTCAGAGACTTCCCCGAAGGAACCGTACACCTTTGTGCCCTTGATGTAACTACACGAGAACCATCCAAACTTGTTGCTATCCAGCTGGAGCAACATTATTTTGTTGGGCCGGACAGTGGATTATTCAGTCTTTTAAGTGATCAAAACCCTACGATCATGGTTGAGTTAAATGCAGTCAATCCCATCCGGACGACCTTTGAAGCCAAAGACATTCTGGCTCCGGTGGCAGCAGACCTCGCCGGTGGGAAAAAAATTCAGGAGCTTGGAAAGCCATTAGAAGCGATACAAACCAGATACGCCCGACAGCTTAAAGCTACCAAAAGGGAGATGGTAGGCAATGTGATCCGTGTGGACCATTATGGCAACCTGATCACTAACATTTTAAAAACGGAATTTGAGGCCATCATGAAGATAAATGGTAACTCACCTTATGAAATATGCTTTGGGCGGGAGCGCGCTTCCGGCTTTCAACAATCTTTTCATGAGGTAGAGTCCGGAGAATACTTTATTCTCTTTAATTCCTCCGGATATTTACAGATCGGCATCAACAAAGGAAATGCTTCTGAATTATTGGGTCTGGGGCTGGATACACCCGTAATCATAAACTTTCAGGTATGATCAAAAGGATAGTACGCATGACTTTTCAAGAAGGTAAAACCGAAGAATTTGAAGGGATCTTCCAAAGCTCTAAGGAAAAAATACGTGCTTTTGAAGGATGTAAATATCTTTCTCTCCACAAGGACTACCACCACCCAAATGTGTATTACACCCTGAGCCACTGGCAGAGTCAACCCGACCTGGATAACTACAGGAACTCAGAGTTATTCAAGAAAACCTGGGCAAAAACCAAAGTCCTTTTCTCAAAAAAACCAATGGCATTTTCGCTTTCTGAAATAGAAGAACTACAGTAATTAGATGTTTTAACGAAGGATTCTGAGCATTCACCGATAAAAGATTTCTAATGCTGCTGAGATCGTTACTTTTACATTCAGAACTTGGCCAATAGGTCATTATTCCATAGCTGGTTGTGGTCCCTCGTTTTCCCTTACGAGGGATCTTTTTTTATAGGCTATCAGTTTTAATCAATGGCCTGTACAGGTAGCAGCGCCATCAAACAGGAAATTTTCATTCTGACCTATGTTGCCATATGTCAGCACAAAAGGCTTAAAAAATGAATCATCCATATGAACTTTAATGCTGCCATTCATCTCCTGAAGCATTAAATAGTCCAATACCGAGCCATCTTCCAGGGTTACCTGATCAAGGACGGTTTCACTCTTGCCGGTAGCTCCGTCAACATCGTTCAGCTTATAAGCGAGCTCTCCCACCTCTTCGATAGACCCAAAATGCAAATGAGCAGGATGCGCAAATCCTGCCGCGGTATTTTGTAGCTGTATGGTGATTTTTACCTTACCAGGTCCTAATTCAGTGACCGTAGCAGTACCATTTATCCGCGTCTGGGTAGCCCGGTGTAACAAATAGGTTTGCTCTCTTATAATATTTTCCGGCTCTTCATTAGTACTGCAGGCTAAGGTAATTAATGCCAGGAGGGAGAAAATAACTTGTTTCATGTCATTGCTGTATGTATCAATAAAAGTAACGACGAATTACTAAAAATGATTTCCTGCCCATGGAAAATACAATTTTAAGCTTAATTATTTCCGTTACACATTAATATTTTATAACTTTTGGCTTAACCTAAATCATTATGCATTATGAAAACAACTTTAAGAATCAGTGCTTTTGCACTCATGCTCACCATTGTAGCTGCTTGCCAGGAGCAAGACAGTAAAGTACAGCCAGAGTTACAGGATGTTCCAGGCGAAATACTGGACAAAATTGAAGCCCTTGGATTCAACTCTAACGAAGTGAAAATGTACAATGATATCCTCTTTATAGAAGGTGATATCAGCATTACAGTAGACCAGCTTCATCAACTTCAGCCGGGCAGGCAGATTCCGGAGGAAGAACATTACCATACGGACAATCTGGTTACCGGCACGCCAAGAACCATCAATGTCTATGTCAACATGGCTCAAAAGTATAAAGATGCCACTGACATTGCCATCGACAGATACAATGGCGAAAACCTAAACCTTACATTTCAACAGGTAAGTAGTTCAGGTTCTGCAGATATTGTGATTCAGGCTTCACCATGGTACTATTACTGGTTCGGGATTTTGGGTTCTGCCGGATTCCCTACTTCCAATGGAGATCCCCATGGCCAGATTCTTATGACAACCCAATACTATGATGGCGTCAGTAATATCAACGGGCTGGCTACTACTATTGCTCATGAAATGGGGCACTGTATCGGTTTCCGCCACACAGACTATATGGACAGAAGCTATAGCTGTGGTGGCTCTCCGAATGATGAAGGAGATGGAGGTGTAGGAGCCAATCACATTCCTGACACTCCTACCGGCCCGGATGCCGACTCATGGATGCTGGCATGTGGCGACCCTGAAGGAGACCGGCCATTTACCTCAAATGACCAGATTGCGTTAGGCTATCTTTATTAAAGAGAGCAACAAAAGCCCTTCACACACCTCGTGAAGGGTTTTTTATTTCCCAGCTTGCCATATGTGGGGTTGATATGGTTCACCAGATTCTTTGGCATTAATGATCCTTTAATGAAAGATCAAAGTTCTCCGGCTTTGAAAACTTATTAAGTGGATTTACAGACTTAAAAGAAAGAAAAATAACAACCACTATTATTAGCTGTATTACTCCTATTGCCCAAACAACAAATAAAAGTGGCGCTACCTGATTAGCTGTATCCGGATTACTGGTCAAATGATAAATTGCGACCAGGTTAATTAGCTGTACCATTAGCAAGCCTAATACGGAAAAAACCAGTACCCACGTAATCCCAGGCACATGCTCTCTGATGCTGCTGTGCACTTTAGCAATAAAACCAGTTTTTACGACTAAAGTGCCTTCCCTGGTAACATATGACCTTGATTTTTCAGGAGCTTCAGACATGCCTTTGGATTTCAGGGAGTCCTACTTTGCCAGGTTGCAATTAAGCAGTAAGGGATTATGGGTTTGATAAGTTTTTCTATAACCCCCATCGCCCACTTTGATTCAACATAACTTGACAAAGTCGGATTCGTTAACCTTATAACCAAATTCGGCGATCATTTAGTTTTCAAATAAGCTACTTTAAGAAAAGATTTTGTGAATTTCTTTATAAACAAGCAAGATTTTCTTGTTGTCTAAATAAGAAAGGCAGCTCCAAATACCCCTGCACTATCACCCAGGCATGGTTTTAGGAATTGCACATCAGGTTTAGGGTTAAAAACATGCTTCATCACCTCCTTCACACCACGAGAGTACAGCTCATCAATATTCCCCACTCCACCTCCCAAAATAATAGCATCCGGATCCAGGATGTTAATAACGACAGCCATCGCTTTTCCAAAGAAATGGATCAGCCTGTCAATCGTAGTAACGGCTACCAGGTCCCTTCTGTCTTTGAAAGCTTCAAAGATTGCTTTCAGGTCCTTTTCCTGGCCACATTGTGCTTTATAAAATCGCTCAAGCGCCTTGCCTGAAAGGATCGTTTCCACACAGCCTCTCCTCCCGCAATAACATTCGCCCCCGGAATCATCGAGAAAATTATGACCCCATTCGCCACCAATACCTTGCCGCCCATTAATAACCTGTCCATTTACCACAATACCTCCACCAACTCCCGTACCCATAATTACTCCAAATGTCACTCTGGCTCCAGGAGCTGACTCCTTTACAGAGCCCATCATGGTTTCGGCAAGTGCAAAACAGTTCGCATCATTGGCGATGGCTATAGGAATCCTGAGTTTCTTTTCCAGGTCCTGTTTCAAAGACTTACCATTCAGGCATACAGTGTTGCTGTTCTTCAATGTCTGAGTTGCGGGGTCCAGCGAACCGGGTGTTCCAAAGCCAATTTTCCCAGGTAGAAGACCCGATTTACGGGCCATATGATCTATAAGCAACTGAATCCGACCCAGAATATGCATATATCCTTTGTCTGACTCAGTAGGAATACGCTGACGCCAGATCACTTTGGGTCTTTCCCTGCTCTCCAGAATTACCCCTTCGATCTTCGTACCTCCCAGGTCTATTCCCCAAACTGGCATTAATCTTTCAGTTTATAAAGTACTCCCTGCCAGGGCAACAATTCAAATCCTTCTCCAACCTGCGAATCAGTTGGATAATTGTTAAAGACTTGCTCCACATTCTTGAAGTGAAACTTATTATCTGGTCTGAAAGTAACGTTATCACTACCGAAATTGAGTATCGCCAAATATTGATTACTTTCATCCCACCTCCAGTAAGCGTAAACCTTTGGGTCATCAAGATCTATGCAAGCATATTTACCATAGATCAATGTTGGGTGATTCTTACGCTCCTTTAGCAAATGCCTGTAGAAATTCAGAATGGAGCTGCTATCATTTTCTTGCGAGGCTACATTGATTTGCCGGTAATTTGGATTTAGCTTGATCCAGGGTTGTCCACTGGTAAAACCAGCATTCTCTGAAGCATCCCACTGCATCGGAGTGCGAACGTTATCTCTCCCCTGACGATGAACGGCTTTTAAAAAAGCATCCGGATCTCCTCCTCTGGCCTTTATTTCCTCCAGCTCATTTTTCACCTCCACATCCCGGTAGTCTCCAAAGGAATCAAATTTTACATTGGTCATACCTATTTCACTACCCTGGTAAATGGAAGGTGTCCCCCGGTGAGTCAAAATCAATAGAGCCAGTAGCTTGGCCGCCTCTTTATGAAACGCTCCATCATCGGCAAACCTGCTCACCATTCGCGGGAAATCATGATTATCCAGGAAAATGCTCAACCACCCGGAGTCTCCCATGGCCTTATCCCAATCCACAAAAACTTTTTTAAAGTCCGGCAGAGTAAAATCCACCGGATCATATTTCCCTCCGGGACCATGATCGATAAACATGTGTCCGAAATGAAAGATCATATCCAGCTCTTGACGGTTTTCACCCACATAATCTATTGCTATCTCTTTCGTAATGCCCGGTCCTTCGCCTACAGTCATCATATCATACTTACTCATGACTTCCTGATGCATTTCCTGCAAAAATTCATGCACTCTGGGGCCATTAGCGTAGACCTGTTCGATCACTTCGTTGAATTCCATATCAGGGTCTACATCTGTGAACTCCCGCTTGGATATCAAAGGAATAACATCCATACGAAATCCATCAATACCTTTATCCAACCAAAACCGCATCAGCCTGTAGACCTCCTGTCTCACCTCAGGGTTTTCCCAGTTCAGGTCGGGTTGTTTCTTAGTGAAAAAATGGAGGTAATATTCGCCCGTCCGATGATCGAGCTCCCAAGCGCTACCTGAGAAGAAGGATTTCCAGTTAGTAGGCGGGCCCCCGTTCTTCCCCGAACGCCAGATATAATAATCCCTTTTTGAGTTATCTCCGGAGCTTCCGGATTCCTGAAACCATTCATGCTCATCTGAAGTATGATTTACAACCAAATCCATTACCAGCCTCATGCCCCGGCTATGAACACCTTCCAAAAGGTGATCAAAATCCTCCATGGTGCCAAACTCATCCATGATGTCATAATAATCACTGATATCATAGCCATTATCATCATTGGGGGATTTGTATACCGGCGAAAGCCAGATAATATCCACATTCAGGCTTTTTACATAGTCAAGTTTCTGAATGATACCCTGAATGTCCCCTATTCCGTCTCCGTTGCTATCGTTAAAACTTCGCGGATATATCTGGTAGATAACCTCTTCTTTCCACCATGTTTTTTTCATATTGCTATCTTTTGTTGTCTCCCGCTGATCCCGGAAATAGGTGCAGATGAATGATCCGCGTATTTCTGTATTCCGAAGGTTCGGAATCTGCGGGAGAAATTTAATTATGTGAAATGGCTCGCTACATGAATGGCCCGTTCAAGCCATGTTTTTTCCTGCTTCTGACGCTCTTCCGACCAGTTATGGGTTGTTTTTAAATGTTCGAAAACAGGTTCTATCAGCTTTGGAATGGTTTTAATATTAAAGTACAGTCTGCCTGTTCTCCTTTCGAAAAAATCAAGCAGAGAATGAACAGATTCATTTTCGATCGTAAAATCAAGCTCTGCGAGGGCTAGTCGAATTTCCGGATCTTCTTTTTCCAGGTTATTAAATAGCTGAAAAATATCTTCTGTCTGCTTACCATAGTTACTTACCAGGTACTCAGCATAATAAGGATCGAGTCCCACCTTTTCTACTCTCTGTCTGATCTCTTCCTGGTACCTTTTCACATCATTCCCATCCTTAAACCCCCCACCGGAAAGAATAATCCTATCAGTGGTACATTCAGGGATTTTTCTTCCATCTTCTTCCCTGATCTTTTTTGCCAGCCGATCAACGATCCGCTCGGCCATTTTACGGTAGCCCGTTAGCTTGCCACCTGCAATTGACAGCAATCCGCTTTCTGATTCAAAAATCTCGTCTCTGCGGGAGAGCTGAGATGCAGACTTACCTTCCTCCTCTATCAATGGCCTGAGACCAGCCCAGCTGGATTCCACATCACCAATTGTCAGGTCGATCTCCGGGAAGATATGCCTGACTCCATTGATCAAATACTCCACGTCTGCTTTATCCGTACGCACATCATTGATATCTTCATGGTAATCCGTATCGGTAGTTCCAATATAAGTCACACGGTCTCTCGGGATAGCAAAAATCATTCGCCCATCAGGAACATCGAAATAAACTGACTGCTTCACAGGGAATTTATTATGAGGCAGCACGATATGAACTCCTTTGGTCGGATGCAGATGTTTCCCCTGCAGCGATTTGTTCTTTTTGCGGATCTCATCTACCCATGGTCCCGCTGCGCTAATCACATAATCTGCTTTAAGCTGATGAGTAGAACCCTGAAGATGATCCTGCCACTGAATCCCACTAATCTTACCTTCATTATAAATAAAATCAGTCGCTTCAGCATAACTAATGATGTCTGCCCCGAACCGGGTGGCTGACTTAAGGATCTCAATGGTCAACCTGGCATCATCAGTTCTGTATTCAGCATAAATCCCCCCGCCTTCCACCTTTGACTCATCCAGAAGCGGTTCCTTTTCAAGGGTTTCTTCCTTACTCATCATTTTACGCTGATCCACCTTCTCTACTCCTGCCAGTACATCGTAGACCATCAGACCAAATGAGGTCAGGATCTTGCCATAGGTGCCATCTTTGATGAGAGGGAGCAACATTTTTTCCGATTTCACCAAATGCGGAGCCAGCTTATGCACCACCGCCCGCTCCTGGCCTACTTCACGCACCAGGGCTATCTCAAACTGCTTCAGATAACGCAAACCTCCATGGATCAATTTAGTGGACTTGCTGCTTGTGCCCGAGGCAAAATCGTTTTTCTCTACCAAAGCAGTCTTTAATCCCCGGGAAGCAGCATCTAAGGCAATACCTGCACCTGTCACACCTCCACCTATGATCAGTAAGTCATAGGTCCTGGTCGTGAGCTGTTTTATCAGTTCCCCCCGATGTTTTGCATTGAAGACATTCATTATTCTTTCGCCCAGTTAAATGTTCGCTCCACAGCTTTTTGCCACTTAGCATAGAGCTTATCTCTATCTGCTTCAGGTAATTGAGGTTTAAACCTTTTTTCTGTTTTTCGAATTTTTTTGATTTCCTCAAGGGTCCAGATGCCCGCTTTTAAACCTGCCAGGTACGCTGCCCCCAACGCTGTGGACTCTACGATAGCAGGTCGATCCACCTCAATACCCAAAATATCTGCCTGAAACTGCATCAGATAATCATTGGCCGTGGCTCCCCCGTCTACCATAAGGCTACCTACCTCAATACCGGAGTCCTGCTCCATGGCTGTTTTCACATCCCTGGTTTGAAAGGCAATGGATTCTAAAGCCGCCTTGATAATATGGTTTTTCCCGGTATCACGTGTCAGGCCGAAGATGGCACCTCTCGAGTACTGATCCCAATAGGGAGCACCCAATCCCGCAAATGCCGGTACCAGGAAAACATCCTGTGTCTCCACCTTCCGGGCAAAGTATTCGGAATCTTCTGCATGATCAAGAACGCGTAAACCATCCCTGAGCCACTGGATAGCTGCCCCGGCAATAAATATGCTACCCTCTAATGCATAGGTAAGCTCATCCCCTGTACTACAAGCCATAGTTGTCAAAAGTCCATGCTTAGAAACCTCGCATTTATTGCCGGTATTCATCAGCATAAAGCAACCTGTACCATAAGTGTTCTTTGCTTCCCCAGGCTCAAAGCACGCCTGCCCAAACAGCGCAGACTGCTGGTCCCCCGCTATACCCACAATAGGAATGGAAGCTCCCTTATATTCAAAGCTCCCAAAATGATGCGCCGACGGGTAAGCATCAGGTAACATAGAAGCCGGCACACCAAGCACTTCCATAAGCTCTTCATCCCACTTATTTTCTACGATGTTGTAAAGCATGGTCCTGGAGGCGTTGGTAAAATCGGTCGCATGAACCTTGCCTTTCGTAAGTTTATAGACCAGCCACGAGTCAATGGTACCGAAACACAGATCCCCCTTTTTGGCTTGCTCTTTCGCACCGGCAACATTATTGAGTATCCAGTGCACTTTGGTTCCTGAAAAATACGAATCAATCACCAGGCCGGTCTTTGATCGAATTTTCTCTTCAAGCCCCTTTTCTTTTAGCTCATCACAAAAACCAGAGGTCCTTTTATCCTGCCAGACGATAGCATTGTGCACTGGCTCGCCGGTCTTCTTGTCCCAAACCACAGTGGTCTCTCGCTGGTTGGTTATACCTATAGCAGTTATGGATTTGGGTGAGATCCCATAATCATTTAGAAGAGAACGAAACACCTCAAACTGAGTACTCCAGATCTCCTCCGGGTCATGTTCTACCCATCCGGATTTTGGAAAATACTGAGTAAATTCTCGTTGCTTTACACCAGCAATCTCGCCCTTTTCATTGAAAAGAATAGCCCGGGAGCTGGTGGTTCCCTGATCCAGTGCAACTACATAAGCCATATTCTTAATCGTTTTTTACCAAAATATTCCTACCACTACTGCTGTGATGAGCAACAGGATTATTGCCAGGTATCTATAATTTTTATACCACGGTAGTCCCTCTAATTCTCGAGTTTCCTCTTTAAACAATCTCACGCTCCAGGTCATATCTTCAACTACTTCAGTTTTTGGAGGCGGGGTCATCAAGCTCACCAACACATGTACAATCATACAAGATACCATTAGTAACGGTGCTTTATGCAAAAAGTGGATCTCATTTATCGCCGGAGCCAGCTCATAAGCTGTTGAGAAGATGAAGAAGATTGCAAAGCCCAAACCTGCTAACAGGGCAGCAAAAGCACCTGTGCCATTAGCTCGCCTCCAAAACAAGCCAACTAAAAAGACTGCCACCACCGGTGGTGCAATAAATCCAAGCACCATCTGAAGGTACTCCCACAAGGAGTCTGAGATCTGCTCAATATACTGGGTCCAGAAGGCCGCCAGCAATACCAAAACTACCGTAGCTATCTGTCCGACACGCACCAACTGCTTGCTGGTCAGCTTCGGGTTAAGTTTAGTCACAAAGTCCATGGTGATTAAGGTAGAGGCTGAGTTAAGGGTGGCAGAAATACTGGATGACATGGCAGCCAGCAATCCGGCAATCACTAACCCCAACAGGCCAGTGGGAAGAAGCTGATACAATAACACCGGATAGGTCATATTGGGACAATCCTTCAGGTTTTCACAAAGGGTTTCTGTTCCGGAGGCATCAGCCACCATGTAGTTCAGCCCGCTAATGTCCAGGTCTCCAAACAAAACAATGGCCATAACGCCCGGAAAGATCATGATGAAGATTACCGGTATTTTCATGAGGCCCGCGAATAACGCTCCCCAGCGACCATGATTTAGATCTTTGGCGCTCAATACCCGCTGAACCATAAACTGATTGTTGGCCCAGAAATAAAACCCCAACAGCGGTACACCAAACAGCAAACCTGTCCAGGGCATGTAAGGATCACTTACCGGTCCGGCCATATCAAAGACCTGATTAGCTGGTTTGGCAATGTACCCGGAATCGTGCATCGAATCCAGCCCGCTCATCAAGCCTGACCACCCTCCCACTTCAGTAAAGCAGAAGTAGGTCAGAATAATGGATCCAAGAATCAACAGGAGCGCCTGGATCACTTCCGTATGCACAACTGAAGAAAGGCCTCCCGGAATAGTATAAGCTGCAGCAGCAAGCGCTAAACCTATGATGATAAACGTAGAGGATATCTCGGGAAAAATGATTTTCAGTATCAGGTTTCCGGCATACAGGCCACTCGCAGTATCAATGATCACATTCCCAACGATGGTGATAAAGGAAAAGTAATACCTGGACCTGCTATCATACCGGCGTTCCAGAAATTCGGGCATGGTATACACCCTGGACTTGAGATAAAATGGGAGAAAAAAGATGGCAAAAAAGACCAGCACCACAGCTGCCATCCACTCATAGTTGTAAACAGCCGTGTTTGTCTGGTATGCATCAGAGGTCAGACCTATGAGGGTATTACTTCCTATGTTTGCTGCAAACAGCGAAACCCCCACAATGGGCCAAGTCATGTTTCGACCGGCCAGAAAATAATCTTCTGAAGACTGCTGCTTTCCTTTGGATATACCATACCAGATGATTCCCAGTATATACACCACGATGATGGCCAGATCAATAAAGCCGAGGGATACATTTTCCATTTAGTCAGGGTTGGATAGGTTTATACAATCCCTATTATAATAATAAATCAACAAAATTGTCACCCTTTTTAGAGGCTCTTTTACTGACCTTCTAATGCAAACGTTTGGATTTGAAAATTTTTTAAAATGATTTTTAGACGGACTAAAATCAGGCTACGTTTTCGGAAACTGACGATTAAAATACAAAGCAAAAAAGTAGTTTATAAAACCATGATTTGATTTAACTTTGCCATCCCTGATGCCGAAGTGGCGGAATTGGTAGACGCGCACGTTTCAGGGGCGTGTGAGAGCAATCTCGTGCGGGTTCGACTCCCGCCTTCGGCACTTTTTCTCTACGTCAGCCTACGGCGGACAAGCCCGCCTTCGGCACTTTTTGGCTCCCGAAGCGTCGGGATGACTTTTGAGCCTTTACTTTATTTCACAATCAGGGGTTCACCTACAAACTACTGTTCTGATCAACCTTGAATTTAGCAATAGGGTTAGGATTCAGCGAGTCAATCCTTGAGTTCTGCTTAATAATAAATCCGAAAATAGAATATCGAAATCCGAACAAAACAACAAAAATCCAATCGCTCAAAATCAAAAATGCACCTGGTTATAGCTCTTTGAATTTACTTTTCGGTAACATATAGAGCAAAACTGTCGTACCCCTTCAAACTATCACGATAGTATCGTACATTTGTTTTAGCAAGAAAAAAGGGCTATGCACCATAGGTATTCCACAAATGATCTATCCTCATATCTATTTTGGGATCTGGACATAGATATCATAAATTTTGTCGACTCCAAAAATACTATTATCCATAGGGTTTTGGAATATGGCACATTACAGGATTGGAAAATCATCAAGGAGGTGTATGGGTTGGAAGAAATCAAAAAAACGAGTGTGAAGTTCAAAGACTTAGATCCGGTAACGCTCTCTTTCCTGTCTCATTATTTTTCACTCAAGAAAACCGAATTCAGATGTTATGCAAGCAGGCAGTCAACACAAAACTCTTGGACCTCCTGATCCACCTGATGCAAAACCCCTTATTCAAAAGTTTTAATCTTGTGGAGGAACTTCACTGGCTCTGTAGATCGGACACAGAATATCCGTAGATCTGGGATCATATCAAATCCAAAATCCGTACAGAAACCAAAAAAGTATTGTGAAATGGGTTCATTGGAAAATCTACTCCCCATGAAAACCGATTCAGTACCTGGCATCCTCAGCTAAAAGTCCCAAAACCACTCCATTAGTCCAGCCAAACCCATCCTGAGTCGGATATTCTCCCCCGCCTGCTATCAGCGTAGTATCTACCACGTTATATTTTTCCATCATCTTGCCTGTATTCACAAATACTTTCTGATTTACCCGGATCCACCGACGGGAAATTTCATCGGCTAACTCCTGCTGACCGTAATGTTCCAGCCCCTTAATGGCTATCCACTGAAGGGGCGCCCAGCCATTTGGGTAATCCCACTGCTGTCCCGACTCAATGGTGGTGGTAACCAATCCCCCTGGCAATAAAAACTTATCTTCAATGATATTTGCCTGGGCCTCTGCCTGAGATTCAGACGCCACTCTGAAATAAAGGGGATATGCTCCTGCTAACGTAAGCTGATTTACGGGTAGATTTTCTTTCCAAAGAAAATCAGTGAACGCCTGATGATCTTCATTCCAGAAGTATTGCTGAATAGCCTGTTTGCGACTGTATGACCGATTTCTGAATAATTCAGCCTCCTCCGTTTGACCTGTCTGTTCGTACAAACGCTCTAAAATCACCTCAGTCTGGTAAAGCAAACAATTCAGATCAACTGGTAAAACATCCGTAGTGCGAATGCTTGAAAAGTCCTCCTTATCCTCAAACCAGCGGGTACTGTAGTCCCAACCTGATTCAGCACCGGCACGTAGATTTCTATAAAGTTTCTGTTTCGCTTCTTCACCATCCAGACCCTCTGCCAGCTCAAAGTCTTCTTTATGGGACTCTGGTCTGGGGAAGTTCAGATTGTCCCAGTACCTGTTCAGAATTGTCCCATCCTTAAGCTTCACCACTCTACCTGAAGCTGGTGTATCTTCAGATAGCTTGTCGGCCCCTTTCATCCAAAAATCATATTCCTTTCTAATCTGCGGCAAATAGACTAATCCCGAATCCTTACCTGTCAATTGCATATAGAGATTGACCATGGAGGAAAAATACGGAGGCTGACTTCTTCCCAGATAGTAAGCCCGGTTGCCATTTGGAATAAAGCCTACTGAATCGATCAGAAAAGCAAAGTTGTCTATCATGGACCTGATCAGATCGTCCCTGCCAGAAACTCCCAGGCCGATCATGGTAAAATAGCTATCCCAATAATAAACTTCACGGAATCGTCCACCCGGCACCACATATTGCTCAGGCAAAGCTATAAGGGTTGACAGGCCAGTAGTTGTTGAAGCATCTCTGGTGAGGTAATCCCAGTGCTTTAAAAGGTGTTCTTCAAACTCCTTTGTGCGGTCAAACTCAGAGGTAACCGGGGTGGGAGGTAGCTGAAAATGCGCCTCAACAAAATCTTCCAGGTTAAAATCAGGATCATTTTTCTGTGCCTGGTATTTTGCCACAATTTCCTCCGGAGCAATTTTTGGTTTGCAGTCAACAAAGGTTTTGGAATCGGGGAAAACACCCGCCATCTGAACATCATGAAACAGCGGCTCCAGGGATTTCCAGGGTTTGTATAAGCCCGACTCTGATACTACTTCCTGCTTAGGTTGGGTGCATGAAAAAAATAGCAGTACCAAAAGGCCTGCTATCTTTATACTGGATACTATTTTCATGTGTTTAATAATTAGCTTTTAGCACTTAGCCTTTGGCTATTAGCCTTTATTTGGCTGTTTTCAAGGTATTGTCTATCATCTTTGCCTCCCTAAGCCTCGGGATGACCATTGACTAACTAATCCTACATTTTCAAATTGCAATTAAGCAGTAAGGAAGTATGGGTTTGATAAATTTTTCTATAACCCCCATCGCCCCCTTTAAAAAAGAAAAGGGGAATATTTGTATCAAACCCATACTCCACTATGATCATTCAACATAAACTTGACAAAGGACTAATCCACCAATCACCAATCACAAGTCCACCAATCACAAACTCCCCATTGCTCATTGCCTATTGCCTATTATTCACTACCACTGCCACAGCTTTTAACTCCTTAACTGGTTAGTTGCTTGCTACTGTATTATCTGTTCTTGTTTTCAAATTTTTCACCACAAATTCACCTACCTGCTCCCCTTGAGACACCCCTTCATCAATGGCCATACGGTAGTGTATACCCCCATACAATCTACTCAATGCCGCTTCTTCGGAAGCCTGCAAAAACGAGTCAAACTTCCGGGTTGGTAATCCATATTCATTTTCAGTGGTATCTGTAAATGCAAAATTATCTCCATAAAAGTCGGTAAGGGTAACAGCTGCAGCCCGGGAAATCACACTGTGACCGCTGGTGTATTCAGGAAATGGCGGGGTCTGAAGCAATGGCACCCACTGCTCATCCATATACTGATTGATCAAGGTTTCAGGACGCACTACTATACTTCTCCACTTTTCATCCCAGCAGCTGATGAAGCCGTCAAACAGGGCTATTGAAGTACGAGTGTAAGCCTCTACAGTTTCTTCAAAGTCTGAGCCAGCAGTACGGGTAGCTATGGCTACAATCCCGATCCAGTGTCCTCCCGGAGTAATCTTTTTGGTGGCAAACATGGCATGTCCCCGGTGGTGGGAAACATAGGGGTTGCAATCCCAGAATTTGGCAATCTCCTTACCCTCAGCATCCAGGTTTCTACCTACGTCATAAACTTCTTTCAGCTCCTTATAAAATTTGCTGTCCTTATCCATCGTCATTTCCAAAGGAGGCTTGGGAATAAATTGGTGAGCCGAATCAAGTACCATAGGCCGGATCTTGTTCCAGTGGGGTTCAATACCTTCCATGTAATCAGGTGGAGTAGGTTTCCATTTAAAGGTCTCACTCTGCACCGTATATTTAGGAAAAGTACGAGTCTGCTTATACATATCTCCGTCAGCCCATTGTAAGATATGTTTGGCTACTGTTTCGCCATATTTTAAGGAACTTTCCTTAACACTTGAAGGCAAGCCGTTCTCTTCCAGCTGGCTGTAAAAATTTTCACGGTAGGCATCCATTTTATCCTCTGAAAAAATCAGGGTTGTCCCAACGGTAAAAAACGCGTGAATGCTTGCCAACTTTGGATTAACCGGCTCCCCTTTAGGCGGATCAGGTACTTCAGTAAGATCCGTCACCTGTCCGGCCAGCGACCGAAGTGTGTCAGAATTAAACTTAGCCAGGACCTCAAATGCCGCAATATTAGGGTATACGTACACCCTGCTTGCTACAGGAGGCGAAAAAATATCATACACGATCACATCAGTCAATTGCTTCACCGCACCCTGGTATGATTCAGGGTCATTCAGAATGGCTTTGTATGCCGTATTTTCCTGACAGGAGTAGAAAAATACCTGAGCAAAAACGATCATTAAAAATACTCTTCTAATCATACTTCTTCAGCTTTAGTTCTATATATCAGAGTCCGTCCGGGACCTAAAAAGTTCAATTAACCTATTCTTTTCCAGCAGGATAGGCTTCCCACTACTCGGAATTATAACAAATGTATCATTTAAAGAAATAACTTTTCTATATTCTTTTTCAAAGTCTAATGGCAAATACGAGACAAACTCAAACGTACCATCTTCATGCCCTCCGAGTATTCCTCCGGGGCTGGCATCATACCGGCCTACAGAGGTCACTGAACCAAAGAAATTGCCTACATAGACTAAATCTTGAAATCCATCTTCATCCAGATCCAACACTAAAACGTCATTGACAGGACTAAACTGAGCCCGAAGTGGAAAATCTCGCTTTACAAACTTCCCTTGCTCATAAAGAAAGACTCCCGAGCTGAGGTCATAAATGTGGTTTATTTGTTCTACTTCCTCTTCACTTTGACCTGTCAGATCTTTTATAGATCTCACCCTGGAAAAGTCTTCGTAGCTAAGGAATGCTTTCTTTAAAGATGGAAGCTGACCCGTCAACTCGTTCCTGGAGGCAAAAGGAATATTTTCCCCATTTTTAAAATAGAAAATCAACGGGTCCGGCTGAGCGTTTTGGTCGAAATCATCCAGATATAAGGTAACAGGCTGCGTAGGAGATGCTTTGAATTTGCTATTTAACCCCAGATTTCCCACGATCATATCCGCTTTCCCATCGGCATTCACATCCGCTAGAGTTATGTGATTCCACATCCCTTGAGATCTGTCCAGACCAAGACTTTCGGTTTCATCCTTAAATTCAGCGTTTCCTTTATTCTTCAGCACAGTGACAGGCATCCAGTCTCCAACGATAAACAAGTCATCAAGTCCATCCTCATCGTAATCATGCCATACCGCATCGGTCACCATCCCCTGCTGCCAGGTTTTTGCAATTTCCAGGGTTCCTTCTTTGTTTTCCAAAAGGAAACTGTAGGGAGACAAGCCATAGCCTCCCGGTACTGCTCTGCCCCCTACAAAAAGATCCGTATCTCCATCTTTATCATAATCTCCTGCCGCCACACAGGACCCATTGATATCAGGGAGCTTAAAGGGAGCTTTTGTGAAGTTAGCCTGGCCATCATTTACATAAACCACATCTTCAAAAAACGGCGACTCATACGGGTAGTCGTTGCCTCCATGCACCACATAAATATCCGGATCTCCATCTCCCTCCAGGTCAAAAGAAATTGCACCAACTGCTTCCATGGTTTCAAATTCATCGAAAATGGGAACTTCTTTTTTTACCAAACCTTCTGCTGTACTTAAAAAGAGCTGATTTATCTGCCCCCGGGCTGTCCCAATAAAAAGATCATCACTCCCATCACCATTAAAATCAGCAGCTACAACTGCCGGACCTTCTGTAGATAGCTTTTCAGGAATTAAGATCTCCTTATCATAATCCTTATAATTATTCTCAGACAGGTCAAACTCCAGGTATTTCTGCGGGTCAGCTGAATTTGCCTTCCTGAAGTCACCCGAAGAGGCATCTTTCTCTACCTTGTGTATAACACCTGCCTGCAGGGAGTGTACCCGCTGAATACTACCATCAGGCCACTGGATCAAAAGAGAGTCTACTCTGGTGTTTCTCCCCAGTCCAAAATGCACCCGATCCGATGGAGAGGACTGGAAGCCCCGGCTTGAGGTAATTTCTCTCACCGCCACCTGCTCTCCATACCATGCTTTTACTTTTGCTCCTATAGCATTTTTATTGAGTGAATCCCCCACTAACTCCAGCTGGATTGAGTGGCCATCGGAAGAAGTATTCTTGTAAACAAATGCCTCCGAATTGATATTATTGATCACCAGCTCCAGATCACCATCGTTATCAAGGTCTGCATATACCGCCCCGTTTGAGTAAGAAGGCTCATCAAGTCCCCACTCCTTACTAACCTCTTTAAATTGCAGGTTGCCTTTATTTTCGTATAAGTAGTTTGGGATTTTCAAGGTAGGCATACGTTCGATCAGCTCCAGTTCCACACTGTCTTGTTTCTCTGCAGCAAATTGTCCCAGGTTGGTGTTACTCAAAAAATTGATGTAATCCAGGTCATTCGGTCTTCTGTAAATACCATTGGTAATGAAGATATCCGTAAGTCCATCATTGTCATAATCCTGTAACAATACGGACCAGCTCCAATCCGTAGCATAGGTGTCGGTGAGAAGCGCTACCTCTGAAAAATGTCCATCACCCGTATTTAGTTGAAAGGCATTACGGGCATACTGGTGACCATAGCCAAACTTCAGCTTCACTTCGGTAACCTTATTATTGTCTTCACCTCCGGATTTCATCAATATCTGCTGGTCTTTTGGGAGCATATCCAAAGAAAAGATATCCAGGTGAGTATCTCCGTTGATGTCCGCTACATCTACGCCCATAGTGAAACGACTGGTATGATTGATCACATCCTGTCTTACTTCTTTGAAGGTACCATCAGTTTGATTCAGGTATAAGTAGTCATCCTCATGGAAGTCATTTCCTACATAGATGTCCACCCAGCCATCCTGGTTGATATCGGTAGTAACCAACCCCAGACCATAACCCTGTGCACTGCTGTAGATGCCAGCTTTCTCGCTTACATCTTCAAAGTATAGCTTCCCTTCATTGAGTCTATTCTCAAAAAGCCTGTCTCCTGCCAAAGGATCAAACTCTGCCCGTGTAGAAGCAGCCTGGTAGCTGCGCGTGGTATGGACAGCATGGTTCATCAGGTACATATCCAGGTCCCCGTCCCTGTCATAATCAAAGAAGGAGGCCTGTGTAGAAAAACCTGAAAAGTCCAGGCCTACTTTTTCAGAAACTTCGGAAAAGGTGTTATCCTGATTGTTGATAAATAACAGATTGTGCCCTTTCAGGGACTTATAGTTCCCAACTTTACATACATAGATGTCTTTCCAGCCATCACCATTAATATCAGCCATCACTACTCCACTTGACCAGGCAGCATCAGGAATGGATATTCCGGACTGTTTAGTAATATTCTCAAATTTCAGGTTCCCCTTATTGAGATAGAGTTGATCCTGAGTCTGGTTGGCGGTAAAGTAGAGGTCAATTAAGCCGTCATTATTAATATCTCCGGCAGCTACACCGCCCCCATTGTAATAGTATAAATACTCAATGATATTGAGATCAGGCTCCGGCTCCAGCGCATTTACAAAGTTTATTCCTGTTTGCTCCGGTGAGAGCCTAACCATTCGTTTACTTACCTCGGAGGTCTTATCACCGCAAGCACTCAGGACAAAAAACAGAAAAATGAGCCAGGGGTATTTCAAAACTTCAGAGTTAGTATTGGATAGTCTCAACGGAATCGCTGTTTCTGAATACCAAAACGGCATTTTTGTAAACAATAAAATCTCTTACTTCACCTTCTACTACAAAGCCGGACTTCATTCCTTCCGCTCTAAAATTCATGTTTCCGGAATTGGAGAGATACACTCCATAACTCGCATCATATCTACCGGTCTCAGGTTTGGTTTTGTAAAGATTTCCACCCATAATGAGATCCGTATCGCCATCCCTATCAAAATCTCCGTAGGTAATAGCATAGATCGGAGAGAGGTTGCACTCCACTGGCAGTTTCTGTTCCTGAAAGGTTAGGTTGCCATTGTTCTTAAGGATGATTGATTCCAGGTGGGTTACCTGCAGCTTTCTGGTTTCTTTTAATTGTTTTGGCTCCAGTATATCTTCAATTGTTGCGTCTTTGTAACTATCATAGCTGGGGAATTTCTTTTTCAGGCTTTTAATCTGATCAATGAGATTGTGCCTCAAGGCCACCGGATAAGACTTTCCATCCTTATCCGTAGTGGTAAGAATGGGGTCTGTAAAGCCATTCTTATCAAAATCATCCACATAAAGGGTAATCGGTCTACTTTCACTAGCCTTAAACCGGCTATTCAATCCATGATTACCTAATGCCAGATCCGTTTTGCCATCACCATCCAGATCAACAGCCTCCATTACATTCCACCAACCCTTCATTTGTTTAAGGTGGTCCGGAGTGATCTCTTTAAAAGTGCCTGCTGAATACTGGAAAATCATCGGATACATAAACTCCCCGACGATGACCAACTCCACTGTAGACCTCTCTCCATCGATCTCAGTAAAAGAAGCATCTGTGATCAGGCCAAGGTTTCCAAAGGCTGGAGCAACCTCTGCTGTGACATCCGTGAAATTGCCAGAACCATCATTTTGCAGTATAAACCCATCTCCGGGAATTCCATAACTAAAGGGTTTCAGGCGCTCCCCAACAAAAAGATCCGTATCCCCATCCTGATCATAATCACTGGATGTGACTGTGCTGGTACTTACATAACCTTTACCGGGAAGCGGCTGGCTGGATCTGGTGAAACGGTTATTGCCATCATTGATATAAAGCCGGTCTTGCAGTGCACTGCTTGAAGAAGAAAATTCGTTACCCCCACTGCACACATAGAGGTCCATATCGCCATCATTGTCAGCATCGAAAAACAGGCTTTCGGCATCTTCAGATATCTTATCTGCCTCAAATGCCTCTTGCTTAAGCAACTGAAATTCTCCATCACCCGACATGAAAAGGTTACCCGCAAAACCTTTAGCGCCTCCGATGTAAAAATCCTCGATACCATCTCCATTCAGATCAGCGGAGGAAACCTTTGGTCCTTCCGTACTTTTCATGTGGTATAGCAGCCGGTCACGATCAAAGTCCACAAAATCATTTTCCTGATGAACATAGTCTATTGGCTTACCCTTAGAAAATATTGGCTTCAGGTATATTTCATCTACCTCAGAGGTAGAATTACCATCTTCCATTTCTTCAATCACCACTTTCTGATTCACTGGTACATTACTCATCCTGGTCACGTTCCCGGTCGGCCAGCTTACGATGATGCCTACATTTTGGTCGCTTTCCAGACCCACGGTGGGTCGAAAGTCCACGCTGGATTGAAATCCCCTGGTAGGTTGCTGCTCTATATAATAGCTGGTAGTAGAGTCTGTGATTGTGATCTTTGCACCAATACCAAACACATTTTGCCCTTTCCCCCTGAGTTCCAGCTGAATGTAATTGCCTTCGTCTCGCTCCCGGGTTTGATTTTGGTAGACAAATGCAGGCATATTGACATTGTTGACAACCAGATCCAGGTCACCATCATTGTCCAGGTCGCCATATGCAGCTCCATTACTAAAGCTTGGCTGATCCAGTCCCAATTCAGCTGTTTTTTCTTCGAACTGCAAGCTTCCCTTGTTTAAAAAAGCAAGGTTGCTGATCTTATTTGATGGGATAATTTCTATAAGACGAGCATAATCTACCACATTATCTGTCACTATAGATTTGATAACTTCCTCATTAGAAATGTACTGTAAATAGTCCTGATCTGTCAGATCCTTATAAATCCCATTCGCGATATAAAGGTCCTTTTTACCATCGTTGTTCATATCGAAAATCAGAGCGCCCCAGCTCCAGTCTGATGCTTCCACTCCTGCTAAGCGGCCTATTTCGCTAAAGGAGCTGTTTCTATTATTAAGCTGGAACGTATTTCTGGTGTACTGGTGGTAATATCCATTCTCCACACTGTACTGGTACCTGGTCCAATCTTCAAATGTGGTTACGGATTTTAACCTTTCGTTGCTCCTTGGAAGCATCTCGGTTACAAAGAGGTCATTGTAGCCATCATTATTGATATCAGCCATATCTGCACCCATTGATGCCCCGCTTATGGACTTCATACTGGCAGTTAATTGTTCCTTAAAGGTTCCGTCCTTTTGGTTGACATAGAGATAATCTCGCTCAAAAAAATCATTGGAGACATAGATATCCTCCCAGCCATCCTTATTTACATCACCCACAGTGACTCCAAGCCCAAACCCAATTATGCTTCCATAAATTCCAGCTTTTTCACTTACATCTTTGAAGTAATTACCTTCATTGGCCAACAGCTTATCACCTCCAAGGCTGTCCCTTATGGGGCGCTCATTAGTGCGGAGATTAAAGCTCCCGATTGCCTGGTAGGAATTGTTTAAAAGATATACATCCAGATCACCATCCTTATCATAATCGAAAAAAGAAGCATGCGTAGAAAACCCACGATCATCCAGTCCATAAGCAGCCGCAGCCTCAACGAACGTCATATCCTGATTATTGATAAAAAGTTCGTTTTGTTTGTTATCACCAGCAATATCACCGGAATTGCACACATAAATATCCAACCAGCCATCACCATTCACGTCCGCCATCGTAACACCCGTGGACCAAGCCTTTTGACCACCAACTTCAGCTTTTTCAGTAATATCCTCAAACTGAAAGTTGCCCTTATTCAGGTACAGCTTATTAGCACTTTGATTCGATGTGAAATAGATGTCTACTAATCCGTCGTTGTTAATATCTCCTATCGACACACCTCCACCGTTATAGTAATTACGGTAGGTATATACATTAAATTCCTTATTGAACGTAAGGTTATTTTCAAAGTCAATGCCTGTCTCATCCACTGACATCAATCTAAACCGAGTGTTATTATCCTCTTCCTTACAGCTTAATAGAGTCAACAGATAAATTATTGCCAGATAGTTTTTCATACTTAAAAATTATTTTTCTTCATCACCTCCTCATTAGTGAGGTCTGAGATCTTGCCAAATATATCTTTTTCGTTTTTTTTGTGGATAACGATTCTCCTATTACCATCTACTTTCACCCACAGATACTTAAAAGATTCATCTTCTATATCTACCCTGATGAACTGATTTCCACCATACCAATTCATCAACGTGTCTTTCACAGCCACTAAAATAGAGTCTGAGCTAAAGCGTTTCGACCAGGGAGCCCATGCTGTATAGTCAAACGTTACCTCCATTTCTTTTATCTTTTTATCTGCATCGAAACTGGGATAAAACAAAAGCCTCAGAGGTGACCCCAGAGTATCCTGTGGAGCCATGATGTACTGTACCGTCATATTTCCAGGACCTTGCATTACCAGGCCTTTTTTATTCAAAGCCCAACCTTTGGAAAAAAACTCTTCTCTACTGTCTCCAAACTGAAAACCAAGAAATAATGAATCTTGCCTGATCCCTGTAGATAGCTCATCTCTGACCAACTCAGTGTATTCTGTTGTACAGGAGTACAACAAAAGAACCCCCAGAAACAATTTAATTTTTTTCAACTTCATAAGTTTCAACTGCTGAATTATTAAACCCGACAACAATTACTCTATCTGCTTTAAATGAAGCAAGGCTTCTGACTTGTCCAAAAATTGACGTAAGTGCTATTTGTTTTTGATCCAGTCCTTTTTCGCTTCCAAATAAAATGGATAATGGCATTGCATCATATCGACCAAACTGAGGTTTAACAAGATACTGATTGCCCCCAAAAACAAGATCAACTAAACCATCATCATTTATATCCAGCTTCAAAAAAGCATGTAATGGAGCATACTGAAATGGAGCCGGAAGCTCTTTGAAATCCAATCGCCCATTTTCATTGATGAAGACCCCGGAAGCAAGTGTCTGCACTTCCAGCATTTCAGAATCCTCAAGTTGTTTTTTGCTGAATAATTTATCTACACTCATTTGAGCATAGTCTTTGAAATATAGAATCTGCTTTTTCAGTTGGGGAAGCTGCATGACCAGTTCATTTCGATCCACTATAGGATAATATTTTTTATCAATTCGGTGACAAATTATATAATCAAGAGACCCGTTGCCATCAAAATCGTTTATATACATTCTGGTTCCAGGCTCAAAAAAGGTATTCTTTCCATGGTTACCAGCAACAATATCCTGATCTCCATCCTGGTCAATATCATAACTGACAAGCGTATTCCACCAGCCCGCATTCTGAACTGTGTTCCACTCCCGGCTCTTATCTTTAAACTGCTCCCCGGTATTTTCAAAAATTCTTACCGGTCCCCAATCACAGGCTAAAATGAGGTCAGAATCACCGTCATCATCAAGATCAGTCCACAAAGCGTCGGTTATCATTTCCATTCCGATAAGTTGGGGAGCCAAACTACCTGTCTGATCAGAAAAATAACCTTTACCATCATTTACCAATAAATATCCATCTACCGGATTACCGTATTGAAATGGGTGAAACCTTTCGCCAACGAACAGGTCAACATCACCATCTCCATCAAAGTCATTGGGCTTGACCACTGATGTACTAAAGTACCTTTTAAATGGAAGTCGCTCAGGTTCAAGAGAAAAATTACCACTACCATCATTGATATACAGCCGGTCAAGAAGTGCTGAAGAACTGGTAGAAAACGCTTTTCCTCCCGATGCAACGTACAGGTCCAAATCGCCATCATTATCACAATCAAAAAAGAAATTATCTACATCTTCAGAAATTTTTTCATTCTCAAACATCAAAGGCGTGCTATCCTCAAAACCATCTTTTCCCCGAATTAGCAACTTTCCAGTGTAGCTTTTAGCTCCTCCAATAAAAATGTCCTCCAAACCATCACCGTTGACATCTCCTATACTCATGGTCGGTCCATCATTGTGATACATTTGAGGTAAGAGGCGGTCCCGGTCAAAGTCTACAAAAGCGTTTTCCTGATGGGTGAACGGTACCGTTAAATCTGCTGGCCTAAGTAAAGGTTTTATCTCCTTCGTTGAGTCATTGGGGGGAAATTCCGCTGACTTTTTGATTTCAAGCTTTTGATTGGATTTTATCTCATATAATTTTTGGATCTCTCCACCAGGCCAAATTACCTCTACAGAATCGACCACTTTTCTATTCCCTACTCCTATGTGTATTATTGGATCTACCGAGCTCTCAAAACCTCTGGATGGATAGTTTTCTACTTTAAAAACTGCAGAATCAGCGTAGGCTAAAACAGTAGCCCCTATACCAAAAGTATTTTTGTCCGATCCCAAAAGACGAATTTGCAAGCTACGGTTTGCACTTGTGTCAGTGGTGTTCTTGTATACAAAACTTTGCATATTCACATTGTTGACTACCAGGTCCAGATCTCCATCTCCATCCAGATCTCCATATGCACTTCCATTGCTAAAGCTTGGCTGACCAAGATTCCACTCTTCAGATACCTGTTTGAATTCAAAGTTCCCCAGATTTTTATAAGCAAAATTTGGAATAGGCCTGGAAGGCATGATATCTATCAGTTCCTTAATAACTGCTCCTTTCTTTTGGAGGATCTCTTTTACCCTGGTTTCATTAGCCATATATGTCAAATAGTCCCTATCCAGTAAATCTTTGTAAATGCCATTGGCAATGAAAATATCCTTAAGCCCATCGTTGTCCATGTCAAAGATCAGAGACCCCCAGCTCCATTCAGTTGCCGCTACACCGGCTTGTCTGCTTAGTTCCACAAACTTATTCCCTCCGATGTTTCGCTGTAAAACATTCCTGGGGAACTGATGATAATAACCCTTGCTTACGGAAAGCATGTACTTATCCCAGGAGTCAAATACGGTCTTAGACTTTTTCCTTTCCAAAGTAGCTGGTAACATTTCCGTCACCATCAAATCTGGTCTGATATCATTGTCAAGATCCGCCACATCGGCACCCATAGACCCCATGGATATGCTTTGAAAATAAGACTCTAGTGACTCAGAAAAGCCCTGCCCTTTTTGATTGATGTAGAGGTAATCTCTTTCAAAGAAATCATTGGAAATAAAAATATCAGGATACAGGTCGTCATTAAAATCGCTCACTGTTATACCCAGTCCAAAACCTATTGCACTGGTATAGATACCCAACTCCTGACTTACATCCTTAAACTCCCCTCCATCATTTCTGAATAACTTGTTTCCTCCGCCAGCCGGATCGGGAATTTTCCTTTGGTTTTCTACAAGATCATAACCAACTCCCACCGACCTGATACTATTTGTCAGCAGGTAGCAATCCAAATCCCCATCCAGGTCAAAATCAAAGAAAGCAGCCTGGGTTGATAACCCAACAATATCGAGTCCGTACTCCTCAGCAGATTCTGTGAAAGTAAGGTCTCCATTGTTAATAAAAAGCTCATTATGTCTGTTTTCGCCACCAGGCTTACCTGATTTACACACGTAGAGGTCCAAAAGACCATCTCCATTTATATCCGCAAATGTGGCACCACTCGACCATACATTTGGACAGGTCACGCCAGCTGACATGGTAATATCCTTAAACTTCCAGTTACCTTGATTGAGATAGAGCTTATTGTCAACAATATTTCCAGTAAAAAAAATATCTAAGAGTCCATCATTATTGATATCTCCAAGAGCCACACCCCCGCCATTGTAGAAGTTGCGGTAAGTATATGGGTTAAATTCCTCCGTATATACCAGTTGGTTGTTAAACACTACGCCGGATTCATCACTAAATTCGACAAAAAGCTTCCCCCTATCTACCTGGCTGCAAAACTGAAGAAGCAATAAACAAAAAATACCCCGCAAACTATTGGTCATAAAACTGATGAATGTATAAAAGTTCAATTTACCGCTCTAATCCTAAAAAATGAACTAAATACAAATCTTAAAAAGGAATAAGAAAAAGGGTTACTGCCAATGCAGCAACCCTCTTATAATTATAACAAATTTCTGAAACTAAATCAGTATCCAGGGTTTTGACTTAATGGGAAATTCGGATCCGCCGCATTGATTTGACCAGAAGGAATAGGCATAAGCTTCTTATAATCATCACTATGCGCATCTTTCTCCCACCAGGCATCTCCCCATTTGTCAAATCGAATCAAATCAGTTCTTCTAAGAGATTCCTGAAAAACTTCTCTACCCCTTTCATCAAAGAATTCATCTTCTGTCAGACTGGTAACGTCATCGAGACCTGCCCGGTTTTTTATCATATTAACCAACTGCAGTGTAGTGGGATGACTCCAGTTACCGCCATTAAGTCGAGCAACCGCCTCAGCTTTAACCAACAAAAGCTCTCCGTACCTAAACAGGACATAATCGTTATCCATATCAGGAAGCTGACCAATTTTAAATGAATATTTCCCCAATCGAGCACCTGCCTGTCTGGATCCATTCGGAGCCAACTCATTAATTTCCGGAGTATAGTTGACCGGTGCCCCGTCAGGGTCAGCCTTATCAAAAGCTACGTCAAGAATCGGGTTACCATTTAAATCAGTCTGAGGTCCGACAATGAAATTGGCTTCTTTCCTAACATCACCGTCACTGTAAGAATTATAAAACTCTTCCAGAGTTGAGTAGCCATTCCATGGTTGCTGCTGAAGATCATAAGTAAGCTGACTAGGGTAATGCAAAGTCATTTGAGCGAAGTTCATACCTCCGCCCGTTGCCTCATCGAATGGTACAGCATAGATATGTTCAATATTATCAACATTGACCGGAGAAAATACATCCGCGTAATTTGGATCCAGATCGTAAAGACCCGAATTAATGACCATGTCTGCCGCATCAATTGCATCTTGATAGAAGGTATTTCCAGTAGTAGGATTATCAGTTATCCCATCAAGATAAACAGGAGCGTTGAGGTAAAGTCGAGCTAGTAAAGCATAAGCTGTATATTGATTAAATCGACCGTATACTCTGGATGTCCCCATATCTGGAATTGCATCTAACACTTCGGATTCAATAAACTCAAAAGCTGTGGCTCGATCAGTCTGCTGAACGTCCTGATTAGGTACCAGCTGAAGCTTAATGTTACCAAATAAATCCATCAACCTCCAATATAAATATGCCCGAACAACTCGAACTTCAGCAGTCCCTTGTGCATCTAGATCATCGTTAGCCAGCATATCGTTGCATTGAAATACCCCACCATATATATCATTCCAAGAGTTGCCTAACCCATCATTTGTTGGTTTGAAGTCATGTCGATGCATATTTAACCATATCCCTCCATCAAGCCAGTCACCACCTTTCTGAGTAATTACTACCTCATCAGTTGAAATCTCAGAAACAGAAAAATATGAACCGTGCCAAGCAGTTCCATTTCTCAAACGATCGTATGCCGCATTTAAGCCATCGTTAGGCAAGGTTCCATTTACATTGATGCTTTCCCCAAAACCTGGGTTTTGAGGATCAAAATCTTCCGTAAAGTCGGCTGTCAGTTCTTCTTCCAGATCAGTACATGCAAAGCAGACCCCTAGAAGTACCATCAGTATTGTTATTCTATTTAATATCTTCATTGTTGTTCTCATTTTAGAATCCGAGTCTTAAACCTAAAGTATATGTTCTCGCAGTGAAATAATTGTTTCTACGATCGATTCCCGGAGATAATACATCAGGATTTGAGGTATCCAGGACAGCTCCATTATCAACTGATCCATAATCCTGTAAAACCGGATCAGGGTCTAAACCAGTATAACTAGTAATAGTAAAGGCATTTTGAACACTGCCATATAACCGAATATTCTTGAAAGCATTTGAACCGCCTGTGTTAAATGTGTATCCAAGTGTCATGTTATCCAAACGAACAAAGTCAGCTTTTTCAACATATAAAGAAGAATACTGAGCCGCAATTAGACCATCCTCGGCTTTATCAGTGATTATCCTATTGTAGGAGTTGATTGCTCCAGGATCAATAGGCTCATAAAAAGCCCTAAAAGTATTAACCAAACTGTGCCCGAAAGCTCCTCTAAAAAACACGTTAAGGTCCCAATTCTTATAAGTTAACTGGTTAGTCCAACCCAATTCAAGACTTGGTAATCCACTACCAAGCTTTTTGAAGTCTCCATCATCTTCAAGTGCTGAATTTGGATCCGCATTTACTACGCCGTCCCCATTCAGATCTTCAAAAATGGGAGAACCGTTTTCATCAACACCCGCAAACACCGGCCCCCAAATTTGTCCAATTTCTTCCCCTACAGCTACACGAATTAAAGGAGTGGAATTTTGTCCAGGTGAACCAAGGTTCGACCGACTTTGCTCATCATTTATAAACTCCTCTAATGTAGACTTGTACGTACTTGCTATAATTCCTGTACTCCAGGTAAAATCAGTACCTTGAACCGCATTAAAGTTCAGAGAAAGTTCAGCTCCGTTAGTATTTAACTCACCAACGTTTTCATACCGATTAGGGGCTCCAAAAACCGCTGGATCCACATCTCTAAACAAAATGAAATCAGAGATATTTCGAGTATAAAGATCCAAAGCTCCTGATAATCTCCCCTCCATGAATCCGAAATCAATACCTAGGTTAGTCTCCGCCTTCTCTTCCCATTTTAGGTCTGGATTAGAAACTCTGGAATAACTAACCGTACCACCACCTGAAAAGTCATAAGTGTACTGATCTTGTGATTGGCCTGATAGTGATGGTAATGAACCAGTTACACCGTAACCTGCTCTGATTTTCAGCTGATCTACGCCTCCTAGAGTAAGGTATCTGGTTAGATCAATTCCTAAGCCAGCTGCTGGGAAAATACCCCATTGATTCTCAGTACCTAGTTTGGTGGACCCTTCTCTTCTTACTGATGCATTAAAAAATATTGCATCGTCGAAAGTCATATTAACCCGTCCAAAAAAAGCAATAATCTTTTCTTCAGGAGAAGCATTACTTTCAACTCTCACATTATTAGCAATTCCGAGCACCCTGTCTCCTGAAAGATCAATACCATAGAAACCCAGCTCATTTGTCGGGAGGTTACCTAGCTCTAACAGCAAGCTTTCAAAGAAATTTTCTTGGTATGAATACCCTCCTGATACTACTAAATTAATCACACCAAAGCTTTCTTGGTATGTTCCGAAAGCCTCAAACAATGAGAACCTACTATCGTCTGTGTATCTCTGAGCTAACCCATCTCTGTTCAATCCTCTAAAGAATGAATTGCTTGGATAGAATTGTCCATTTAAGTTATTGGTATATTGTTGAGCATAATTCGCTGTAATGGATAAATTATCCAAGATACTGTACTCACCCTGAACATTGAAGTTTAAATTTTTCCTCTTTCCAACATTTTGGTTTTGTTCTATTATAGCTACAGGGTTGAAGTTATCAAACAAAATAGCTTGGAAAAATTCCCCATTATCGAATCGTATAGGAGCAGTCGGGTTGTAAAGACTCGCATACCTCAATGCCTCATTGAAAGAGAAATTACTCTCTCGGTTTGTAAGGGACATATTGAAATCAATCTTTAACTTATCATTTAAAGCAAAATGATTGATGGAAGCTCTGGCATTAATTTGATTGAACCCGGACTCTTCGAGAATACCATTTATATCCCTAAAGTTGGTCGATAAACGAAACGTTGTATTTTCCGACCCACCTGAAACTGACACATTATGTACGTTTGAAATACCTGTCCTCGTTACTTCATCAAGCCAGTCTGTTTCACTTCCCAGATCATTTCCACCGGCACTTATATACTCGGAAGCAGTCATAACCGGTAGTTCATTCTGGATGGCAGCAGCAGCAATATAACCATTATAGTTAGCTCTTACTCCACCGCCTCTTTTCCCTTTTTTGGTGGTGACTAGGATTACTCCTGAAGACCCGCGTGAACCATAGATCGCAGCAGCTGAACCATCTTTCAGTACGTTTACGGTCTCAATATCATTCGGATCAACATTTTGTAAGGATGCACCAATAACACCATCAATAACTACAAGTGGCTCAGTATTAGCACCAATAGTAGAAATACCTCTAAGTCTTATAGTTGAGGTTGAGTTGGGATCACCTCCTTTGTTGTAAACAGAAAGGCCTGGGACCTTACCTTGAAGGAGTTGAGTCGGGTCATTAATATTTCCCTTGTTAAAGGATTCTTCATCAAGATTAACCACAGCTGACGTAATTTCCTTCTTACTTTGGGTTCCGTATCCTACAACGACAACCTCAGAAAGGGACTGAACATCCAAATCAAGGACAACGTCTACGACACTTCTTGACCCAACAGTTATTTCCCGGGTTTCATACCCCACAAAAGAAACCTGAATTGTGGCATCTTCACCAACACTGAGTTGGTACTGACCATTAAAATCGGTAATGGTCCCGTTGGTTGTGCCCTGCTCAACCACGGTAGCTCCGGGAACAGGCTCGCCTGATTCACCGTCTGTTACGGTTCCGGTTATCGACCTGCCCTGAGCCCATACAGATAGACACAATAAGGCCGATAAACCAAATAGTAAATACTTCTTCATACTATTACATTTTGTTTAATGAACGTAAATTTTTATCGATACAATCGAGAAATTCAATAACCAAGAAAATTAAAATAAGAGACATTTAAAAGTGATTTTCAATAAAAACTATTTCTTTTTGAAAATAATTCAATTGCAAACGTTTGTAACGAGTCTTTTTTATTCATCTTGTAAATGATAATTTCTCAAATCAGACAAAATTCCATCGGAAATTTTACTTCTCAGCTACCCTGATTAAACACAGAAAACCATTAAAATTGAGCCTTAATTGACGGGTAAGTAGTAAATTCAAATTATGAAAAAAGGAAGCGTAACCATTAAGGATATTGCACAGGAGTTGAACATCTCAGTCTCTACTGTTTCAAGGGCACTTGCAGATAATCCTTTGGTGAAGATGTCTACCCGGGAGGCAGTGAAGAAATTGGCCAGGGAATATAACTACCAACCTAACTTCACAGCTTTAAGCTTAAGGAATAGTAAAACCCGTACACTAGGTGTTATCATCCCTCAGCTCGTTCATGAGTTCTTCGCTCTGGTAATTCGGGGCATTGAGGACTTTGCTTATTCTAACGGGTACAATGTGATCATCTCCTCCTCTCATGAGTCTTACGAACGAGAGGTCATCGATAGCAGAGCCTTAATTAATGGTAGAGTTGACGGGCTGCTTGTCTGTATCTCTAAAGAGACAAATGACTTTGCACACTTCAAGGAATTTGAGGAGCGTAACATTCCATTAGTCTTTTTTGACTGTATCTGCGATGAGATAGATACTGCTAAAGTAGTGTTAGATGATTACAACGCAGGTTACCAGGCAACCAAACACCTGATCGATCAGGGCAGTAATCGTATAGCCTATGTTGGAGGGCCTATCAGCCTTCTGATCAATCAGGACCGCGTAAGAGGATATAAGCAGGCACTCTCAGATGCAGGACTACCACTAAGGGATGATTGGATAATACACTGCACCAGTGGAGATTTTGATGAAGGAAAGGAAAGCAGCAAACAGCTCATTCAATCTAAAGAGATAGACGGGTTGTTTGCAGCAACAGATATGCTCGCAATCGGTGCAATGAAAAATATAAAAGAGGTAGGCCTTCGCATTCCTGAAGATGTGGCAGTAGTAGGTTTTAGCAATTGGTCTATTTCTACTCTTTATGAGCCATCACTCACCACCATGTCTCAACCAGGTTATGAAATGGGAATGAAAGCAGCCGAAATCATATTACACCAAATTGATAATCCGGAAGAAAGGAATTCTGAAACTATAGTGCTTCAAAGTGAACTGATTGCCAGGGAAAGCTCTAAAAGAAAGTAATCTAAAAATGCTTCATGACCCCAGCCATGTGGGCCTGAAGCCTTGCACTATAGCTTAAAGGCATTGTGCCTGACCCGGTCTTTTTGTTAAGGAGCTCGTCATTCATAGCAGTAATCTCATAATTAAACCCTATACTTTCCCGGGAGTCCATAAAGTGTTCGACCAGTTCATCATCTTTACCCTGGTAGAGAAAACATTCATTGGCCTTCCAAAAATCAGGTATCTGAATGTATCCCTCATCCCCAATAATGAACGCATGATTATGCAGCTTATATTTTATTGATGAGTGTAATGTAGCCATCACCTCCCCATATTTTAAAGCCATTAACACATCGTCATCTACTCCTGTGTCGGCTTTACTAAACTGAATATTTACAATTTCCGGATCAGATTGCAGAAAAAGCCAGCTCAGGGCTATTGGGTATATCCCTACATCCAGCAGTGAACCACCAGCCAGGTCCGGATTAAATAGTCTCCCTTTGGGATCAAACGGAGCAGGAAACCCAAAATTGGCTTTGATATGACCAATTTTTCCAATACGCCCTGAATCAACCCATTCTTTTGCTTTTCTAATAGCAGGAAGAAAGTAAGTCCACAGCCCCTCCATCAGATAAACACCGGATGACTCAGCGGTCTGCCAAACCTTCTCAAACTCTTCCGGATTTATCGTGACAGGCTTTTCACAAAGTACAGCTTTGCCACTTTCTAAAGCTTCGATGGTATTTTCGGCATGAAAGTTATGAGGGGTAGCTACATATACCGCATCAATTTCCTCATCCTGATATAGGTCTTCATAACTGCCATAGGCTTTGGGGATAGCATGCTTTTCAGCAAAGCCTTTAGCTTTATCAAGAGATCGTGAAGCTACTGCTACTACCTCGCCATTCTTAACATATTTGAAGTCGGAGGTAAACTCATTAGCAATTCTCCCGGTACTGATTATTCCCCATTTGATTTTTCCCATGATTTAAGTAATAAGATCATTTTTTATATCCGGGTACTGTTAAATGTACTCCGGAAATAAAACAAACAACCATCCGCTACCGGGAATGGTTGTTTGTTGTTTCATATCCAAAAATCTTTTACATCCAGAAAACAGCATAAAGTGTGACAATGATCACAACTATACCTATGGATGCTACAAAGAAAGTCTTATCAGTCTTAAAAAGCTCGGGCTCAAATGCATATGCCTTTGCATCCTTTTTAGAAGAATTGGCATTCGTATACATAATAATGCTCAGGAAACCGAGCAAAAAGGTCATCATAAATATTGAATGAAAACCAATATCCCTTAAGCTTAGACCGAATAGATCAGTACCAAAAATCAATCCTGACACAAATGTGATCAGTGCTCCGATACCAAACCCAAACGCTGCCCGCATCAGTTTTCTTCGATTATTTGGTGTTACCTCCTCTGCTGGCACTTTATGACTATCTGTGAGTACAAGGACTGTAGCCAGGGTAATCAGCACCATACATACATACCCCATCCTAATGATAAAAGGAAGATCCGGAAGCAAGGCTTTCATCGCAATACCTACCGGTAAGGTGGCTATGGTTGTCCACAATGCTGATCTATTTGTTGCTCTTTTCCATAAAATTCCCATACCAAACACGACGACCACTCCTGGATAAATAAATCCAGTATACTCCTGTATGTACTGGAATGCCTGATCTAACCCGCCTAAGAGAGGCTTTGCTGCAAAAACAGCTATGATTAATGCCGCCAGGGCTGTAAATCGGCCCACAGTGACGACTTGCTTATCAGAAGCCTTGGGGTTAATGATGTCCTTATAAATATCCAGGGTAAAAATCGTAGAAGTAGAATTCAACATGGACGCAAGAGATGAAACCACTGCTGCAATCAATGCTGCAAACGCCAGCCCTCTTATACCTGTAGGAGCAAAATTCCTCAATAGCCACGGGTAAGCTTCATCTGCTTTGTCAATAGTGCCTTGAAGCCCCTCAATCGAATGGCTTAGATCAGGGTGATTAAACATGACATAAGCAGTGATCCCTGGAATGATCACAATAATCGGGATCAGGATTTTCAGATAGGCTCCAAAAATCAAACCTCTTTTGGCTTCTTTTAGACTCTTTGCTGCAAGTCCTTTTTGAATAATATACTGGTTGAATCCCCAGTAGCCCAGATTTGTTAGCCACATTGCTCCGAAAATAACAGCCAATCCTGGCAAGTCAATGAACGGGTCTTTCGTGCCGCCACTACCATCAGGAATCACGGAAACTCCTTTTTCTAAAATCATACTGAAGTGAAGATCACCGGGATCTTCCCTGACTTTATTAAGGACAATCATAAATCCGTCAAAAGCAGAACCGCCATCTCCGGATACAGCATCCAAAGCAAAGTATGCTGTAATCAGTCCACCTCCTACCAGGAAGATTACCTGTATCACATCTGTCCAGGCAACTGCTTTAAGTCCACCATAAATAGAATAGATACCTGCAAAGACGAGCAGACCAGGAACTCCATATTGTATAGGCCACCCTAATATCTGCTCCATAGCCAAGGCTCCAAGCCATGCAACGGAAGTCAGATTAACAAACACATAAACCAACAACCAGAAAAATGAAAAGAAAAAACTCACACCTTTTCCATAGCGCTCTTTGGCAAATTGGGGCATGGTGTAGATCTCCTTATCGATCATTTGCGGCAACAAGAACTTTGCAACTAATATTAATGTCACGGCAGCCAACCACTCATATGCAGCGATCCCAAGGCCTACGGCAAATCCGGAACCTGACATTCCTATAAAGTGTTCTGCCGAAATATTTGCAGCAATCAGTGAAGCACCAATTGCCCACCAGGATAAAGAATTGCCGGCTAGAAAGTAGTCATTTGACGTTTTTTGCTGGCCCTTTTTATCTCGTGAAATGAATAAGCCAATTGATAAAATCACTAGACAATAGACCGCAAATACTACATAATCGAGTGTTAGAAATCCCATCTCTATAAGTTAAGTGTTGGTAATAATTTTAAAAGAAAAGCATCAAAATTACTTTCAATGCTTCTCCAGTCTGTTTTTATCTTAATTATTTGTTCCCCTTGGCATAATCTGCCAGAAATTTTTCTAATCCAGCATCAGTAAGCGGATGCTTCAGTAATCCTGTAATTACATTCAATGGACAGGTGGCCACATCAGCTCCAAGTTCAGCACATTTCAGCAAATGCATGTTGTGGCGAATAGAAGCTGCAAGTACCTCTGTCTCATATCCGTAGTTACTAAAGATTTGAACAATTTGCTCAATCAGCAACAGCCCGTCTGATCCTATATCGTCAAGCCTCCCAATAAAAGGAGACACATAACTTGCGCCAGCTTTAGCTGCGAGGATTGCCTGACCTGCATTGAAAATCAAAGTACAGTTAGTTCTGATGCCCTCAGAATGAAGTTGCTTAATCGCTTTGACCCCATCCTTGATCATCGGTATTTTCACAACGATCTTATCATCGATCTTAGCCAGTTCGCGCCCTTCAGCTACCATGGCATCATACTCAGTGGCAATCACCTCTGCACTTACATTGTCATCTACTATGTTACAGATATCCTTATAATGTTTCCGGATATTGTCAGTGCCCGTAATACCCTCTTTCGCCATTAGCGAGGGGTTGGTAGTTACTCCATCTAAAACTCCAAGATCATAAGCTTCCTGGATCTCACTTAAACTGGCTGTATCTATAAAAAACTTCATCCGTTAGTTAATTCGTTTTTATTAATTATTAAATGCTTGATAAGTATGATTTCACCTCCTTGTAAACCTGCTCACCGGTAAATCCAAACTTCTCATCAAGGACTCCGGCTGGTGCCGAATATCCAAAATGCTCAAGTCCAAATACCTTACCTTTAGGTCCCACAAGTTCACTTAAAACAACCGGCAAACCGGCCGTAAGCCCAAAAACGGGTTTGGAAACATCGAGAACCTGCTTCTGATATGATTCTGATTGCTCACGAAAAAGACCTTCTGATATCACAGAAACGATATTTACTTTGAGTCCGTCTTTTTCCAAAAGCTCTGCTGCATCTACACATGTAGCTACTTCAGACCCATTAGCCACTAAAGTAATATCAGCGTTTTCAGCAGACTTCACCAGATATGCACCCTTCTCTGCCTGCAGTGCTTCCTGATACCTGTTAGCTTGTGCAGGAAGGTCATTGATCTTTTGGCGAGAGAAAATAAGACCTGTAGGTGTTTTGGTGTTTTCCAACGCCATTTTCCATGCTACTGTACTTTCCGCAGCGTCCGCGGGTCTCAAAGCCAGTAAGCTTCTTTCACCGGAATGATTCTTAAGTTTCTCAAGAAGTCTCAGCTGTGCTTCCTGCTCAATCGGCTGGTGAGTAGGGCCGTCTTCTCCCACACGGAACGCATCGTGCGTCCATAGGAAAATAACCGGTAACTCCATAAGTGCTGAAAGTCTGAAAGCCGGTTTCTGGTAATCTGAGAAGATGAAGAATGTGCCAACCACCGGAATAACTCCACCGTGCAGTGCCATACCATTGGCCATAGCTGCCATAGTGAACTCGGCAACCCCGGCATGCAGGAAATTTCCATTGAAAAAGCCCGGACTAAACTGCTGCACTTTTTTCAGGTATCCGTCTGTTTTATCACTGTTTGCCAGGTCGGCAGAAGCAACGATCAGGTTTTCAACTTTATCAGCTAAGTATGCCAGTACCGCTGAAGAAGCCTCTCGAGAAGCAACGTTCTCCTTTTGCGGGATCTGAGAAAAATCTATATCAGGAATCTTTCCGCTAAAGAAAAGGTCCAGCTTTTCGGCCAGCTCGGGATTGGCGCTTCTCCATGCACTTTCTTTTTCCTGAACCGCTGCTAATTCTTTTCTCTTTTTGTCTTTTAACTTATCGTAGAATTCCGCTACATCCGGAAAGACCTCAAAAGGCGTATCAACGCTTCCACCTAAAGCTTCGATGGTCTTCTCATATGAGGCGCCGGTTCCACCTATTGGCTTTCCGTGCAATTCTACTTTTCCTTCATACGGAGCTCCATTTTCATCCACACATCCTTTTCCCATGATGGTCTTCCCAACGATCAGGAATGGTTTCTCCTTTTCCGCTTTAGCTTCATCTAACGCTGCCCGAATCTCATCGTGATTGTGGCCATCGATGGTCTTCACTTTCCAGCCCCAGGCTTCGTATTTTTTAGCTGTATCTTCGGCAGTAACCTCCTCGGTCATGGTGGATAGCTGTACATCATTGGAGTCAAAGAACATGACTACATTGCTGAGGCCAAGGTATCCTGCTACCCGTCCGGCACCCTGGGAGATCTCTTCCTGGATACCCCCGTCGGAGATGTAAGCATAGATCGTGTGATCCATCCAGTCACCAAATCTTGCTCCCAGAAACTTAGCTGCTAAAGCTGCACCTATTCCCATGGTATGCCCCTGCCCCAATGGGCCGGAGGTATTTTCCACTCCCCGCTTTTGATCTACTTCCGGGTGCCCCGGAGTTACTGACCCCCACTGCCTGAAATTGGCAATATCATCCTTCTTGTAGTTGCCCAGTAAATACAACTGCGAATACAGCATGGCAGACAGGTGACCAGGGTCTAAGAAAAACCGGTCCCTCCATTTCCATTCCGGATTATCCGGATCAAATCTCAGGTATTCGCTAAATAAAATGTGCATAAAATCCGCACCACCCATAGGACCTCCCGGATGTCCTGAATTTGCTTTTTCCACCATTGCTGCAGAAAGAACCCGTATATTATCTGCTGCCCGGTTGTCAATCTGTTGATTACTCATCCTCAATAATTTCTTTAAAGATAATACTAATAGTCAATTTTACTATAAGGTGTTACTAATTTCCAATCATTTTGTTGAAAACTTCAATAATGTGGTCGTTTTATAGGTCTCACCAGGGTTCAAAACTACACTAGGAAAGTCAGATTGGTTGGGCGAATCAGGATAATGTTGGGTTTCCAGGCATAATCCGCTGCGAAAATTATATGGAGTCTTGCCTTTTCCAACATTCGTTCCGTCAAGGAAATTACCCGAGTAAAACTGAATGGCCGGTTCGGTGGTAAGTATTTCCATATACCTTCCGCTGTTTGGTTCATACAGAGTGGCAGCCAAACTCATTTCACCTGCATTACCATCCAATACCCAGCAATGATCAAACCCTTGTCCCAATTCGATCTGCTGATTTTCTTTATTGATATCTCTTCCTATGGGCTTGGTTTTGGTGAAATCAAAAGGAGTTCCTTCTACACTTCTCAGCTCACCGGTTGGGATGAGCGTGCTATCCACTGGCAAAAACCTGGAAGCATTGATCATCAGTTCATGATTGAGAATATCTTCATCCATACTTGTAAAGTTGAAATAGGTGTGCTGAGTCAGGTTTACAATCGTTTTCTTATCCGTTTGAGCTTCATAGTCAAACTCCAGCGTATTGTCATTACCTAAGAAATAAGTAACCGTAACATCCAGATTGCCTGGATACCCTTCTTCCATATCAGGGCTGGTACGGGTGAATTTTAAGCCCACTCCTTCTTCATTCTGAATCTCCTCAGCATTCCAGTTCACCTTGTCAAAGCCTTTCAAACCTCCATGAAGGTGATTTGGGCCATGATTTTGAGCCAGTTCATAAGTCTGGCTGTCCAGAGAAAAAGTACCGTTGGCAATTCGGTTTCCGTATCTCCCAATAATTGCTCCGAAGTACGGGTTGGATTCCAGGTATGACTCCAGGTTATCATAGCCCAACACCACATCTTCGAAGTTCCCTTCTTTATCAGGGATACTAAGTCGGGTGATGATTCCTCCGTAGGTAATCACTTCCATAGAGATCCCCTGGTTATTTTCCAGTGTATAACTTGTCACAGCATCGCCATCAGGCAGTGTACCATAAGGGACACTGGATATGCTTGCAGTCTTTTCCTGCTTTGGAGTACAATAGGTCAGACCTATTAGGAAAGTCAGATAAAACAAATACTTAAGCGATTTCATAAGATTAGGTTTTAAAGCTTGTTTTGAAAAAGGTGGTAATATACTTCGTTCCAGTGAAGCTTGTCCTTAAAATCACGAATATTGGTATCCTTGTCAATCACAACCAGCTCAACCCCGGCCATTTCTGCAAAGTCTTCAATAAACTCAGTGGTTATTGCTTTACTAAAAACTGTATGGTGAGCGCCTCCTGCATGTATCCAGGCTGAAGCTGCTGTTTGCATGTCTGGATGAGGATCCCAAAGCACACGGGCAACCGGTAATTTTGGCAGGTCATGCTCCGGTGTGACAGCATCCACTTCATTTACAAGCAATCTAAAACGGTTACCCATATCCATCAGGGATACATTGATCGCTGGTCCGGAGTCCACATCAAAAACCAATCGTGCCGGATCTTCTTTTCCTCCAATTCCCAGTGGATGCACCTCACATTTGGGTTTACCTGAAGCGATGGACGGGCAGATCTCCAACATGTGTGATCCGAGAACTCTGGATCGCCCGTTTCTGAAATCATAGGTGTAATCTTCCATGAAAGAAGTTCCGCCTTCCAGCCCCAGATCCATTACTTTCATAGCTCTGAGCAAAGCAGCTGTTTTCCAGTCACCCTCCGCTCCGAAACCGTATCCATCAGCCATCAATCGCTGCGAGGCAATGCCCGGCAATTGCTTGAACCCGTGTAAATCTTCAAACGTATCCGTATAAGCACTAAAACCTCCATCTTCTAAAAAGGCTTTTAGTCCCAGCTCAATTCTCGCAGCATCCTTTAAAAAGTGGCCTTCCAGTACTGATTTTTCTATTTCATACTGGTCAGCATAGGTCTTGATCAGCGCATCTACCTCTGCATCTGAGATCTGATTGACAAACTCAACTACATCTCCAATGCCGTAACCATTCACTTCAAACCCAAATCGGACCTGAGCTTCTACCTTATCACCTTCTGTCACCGCGACCTGCCTCATGTTATCACCGATACGGGCCACTTTGGTTTCCTGAAACACATGCCATGAAGCAGCAACCCGGGTCCAGTTACCCAGCTGAGTTCGGGCATTCTCATCTTTCCAGTGACCCACGATCACCTTCCTGTTCTTTCTGAGCCTGCTGGCCATAAAACCAAACTCCCTGCCACCGTGAGCAGACTGGTTTTCATTCATGAAGTCCATATCAATCTCACTCCATGGGATCTCTGTATTGTATTGTGTATGAAAATGTGCAAGTGGTTTCCTTAATACCTGCAGTCCTTTGATCCACATTTTAGCCGGGGAGAATGTGTGCATCCAGGTCACTAAACCGATACAATTTTCCGCCACATTAGCCTCCTGGCATACCTGATAGATCTGATCAGGGGTAGTTACAACTGATTTGTAAACAACTTTTACCGGAACTTTATCACTATCATCCAGCGCCCTGGCTATTTCCTTTGAGTGAACTGCTACATTCTTAAGGGTTTCTTCTCCATATAGGTGTTGGCTACCTGTTACAAACCACACCTCGTATTGATTCAAATTGTTCTTCATGTATCTTCTAGTTTTGCCCGTAATAGGCGTTTTTACCGTGTTTTCTTTCGTAATGCTTTTTGATTAATGAATCTTTCAGCCTGGGGGCAGATGGGTTGATCTGCAGGGTGAGGTAAGCCATTTTGCCCAGCTCTTCTAGGACCCGACTGTTGTAAACTGCCTTGGCAGCATTTTTTCCCCATGTAAAAGGACCATGATTTCCTATTAAGACCATCTCAACTTCTTTATGTGAAAGTCCTTTTTCCTCAAAACAATCAATAATCTGCTGCCCGGTCATATGTTCATAATCACCTTCGATCAGCTCGTCTTTCATAGGAGGGGCACAAGGAATATCATTGGTCAGGTGATCCGCATGGGTGGTTCCAAAAATGGGTATGTCCATCTGTGCCTGAGCCCAGGCTACGGAGTAAGTCGCATGCGTATGAGAAATACCACCAATGTCCTCCCAGGTTTTGTACAAAAATGCATGTGTTTTTGTGTCCGAAGAAGGCCGCATGGAGCCTTCCAGTATATTGTTATCAAAGTCCACAATAACAATATCCTCAGGCTTCAACTCCTCGTAAGGTACGCCACTCGGCTTGATGGCAAACACACCTTCATTTCGATCCACCGCACTGACATTACCAAAAGTGTATACGACAAGGTCCAGCTTTGGCAGCTGCATATTTGCCTCGTAACATTCTTCCTTTAATGACTTGTATTTTGACATGCTGATTAGTCTTTATGATTGATTTTTGATTCTACAAACTCTCCGAGCAACTCATACTTACTGTACAGATTCTTGTAAAGAGAAACCTTCTCCGGTTGTGGGTTGTAGGTTTTTTCAAAGCCATTACCCATGGCTGAAACTGCTTCCTGCATAGTAGGATAAATACCCGCAGCTACAGCAGCATACATCGCCGCTCCCAGAGCAGGAGCTTGCTCAGAAACTGCCACTTTTATAGGCATATTGAGGACATCAGCCAAAGTTTGCATGATAAACCCGGACTTTTTGGCTACACCGCCTATACCTACTACAGATTTGATCTCGACTCCTTCGTCTTTGAAGCGATCCACTATCTTTTTCGATCCAAAACAGATTGCTTCCACTAATGCTCTGAATATATGGGGCGCTTTTGTGCCCAAACTTAGATTTACAATAGCCGCCTTGAGGGACTGATTGGCGTCCGGTGTGCGCCGCCCATTTACCCAGTCCAACGCCACTGGCACGCTTTCATCTAAAGGTGTTTGTTCAGCCTGCTTTGAGAGCTCCACTATCATCTTTCCTTTGATCTCTTCCAGCTGGTCCGAAGACAGGCTTCCGGCTAAAAGATTATCCAGAGGCCAGCTTAACACATCTTTGAACCAGGCCAGCACGTCACCAAATGCCGACTGCCCTGCTTCCAAGCCTATCATCCCGGGAATAACGGAACCATCTACCTGACCACATATCCCTTTAACTGTCTTGTCACCAACCACATCTTTAGAGGAAACGATGATGTCACAGGTAGAAGTACCCATCACCCTCACGAGTGTAAACTCCTCTACTTCTGCGCCTACTGCACCTGCATGCGCATCGAAGGTACCAACGGCTACAACTGTGTCTGTTGTCAGGCCAAGTTTATCCGCCCACTCCGAGTTCAGATTACCTGCCGGTATATCTGAAGTATACGTTTCTCTGTAAAGGTTTTTCTTCACGTCTGTCAGGTAAGGATCCAGCTTTCCGAGAAATTCATCCTTGGGCAGTCCTCCCCAGCTCTCATGCCACATAGCCTTATGGCCTGCTGCACATCTGCTTCTCTTGAGTCCGGCTAAATCTGAAGATCCGGTCAGGATATAGGTCATCAAATCACAGTGCTCTACCCAGGAATAAGCTGCGTTTTTGACCTGATCATCCTCCCTGGCGATGTGCAAAATTTTTGCCCAAAACCACTCAGAAGAATATATCCCCCCTTCAAATTTGGTATAATCTTCACCTCCCCAGGATCGCGCCAGGTCATTGATCTCATCAGCTTCAGCAATGGCCGTGTGATCCTTCCACAGTACCATCATGGCATTGGGATTTTCCGCAAAATCAGACTTAAGTGATAATGCGGTTCCCGATTCATCAACAGGTATCGGTGAAGACCCCGTAGTATCTATACATATGCCTTTAACAGCCCCAGGAGATACCCCGGTTTCTTTGATTACTGCCTTAATGGTACTTTCCATCCCCTCGATATGGTCAAGCGGATGCTGCCGGAACTGATTGGATGAAGGATCACAATATTTCCCCTCTTTCCAACGCTTATACCAGTGAACATTACTGGCTAATGTCTCTCCATTATTGGTATTTACCAAAACAGCCCGAACTGAGTCCGTACCAAAGTCCAATCCAATTACGTATTGATTATCCATGATGTTTTTATGAATATTTTACAATTATGCTAAGGTAATAAAATTATTTAAATAAGTGTAATTAGTACATTTATGATTTTCCCATAAAAGGTTAGCTTTACATAATCTTCATTATATTTAAGTGTAAATATTACATTTTTCAACGATCTCCATCACTTTTGGAATTTAAAAAGAAGAAAAAATATTCATCTTGATTAGCTAACTTGTGACAGAAGAATTTTCAAAAGAATTACCAATGATCCAAAGCTATGAGCACCAGTTTCGTCCTTTACTGGCTGTGGACTGCATCATCTTTGGTTTCGATAACGAGGAGCTGAAGCTTCTCCTTATTAAACGAAACTTTGAGCCTGAAAAAGGCAACTGGTCGCTGATGGGCGGGTTTCTTAACAGAAAAGAAACGCTGGATGATGCCGCAGTAAGGGTTCTGAAGAACCTCACCGGATTGCAGGAAGTCTATATGGAACAATTGAGTGCGTTTAGTGCACCAGACCGTGACCCTGTGGAAAGAACGGTTTCCATAGCTTATTATGCTTTGATCAATATAAAGGATCATGATGAGGAGCTCATAAAAAAGAATGATGCCCGATGGTTTAGCCTTTCTGAAATTCCTCATCTTATTTTTGACCACAATGATATGGTTAACCGGGCTATCAGACGCCTGAGGTATAAAACCTCCGTACAGCCTGTTGGTTTTGAGTTGCTGCCTGCAAAATTTACGATGCGGCAGCTGCAGAAGCTCTATGAAGCCATCCTGGATCAGGAGCTGGATAAGCGTAACTTCAACAAGAAGATCAACCAAATGGATATCCTGGTCAAACTGGATGAAAAGGACATGAAATCTTCCCGAAAAGGATCCTTCCTTTTTCAGTTTGATGAAGAAAAATATGAAAATAAGGTCCGGGACGGGTTTACTTTCAGGGTGTGACTGGTTATTTTTACTTTAACCTCAAGATTTCTACTTTATACTCTTTTGAAATATACAAATTATTCGTCTAAAAAATATGGCGAGTTATTGATAAGTTTTGGCCAATTGGGGATCGCTTGGTCTGGAATTATCCTTCAGCTGGAGCAGTTTGTGACCTTAAATACCACCTGTAAAGTAAATATAGGAAGATCAAGGTGAAGGCTGCCAAAGTAATCTTCCGCCAATAATTGCTTTTGGATATCTTCCAGGTCAGCTACATTATTTCCAAAGGAGTAGGGGGTGGTGCTGCCTGCCCGGCAGGCATATTCCCATTCAGCTTCGGTTGGAAGGCGATAAAAGCGGTCGGTTTTTGCGGAAAGCCACTTACAAAATGTAGCTGCTGCATATTGAGTAACGTTCGTTACAGGATAGCCATTTTTGCCCATACCATAGCTCATGTCCAAATAGGGCTTGGTAGCCGCAGAAACAGCATCTACCTCAATATCAACAAGCTGATTTGTTGGATTACCGGCATGATCGATCTGACGCTGTAAATAGAGTTCAAAAAGATCCCAGGTAATCTCATGAGAACTCATCCAAAACGGAGAAATTTCAACTGTATGCTGTGGGCTTTCATCTGGCAGATGACCAGACTCTGTTTCCGAACTCCCCATTATATAAGTGCCTCCCGGAATTGGGGTCATTTCGATGGTCAGGTCTGAACCAGGAATTTCCTGCTTATATATATCAAAACTTAAATGCTGATTCCTACTGGAGGAAACGAATCCCAGTAAATAGAAAAAACAAATAATAATACACTTCTTCATACCTAAAAATCAGGAGTACGTTTATTTCTTAATGCTATAAGATAGCCCAAATTCCCCTCGCTTCCTGTATTACTGAACTCATATCACTATGTGTGAATCAACACTATTAGCTTAACATTAACGTACTTTTTACGCTTATAAACACTCTTTCAAAATAAAAGGAAATTTTCACAAAATAAAATATACCAGAGAATAATTAGGCTAAAATTATGAATTTCATAATATAATGCTTGCAATTTAGCAAGGTAAAAATTTCAATGATGATGGATTTGAAAGAGGGTTTTCCCACCATCAAAAGCGTCAGAAACCTTCGGTTTAAGTTCAATTTCTATGAAACGATATCGGCCAATTACTTCACCAATCGCTTCTGCAGATCCTCCAGTGAAACGCCTTTGGTTTCCGGCATGAGGAAATGGGTAAACAGAAGTTGCAATACCATAAAGAACGCGAAAAAGCTAAACACCATCCATGGTTCGAAAGTATTAATAAGGACTGCCCCAAAAAGGGTGATCAATGCTGCAAAAACCCAATGCGTACCACAACCCCACGCCTGCCCGTAAGCACGAACTCTGTTTGGGAATATTTCTGAGATAAATACCCAAATCACCGCACCTTGCCCTATGGCATGAGAAGCAATGAACATCAGAATAAAAACCAGCTTAAAATTGGCAGATGCCTCTGCATAAAACCCGTATGCCACCATCAATAAACTAATGATGTAGCCTACAGAGCCGATATACATAAGTTGCTTCCTGCCGGCCCTGTCAATCAGATACATCCCCAACAGTGTGAACACAAGATTGACCAATCCAATGGATATGGAGCTAAACAGGGAGTCGGCCGTTCCAAAACCAGCCTTCTCCAGTATCTCCGGAGCATAATAAAGGATAAAGTTGATCCCTGACAGTTGATTAAAAAACGCTATAAGAAAGGCGAGCATCAAAGGAGTACTATACTTTCTTGAGAACACGCTGGATACATCATCTTTGTTATCATTCTGATCTTTGTGGATAGCGTCCAGCATAGCTTTGGCTTCTTCTGCAGTAGCAGTTTGATTGAGTATTCGCAGCGCTTCATCAGGATCCCCTTTATGCAAAACCAACCATCGGGGGCTTTTTGGCACACCTAAAACCATCGCGGTATACAACAGGGCCGGGATGCCTTCAACTCCCAACATCCATCGCCAGTCATTTTCCCCACCTACACCTTCTAAAAGGTAATTTGAAATGAAGGCTATCAAGATCCCAAAAACAATATTGAATTGGTAAAGCGTGCCGAGTCGGCCTCTGTTTTTAGCTGAAGAGATCTCAGAAATATAAGTAGGTGCAGCAATAGAAGATGCGCCAACTCCCAGACCTCCTATGAACCTGAAAAATGAAAACATATAGGGGTCTGTGGCCAAAGCCGATCCCATAGCAGACATAAAATACAAAACACCAATCCAAACCAATGTTTGCTTCCTTCCCAGCTTATCTGTAGGAAAGCCAGCCAAAAGAGCACCAATTACCGTTCCCCATAAAGCCATGGACATAATGAAGGTTCCGTGAAACCAATCCGAAGTGTTCCATAGCTCTTTGATTGGCAGATTAGCGCCTGAAATAACCACTGTATCAAATCCAAAAAGGAACCCGGCCATTGCTACCACAATGGAGTAATAAAGGAGTCTGCTGTTCATTCTTTGTTTTGGTTAGGCTAAAAAATATCCCATAGCTATTTCATGAGGGCAATTGCCCAAATATATAGATTCATCTCAAATATGGAAGGCCTCAATGGATAATCTGCTAAAAAAGGCAGGCTACAGACATTCTGTAACAAGTGTTACAAACTGACAACCAGGGCCTTCGTTTCTTTGCTTAACTAAAAAAATATGATTAAAAAATGAGTATAGTAGAAAAACTAATAGCTGAAGAGGGAACTGTCATTGATGTAAGAACACCGGGAGAATTTGCCGGAGGCAGTGTACCCAATGCCAGGAATATCCCTTTGAATGAAGTTCCGAACCGGTTGGATGAGTTCCGAAATATGAAGCAGCCACTTATACTCTGCTGCCAAAGCGGAAACAGAAGTGGCCAGGCCTGTGCCTACCTCGGTGCCCAGGGCATCTCCTGTCACAATGGTGGCTCCTGGCTGGAAGTAAATTATATGCTTTCACAAAAAGTAAAATAAACTACTTGTGATTTTCGAGACTTGGTCAAAGACTCTTTTTTTAAGGTCAAACCCCAAAATTTCGGAGAAAGGGCACCGATAAGCTGGCACCCTGTTACTCTCAACCTTTAACCAAAGCCACAATAACATTGGAAATATCAAGTCCTTCTTAAAGAACCAGGTTCCATCACTTACCTAAATCGAAAACCCGGATCAAATAGCTTTTTTGGCCAGATAAAAGTCAATTCGTTCTATTGACTTATCTGCCAGGCGATCTTCCATCTCAGCCAGGGTCTTAGGTGGGGGCACAATCACTTTATCTCCTTTCTTCCAGTTTAGTGGTATCGCCACCTGATGCTTGTCAGCAGTTTGCAATGCTTCCAGAGCCCTTAATATCTCATCCATATTCCTGCCCACATTCAGCGGATAATACATCATGAGCCTTATCCTTTTGGACGGATCTATAAAAAACACAGCTCTAACGGCGGCTGTTTCGCTCTCATTAGGCTGAAGCATGCCATAAAGTTTCGACACCTTCATATCCAGATCTGCTATGATAGGAAAGTCCAAATAAACCCCGGTGTTTCTCTTGACATTATCCACCCATGCCAAATGTGAGTGAATACTATCAATACTTAACCCTAGCAGCTCTGTATTAAGTGCTTCAAAATCCGATTTTCTTTCTGCAAAACCGCTCATCTCGGTAGTACATACGGGTGTAAAATCCGCCGGATGAGAAAACATCACCAGCCACTTGTCCCTGGCATAATCGGAAAGTTTCAATTTTCCCTTTGTGGTAACCGCCTCAAAGTCAGGAGCTTTGTCCCCGATCCTTGGCATTTGCCTCACATGTTTGTCTAATACTTCTATATTTTCCATCTTTTTAAAAAAGTTTGTTTCATGAAAAGTAGGCCCTGACCCCAACTGGAGACAAGGCCTTTCCCAACACTAAATAAATCTTGGTAACGCTAACTAGAGCATCGTTTCCGGCTCATGGTATTCAGTGACTCTGGTGCATGATTTTTTATCTTAGTGAAGCCACCTCTGATAGAGGGTCTATAATTGCCGCCATTCTATCCGACTCAATATATCAGCTGCTTCAGCTAAATATCTAGTATAGATCTGCTCTATTTTCATAGTACTTTTATTGATGATTTGCACTACAAAATACGATGTAATATCCTGAACAAGTGTTACTTATGTTACTCTAGGGTAGTGACTTTTGTCAGGGTGAAAACTGATAAAAATCAATCTTATGCAGGCAAATTATGAGGACCGGGTGCTGGGAAAAATACCCTTATAAATAAAAAAATTAGGCATCAATCGTAATGACCAATGCCTTAACTCAAAGTTACTATTAACTGTTATTTAGTCCTATTTTAATGTGGAAGGGCACACGTAATCCGACTTAGGAATATCCGTATTGGCAATTGCTTTAAATCCTCCTGCCACGTCCACGATATTGTGATAACCACGCGCTTTGAATATCGATGCGGCAATCATACTTCGGTATCCTCCTGCACAGTGAATATGATATTCCTTTTCTGTATCCAATTCATCCATCTGATCATTGATAAAATCCAGTGGAAAACTCTCAGCCTTATCTACATGCTCTGCTTCATATTCTGAAGGCCTCCTCACATCCAATACGTTGAGCTCGCCAGCTTTGTAAGCTTCAGCAAACGCTTTGGCAGAAATGGATTTTACTTCATCCACTTCTTTTCCACCTTCCTTCCAGGCTTTAAGCCCGCCTTTCAGATACCCCAACGTATTGTCATACCCGACTCTGGAGAGCCGGGTCACAATCTCTTCCTCCCGTCCTTCATTGGCAAGGAAGATGATCGGCTGTTCCAGATCGGGAATCAAAGCCCCTACCCAGGGAGCAAAGCTTCCGTCAATGCCAATGAAAACCGAATTGGGTATGTGTGCTTTTGCAAACTCCTGAGGGTCACGAGTATCCAGCACTAAAGCTCCTTCATGATTGGCCATAGCCTCGAATGTTTCTACATCCAAAGGAATATTTCCCTTCTTAAGTATCTCATCCATTCCTTTTGCTCCGGACTTATTCATCGCCACATTCTGAGCAAAATACTGAGGTGGTGGGAGCAATCCGTCAGTGACTTCTTTGATAAACTCTTCCCTGGACATATCTGCCCGTAAAGCATAATTGGTCTTCTTCTGGTTTCCTAAAAGATCCGAGGTTTCTTTACTCATGTTTTTACCACATGCTGAGCCAGCTCCGTGCGCAGGATAGACAATCACATCATCCGGCAGAGTCATGATCCTGGTACGCAGGCTGTCATACAGATAGCCGGCCAGATCATTTTGTGTCAGTGAGCCTTTCTGTGCAAGATCGGGCCTTCCTACATCCCCAATGAAAAGGGTATCTCCGCTGAAAATAGCATGCTCTTTTCCTTCTTCGTCAAAAAGCAAGTAAGTAGCACTCTCCAATGTATGTCCCGGGGTGTGAAGGACCTTGATTTTCACCTTTCCAAGAGTAAACTCCTCACCATCTTTTGCTTCATGGATGTCATATTCCGTTCTCGCATTAGGACCGTAGACAATTGTAGCCCCGGTCTTAGCTGCCAGATCCACATGCCCCGATACAAAATCCGCATGAAAATGGGTCTCAAAAATGTACTTTATTCTGGCGTGTTCCTTCTCTGCCTTCCTGATATAAGGCGCTGATTCTCTTAATGGGTCAATGATAGCTGCCTCTCCTTCACTCTCGATGTAATAAGCTCCTTGAGCAAGACAGCCTGTGTATATTTGTTCTACTTTCATGTGTATATAATTTGGCTTTTAGCTCTTAGCCTTTGGCTTTTGGCAATCCTTGAGAGACAAATTTTAAATCATCCCCAGTTGGTATGCCGCAGGCTTATGAGCATTTCATGTGTTCAAAAATCTACTGAAATAAGCGGTTTGCCACCCAATTTTGATCATACCCGGCCTGCCTTTGTACGCTGGCGCTGAAGCTTTAGCGTAAGAGTCCGAAAGTGGCTACTGCAGGCAGGTTGGTGTTCTCAATGTTTTGGGTTGAGACTACGCGTCCCGGCATCATGCTCATTTCATATTCCTACTTTACAAACTATTAGTTTTCTTCAACTCCTCAAATGTACGTATACTCATTACCTTATGATTGTAACAATTGTTACGATCCTTCCTCATCCGATTGCAATGCATAAGCTTTGAACCTGCCCTTTTTATGAGTCAAAGCATAACGTACGGTTTCATTCATATCAAAAAAGATGTTTTCTCTGCCAATAATATGGATCAAACCGGTTCTGTGTAGTGTATCTCTCACAGGACCTATAAGATCACAAACTAAAAACCCTATGCCGGATTCCTTCAGGGACTCCAGGAGGTCTCTAAGACCTGCCGCAGCTGTGGCATCCAGGTAACTCATCGGGCCAGCATCCAGAATTACTGTATTAATTGCTCCTCTTGATGCCTTAACCGATTCCTCTACATAATCTTTAAAATACTGAATATTTATAAAAGTAAGTGGAGCATCTACCCTTAATATCAAAAGGCTGTCCCACACTTCCAGATCCTTGAATCGTTTTACATTTCTAAACTCATAGTGCCCTTTAATGCGGCCCAGCCGGGCAATATGAGGATATGCCGCCTTGTAGAGTAGCACTAAAACAGAAAGTACAATACCTGTAATGATACCGGGCACCATACTAAAGACCAGTGTGACTAAAAAGGTTGAAAGTAACAGTAAGAACTCCACTTTACTATCCTGCCAAAGTTGTTTTGCATATTTGAGATCAATAAGCCCTGCCACAGCTACCATGATCACTGAAGCAAGTACCGCCTCCGGAAGGAAATAAAATAACGGGGTAAAAAACAAAAGAGTAAGTCCAACAAGCACTGCACTGACAAGCAATGCCAATGGGGTATTTGCTCCCGTTTGTTCATTGACGGCTGACCTGGAAAAGCCTCCGGTCACAGGGTAAGACTGAAACAGGGAGCCAATAAAATTAGAAGCTCCAAGCGCTACCAGTTCCTGATTGGGGTTGACCCTATAGTTTCCTCTTTTGGATTCCAGGGCCTTAGCCACCGAATAAGCTTCCATAAATGCTACTACCGCAATGGTGATAGCTAATGGGATCATTTCCTGAAAGATCTCGGTGTTCAAAGCCGGAATAGAAAAAGACGGTAGGCCCTCCGGGATACTTCCAATCACACTTAGGCCTGCCTCCTGTAAATCAAAAAAATATACAGCCAAAATCCCCAGGAATACCGCAATCAAAGCCCCGGGTATTGCAGGGTGGGCTTTCCGCGCTCCTATAATAATGATTATCCCTGCAATACCAACCAGAAAGGTTATGAGATGCGTATCCCCGATCTTCGTAAAGGTATCCAGCAACACTTCATAAAAACTGTTACTTTTTATCACTTCTGTGCCCAATATATATTTTAGCTGATTGATGCCTATGAGAAGCGCTGCTGCAGAAGTAAAACCGCTGATCACTGGTTTTGAAAGCAGACTTGTAATAAATCCCAGCCGAAATACACCAAGCAGGACCTGAAATATACCGACCATTGTGGCAAGAAGGATAGCATACGCAATATAGGTTTCGGTTCCCTCTGTTGCCAGGATCGAAACACCTGCGGCAACCAATAAAGAATCCATCGCAACTGGTCCTACGGAAAGCTGTCTTGAGGTGCCAAACAACATATAAATAAGCTGAGGAGCAATGGATGCATAAAGTCCGTAAACAGGTGGAAGTCCCGCTATCAACGCATAGGCCATCCCTTGTGGAATGAGCATTACACCTACGGTAAGCCCGGCAAAAAGATCACCTTTTAAGTATTGTTTTTTATAGCGGGGTAACCAGGTCGAAATGGGGAAAAATCGCTCCAGGAATTGCATTGGTTCAATGTTGAAAACACAAAGGTACTGCTTTCAGAAGGAAGGGACTGTAACAATTATCACATTACAGGATCTCAATTCGGTTCCGATACTGTTCTATTCTTCCTTCTTTTTCCAGTTGCTTCAGCAGACGAGAAATCACCACTCTGGAAGTACTGAGCTCATTGGCAATCTGCTGGTGCGTTTTGTTAATCACAAAAGATCCGGATGCCTGCTTTTTATCCAGCAAATATTTGTACAACCGTTCATCCATCTTGAGGAAAACCACACTATCAATCGTATTTAGTAGCTCATCAAACCGAGTGGCGTAAGAATCAAATACAAACTTGCGGAATGACCGGTATTTGGTGATCCAGCTATCCAGAAAAGTAGTAGGGATCATCCAGAGAACAGAATCCTCCTCAGCCACCACATGAAAAGCATTTTTACGACCCTCTATACAGCATGTGATGGACATGGCACAGGTCTCTCCTCCCTCCAGAAAATAAAGAAATACTTCCCGACCGTTCGGATCCTGTCGCATGACCTTCAAAAGCCCTTCCAGTACAATGGGCATTTCTTTGGAGTCAGCCTCAGGACTAATAACTACCCCTCCTGCTCGCACTTTTTTCAGACGACCGATGGTCAGTATCTCTTCACGAAGTTTTGGTTCCAGCTGGGAATTATCCAGGACCCTGGCTACTAATTCTTCCATTTTATACAATTACCTATGACAAAACATATCTGCCTTCAAGATAATTCTAAAATTCAAGTGAGTGATACTATTTCGACAGTCTGCTTCAAAATGGGAGACACATTGTCGTGAGTTTAGCAATCAGGTTGTATTACCTGCCAAAAACCAGCCGGTTTTACTCATACCTCAGTGACTTTACAGGATTGGCCCGGGCTGCCCTCAGAATGGTAAAACCTGTAGATAACAGACCAATAATAATAATTACAACAGCAGCGACAATTAATGGTATCACGCCTATTGGCACGTGGAAGGCATAGATGGAATCCATCAACAATTTAGACAGATAGTACCCCCCGAAGCAACCTAGCATGGCAGCTATGAGCAAAATAAATGCAAACTCCCTGGTAAGCAGAAGTAAAATGTGGTAGACCGTCCCTCCCAAAGCCTTCCTGATCCCTATTTCCTTTGTGCGCTTTTCTACATTAAGTGAAGCCAAAGCAAAGATGCCTGACGTTGATAAGAGTCCTCCAAGAATAGTAAGGAAGATAAAAATCTTTTTAAGGTTAGCATTTGTTCGTCGCGAATCGCCACGGGTCAGCTCTTCCTGAAACTCAGCCTGAAATGGTTTATCCGGAAACTCCTCCTTCCAGATTGTTTCTAAATCTGATTTGATTGTAGGCAAGTCTTCCTTTTTCCCTTTCACCAGCATGATCTGATATTCATTTCGTTTAGAAGGATAATACGCAAAAGGTTCAGCCTTAGCAGAGCGATAAAGGTTATCCACATGATTTTTGACTACCCCTACAATTCTGCGTTTCTGATCGCGGACATTGACATGAGCGCTGAGCGGATCTTTTATCCCCGTCAGTCTTAAAAACTCTTCATTAACCACAATGGCCCCTAATTCATCTGTAGCCTTTTCAAAATCAATAAACCTCCCCTGAATCAATTCCAGCCCCATTGTTTCGAAAAAGCGTTCTCCTACCTCAATATGCTGACACTGGTACTCCTCATTATCCACCTTCACAGGAAAAGGATAGCTGCTCATCCCGAGTTGGTGATGGCTGACAGCCGTATTAACCACTTTTGGATTAGCTTTGATGCGGGCATCCAGGATTTTATATTCCTGCTCGTTCTGAATGAAAACGGTCAACACCTCCTCCAGATCAAATCCATAATTCACATTATTCTGAAATTTGGTGTTTTGTATGAAGACTATGCCGTTAATTAATACAATTACCGAAATGGCAAACTGAGAGCCAACCAGCAAGCGTGTTATAAAACTATTGCCCCGTATCTTCACTTTGCCTCGCAATAATGTCACTGGCTGAAAACCACTGTTTTTAAGTGCCGGATAGAGCCCTGCCAGCATAGAAGCTGCAAAAATCAGGGCTAACAATGCCACTGTAAGGTTAAGCCCATTCAAATCACTGTAATCATACCGGAGATTCCACATATCAGAAAACTCACCAATGATGATAGGGGAAATGATCAATCCAACTGCCAGCGAAAGGAGGATGGTGATCAACATCTCAAACATAAACTGCAAAATGATCTGGGCTCGTGATGCTCCGGTAACCTTTCGAATCCCAACTTCCTTAAACCGACGGGCAGTGGTAGCGATGGTAGTATTGGTAAGGTTGAAGCAGGCAATAAGCAGGATCATCAAGGCCATTGAGACGAAAACAACAATAGGCAATACGCTCATCCGCACATTAAACTGGGACCACATAACATCATCCTGCGTTACCGGCTCTTTGAAATGCTCAAGATGAAATGCAATAACTTTAGCATCCTCCTTCAGCTTATTGCGGATGGGCACATATTGCTGAAATAACGCAGTATACTTTACTGCATTTTCAGGATGTGTAAGTCTTACCAGTACTCCGGTGTCACGCCAGTCTCCCCAATTGCTATTGGATAACGAATAGATATCCATGAAATGCTCTATTCGCATCAGGATGTTATAGTTTATTGAGCTATTGACAGGCATCCTGGCGGTTACAGCACCCACCACTCCCTGGATTTCCTTTTGATTGGGAAAATTAAAGGTCAGCACTTTACCAATAGGATCTTCATCAGGAAAATATTTCGCTGCAGTAGACTCTTCCAGGATGATGGTATTGAGGTTTTTGAATGAGCGCGTATCTCCTTTGAGTGCATCAAACTCAATCAGATCGTAAAAGGTGTCATCAGCGAAAAATATGCCTTCACTAAACGACTTGTCTCCGGACCGGACAAATCCTGAATTATAAACATACCTGGACTGTATTTCTATACCTGCCATATCTTCTACAATGGCAGGACCCATAGCAAGTGGAACGCTGATGTGGGAGCTTACTGTACCATCAGGCCGCTCAATGTCTGTATGAATGCGGAAAAGATTTTCTACCTCCTCATCCGGCACTGCCGCATCAAATTCCAGATTAAAAGCCAAAACAAGATAGGCTGTAATACAACAGGCAAGGGCAATGCCAAGGCCCATGGTGTTGATCATTACATAACTTTTATTTTTCCATAGATTTCGGAGAGCAATTCGGAGGTAATTTCGGTACATGGTGCTTATATGGTGATCTCCTTAATTAAACGTATTTTTCAATCACCGGGTAATCGTTTGGTGTAAATGATTGTCATTAAATGTCACCTCAAAAAATGGAGTCAATACAGCAATAATGCACTAAAATAATAGGTAAAAAAGGGATTCTCCCTGGGAGTCATTTGGACCTACGGAGCGGGAAATAAAGAGTGTGTTACACTATGCCTGAGACATTATATCATTAACATAACACTAGCTACTGATAAAAACCTCCCTTCTCGTCATCCATCGCGTGATCAATTAATAATGATCGAATGCCATAATCCTTTTTGGTTTACCCCGGAAAAATCCGTTAAACCCACATGAGACACATCATAATTTTTCAAACCGCTCAACACTCTGTAGGTCAGGAAGTCATCGTATTGGCGAAGTTCCAGTAAAAAGTAGTCATTGTTATAACTTATTTCATATAAGCCTTCCATAAAAGGACGCTCCGAATCATTAACCATTCCTGATTTTATTAGCTGAAAATCAGTGATTTCAGGAAATGGGATACTTAATGACTTCTTTTGCGCCTGCCAATTATGAAGGTAGCTTACCTGAACGCCCTCCCTGCCAAAATAAACCATACTAGTAATCTGACCGTCAGGGCTCATAAGATATGTCTCACTCATACCACTGTAATACAGGATCGCCAAAGCCATGATCAGGTAGACCAATGGGTACCTTAAGAAAAAGCCCTTTTGATCTGAAGTTACCATCATCTCTGATTGACAATTCGTAGTTGACCGGAGGTCTGATCGCAGTGAAATATCTTCATAACCAGAAGTCCCACAGGTAGCCCCCCAGACGAAACACTGGTTGTATTCCGATTTATATTTTCTATCCTCCTGACCAGCTTACCATCCAGGCTGAAAATCTCGAGAGAGGAGATCTCTTTCAGACTCTCTACTCTGAAGGAAGAGGTAAACGGGTTAGGGTAAACACTTACAGACTCAGATGATATTGTTTCTTCTCCCAGCAAAATGGCAACAGTAAATTGAATGGTATATGTTTTTTGATTCGTGCCGTTTTCAGCAGTCACATTAATGGTAGTAGTTCCTGGTAACTCCTGTGCATCTACCACCTCGATTGATTCCGGGCTGTGATCGGATTCTCCTACTACAACCGGAACCTCATCCGTGCCTGCCGGAAGCTCAATGTCATATTCGTATACTTCCGGATCAAAACCTTGGAGAGAGGTACCATTGACTTTAATATCAGACAAAGTGGCATTGTCAGATGCCAGCTGGTAATTAGAGATCAGTATTTTCCCGTCATTATCCGCACTTGCGTAGAGATAAGAAAGAATATTTTCCCCCAGCAATCGCTCTCTGTCTACGAATCCTTCATTTTGGGAATTACCAGCATTGCTCAGATCAAACTTGGTCCAGGTCTGCCATCCATCTGCTGCAGAAGCAAAATAGATCCTGTGATCCCCGGAAACCACATAAAGATTATCGTTTCGATCTACTGCAATCTCACTACGGTTTCTGGCCGAATGTGCAATAACATCACTGTGCCATGTCCCGGATTCATCCTGATAGATGTGTCTCAGATCTCCGTAATTGATCCGGAATCCCCAAAAATTATTGCTGTTTGGATGATCATCACCTATATAAGACTGCAAAATGTGCACCCTGCCTTTACTGTCCACGGTTTGTGCTTCCTGATTGATCAGGCCACGGTTTTTTCCTACAGTCCACACTTTCAGGCCTTCCGAATCCAGGGTCATAGGGTCGGTTTCAGCAGTACCTGTCTGAGTGCCTTCCGCATTGTACCACGTACGTCCATCATCGTCACTATACCCATAGTACACATCATGATTCGTCTGAGGATCAGGGGTTTCTCGCCATACCCAGGAAACATGTAGTCTACCACTCGGATCATAATGCAATCCATTGATGTAGGCATTCTGGCTTACTGAAGTGCCATTGATATACTCACCCACATAGGTCCACTCACCAGTTGCTCCGGAGTATTCCCACAAAAATGAGTCTCCATTACCACTCTGCCCCAACCGACACTCAAAAAGCATATCACCATCAGGTTTTGATATAAACCTGGGGTAAGTAACAGGCGTCACCTGAGTTCCCTCCACCAGGTAATCTTGCTGAGCCCCAAATGAACTACTGGCCCATTCATGACTCTCCGGGTCACTTGCCAGCCCAACTACGGAACGTTGATACTTCAAGGGCACATCATGATGGTCATAAGCAATATGAATGGTGCCATCAGTTTCACAGATACCCATTGAGATAGTCTGGTGATTATCACTGAGTGGTGGTGTACTGCCTCTTACATAATCCAGCGTCATCTCCTCCCACTCTCCTGATGGTAATGCTTTTCTGGCAATGGCTACTTTGGAGTTGGCAGTCCAGTACGTCACATACTGATACCCGTTAAAGGTCTGGATAGCATTCTGCTGGAAGGAGGCAAAATTGGCTCCCTCTACAGAAGAAAAGGAGGACGTGGTGACGGTATCAGTGTCCAACAACTGATAATCCAGGTCGTCACACAAATCTCCAAATCCATCTCCATCTGCATCCGCCTGATCAGTATTGGCAACCTCCGGACAATTATCAAATACGTCAGGAATACCATCACTGTCTATGTCATTTCTTGAAAAGGAAGAAACATACTCACCTCCTGTAATCGTCCCGTCAAAACCACTACCAGTCACATCTGTAGCCGTTGTTGCCAGATCATCAAAACTCCAATACCCGATCAGTCCTGCTTCATCACCTTGTAAGGCTGTGTATCTATTATCGGCAATATCAGTAGCGGACCGTTCCACATTCCAGATCCTGACCTCATCTATAATCCCATTTAGCGTTCTGCCAGCCACGGCCTCATCCCAGCCAAGGTAGGTTGTACCATCAAAGGGATAGCTTGTAAATGATCCGGATTCCGTATGAGCCACTCCATTCACATAAAGCGTCCTGCTTGTGGCTGTTATTACAAAAGCTACATGATTCCATTCACCTGGCATAGGAGTTGCCGGTGACAGGTTCGCAGGAGATGCTCCATTCCAGACCCCTTTTATTTTGGTTTGGTCTATCCAGCGGTCATATTGGATTCCACTATTGTTAGTCCCTCCACGATTGTAAAGTAAGGTAGCATATTCGTTTTGTGAGGCATTTGGCTTATACCACATTTCGATAGTTACCGGCAGGTTGGTAATATTCAATGCGGGGATCGCAACATTACTTAGACTACCATCAGCACCTCCCTGCAAGGAGATCGCATTGTTTCCGCCCTCAGTTTGTGAAAATGCAGAAAAGCTTAATAACAGGATTAAAGCATAAAGGTTTCGTTTCAGGTTTGAAATTGGAGTCATATGTGTTTTAGATCAATACAGGGATAATGGTTCTTATCCATATAAGGAAAAAATCTCCAAAATGATACCGCTATAACCTACGGGTAGTGCGTATTTACCAGTTAAGAGTTGATCGGACGATGTTTGGCTTAGGGATCAATAACGAAGGAATGGTAAATGGTGAAAGTCAACAGCCAAAGTGTTCCCGGAGGATAAGCAGAAAAAAAGAGCGGCCTCCTTGAGGCCGCTCGTGACTTATTCTCGCGAATAAATCTGCCTTAGTTTCCTAAATTTTCAAAAATGAACAGGCCCTCACCAAAATCTGTCTTCACCACTCTTCATCACTATACGTCTTTAAGGGCCGACTCACTTAAGTAAGGACTCATTTTGAAAAGTGATACCGGATCCGGGATAAAAAATTTAAGATTTTGTATTCCACTTCCATTTACACCCCGCCCATTGACATTCATTTTTATCTACATTTCCGGGATACTTCTACCTACGTTTCACTAAAATATTCTACCCAAAAACCGGTATCATTTCATTATTCTCTTCCTTTTAATTAATAGGATCAGCATTCTAAAAATTCAAGGCCTCTTTGGCCCATCTTATAATTGAAATAACCATAAAATGAATAGAAGTTTACTTGTATTGGGTTTAACATTCCTATTGTGTCCGTTTCTGCATAGCCAGACTGTTCATAATATGCAGGGGCTTCAAGCTCCTGTAACTCAGGATACCATTCTTTACTTTCAGGTAATTCCGCAAAACACTAATGGTAGCGGCAACATTGACGCGCTATTCGCACTATCGGAAGGTCCCGTCACTGCGTATTCTGACTGCTCTGCCATCCTGAGGTTTAACAATGTACAGCCATCCCCTTATCTGGACGTTTACAACAATGGCTACACAAGGACCAATAATGTGGATATAAATCTGGGAACTGTTTACCACTGCTGGTTTGAGATCCATTTTGATGAAAAAACCTACAGCACGTATGTGCAAACAGGAGAAACTGCCCCGGTCCTCGTTTATGAAAATGCTTCGTTTAGAAAGAGCGCAGTATCAGGGTTGTTTTACTGGAATTCAGTTTATTATAGCCCTTCTTCTACAAACCCATTATCCATTCAAAACTCAGGTTTTGTAAGTGAAGTCGGCGAGTTCGCCGCTGATTGGCTGATCACCGGGTCAGCATTTGGGATACTTGACAATGAAACCCTCTCCATTACGGATATTTCGCCAATACGCATATCTGACTTTGTAGAAGGGTTGAGTTATGCAGCTTCTGCAGAACTTGAGCTGATAGATGGATCCGGGAGTTCTGTTTCACTCTCCAGTGATGATACCCTGAAAAGTGATATGACCCTGAAAGTGACGGGAATGGAAACTTCAGAATATGATCTGGAGGTACGCTCTGTAAGCAGTGAAAACAAGATCTTAAGTGCTTTCAAGGCTGAAATCAACCACGGAACTGCTCAAGTCACCAAACTCTATAATAACCTGACTTTACTGCAATTTAAAAGTGGGGTCCGTATCTCAGCGTTTGCTTCATTTGAAGTGCTGGATACATCCAAAGACACAATTGCCTCTGACCCTAATGAGATAATTTCAAGTGTACATGCGGTAAAGGTTACCGCTGAAAATGGGGACAGCAAAACTTACACGATCACCACCTCTTCAGAAGCGATGGCTGTAGAAACTGTCAGAGATTCAACCAATACTTTTGGTCAGCTTTACTACCAAAACCTTCAGCTGGAGGGAGATATCGAGTGGCGCATCAAAGACTCCAAAAATCCGTTGCCAGGTAGCTTTATTAATGTCATTTCTGAAAATGTATGGATCTACTTCGAAAACATACGCCCCCAGAAATTCTATGATAACTTCCTGAATCAAATCCGTATTAACAATGAAATACCGGAAGTGGATGTCAATATTCGCCTGGTTTCATATGGAGAAGGCTGTGTGCTCATCAGTCACTCTGATACCTACACTCCTCTGACCGTCTATGCTGATCCGAACCTTGCCGGGGATTCAAAAGACCTTGGGATCTATACTTTTCATAAAAACGCCAGCCTTTCAACCTTGTATGACAACATCGAATCCTTTGTCCTAAGAAAAGGGTATATGGCTTCCTTTTCTGAAAACCTGGATGGCACTGGAAACAGTCAGGTTTTCATCGCTGATGAAGAAGATCTGATTTTTAATGAAATGCCAGACGGCCTGTCCAACAATGTATCGTTTGTAAGAGTGGTGCCCTGGAGATGGGTATCAAAAAAATCTTTTTCTAACGGGAGCTACGAGAAGAACGAAATACTGAACAGTACCTGGAGGTATGACTGGGACAACGCAGCAGAATCCACCCTTAATATTGAGTATGTACCCATGCGTCACAACCCCAACTGGCCCTCTTACTCAAATATCATCAACAAGAAAAATGCAACTCATGCACTGCATTTTAATGAGCCTGATAATCCGGTAGACGATGGTTATGCTACTGTAGAAACAGCCATAGCACAGTGGCCGGAAATGCTGAAATCAGGCCTGCGCCTGGGCACCCCCGCTCCCACAGATGGTGGAGCTCAATGGGTAATTGATTTCGTAAATGAGTGCAAAGCAAACAACTATCGTGTGGATTTTGTGGCCATACACTTCTACCGGGGAGGGCAATCCGTAAACGCATTTTATGATTTTCTGAATTACATCCATACACAAACGGGCCTTCCTGTATGGGTAACCGAATTTAACAATGGTGCAAACTGGACCTGCTGCTTACCCACTTATGAAGAGCAGGCGGAGACGATCAGCGATTGGGTGGATATGCTGGAAGCTGCCCCATTTGTGGAGCGTTATGCACTTTATGGCAAAGTCCAGGCAGAACGTCAAATGTTTTACGACGGCACATTATCCCTTACTCCTGCCGGACGCGTATACAGGGATAAGTCCTCAGGTCTGGCTTATAGCTCCCGGGAAGAGCATGTGAATAATCCGTTCCCGGCAGATCAGGCTGAAGAAATAGAATTAAATACAACACTTTACTGGAACCCACGGCCCGGGACTTCTGCTCAGACTTTATACTTCGGCGACACCAACCCACCGGAATTCACAGCCAACCTAAGCGGAAACCAAAGTCAATTTGAATTAGACGAGTTAGCGTTTAATAAAACCTACTACTGGAGAGTGGATGAATACAACGGAGGTACTGTCCAGGCTGGCGAAGACCTGGAGTTTTCTACTGTTAGTTTTAAAAAAGCATCAAATCCCCTTCCTGCCGATGGAGAAGAAGGAGTAGACCCAAACACGGTGCTTTCGTGGACCTCAGATCCGAACAAGACTGAAATTCATAGCCTGTACCTGGGCGAATCCATTGACAACATGCTGCTGGAAGCCACTTTTTTAGACAATGTCACTTCTTATAGCATGGCTGATCTTAAAGGAAATAAAACCTACTACTGGCGAGTAGATGAACTTGTAAAATGGCGTGATGGTCTGGAGATACTGACAGAAGGAGATATATGGTCTTTCAGTACGGTTACCATTACCGGGTTGGAAGGAGGAGAGTCTCTCACAGCTTACCCGGTTCCTTTGGAAAATACACTTTTTATCAGAGGCCTTGAGAATAAGGAAAGACAAGTTCACATTTTCAACATCCTGGGTCAAAGAGTGCTTTCTGAAAAAACAAATGGAAAACTCCAGGTAGGACACCTGCCCAAGGGAGTATATATCATCAAAATTGAAGGGTTTAAATCCCTTAAAGTCACAAAATAAAGAATAAACATGTTAAAAAAATCATATAAAACTATCCTCGCAGGGCTGTCTGTTGTTGCCCTTGGTTTAAGTATTTCCTGCGATGAAAATACCCCTGCCGAGCCGGATATTTCCACTGAAATATCTATAACGACCAATAGCATCACCAGAACGGGGCTCAGGTCAATAACCACGGGAGGAAAGGTATCAGCAGACCCACAACTTGAAATCACCTCGCGAGGAGTGTGCTGGAGTGAAGAGCCTGAACCAACCGTGGGTGATAAAAAGGTCACTGAAGGATCGGGTATCGGGACCTTTTCAGTAGAGATTACATCTCTGCCGTTAAACACAGATATATTCTTACGAGCTTACGCCACAGGTCCTGATGGCCCGGTATATGGAAATGTGGTGGAATTTTCAACGGCTATAACCTCTTCTCTATCCGGAGATAGTATTGCCTCTAATCAGGTCTGGCTAAGCGGTACCATCTCTGAAGAATTGGAAGCCGCAACCAGGTTTAGTGGCATTTGCTGGGATACTGAGCCAAGTCCACTTATAGCAGCTGGCAAAAACTTACCGCTTGAGGCAGGTCCATTTGAAGTACAGGTGAACAACCTGAATCCAAATACCAAATATTATTTCCGCACATTTATGATCCTGGAAAAAGATACGCTTTACAGTGTGGAGGTGTCTGAAAGCACTTTACCAGTCATCACCATCAACGAGCCAGAAGCGATCGGAGCACGGCATGCCATCGGGATAAGTGCTTTTGCTGAAGAAAATGGTCCGTTGGAGATCCTTACCAGCGGAATTTGTTTTTCCACTTCGGAAAACCCAACGCTGGATGATGATGTGGCCGAAGTTGGGACAGGTCTTGAGGAGTTTCATTACATTATGAAATCACTGACGGCCGGCACCACCTATTTTGTGCGCTCATTTGCCACCAATGAATCCGGTACTGCTTACAGTGAGCAGGTCACTCTCACAACTCCTGAAGACCTCAAGATTATTTATACTCTAAACATGGCCGAGGATCCTACAGCGGATCAGCTGGATGCTTATATCCGTCTTACACATTCTATGAATACAGCCGTAGAGTATTACAATGATTACACCAATCATCAAAAGCATGTCTGGGTGAATTACGTGCCAGGCGTAGCTACTGCAGATGCCACCATTGGAGGATGGATGAGGTTTGGAAGTAACCGGCCTTATATGAATGTACGCACCTGTCTGCACGAATTGGCCCATACCGTGGGAATAGGCACTTCAGATGGTTTTGATAACTTAATGGTGGATGGTATATGGACAGGGCCGGAAGGGAAAAAGACGGTAAAAGAATTGACAGGTGACCCGAATGCGGTTATCCATCGATATGGAGTACATATCGGGCCATTTGGCCTCAACTACGATAGTGAAGGCACTTCGCATGAGGATTTTGTGAATCATTGCCTTTTACTGGAAAGTATGAGAAAGGACGGGTTATAATTTTCAAACGCCGGAGAAGTTTGGAAACCTCTTCGGCGTTTTTTATCCCGGAATCTTTGACGAAGAAAGCCCGTTCAACTATTTAAGATCAATCTCCTTCCTGTTCACTCCAGGGAGGCGTGATATCATTGCTTCTACTGTAGGCAATCAGCTGACCAAGATGCTCATTGGTATGAGACAAAACAATCAGGGCGGCAGTCATCTTCGTAAATTCTCCCGGAAAAGGGAATTCCACTTTTTCAGCAAGATCTTCTGCAGTGGTATTTTTGATAGCTTCAATGATCAACTGGTAGGAAGCTTTGAGTCCTGCCGCAAGCTCTTCTTTGGTTTTGAGCTCTTGCTCCACAGTCTGTAAGTTCACCGATTCAGGCAGGGTAGCCCCGATCTTTGAAGCGAAAAAATAATTAGCTGAAACGATATGCGCCATCACTTCCCCGAAAGAGCGGACCCCTTCCGCAGGTCGCCAGTCGTACTTGTCAGCCGGTATTACTTCAGCAAGCTGCATGACCCGACCGGAGGTGAAGGAGAGGGATCCGGATGATTCATTTTGAAACTGATTTTGGCTCCAGGCGGAGAAGGAAGCCAGTATGCTACAAATAATGAGTAATTTTTTCATAGTTGTATAAGGGTTTAGATTTTATATGGAAAGGTAGCATTTTCCAGGTAAAGTTAAGTGTGATGAAAATAAGAATTATCGGTTACACGAGCCTGTATAAGAAATACTAACCTACCGGTATCATCTATCAGAGCTATCCCTTATATTATTTAGAAGCCAAGTTTTATCTCTATGAAATCCTACTTACAAATGATTATCCTGTCAGTTTTTAGTCTGGCAGCTTACTCCCAATCCTTTGAAGAGATTGGGCAGCAATATTCACAAGGTAACCTGGACTATGTAATCGAAACAGGAAAAGAGCTCTTGTTATCTGACAAAGAAAACCCGGAGTTAAACATGATCGTTGGGCGGGCAATGGCAGATAATGGTGATCATTCTAATGCAATTCCATACCTTGAGCAGGCAGCAAATTCTGACTTTGAAAAGACCTGGGTCCTTTCATGGTCGTTTGCTTACCTGGGTACATGCTATTTTATGACCAGCCAATACAATAAGTCCAAGCAGGCGCTAAACAAAACGCTTGAACTGAGCGCAACCAGAAATTCCAACAAATATGCTCTTAGAAGAACATTGCTATTTGGCCTGGACCCGTTTTATGAAAACTGGACAATAGATTCAACAGCGCAGATCAGGTTTCATTTCCAAAGTAAAGATTCCCTTCCGAATGCAGAAAAGTATATGAATGACCGTCAAAAAGCACTGGATAACATCATAGACTCATTCCCCGCTCGGCTACCCAAAAAAATTGACTTTTTTGTATGGGACGCTGAACTAGACGCTATGAGAATACTCAGAAGGAATCTGGGATTTTCCGACCCGGAGTACCTGATTACCCATAGCAGAAAAAACCAAACTACCGGGCACGAGCTTTGCCACCTCATTATCCATCATGCTCTCAAACCAAAGTCAAAAAGCAGGTTTATAAATGAAGGAATAGCCACCCTCTATGATCAGACACAAAGAAACAGGTTAGAGCTTGCCAAAAAGGCTGTTTCAGAATATGGAAATACATCCATCAAGGAGCTATGGACTAATGGAACTGAACATCCGGAAACCCTTGTTTACTCCGTATCAGCCGCGTGGATGGAATACTGCTACAAGAATCTTTCTGCTGAACAGATAGAAATTATCCTGACTAATCAAGCATTTGATGAGGCAGAGAAGATCCTGGGAGAAGATCTGATAACAGCAATTCAGTATTTTGAACTGCTACTGAAAAATTAGAAAGTTAGAGGGAATATATTTTTTTAGTATTTTTAACCTACGCAGAAAAAAATACAAGAGTTGACAGAATTTGCAGCCGATCATAAGATCATGATCCAAAACATGAATAAACGTTTGAAATTGGTTGAAAACGTTGGCGCCATTGTAACCATAGTGTCAATAACCTCTTTATTGGGCCTTATTGCCGTTTTGATAAATATCGGATTAAACCGAATCTGCATCAGCCCCCTTGCACTATAAACAATGATTTTTGAGGGATCTCTGGTGGCTCACTCGCTACGACCGAGCTATTTAAAAAGGTCAGAGTGAGAACCAAGACGTATCAGTTTTATACGTTTAGGGCTCTCAACCTGGTACCAGATGATTAACAGGTCCGGTTTTATATGGCATTCCCAGTTCTCCTTATAAATGCCCTTTAGTTGATGTGGTTTCATTGTTGGCGGTATGCCTTCCGTGCTTTTGGCTTGTAGCGTTTTTTAATAACTCGGATACCAACAAAAAATCTTTGGGCTTACGTTTAATTTTCTTCAAATCCTTTTTGAACTGGTTGGTTGGTATCAGTTGGTACATCAATCGGGAAATTCAAAAAAGAAGGGTTATATAGAATCTAAAAACGTATCCAGGTCTTCAATGGGTTTTAGATCTTTACTGTCATGAGCTTCGGCAATAGCCCGTCTAGTTGCCTCGTTAGGAATGTTTCCTACATCCTGAAGAAGCAAGTGCTCTATATAATTGTTCAGGCTTCTTTTTTGGGCAGCCGCTTTTTCCTTCACTAAATCCAAAAGCTCTTTATCAAATCTAAATGCTGTTTGTACCTTCATACACATCATTTTGTATGAACTCAAAGATAGTGAATAACACAGTATGAGTTAGAAAAACCATTTGTCCTTTAAAGTAGTCAAAATCAGAATTTTCCAGGTAAAACCACCCCATTTCTGAGGTGGTTTTATAATTATTGCATTGTTTTTCACTAATAAATTCCATCCTCAACCATCGCACTCACGATCTGCACGTGTCTTTGCGCTTTGGTCTCAGACATCTCATTGTTGTAGTTTAAACCATAAGGCCAGAAATGAGATCCACCTGTGTTGATCACTGCGCCGGAACCATCATAAGATTTGATCAGGGCATCGGCATTGGCACCGGTAAAAACACCATTTGATGTATTTGCTGACCATCCTGATGAAGTACCCACACCCCAGGTATGGGCTATCTCATGCAAAGCAGTCCGCTGGTTTTGATAGCCGGTACTAGACCCAAATCGGATGTGGCCGCCGTAAGTAGCATCTGCTGTGGCTACACCGGTGTTATACTCCACAGTCAGTGTACGGGACGGCCAGTCATTTCCGGCATTGTATCGCAATACCGCGGCATCCATAGCCACCGTGATCCGGTCTGAAACATCTTGCGGGACTCCTGAAGAAGTCATGGTCCAGGAAAGCTGTCCGTTACCTGTACCTGTAGCCAGTTGGGTTAAGCTCCATTGCTGGTTTTGTCCGCCCCAGTAGGACCACTGATTGATGTTAGCTCCATTTGCGGTTGACTGTCCTGCTACATCCAGTACTTTACCACTGTTTCGGTTTTCAATGCGATAGTATCCGTTGCCCAGGTCCACAAAGTCCCATTGTTGGTTCTGTCCTCCCCAGTAATGCCACTGGAGCACATTATCGCCGTTGGCAGTACCTGACTGACTTACGTCCAGGGCTTTACCGCTTTTTAAGCTGATGATGGAGTAATAACCAGCACTATTTTCTCTGATCAGCCATTTCTGATTATCTGAACTTGTGGAGCTATACTGGATGATATTGCCACCGTTTTCCAAACTAAAATTACTTACATCCAGGGCCTTGCCACTATTTCTATTGATTATTATAAAGATCCCATCTGATATCGTGGCATTGGGCACTTCAACTGCACCTGCCATTTCAGGTGTTTGAGGCATCGTGACGGAATTGTCTTCTTCACAGCCGGTAAAAACTGTGGAACAGATCGCTAAGCTCAGCATCAGAGCTACTGATAAAATTCTGTATTGTTTCATAAATTTAGATTAGTTAAACAGATGCTGCCATTTAGCAGACAGCATCCATGAATTATAAGAGATTATTTTGATTTGATAAACTTGAGTTCTTTCAACTGATTGCCTGCCTTAAGCCTAAGCATATAAATACCTGGCTCTAAGTTGGATACATCCAGCGTATTACGTTGCAACTGCCCGGAAATGATCAGTTGACCACTTATCGAATAGACTTCCGCCTGAGAAAAGTTGTTGTCACTTCTGATGTGTAGTTTGTCGAACACCGGATTTGGGTAAACGGTAAAATCAACTGATACTTCTTCAGGTTTTTGTTCCTCTGTGGTTCGTGAAGATGACCCTACGAGGTTAAACTGGAATTGTTGATTTTGGCCACCCCAGTAATCATAGATGGTAGCCAATGCATTATTAGCTGTGGATTGACCTGCAATATCAACCGCCCGTCCACTGCCCTTATTCGTAATACTGTAGTATCCATTGCCCAGGTCATTAATTGCCCACTGTTGATTATTCCCTCCCCAGTAGCTGTATATCTGACATTGGGATCCATTTGCCGTACCGGCAGCATCAAGAGCCCTTCCACTGGCAACATTTATCAGTTTGTAATATCCTGAGGAAGCCAATTCCACTGTCCATTTCTGGTTGCTACCTCCCCAGTAAGAATACTGCTGGACATCCGAGTTATTGGCTGTGCCTGCAGCATCGAGGGCTTTTTCGCTATGTCTGGCAATTATACTGTAGGTCTGTCCGGGAACGATCCCGTCCTCTGAACTTCCCTGGTAAGCCATGGTTGAGATCTTGTCACGATATACGATACCGGCTGGGGTGTGGTCATTCGTACCACTATAAAACATCTGGCGAGTGGCTTCTACATTTTCATAGATGGCATAACGCTCTACGAAAGGAGCAGATTCTAACATATTCACCCAGTCATCAATGGTTTCTGCCTGCGATTCATAGGTCGGATCACAGCAGGTCCAGTTTGCACCATTGTTAAATTCGGTTACCCATACAGGTAAACCGGTGGTATTATGGATGTTTAAAAGGAAGTTGTAAAACTGCTGAGTGGTCTGACCTCCCCTGTAAAAATGGATCACAGCAAAATCAACCCGATAATTATTTGCTTCACAGGCATCCACAAAATCATAGAGCCATTGAGCCCCACCATCCGTAGGAGCCGGGGTACCTACTCGTAAGCCTGATTTCAGCATTTCCGGCCACTGCGCTATGGCTGTTTCTACGGTTGCGTACCCATCATCATTGGGGTTATCCGGTTCATTGAAATGAAGCGCATGGGTAGAGTTGGTTTTATTTTGGATGTTTGCATAGGAATTCCACCACCTGTTATGCCTCATGGGTATATATTCCACATCCAGTGAAGAAGTGCGCACATTGTCCCAGTCATATTGCCAGGAGGCATTCAGCAGAGCTGCTTTATCAGACGTTCTTGCCCATCCTTTTTTAGCAGTCCACCTCCAGGGGATAACCCGAATAAATGAGGCAGTATTGGAAAGCCCGGAAGGCATTTGGTCTACGATAATATCTTCCTCATCCGCTACATAATTTTTGCTCGTCCCGGTACCGTCTTCATTAGCCGCAATGGTCACCATGTATCCTCTTTTAAGGACAAAAGACTGGATGTTATCATTCATAGAACCCAGCTGTGCAGCTTTATAGTAGGTGTAGTTACCCATTTGCATTGATAAGCCGGACTGGTTGTTGTCCGAATAAGCAGTCAATGCCTGAAAGCCGGAAGAATGACTGATTACCATAGCTCCCTGCAGGTACTGAACTACTCTGATATTGGTATCAATAGCTGCAGCAGCACCATTCACCTGAATGTGATCCAGCTCATTGGCTGCCACTGAAGAAGGAAGGATATTTGGGAAATAAAGCCAGATATCGTCTGACAATAAATTAATACTGCTGCCACTCAGGGGGTCAGATGCGGAAGTAATGGTCACATTACAAGAACCTGAAAACTCAATATCCCTGTTAGCCAGATCTGAGACCGTAGCATTATAATTGTTGAGTTGTTCCTGCCCAAAAGCTGCCGTGACCGATAATAGTATAAGGAGAAAAAAGGCAAGTAGCAGTCTGGCCCTAAGGGCACTTCGGGCTCTCCGCTCATTGGAGATTGTTTGATAACGTTTTCTCATAGTATTGAATTTTATTTGGTTACCTATTCAATTGCCTCCAAATCAAAATCCAACACGACACAAATCTCCCTTCCCAATTTCAATTTCGGAGACTCATTAAAGCGGATTTAAGGTTGCGGAAATGGAATTGATGATCTTATTATTCCAAAGAACTCAACCCTTTATGCATAACCTCAACTATACAAGGAACTTATTGATAAAACGATACCGAAACGCTCAATAAAAATTAAAATCTTAATTTGTAGAACTATTCCAGTGGTGGTATTGATAATTTTAAAAAAATCGATACTTGTAAGCAATTCCCTGTTGGAAAGTTGCAAGTTGGTCAGTTGCGCCTACTCACCAATCACTAACTAACTACCGACCCTTATTGAAAAGTTGGCTGACACTAGTTATCAGGCATTCCTTCATCGACCCAGACCCTTATGATTTCCAATTCTTCATCAGGTAACTGTCCGTAGGTTGGCGGTGGCATGTTTCCACTTTGGGTCTTACCCACTATACTGGTACCATCTGCCACTATGGCCTCATAAGTCTGATATGAAGGAGAACCATTTGTACCATGGCATCCTGCATCATTACAATTACTTTCGAAAATCGGGTACACATGATCACTGAAACTGACATTTAACACCTCCCATTCCGGCTCTAGCTGTACGTCCCTCTGAGGCATTTGAAATGTTATATCTTCTTTTAAAGAATCTCCAGCTAAAAAATCAGCCCCACCCTTCCAGTATTTAAATATCAAAGGTGTCTCCAACTGCAAAAAAACCTCTACCTCATTCCCGGGTAAATATTGGCCACTCCCGGTTCCGTAAATCACTGTCAGGTTTTTAAAGAAAGAAGAGTCCACCCGATAATTGGCCTGTAATGCGACTGCCTGGTCAGGCATCTGAAAAAAGGTAGGGTTTAAAGTGCTATCAGCTAAAAATTGATTATCTCCGCTCCAAAAATGAAATACGTAAGGTATTTCCCGCTTTTCAGCCTCGATTGACACGGATTCTCCCGGAGCATACATACCTGACCCTGTTCCATTTTCTACATATACTGAATTTTCATCCTCCATATAGTAAATGGCGACCTCATCTTCAGCTACCATACGACCGTCCTCGCTAATCTCTACGTGAATAACATTCCAGCCAATTAATAAGCCAGAAATGATAAAGGATGTTTTCGTAATGCTTACAGGGTCTTCTTCATTTAACTGATAATATAAAAAGACCTCAGGATGGGACAGGTCCGGACCAACCATCTCCAGTTCAACCTGTATATCAGGCGAATTAACGGTATCCGAGTCTATAGGAGCAACAAACTGAATACTAGGTGCAATCTTCTCAGTCCCTTCATCACATGAAATGAGCATGATGCTCAACACAATCCCGATAGCTATCTGGAGAGAACACCGGGCCGCGCAGGCCAACCGTACGTGATCGCAACGGCGAACCGTCAAAATTGGGTGGCAAACCTCTGATTTCATCAATTTTAAACACATAAAATCACAATGAATAAAACACCAATTATAAATACAGGAACCACACATTCATAGAATCTATCTGTTTAAAATGACCTTCTTATGATACCGGGATAACCCGTTTTCTAAAAGATGAAAGATGTACACCCCATCGGACAGAAAGCTTACATTCAGCTCGTTCAATCCCTGACTTACCTGGTATTGATGTAGCTTTCGACCGGTTAGATTGCTAATCACCATAGTTGCAGACTGACTCACATTTACATTGATCAGGTTTTTCGCCGGGTTTGGATAAATAGCAAACTCGTCCCCATTGTCCAGTGAAAGAGGTACAACTGCAGTGTTTACTCTAATGGTATCCCGGTCCAGATCGCCTAATCCGTCTTCCAGGGTCAAGACCACTTCATGCATTCCCCTGCTTGAAAAAGTATGAGAAACATATCCGGTATTAGCTTCCTCTCCATCATCAAAATCCCAGTGATATTCCGCTTGTCCCCTGTCATCTGTTTTTGATGTCCTGCCATCCAAAAGGACGGTCAAAGGTGGTTCTCCTTCAGTCACATTGGCTACTATGGCTGCCTCAGGCTTTGAATAAACATTTATCTCTGTTGATGAAACCTCTGAATCCTGTGAACCATCACTGACAACCAGGCTTAAATAATACAGACCAGGCTCTTCGTAGATATGCTCAATAAACTTTTCGTCGGAGGTATTTCCATCCCCAAAATCCCAGTGATAGGTAAGATCTACTCCCTGTGAGCCGGATGGGTCAGGATTAATTGAAAGAGGTACATGGCCAGCATTATGATCAACGGCAAATTGGGCGACCGGCGCTGGCTGAGTTGCACCCACGCATTTATATATGCGTCCGTTAATTTTAGTAAACATCAGAATTTGCCCTGACAGATTACGAGCAAAGCGCAGGTCTACTCTTCCATTGTTATGATAGGCAGGGAAGGTAGTTACCTCTCCTCCGTCAATGGTAATTTTCGCTTCCTGCATATCATACTGTCTCCCTTGCACCAGGGAATCCATCGGAATGTGAAAAAGCCGACCTATAGGAATATCCCCGAAAAACAGAGTTCCCTGCAGATCACTATCCATATCAGAAGTCCAGATATGTCCTAAAGCAATAGCCCTTCCTTCTCCATGATCATACTGGGCAACAGGATAGATATAAGGCACATTGTCCGAACCGTCCAAAGGCAATATTCCGCGTCCAGGATCGGTGCGATCATGGATGAAGGTTCCTTCCCGCTGATCCCAACCATAATTTCCGCCCTTTTCTACAAGATTTATCTCTTCAATTTTGTGATGACCTATATCTCCAACAAAAAGCAATGTATCCTCACCTCTCACTTCGAAGGATAACCGATGAGGATTTCGGAAACCATAAGCCCAAAGTTCTTTTACAGCCCCTGTCTCATTATACCAGGGATTATCTGAGGGAATGCCATACTTGCCATTGGCGCTGTTGCTCCCTTCAGGCTCTATTCTCAATATAGCGCTCAGGTAGCTTTCTATGGTTCCTACATTTGCAAACAGCCAGTTCTCAGAGCTCGCTCCGTCTCCATTACAGATATACAACATGCCATAGTCAGTATCTCCATCTTCAGCGTATGGGTTAAAAGTTATGTCCTGGGTCCCGTGGATAGTACCCGGGAAATCCATTCGTAGAATTTCGGTATGAGTTCCGGAAAACACATCTGCTCCCGGGTCTGATGCTATCCACCTTGTAATAACCCACTGCAAAGCTGTACTCCCTTCATTAGGAGAAAAGTCGGCCTCACCGGACTCACTATTTTCCGAATGGGTAGTGTAAAAAATACCATTTGCTCCAAATTCCGGGTGAATAGCCACAGCACCGGCACCCGTACCCAAACCCGGTGAGCTTTTAAAGTTGGGAAATTCAGTATTAAAATTTATGTATTCACTGTAAGCACCCTGATCGTCTACGATGTATAAAAAACCATTCAGGTCAATAACCGCCATCCTGCCAGACCCATCGGGTAGCTGCCGGATCATATTGATACGAGCATCTGAGTATCCCTCTCCCCGAGGTATGGTCGTAAAAGACTCCAGGTGTACCACCAGGCCTGATTCCTGAATTAACTCCGGTATTGGATTTACAATATGTTGGGATTTTAAAGTACCGGTACTGATCAATCCCACAATCACCAGGCCTAAAATGCTTTTCACTGATCTCATGGTCTATAACTATTCATCCTTACACTAATAAGTGCTCCAAAAGGAAAATGATACCGAAATGACAAAAAAGAACCCTGAGAAAAATTCTCAGGGTCTTTTCACCACCGCACTCTAAAATCCACTTTTAGAGTATCTTTAATCAGTCAACCTTGATAAATCGTTTGGTTATCACAGAGCCCTCAGCCTGCAACTTTAAGAAGTACATACCTTCAGGCAAAGTGGAAACGTCCACTTTTAACAACTCCCCAACACGGTCCTGTTTGACCTTCATGGCCTGACCTCCGGCATTCATGATCGTGATTGACCTATCTTTCAATGGATTGCTTCCCAGGTCAATGCTCAAGAATTGGCTTACAGGGTTGGGGTAAACTTTTATGATTTCACTAAGCTTATCATCCGCAGACAAAACTTCCGGGTCCGGTTTTGCGCCCACATATATTTCTACCACATAGGTATTTGTAGTTGTACCGTCTTCGGCAGTTACCACAACATTAGCAACGCCGCTTCCAGAAATAACGTCTTTCGCTCCTGCTCCGGATACACTCGCACGATAAAAGGTAGTTTCAGCAAGAACAGTTGCAGTCTCCGTTCCTAGTGGCACTACAGCCACGTATTCAAAAACTCCCGGATCAAATACCGGTTCAAAAAGGGTGGCACCCTCCACTGAAAGTGAAGCTAAAGTAGCATCTGTTGATGCTTCCAATACGGTAATAACAATCGTATAGTCCTGGGTATCGCCACTTTCTGCAGTGACTGTGATCGTAGCAGTTGCACTTCCAGAAGACACATCAATAGTTCCATCTCCTGCTACCGTAGCCCCAATATGATTTGCTGCGGCTGTAACCTGCACCTCATCATTACCATACGGTACATCCAGGGTATATTCAAAGACTCCCGGATCAAATGCCGGAGATATCTCTGCTCCATCCGCTACCACTTCCAATGAAGCAAGTGAAGCATCCGTAGAAGGTGGTGTCACCGTAATGTCAATAGTATATGTCTGTGTAGCAACTCCATCCTCAGCCGTAACAACGATTTCAGCCGTGGTAACTGATTCCGTGGTAACAGCAACTATTCCATCAGATGTAACTGTGACAGAAGCATTCAGATCTGTTGGTTTGTAGGTAATCTCTACTGTTTCCGTACCAAATGGTACCTCTACATCATAAGCTGCAACCTCTGAACTGAATGCCGGGGTCAGCTCACCAAGATCCACCCTTAAGAATTCGAGAGACGCTTCTGCTGAAGCAGCAGCAACTTCAATACTTACCGAATAGGTTTTAGTGGTAGTACCATCAGTAGCTGTCACTACTACATCTACCGGAATGGTACCCCCCGCTGAAACGTCAATTGCCCCATCTCCGGCAATGGATGCTCCTGCCACATTAGCTGTAGCTTCTAAATTAACGGTAGTCGTAGCATATGGAACCTGTAAGGTATAGCTTGTTTCTGCTGAACTGAATACCGGACTAAGCTCACCCACATCAGTAGTGAGAGCAGACAATGTAGCATCCGTGTTTTCGGCCAGTTCAGTGAAGTTTATCGTGTAGGTTTTGGATACAGTGGTATCTTCAGCTTTCACTACAAGGTCAGTGGTACCCGAACCTGCATTAATGGTCACATAACCTTCGCCCTCAATATACGCCCACTGGTCTGCAAGCGTTCCTTTTACCCACAAGGAATCCGTTCCGAAAGGTACATTCACATTATAAGTAGTGACCGCCGGATCAAAAGCCGGATCCAGGGAACCATACTCCAGTGAAATTCCCGACAGATCAGCATTCGTACCCATTGCAGGAATATCTCCCATATTGTCAACTATTTCTACTCTACGTACATTCAGGCCCTGGCTGGATCCTCTGGCACTTAAGGCCGTCCAGCGGTCGATCATATTCGTCTGAAACCTGAATTCAGCACCTTCACCGATAGCAACCGGAGAAGCGGCACCCTCTATCTGCACATAAGCGCTGTACGTAGTGTCAGCAGGAGATATGACCAACCAACAGTGGTATGTGCTATCATATTCAACGGTAACAGTATCCCCATCAAAACCTTTGTTAGATTCAGGCAGATAGCTACCACCATCTCTCAACTGTACCAATCCGGTACCTTCTTCAAAGCGCAAACCTCCTGAAGTATGTCCCCAGTCTCCGATCTTACCATTACTGAATGCAAACAAACCATCCACAGCTACTCCATTATCGGTAATATCAATACGTGAGTACACCACATGGTCTGTGCCATCTAAAACCGGATCAAATACCCCGGTACTTGTATTGTAGACTGCCGGTGGAACCCCAAGTGTCACTTGAACCGTAATAGAACTTTCAAGGTTTTCAGATGTTACTGTCAGCGGTACGGTAACACTTCCGTCTGAAAGGTCTACCGTATCCGGGTACTCAATAAATGCATTTGGATCATTGGTAGTTGCTGAAGCAATATATCCGGTAACCGTCCCTGATGGTAAAGAAACCGTGTATGCTGTCGCCGTTGGATCCAGATCTGAAATGGTTGCGGTAACTTCATCACCATTAAACTTAACTCCTCCTGCTTCTATGGAGGTCAGCATAAATTCATCTACAGTAGCATTTATTGTGTAAGTGGTTGTGGCAGACTCATCTTCTGAGGTCACTGTAATTTCCTGTGTGCCACTTCCTGAAGAAACGTCCAGCGGTTCGTTTCCTGAAATGGTTGCTCCTTCGGCACTGGCAGTTGCTGTAAACGCTACTGTCTCAGTCAGATAAGGGGCCAAAAGACTATATTCAGTTATAGCAGGATTAAAACCTGGCTCTAAAGTACCTGCATCCGGAGCAAGCTCGGCTAGTGTAGCATCCGCTATGGTATCCGTTACCGTCCAGTTGATCGTATAAGAATTTGTGGCCCCTCCCCCAGAAACGTCAATCACTGTTGGAGACGAAACCTCTACTTCTCCATCTCCGGTAACTCTGGCATACGGGGAGTTTGGAATGGCATTTACCGTAACCGTAGTTACGTTGGAAGGCAGAGTCACATCATAGGAAGTGGTCTCCGTGGCAAAAGCCGGAGCAAGTACTCCCATGCTCAATTCAATGTTTGCCAAGGTAACATCATCAAAACCTTCCGGAAGGTCTCCCACAGCATTTACATACTGTACTGTTTCAACTACCAAAACACTCGCCACATTATTATTGGACGCCACCCATGTATCTATCGCAGGGATCGTCAGATCTCCACTGCTTCTCCATCCATAATTTTCACCAATCGTATAAGTGGTACCTTCTGAAACAGGCTGGACATACACATCGTAAGTCTGTGTTGCAAAATGCACCACCATCCAGATGTAATAATATTCTGAAAAATCAAACATTAATTCTTCAGTAAAGGTATAGGAGCCGGCATCACGTGCATCAATGGGCTGACCATCTATAAACCTGAGGATTGCGGCAAACTGACTCCAACTAGTGGCCGTAGTTTCACTACCCATAAGGGAAAACTGGGCATCTATATCTCCAGTACCTTCAGTTCCTACGGCTCCAAAAACAACCATATCATCATTGGATCCGTCAATCACCGGGTCAAGGGTCCCGGTATCATCAAAATTTTGAGCATTTAAGATAAATGGGCAAAACAATCCTATCCATATCAGGATACTCCACCCCGCTTCTTTTAGTCGAATTTTCTTCATATCGATACATATTTTAACATTCGGTAGTACTTTTTCAGGGTTACTCTAGTGCAGAGAATACTCCTAATACTATAAGGGAGGGTTTTCAGGTTTGATACCGGAAAGGCAAAACTTTTTTTATATCCACCTGATGAAAGGTTGGCCCGGTTTGTGAGAACTCCAGAAATAAAAAAATCCCGAACCTCAAGAGGCCCGGGATTAGGAAAAAGTAATAACCAGATTGTTACTCTTTAATCACTTTCAGCATTACAGGTTTATCACCTGTGTAAATGTGCATCATAAATATTCCGTTGGAGAAGCTGCTCACGTCTACCTCTACCTGACTTCCCTGAAGATCAACTCCCTGCCATTGAAGCTTACCATCCATACTGAATATCTTTATAGTAGGGTAAGTAACCTCATAAGCAGACCAATCTACTGTCAGAGTCTCCTGAACAGGATTAGGACCAACCTTTAACAGCTTATCACTATCGTCAAGGTTGAGCACAACAAAATCATCGTCGCAGACATCGCCTATTCCATCACCGTCCTGATCAGCCTGATCAGCGTTTGCAGTGTCCGGACAGTTGTCATCTCCATTGGCCACGCCATCTCCGTCATCATCTAAGATCTCAATACAATCCGGCGTTCCATCACTATCAGCATCTTGCGAAAGGCTTCCGGAATCTAAAGGATCAGAACCACAAGCGATCTCATCCTCATCACTTTGTCCATCACCATCGTCATCGGTATCTGCATTGTCTCCGGTACCATCTCCATCGGTATCGGTATCCTCTGCAGGATCATCAGGGAAGGCATCTTCTGCATTGGCCGTGCCATCACCATCCCGGTCATCATCACATACATCTCCGATTCCATCTTCATCCATATCCGCCTGATCCTCATTGGCAGTACCAGGACAGTTATCCTCTCCATTGGTAATGCCATCGCTATCATCATCTTCATTCACCACACAATCAGGTACTCCATCACTATCAGAGTCTGTAGAAGTGGACGCTGAATCTAACGGATCAGAACCACAGGTTGTCTCATGAGCATCACTTTGTCCGTCTCCATCGTCATCGGTATCCGCATTGTTTCCAGTACCGTCTCCGTCCGTATCTGTATCCTCAGTCTCATCCAGCGGGAACGCATCATCCACATCCGGAGTGCCGTCACCGTCATCATCAGTATCTGCGTTGTTTCCGGTACCGTCTCCATCCGTATCTGTATCCTCAGTCTCATCCAGAGGGAACGCATCATCTACATTCAACACCCCGTCACCATCTATATCATCGTCACAAGTATCGCCTATATCATCTCCATCCAGATCGGCCTGGTCTGCATTGGCAGTAGCCGGACAATTATCCACAGCGTCAGGGATGCCATCACCATCTGTTTCCTCTGTTGTTTCGAGATTCAGATCTGTGATTGCTCCCAGATTACCATTAGAACTACCCAGAGTAAAGTAATAGGTTCCTGCAGTTTCTATCTGGAAGCCGAGCTGTAAATCATGCAATACCCCTTCACTTGGAACACTAATCACATCACTTGTCAATGTATCTCCAGTGTTATCCGCAGCAGAATTGATCTGATAGAAATAATCTGGTGCTGAAGCAACGCTATTCCACCCCATCTTTGCCGTGAATAAGTAATAGCCTGCATCCAGGGTTACCGGATAAGCATAAATGGAGTTTGTACTGGTACCGCCTGTACCATCCCATCTTACATACAATACTCTGTTGGTAGAGTATGAAACACCATCCTGGAAACGGACACCTAAGACACCGGCTTCTGTCCAGCCAGTAGGATCAATATCCGTACACTGCCAACCATAATTATCAGCTTCTGATCCTGCACCGGTAACACCATCACCATCCCAACCAAACATGTAATTAGTTGCATCTACTGTGAAGTTAAGCGTGTAAGCTGCTGTAGTAGTACCATCCTGAGCTGTAATATTGATCACCGTAGATGGAGATGTACCCGTTACGTCAATAAGTCCGTCACCGGAGTCTATTGTAGCTGTTGCATCACTTTTTGTAGCTGTTACATTGACTGAGGAAACCCCGGCAGGAACCAACACCTCATAGGTAGTGGTACCACTGTCAAACGCCCCTTTGAGATAGCCAAAGTCAAAAGAAATATCAGCAAGCGTAGCATCGGTTGAGATAGCCGAAACGGTAATATCAACCGTATAGGTTCTTGTGGTAGTTCCGTCTGTTGCAGTTACCACAATATCTGCAGTGCCACTTCCGCTCGACACATCGATCGTACCATCACCAACTACTGTAGCTCCTGATACGGTAGCAGTAGCCGTTACATCCACGGAATTGGTCCCGAACGGAACAGCCACCTGGTAAGTAAGCGAATCCGAATTAAATGCCGGATCCAGACTACCTACACTTAATGCTATAGCTGACAATGTAGCAACAGTATCTCCAGGATCTACCGCAAAGTTTACAGTATAGGTCTTGGTAGTGACTCCATCAATAGCAGTTACCACAATATCCGTTGTCCCGCTACCAGACGACACATCGATGGTGCCACCGCCAACTACATCTGATATACTTATGGTAGGTGTGGCTGTTACATCTACTGAGGTGGTTCCGTAAGGAAGCTCCACATCATAGGATACAGTAGCAGAATCAAATGCAGGGTTGAGGCTTCCTGAGCTCAGCGCTATGTCAGACAGTGTCGCATCACTGGAGGTGAATGCTTCCAGATTAAGATCTGTAATGGCGCCCAAAACACCTGCAGAACTCCCCAGAGTGAAATAATAAGTACCTGCAGAAGTCACTTCAAAAGCCAGCTCCATATCATACAGTTGCCCTGTATTAGGAACGTTAAGCACATCATAAGCAAGGGTATCACCTGTATTATCCGAAGCTGAATTAATCAGGTACGAATAATCTGGCGCTGAAGCATTGGCATGCCAGGCACCCTTTGCAGTAAAAAGGTAGTAACCCGGTTCAAGGGTTGCCGGGTAGGCGTAGATCGAACTGGTAGTAGCATTGTTGACATTGTCCCATCTTGTAAATAGCACTCTGCTTGTAGCGTATGAGACACCATCCTCAAAACGGATACCAAATTGATTTGCCTCTGTCCATCCGATTGAATCACTGCACAGCCATCCAAAGTTATCCGGTTCCGAGTTTGTACCGGTAGCTCCGTTCCCATCCCAAAGAGCTATAAGATTGGGATCTTTATTGAATGTAATAGTATAATCTTGTGTAGAGCCATTTTCTGCAGTGACTGTGATGGTTGCCACGGCTCCATCCGAGAGCACGAAGGTCCCGGTATCGCCTTCCACTGTCGCTTCTGAATAGTTCTCCACAGCAGTGATGTATGTAGATTCAACAGTGTAGTCATACTCCACTGTATAATCGGTTATCACAGCCGAGAATGCCGGGCTCAAAGATAGCCCCCCATCAATTGAAAGATCAGAAAGTGTAGCATCTGATGAAACCGTCTCTACCTCCCAGTTGATGACATAATCCTTAGTGGTAGTGCCATCTGCTGCTGTCACCGTCACGGTATTAGTGCCTGTAGTACCCGAAATTGCAACCGTACTATCCCCCACAACTGTAGCTAATCCGTTTGCCGCTGTTGCTGAAATGATCAAGGTATCAGACCCTGGAGGCATCAGCAAGGTGTAGGCCGTACTATCCGCAGAAAAAGCTGGATCTAAAACTCCTGCATTCACTGACAGGGCTGATAAATTAGCATTGGTAGTTACTTCCTCCAAGTATAGGTCCGTGATAGCTCCCAGATTACCATTGTTACTTCCCAGGGTAAAATAAAGAGTATCCGCAGAGGTCACTTCAAAAGCAATCTGCATGTCAAACAGTTCACCAGTATTAGGAACGTTCAACGTATTAATAACTAATGTATCTCCGGTATTATCAGCAGCAGAATTGATCTGATAATAGTATTCTGCTGTAGAAGCATTGGCATGCAAAGCCATTTTCGCCGTAAACTGATAGAAGCCCGGCTCAAGAGTTGCCGGATAAGCCCAGATCGAGCCTGTGTTTGTTCCTCCGGAACCATCCCATCGGGTAAAGAGCACACGGCCTGTTTGATTTCCTCCATCATAGTTATATGTCTGATCCGTATACCTTACTCCACCCCCTGCGTTGGCTTCATTCCATCCACTTATCACTGTACACTGCCATCCAAAATTATCCGCTTCTGACCCAGTTCCTGTATGGCCATCTCCATCCCAGCCAAACATGTAATTGGTAGCGTCTACAGTAAAGTTTACCGTATAGGTGCTTGTAGTGCTTCCATCCTCAGCAGTCACTATAATATCTGTTGATGTGCTGCCTCCGGATACATCTATAGCTCCGTCTCCGGAAGTTACAGTAGCAAATTGATCTGTAGGAGTTGCCGTTACATTCACAGCAGAAGCTCCCGCAGGCACCAACACTTCATAGGTGGTAGTACCGCTATCAAATACCCCTTTGAGATACCCAAAATCAAACGAAATATCGGAAAGGGCAGCATCCGCAGAGGCTGTCAGCTTGTTGAAATTGATCGTATAGGTTTTGGTATCTGTTTCGTTTATCGCTGTCACCACAATATCAATACTGGTACCTGAGGTCACATCGATGGTGCTGTCGCCCACTGTGGTGGCTCCTGATACGGTTGGTGCAGCAGTCACATCCACTGCATCGACACTAAACGGAACATCTACGGTGTAAGTAAGCGAATCCGGGTGAAACTCAGGGCTTAAACTCAAACTACCTACACTCAGGTCAATAGCTGACAACGTAGCATCAGTTGAGTCAAGGCCTACCTCCCAGTTTACGATATAATCCTGTGTGGTTACTCCATCCAGGGCTGTCACAGTCAAAGTGGCCGCACCGCTATCGCCTGTGATCGCAACAGTATCATCTCCGGTCACTGTTGAAAACTCGATAGTTGGAGTACCCGTAATGAATAAGGTATCCAGGTTCGGGTCTATTAGCAGACTATATGAGGTGGTCCCTGAATCAAATACCGGATCTAAATCACCATCATTGACTGTCAGGTCTGACAAAGTAGCGTCGCTTGAAGTGAATCCTTCTAAACTCAAATTGTTCACTCCTTGCCAGGATTTCTCACTACAAGTAAACTTCACATAGTAGACACCCGCAGCATCAGTCATAAATATCAGCGAATCACTTCGGTATTGAGTGGTATTACTGGCAGTTTCAAATCCCTTAGAGGCAACGTCTGAAGTAGCATCATTGGATGTCCCAATTCCGACAGTAAGGGTTGCAGGTGGGGTTCCACTACCTCCATACACATAGTCGAAGGAAAATTTATATACTGAATCTGCCTCTAGCATCACAGGATAGGTAAATGCAGAGGTTTCGCTAGCTGTAGAGCCATCATATCTCAGTAGGAATTGACGACCTGTTACAGTGGCCCCACCATCTTCATAGGTATATGGAACACCAGGGGACTGTTCTGGGTCATCTCGAAACCGGCAACCACCCACATTCGCTTCTCCCCAAGGGGCGTCACCTGCTGTATTCTCCCAGCCAAAACTATTTGGTTCTGACCCGGTGCCTGTGTGTCCGTCACCGTCCCAGCCGAACATGTAATTAGTAAGGTCTACGGTAAAGTTAACCGTATAGGTACCTGTGGTACTTTCATCCTCAGCCTCCACGTTGATTACTGTGGAGGTGCTGCCTCCGGATACATCAATGGCACCATCGCCCGAGGTCACCGTAGCAAACTCATGAGTCGGAGTGGCCGTAACATTGACTGTAGAGGCTCCCGCAGGAACCAATAGTTCATAGGTATCCGTACTGCTATCAAAAACTCCTTTCAGATAACCGTAGTCAAAGGAAAACGCTGAAAGTGTGGCATCCGTGGATGCTGACAGCTTATTGAAATTAACCGTATAGGTTCTTTCATCCGTTCCATTTTTCGCAGTTACCACAATATTCGCACTCGTACTGGAAGACACATCAATGGTGCCATCACCTGCAGTAGAGGCCTCAGGCACTGTAGTGGTGGCAGTCACATCCACCGAAGTGACACTGGCTGCAAGATCTACATCATAAGAAAAGGTTTCCGGATCAAATGCCGGGCTCAGACTACCTTTACTTAGTGTAATACCTGACAGGGTAGTAACAGTATCCCCAGGATCAACCGCAAAGTTTAATGTGTAAGTCTTGGTAGTTATATTATCCACAGCAGTCACCACAATGTCAACAGTATCTTCGCCTGCCGAGATATCAAGGGTGCTATCTCCGACTACACCGGCTCCCGGCACAAAAGGCGTGGCGGTTACGTCCACCGAGGTGGTACCATAAGGTAGACCGACATCATAAGAAACAACAGCCGAATCAAACGACGGGCTGAGACTACCGGCACTTAGCGCAATGTCTGACAAAGTAGGTAATATACTTGGAAACTCACCCACTGCATCTACCACCTCCACTGTATTTACACTGGCAGCAGAACCTCCATTGTGAACCAGATACCAGGTATCAATAGAAGAGATTGTCAAATCGCTTGAGTTTCTAAAGTCAGCATTTTCACGTATAGTAGTAATTGAACCATCTAACCCTTCCCGAATATAAGTATCATAGGTTAGGGAAGCATAATGGATCACCGTCCAAACATGGTACACTGTTCCACTTTCAGGTATGATACTATTGTCTTTAACATACCCTGTCCCATCCCGCACATCAATTGGATTTGAGGAGCCTAAAAACCGGCAGAGTGTCGAAAACTTATCATAACTGCCTTTGCTGGTTGAACTTCCCCCAAAACACAAAGTCGCGTCTGTAGAAGATTCGGGATTTACAGATGCGTATATCACCACATCGTCATTGGAACCGTCGATGACCGGACTAAACGTCCCTGTGTCATCTTGAGTCTGTGCATTAACAGCACTCGGCAGCAAAAGGCCGATGGCTATTAATCCCCATAAGCAATAAAGTAGTCGATTTTTTTTCATACTTCAGGTATTTACAGTGATAGTTGATTTTCCGAAGCATCTGGATCCAGGTCCGTTTTTGATAGCCGAGACACAGCATGCCAGATACTCCTCACTATTCTAATAAGGAAGGAATTATGAAAATGATACCGGGAGCGGCTAATACATTTGATACTTTAGTTGGAATGCAAAAAATGGTTTGATAAATAGAAGTATTTCAAATATGCTACTTCACAGCTTTTAATGAAAGAATATCCGGGTACGGGTTTCTGGTATTGGAATGGAAAAAAATTTGTTGGATCACAGTAAAAGTATTATGTTTTCAGGGGCTGACCAGGGAGGAGGGATGCTATTAAGTTAAGGTTGTAAATTCACCTGCTAGTGTTATGATTCTTAAATAGGCCCACTAATTCATGCCATCACTAGTTGACTAGAAGCTCAACTGACCGATCGGCAATGATCCTTTGATGGTAGTTAGCGATTTTCAGGTGGTCGGGAGTCATTTTTACCCGGTCCGCAGTGATTTTTGAGTGGTACTGAGTCATTTTCAGGCGGTACTGAACGATTTCCGGGTGGTGCAGAGTCATTTTTATACGGTCCCCAGTGATTTTCGGGTGGTACTGAGTCATTTCCGAGTGGTCCCCAGCCATTTTTTGATGGTACTGAATGATTTTTGAGTGGTACTGAGCCATTTTTAGGTGGTACTGAACGATTTTCCTCCTCCGGGACCCATTTCCGAAAAATCCGGAGTGTCCCCCGCTGGCGGGGGAAAGGGGGTGGATAGGTCCACCTCATCTGGTGCGAAAGCGCAGGTGGAAGTTTATTTTCCGCCACCCCTCCGCCTTTCAGGCAGCTCCCCTTCGTAAGGGGAGAAGTCGATTTGGGAATAAAATGCTAATGCCGGTATATTTAGCAGACTTAAAAAATTTGCTCCCCTTTGAGGGGAGCTGACTGGTCGGAATTGATCTTTAAGTGGTACTGAGCCTCCAAAATCGGTCTGGCTGAAGCCTGACCTTAAGGAGTGCTGGAAAGCCTCGGAGTCCTTTGGCAACTCTGAGGCGAAAAAGTAACCGCAGCAGGAAAAAACCCGCAATCCGGCCAAGCGCCCAACACGCGACCGGAAAAGCAGCTACCTGTTCCTATAGTTATAGCTTTTTACTACATCTTCCAGATCATATTTCTTTTCTTTACCAAGGGTGATCGATAGAACCATAATGGGAATGCCCGCTAAAAATGGCAGGTTGGGCTTAAATTCAAACCGGCTGACACCTTCTGAATCCGGCACAAACATTTTACCGATACCCACCGCCGTGAGCGCTAAACCTCCGGCAAAAACCCCAACACGAATAAAGTTATTCCGACCCATCTTCCTGATCATGGAAACACTTTGTTCATCATGGCTCAGACTCTTTTTCAAATTGTCATTTGTCAAGGGTTTAAGCTCATCATTGTATTGGTAAAAGGTATAATTATTGAAACCGCCTGCATCACCAACCCAGTAGGGATCGTAGGTTTCCTTAGAGAACTTAAATATGGAAACGGGGCCCTTTTCGGTTCTGCGCATGGTTACATAGCCCACATCATCAAACTTTTGTACCAGGAAATAATCACTGGCAGTTTGATAATAACTCACCAGTTTGATCCCCACACGGTCTTTCCGATCCAACAGCAAGTGGCTGGTTGGCAACCCTTCATCCAGATGCTGTATGGTGTCCGGGTAAAGGACCTTCCCCGTTCTTAGTCCCAATTCAGGCTGTAAGTTTTGGCTATATCCTGTTATACAAATAAAGAAACATACTGCAGTTAGCGCGTACTTTATTTGAAAACAGTGAAATGCCATCCTATTCTTTGATTATTCTACGAGTAATCGTTTCTTTTCCGTTTGAAAGCTTAAGCAGGTAAACACCACTGGTATACTGACTCAGATCAATCGTGCGTCCGGATTCAGAAATATATTCACTCCAAATAACACTCCCATCCACCGAGAGCATGGTCAGATGACGATAGGAACGATCCAGACCGGACCAGTCAATATTAATAACACCGTCCGTAGGGTTAGGAAACACGTTAAACCCTGAAGATTCCTTAATATCCAGAGGGCTGGCAACTACAAACTCTACAATGTACTCTCTCGTGGTTTGACCTGCCTCAGTAGTAACCGTTATAGATGCCTGCCCTGGAAGTGCAGAAGCTGGCTCTATTTTAATCTTGGAAAAGGGAACACCGGAAAATGCAACCACATTAGGTATAACCTTCGTTCCTGTCGGCAACTCTATCATATAGTGCAAGCTATCCGGATGAAAATCCTCCAGCTTTTTGCCACCCACAAAAATACTGTCTAAAGTAGCATTTACGGTATTCGGACTGTAATACATCACAGCGGTCAGGTAGTTTGAATAGGTGACATATTTACCTCTCATCCACATCACGTCAAATGATCCCGGAACATGTCCACGCGGGATCACCGGCCGCACGTTTATCACACTATCAGGCGTGTTTTTAGTGAGCTGTTCAGTGTCCCAATTTTCTCCTTTGTCGCTGGTGGTGTATTTAAAAATTTCGAAAACACCATCTACCTGTTTTGACAAATAAACTACTGAAGGGTCGTCAGGGTCCACGGTCAAGCCTCCGGAATAATTAGGTTCCGGCTCTCCGGCACCTTCAGGGGTCTGAGGAAACCATCGCCCACTATTCACGATGTGATTGTTGTTCCATTGAGTCCCGTCCCAGTGTGCATAGTAGTAGTCGTGATTGAGGTCATCCGGGAAGGCTGCATAAAGGATCACCGGGCTTTCATTTTCGTCCAGCGCAATGTCCCACGTCCAGCCTTTACCCAGTGAAGCGTCATATACCACTTCCGGCTCCCCGGCATCTATGTCGAGGGCATCTGCCGCACCACTGTAGCTTTTAATCAGCGTACCATCTGCTTTGTAAAACTTGTTGTTCTTAAAATACACATAGTAAATTTTATTCGCAGACTCCTGACGCGGATGACCTGTAGTAAAGGTAATGTGCATACCACCCTTGCTATCTTGTGTATACTTTACATAAGGCCGCTGCTGGCTGCCTCCCCTGGTGATAAGCTCCTGTGGTGTGCCCCATGTCACTCCACCATCGGTAGATACACACATGGTAGGGTGCCAGGTAGAACCATCGCGATAAAACATGACCGTAGAATCCCCGATCTGGTATGGGTTGGCATACGTCACACTGGTTCCAAAAGTGGCTTCCGGTCCAAATGAAGTAATGTCTTCCGGGTTTTCTGAAACTACCACCCGCATGGGGCCGTAAAAATGTCCCGAGTAGGCTACCACAATTCGTCCGTCCTCCCGGATCAAAAAGGTGGGATTGTTATGATCATCCACCTGAAATTTCTCATTGATCGTATGCGTGATGATCTCACCTGTCTCATGGTTGTAGCTACCTACCTGCACAGTGCCATCACTGGTGACCCAACCTGTGTAAGTCTGCTTCTTTTCGCCTTCATAGTATACTGCGCGCGGATCCTGAAACCAGCACCAGGTACCATCCGAAGTAAACTCCTTCGTACCTGGAGCCATCCAGGGTGGCAACACTTCCTTTACATTAATGGTCTTGGTAAGTGAACCGCTGGTTACCTCAATGGAGCCATCAGTTAACGACTCTTTATTGTCAAAGGCTGCAGTTACTGATACGGCAGAACACTTAACTTCCTCCGGAGTAATGGAGGCAGGTGTGAGGGTCATCCCGTCAGGAGCAGAAAAGGTAATGTCCTCCGTGAATCCGAAACCGCTGACCTCAAAAGACTGTGACAATCGTGTACTGTCGTAGGTCAATTCTGTCTTTGAAACCGAAAGGAAAGGGTCTCCGGTATATTCTTCCAGGGACAGATCTCGAATACCACCCAGAACCCCCGAACTGGCTTCCAGGGTAAAATAATAAGTGCCTGTTTCATCCGGAGTGAATGCCAGCTCCATATCATGTAAAATTTCTTTAGAGGGCGCACTCACCTGATCTTTGGCAACGGTCTTCCCTGAGTTATCCTTAGCCGAATTGATCTGGTAGGTATACACCGGAGCGCTTCCGTTATTGTGCCAGGCAATCTTGGCTGTGAAAATATAAGTTTTACAGGCTTCCAGGTCTGCGGGATAGCTAAAAATCGAAGAGGTAGTAGTACCACCTACTCCATCCCACCGTACAAACAGGATGCGACCAGTCAGGGTACCTTCACCATAAGCGTAACTTATGTCATCCTGAAAACGAACGCCAAAAGCATTGGCCTCAGCCCATGTAATCGCCGGGGAACAATCCCACCCAAAGTTGCTTGGCTCTGAGCCTGCACCGGTGGCTCCTCCCCCATCCCAGTCTGACATCAGGTTTTGGGCGGACAGGGCCTGTGTCATTAGTACTAAAACATAAAAAAATAAAAGTCTGTAAAGTTTTTTCATCGCGAAAATTAGGTTTCTCTTCTTAAGGAGAAGGGAGCAAAATCAAAAATGATACTGAAATCAATGATTTTTTTGATTTATATTTTTATAGATAAAACCTACTCTTTTACCAGTTTCAGAATAGTGAGATGCACTCCGTCATGAATTTTCAGAAAATACAGTCCGTTTTTTAACCCTGAGACATCTACATCCGCACCTTTTGCTGTCAGCTGAACCCCAACTTGCTGAAGCCTTCCGGACAAGTCAATAATTTGAATAGATGGATGGGTATTGGCTTTGCCGGTCCAGTTTACGTGAATATTTTCCCGGGCCGGATTTGGGCCAAATGACATCCTCGACCTTTGTAAAGCCACCGGTAAAGCCAATACAGCTTCGGCTGAAAGGATGGTGTACGAAGTGCCAGCATTGGTCTGTAGAAAAAGCGTGTCATTAACCAATCCAATTTCATCAGGCTGGAAGCTGATCAAAACAGTTTCCGAGCCGTTCCCGCCTATAGTCAATGCCTGCGGACTTACTGAAAACCCTTCCGGTGCAGACATTTGGGTAATTTCCAATTGATCTGTGCCCATATTGGTGATCAACACGGACAGAGAATTACCGGAACCAAGCAGCACCAGACCAAAGTCCACCTTTTCTGGCAATTTGGCTTTGGCTACCAGCACATCACAGGCATCACCCACCCCATCTTCGTCCAGGTCAGACTGGTCACCATTAGCTATGTATGGACAACTATCCGAATCATTATCCACCCCGTCACCATCGATATCTTCGGGCGAAACAATACGCACATTAAACTGAAAAACGACATGCACTGAGAGTTCTCCGGCAGAGGTATAAACCAATGCCTGCCGAATAGTGTATTCATCACCAACCTCACTTGAATTCGGATATTGACCTATATTGAAGGTTAAGTTGTCAGGATTGAATTCAGAAAAAATATAGCTGTTGTTTCCCCAGGTAGTAACATTCCCACCTTCATCAAACCAATGACCTGGTGCGCTGGCCGTAGATTGATAATCGAACGCTCCTGAAGGAGTCACCGCACCGTAAAGGACAGATGATCCAATGGCTGCTTTCACCTCAGAAGCCTGAATAACAAACGCCCTGCAAATAGCCTCCAGGTTTAGCTCCACAGGTTTACTGGGGTAAGGGTTGGCATTGCCGGTAAATGGCAGCAATGTCACATCATAGGTCAGCGTATCATTATAAGGCTGGTCTTCTTCCGAAAATTCGTAAACTCCATACAGGTTGGTATGATCGAACCCGACCTGGTAAGGCCATTGCTCATCATTGCTGTCATTGTCATCCCACTGATGGTGCCAGTGACTTTGAGGCGCTCCTGATACCACCAGCCAGAGTTTTTCGGATTTATCCGGTACAGTAAAGGTGAGCGTATCTTTCGGGTTTCCCGAATCAAAAACGGGAGACCGCATTGGGCTGTACACTCGTGTTCCATTTTTCAGCAAAGTAACCAGACCATAGCGCCATCCCGCGTCCTCCTGGTTTAATGACCGGTAACCATCCGCTCCGGCTTTTCCTTCAAAATACACCGTAACTTCAGCTGATCCATCCGGCACATTGAGCCTGATGGCATTATAACCATAGTTCTCAAGGCATTTAGATGAATCTATCATCCAATATCCGTCTTCTGTCTCAGTCATTGGGGCAGATCCATGAGCGCTGGTATAATTTCTCCCATATTCCTTAATGGATGGTATGTCCCAGGTAATCATCCGGGCAGCGTGATCGTATAGCTCATCATTAAACTCTTCCTGAGTCACACCTGTAATTCGCTTATAAGCATCTACCGGATCTTCCGGAAACTGTGAGTCACGCCAAAGCCTGCCTATGAAATCTTTACCATGCAAGTGGGTCCAGTAATCCTGTATGAAATAGTTAGCATAGCGAGGCGCCTCATGCAGGATATGTTTGTGGGTACTGGCCAGATAATTGCCAAAGTTGTGATCCGTAAACTTCGCTTCGGGAAAGACTTCAAAAGCCATCCACTGGGCGCACTGCTCCCACCAGCCGTTACCGCCTTCTCCGTTTGGTCCCAGCCCATACATCCAGCCTCCCGGATGACCATCGCAGTGCACCTGGTACTGAAAGCAATGACCTACCTCATGAGCTACTGTCGTGCCGGATGCCTGGGCAGCATTGGCGCTAAGGCTAAGCAGCCCGATCATATCATCCACACCCGATCCGGTAGCCTGCCAGGTGGTAGAGTAGTATAGCAAAATGATCATTTTGTAGGTGTCGGTCCTGGAATCTCCTTCTATGATAAACTTCAGCGAGTCGCGGTACATTTCAAAACTTGTTTCCGCAATGTCCAATACGGCATCCACGTCTACCTGGTAGCTGCTGTTTGGGGTGGTTTTTGGATCAGTCCCATAACCAGCTTCCCAGAAGACAATGAAGTTTTCAGATTCTCTGCTTCGGGCATAGCTCCATTTACCTGCATCATTGTTCAGGTCTATATTCCCGAACGAGGATGGTACATAAATGGACTTTTCACTCTGCTGAGCGTACGGCCTATCAAGTGTTCCTAGCATAAATAGCATTAAGCCCAGGTACACGAAATATGATTTACAATGGATCATGAATTAGTATCAAGTAATGTCTTGTCTATTAAAACAAGGGCTTACCCATAGAGAATGATACCAATCATGAAGGATTTTATAAATAAAAGTTAATGCCATTTCTTAAGCATGTTTTCTTACATCCTCTCCTTCTTACATCCTCTCCCTGGTCGGGCACCCCTTCACCCAAAGGGAGGGACAAAGGGAGCTTAACCAAATGGCATTAATTCTACTCTGTCAAGTTGCGATTAAGCAGTTAGGAGTAAGGAGTATGGGTTTGATACAAATATTCCCCCTTTTTCTTGCAAAGAGGGCGATGGGGGTTATAGAAAAATTTACCAAACCCATACTCCCTTATGATCATTCAATATAATTTAACAAAGTAGGGTTACCGTCAATCGAAAGTACCACGATTAAAACCACCAGGAGCCCCCGATGACAGATACATTCCTGATTTAACTCCTATGGTTTTCCAGCTTTCACCAGGATTACACTAAATGAGTAAGCCGGTAGCGTATAATCCAAATTCGAGGTAACAGCAATTTCAGTTACCTCAGGCTTTACATCTTCATCCTCGGGGTGACCTTTCATAACAGAAAGAAGGGCTTTGGAGTCCGGATTACCCATTGGAGACAAATCCAATGAAGCACCCACCTCTTCAGGGAGCAGGTTGACCAGCTTAATGATATAGTCTCCGGAATCTTCATCCTTTACTACCGAAGCAGCTACCCGCTTTTTCACATCTTTACTTTGATTGGAAAGATCGATGTAAGATGGAATATACACCTGACCAGAATTGTTACCAAAAAGCTTTTGCACATGATAACTGGTGGTCAGCTTTACCTCAGTATTGTTGAAGTAGATGAGATCGGGGTTCCAGTTGGTCTTACCTTCTTTTGCCAGGAGGGGTGCATAGGAAGTCATGGTCACCACATCAGCATTGCGTTCAACTGATATGAGGTAAATCGCTTCAGTCAGTGCTGTTTCCATGTTTAGCTTTCTGCCCGGACCATGGGCAGCATACTCTCCCAGATATACTTTCGGACCATTTCGGTCGTACTTATCGTAAAAATCCTGATTGTTTAATAGCCAACCCGGGGGCACGTAGTAGTGCTCGTCTACCATGGGCACTTCCAGCTTTTTGGCAAAATCCCAGCCTACCTCATAATCCGTACCCGTATAAAAAGGCCCCACCGTACCAATTACGATGATTTCCGGATATTTTTTCTGAACAGCTTCATAGATCATAGCGAACCGCTCTTTAAAGATATTTGTGATCAGGTCCTCGTTTCCAATACCCAGATATTTCAGATTAAAAGGCTCCGGATGGCCAGCTTCTATCCGCTTTCTCCCCCATTCAGTATTCTTATCACCATTGGCCCATTCGATCAGGTCCAGCACATCCTGCACATACTCATCCATTTCGCCAAGTGGTATACCACCACACTGACCGTGACCTCCGGTTCCGGAATTTTGGCAAGGCACTCCGGCAGCCAGCACGGGTACCGGCTCGGCCCCTATATCCTCACAAAACTGAAAATACTCATAATACCCAAGACCCAATGTCTGGTGATATCCCCAAAGATTTCGCATAGGCACTCTCTCCTCCAATGGTCCTATGGAGTTTTTCCACCGGTAAATATTTTCCAGCCCGTCTCCATGAGCCACACAGCCCCCGGGAAAGCGTACAAATTTTGGATTCAGGTCTGCTATCGTTTGAGCCAGGTCAGCACGCAAACCATTCTTTCTTCCTTTAAAAGTCTTTTGAGGGAAAAGCGAGATCATATCCAATGCCAGCTTACTGTCAGACTCAGGAATAATCTCCAGATGGGCATCTGTTACTGATTCATTTGCCTCGATCGTCGATTGAAATTTCTTCCAACTCCCCTCGATCTCTTTGATACGACATTCTCCAAAATTGCCCGATCCGTCTTTAGCTACCAGACGAACTGTTATCTCACCGGCAGATCCAACCAATGATTTCGCAAATACTGAAAAATCATACTTTTCGCCTTTTTCGACCGGTATGCCATCCCAACCTTCGTTGATCAGTCCCTTATCCTCAGGCCGACCTTCCAGTACTGCGTAGTACCTGTTGTTTTCATGTATGGGGGCCGTTGAGTCAATTTTAAATCCATATTTCTCGCCTTCCCAAGACCAGGACCACCATTGGTTCCATTCTTTATTATTTCCCCATTTATCTCGTGGCAGGTATTCGAAATCACGATTCTGAATGAGCTCAGCATATAATCCACCATCTGCCGCCCGGCTAATATCCTCGAAGAAAATCCCGATAAGCTCATCGCTGATTGCTTTGGATTCATCCGGAGTAAGGGTGATCCTCGCCTTCACCGGCTCCAGGTCAGCAAATCGCTGTGGATCGTCTTTCATGGATTCTCTTCGCTCACTTTCATGAAACTCACTCCATTCGTAGTGTTTGATCAGGTCTTCCACAAGCTCCCAGGAAACTTTGTTGACCGCCCCTTCATACACATCACCATCAATCGTCGCTTTCACCCGGTTATTTAGTCGCTTAACCCCTGGATACTCTTTTGTAGGTGAGTAGTCTTTAAAATTTTTCGTAGTTACCATGAAACAATCATCTTCTTCATCACTCATCCAGCTCACCACATAGGAGCTTCCCTGTTTTGAAATTTCTGGCTTGTAGACATTACCTTCGGGCATCACTTCAGGATACACCTGGCTATCCCATTCGTACAGGTTTTCAGAGCTGGCATGTGCAAACTGATGAATTCCTTCATTGAGACTCCACACACAATGCCACCTGCCCTCTTCATCCGGAAACAAATACGGATCAAACATGCGCTTTTGGGATCCCCATCGTCCAAAATCAGAAAACAAAAACCGATGATGCGGACCTATGCCGTGCCAGTTTTTCTGATCCATGCTCCAGGCCAACAGCAGACCACTTTTTCCCTCATCTCTTGAATAGGCAAACAGATAGGTGGAATCTGTGGGACCAACCAATCCATTCGATACGTGACTTGAATTTGCTTGATTGACAAAAAGCAGGGAAAGTAACACAAAACAGGAAATGGAACACCTCAGCGTATATTGCCTCATAAGTCTTAAATTCATCCGGAATAATATTTTAATCAAATTTCATAAATAGCTTTAGCCTGGATAATCCAGGCCGACGTGGAACGAATTATTTATTGAGAACCCTAAACGCACTGATAATCAGCGATTCGATAGCTATCGGATTGACTACTTTTCATTTGCAGTATGATTGTGAATTTTTTTGACTGAATGTCGCATTAACTTACTGTTAGTCAATTCTTTAAGCCAACATGAACCGAAGTTTATGAATTAAGCAGGTTAGATAGCCAAAGTTATTGTTTTTGTTGGAAAACAATGGTCGTCAGAGATATGGAGGTGTAGAAAAAGTACTCTTCTCAGGATTGGCACCTAATACATAATTTCAATCTACCCTCACCAGGATTTCTTCCAGGGCTGTTCCTATCAGTATATTATTGACTTCTACCCTTCGGTAAAAGTTGCCCGTGAGATAAAGGGTATCGTTTTGGATCCGAAAGTGATAAAAATTAGCTACTCCACAAGTTCCCAGGTCTGGAAATAACCGGTCTTACTTATGTTACCATCTTTATCACACGCTGAGATACTGAGCAAATTGCCCTCCAACTCCACTTTAAAATGTGCTGTATCGCCTATACGATCTGCTATGGTAAAGTATTCCAGGTATTCCGTATAGATTCCATTTTCATAGGTATAAGTGCCCCCATTAAATCCTCTGTTGCTATTATAAACAGTATCTTGCCAGAGCGAGGTAAAATGGGTCTCATTGATAACCTTCATTTGCCTGGTATTATCGGCTGAATAGTTTGTTTTCCCATCAGGTCCATAATAAACCCCACTTTTCATTTCCCAGGTACCTATCATGGGATTGGTCTTTTCGCTCCCTGATAAAGTAATAAACGAAATACCCCCTATGAGTATCAGTATGGCAACAATCGAAACAATTCTCATTGAATAAAATTTGTACATTTTAAGACTTAATCCGATATCCTACAAAGATATCTATCTTTATAAGGGAATGTTGTCTTTTTTGATACCGTTTTTTAAGAAAAACTTCTAATATTTTTGGTTATTAGAAGTTTAATAAGAATTGCCTGGAAATTTCCAATAAATCAGTTATACTCAAATTTTCATTAACACCATCCCATTCTACTTCCCTCAGAGTTAAACTCTTTAGGGTAATTTGATTAATTAGACATCATACGGAAAGGAGAATCAATCGGCGAGTCTCTCGTATTTAAGATAGTGGTAAATACCGTTTTAAATATTTATCCCACCCTCATGGCGAAAAAATCAAAAACAATCTCACTCTATACTTTATAGAATGAGATTGTCTTGTTTACAGAACTATTTCAAATTTAGTATCCCGGGTTCTGAGTGAGCTCCGCATCTTTATTCAGATCGATCTCATTTTGAGGAATAGGCAACAACATATGATGGCTATCCAGGCCGTTAGTTGTCTCGATGTTTCCATCAGCCAGGGGAGCTGTACCATTCAGAGTTCTTGCTCTGTCTACTAAAGTCCCTGTACGTACCAAAGTCATCCTTCTGTTTTCTTCTCCTACCAGTTCTCTGGCACGCTCATCCAGAATAAGGTCTAAATCTACATCTGCCGGATCAACATTTGAAGCATTTGCTCTGTCACGTAACATATTGATATCATCAGCAGCTCCTGCAAGATTTCCCTGCTTAAATCGTGCTTCTGCTCTCAAAAGATATGTTTCCCCTAATCGCATCAGGATATAATCCTTCCAGTTACCATACCCAAAAGTATCCCTGGAATCAAATTGCTTCCATTTAAGCGTATAAGGAGCATACTTATAGATGGTATCAGCAGCAAAAATCCTTAATGTATCAATATTTTCACCCTCGAAAGGTTCATCAACATCCTTTGGGATGTAAAATTCAGCGTCCTCTCCATAGGGGATAGGTACTCCTCTTATGGTATCATACCTTTCACCAGGATTATTAAAATATTGCTGACGTTTTATATTGTGTTGGGAATTTCGCATATCACCTGGCTCGTATAATCCGTACAACACCCAGTTATTCAGGCGCATACGTGTCAGCCCTCTTCCACCTAATGAATCCGCCGGTACCATACCGGGAAGGTCATGATAAGCGCCTCCCCATACTCTACGCTGTTGTGGCCAGCCTGTAGACCCACCAGGAACATCAGCCGGGTTTTCTTCTTCAAGTACCCATATAGCTTCCGTATTTCCCTGAGATCTGCGTTGATTACCTACAAAGAACATATCAGAAAAAGGATCACCGGGCTGATCTGCCTGCACGCCATAGCGCTCTGTGATCAGGCTAAACCTTCCACTGTTAATGATCTCATCCAATTGATCTTCTGCCAGGCCAGGTTCGTCTATACGAAGATAAACCTCGGCAAGTAGCTGTCTTGCCATTGATTCGTTTGGACGAGCTTCATGCCTGGTATTATCAATTGTTGGGAGATTACTTACCGCAAATAACAGGTCTTCTACGATCTGATCATTGACTTCACCAAGGGGTGTCCGGGTGAAATCTGTGCGTGCATCGGTGACAGGCTCTGTTAATAACGGAACATCCCCGTAAAGAGTAGCCAGCATATTATAAGCATAAGCCCTGAAGAAACGCCCTTCAGCATTATAAGTATCCATTTGCTCCTGAGTGAGGTCAGCCTCTCCACCTTCTGCATTGGCAATGAGTATGTTTGCATTGCCTATTAACTTGTACAAATACTGCCAAAGATCATCTACTCCATCACTGGTAGAGTTCAGTAATGCGTAATCAAAAAACGGACGTGCATCTCCATTGGACCTGCCCGATGGAGCCCACGTAATATCCGTTCCCAACTGAAAGATCCCCAGCAAGGTCTGATCATCTGTTCGGGTATACCAAGTACTAAAGTGATTATGCAGACCTACAACTGCTGCTTCAAAGCCCAATTCGTCATTCAAGGATTCGGGAGCGAATGAATCTTTCACTTCCTCGTCCAGAAAAGAATCATTACAACTGCTAATCAGGGTAATCCCTAACAAAGCAGTTAAGCATATTTTTATCATATAATTCATTTGATTCAATTTTTTAAGTGAAACCATCAGATCAGAGTGAAACATTCAGACCAAGTGAAATGGTACGAACCAGAGGATAGTTGTTCGTCCAGTCACCTCCCCCTCTCGAGTCATAGTTCATCTCAGGATCCCAGCCAAACCAGTCAGTGAACGTATAGAGGTTTCTACCTGCGATGTACACGATCATGTTTTGGATACCATATTTGTCCAGGAGATCAGCCGGTAAACTATAGCTTAGGCGAACGTCTTTGATACGTACATAACTATAATCCTCAGAAAACGAATATCCTCTATAATTATTAAAAGCTGCTAAAGATGGCCAATAGTTGCTTGGGTTTTCAGGCGTCCAGTATTTGAACCCTTCAGGCAGGTTTCTACGACCTGCTTCATCTGCGTACGTCAAATCCCTGTTGCTACGCAATCCACCCTGTGAGGTCTGAATAAATACTCTCAGGTTAAAATTCTTATATCGAAAGGTATTGGTTAATCCGCCGATCCATTTCGGATCTCTTTGACCAATGATCACCCTGTCTTCTGCTGTAATCTGCTGATCACCATCCTGATCCTTGAACTTTAGATCACCAGGCTGAGAAATGGGATCAGTTGAACTCACGTCTTCACCTTCCTGCCAGATACCCAACTTTTCATAGTCATAAACCACACGGAGCGGTTCACCGATAAACCAGCGATTTCCTATATCATCCTCACCATCACCGTAAAGTTCCAGAATTTTGTTTTTGTAAGTCGAAAAATTCAAGCCGGTTTCCCAGGAAAAGTCGTTTTGTTCAATATTTACAGTATTCAGAGTCAACTCGAAACCCACATTTTGCATCTTACCCAGATTAGCCCATACATTGCTAAAACCCGATGTATTAGGCAGGTTTCTCCTTAGTAGCAGGTCCTTGCTTACTGTCTTATAAACCTCTACAGTTCCATATATTTTGCTTTTAATAAACCCAAAATCAATAGCTCCGTTAGTCGCAGTTGTAGTTTCCCAGTTTAGGTTAGGGTTACCCAATCGATTGTAAAGAATACCTGTAAGCGCCGTACCACCAAATGGGTACTGAACTGCCTCAGCAGTAGATACGGTTTGATTCGGATCGATGGCCTGATTTCCGGTTTCACCATAGGAAAACCGAACTTTAAGTTGATCCACAATGGGAGAGGTGCTCAAAAAGCTTTCATTGCTGGCATTCCAGGCAACAGCAAGTGACGGGAACAACCCATATTTATCTGTATTAGCCCCAAAAGCTGAATAACCGTCTCTTCGAGCAGTCAATGTCAATAAATACCGGCTATCATAAGCATAGTTGATCCGCCCCATTTGGGAAACTAATGAGTATCCATTGCCATAGGAATCATTGGACTGTGTACTACCTGCACTCAGATTGTAAAACAGCAATCCATCATTTGTAAAATTTCTAGACTGAGCTTCAAACCCAAAATCATCTACTTTCTGTGCACTGTACAGCGCTGTAACATCCACATGATGCTTACCAAAATCCTTAGTGTATGTCACAATATTCTCTACCACCCAATTGGAGGACTCGTCGTAGGCGATTTCAGCCGTACCACTCTGGTCATTGGCTGCCCGACCTGTGTATTGCGACCATCGATCCAGATTGTAATTATAGGATCCGTTGATCCGATACTTCAGGCCTTCCAGAAATGGAGCTGAGATTTCTGCATACCCAGTCCCTGTCAGGTTTCTGTCACGATCTACACGCTCTCTGGTTAATCCCAATAACGGGTTAAGGAATAGCTGCTCTGGTGCCATCGGATAAATGATGTAATCACCATTTTCATCCCGGGGGACCGAATAAGGGCTCATGGCTGTGGCCTCCAGCAAGTTGACACGTCCACCGTCTGAATTATTCTCTGTAAAAAAGGCTGACGTACCTATTTTGATGTACTCATTGATTTTCGAGTCCAGATTGGCCCGGAAGGTGGTCTTCTTAAACTTATAGCCCTCTACTACTCCATCCTGGGACAGATGAGATCCGGAGAGGTAGTACTGCACATTTTTTGTGCCTCCGGATACGCTTAAGTTATGCTCCTGGATCCTCCCCGGCTGTGTCGCAAGGTCCATCCAGTCACTGGTAATTCCCTGATCATAATTTTCTACTTCTGCCGCATTGGGTAATACCGCGGTTTGTGCCAGTCCATTTGCATCCAGAAAATCGGCATACTTCTGTACATATTGATCCGGACCCATAGGTTCCAATACGTTAGCTATTTCTTCAAATCCAACATAGCCACTGTAGCGAACTGTCGGTTTGGCATCAATATCAGATCCTCGTTTAGTCGTGATCAGAATGACCCCATTGGCGCCTCGTGTACCATAAATAGCAACCGCAGAAGCATCTTTTAGCACTTCAATGGATGCAATGTCATTGGGGTTGATATCGTTGGTTTGTCCAAAAAAGGGCACTCCATCCAGGACAATAAACGGGCTGGTATTCGCACTGATCGAGTTAACTCCCCTGACCTGCATCGTTCCGGAGCTACCAGGCACTGAGCTATTTTGCGTAATATTTAATCCAGCTGTGGTCCCCTGTATAGCATGCATGAGGTTGGTTACGGGTAGGTTCTCCAGCCGGTCCTTAGGAACAGATGCTACCGATCCAGTCACGTCAGATCTTTTCTGAGTACCATATCCTACCACAACTACTTCTTCCAGACTAGCGTAATCCGGCTGAAGGGAAACATCAAATTGGGTCTGTTCTCCCACGGTGATCTCCTGCGATTTGTACCCCACAAATGAGACCAGAAGAACAGCATCTTCTGCTACTGTCAGCCTGAAGTTTCCATCCACATCAGTTATGGTACCATTGGTAGTGCCTTTTTCAACAATCGTGGCGCCAGGCAATGGTTCTCCATTTTCATCCGTGACGTTACCTGTTACTTCCGCCTGCTGTACTACTATATCCTCAATCACACGATCTTTTAAGATCCGATGAGGCTTTACGTGAATGGTCTGATCTATTCTCCTGAAAGAAAGGCTGGACTGCCTGGAAATTTCGGTAAGCAACTCCGCCATTGACCGTTGTCCATAGTTCAGGTCTATGTTTATCTTAGGGATCTCACTTTTCTTGTAAGCAAATTTGAATTCTGTTTTTTGCTCAATCTCCTCAAAAACCCTGGTTACTCTCTTATCGTTAATTCCCAGGTCAATCGTAATATTATCCAAGCTCTTCTGCGCCTCGCTTTCTAAGGCAAAAGCAAAAGAGTAGAGAGATATCTGTATAACTATTCCATAGATAGCACACTTCGACATCCAAATTAATTTTTTAGTTAATTTTGTTTTCATAAGATTGGTTTTTGGTAAAAAATTTTATCAAAGACTCCAGGCTCATGATTGCTGGAAAACATTGCCGTGTTCCATCCAGCATCATGAGCTTTTTTGTGATTATGTTGAGTTGTACATCATCATTAATTTATAATTACAGTTTCATCATTAATTGTATATTCAAAATCATATATGTAGGACAGCCCGTCCAATACGGTCTGTAATGACTTATTATGGTACTCTCCGGAAAAATCTCTTTTCATATCAAGTTCTTTCCTGATCAGGATTGAGACTCCATACCATCTTTCAAGCGTTCGTACGATTTCTTTAATATTTTCCTCTTTGAAGTACAGTGTTTTGTTTTTCCAACTAAGTATTTCTTTATGGTCATAGCCGGTCACTCTATATGATTGGTTAAGTCTGTCACAAATGGCCATCTGGTCTGGCTCTAATTCGATAGGCTTACCTTTGTTATTATGATGAACAGCCACTTTCCCACTTGCTACGGCTACTTGAACAGAATTCTCCTCAGGATAGGCCCGCACGTTAAAGGACGTTCCTAAAACCTTCACATCAAGGTCTCTCGTTTTTATTATAAAAGGCCTGGATCTATCAGGTTCTATCTCAAAAAACGCCTCCCCTACCAGCTCTACTTTACGTTCATCAGAAGCAAAGTGCTCCGGTGTTATAAGCTTGCTGCCGGCATTAAGCTTTATCTTACTGCCATCGGGAAGTTTTACACTGATCTTCTGACCGGGTAAGCTTACTTTCTCTATGTAAGTGATATGTGGTTTATTTTTGTCATTTCTTACACTGGTGTTAAGAAACAGAGCAATAAAAAACCCAATAGCTAAAATCGCAGCAATTCTTAAAACAGGCTTGTAGTAAGTATTTATAATTCGGTTTTTTCCAGGAATGCTCTCTTGTGTATCACTCAAAAGCTTTTCCCAAATCTTTCCCCTGCTTTTCTCAGTCACCTCCCGGTTGTTCTGCCAGGATTGTTCGAGCTTATAAAGTAATCTCGGATTATCATCATCTGCAGCTAACCATTGAGTAAGTCGCGCGCTATCCTCAGAAGACAGTTGGCCTTCCAGGTACTTAAGAATGACACCGTTTATTTTGTCAGAATCTTTCAAGTTGTTTTTCTCCTGTTTCACTTATAAAGAGGAAAACGGCAGCAACTATTCCTATGAAATCAAAAATTTTTATACCTGATAGACAAAAAACGTGTACGCTTTGAATATTTCCCATCAAATGAGGTGGATAATTATTAAAATATCAATTTCCTTTTCCTAAATGATCTTTAACCACCTGCTTAATGCGGCCCAGGGCCTTGGAAAGCTGATTTTTAATGGTTGACTCAGAGATACCCAGCTCAGCGGCAGCCTCGCTGTACTTCATATGCCGGACTTTAATCAGGTCATACACCACCTTACAGTGCTCAGGTAATTCTTCTATTGACTTTCTGATGGATACCAGAAGCTCCTTTTCTATAAGCAGATCCTCGGGAGTAAGCCCCTCAATCCTCTTCATAGTCAATTCAAAATCAGAAAGCTGGAATTTATACGGGTGGTTGGCTACTTCTTTCACTGCCTGATTCCGTACGGAAACGAATAAATATGCACTCAGATCCTGAATCTCCGCAGTCCTATCCCTCAAACGCCACAAATTCAAAAAAACCTCTGAAACGACATCTTCGGCTAATTTCTGATCATGTGTAACTGTAAGGGCAAACTCAAAAAGTCGATCAAAATAGGTGCGATACGCTTCTTCAAACCAGCTGCGGAAATCTACATACTTCTCCTGAGATCCAATGTCCCTTTCAGTTTCCAATATTGCTCGCATTAAGTGAACCCTCACCCCACGACCGGATGATGGTATCAAAGCCAAAAATATAGTTAATTGAAATGAGCCATCGCTCTTTTCAATATAAATTTTGCTACTTCAGCTGGACCGGAAATTCACTGTAGTATTCCTGCAATACGAAAAATGCCTCTTTCTTGATTCCCTGATCGGATATGAGTCCTTTCCTGTTCCAGTAATCCTGAATGTCTGCCAAAGGCCTCCTGGCTGAATAAAAATCCATCAGTATCCATGGTGTAGTACCCCGCAGAAAAGGAATGCCTTTCAGCATTTCAATATTGTTTTTATACACAGCTTCCTGGTACTCTTCCGTCCATCTTACATCTGACTCTCCGTGCATCCCCTGCAGCGCTCCACCACCAAACTCACTTATGATCAGTGGCTTTTCATAGATTGTTTTCCATTTTTGCTCCGAGCAGGATTCAGGAGTCCCGCCATACCAACCGCAATAATTATTGATCCCAATGACATCCAGGTATTCGCCGAAGGGATCGTCAATCACTCTGAACCCATCCCTGGAATGAGGCTCTAATGCCCCGGTGAGAAGTCGCGAATTATCCTGCGACCTGGCAGTCTCTACCAGTCGCTTAAGAAAATCAGTTCGAGGCTCACTGATAGGCGTTTCATTAGCTACGGACCACATAATGACTCCTGCGCGATTTTTATCCCGTTTGATCATATCGATCAGTTGCTGTTGGGCATTGTTAAAAACCGTACTGTTCTCCCATTCAATAGTCCAGTAAACCGGAATCTCAGACCAAACCATCATTCCCATTTCCTCAGCGATACGTACCATCGCTTCATTATGTGGATAATGCGCCAACCTCACGAAGTTACAGCCAAGCTCCTTTGCCCAGTGAAGCAACGTCCGGCACTGCTCAGGAGCGATTACTCTTCCTGCAGTGAAAGGTGCTACCTCATGAATGGAAATACCTTTGAGGAAAATTGGTTTCCCGTTTAGCAAAATATCATTTCCATCGGTTTCGATAGACCGAAATCCAATCTGGTCTGTCATATGATGCCCTCCAGAACTTATTTTAACGGTATATAGCCTGGGGTCTGTGTCTGACCAGAGTTCCAGTTTTTTCTTAAAGCTAAATGTGGCCCGGCCATTCTCATCTGGCACTGAAGTTACCTTGACGTTGGCCTCCGGAATGGAAATGGTTACTTCATTGAATTGGTTACCATCCAACTGTACCCATCCTTCCACTTCATTTTGGCTGCCCTTTTTGAGCTGAAGGTAGTAGTCCCTGATAAAGGTTTGAGGAAACTCCAACAAGCTGACCGAGCGGGTAATACCACCGAAATTATACCAGTCACTATTTACTGTGGGAATCTGTTCTTTTTTCCGTGTATTGTCCACTTTCAGAATCACAAAATTCTCTCCATCCTTTAGCAAATCCGTCACTTCAAAATTAAAAGGAGTAAAACCGCCCTGATGCTCTCCCAGTTTTTCACCATTCAGGTAAACTTTTGCATCGTAATTGGCAGCTCCAAAATAGAGAAATGCCCGGTTCTCACTCTTTTCATAACTGAAAGACTTCTTGTACCAGATGGTCCCTTCATAAAAGAAAAGATCCTCCTTTTGTGTATTCCAGTCTCCCGGAACATTGATCAGATCTGCATTATCAAAGTCATATTCTACCAGATCACTTGGTGAGTTGGGCTTTCGGTTTTTGAAAAATCCATTCGGGTTTACATTGTAGCGATAGTTATAGTACCCATTTTCCATGGGATCTATGATATACCGCCACTTCCCATCCAGCCGTATCGCATCACGATTTGGAACATTGGTGATCAATGGATAAGTGTCCTGGCCTAATGCATGTAGTGCGCTTACAAGAAAAAAGACTACTGAAAGGTTCTTAAAAAAGGTATGCATATTGTTCTCTTATTTTAACGAGGATATCCCCTCTAGTGTCGGAATTACTTTTTTGATGGAGCCATCCGGTTCAAACTCAAGTTTATCAATACATACTTCGCGATGAAACCCGGCAGCTCTTCCCATATTAATACCATCTGGCCTGGTAAATCGATGGTAGACAATATACCATTCATCTTTGCCAGGAACCTGAATAACTGAGTTATGGCCTGTGCCGTAAACTCCAAGCTCCGGCTCTTTAGCGATTACAAGATTATCTTCCGGAATGTTTAAAGGACCAGTGGGTGCGCTGGCCGTAGCATACCGGACACGGTAATCAGGATCTCTGGTATCGTTTTCTGACCAAAGGAAATAATAAGTCCCATTGCGGTAAAATACCTCAGCACCTTCCCTGAAGGTGTCATCTGGTGTCATCACCTGAATGGTAGTGCTATCAATAGAGGTCATGTCTTCGTTGAGCAGGGCCACTGCCATATAGCCATTCCCCCAATAAAGATAGCTTTGACCCGTTTTTGGATCTGTAAATACATCGGGATCAATCTCCTGTCCGCCACGTACTCCTTCAGGTTTAAAATCAATAAGTGGCTCTCCCTTATCCGTAAATGGTCCTTGAGGATCATCCGATACCGCTACACCGATCTTTTGAGCCGCTGTAAAGTAATAAAAGTACTTATAGTCATCGCCCATTTTCTTCTCGGTAGCCGTTGGAGCCCAGGCATTGCGATTGGCCCAACTCACATCAGTCCGCAAGTCCAGTATGGTGCCCTCCGGCTCCCAGCTGACCAGGTCAACTGATGAAAAGGTTTCAAAATATTTCCCGGACCACCCATGAAACCCATCGCTTGTAGGATAAAGGTAATACTTCTGTTCTCGTTCCGAATAGATAATTTCAGGGTCCGCATAGTACCCTTCAAGCACAGGATTGACATTTATAGAAGCGGTTACCTCAAAAGTCTTTGATTGATCATTCAGAGAAACTGTATACGTCACTGCTCCGGCCGTAAAATCCTGTGTCCCACTACTGGAGATCTCGGCTCCCGGAAATACCATAAACTGTGGGTCAAAAGATGATAGGTCTGTGCCCTGTTTTACCGGTAAATAGATCTTACCTTCTTCCTCCTCGATAACCATATTAATATTCTTTACCTGGTCAGATAAGCTGGTCACAATCGCGCCTTCATCCAATGTTCCCCACTTCGCATTTAAGGCATCCAGCTCAGATTGAGTGATTGGAATAACTGAACCATGCCGTGGGTGGAAGTTCATCGATATATCCCGATCAATCACCTGGAATTTTTCCAGGTCAGCACTTTCGCAAAACTGATATTTACCTGAAGTATACATATCATACATCAGAATATACTTATCCGAACCAATCAACTTGAAAGTACCGGAGCCTTCCACAGGCTGATCGGTTTGATCTACATAGTCCGTTCCTACTTCATAGCCTTCATTGATCTTATCCGAAACGGCCTTCAGAATCCCTTTAGCTCCTTCGTCTTCATTCTTAAAGAAGAAATGGTATTTATCATCTTTGTAGACAATGTCTCCATCTATACATGCACCATTCTTGAATAGTAATTGCCTGGGTTCCGCCTCAAGCCCCGTAAAGTCTTCATTAGCGTAAGCATAGTAAATGATATCCGCATCCTGGTTATGACGCATGGACCAGTAGATCATATACTTATCAGTCTCCTTATCGTAAATAGTTTGCGGTGCCCATACCCTGTTCACATCACCGAAGTTTTCCGGATAGGTTTCAGGAATATTGATCACAGTATGGGTCCAGTTGATCAAATCAGGGGACTTGAGTAAAACCATCGCATAATTCTGCCAGCCCATTTCCGGTACATACAGGTCCGTTAGCACCATGTAAAACATACCATCCTCTCCCCGCAAAATATGGGGGTCACGTACACCACCACTGGTGCTGATCTTCCTGGAGTCTATAACAGGTTGATTGTTGTTGAGTGCCCGGTAATTGTAACCATCCGAACTAACTGCATAGTATACCTGCTCCTGTCCGGGACCATTTCCCGTAAAGTACGCAAATAAGTATCCTGCGTAGGGCTCGTTTTCAGATACACAACTTGCCCCTACAAGGCCAAGAAACAAAATCATTACAGTGATGACGCTCTTAAAAGAAATAAAGGACCGGTATTTCATAGTACTTTTGTTTTGTGAATTACCAAATGTAATAATAAACGTATTAACTACACTTATTGAGAATGATTAGTTGACCTTCTGGTACACTCTCACATAATCCACCTCATAAACCCGTGGAAAAGTAGTAGTGGAAGGATCGCCGCCATTTGCTCCCAAAGCGAGGTTTAACAGGATATAATGGGGCTGATGGAATGGGTTAAATCCATCTGTATTGGTGGTCCTGGTGAGGTTAATTTCGTTTAACAATTCGTCATCCAAATAAAGCCGGATATAGTCCTTAGTCCATTCCATTTTCCACAGGTGAAATTTCTCAGGCCATTGAGGGTCCTTCTCCAGAAATTGATCCAATGAGACCTTTTCACTATCCCATAAGGTGTTGCTCCAATGATCACCCCAGGCAGCATTGGCCAGAATGACAGGGGTATCCTTTACACGATAAAACTCCATGATATCAATTTCACCGTTCGACGGCCAGGGCTTCTCAACACCAAGAGTCCATATGGCCGGCCACATGCCTCTGGAAGTGTCTATACGTGCTTTTATCTCAAAAATACCGTATTGAAAGGAGTGTTTGCCCCGGGTATTAATGCTTGAGGAAGTGTACTCAGCATAAGGCCTGTTTCTTTTCCAGCTTGCATCAGAAGGGTCAAAGCCGGGGTTGACCACCTTCTCCCGACGACCTTCTATGACCAGTAGCCCTTCCCTGATGCTGGCATTTTCAGCCTGATACCACTGTAGCTCTTCGTTGCGGACAAATCCACGCTCATAAGACCAGTCTGATGAATCAGGTTTGGTACCTTCATTGAATTCTTCTGCCCAAACCAATTGATATCCCTCAGCACCTTCCGGACTTTTTTCAGAGAGCGAACATGCTGCTGTTAGCAGTACTATTACAAAAAATCTCATCTGACTAGCCCATTTCAAACACACTTTTGATCTACTGACCATGAGGATTTTGACTGATGGTTCCAGATTGAAATGCCTATAAATTTGATAGATGTTCGTCTATTTATTTTCCAGGCATAAATGATGCTATTCACTAACCGGTTTAATGACAAAACTGTAGGTATACCCATCCTCTTCCAAACGATAAGACTTGTGAGGTAACGCTCCCCAGCTATTATCTCCACCAAGCCCTCGCTGAGCCAGGTCGATATGCAGCGTAGTAAAATCTCTGATCTTAATATCAGTAGGATGCTGCTGCTTCTTGGTAAGTCCGGGGTCCAGATCTTCTGCCATTACATTCAGGGCACTGAAATTCAGCGGCTGCATTCCTTCCACCAAAATGCCTTCACCCGCATCATTGGTTACCTTTAACCATCTTGTATCTGTCCGGTTGCCAAATTCCTGAGGACGGATATAGGGCATCACCTGATCGCTGACAGAAAACTTCCATATACCCATAAATGTAGCGCTCTTCCGGTCAGCGTAGTTTTCTCCCGGTCCTCGACCATAGTATTCCACATTAGTGAATTCCTCGCCAAGGCGTGTCCTCATCCCAAATCGTGGCAATTCCGGCAGGTCCTTTCCTTGCATATCCATTGCTACAGTGACCTTTATAGATCCATCATTACGGATTAGATATTCAGTAGTATAAGGTACTCCTATATCCGTCAATTCATACTTTACAGTAATTGGTAATCCTGATTCTGTTTTGTCTCCTACGGTTACATCTTTAACCTTTTTATTTTCATGCGCTGTTCTCCATACACCAAGACGTGAAGGCATTCCATTCCCGAAATCGTTATCGGTAGGAGCTCTCCAGAAATAAGGGTCCGGAAGTCTGAGCCACGTATCCCCATTTCTGTATTGGGAAAAACCACCCCTCTCTTTATTGAAAACTCCTGAAATGGATCCGGATGAAAACTCGATCGAATTTTCTTTTTCTTCAATCTTCAAATCACCTGTTACACTTTCAGGTTTAAAGTAATTTTCTTTTTCACCCAGCAAGAGTTGCTCCCGGGCTATCTCATGGTCTGCAGGAAGTACCTCTGTGGCGGTTTTAGTATAAGCAAACAGGTTTAGATAGTATTCATCTTTTGCATTGGTTTGAATTTTTGGCAGCTTGAGCTTTACCTCCGCCTTTTCATGCGGGCCGGCTTTTACTTTGAAGGGTTGACTCTCCACGAGACTTCCGTTTTTGTACAGTTCCCATTTAAAGGTGTATTGATCAAGATTTGTAAAATCGAACAGGTTTTGTACCTCTACCACGCCCATCGGATCTTTCAATGAGAAGAGCACATTCTGGTAAACCTTTTTTACCTCTACAATCCCCGGATGTGGTGTCCGGTTAGCCGATACAAGTCCATTTGCACAGAAATTTTCATCATTCTGAAAATTCAATCCTCCCAGATCTCCACCATATGCCCAGTAAGTTCCCATATCGTCTTCAGCCTTAAGGCCCTGATCTACCCAGTCCCAGATAAATCCTCCCTGCATCTTCGGGTCACTCATAATGATGTCCCAGTACTCCTGAAAGTTACCGTTACTGTTGCCCATGGCGTGAGAATACTCACACATGATGTACGGCCTGGTTTTTTCGTCTGATTCGGCATATCGTTTCATACTTCCCATACCCGGATACATAGGGCCTACAATATCCGTATTCCAGTCTTCGCCTGCCTGCTCAAACATCACCAACCTGGATTCGTCGCGTTCTTTGATCCATTTATAAGCATCATGAAATACGGGGCCATTTCCACATTCATTACCCATAGACCAGATAATTACAGATGGGTGGTTCTTATCCCGTTCTACGGCCCTTTTGATACGATCCATGTGGGCTGGCGCCCATTGAGGGAGATATGCGGGGTGCTTATCTTTATCAAACCACCCCTGATGCTCTGCACCCATAGCATGTGTTTCTATATTGGCTTCATCCACCAGATACAGTCCATACTTATCACACAGCTTATACCAGGTTGGATGCTGAGGGTAATGACTGGTACGTACAGCATTGATATTATGAGCTTTCATCAGCTGGATATCTTTGATCATGGTTTCTACAGATGGGACATGCCCCAGTTCATCATGATGGATATGAAGGTTTACTCCTTTCATGAGGACTGGCACTCCGTTTACCAGCATCTGAGCATTTTTCAGCTCCACTGTGCGGAATCCTACCTGCTCACCGGTTACCATTAGTGTGTTACCTGAAGCATCTTTTAGTGTCAAAATGCAATCATAAAGGTTTGGGGTCTCGGCACTCCACCTGGCTACATTTTTGACAGTAGTAGAAAATTGTACAGGCTGCTGTACTCCATTAAATGATTTTTCATCTGAATATACGGGCTTTTCTTCGCCTGCTTCTATCAGGTCTAATTTGATGCTGCCCGAAGCAGGTACTTCGCTATCAAAAGCTTTGAGGTCCACAGAAGCGCTGAAGACTCCATTCCGGTAATTTTCGTCAAGTCCTGCTTTCAGGAAGAAATCCCAGATGGATAGCTTTGGTAAGCTATACAAATAGACATTTTGCTCGATCCCGCTCAATCGCCAGAAATCCTGATCCTCCAGATACCGCCCATCATGCCATCTGAAGACCTGAACAGCTATCAGGTTTTCACCAGTTTGTGCATACTCTGTAACGTTAAATTCGGAAGGTGACTTTGATACTTTTGTCATACCTGCTTCCTTTCCATTGACGAATACTCTTGCATATCCTGAGATCGATCCGAAGTGAAGAATGATCTCACGCTCATCCCAGGTAGCTGGCACTTCAAAGGTTCTCCAATAGGTTCCTACAGGATTATACTCATTATCTACGTATGGTGGGTTTTTTGGAAATGGATAGGTAATGTTTGTATAAATAGGTAATCCGAAGCCTTCTATTTCCCAGTTGGATGGCACGGTAATGTTTTCCCATCTATCTCCCTGTTCAAGCAGATCTTCTGTGCTGAATCCTTCAGGTCGATTGGCCGGTTTCTTAACAAAATTAAACTTCCACGTACCATTTAAAGATTTAAAATATGGAGACCGTTCGTACTCATCAGCTCTGGCGTTGGGAAGGTTGTCATAAGCTATAAAATCGGTATGTCCCTCTAGCTTATTCCGATCAATGATGGTCGGATCTTCCCATTCATTACTTTGACCCTGAGCACAGGCTATTGATAAACCTGCTATTACTCCAATTAAAAATGTCTTAATTCTTTTCAATGCTACGATTCTACTCATTTTCTTAATTAATCTTCTACGTACCTATGTAAAGCTTCTACAAAATAATAGTCTGAATACGAGAGTGGAACATCCACTTCTGTTCCATCAGGCATATTACCTACATTATGCTTTATTATAAACCCACCATTTGTGCCTTTTTCAGCTATGTATTCAGGACTTGAAAGCGTTTTGATCATAGTTTGTGCTGCATTGAAATAACGCTTCTTATTCTTATCACTTACGTAATCCTTTAATTCTAACAAAGATGAGGCAATTATCGCTGCTGCGGAAGCATCACGTTTCGCTTCAGGAATATCCGGAGCATTAAAATCCCAGTAGGGGATTTTATCGGCTGGTAAATTAGGGTGATTCAGTATAAAATCAGCAATGCCTTTTGCCTGATCCAGATATTTGGGGTCCCTGGTAAAGCGATACATCACTGTAAACCCATAAAGCCCCCACGCTTGTCCTCTTGCCCAGGCCGACTCATCCGCATAACCCTGATCGGTATTTTTCTTCTCGACCTCACCAGTCAACGTATCATAGGAGACTACGTGATAACTACTAAAATCCTCCCGGAAATGATTTTGCAAGGTTGTATTTGCATGAGTTATCGCAATGTTAGTCAGGGTGGTATCACTAAAGTTTTCACCGGCCCATAGCAGTAATTCCAGATTCATCATATTATCGATGATCACCGGATACTCCCATTTAGCATTCCATGGTGCTGGATCCCACGACCTGATACACCCTACTGTAGGGTCAAAACGGGTCGCCAGTGATTTAGCCGACTGATAAATTACTTCCTTATGCTCTGCCTTACCAGTAATCCTATACGCATTACCAAAGCTGCAAAACATCATAAAACCCAGATCATGGGTTGTGGTATTATACTTTTCCTTCTCCAGGACTTTCAGCATCCGGTCAGCCTCTTCCAAAAGGGCCGAGTCCCGGGTGTGTTCATATAAATACAAAAGTGTACCGGGATAAAACCCGCTACACCACCACCCGGAATTACTCGTCTTTAGTTGGCCATCTTCGTAGGTTTTGGGGAATTTGTCAGAAGAAAGGAGGCCTTTCATATGCTTATATTGTGATACAGCACTCTGAAAACTATCCCCTATCACGTGATTTTTATCCTGACCATTTTTACACGAAATGAGCAAAAACAAGATCAGGATATAAATATGAATTTTATGCCTCATTATCAAATATTATAACTGATGCGCCTTTTAATTCGAAACCTATTTAAAAACAACAATCAATCCCCACCCCTTTAAAGCCTAAAAATAAATGTACTTTTTACGATTATAATAAATTATGTCAAAATTCTTGTCATTTTTTTTCGATTTTGACGTGAAGGCATTGATTGTTGGTGACTCAGTTCGTTCAGAACTTATGCCTAAAATCTCAGTTTTAAAACAAACGGCTAATCAGTATTTATTTCCTCAAAATCCGTCCAAAACACATCTATACAGGTAGAATCAGGCCTGAAGAATGTTCTGTATTTCAGTCCGGTACCATCATAGTCCAGTATGAACGTGGTGTCCGCAGACAATGGCGTCCTCAGGGATTTTGTGTTAGTCCCCAAGTTGTACTGAACCTCAGTTTCATAGGCTCCGGTGGAGAGATCCATACCTGCCCATGCTATTGCTATGGAATCAGACTCCTCTACATACGATGTATTAATGACCGGACGGTTATAAAGTTGAGCTTCAAAGTTATCTCCATAGGATTGACCAGTAGTATTAACCACCACAGACCTGTTTCCCTCATCATCCATCGTGATAAATTCGAAGTTATGTATACCCTCCTCTGCTTCTATAACCTCATCCAGGGTATCTACAATGTTGGTCCGGGATACCGGGAAAATAATTGAATCCTGACGAATATTCCAGTAAACCAAACACTGAGTGACCTTCGGATCACTGATAAAAAGTCCATATAACCTAACCTGTCGCTTACCGGAATAAACTCTTGCATTCTCGATTTTGCCAGGATAATAAATTTCTCCTCCCTCCAGAAATTTCCTGTACTCATCTTCCTCTGAACAATTTGTGAAAAAACAAATGCTCAAAGCCGTCAAAAAAGTTATTACAAAGTATTTCATCTATCTCTATTATTAAATCTTAATCATTATTGGAAGGATCTCCGTCATCTCCATACAGTTCAATTTCGGCTATGGCCATAAAGGTCCCTCCTTCCCAGTTTTCCAAACACCTGAACCTCAAATAGCGGACTTCTGGTATAGATGGTGGAAACTCATAATCAAACCCTCTTTGTCCGGCTTCTATGTCATCATTATTTACCACCCACTCAGGAAGACCCGAGGGCTTTATACTTTCAAACTCACCCAGCTTTACCCAGGTACTGTCAAGCTCCCCGTTAGGATTATATTCTGTAGATCCCCACACCTCAAACCTTCGCATAGCTCCCCGTGCATAATATACATTCTGTCCACCATCGCCCCATTCAGGATAATCCCACAAGTGAACCCTGCTTAACTGAACCTCACTGCCAATGTCCACTGTAATCATATGAGGCACAAAAGGAGTATAGGCACTCTGGGTCAATAAGACGGTGTTTGGCCAACCTGCAATGTTCCCATCCCACAAAGCTTGTGGGTTTGTCGTAGAGTTATGCCTGGGAGCATCTTCCGGAAGCACCCTGAATGTGTAATTATCTGAAGGGATCTCTTCTTCAAATAAAGGCTTGATGGATTTGAAAATAGTATCTGTATAGTTTTCAAACCGATCTCTTATAACCAACCCAAATTTGTAAGTAGAATCCGAATCATAGCCACGTAGCGTATAATTAATTTCCTCAGCTCCACTGTACAGGGATGTAGAAAGCGCTTCCCAATCACCTGTAATCTCATCCTGCTGCAGGATCAAATAGGCCAAATCATCCCGTGCAGCATTAGTTGCCTGCAGGTTCATACCACCGAAAGTAGCCGACAATTGAATGCTTCTAAAGGTATCCCAAAAATCAGGCTCTAAAGGCTTGAAGTTAACTTCTACAGGGTCAGAACTTACTTCACTCCGGCTGACAGCATAGAGTGTAATTGAGTGCTCTTCAGTATCACCCAATCCCTCAACGATCAGGTAATTGTTATAGAAAGAGGATTTTACCTCTACCTCCCTGCCATTCGCTAACCTATACACACCTCGGATGTACAGCAGATTGTCATCGTTCGGAAGTGTGTATTGGATCAGGGCTCCTCCGGGACGTGAAGTAACCTGTATATTACTTACAACCCCGGGTTTAGTGGATTCACTATTAATGGGTTCATGATCCGGACCATTCTCTTCACATGCTAATATCAGGAGCAAGCCCGTCAATAGCCACATTATATTGTATAACTGTTTCATTGTGTAAGTTTTTCTTTCAATTCTACCATCCAACATTTTGTACGAGGTTAGGATTCTCAATTAGGTCCTGCTCCGCAATCGGCCAGAAATAATCCCTTGGAGCCACAAACTCTTTATTCCAAAGGGTGGTGGTTTGATAGTAAGAGACATATTCCTGTCCTTTTACGTACCACCCAGTGATGGGATCATTAAATTCCTTCACGGCCCGTTTCCAACGCAACAGGTCCCAGTACCGATGTCCCTCAAATGCCAGCTCGATGAGTCGTTCCTGCTGTATAATCTCTCTTCTGCCCAGCTGAGTTGTATACTTATTAGGGTTATTAGAATAGTTGGACCATGCAGTTTGGACATCTTCCAGCCCAGCCCGCTCTCTGACCTTATTAACATATTCCAGGGCCACTGTTGCATCAGCACCAGCTTCATTTAAAGCTTCCGAATACATCAGGTACAGGTCGGCAAGCCGCATTTCAGGCCAGGCATATGGTCTTACAATAGAAACTCCTTCAGCTGGCGTAGCGATATTATAGTCTACCAGTTTTTTTATGTAGTATCCTGTAACATTGAAAAAGAACGTATGGCTACTGCCACCATATTCACCGTTTAGTGCATGCAGCACAAAAGTATTTTCGTCTGATGCTTCATTGCTTCCATCTTGCTTCCCTCGTTTATACCAAACACATCGATCAAAACCCAATGAAGCATAAAACCGGGGCTCCCGATCAAAATTTAACCTGGCGGTAGTTCCTCCTTCTTCTATGTAAAAGCGTTCATCCTCAGTAGCTACCCTGGGTTCTGCTTCACCCGAAAAATCCAGTGTTCTATCCTCACTTATGGGTACGCCATTTTTGGAGTAAAACAGCCTGGCCATTTTTAATGGTGCACTAAAAACCTTTCTGGCTATTCGATGGTCCACTCCAGGCTCTAAAGGAGGAATACAATTGAATTGAAGTGTAGTGACCATGCTCTGAGTATTAGGCCAGACTACCTCATCACTCCATCGCTCAGTGACAGCCTGACGTAACGAAAGCTCTAAAAGGGTTGTGTCAGAAAGCTCAGTTGGTGTCTCATTTACATATTCAAAAAGCTTGTGTCCCGCTCCTTCTGCTGCATCAATAGCTGCCTTTGCTGCATCAGCTGCTTTTTGCCATTTTTCGACACTGACCTCTTGATTGAACAAAGGAGTTCCATCTTTATTCATAAGCCCTGCCATATCAGGGTTGCCATTGAAAAGAGGGCTAGCTGCAGTTAACAGAACTTTTGCTTTTAGCGCAAGAGCAACCGGAGCAGTGACTCTACCTAGCTCTGCTCCTCTGTTTAAGATGGAGTTTGGTAGAATCTGCGTTGCTTCATCAAGCAGGCTTACGATATAGTCCACACACTCATCCACCGGTCTCCGAGATACCTGGACCTCTTCTTCAGATGCTGAAATCGGTATATTCTCGTACATCACGGGGATCGGGCCATACATACGCAGTAAGTAGAAATGATAATATGCTTTCAAAAATTTTACTTCTGCCAGCCATCGTTCCCTGTCACTATCGTTTAGGTCGGGTATTTTGTTATAGTCAGAAACATTTTCAATAAAGGTGTTGCACTCTCTGATTGCACGATAGAGGCCATAATGGTCCCTGCCATAAGGTGCCAGCTTATGTGGTCTGTCAGTAGGTGTCGCACCATTTGTCCCTGACCACATGTTAAAATATGGATCCGCCGCTCGTTGTGCTCCTCTGGCTATAAAAAAAGGAGCTCCCTGTCCAAAACCTAATTGGTCAAACCAAACTTCATCACCACCCAGCAAACCAATGTTATAAGAAGGGTTACCGTGTCTGGGTAAATACGAATAACAATTATACAGATATCTTTCCGCATTTTGTCTTAACGAGAAGGCATCTTCAATTGTCGCTACGTTATCAGGGACAACATCCAGGTAGCTCTCACAACCAGCCAGAAATACTGTTGCTACAACTAGTATATATCTTCTGATCCTCATTTTAATAGTTGAAATGTTTATACTCATCATTCTTCTTACTCCCGATTAAAAGTTAACTAAAGCTCCAACTGCATAAATAGCCTGGATAGGGTACCCTAAACCATTTCCTCCCATTTCAGGATCCCATAACTTGAACCTGCTCCAGGCATAAAGATTGGTTCCCCGTCCGTAAAGCCTGAGACTTTCCAGGTGAAGTTTATCCGCCACCCTCTCAGGGAATGTATAGCCGATTTCCACGTTCTTCAGCCTGAGGAAGGAGCCATTTCGCATCCACCAGGTAGAAGTTCTGGTATTATTATCTACAATCGTATTGCTAAGCCTTGGCCAAAATGCATACACATCTCGATGTTCCTCTGACCAGTAGCTGTCTGCAATGGCTTTAAGTAATCCATTTTGGGCCAATCCTTCCGAACCTTCCAATCCATACAAATCAAAAGGTGTGATTTTTCTGGGATCTATGAAAAATGAGGTTCGAGCTGCTCCCTGGAAAAATACTCCAATATCAATACTGCCAAAACCGATTGTACCTCCAAAACCGTAAATGATTTCCGGAACTGTAGGGAAACCAATAGGTACCTTGTCTGCATCAGAAATAATTCTGTCACCATTTACATCACGGTATTTGATATCACCACCCTGGTAAATCCCAAACTGTCGCGGGGAGTTGGCGACCTCATAATCGTCAACAAACAGACGCTCAGCAATAAAACCAAATGTTTGGTTAACAGAGTTGCCTATGGTTGACCTGTATTCCTCACCTTCAGGAAAAGAAACTTCATCCCGGGCTAATATCTTACTGGTGGAATAAGTCATGTTCCCCCTCAGTTGAAGAAATTTATTCCTCCCGTAATACTTATTATAGATAGCAGAAAGGTCAATCCCTTTACTTTCAGCTTTTCCGGTATTAGCCTGGGGTTCAGCCACTGGATTGAGACCCATCGTAGATCCTATGTAAGTCCGTTTGTTTAGTATGTTAGTCCTGGTTTGTTTGAAGATCTCGGCAACAATGTCCAATGAATTGAACAGGGTCATGTCAACACCTATATTGTATTGCTCGGAAGTTTCCCATGAGATCTTGCTATTTGCATACCGGTTTATTAATACTCCATCTCTTTCTTCAGTAAGAAATTCCCCAAACTGAGCACCGTAAAACTCATTGGCCAGTTCAACATTAGATAAGTAGAAAAATCGATCATCGTTACCGCCAATCTGGTCATTTCCTACAAACCCGTAAGAAAAGCGGATCTTTAGATCGTCCATAAACCCTTTGATAGGCGTCCAGAAATCTTCATTAGAAATATGATATGCCACTCCTACCGAAGGGAAAAAGCCAAACCTGTTTTTCTTTGAAAATCGCTCACTACCATTATATCCAAAATTAAATTCAGCAAGATATCTATTATCAAACCCATAAGTGAACTTACCGGAAATCCCCTGGTTTCTTCTCGGTAGGGATCCTTGTAAGCCACCTCGAACATCTCCTGTTTCAAAACTTTGCAGCAAACCAATGAGAAACGCAGTTACGTCATGCTTTTCATTGAACGTTCGACCATAGTTGAGTGTAGCCTGCAGGTAAACCCTTGAGTCTGCTACATTTCCTGCAGACTCAAACCCGAGCGTTTCTGATCCCGGAGTCCCGATAGATGTATTATTCTCACCATGATTTAACAACCTCAATTCTACATCACCGGTTGTGGTGGGAGTAGAAGTATAATAAAATGGGTCATAAGATCTCTTAATAGTATATCGAGAATACCTTCTCACATATCCCATTACTCCCACTTTCAAGCCTTTAGTGAGAAAGGACAGGTCCTGATTTAGTTCTATCTGAGGTTGAAGGGTAGCAGCCTTATACACTTCATACCCTTTTACCATCTCCGCATATGGATTAACCAAAAGGGAATTCCCATTGCTACTCACAGCACTTCCAAAGAGCGGATGTTCAATAAACGGCCTTAATTCAGATGGATAGACAGCAGGAAACTTCACAGGATTGGCTGCGATTGCCAAATTAAATATGCGCTGTCCTCCACTTATACTATTTCCATCCCTGTCCTTACCGCCTAAAGGTCCTGTGTAATCATCAAACTGACCATAAACCCTGATAGAAGCATCCAGACTTTTGGTAAGCTGGATATCCACATTAGACCGTATAGAGTAGTTGATAAGTTTGATATTGTTATTAAAATCATTGATGGGTTCCACATTGAGCACTCCATTATCTACATTATAAGTGCCCGATAAATAATACCTGGCTCGTTTCCCTCCACCACTGGCACTCATATTATAAGATTGATTAAGGGTATAGGGCTTAACAAGCAGGTCTATCCAGTCATTACTGGGATACAGAAGTGGATTATCACCGACAGCAGTTCTTTCAATATCCTTAGGAAAATTAGGAGTTTGTAAAAATCCTCTGGTAAGGAAGGCTTCATTCTCCATTTCCATATAGGTTATATTATCAGCCAACTTAAAGTTCTGCGTATTGGCTGATAATTTATTTTCAGCCCTGAATTGAAACTTCGTCTCACCAGCCTCTCCGGACTTAGTTGTCACCAGAATTACTCCATTGGCTCCTCGTGCACCATAAACGGCCGCTGCTGTCGCATCCTTTAATACTGAAAAAGCTTCAATATCATCGGCCTGAAGTCTCGCAAGATCGGTAGTAGTAGACTCGATATTATCTATCAGGATCAGTGGGTCGCGTTTACCAGCACCGAAAGTACCCAGACCCCGAATGAAGAAGTCCGAGTTGTCCTGGCCCGGCTCACCTGATCTCTGGTAAGAAATCATTCCGGGAATCCTACCTGCAAGAGCTGTTGTTAAATTACTTGAAGAGACTTTAAGGTCTTTTGCACTGACCGTAGTGATAGAGCTAACAAGGCTTTCCTTCTTCTGGGTATTTCCATAACCAGTTACTACCACTTCTTCCAACGCCTGAACATCTTCTTGTAATATCACGTTTATGACACGCTGATCACCAACCGTTACCTCCTGAGGAGTAAAGCCTACGGATGTAAACACTAAAACCGAACTTTCAGAGGGCACCTCTATTGAATAGTTGCCATCTATATCCGTGACAGTACCTGTTGAAGTTCCCTTGACTAAGATATTCACGAAAGGTATTCCTTCAGGTAATTCTTCAGAATTTACCTTTCCTATCACTTTGATACTTTGCATAGGGACTGCTGATTTTCGACTGGATTCTTCATTTCCCTTGCTTCGAACATTGATGTTCTTATTTACCTGTCTAAACTGCAGGTCAGAAATTTTTGAAACCTCAAACAACAGGTCATAGAGTGAAACATACTTATGGAAAGTGAAAGAATATTTTTTTCTCAGCACTTCATTATCGTAAAAGAATTTAAAATCAGTACGTTTCTCAACTTCACCAAAAAGTTGCTTAACCGAGGCTTTCTTCAGGTCAACGTCTATATAGACTTCCTTAAGGTTCATCGAAATGTCATTTCCTGAAGTAGTTGCTGTCAGGTCGCCAGCCTGCACATAACTCATGGAAAAGACATTCATTAATAATACGCTTAATAAATTCATGTAAACTCTTCTCTTAGAGTGTAAAATTGCTTTCATAAAATTCTCATATCTTAATTTACTATTATTCACAACTTATTTTTACTTTTTTATTTTCAATGTAATAAGAGATGCCATGGGTAAACTGTACGCCTATAAGCAACTCTTCCAAAGACTCATGCTTAAAATGTCCGTTTACATTCCACTCCTTTGATGGCATTTTTTGCACCTCAATTTCAACTCCATACCAGCGTTCCAGAACTTTCACAAAGTCACGAAAACTTGTATTCTGAAATGCAAGCACACCATCCTTCCAGCCGACCTCATCAATGGCCTGAAAGCGTGTCTTTTTAAATACAAAAGAGCTCTTGTTGTACTGAAACTTCTCCCCGGGTAGGAGGAGCTGCGTAGAGGGGGTACCATTCGGAGACTGAGTATTGATCATCACTTTACCTGTCAGCAGAGCAATCCCGGTTTCCTCATCCGTTTTATAAGCGTCTACATTGAAGGTAGTTCCAAGCACCCGTACCTCAAGGCCATCAGTCTTTACCAGAAAAGGCCGTTCGTTGTACTCAACTACTTCAAAATAAGCCTCACCATCCAGCTCGACCCAGCGAAGGGAATCAGGAAATTTTGTGGGAAATGATAAACTACTCCCCGAGTTTAAATTGACCATGGTACCGTCAGGTAACCTGACTTTAGACTTCCTTCCTTCCGGATTTTTGATGGTACGGATGAGATGAGTCCCGGTAATTGAACCTCGAGATTCCCAGGGTCTGAGGAGCACTAAAAACACAGCCATAATCGCAAATGAGGCCGCCATCATAAACCACCACTTTGAGCGGTTATCAGACTTTTTTCGGGGTGTATTAAGGTGCTGCCGTCCACTGGAATCCTGCTCAGATATTATACTTGTAAGAATACCTTCCAGACGATCACTATCCAGGTAATCTTCTTTAAATCTTAGCTTTAAAACAGCATTCCTCGCCCCATTTACCAGCTCTCTTTTATCTTCATTGACTTTAATCCACTTCTCCCAATATTGATTCCGGTTTTCAGTAGGATAATTTATCCAATCCCTGAAATCCTTATTCGCCATTAAAGATTTAAATAAATGTCTATCGTTGTCCTTCACTACAAGTCTCATTACTCATAGTTATAAGGACAGCAGGCCTGAAATGATACCGTGTAAACCGAAAAAAATTGAAGGGAACCTGAATTAAGCAAACCCCAAACCACGCCCTCCCGGGAAATTGGAAGGTTTTAGTGAGTGAATAGTTATTGGGCTTGCAATTAGTCGTTAATTATTAAGGCAACTTTTTTTCCCTGGATCTCAAAGTCTATGTTGTAGGTAAACTGGACACCAAGCAATACTTCTTCAAGGGACTCATTATCAAACCGTCCATTTACCCTCCACTCTTTCTTTGGTTTATTGACGGTCAGTATTTCCACACCGTACCATTGTTCCAACCTTTGAACAAAGGCCTCAAAAGAAACATCCCTGAAAAATAAAACTCCATCCTTCCACCCCACTTCCTCTGCCGGATTAAACTCACTTTTTTGAAATAACTCTTTTTCTTTCAAATAGCTCACTTTTTGACCCGGAAATAACGTTATGCTTTCATTACTCTGGTCTTTTCTAACCACTACCTGCCCTTCCACGAGAGCTACATGAACAGAGGGTTTGGAGTCATAGGCATTCACATTAAAGGAGGTACCCTTAACTTCCACATCTACTCTATCTACGTGAACGATAAAGGGCATGGATGGTAAACCTTTCACCTGAAAAAAAGCCTCACCTGTAAGGGTCACAATTCGGCTTTTACCACTAAACCGCTCAGGGAAAGAAAGTGAGCTATTGGCGTTTAATACCACAGAAGATCCGTCCGGAAGCTTAATTTGCGATTTTTGACCAGCCGGATTAGAAACATGCTTCATCGCAATTGCAGAGCGATCACCTGAAAAAAGTGATCTCAGGTCATCCCTAAACAGGAAACCAGCTACAAATACTACTGCTAGAGAAGCAGCAACTGCCACCCAGGGAAATCGCCTTTTGGTTTTATGAAGGTCTTTTAAGTTTTGATCTGGCTTATCTTCTGAAATGATATTCGAGAGCATTTTCTCCAGTTGGTCTTCTGAAAGAAAATCTTCTTTGAAACGATAATTCAGAATGCACCGCTTTGCTTTATTGACTACTTCCAGGTGATGCTCATTTGATTCAATCCACTTATGCCAGTATTCATCCCGTTCCTTGGTTGGGTTATTAACCCAGTCGCGGAAATCCTGACTGGCCATCAAGGTAGTATAAACATCGTCCTCCTTAGACACCACGTGGTATTTTAAACTTTATAGAATTCGTCCCGGTTTAGGCAATATAACCGTTATCCTAAAACAAGCCTATAATGAACACCAAAAATACGAAAAAAAGTTCCTTAAGGTTACCAAGCGCCCTATAGATTAGCCTTCTGGCTGAAGAAACATGAGAAAATTCCAATAATTCAGCTATTTCTTTATAGCTCAGCCCCTCATAATAGAAAAAGAATACAGCCTCACGTTCCTTATGGTCAAGTTTTTCTAATGCTGCATTCAGCTTTCTGGTCTGCTCCTCCTTAGCCTGTGCATCGATGTATTTCAACTCATGAGACACTTCTACCTCCAGCTGAAATGCAAGCGAATTGCTATTTCGCTTCTTTTCATTTAAGGATTTGGTGACATACTCAATGACTCTTCTTCTGAAGGATTTAAGTAGATAAAGCTTAATGGAGGTCGTTTTACCAAGTCTTTCTCTGTTTTTCCTCAGGTAAAGGAAAAAATCCTGCAAGCAATCCTCAACTAATTCTTTGTCCTGAGAAAATTTTGATCCGTAGTTGTACAACAGATTGGCATAGCTTCTGTAAATGAAGATAAATGCTGCTTCATCTCCATCCTTGAAAGACTGCCAAATATGCTCATCGCTCTGGTCTTTAAACTCCACAGGGGTCGGCACTGATGTATCCGTATTCGGCGAATACTGGATCTCGTGTTTCTGAAGATTGCTCACCATTAGACGTACAGATTGGTTAGATAATTAACTGTAGTAAATACGATTATAGCAAAAATATATTAAAATCCAACCTGGAAGCTTAGATATTTTTTTAATTCATAAACGAAGTGCCTTAAAATAAAGGTTAAATACCATTTTTATAATCAAAGCTATTATCCGCTTCTTTCGGAACGCCAGCTACCCACATGCTGCAACAATAGGTCATGAAACAGAACCTTGCTCTCAGAGATTTCTTAGAAGCAAATGGTAAGAGTATTTAGACAAGCTGGAAGAAGGTTTTTGGTTAGGGTCTCATTCTACCGGATAATCATCAAAAGCCGGGTGGACATTTCCTTCATCTGATTACGAGTTCTTTTTCCAGCTCTTCAAGGGATTTCCTTTTTGTTTCCGGCATTAGGAAATGAACAAATAGCAGCTGCAAAACCATAAATCCACCGAAAAAGGCAAATGCAACCCATGGCTCAAAGGTATTGATCAATACGGCTCCAAACAACGTGATCAGGGCAGCAAACACCCAATGGGCACCACTCCCCCAGGCCTGTCCGTAGGCTCTGACCTTATTGGGGAAAATCTCTGATATAAATATCCAGATCACCGCGCCCTGCCCCACTGCATGAGACCCAATAAACATCAGAATAAATACCAGCTTGAATGATGCATCTGCCTCTACATAAAACCCATAAGACACCATGAACAGGCTAATAATATAACCTATGGAACCAATATACATCAGCTGCTTGCGGCCGGCTTTATCAATTAAGCTCATTCCCAGGAGCGTGAAAATGAGGTTCACTAATCCGATAGCGATAGAGCTGAAAAGAGAATCGGAAGTACCAAAACCTGCTTTCTCCAATATTTCAGGAGCGTAATACAGTATGAAGTTTATACCAGAAAGTTGATTGAAAAACGCAATCAAAAAAGCAAGTGACAGACATCTCCTATATTTTATTGAAAACAGGCCTGCTACATCGTTCGCACTTTTCTTTTTTTCAATTTCAATTTCCAGAAGCATTGATTCAGCTACATTTCTACCCTTAGTAAAGGCCCTGAGGGTATTTATCGCTTCGTTTACATCTCCCTTATGAACAACCAACCACCGGGGACTTCTGGGGATCGCAAAGACGAGCAATGTATAGACCAAAGCGGGTAAAGCCTCTACCCCCAACATAATTCTCCAATCATTCGCTCCCCCTATTCCTTCCAGCAGGTAGTTGGAAATGAAAGCTATCAAGATCCCAAAAACAATATTAAACTGGTACAAAGCTCCCAGTCTGCCTCTGTTTTCAGCGAGGGATATTTCAGAAATATAAGTAGGAGCTGCAATTGAGGAAATACCCACGCCCAAACCGCCAATAAATCGAAAAAAAGAAAACATAAAGGGATCGGTGGCTGTCGCCGAACCCACGGCTGAAACAAAGTATAAAACACCAACCCAGATAAGGGTTTTTTTCCTGCCTAACAGATCTGTTGGGTAACCTGCAAGTAAGGCACCCACTACGGTGCCCCATAATGCCATGGACATAATGAAGGTTCCATGAAACCAATCCGAAGTATTCCACAACTCTTTAATTGGAAGGTTAGCTCCGGAAATCACTACCGTGTCAAAGCCAAACAAAAATCCAGCAAGTGATGACACGACTGATGCTGCCAGCAGTTTTTTGTTCATTAGGTCGTCCTTTAGAGGGGTCAGAAACTGTGTGAATAATGTGGTCTTATTGCATTCCTGTATAGGCTGTATCTATCACTTGCTGCCCGGAATGCAGCCTTTTCAACCGCATCAATCCTTCAATGTAGTAGTAATCCGCATAGATGATCGAGTAGTCGATCTCACTTCCATTTGGATAATGTCCGGTGGAATGCAGAAGAAATGCAGGGTTTTGATCACCGCTTTGGTATTTTTCACTTGAAAGCTCAGACAACATGGCTTCAGCTTTGGTGCGGTACTCATCAGCCAGCTTTGTATTTTCCGTATAGGTGCTCAACTCCAGGAGAGCTGATGCTACCACTGCTGATGCTGAAGCATCTTTAGGCTCATCCGGAATCCCGGGAGCATCAAAATCCCAGAACGGGATCAGATCGTCGGGAAGCCGATCCAGGTACGGACGGGTTACTTTATGAGCAAAATCCAGAAATTTTGGATCCTGCGTCTCACGATATACCATGGTATAACCATAGATCGCCCATGCCTGCCCGCGAGCCCACATACTTTCATTATTGTATCCCTGGTGAGTAACTTTCTTGATAGGGCCTCCGGTCAGCGTATCATAGACCACCACATGATAAGATGTATAGTCCGGTCTGAAGTGATTCTCCATAGTCGTCTCCGCATGCGTGACCGCCATATTATACAATGATTTATCTCCCCCATTTTTGGATGCCCAAAACAAAAGCTCCAGGTTGATCATGTTGTCCATGATGGTATTGTGCTGGGGCCACTCCATATCAGGTACCGGCCTTGGCCATGACAGTATAGTACCTACATTGGGGTTAAACAGGGAAGTTAGTGTATCCGCTGACCTGAGGACGATCTCCTTATAATCCTCATCACCAGTCAAGCGATATCCGTTTCCAAAACTATTGAATACCTGGAACCCTATATCATGGTCTATAGCTGGCTGTAACGAGAGTGGAGTAAGGTAACGACTGAATCTGTCTGCCTCCTTTTTCAACTTTTCATCTCCGGTATACTCATATAGATACCAAAGCGTTCCCGGCCAGAAGCCACTGGTCCAGTCTTTATACTGTATATATTTCCATGCAGATCTATCCGGCGGAATATTTCTCGGAATCAGCGAATCTGCTGGAATAGAGTCCAGTGTCCTCAATACCTGATCAACACAGTAATCCAGGTTTTTATCAATATCAAAAACTTCTTTTTGCCGCTGCTGGCAACTTCCAACCAACACCAAAATCAGTAATACCAAGGAAGAAAAAAAAATATATGCTCTCATGTAATTTTAGTTGATCAATTTCCACAATCCGGTCAGGAAATTTTATACCTACAATGGTCGCAGAAATACCAAAAAAAGGAGATCAACTATGGCTCAGAGAGCATAACCTATGACCCATTATTAAAAAAAGCTTGCAAAAAACTTAATAGCTACCATTTTATTGTTCGCCCGGATTACTCAATGTGAAAGTTCACCTGTATGGATCCGACTCCCCGGTACCTGACCTCATTCATAGAAGATTCATATGAAAAGAAATGCCCTCATATCAATTATAATCGTGTGGTGAATAAACTATTATTATGATCATACCAATTTAGAGATTACTAATCCATGGTACTGAAGCTATGCATTAAGTTGTAGTAGTTCCTGTGCTTCGATCACTTCCCCACCCTGAACCAGTCAAAATCCGCATAGCCACCCATCCATACATCGGGCTCACTTACTGAGAAAATACCCATCTTGGCACTGATCCAGAGATCTTTTTCTGCCTTAAAACTTTTACCTATTTCTTTAAAATCTTTTCCGTTTTTACTGAAACTGAAATAGCAAGTGGCATCAGGGGAGCTCACCTTCATCCGGAGAAAGATTTCGTTGGATTCAAGTGGAATCTCTTCTATTACTTCTTCAGGATTTCCATTGATGGCATCCGGACAGGTTGTTTGCTGCACCCAATACTTTTCATCATGGTAAGAGATGCCAACATAGGCATAGGACTGCCCCATCATCATGAGCCCGGCTGTCTTGCCCGGTGTATTCCACTCAGTGGTCAACTTCACTTTGGTGGTAGCAGTAAAATCCGGAGCGGGTAGCTTCTGCATCAATAAATTAGGCACATCCCATAGATTAGGGAGACCCTTTTTGCTCATAGCGAATAATCGTAAACAGTCGGTATCCGGGATCTGCGCGCTCCATTTCACCGATGGATTCGCATACCATTGCCACTGCAATCCAGGCCTTCCATTTTCAAATTCATCCGGTTCCTGTGGTGTAGCGAGTGGATACTCTTTACCCACATTTGGTTTCTGATAGACCTTCAAAGGCTCCCCAACACCATTTCCATCCAGGTCTTCGCCCATCAGCGGCCAGCCATTTTCCCAGTTGATCTTATTTAGCCAAAGTACCCGGCCATACACTCCCTGATCCTGGAAGTGCACAAACCAGTCTTCACCGGTTTGTGTTTGTACCCAGCCACCCTGATGAGGTCCGTTGATATTAGTGCTACCCTGCTCCATTACCACCTTTTTCTCGTAAGGACCATAGATGTTTTTGGATCTTAAAGCAAGTTGCCACCCTGTGGCTACTCCTCCTGCAGGGGCCAGAATGTAATAGTAACCATCTTTTTTATATAGCTTGGGACCTTCCACGGTATGGTGATGGTCATGTCCGTCAAAGACATGCCGACCTTCGTCCAGGACTTTGGTTCCTTCTGCATTCATTTTTCGAATGGTCAAAAGACTGTTGATGCCTGCCCGGCTACCTGCCCAGGCATGAATGAGGTAAGTATTTTCTCCATCCCAAAGTGGGCACGGGTCGATAATCCCCTTCCCGGCCAGCACATGTACAGGTCCTGACCACTGGCCAAACGGATCTTTAGTTTTCACCATATAAACCCCAAAATCCGGGTCACCCCAATAGATGTAAAACACACCCTTATGATAGCGAATAGATGGCGCCCAGACTCCCTTACTGTGCTGAGGTTTATTGAAAACCTCCTCTGGGATTTGTTTATCAAGAGCATAATTCACAATCGTCCAGTTCACCAGATCTTTAGAGTGCAGGATTGGTAGGCCCGGGGTACAATTGAAGCTGCTTACGGTCATGTAGTAATCATCACCTACCCGAACCACATCGGGATCGGAGTAGTCAGCATATAAGACGGGGTTGGTAAAGGTGCCATCTCCCTGGTCTGAGACCCAGACTTCTGAAACGTATGGTGTTGCTTCACTGGTGTTTTCTTCCTGGGTGACATCCTTCTTTTGCTCACAAGCAACTATCAGAATGGCCCAAATAATGAATAGTGTGTAATGATTCCCCTTCACTTCAGTTTTATTTTTCTGCATTCCAGCAAATAATGTATCGGTAGATCTCAGCTACAGGCAACTTTTTCACCACTCATATTAATTCCATTCTCTTATTGTCTACTGTTAAAAACGCCGCACCAAAAACACCCGCACTGTCTCCCAGCATTGGTTTCACTACCGGCGCAGTAAACTCCCGGTTGAAAACTTTCCGGCTGATTGCCGCCACACCATTCGTATAGATCTCATCAATTGTGCCTACTCCTCCTCCGATCACGATCACATCGGGGTCTATAGCATTGATAATCACACTGATAGCTTCAGCAAAACCATAAGTCAGCCGACACAAAGTGGCCCTGGCTGCTTCGTTCTTACCTAATCTCGCAAGCTTTACGATCTGTTTCAGGCTTTTCTTCTCGCCTGACTCCTTTTCGTAATACCACTCCAGGGAAGGCCCTGATAAGATGCTCTCGTTATCTCCTGTCTTCCCACAGAAACATGTTCTCCCTTCAAACCCTGGCAAATAATTGTGCCCCCATTCTCCACCAATGCCATGGTGTCCGTTGATCACCTGGCCATTGACGACCAGTCCGCCACCTACTCCTGTACCCAGTATTACACCAAAAACCACCTGAGCATCAGGATACTTTTCTTTGACTACCCCCAGCTTTGTTTCTGCCAGCGCGAAACAATTGGCATCATTGGCCATTACCACCTCTATTTGTAACAGCTCCTCCAGGTCGGCTTTCATGGGCCTTCCATTGAGTGCGGTAGCGTTGCTGTTTTTCATCAATCCTGTGGAAGGAACCAATGTTCCCGGTGTGCCTATGCCGATCCTTTCAGCTCTATAGCCTGCTTCCTCTTCCATCACATCCAGCAGATAGCTGACCTGACTGAGCACGTGCTCATATCCCTGATCAGCCTCTGTGGGCACGCGGTATCTGAATAATACCTCCGGATCTGTCGCAGACTTGAGAATGGCTCCCTCTATCTTAGTGCCTCCCAGGTCTATCCCCCATATATTTAGTTCTCTGTGTAACATCTATCTCTTTCCGGTTATTTCCCTACCTTCATCTTCACTGGCATGTAATCCAACGCAGGTAAGCTGAAGTGTACTTTCCCGGCTTTTTTATTCACAGTACCTTCATAGGTCCTGCCATTTGCATCTTCCAAAACATAGTCGGCTTTCACATCATCAATATTAATGCTCAGACAGGCAGCTTCCCGGGTCATCACATACCACTGGCCGTTTTTGGATTCAAAAGCCCTGGCAGAATTAACCTCCGAAATCAGCTGATAACCTTTGTAACTAATGGATTTTCCATTGCCCAAAAACATGCTGAAATCCTCACCTGAAACGGACACCACGGCGTAAGTCCCTGCTACTTCAATCCCCTTTTCTTTCCTGATTTCAGTCCCGTCAATTGAAGAAAAGATGATATCCTCCCGACCTGACCGGCTTGTAACATGAATGCCCGTAAAAGTACCTTCTCCAAAGTAATCCACTGAAGCGATGGCCGACTCGCCATTTAGCGCTGGCTCGTAGATGGCCACAAACGGCCGGTTCCATGCTTCACCTGCCTGTCGTACCACCAGTGTTGGAACGGGTAAATCATTCAGTTTTTCCGGTAATGGTCCATGCCGAAACGCCGTGGATTTCGGGCTCCGTACCGAAAAAATTTCCCGACCCGGTGCACCTTTCATCCACAGGTTCATGGAAACCGCTCTATCTACCATTTTCAGATTAAACTGACCTTTGAAATGCTGACTGGTCTCGATGGATTTTTTATCCCACATATAATCGTAGGCCATCAGATCGCCATCACCAAAGGCCAGTTTGCTGGTTGGTAGTAACTCTAGTGCTTTTCCCTGCTGGTCAGCTAACATCAGACTCTGACCCAGGTTGTGATAGAAATACTCGTGCTTTACATCCTTTCCTTCTCTTTGTTTGGAGCGAAAAATATCAATGTAATAACCAGAAGATTCGTCGGATACAATGCCCATAACTCTTCGCTGGTCGCTGTAGGTCTCCGGCTCCAAAAAGCTGACATCTGAAAACGTAAATCCGGGTATGTTTCCTTCCTGTTTTCCGCTTTGCGGATATGCCGTATCGACTGTAAAGGCATGGTTGCTTTTCATCTCCGGGTATTTAGATTTCCCGTTCACAATCACGGTATTGTGTGCTGGAAACTGCGTGTAATACTCGGCGTACTCAATGGAAAAGTAGCTGGACCCGTGTCCCATTTCGGGAGCTAGCGGAAGGCCGTATCCGTACAATTCCATAGCAATGCCATTGGAATGCATATGATTACCAAGTGACCCGGCCTGACTGATCATGAGTCCCGAATCACCCGCTCCCTGTCTTTGCACGAGCCAGCTGGTATTGGGTGCATAGAAGAGTGGTGAGGTGAAATCTTCCAATTTTCCCGGTGAGATATCCTCAGTCATAGTATGACTCTTACGGAAAAGATCTTCAATATGTCTTCGCTTGAATTCACTGGCATAAGCATTTTCGCCAAACAGAGTCTTGACCATACGGGTAAAAAGGATTTCATCTTGCTCTTTGCCATATTTTTTGGCGTTTTCGATCATGTACAGCATCGGTCCTGCTTCCAGCCTAGCGTAATGCCCATCTCCAAATGCTACTCTGTAACCATTGGGATACAGGTACTGTGGGGTAGCAATCACTGCCTCTCTAAGCACTGGCAATGATTTTACCAGGTCAATATCAAAGGTATGGTCGTAAAATTCAGCGAAATGGACAAAATCCCTGAGCACACCCAGTGCATATCCGGGGCTTTCGTTCCAGATGCCTGTTTCAGGATCGTAACCGTAATCAAGAAGTTTGGTTAGCGACCACTGCCGGGTACTGGTATGGTTCATGATCTGATCGAGGTAGTACTGTGCACCTTTGCCATTTGCATAGGCATCATCATTCTCCAGCACCAGGGCAATGCGTGACACGTGCCCGGCCTGGAAGAGGTTCCAGTTGTTGAAACTAACCCCGTTTTTGATCACCTGGTCCGCCCACTTCTGGAGGGTTTTGGTATACAGGTTGATTTTGTCCGGCTGGTTTTTGGACACATAGCCGTGCAGGAAATCATAAATTTGAGTAACCTCCGCTATGTAATGTTCCTGGATCACTTCAAACTGGGTATATGCAACCAGTGTTTGATGGTGACCATGACTCAGGTCGATGGGTTCTTTCAGGTAATAGATACCTGTGAGGTAGGTATCCAGAATGCCGGCAGCCAGCTTCGCATAAACTTCCTCTCGCGTAAACCAAAACAAGAATGCTGCATCCCTGGCTATACTCAATATTTCCCGATTGATGGATGCCACGATACCTCCGGTAGCAGGTATGGGCACCCACTCCCACTGACCTTCCGAATCGCTCCTTTCCAGGTAAAGTCCCCCTGGATCATCCATGTAAGGCAAAACATCCTCCAGTTTAGGTCTATTGTGATAAGTTTTGGTACCTCGTCCACCAATAAACTTCACTGTAGGTGCAGGGGCTTTTCCTTCAGCATGTGAATAATTTCCTCCATTGATGTATATCTGATTGTGTCTGGATTTCCAATACATCTGCAGGCGGGAAACCAGCCATGTCGGGTCTTCCTTGTAATGAGCGATGTATGGGGCCAGTCTTTCCTCCGTCTTTTTAATGATACCGGCAGCCCATTCTTCATTTTTCACCAAAACCTTTACCTCAGCCAGATCCATGTCGCGACCGAAACAGCGAGGATGTTGGTTGCCAATGTCAGCGGGCACGGGAAGTGTCTGTGCGCCGCACCAAAAAACCAAATGTACCAATAGATATATGCCCGTCAGCCTCATGCTTATTATTTTCCAGTTTCCCTGATCCAAAATGCCGTTCCATCTGCAATTTTGTGCAAAAGACAATTAAAGGATGTCACTTATCGTTCAGGCATGATAAACTATGAGCCATTTGTGGATTATTAGGTACATGGCTATGGGCAGGGTTTTGTCTGCTTTATACTTTCTTTCTACAGGCATATTTGCCCATTGCCATAACTGCAAAATATAATTTTCTGCTCCTCCTTTTTAAAATCGTAGTTAATAGATCACCGCCCCACCCTCAGGTAGTAGTGTCAGCTTCACTTTTCCCTTCTTGTTTACTTTCAGTTTTTTGATGCCTGCTGTGCGGTCTTCCTTGTCAAACATCAGGTTCACCTCCTGATTGGCCAGCATCGGCAGGGCCACCGTCAACTCCTTCTCCTTCTTTTCACCATTCACGGCTACCATATACCATTGTTCATCCTTTCTTCTAGCCATTACGATATGTTTGCCCGGATAGCCATCGATAAACACGGTTTCATCCCATGTGGTAGGTACCTTCCGCATAAAATCAAGGACATACTCCGGTTGCTCCTCAAGGTTGTTGGGAGTGATTCCAAAATGCTGTACCGGTGAGAAGTACAATACGGAAGTCGCTACTTCAAAAGCATCGGTCGTGCGTCGAACCGATCCCCGGTTTTGGTCACGGGAAAGTTTCTTATTGAAGAAAACAGGCCCAAAATCCATAGCAGCTACCGAATTCCTGGTAAAGGGCAAGATGGTAGCCCAATAAGCATGTGCATCAGAATTTCCCTGACTAAAAACCAGATTTTCAGAAGCCAGTACAGCTTCAGAGGTTACAAAATTGGGGTACATACGCTCCCAACCTCTGGGAAGTGTGCACCCATGAAAGGTAACAACAATACCATACTCATTGGCATCCGAAAGGATGTCTTCATATAGTTTCATGGTTGCCTGCTTATCGCCACCAAAGAAATCCACCTTGATCCCTTTTACCCCAATACGCCGCATCCATGCCATTTCTTTTTTACGGGCAGGAGCAGAATCCATACCATTTTTCGGGCTCTGAGGAGCATCGTTCCAATAGCCGTTGGAATTGTACCAAAGCAGTACTTCTACATTTTTCGATGCTGCATATTTCACCAGTTCTTCCATTCGCTCCCGACCAATATTCCGGTCCCATAAGGCATCAACAAGAATGTACTCAAAGTCCATGGCGCTTGCCAGATCAATATACTTTACCTGGTCCTCGTAGTTCATACTGGCGTCCTGCCAGACTATCCAGCTCCAGGAGGCCTTACCCATCTCATAATCCTGTGAGGGTTCGTAAAGGGGCTTTACTACATCAAAGGCCACGGTGGACTCCACAATAGGCTTGAGGGTTTCACCAACGGTGATGGTACGCCATGGTGTCTGTGCCGGAAGTGCCACTGCCGCATAGGTGCCCCCAAGGAAATTGTTTTCTCCCGCCTGTGGAAACTCTAAAGGATAAAAACCTGCTTTGGTGCCTTCCCCAAGTCTGGAACCTACATAGCGGCTATCCACTCCTGTTTCGGAAATCAATGCCCAACCTTTTTCTCCTATTTTAAAGAGTGCCGGAAATGTGTAGCCTACACCATTTTTTGAGGGAGTACCCACTGGTTCATCATAAGTATAGCGCTCCTCATAGCTGGGTTTGGTTTTTTTCCAACCTGTCATTGGCAATGCCTGAGGCGTAATGAACGTCGTAGTATAGTCCGGGAGATCAAAACCGGTAGCTTCCCCATGAATCAGCAGGTTCGTCTTGTCACTGGTCACCGTCACCCGGTAAGAGAAGGCCACATCATAATTGCTCACTCGAAATATGATATGCAGTGTATCACCATTCGCGTTCAAATACCGGGATACGAGTTCATTGGCCTCATAGTTTACCTGGCTTACTTTGCTCTTCTTCGATTCATAAGTCTCCTTAACCGTCCGGGTTTCGTGGGAAACATAAGTCATCGAATCAGAAAAGTTACCAATAGATGTTTTAAGCCCCAAGGGGGAAGGCTCCAGGAAAACCTCACCATTGTAGCGAACAGTGTAAAATGGACGACCCTCGTTTAATTCTACTTTGATTTCCAGCTTGCTGTCAGGTCCTTTTACCTCAGTCTGTTCCTGGGCTACGGCACAATAGGATAAAATGTACAGAACGCTAATAAATAAATACTTTTCCCTTTTCATTCTTTGTAATTAATTTGATAATCCCCATTCTGTTTTTGAACCATTAAGGCATTAAGTGAATGAAGAGTGTTCCTAATGTTTCTTAATGGTTATAACTTTCTAATCCCGTTTCCCAAACCATTATGAAACCTGTTTCAAACCATTAAGGCATTAAGTTTGACTTATCCTTAATGTTTCCTTAAACTTCCGTCAGAGGTCGGACAGGCATTAATGGTTATTCTTTCCTACAGTACAAAATTTACCACTCCGCGATGGGTTACTTTCCGGATATTTCCTTCTGCGTCGAAATTCAAACTATCAATGACTAATTCACGGAGCAACGGCCCGCTGTTGTCCCGGATTCGGTGATACAGAATATAGTCCTGTCCTTTTTCTGAAAAGACGGTATGATGCCCCGGCCCCAGTGTGGTAGAGTCTTCGGTGGTGGCAAGTATAGGACTTTCCGCTCCTTCTGTCCAGGGGCCATAAGGTGTATCTCCCACAGAATACCTGACCTGATAGGTGCCGTTGGTACATTTTCCATGAGAATACATGAGGTAGTACTTGCCGTTTCTCTTGATCATATAGGGCGCTTCGAAATAGTGTGGAGGAGTGACATCTTGTATATCCTCTTCCTTGAAGGAAACCATATCGTCTTCAAGCTTTACTACAAAGCAATGACCGTTTACCCAATTCAGCCCTGAGCCCCAATATAAATAGGCCTGACCGTCTTCATCAATGAACGCATCTCCGTCAATCATGTGATATTCGGGAAACATGTTGCCCCTGATCAATGGGGTGCCATCCGGTTTGGCATTTTTCCACGGCCCCAGCGGGTGGTCTGCCACACCGGCCCAAAGTTCGTTGTGCACGGTTACATACATGTAAAATTTACCATCCTTGCCTTTTATGACACCCGGAGCCCATATTTTATCTTCCCTTGATGTAGGGCTGGTGCAGTCTTCCAGGTTAGGCCATTGGATGTGTTTTCTCTCCCAGTTCTTAAAATCTGACGACTCCAGCACAACAAGTTCTTCGCCTCCCCAGGGATCTACGGTTGCGTAGATGTAATACTTGCCATCATGCTTTACGAATGAAGGATCCGCGCAGGAGATTTCTGAAATCGGATTGCTGATCAACTCAGGAATTTCCTCTGATTTTCCAGACCCTGCCTCTGTGGTTCGTTTCTTTTTGCAACTGGATAATCCTGTCAAAAGCACACACGCACTAATTATGATAAGGATTTTTGATGTATTCATATTTTGTAGCATACTATTTTACTTTTTGAACTTTACATTTTCTACATACGCTCCGATGATGATATTACCCACCTCGGCATTGGTAATCTTTTCACCATTGATCTTCACATTTTCGATAGTCACCCCATTTACATTCCGGTTTTCATTGTACCCCATGATCTGAGAGGGACGCAATCCGGAACCATTGTAGGTAATTTCTTTGAAATAAATGTTCTCGATCGATCTTCCTGATTTGGTATTGTACTTCGGGTTGTTCAATACACGCAAATCAAACAAACGGCCCTCCTGGATATCTTCTATCCGGATGTTTTCATAAGTAACATTCCGCACCAGGTTGTTATCAGCTGCTATGATGGCCATGGTGCCCAGGCAGCACGGGTCATCTTCATCGTGTTCCAGGATGTCGATATTTGAGAAGATGATATTTTCTATTGTGTCACCTTCATGCTCCGTATTTCCATGGGCTCCTATATTGGTAGGATGGGCAATATCGGCCCAAAGAGTAGAATTGGAGATCTTGTAGTTTCTGGCATTGCCGAAGAAATCCCAGCGATGTGCGTAGATGGCAATGCAGTCATCGGAATTTCTCATAAACACACCATCTATCTCTACATCCGAACAGCTCATCAGGTCTATCCCGTCAGTCCATGGCCCACAGCTAAACGATGTAATATTCCTGATCTTTAATTCCTTTGACTCGCCCCCGTAAACGGTATAGTGTTTGGGATTGACGACATGGATGCCGTCAATTTCTACATTTTCCGAATGCCTTATCTCCACGCCCCGCTCGGGATTCAAGATCATACCTCGCCCAATGATCCGCACATCTTTTACCTTATCGCAAAGCAGTTTCCCCTTGACGGCAGCCCCGCCATGGATATATACGGTCTGTCCACTTTTGATCTGAAAGACATCCCCCGGTTTATCCGGCGCTTCGTGTACACCCGGGCCAAAATACACGACATTAGGGTCATTGGGATCCGGACGGCTATCCTCAACCGGCTGGGCAAACAGGTGCAGGTTGTGTAGTTTGTCTCCATTCACCTCGATGGAAATATTCCTGGACCTGTCGAGGGTAAACTGAATGATATTCCCGTTCACTTCGGGAGTAATCCCATAGTACAATGGCCGAATAGCGACTGATCCTACGAGCCCATTATTCTTTTTTATTTTTACTTCCACCTTTCCGGAAAAGTCAAAATGAACCATGGAGGCATTAGACTCTGTATCCATATCTACTTTCACATTGTACTCATAAAGGTCTTTCCATGGCCCTCCGGGCTTTCTTACCTGCACGGTAAAATCATCATTGTGCATAGAATAGAAGAGTGCTTTGGGGACATCATAAACAACCAGGTTGTCCTGCGAAAAGGCTGTATTCGCCAAGGTGATCCAGAGCAATAAAACGACAAGAAATGGTAATTTTTTCATCAACATTACATATTAATTAATTCTTATTTGGTTAAGATCTGTAAGGTCCCATCAGGCAACCCTTTGGACTTTACAATTACTTTTATATCCCCTTCTGACCGATCTGACTGAACGGTAAGCAAGGCTTTTCCGAAGTAGGTTGGCATTGAGTTTCCAGTGAAGGGGTCTCGCAGATCGCCGTTATCTAACCCCAACAATCTACCGTTTCCAAATACTTCAACCGTAATTTCCTGGTCTGCATTGGGGATCGCCACACCCTGGTCATCTACTAGTTTGACGGTAATATGTGATAAATCCTGTCCATCAGCAGCAATCTGGGTACGGTCAGCTGACAATAAGATCTGTGCAGGTGCTCCGGCTGTCTTAAGTTCATAGTGAGCGGCTTCTCTGCCACCTTTGTAGCCTTTTGCTTCAATTTTACCGGCCTTGTATTCGACATACCAAGAGATCGTATTGTTGGGATAATCTGCAGCCCTTCGAACCCCCAAAGACTTGTTATTAAGGAACAATTCCACACTATCACAATTAGTAGTGGTTTGAACCTGGATAACATGCCCTTCGTATTGAGGAAAACTCCAGTGAGCAGCCAAAAAAGGCCAGCTCCAATGAGATTTTCCGGGATCTATATCTAATGACTGATCAGCCACTGCGATCCTCACCATGGGCTTATCGTTCCAGACAGACCGATGAAATGCGGCAGATGGTTTTTCAAACATGCACACATCAAATGGACCGGTCACCCACCCGGTGCTTGGCCAGCCGGTACTCTCTCCCAGGTAATCGACCCCTGCCCAAATGAACTGGCCAAAGACATAGTTATTGTTGGCTACATCGTACCATGGGTTGACAGGGTAATAAGCATAATATTCTTTACCTTTCCCGCGGAAGTAGGGATAAGCTTCTGATATGTACATGATCCGGTCAGGGAATTGCTTCTTCTCATCTTCCAGCCACTGCTCCTGGTAGTTATATCCAACTACGTCCAGTGCCTGAGCAAACCCCGTTTTATTGTACGTTCGGGATTTATCCGGCTGAAGTGCTGCGGTGACTAACCGGCTGGGTTCAAGCTTGTGAACATAATCCCTTAACATAATGGCACGCTCTGCACCTTCTTCAGTTTTATCATGCTGCTCACCTGTTTCATTTCCAATACTCCAAAGAACTATAGAAGGATGATTGCGGTCCCGTAGCACCATGGCATCCATGTCCCGCTGCCACCACTCATCAAAGTATTTTTTATAATAACCGCTTTTCCATTTATCAAACGCCTCATCGATTACAACAAAGCCCAGGCTGTCGCACATATCTAAAAATTCAGCCGTGGGAGGATTGTGTGAACATCGGATAGCGTTGACTCCATATTCTTTGAGGATTTGAAGCCTGCGCAGGTAAGACCGATCAGGGACTGCCGTGCCCAAAGACCCTGCATCCGGATGGAGGTTCATGCCTTTCATTTTGATATTCTCTCCATTGAGGAAAAAGCCTTTATCTGCATCAAACCTGATATCCCTGACACCAAATGTCGTCTTGTATTGATCGACTGTTTTGCCGCTCACCTTTACGGTGGTTTCCATGAAATATAAGTTTGGCGTTTCGATTGACCAGAGCTGAGGTTCCTTGAGTGTTAAGAATTGTTGCAGTGTTTCCTGCTTCGATGCCCCGACCTGAAGCTTTGACTTCTCTACTGCTACCTTCTTTCCCTGCTTGTCAATGATCTGGTTTTGCACCAAAACTTCTACAGGATCCGGACTACTATTGTCAATGGTGGTAGCCATGCTGACTTTCGCTTCCTTTTCTGAAATCTCCGTAGTGGTGATATAGGTACCCCATGTGGCGACATGTATTGGATCGGTCACTTTTAGCCAAACATGTCTGTAGATCCCCGAGCCTGAATACCAACGTGATGAAGGCGCATCGCTATGGTCTACTCGCACGGCAATCGTATTCTCCCCTCCATAGTTCAAATATGGGGTCAGGTCATATTCAAATGTGGTATAGCCATAAGGGTGAAACCCTAAATGCTCACCATTGATATACACGTCGCTCTGATGATATACCCCGTCAAATTGAATGACAACTTTTTTCTCTTTATAATCCACAGGGATTGTAAAGCTTTTACGGTACCAGCCAATACCTCCCGGTAAATAGCCCATGGAGCCTTCCATCCAACCTTTGCCGGCATTCTCCTTTGACACAGGTTGCTTTATGCTCCAGTCATGGGGCAATTGCACTTCCTGCCAATCCCTGTCATCGTAATCAGGGCTCTTGGCTTCAGTGACATCTCCGAGTAAAAATTTCCAGTCAAAATCAAAATTCGTTGCCTCCCTTTGGCGCTGTGCCACGCCAAGGACAGATATAAACAGTAAAATAGTTATGTGGATAATTCTCATTTTATTCAATTTTATCTGTTTCAAAACTCCCTTACAGGTAATACTCCTACAGCTCTCTTACCCATATTGCTACTCCACCTGAAGCTTTCAAAGGCAGTTTTATCTTTGATTTACTGGTCAGTTTTTTCTGTTTCAGCGACACTTGCGTACGGGTATTAACTGATTCATCATCCTCATAAAAGGTGGCAATATACTTTTTCCCTTCCTCAAGAAAATCAAAATTCAATTCGATCTCGCGGGCTTCATTATTCGTAATCCCACCTATAAACCATTCATCACCAGAGCGTCTTGCTGTGACAATATACTCTCCTATCCGGCCATCCAGCACCTTGGTATCATCCCAAACCGTTGGAACTTTGTCAAAGAATTCGATTTCAGGCTCTCCCTGATAATCTGAAGCCTGATCGTACCAGAATAATGTTTGTAAAGGGCTATACATAATGACCGAAAGGGCCAATTGATGCGCATGCGTGGTTTTTATCCCTGGGGAATAATAACATACCGTATAATCACCCATACCAGCTATTCCCCGGGTAAAAGGCAATATGGTGTTATGTGTAGCATCGGGCATTTCTTCATTGCCACGGATACCCTCTACGGTCATGATGTTGGGCCAGGTACGTTGCTCTCCTGTCAGTCGGAATTCATCGTGGATATTGACCATGAGTTGATTTTCAGCGGCTCGCTGCACCGATTTATGCAGCCATTTGGTCCAGCGATGGGAACCTGCCTGGACGAATCCATATTTTACCCCTGCCACTCCCCATTCCTTGTATAATGGAAATAGCTCAAAATCCTGTTTAGCAAGGGCTTGCTGATTCACGTATAGGAATGTACCGATTCCTTTCTCATTTCCATATTCAATTACTTCTTTCAACCCCATATCGATTCGCACCTCCTTCGCATCCGTATCCCAACCGAAGTGCTCACCATACCAACAGCAGTCAATTAATAAATACTGCAGATTATGTTCAACTGCAAAATCTATCCATTCTTTGGAACCTTTATCCGTGAGGGACTTATCGCGAACAATTTTCCCGGGTTTAATCCATCCAGAAGTTTCGCGATCAATTTTGGAAGGAGCATTAAGATTCAATAAAATATCATTATTTTCGATCAGTTCACCAGGAGTTTCTGCCGCCATGATCACCCGCCATGGTGTTGAGAAATATGGCACCTTGTCTACGGATTCGTGCAGCACTGTTTTTACGGTATGGGGTTTATTTTCAGCCAGTTTAAATTTGGTCCTGACGAAATCTACCATAGCCGCTTCAGCCAGACAGGCATAAAGGCCGTTTTCCAACTCTAGAGTCAACGGTCTTTCACTTTCGGTGGGCCAGTCGGCCAAAGGCATCTTTGTGAAAGGACCCTGTGCCCAAGGCTCGAACCACGCTTGAGTACCTTCGGGAAAAGTGAATTCGGTATTCTCTTCAGTGATCCTGTAATAGATTCCCGTTGGGTTGGTATGGAAATAATATCGGATGGCTATACCTTCATCATAAGCGCGAAGCTGAATGTCCATTTTGTAGTTTGCGCTGGCCTTTTGCTCAAAAGTCAGGATCAACTCGTTGTACTTCTCTTGTATAACCGAGCGTTCGCCATAGACCGGTGTCCAGGAAGAATCTACCCTTCTAGTTTTCGTCTCCTTCAGCTCCAGCTCCTCCATCCAGCTACCTTCAGGTTTTTCTTTGATGGCCATGGCCCATTCGGAGAGGTGGTTGTCCAGGGAGATGGACAACCGGGATGAGTCAACTACCGGCTTCCTCTTATAATCTACCTTGTATTTGATTTGACCGGAATCATCTCCGGTTATCATCAACTGGTATGATTCATCCGGAGATGTGAATTGCTCTTTCCATTCCTGCGCTTTAGCATGATAAAATATAACCAGGGTTATTGCTACCCAAATAGCTTTAAATCGAGCGATCATTAATTTTTACTTAAAGGATTTGAATACTTTAAACATATAAACTATTTCACCATACAATTTTGCTAAAATGACAATAAAGAGTATATCACAGAAGATCCAATAAAGATAAATTATGGATCAACCCTTCTTACAGTAGACAAAGAAAAGGTCTCCCAAAATTTGGAACACCTTTTCATTCACATCATCAAGTATTGTTCTGTGCTTTCTGACCTATCAGATTTTCCATAAACACTATGGAATAATGAAGGCCGAGCTGCCCTCATTATTCCAACTAAATTCCTACTGCTTGACTATCCGTCTGAAAATGCTTCCTTGCTCATGTTTCAGAACAAGAAAATATACTCCGGACGGGATGCTGCTGAGATCAAGGGTGTGTTCTCCAATATGCATTTTAGCTGTCATGATCAACTGCCCTGATCCATTATACAGGATCAGATCGTTGGTTGCCGTTGAGTTACCGAACCGTATAGTAAGCTTGTCCACTGTAGGATTGGGATATACCTGCAACCCATTTTGAACAAGATCACCATCTTCATAGATATCTACGGACCGGGCATTTGCCCCTGAAGGCTCTGTTCCGTAGACCAGCTCCCCCTGGTAGTACACCGTGATATGATCGTTTTCGGCGAACAAAGCTTTTGGCAAATAGGAATAATCATCCGACTCCTCAAACTTCGACCAGTTTGATTTTGTGATCCGGTATTGAATGTTTCCTGAACTGCTCAATGGGTAAAGCGTACCGGCAGTTGTATCAACTGTCATTTCGAAATAAGTATCTGCGCCATCAACTGGCAGATCAAGTGCTACAAACTGACCTAATACATTCGATTTACCCAACTTCGCATAGTCTATCCAGTATTTCAGATCTGCTTCACTGTCTTTCGTAAACCAATACCTGATACTCAGGTCACTGTAATCTACCGGCACATTCCCTTCATTATTAAGTTTCAGGAAAGTATGGATCTTATTGGTGCCGGTATTCGCGTTTTTATTTTCAGAATATACCTTCAAACTCAAATCTGTAGCAACCTGTACCGGTTCTGTTCCCCAAATAAGGTATCCATTTCTGTACAGGGTGATGTGATCATTGGCAGCATAGGTCCTATTTGAATCATAAGAATAGTCATCTGATTCGTCCAGTTTTGTCCAGTCGGTATTGGCCAGCCTAGATTGTATAGGACCGGAATTACCACCGGCTGTTGAAATGCCCGCAAGTGAGCCAAAGCTGTACTCCACATAACCGAAAGCACCACTATGTGGATTTTCCAGGGCTACATAGTTCGCAGAAACCAAATCTTTACCCAACGCTGCATAGTCTACCCAGGTGTTGATACCTGCATAATTCTCCGGAGTCAACCAGTAGCGTATGGTTAGTTCATGATAAGCAACTCCAAGGCTATCTTCATTTACGATTTGCAAATGAGGCATGATCACGCTATTACTCACGTTGTTTTCTCCGCTTTTGTGCAGCACGCTGATATTCAGCGGGATTACCGTAAAGCTTTGGTTAACCGGTCCGGCAGGATAATAAATACTATCGCCTGCTTGTGAAGCTGTGATAATACAAGTGCCCACTGCATTGATGTGCAGGTTGTTGCCATCAACAATGGTAGCTACCGTGGTATCGGAGCTGCTGTAGGTAACTGGCAAACCTGAACTTGCAACAGCATTAAGTGCAAAATCGGCATCACCAATGTGTTTTGCGGGCAAGGAACTGAAACTAATGGATTGGTTTTTCTTAATTACCATCTTCACAGTATCCGTGCCTGAACCATAATAATTAGTAGCGGTGATCGCAACAGGGAAGGTTCCCGCTTCTTTAGGTGCACCTGAAATAACACCTGTGCAGGTATCTATGCTTAAACCCTCTGGCAATCCGGCAGCCACGAATTCTTCGGGCAAATCAGAAGCCACAGTCGAATAGTAAAACGCAGAATCGTAAGTACCTTTTACAACACTGTCACTGCTAACTTCCGGTAAACGCGCAGGCAGCCCATAAAACTCAAGCTCGGCAATGCTTCCATAACCGTTTGGTGACAAGTACCGAATATAGCGATAGCCCCCGCTATTGGAAATGGTTCGTTCCGTCATTACCCATTCAGCGGGTCTTGGAATAAAAAGTAGTGTTTCAGCATCACTGAAATCGGGGTTATTGGCGCCCTGGATCTGTGATCCGTTCATACGGTGTGAATGACGGGGACGTGGCGCGTAACGCACTTTTGTGATCATACTCCTGCCATCTTCACCCAGATCATACCCTACCCAGGCGGTACTAGTCGAAGCGTCGAAATACGTGCCCAAATTGCCATCTACTGCAGCTTCTTTGGTCGTAGCTGGGTTATTGCCCCCAGAGCCCTCCGTACCTATTAATGTACCTGACAGTTTGGTCCCCAACCAAGGACTTGAAGGCGATGAATCCGCGCTTTCGCCCACGTTATTAATAGTCGACACGGTGTAGAAGTACTTTTCGCAATTAACCGCAGTTTCATCTATGTAGCTGGTGTCAACTACGTTGGCAATTACCTCAAACGGACCTTCTATATCAGTAGCCCTTTTGATATTATAACCGTTTCCTCCCAACACGGCGGTCCACCTTAATGACATCTGGTTATTTCCTGCAACAATGGAAAGGTTATTCGGAGCTGCAGGTGGCAAATATGCGAAAGCCATTTCTGCTATATCTGAAGCGCTCAGTGCCTCGCTATAGATCCTGAAATCATCTACCTGCCCTGCCAGCAAAGGATCTGGCCACTGCGACTTACCGATCCAATTTTGAGGTGTATTGCCCAGGCTAGACGGGTTGAGCGTCATGCTGGTATTTCGGCCTACTTCTACGCCATCCAAATAAAGAATGGCAGTAGTACCGGATTGCGTCACAGCCAGGTGATACCATCTACCTGTGGTTAAAGTAGCACTTGTATTAATTTGCTGCTCTCCGCCACCAGTTTTAATAGCGTACCGCAATCTGCCGTTGGATCCGTTTTTTGGTGTGATAAACATGTAATTGCTTGTTCCCGAACCAAAGTCAAAGAGACGTGCCCAGTTGTTCACTTTATCAAGCTTTACCCAGGTGGTGATGCTAAAGTCCGTCAAAGAACTTACCATCCCTTCTGGGAGTGTAACATACCCATCGCTTCCATTCAAACTGACGGCATTGTCTATCAGGCCCTCTGAAAAAGTTGCTCCTGAACTCAAAATTCCATCATTTTCGCCCCAGAAATCAACAGCACTTGTGCCTGTTGTTTCATCAAATTTCAGATAAGCAACACGACCTCCATTCGGAGTACCACTTATTTCTTCGCTATAAGCACTTTCTTCGAGAGGTGTGGTAGCAGTTACTACATAATAGTAGGTAGAATCATTAAGCACTTCCGTGTCCAGATATTCATTGACTAAAGATGTGCCAACTTGTGCATAAGGCCCTCCGGAAATGCCTGATCTATAAACCGTGTAGCTGGTGGCTCCCTGAGAATTATTCCATTTCAGGGTGATCTTATTGTCGCCAGGTGCAGCCAGTAGGGAAACAGGCGCTACTGCAGGAAAATCCACCGCATTGAAAAGTGAGTCCACCTCTGCTGCTTCCAGCGCCCTGCTATAAATTTTAAAATCATCAACCAGACCTTCTAACAACGGGTCAGGATATTGTGATTTACCAATCCAGTTTTGGGGCGTATTGCCCAGACTGGATGGATTAAGGGTCATATTATCATTTCTACCTACTTCCACTCCATCCAGATAAAGAATAGCCATAGTGCCGGATTGTGTCACGGCCAGGTGATACCATCTTCCGGAGGTTAAAGTAGAACCTGTATTGATTCGTTGCTGGCCTGTTCCGTTATTTATACCATAGCGCAAAGTACCAGAGGCACCATTTCTTGGTGTAACGAACATAAAATTATCTCTTCCTGAACCAAAGTCAAAAACACGCGCCCAGGTATCTACTTCATCAAGCTTAATCCATGTAGAAATACTGAAGTCTGTCAGGGAGCTTACTATCCCTTCAGGGAGTGTCACATACCCATCACTTCCATTCAAACGCACTGCATTATCTATCAGACCTTCTGAAAATATTGTGCCTGAACTCAAAGCTCCCATATTGTCACCCCAGGAATCAGCGACATCTGATCCTTCCGTCTCGTCAAATTTCCAATAGCTTACCTGCCCGGGTGTTGCTCTCACTTCCAATGAGTTATCTGATTCTCCAAGAGCATTTATCGCAGAGATCACATAATAATAAGTAGTAGAATGTGATACAGTCATATCACTATGTAAAGTGGTATCCGGGCTGGCAATGGTGGTATAGGGTCCACCGCTTACCGTGGCACGTTTTACATGATAACTTGTCGCGCTTAAACTTGCATTCCAGGAAAGATTGATTTGCTGTCCTGATACTGACTGAGCAGTTACTTCTTCAGGCGCCGGTGCAATAGCTAATTGAGGCGCAACACTTACCTCCGAAGAGTTGACACTCTCTCCGGAAAGGTTGGCAGCTGAAACCACATAATAGTAGGTAGTACCATTCTCCAAACCCTTATCTGTATACTGAGTGACATTCAGGTTTGTAGCCACCACTTCATAGGGACCTCCACTGGTTGTAGAGCGTTTTAGGGTATAGCTGGAAGCTCCGCCTACTGCATTCCAGCTTAAAGTATCCTGTGTATTGCCTGCTACCGCTGTCAATCCGGTGGGGCTATCGGGTACCACTGTTCCACTCGAAACAACAGACACGTGATCAAATCTCGTTTCATTCAAAGAAGTGGTATTCCCCGAACTGTTAAAGAGTCCTACATAAACATCCTCAGCCATTTCTATGGTACGGCTGCCTACTTCAAACCACACATCCTTGTTGTTGGACTCATACACGGTAAAAGTGTTTCCTGTACGGGTAATCCTGAACCAGATATTGGGACGCCAGGTGTAGCGGTTTCCATCTACCCATCCCATGTTTGCTCCTGTCTCGGTACGTGATCCCATTCCAGCGATACGCCAACCACCGTCACCAATTTTCATTAGTACGGTCTTGGCATCAGGATCCAGCGATTCACGAATCATGATCCCTGTTTTTTGTACGCCTCCAAAGCCAGCTACCCTTGCGGTGATTGTGACATCACCTGAAGCAATTCCATAGGTGAATCCCAGGGCATCGGATGTTCCACCGATACTACCTGCTCCTTTGGTGATAAAGGTATGTCCGGTATTGACCGATGCATAACTTGACTCCCCTTCAACACTCACGTTGCCGATGTCTGTTCGGGTCCATCCTATTGGCATCTCTTGTACCGCATCCATAGGCGTGGCTGAGATCTCAACTGACTCAGGGCCTTCTCCCGCTTCATTCCTGGCAGAAACCACATAATAGTACGTCGTACCGTTTTCTACATCGGTATCAGTATATCGCGGGTTCGTTCTGCCTGTCCAGGAAGCAATGGTGGTGTATGGTCCGCCCGGACTTGTAGAACGCTTCACGGTAAACCCTTCTGCATCCATGGTTTCAACTGCATTCCAAATCAATTCTACCCTGCCGATGCCCTCTAGTACAGTAAGACCTTGCGGCTGGCCGGGAGGTGCTGTTAAAGCCACCGGGGAGGCGGCTGCATCCTGTGTAAAAGTGAGCGTACCATGCCCCAACTGGTCATTGGTACTGCCCGCAAACCGCATGATCTGTGCCATGGCCGCCACGTGCGGTGCTTCCAGCCCTTGTTTTACCACATAATGGTTATAAACGATTTCCCAAACAGGCTGGTCAAAATATCTTCCCAGTTGATTGCTGGCTACCCAGCGGTGCCCGCGGTTGGAGCAGGTGTTTAATTCTTCAAAAAACGGTGCTTCGAGCGAAAGAGCGCCGGTACGGGCTACATATTCCGCTCCTTTTAAGAAAAGGTTGTCGTCATAGCCATACAGATCCACTCCCTGGTTCCAGGCCATTTGGCAGGAATTGGCCATCAACCCGATACCCAGCAAAGCATGTGACTGATCCCTTCCGGATTCCTGCCATTGGCCAAAATCTCCCTGAACAAAAGGGATGGCGTTATGGATATTTCCACTACCAACCCCGCTTTTAAAATACTCCACTCCCTCGTTGAAAATATCCCGGTCATCTACAAGAATACCGATAGCTATTAGTGCGGAAATATTGTTCAGGTCCCAGTTGGCCCAATAATGTGTGGGGCAGGCACCGCGGTGGTTGGTCAGGAAGTCGTGGCTTACGGGGTAGAAATACTCCTTCATCATGAACTTGAATTTATCAAAGTCCTCCGGAGCCCAGCCCTCATAGAGCCTCATGATCTCTGCCCCCATGGCCATCGCTGTAAAACCTATACCTCCCAGCCCCAAGATATCGGTATTTCCGCCTGAGGGTATCTGGTTTACAACATTGGCGTAGGTGTTGTATATACTAATCGCCTTCTCCGCATGGGCTACGTCCCCGGAGATGTACCAGCGGAGTGCGTTCAGGTAAGCTGCCTGTGCGTCCCTGTTCATGTTTTGTCGCAGGTTCGCATTTTCCCTGGCACCATTGGTCATACCGTAAGTAGCACTCGATTTCCAGTCGGAAATCAGTGCATTCCAGCCCTCTATCCAGGGACTTTCCCCGGCGGCTACTTTTTCTTTCATACGGTTGAGGTCTTCCAGCGTATGGAGACCACCAGGGTGGACAAATGCCTGGGATAAGGCATTCCCTGCAAAAACAAGGATTATTAATAATGTGGTTAAATAGTTTTTCATAGTAATTCTAAGTTTAGATTATCATTTTACATCGAGTTAATTAGTCCTCTATTTTGCTTTACCCGATATTCAAATAGACCTTATCGTTTAATGAATTTCTTACTCCATAATTGGCCCGTATCACCTGTGATTCGCAACAAATAGACTCCCTGTTCAAGGACGTTCACGTCCACGAACTGCTTTTTCGTTGAAAGTTCCGTTTCCACTAAAAGTCTTCCACTTAGATCGAACACTTTTGCATTTCCATTCACAAATTCTGCTGGCAGATCAATCGATAAAATTGAGGAAACGGGATTAGGGTAGTATCGAGGATCTGTAACTAAGTCACTTGCCGCTTTCGCTACGTTTTTATTATTTTCAGAGGTCCCTATTCTGGCTGAACTTGCCGAAGACGAAACAGAGATCAATTCCCATTGCGCATTTGTGCTGGTGGTATTTGCCCATTGTCCGCAGGCATCTCCATTGGCTGTTCGGCCCATTCCGTCAAGGAATAAACCCGTCGCACGATTTTGAAGCCTGTAATATACGCCATCATATTGTTGCATTTTCCAATGGGAATTATGGTGAGTGGTGTTGGCCCACTGACCTACATCAGAACCATTGGCAGTTCGACCCATTCCGTCAAGGAGCATTCCTGTATTACGGTTACGAAGCTGGTAATAGTCACCTCCCTGACTGATCAGTTCCCAGTGAGAATTATGATGGGTGGTATTGGCCCATTGACCGCAGGCACCTCCATTAGTCGTTCGGCCCATTCCATCAAGAGAGAGGCCTGTACTTCGATTATTCAACTGTATATAAGCTCCATCGACTACTTTGAAAGCTGCTATTTCCGAGGCACTCAACGCTCGATTGTAGATCTTAAACTCATCGATAGCGCCCTGCAACATGGGGTCATCAGTCTTCTGTCCTTTTCCAATAAAGTTATTGTGAGTATTGCCCAGGTCTGAAGGCCGCTTAGTAAATTCGGTACTGAAAGCTACCGTATCCCCATTGATATACATAGTTGCTGTATCACCACTCAACGTCACGGCTATGTGCGTCCAGGTGTCCAGTGGCCAGGTATAGTTATACGAAAGCTTGGGATATCCACTTGTGGTCTTAATGGCAAACCGGATCCCTTCGCCGGAAGTGGAGGTCTGCGGGACCAGGAACATGGAGTTGTTGTTCACAGTGCCAAAGTCAAATATTCTTGCCCAGGTTAAAACAGTATCTAATTTTACCCAGGTGGAAATGGTAAAATCACCGGTCGAACTCATCAGACCATCAGGAAGATCCACATACCCACTACTGCTTCCATCAAGGTAAATACTATTATTGACCATACCGGAAGTCAGGCTTGCCCCGCTAAGAAGTGTTCCATCACTATTGCCCCACGAATCCGCTGCCAGCGTGCCACTAGTTTCATCAAATTTCCAGTAGTTCATTTTGCCGGACAAGGAGCTTTTCACCTCAATCGAATTACCAGAAGCTCCATATTCGTTCGCTGCTGATACCACATAATAATGGACCTCATCATTGGTAAGGTTGGCATCACTGAATATAGTACCAGAAAGGCTGCCAATGACTGTATAGGGGCCACCGCTTTTATCCGCACGTTTTACGTAATAGTTTGTTGCACCTGACACAGCCGACCAGGCCAGGGAAACCTGATTATTATTGCCAGTAATAGAAAGTATAGTCGGTGTTGCAGGGGAAGCCGGGTTGTTGGACAGGTTTGAAATTTCCGAAGCATTCAAGGCTCTCGCGTAGATCATAAATTCATCGATAGCCCCCTGTAGCATCGGGTCATCGTTCTTCTGCCCTCTTCCTATAAAATTATTGGGAGTATTGCCCAGGTCTGAAGGCCGCTTGGTGAAATCTGTACTGGAAGCTACCTGATCACCATTGATGTACATGGTGGCAGTATCACCACTCAGGGTCACTGCTATATGCGTCCAGGTGGCCAGTGGCCAGGTATAGTTATAGGATAGCTTGGGATATCCATTTGTGGTCTTAATGGCAAACCGGACCCCTTCACCGGAAGTTGAGGTTTGCGGGACCAGAAACATAGAGTTGTTGTTCTCTGTACCAAAGTCAAATATTCTCGCCCAGGTTAAGACGGTGTCTAGTTTTACCCAGGTAGCAATGGTAAAATCATTGGTGGTACTCATCAGATCATCAGGAAGGTCAACATATCCACTGCTGCTTCCATCCATGTAGACACCATTATTGACCATTCCGGAAGTCCAGCTTGCGCCGCTATTGACTGTTCCGTGGTTATCTGCCCAAGAGTCAGCAGCTACTGTGCCACTTGACTCATCAAACTTCCAGTAGGCTAACCTTCCAGGTGTTACACTTACTTCTTCGGAATCAGGGGATTCTCCCAGTGAATTGACTGCTGTAACCACATAATAGTAAGTCTCAGAAGAACTTACATTTGTATCGGTAAATGAAGCGATCGATGGACTGCCAATGGTTGTGTAAGGGCCGCCAACTGAAGTAGCTCGTTTGACATTATAGGTTTCCGCTGTAGGGCTTGCACTCCATGCCATGCCGATTTGTTGAACTGAAAAGGCTGTAATAGATAAGTTATTCGGTTCCGAAGGTATCGATAACTGAGGAGTGGCATTTACTTCTGTTGAATGACTACTCTCTCCTCCAAAACCGGATGCCGTCACCACGTAATAATAAGTAGTCCCATTATCCAGGCCGGTATCAATGAACTCAGTATCATTTAACCCCAATCCTACTAGTGTATATGGACCTCCACTAATAGTTGCCCGCTTTACTGCATAAGACCTGGCACCCGTTACAGGATCCCAACTAATGGTATCCTGGGTGTTCCCGGCTTTTGCTATGAGACCAGCAGGTACATCAGGCGCGATTAAGCTTGATGGATCAGTAATGGTAACATTATCAAATGTGACCTCACTCAATTGGTCATACTCACCCGAACAGGAAGCAAGGCCAATATAGTAGGTGTCGGCCATAGACATGGTCACACTATTGACTTTGTGCCACTTAATGCCATCTGCCGATTGGTACCCTGTAAATGTATCACCGACGCGGTCCAACCTAAACCAGGTATTGCTCCAGGTGTACCTGTTTCCATCCGTGTAGCCCATTGACCCACCAGTAGTTGTGCGAGCCCCAAAGCCACCAATTCGCCACCCGGTATCCCCTCTTTTTACGAAAGCGGTTTTGGCACTTTCATCTAAAGACTCCCGCATCATCACACCATATTTCACAATGTTGCTAACATCAGTATGTCGTACGATAATAGTGGCGTCACCGGTAATCTCGCGATAGGTGAAACCAAGCGCATCCGTCTGACCACCAATCTGACCGCCTGCTCCTTTTACAATAAATGTCTCATTAGCAGGAGTATATGTGGCCGATGCACTTACAGTGAATGGAATAGTACCGTCACTAATATCAACGGTAGACCAGCCTTGAGGAAGGGTAGATGTGGCTGCAAGAGGAGTGGCGCTCACTTCGGCTGAATGGTTACCTGTCCCTGACTTATTGTTTGCAGCTACTACATAATAATAGGTAGTCCCATTCACCACATCCCTGTCCGTATACCTTGGGGTGGTGTTGCTGTTCCACGAGGCTATGGTGGCGTATGGCCCACCACTGTTGGAGGCTCGTTTAATGGTATAGCCTTGTATGGAAGTTTCCGCAGGCATGTCCCACTCCAGGTATACCCTGGATTCCCCTGCTGTAGCCTTAAGCCCTGTTAAGGTTTGCGGAATTGAGTATCGTTTCACCGGGGATGCATTCGCATCTATAGTAAAAGCAAGCGTTCCAAAACCAAGATGATCACCACTTCCCCTTTCTGGCCGTGCCAGGTGTGCCATGCTTTCAACATTGGGTGCATTGAGGCCCTGACGTACCACGTAGTGATTGTAAAGTATCTCCCAAACCGGACGTGTAATCCTTCCTATATTATTTCGTGACAACCAGTACTGGTTTACGTTATCACAGTTATCATAAAATTCATAAGGGACCGGCTGGGACAGGTTGGTACGGGCAACATATTCCGCACCTGCCAGCAAAAGGTTGTTGTTGTAGCCGAAAAGGTCATCGCCCTGGTTCCAGGCTATCTGGCAAAGCTCAGCCATCATTCCTACCCCAAGGGTGACATGCGGCTGGTCACGGCCACTTTCCTGCCACTGACCAAGTCCGTTGGGGTGCAGGAAGAACACTGAACTATTGATATTACCATTACCAGCCCCGTTTTTGAAATATTCAATTCCTTCATTATAAATGGTGGTATCATCCACGAAAACCCCCATGGCTATAAGTGCTCCAATGTTACAGATGTCCCAATTGGCCCAGTAATGAGTAATACATGTGCCCCTGTGATTGGTCAAAAAATCATCAACCACCGGGTAGAGATAGGTAGTCATCATGTTTTTAAACTGATCGATATCAGACTGAGGCCACCCGGGGTAAATCCTGAGCACTTCTGCCGCCACCGCGAAATGGAAGGTGTAAATCCCCGATAATCCAGGTTGGTCGACACCAGAAGGCACCTGGTTTACTGTAGAGGACCAGGAGTTTAAAATATTGACAGCGGTTTCTGCATGAGCGACATCCCCTGAAATGTACCAGCGAAGTGCATTGAGATAAGCTGCCTGGGCATCCCTGGCCGCCCTTTGACGGTTGTCGCCCATATTAGCACGAGGGGCCGGCTGGTAAGAACTCTGAGCCCTACTATCCTTAATCATCTCATTCCAACCCTCCATCCAGGGACTGGCTCCTTCGGATACTTTCGTCTTCATCCGGTCCAGATCTTCTTGTGTATGCAGGCCTCCGGGGTGAACGAATGCCTGGGACAAAACAGTCCCTGAGCAAGCAAAGAATAGTAGTATCGTGAGTAATTTATTTTTCATAGTGATTCCCATTTTAGAATAATTTGACTTCTTACTTCAGGTAATCATTGTGGCCTGGTTAATAGGGGAGCGGGTATTCATTTTTAATCTTACTGTGTTCGGAATATGCTTATCCAATGTTATATGGCCGGGATACCCAGGATGAACAATTACCTTCCCACCAGTCGATCGTTCCGGATAGATCACCAAAAACAGGATCGGCCACCAGAATCTCCGCGCTTAGGCTAGCATCACTGGCACCATTTATCGTGGTTGTGTTAAGCCAGTTTGCCCTGTCAGGAAAATTTCTTAGACCATACATGTTCATACTCAAGACAGGGCGTTCAATATTATCCCATACAGCCCGGGCATCACCTCCATAAGAATTACTAGGCACATGACGCCCCATGATCACCACATCTGCTTCATTTAATTGGGCCAGGTCAGACTCCTCAATAACTGATTTTGGCAATATGGTGACGTTAAATACAACAAAATCTCCGTCCCTATAATTGTTAATACTATCAGCTACCGCTATATCAAAAGATTCCTCCGAACTGGTAACAAAAAGTACCTCTCTTATCCGTGTTTCAACAGATGGAGCCATAAAAGGACCTGCCAGTGTGTAATCGTCAAAGGTTGCGGTTATCCTGCCAGTAGCATAGCCTTCAGGAGCAATCACCTCTATTGAGGTACTCTCTAATGAAGTGATCTCCGCCGGTGTTCCATTGAATTGCACAGTTACTCTCTCAGGATCTGTATAAAAGTTTACTCCTGAGATGATTACGGTTTCACCAGGAGCAGCAACGTCCTCGCCATCACCACCTTGCGAGATTGCGGATGCTATTGCAGGCGTCGGCAGAACGGTAAATGTTTCAGTAGTGTCTGTTTTTGTCCAAACCTGGACTTCAAGTGGCCCAGTAACCGCATCTTGAGGAATGACAACTACCATTTCCGTATCACTATAACTCACAAATTCGGCAGCTACACCATTGATCGATACGGAAGCAGCTTCCACACGGTCTCCAAAGTTTGTCCCTGTAATGGTCACTTCCGAACCTAACATGCCGGCTTTGGGAGTAAAATCAGTAATCGAAAACTCAGGATAGGTTACTATATCCGCTTCATATTCCGACTGACATGACACTAGCAGTACAATGCCAAAAACAAAGGCTAAAACGCCTGTGAAATATTTTAGTTTATTCTTTTTCATGATATAAAATCTTTTTAGGTCTTTAAGGCAGGACAAATCTGACCTGCCTTAAGAAACCTTTTGATTATCAAATTAATATCCGGGATTTTGTAATAGATCTTCATTCAAATTGATCTCTTCGGCCGGGATGGGAAGCAAATAATTTGAACGACTCCAGCTTCTGTTTTCTGCAGGGTCCAAAACGATCGCTCTCCTTGGCCCCTCTGCTGTATACTCCTTTATGACTTCTCCATATTGATATTTCGATGGATCATACAAATCAGGGTTACCTTCATAGTCCGTACCTTCTATAATGGGTCCAAATACAGGTTCATTTAACTCCTCCTCTGCAATGCCCCATCGCTTCAGATCATTAAATCTGCTGTTTTCCTGGAACAACTCTACCGTTCTTTCTCTTCGGATCTCCTCCAGGATATCAAGGTCATTAGCAGTAGCCAGTGCATTTGTGAGTGGCGCTACTCCTGACCTTTCCCGCACTTTGTTCAGCGATTCATTAAGTTGCGCATCAGTTATAGATCCATTCAGTTCATACAAAGCCTCAGCATAGATCAGGTACACTTCTGCCAGCCTGATATGTGGAAAATCTGATGACTCTGTAGCCGCTTCCCGATAATTGGGATAATTATAAGACCTGAATTTACGGTTCCAATAAGGAGCTCCTCCTCCTAAAACTGGTGTTTCTGCTACTATATTTACCTCTTGTTCATTACCACCCGCATATGCATATAGCCTGTAATCCCGGTTATACCATTGTTGATAATGGTTTTGATATCCCTGGAATAATGGTGATTTATCAACGGGCAACCCATCAGTACAGAGCACCAGGTCCATAAATTTCTGATTTATAGACGAATAGTAAGAAGCATGGCTAATATTAGTTTTTCCCTGACGTAAGACATAGTCATATTTACTGTAAAATATGAATTCCTTGTTGGTAGATTTATCCAATCCAGCCGGATTGGACCCGGCATCTTCCAGGTTAAAGAGGTAGTACATAGTCAGGTTGTTCAACTCATCATTGTAATTCCACAACTCAAATCCGCCATTGTCCATCACGTCTTTTGAGAGATCTACTGCCTGTTGTAACATCTCATCAGTTGAAGGATATCCATCCGGTTTTGCTGATCCTGCCCCTGCTGATACCCCATCGCCATCTGTAGTAGTTCCCACATATTTCTCCCAGGTAGCTTCAAACAGAAGTGCTTTGGCCAGAAGTGATTGTGCAGCTTCTTTGCTGATATGGCCTTTATCACCAGAGGCGATGTTTGCCTCCCTGGGCAACCCTTCAATGGCATCTTCCAAATCACTCTTTACCTGAAAGAGGACTTCATATCGGGAGTTCCTTTTGCCCAATAACTCAGGAGAATCGACATCCGGCACAACAGTAATAACCGGAACACCTCCGAACCTTTGCATGAGGAAGAAATAATGATAGGCCCTAAAAAATTTAGCTGCCGCTACGTACTCATCGATTTCTTTAGGATCTCCGGAATATTCCTCAGCTTTTTGCAAAAGAATATTTGTTTCTCTGATATATTTGTAGGAATCTGTCCAAACAACATCTGTGTTAGGAACAGTAATATTTCCTCTTCCATAACCTGTAAAAAAACTGTTTAAGTCAGAACCCCTGTCTAAAAGAAACCACTGAGCATTTCCCCCATCGTGCCAACTCCAGGACCAAAGGCCTTTATAAAAATTATTGGCAACAGTTCTGAAGTGATCAGGTGTTTTGTAGTAGGACGTTTCCGACAGTGCATCCGGTCTTTCCAGATCCAGAAATTTATCTTCACAGGCTGTTGAAAACAATAGTCCCAACAGCATCAATATATAGTTAAATTTTTTCATTACTTCCAATTTTTTAGAATGTCACATTTAAGCCCAGTGAGTAAGTCCTGTTAAAAGGATAGGAGCTATTGCTACTGGAACCAAACTCAGGGTCCCAACCATCTTTTACGGTTGTAAATTCGAACAAGTCGTTACCTGAAAAATACACTCGAACCCTATCCACTGCATAATTTCCAATATTTAACTTGCTGAAAGTGTAGCCAACCACCAGTGTTTTCATTCTGATGTAGCGATTGTTCTGCAGCATAAAGTCATTGTTTTTCCAGTTCCAGCGAGCCCTGTTTGTATTGTACGTTAATCTTGGATACGCAGTATCGGGAGTTTCTTCTTTCCAGGTTTTGCCACGATAAGCTGTGGTCTGGTTGTTGCCCACCGTAACAAATGGATAAGCCATACCATCCGTTCTCACGATGTTTTGATTAAGCACGCCCTGAAAGAAAGTACTGAAATCAAATCCTTTGAACTGAAGCCCTAAATTGATACCGTAGGTATAGTGAGGAGCGGCATCCCCCATATATTTAACATCACCGTTTCCATCGACTATAGTGCCAGAGCCAAGGATGATATCATCGCCATCCAGATTCACTTTCTTTGTATCACCCGGACGTAGACGTTCAGACTGACTATCGGCATTAGGAATTTCCCCTCCATTACCAACTTGTTCATAATAAGCCTCCACTTCTGCTTCACTGGCAAAAAAGCCATCAGTCTGATAGAGAAAATAGGAGTTCAACGGATATCCTTCCACAAGTCCATTTAACCCGGCATGGTAACTACCAACACCTTCCATGCTAACCAACTCATTTCTTGTATCACTCATATTCAGCGACACATTATATTGTAAATCACCCATGTTTGAGTTCCACGAAAGCATGGCTTCCCAACCCTTTACTTCCAATACTCCACTGTTTGTTTTTGGGGCCTCTCCACCCAGCACATCCGGATAGTTTACCGCGATCAACATGCCATCGTTCTTCTTGGTGAAATAGTCAAATGATCCGGACAACCTACTGTCCAAAAGCCGGAATTCCACCCCGTAATTGGCCATGCCTATCCTTTCCCAGGTACGAGTCAAACTGGTAAGCTTTTCAATATATGCAGTGGTTTGAGGGGAAGCGCTTGTCCCGAAAATAGTGGATCCCAAAATTACTGCAGAAGAATAATCATGGTTGCCTATGCCAACCTGTCCTCCCATTTCCCCATAACTGGCTTTGAGTTTAAGAAAATCCAACACGGGAATATTCTGCATAAAGGACTCTTCTGTTACTACCCAGCCAACAGAGGCCCCACCGAAGTTAGACCACCGGTAATCCGGGTGAAACTTGGAGGTTCCATCCCTTCTTCCAGTTAGCTCCAGCAGGTATTTATCTTTATAGCTATAATTAAATCGTCCTAAATACGAAAGGAAGCCCCAGTTGGAAGATCCTCCTTTATTTGTAACATTCTGTTCAAGTGATGCTACATTCAAGTCATAGATTCCATTATCTTCAAATCCTTGCCGGTATCCTTGCAAATTGTCGGTTTTTCTCAGTTCAGCAGTGGACCCAACCATTACACCGAAGCTATGATCTGTCCAGAGCGTCTTATTGTAATTAAGAAACCCTCCATAGTTTTCGTAACTAATATTATTTTTTTTCTTTTCAAATGAAGGGGTAGTGTTGACAGACTCCGGTGCTTTTTCGCCAAACCAGGTGTACATCGGAATGTTAATTTTATAGATTTCCTGGTCCCAGAATTCCTTATCCACACTGGCCGTCGCTCTGAAATTCAGATCGTCGGTAATATCCCAGGTAGCTGCCATGTATAATTTTAGTTGGTCAGCATAAGATTCGTCCCGGCCACCTTCCAGGACGTTGGCTATAGAGTGCCTGTTTCCGGCAACACCAAAATTGGCATACCACTGACCATACGGGTTTTTGGCTGGGAACAATGGAGGGTCATACGCTAATGAAGTAATCCCCAGGCCACCTGAAGGACCAGAAATATGAGATCTAAAGTAAGATACTCCGGTTTCGATATTTATTCGATCGGAAATTTGATAGTCGTGATTAAACCTCAGGTTATATTGTGTCTTCCCGTCATAAGCAGGTTGAAGATTACCTACGTTTTCAGCAAAACCAGCAGAAACGCGGTATTTGGATCTCTCTGATCCCCCGGAAACACTCAGATTCGTCTGGTGTGAATAAGATGTGCCATACATATCGTCAAAGCGGTTGCCCTCGCCAAGGTAAATATCCCCCCAGTATTGGGTGGTATATACGCCGGGGCCTTCATCCCGCATTCTCACAAGTGTTTCCCTGTCTACCCAACCCCAATACCAGGCAGACCCGGCATAAGCCAAATCCTCATCAGTAGCCTCGATAATCATACCGGCATAATCGCTCAAACCGGAAACTGCAGGTCGAATCCCGATGGCATTTACCCGAAAATTGCTTGTCAGGTTCACCTTGATTTCTCCGGCAGAGCCCCTCTTAGTGGTAACCAGGAGCACACCATTAGCTGCCCTTGATCCGTAAATAGAAGCTGCTCCGTCTTTCAGGACACTTATTGATTCTATGTCATCCGGATTCATGTTATAAAAAGCATTATCATTAACAGCCGGAACCCCATCAATTACAATCAATGGCGAACCGCCGTTGACTGATGTAGCTCCCCTGATTTGCAACTTGAGATCCTCGTTACCAGGCCTGGATGAACCACGGGTCACTACCAATCCGGGTGTTTGTCCCTGAAGGGAGAGTGCGGGATTAGTGATTGCCCTACTTTCAAATACTTTAGAATCTACCTGCTCAACAGCTCCTGTGAGCGTGGCTTTACTTTGCTCTCCGTAGCCTACCACTACCACTTCCTGCAGGCTGGTGTAATCAGGTACCATTCGAATGGTAAGGTTGGTCTGATCTCCAACACTTACTTCCTGCTGTGAAAAACCCACAAATGTGATCATCAGTACCGCTTCATTTGAAACAGTCAAACTAAACTTACCATCCACATCCGTAATGGTCCCGTTTGATGTCCCCTTTTCCAGTACGGTAGCTCCGGGAAGCGATTCACCGTTGTCATCAAGGACAACTCCCGTTATGGCTTGTCCTTGTGCAAAAGCATGCATGCTGAAAAGAAACAGCATGACTACACATAAAAGCAATCTGTCCAGATGCTTTGTATTAATAGATTTAGTTCGTAATATTCTCATACAATAATTTTCTTGTCTGAATAAATTTCATTTCTTACTATACCAGAAAGTGCAACTGGTCTTAATCCTTATAAGGATATGTTTCTCTCTCCCCTCTCTTTGAAATGGTTATGCATTCCAGGTTTCTTTGTAAATGGTCTTGACATATTCGATAGGTTTTGATTGACTTTATTGATTTTCCTTTACTGGTGAAGATGCGCGCAATTTCACCTCTACAAGATTAGTATTTACCTACCCGGATGGATATGACTCATGATTCAATATTGATAAAATATGGACCATTCATGAGTTCACAATTATAAAAAATGCAAGAGCAGGGGGTTTAAACAGCTATTTATTCAGGTTGTTCTTAATGAATTCATTTGGGGTCACTTCAAAAAGTTCCCTGAAAGTTTTGGAAAAATAAGCGGTAGAATTGAAGCCGGACCTGTAAGCAACTTCCTTGATGGAGGATGTATTTTGCTTGAGAAGCTCAGCGGCATATTTGAGGCGGACAGTCCGTATGAAATTGCTGGGGTTTTGCCCGGTGAGTGATTGTATCTTTCGATAAAAGTGCGACCTGCTGACTCCTACTGTCTGGAGCAGTTGATCCAGCCCAAAAGCTGAGTCGCTCATGTTGTCAAGTATAGCCTTAGTAGCCTTGTCCAGGAACTGTTCGTCCAGCGTATTGGTAGTGATCTCACTGGATGGCAGGATGTTGGTTTGCTTTAAGAATTTTTCTTTCAGCTTTCTCCTGGACTCCAGCAGGTTGTTGATCCGAACTTTGAGTACACTTACGTTAAAAGGTTTTGGCAAATAAGCATCAGCTCCCATGCTATACCCTTCCATCCGGTCCTCCTCGAGGCTCCTGGCCGTGAGTAAAATGATGGGAATATGGCTGGTTTCCATGTTGCTCTTGAGGCTGTGGCACATTTCAAACCCATCCATTTCGGGCATCATAACATCACTGATAATAATGTCCGGATAAAATTTCAAGGCTTTGTCCAGCCCCTCTTTACCATTAGCGGCATCCTTGATCCTGTAGCGAGCTCCAAGCTCGTTTTTTAAATGAATGCGAAGCTCCCTGTTATCCTCTACGATCAGCACCGTCTGACGTACGGAAGATATCTCTTCATCATCGTTGGTGAAATCGTCGGTTATGGCCAGATCGTATTCGAGGGACCTGATACTATTCAGGTCAAATTCTTTGCCCGCACTCCTGACTTCTTTATTGGACTTAATAGCCTCGTCCACTTTCTTACTGTAAACGGGCAATCGAACGATAAACCGGCTGCCTTTTCCATACTCGCTCTCTACGGTAATTTCTCCATCGTGCTGCTCTACGAGGCTTTTGGTAAAATTCAAACCAATACCGGTACCTGTCTGAGTATTGTCCACGTGAAAAAACCGCTCAAAGACGGCATTGAGTTGATCCTTTTTCAGCCCAACACCTGTGTCCGTCACAACAATCTCGATGTATTCAAGCTTATCGGATTTTCCCATCAGTTTATCCCTGATCTGCTTTTTCTCATAGCGGCTCAATGAAAGCTCCACTTTGCCGCCGGCATTGGTAAACTTGATGGCATTGGAAAGAAGATTGCCTATGATCTTCTCCAGCTTATCCGGATCAAACCACATATAAAAGGAATCAACGGAACAGGAAAATACGAACTGAATGGATCTTGAAGATGCCAGCTCCTCATAAAAAGCAAAGATGTCTTTGGTAAACTTCACCAAATCTGCTTTGAGTGGATCTAAAGGCGCTTTTCCCAAATCGAGCTTTCTGAAATCCAATAACTGGTTGACTAAATTCAGCAGCTTTCTTGCACTTCTCCGGATCGTATAGGCCGAGTTTTTTACAATCTCGGTGTCAGAGTAGGCTGATATTATCTTGTCCACGGGGTTGAGGATCAAAGTAAGTGGAGTTCTGAACTCATGGGACACATTCATAAAGAACCTGAGCTTCATCTGATCCAGCTCATGCTTCCGGTCCTCATTCATCTTATTGACGTAAATCCTGAAGCTTCCCCAGGTAACTAAACCAACGACAAACATGTACCCAAGGTAAGCCCACCATGTCCTCCAGGGTGCAGGTAAAACCGTTAACTTAACCCTGGAACTCTCTGCGTTTTCCCACTTCCCATCCAAAGAAGCTTTTACTTCAAAAGTATATTCACCTGATGGTAACCCAGAATAGCTTGCCAGTCGATTGGAACCAATATTAATAAACTGCTTATCCAGCCCATCCATCCTGTAAGCATACTGTACCCTTTCAGGATTACGATAATAAAGAGCTACAAAGTCAAACGTTATGTAACCTTCATTATGCTTTAACACCAACTTCTCGGTTTTTGAAATAGATCTTTTGAGCAAAACCCTATTGTCAACTGTTTGGCCCACCTTTATTTTATCGTTAAAGAGCCTGAGGGAGGTAATGAAGGGTTTGACACCCTGTGAAACTACATCAATTTTATTCGGATCAAAAATATTGAACCCATTGATACCCCCTGCTAAAATCCTCCCGTCTTTTGTTTTATCAATGGACTTACTTTGGAATTCCATCCCCTGCAAGCCATCATGAACATTAAAGTTTTTGAATTCCCCACTTTCAGGGTCAAGTCTTGAAATACCACTCTTGGTAGTAATCCACAAGTCGTGATTATTGTCTTCTTTAACACCGATCACCAAATTATTTGGTAGCCCGTCCAGAGTGGAATAGGTTCTGATCGAATCCAATTCAGGACTCATCTTATGTAACCCCAAATCAGTCCCGACCCAAATATTCCCCAAATGATCCTCTGTTACATAATTAATACGTTTTCCCTGCAGGTTGTCCTTATTGATCTCCTTAAATTCAATTTTCTCAGGAATAAACTTGCTCAATTTTGCAAGATGTACCACCTCCAGCCCGATTGATGTGCCAACGAATAACCGATCGCGAGAGTCGATAAACAGGGAGAACACAAAATCACTAATTATGCTGGATGGATCATCCGATTTATGCTGGTATTTTGTGAACTTTCCATTTCCTGGGTTGTACACATTTAAACCTGCCGTTTGAGTCCCCAACCATAGTCGTTCTTTAGAATCTTCTACAGCACACCACACCGTATTCTGTCCCAGAGAAGTTGAATCATCCAGATCATGTTTGAAACGATCTACCTTTCCATCCTGGGGATAAAACCTATTGAGACCGCCATCCCATGTACATACCCATATGCTTCCATTTTTACTTTCCTCCAAATACAGGATCTTGTCAGAGCTGATTGTCTGATCATCCCCGGGATCGTGCCTAAAATGCCTGAAGCTACTCCTTTCCTCATTAAAGAGGTTTAAACCTCCTCCATCAGTCCCGATCCATATTCTACCCTGACTATCTTCCAGTACGGATTGTGCTATGGGAGTGCTTAAGGTATTTTCAGATTCAGGCACATGGAAATAGTGACCAAAAGATAATTTATTGATAGCCAGTTTATTTACACCTTTATTGTATGTAGCAAGCCAAAAAATACCATCCTTATCCTGTATTATCTTAGACGGCTGATTATTAGGCATGGAAAGGGGGTCTGCAGGGTTGTGTTCCAGATGCTGAAGGAGTCCCTTTTCCTTATCTATAATGTATATTCCATACCCATCAGTAGCAACCCATACAAGCCCATTATCATCCTGATACATATGAAAGACCGGGATACTTCTATTTACAGGGGATATTTGTTTGAAGTCTTCAGTCCTTTTATTCCATATAATCAACCTGGATAAATCATTACCGATCCAGAAATCACCCTCATTGTCTACCAAAAATACTTTAGGTAAGTGATCCAGTTCGAAAGAATCTGGTGTCTCGAGTAAGATCCGGTGAAAATTATCTGTATTGCTATTATAATGGTTTAAATATTTCCCTTGTGTACCTATCCACACATCTCCGGCTCTGTCTTTAATAATACTCACCACGTCATTGTTGTCAATCGAAGTGGAATCAGTAGCGTCATACAAATAGTGCGAAAACTCCAAATGGTCATAGGTGAGCTCCCTGGATGGATCAAGGTGTAGCTTGCTTAATCCATTCTTGGTGCCAACCCACAATGTGTTGTCAGAAGGGTCATATAGTAAGTCGTTGATTACATCTCTTATCTGAAAATCGCTCGTATACTCTTGAGATAAATTTATTCTATAGAACTTCTCAGTATTCTTATCGAGCACATTCAAGCCATTACTAGTGCCAACCCACAGGTTTCCATCTCCATCCTCTACAATTGCATTAACACGATTATTACTTATGGAATGGGGGTCATTTAATATTGGTCGGAATATTTCAAAATCATACCCATTGTATCTATTCAATCCATCGATAGTACCAAACCACAGGAACCCCTCTCTATCCTGATAGATTTCTACACATGTGCTACTGGAAAGTCCTTCCGGAGTGGAAAAATTTTGAAACTTGAGGTTTGCATACTGTGCCGATAAACACTCAGATACACAAACACTAACTAATAAAAGGAAAAGCCGAATGAACATTTTTGAAGCCCCTGCTAAACACTAACTCAATCTCACCAAAAACAAACTCATGCAATACTAAAGCAACAGCAAATTTATAAAAATAAGAATTAAAATGGTTCTATCGGTTTGGACGTCTTATTCCAACTATAAAATGGTCTGTGCGGCTCTCATCCAGCAGTGTATATAACGACAAAACCCAGCCGAATGGCTGGGTTTGTATATGTGGGCCCTGCTGGATTCGAACCAGCGACCCCCTGCTTGTAAGGCAGGTGCTCTGAACCAACTGAGCTAAGAGCCCGAAAATGTATTTGGCCTTAGAAAATTAGCAGATCACCTTAATCTGGTGCTCTGATGCCGACGATTCTGTCGGCATACTGACAAGCTTCGCTTCGTCAGTAACCAACTGAGCTAAGAGCCCTTTAACGCTGCTTTCAAGGCTGATCCCTCAAAAACGGATTGCAAATCTAGTACAGTTTGTAAGTATTGCAAACACTTTTATTTTTTTCTTGCAAAAATTTTTAGCTTACCGCTACTCCCAGGTAATCTTTGAATGGTTTCATGATCCTGAAGTACTCCAACACCTGATCTGCCAGACCCTCAGAAGTAGCTTCTTTATCGCTGATCTCAGTCATAACCGTAAAGCTCTTTAACTTCAGAAACTCCAGGTTTGGATGGTCTTTTGGATAACCCTTCGGAGCAGTTTTTAGCTTTTCACCTCTAATTGCCCCATATACATTTTTAAAACTTTCTTCCTCCACAATTTTCTTCAGCTCTTCAGGATTGTAGTCCACCTCCTGCCTGATCTTCTTAAGTACATCTGCGGGAGGCATGTAGATACCACCACCTATGAAGTTCTGACCAGGCTGTAAATGAAAGTAATAAGCAGGATTATCAGACTTTTTACCCCCCTCGGAGATGGCAGCTCCAAAATTAGTTTTATACGGACTTTTATCCTTGCTGAAACGGATATCCCGGTTGATCCGAAAGATGCACTTTTTGGCCTCCAGACCAGCAACTGACGGGTCAAAAACCTGCAAACCCTTCAAAAGCTTATCTACAAACTCAATAAACTCGGCACGAGCCTCCTGATACAACGGTTTATTGGCATCCATCCAGTCTTTATGATTATTAGAAGCAAGCTGGGCAAGAAATTGGTGTGATTTAGATAGGTTCATCTCTGAATTGATTTATTGTGTTTTTTTAATAGACGAAGATCAAGATGAAAAATGGACTATTTCCATCATTTTTTCAAAATCCGGACTTGCTTATAACAATCTTCAGCCTTTTTGTCCCAGTTCTTCTACGATCGTGTCCAGTTTCACACTCCTTGAGGCCTTTACCAAAACGGTACATTTTCCAAAATTATGACTCTTCAGGTACTCTTTTAATTCATCCAAACTACCAAACCATTTCGATGACTTTACCTCTTCATGTGCATGCTTCATATCAGGACCCATCAGCAAGACCTCATCGATCATAGCTTCCTGAATAAACCGGCCGAGCTCCCTGTGCTTTGCCGCACTGCTCTCCACTTCTTTCATTTCACCCAAAATAGCAACCTTCTTCCCATCCACCTGAGAAAGATTTTCAATGGCTGCCTGCATGGAAGTAGGGTTGGCATTGTAGGAATCGTTAATGATCTGCAGTTCACCTTTTTGTATCAATTGTGATCGTTGGTTGGACGGAGTGTATTCACCGATAGCATCCAGAATGGATTGATCATCCACCCCAAATGCTCTCCCCACAGCTACTGCTGCCGCAATATTTCCAAAATTGTATCGGCCAACGAGCTTTGTTGCCACTTCCCCACCAGCCAGCTTCACCACAAGGAAAGGCTTTGTTTCCACCAACTCCAGATCTTTATCCGGAAAAATGACCGCATTATTGAAGCGCTTTGCCATATTGGCCAACCGTTCATCATGCTGATTAATAAAAGGCACTCCTACGGTCTTTCTCAGATGATCAAACAACTCGCTCTTACCCCTCAACACACCTTCTATGCCTCCAAATGTCTCCGTATGAGCCTCTCCTATATTGGTGATCAGCCCATAGTTTGGGTTTGCATAGCTGCAGAGCTCAGTGATCTCACCCACATGATTTGCTCCCATCTCAACCACTGCTACCTCCACCTGAGGATGGATATGCAAAAGTGTCAAAGGAACGCCAATGTGGTTGTTGAAATTCCCCTTTGTAGCATGTACGATGTATTTCTTGCTTAATACAAGGTTGATCAGCTCTTTGCTCGATGTTTTCCCATTGGACCCGGTTATGGCAAGAAGCTTGCGTTTGTACCTGCTCCGGTGAAAGACCGCCAGATCCTGCAGGGCTTTCAGGGAGTCACTGGCCAGGATAATATGAGGATCATCCGCATATTTTTCCTCATCTACTACTGCATAAGCAGCTCCGTTTTCCAATGCCTTTTTAGCATATTCATTGCCATTGAAATTTGGTCCCTTCAATGCAAAGAATAAATTATCAGGCTCAATAGAGCGCGTGTCAATAGAAACACCGTCACTTTGTAAAAATTTAGAATAGAGGTACTCAATAAAATTTTCCATTATTGCAAATATATCCCGTCTCAATCATGAAGAAAGAAAACCGAGCCATCATCCTGATACAACTGCTGCCTTCCAAAGAAGATGCTAAATTCAATTCCGAACTGATGGCATTTCTTCAGCAACAAAAAGGTCAGTCAGATGTCTTATTTTCTCTGGACAACTTTTCTGATGCTATTACTACGCAATATGCCCTTCGCCTGTTGGATGAAACTGATGAAGCCATTATCATATGTGAGGTAAATGGTAAGGTTGAAAGCCTGGGTGCAGTAATGGCCATTTTAAATAAGGCAATAAGAAAAGATGTAAAGCTTTACGCAAACAAAGACCTGAACATTCTGAAACCTTTTATGAAACACCTGCAAGGAAAGGTGTTTGAATCAACGGATGAGTTAAATATATCCTAAAGAACCCGCCAAAATTCCAAGCCCGATCAAAGCAACAGCAACCAAAACAATCATTGAAGGAATAAAAATTGCTTTCCCTGGTGCTACTTAAATTCAAAACCATCCGCATCTTTCTGAAAAGGGAATCGATCCCGGAAAGCACTCAATTCTTCATGAGGTAAAGTGACGGTGATTATATCTTCCTGATCAGTAATTTTCAGCTGCTCTCCTTTATAATTGTACACCGCCGAATGACCGATATACTCGGCTCCCACTCCATCCGTACCTATTCGATTTACACCTGCACAGTACGCAGTGTTTTCTATAGCCCTGGCTGCCAGTAATGTATCCCAGGCGTTTATTCTTGGTTTTGGCCAGTTAGCCACATACAGCAAAAGATCATATTCATAAAGTCCGTCTACATTTTTCTGAGAACGGGACCACACCGGAAACCGCAGATCATAACAGATCAATGGCATCACCTTCCAGCCTTTCACCTCAAAAACAAGCCGCTTACCTCCCGGTGTATAATCCTTCCCTTCGCCAGCTAGCCCAAACAGATGTTTCTTATCATACTGGTGCGAAGATCCATCCGGATAAACCGCATAAAGTCGATTGTAATAGGTTGTGCTTTCTTTGACGACATAGCTCCCAACCACTACAGCGCCCGTCTGAGCAGCCTGCTGCTTCATCCACCGAAAAGTTTTGCTGTTTACAGGCTCGGCAACCTGCTGTGGATTCATGGTAAAACCCGTACTAAACATCTCAGGCAGGAGAATCAGATCAGTTTTCCCTTTTATTTGCCAGACCTTTTCTTCAAACATAGCCAGGTTGGCTTCTGTATTTTCCCAATGGAGATCTGCCTGGATCAACGATATGGTCAGGTCCTGTTTCACCTTTTTACTGCCACCCTTACCCTGTAGTCTGCGTCTACCTTACCTTTACTGATATTGGCAAGCTTCCCCTTAAGAAGCCGTTTTTTGAAAGATGAAATATGATCTGTAAATAAAACACCCTCTATGTGATCATACTCGTGCTGGATCACCCGGGCATCAATATCACTATACTCCTCGATATGTTCATTCCAGTCCTCATCGTAGTATTTGATCTTGATGTGGGGTTCGCGTTTTACATCCTCGCGGATACCGGGAATACTCAGGCACCCTTCTTCAAAAGCCCAGGGCTCACCCTCTTCTTCCAGGATTTCCGGATTGATGAAGGCCTTACGGATCCCCTGTCCTTCTTCATCATGCATAGGAGAAGAGTCTACTACAAACAGTCGGATTGACTTGCCAATTTGAGGAGCTGCTAAGCCTACTCCCGAGGCTGCATACATGGTTTCAAACATATCTGCTACCAGCTCTTTGATGTCTTCTCCATGAGGGATGTCTTCAGCCGGCTTTTTCAATACCGGATCGCCATAAAGTACTATCGGATAAATCATGAAATGGATTCCAAATAAGATTGTAATATGATGGTGGCACTCACCTTATCAATGTTTTCCTTTTTTCTTCGGTCCTTCTTTTTACTGCCCGCGGCAATCATTGCATCCAGAGCCATCTTTGAAGTAAACCGCTCGTCGTGCAAAAATAGTTTCTTATCGGGAAATAGTTTACGGAATCTTTTTTCTGCAGCTTGTACCAGTGGAGTGGCATTGGTAGGAGACCCATCCGAGTTTTTTGGCATTCCCATCACCACCTCACTAACCTCCTCCTTGCTGAAGTAGTCGCGCAAAAAATCAAATAAGGTGTGAGAAGGCACAGTATCCAATGCCGTGGCTATCATTCCCAAAGGGTCCGTTACAGCCAGCCCGGTACGCTTAGCGCCATAATCGATAGCCATAATTCGAGCCATCAGTTAAGTTTGCTCAGTTCTGAGATTCGCTCCCTGATTTGAGCTTCTAAAGCAATGGCTTTGGGGAAAAGGATCTTATTTTCAATTTCAGCATGGTACCACATTTCCCGGTCAAAGGATTTGATCTCCTTGCATATGACCTGCCAGTGTATGGACCTTGAGTAAGTATCTCCCTCAATCAATGCACGAATACCAGCCAGTTCGTCCTCCTCCTTATGCTCAGCATGAATGTCCCGCAGCGAAATGGCATTATAGCTCCAGAGAGCTGAGGCAGGATTAAGAAATGGTTTTTTCTTTATATCGATCAACCTTTCCACATAGTGAAAAAGCGTGTCTTCTTCTTCATAGATGTGATTGATAAATTCCTCCACAAATTCAGGAAAAATAAGCTTCAAATCATCCTGCTCAGGATATTTATTGATAAGCCGGGCTATGTAAGGCAACTTGTCTTTGATAAAAAGATGATGCGAGTGCTTCAGGTACTCCAGGACGATCTCCAAAGGATATCTATCCAATTCCTTAAACGAAAACCGGTGAGACCGATCAAACAAATAAAAGGTCTTCAGTACGCGACTCTCATCCAGTCCCATTTCAGCGCAGACCTCTTTCAGCTTCCTATCGGGATAGAGATAAAACTCCACTCCCAGATAGTTAAGTGCCCTGGCATAGATGTAGTTCTCATCTACGAGAGACCGAATCGTGAGATCAAAGACGCGCATGATCTTCAAAGATACCAATACTCTGTGAAATGTCTACCTGATTTTGGCAGAAACGATTTAGATAGTTAATGCGTTTAATTTTGATCAGAAGAAAGCTAATTTAGAGTTTGGATTAAATCAGAGAAATTTGGAAAAGGAGAAACATAACAATACCACCAGCGCAATCAGACTCCCATTATTTATTGGTGCAGCCATTGCCCTGGGCATTTTTATAGGTGCCAATATGACCTCAGGAGCAGGCACAGGCGAGAGTCTTTTTAAAAGTCTTGCTAAATTCCGTCAGGTCCTGACTCACATCCAAAATGATTACGTGGATGAAGTAAACACGGATGAGTTAGTAGAAAATGCCATCGAAGAAATGCTGGCAAAGCTGGATCCACATAGTGTTTACATTTCTGCTGAAGAGCTGGAACTCACCAAATCACAACTCGAGGGAAATTTCGAAGGTATTGGCGTGGAGTTCAATATTTTTAAAGATACAATCCATGTCGTCACCCCCTTAAGCGGTGGACCGTCTGAAAATCTGGGGATCTTAGCCGGTGATAAGATCGTCACTGTAGATGGTAAAAATGTAGCAGGCGTGGGCATAACCAATCGTGATGTCATCTCCATGCTGAGAGGAGAGAAGGGTACCGAAGTAAAAGTAGGGATCCTGAGAGGTGGTAACAACGAAATCATTGAATACACTATTGTAAGGGATGTCATTCCGCAGTATTCCGTAGATGTCTCCTACATGATCGATGAGGAAATCGGATACATCAAGGTCAGCAGATTTGCTGCTACCACCTTCATGGAGTTTAAAGAAGGTTTAAGTAAGCTCAAAAAAGCAGGGATGGAAAAGCTCATCCTCGACCTCACCGGCAACCCGGGAGGTTATATGGACCCTGCCGTGCGGATGGTAGATGAGTTGCTCGGTGGCAAACAGATGATCGTTTACACTAAAGGAAAAGATTCCTCCCACAACTCAGAGTATTACACACAGACAGATGGCGATTTTGAAGAAGGTTCTATCATTGTTTTGATTGATGAAGGTGCGGCTTCAGCTTCTGAAATTGTATCAGGAGCCCTGCAAGATCATGACCGGGCACTCATCGTTGGTCGCCGGTCTTTCGGAAAAGGACTTGTTCAGCTACCTATAGAACTTAACGACGGGTCTGCTATGCGACTCACCATCTCCAGGTATTACACCCCAAGCGGACGGTGTATCCAAAAACCATATAATGGATCTCTGGAGGATTATCAGATGGAGTTTTACAAGCGATTTGAAAATGGAGAAATATACTCCAGGGATAGTGTAAAAGTAAATGACAGTCTGGTTTATAAAACAGACAAAGGACGGATCGTATACGGTGGGGGTGGCATCCTGCCAGACTACTTCGTTCCTCTGGATACTTCAGCAAACAGCTCCTTTATGACCAGGCTCTTTAACAGCAACAGTGTAGCAGAGTTTACTGTTCTCTATGCTGAGCAGAATAAAAATGCACTTGAAAAAATGTCTCTCGCTGATTATCGGGAAAATTTTGAGGTGACTGATGAGATCCTTGACCAGCTGATCGCTACGGGCAAAGAGAACGGAGTAAAATTTATGCGCACTGATTACCTGAAGTCAAAAGAATTGCTTAAAACTTACGTGAAGGCGTATATTGCGAGAAATATCTGGAACAACGATGGCTTCTACCCCATCTTCAACGAACAAAATGAGATCTTACAAAAGGCACTGACGCTGATTGATGAAGCCAATCGATTAGCTTCAAAATAAAAAACACAAACAACATGACCTACTATCACAGACTTGGCGAAATCCCCCCGAAGCGCCACACACAATTCAGGCAGCCTGATGGCAGCCTCTATGCTGAAGAGCTGGTGTCTTCCAGGGGGTTTTCGGGAATTTACTCAAACCTGTATCACACATACACTCCTACTCGTGTGAAGTCGATAGGCAAACCAAAATCCTATGGAACGAAGATTGCAAAGGATTATGGTTTAAAACAAACCCACTTAAATACCAGCAAACTTGGTGAAACCGGAAAAGATTACCTGGGAGCGCGTAAAGTGCTTTTGATGAACAATGATGTAAGTATGGCCATCTGCAATCCCTCCAGCCGAAGCATGGATTATTACTATAAAAATGCAGAAGCAGATGAGGTAGTCTTTATTCATGATGGCAATGGCTGGCTGTACTCTCAGTTTGGGAAACTCCGGGTGAAACAAGGCGACTATGTAGTCATACCCCGAACCACCATCTATAAGTTCGAGTGGGAAGATGAGCCCCTGAGACTATTGATCATTGAATCCGCCCACCCGGTAGAAACAGTAAAGCGCTACAGAAACGAGCTCGGCCAACTGCTGGAGCACTCCCCGTACTGCGAGCGGGACATTCGACCTCCGATGGAGCTTGTCACCGAAACGGAGAAAGGAAACTACCACATGCAGATAAAGAAAGGTGGAATGCTTCACCAGTACGAATATGAGCATTCCCCTTTCGACCTGGTGGGTTGGGACGGATACCTGTTCCCATATGCTTTTTCCATTCACGATTTTGAACCTATAACAGGACGGATCCACCAACCGCCACCTGTTCATCAGACCTTCCAGGCACAGGGCTATGTAATCTGCTCATTCGTGCCCAGATTATTTGACTACCATCCACTGTCAATTCCCGCACCGTATAATCACTCAAACATTGATAGTGATGAGGTGCTCTATTATGTGGAAGGCAACTTTATGAGCAGAAAAGGCATTGACCGGGGCTCTTTTACCCTACATCCCGGTGGTTTGCCACACGGACCACATCCGGGCACAGTAGAAAAAAGCATCGGAGCAAAAGAAACTGAAGAACTTGCCGTGATGCTCGATACGTTTCGTCCCCTTCATGTAACAGAAGAAGGGCTGGAGTTTGTAGACGAGAAGTATCCGATGAGCTGGACAGAGTAACTTTTGCAGAATGTAGCCATAAGATCCTGAGGTGGAACTTTCCAGGATCTTATCTCATGTGTTCAAAAATCTACTGAAATAAGCGGTTTGCCACCCAATTTTGATCATACCCGGCCTGCCTTTGCACGCTGGCGCTGAAGCTTTAGCGTAAGAGTCCGAAAGTGCTACTGCAGGCAGGTTGGACTGCGCGTCCTCATTTCATGGATAAAGCCTTCAAATACGCCTGCTCATAATATTTGTGCAGATTAGTCCAGTCAAAGAGTGTGGAAGAAGCCTCAGTTCTGTTACGAAGGTCTATCCTTTCCCTTCTGGATAATCGCACATAATTATAGAGCCGGTTTGCCAGCTGCCCGGCAGCCTCATGGAAAGACCTCTGATTTCTTTTGATGAGATAAATTCCCCGCTTGTCATGATCTGGCACATGTTCGTAAACAAAGTCACCAAACCCTGCCAGATCACTTGTCACCGTGGGTACACCTGAGGCGATGCACTCCAAAGGAGTATAGCCCCATGGCTCATAGTAGCTTGGAAATACACCAAGATGGCATCCCCGAACAAACTGCCCGTAATCCATCGCAAAAAGTGGATTAGTATAGTTGATAAAGTCCGGGTGATAAACCACTTTCACTTTATCGTGAGGATTATTTACCAGGTTTGAGCTTCGGAGGAAATTGAGGATATCATCATTTGCATCATCCTGCAAGTTGTGGGTGATAACAGGCGGCAGATTGTTTGACTTCCAGCTCTGAAGTGTTCTGCGGTACCGCAACCTCCAATAATCATCCACAAACTTATTGAGATCGGGGAGCTTGGTATCCTTCCGATTCGCCGCATCAAATAACAGGCGCTCACCTACCTGTCTCTTTATAGAATCTATCGTGTGCCTAAACTCTTCCAGTAATGCCCGACTCTGTAAAATATCCGGGTTGATCGTATAGTAAGGTCGCTTTGTTATAAAGAACATTACTACGGTCACATCCGATTTTTCCGTCTGAAGCCGATGATTGAGACGAGCCAGCGCCTCCAGCGTCAGGTCGTAGCCTTTATTCAGGTATTCGTAACGGCCCGAAGTGAAGAAATACAGTGTTTTATCCAGATCAAATGTATAGCTGCTGAAAAAATGGGCCATGGTAAACGAATGGATCTGGTTTTTGTGCTGGACGTGCAAATTCTGAAATTCGTGCAGCGCTTCGAACCGCTCGTTGTTTATCCCATTTGGCAGGATAGCATCCGGATCTCTCCCAAGTAGCTGACGACATTCGCGTGCAGTCACATCACTTACCGTGGTGAAAACGTGAGCTCCATGTGCCGCTGCCCGCTCCAGCATTACATTGCTCTCTATATTAAAATTGCGAGCTTCTTTTTGCCAATCCATAAAGGATAAATGATTATAAAACTGCGGATCATTCATGGCCAGGTACCTGCCAAGCAACGTGGCATGTGTTGTGAAAATGGTGCTGACATTTATTCGCTCTCTTCGTATATCCGGCAACCCCGTTGCTGCCATCCATTCGTGAAAATGGGCCAGTACTTTTTTGGACTTGGATTCCTGGGCGATTTCCGAAAGAAATATTTTCACCATTTCTCCAAAAGCCAGTACGTCGTTTAGCAAGTGATCTTCTCCAGGGGTAGAAATACCGTGGTGTTCCCACAAAAGATACTTGATCTCCCCGAGGCGATGCATTACTGTACTCAGATCAAAAAGTATACACTTTGGTCTGCCTGAAACCAGCCAAACCCCATAGTGAACCCCATATCCCTTATCGCGCATTCTTTTCACAGCTTTGCCGAAAGGATCATCCAGATTCTCAGTCGGTTCAAACTCCGCAGCTACATTGTGAGGCATATATGGCCCGATCAGGCAATAGTTGCCTCCCCATTTCTCACAGACTGTAGGAGCCTTAGACCGGATCACAGTGTAGATCCCTCCTACCTGATTTAGCACTTCCCAGGCAATCTCCAGGAGGAGTGCATTATTCACATGGCTTTTGGTCAATCTTTTTAGTTTACTATTTTCCTTTATAGTCATGAGGCACAATGATTATCTGATGTATTAAATAAAGTCAATAATTGCCTTTTTCTCTAAAAGAAGCCAAAGTATTTACAGCTTCACTGTAACGTTTGACTAAGTCCGAGGTAATTCACATAGAGTCATGCAACTATTAAGATGGATTTCTCATCTTCTAAATAGCTATGAAATGAGCATGATGCCGGGACGCGTAGCCTCAACCTACGCGGTCCGACCCAAATATTGAGAACACCGAGTCGCGTAGACCGGGCCGCGCAGGCCAACTAGGTATTATCAAAATTGTGCGGCAAACGGCTGATTTTGACAACTTTTGAACACATGAAATCCAACAAAGTTATATCGTTTGTTCTTCTACTTGGCCTTTTCATGTTTCTCATGGAAGCTGAAGGCCGGTTGTCCTCCAGGATCAAAGCTGATGCACCTACCTATTTCCACATTGATTCTATTGAAACAAAAACCAGGCAAATGCTATTTCAACTGGCCGGAAAGGCACCAAAAGAAGAAAATAGCTCTGAAAAATTCCTCTCATTTCAGAATTAAATTCTAATTTGTATTCCATATTCATTAAGTTCGTACCAAACCATTTTGGGGTTTAATTGTCTTAAAAATTATTTTGATACTTGAGCCATAAGATTAACTTTAACATTCATTTGAGAGAACTATGAAGCAAAACGATTCATACCTGGCCTTTCTTGACATATGGCATGAGGTCATGTGGTACCTGTTTTTGGCAGCTGCCGGAATAGCAGTATTGATAGTAATCATCTATCTTATCCGATATGCATCACAAGATGGATATAAAGCCAAATATGACCTGGCCAGCAGGAAGGAGACTCAGGCCTATTTAAGAGCTAACTACGTATTAGCAGCTGGTATATTTTTCTTTTTAAATACGGTATATGATGAGACGGTAGCGTTAAGTAATGTCTGGCTGTTTATCCGTGCATTTATTTCATTCTGTATCGGTACACTCCATGTGTACATCACTTACCTGGTATTTAAGTACTATTATCCCGGCCCGCTCAACCGAAAACTGAAAAAGCTAAGATATACGCCCAGAATAAACCCCAATACCGGAAATAAAATGAAGCTTTTGAGTGAAGATGAAGAGGATGCTTATCTGGATGAAGGGATGCAGGCAGAAGAAGAAGCATTTTCCGTGGATTATGATGTCTGGATTGATCCGGTAACCAGTGAAACCAAAATTGAAAAGTATAAAGGGCACCTTGGAGCATTGGAGTGTGACCGCTGCGGTTTTCAAACCCTCAAATTGCAAAAAGAAGAGGTCCTTCAAAAACCCACTGATTATGCTGACGGGCTGCTTGAAAAAGAATATAAATGTGCTTATTGTGGCAGGATCAAACGAAAAACGGTCAATCTGACTAAAAACATGAACATCGAGGCAGCAACTGCTAAATTAGTGGCTGACCCCCTTGATAAAACGAAGAAAAAAGAAGTAGAGGCCATTATGATCGAAATAAATGGCACAGATGGTCATCAGAAGAAGTTTGAATTCCAAAGTGTGGAGCAGGCAAAAAGCTTCCTGGAAAAATTTGATTACCAGAAGATAAGGAATAGCTAACTTACCTAATCTAAATCCTCAAAAAGGGCCTGTTCAATCGATCAGGCCTTTTTTTGTGCCAGAGATTTATTCCTCTGACGGTTGGCTATGAATACTCCCAATAAAATCGCCGCGATCCCTACTCCATGTGAAACCAGTAATATTTCCCCATCCAAAACACCCCACACCACAGAAACAATCGGTATGATGTAGGTAACAGATGAAGTAAAAACGGGATCGGTGATGTTTACCAGCTTGTTGAAGATAATAAGGGCAATAGCTGTACCTACTACACCGAGAACCAGTATAAAAGAGGTAGCAAGTAATGTGCCCTCTACATGGACAATTTTATACGGAAAATCAGTGAAAAAGAAAAGCTGAACTGCCGCAACCGGCCCTACAGTAAGCAATGAAATGCTGGTAATTGTCATAGACTTCAGATCCTGCAGGTGGCTTTTGATCAGGTTCAGATTAAAGGCATAAAAAAGCGTAGCAAGCACTACAAAAAAGGCATAAAAGTTGAAATTGCTGATGTCACCTCCGGAACCTGCAGTGACCAAAATAGCGGTCCCAATAAAACCTACCAACACCCCTGCAAATACCTGAGAGGGTTGCTTCTTTTTATAGAGTACTATTCCTATCAGAACGGTAAATAACGGAGTTAGCGCATTGAGCACTCCTGTAATGGCACTTTCCAGCCTGGTCTGAGCAATGGCAAAGAGAAAAGCCGGGAAAAAGCTACCTACCAGGCCCACAGAAACCATGTACTTTAGATGTGATCTTCTGATCTTTTTGAGGTTTCTTATAGCAAAGGGTAACAGAAAAGCAGCCGCTGATACGATCCTGATCGAACCTACTTCAAGGGGTGTAAGACCTATCAGTCCTTTTTTGATCAATATAAATGAACTCCCCCATATCAGGGAAAGTGTAATTAGAAGGCCCCAGGCCTTCAGGGGTGTTTTTTGGGTCATGTAAATGAAGGTTACACCGGTACCACTTCAGTAAACGTTTCTGAAATCTCATCAAGAATATTCATCAGTTCATTGAAGGTATCGGTTTCCACCAGTTGGGCTCGGAATGGTTTGAAATTCGGAATTCCCCTGAAATAATTGGTATAGTGTCGTCTCATCTCAAAAATACCTTTTCGCTCCCCTTTCCACTCCACTGAAAACTCCAGGTGTTTTTTAGTTACTTTCACTCGTTCTTCCAACGTGGGTTTCTCCAAATGCATGCCAGTCTTCATATAATGCTTGATCTCCTCAAAGATCCAGGGATAACCTATGGCAGCCCTGCCGATCATAATACCATCTACACCATACTTATCTTTATACTCCACAGCTTTTTCAGGAGAATCTATATCTCCATTGCCAAAGATCGGTATATGGATGTCCGGGTGATTTTTTACTTCGGCAATATAGCTCCAGTCTGCCTCCCCTTTATACATCTGTTTCCTGGTGCGGCCATGAATGGTGAGTGCCTGTACGCCCACATCCTGGAGCCTTTTGGCTACTTCCACAATCTTTATCGTGCTATCATCCCAGCCCAACCGGGTCTTAACTGTTACGGGTTTATTTACAGCTTTGACAATTTCTGCGGTCATAGCTTGCATTTTGGGTACATCTAGTAAAATCCCCGCACCAGCCCCTTTACAGGCTACTTTTTTCACCGGACAACCGTAGTTGATGTCTATGATCTCCGGGTTAGCTTCTTCAGCTATAGCGGCAGCTTCACGCATTGATTCAATCTTATCCCCAAAGATCTGAATGCCTATGGGACGCTCGTAATCATAGATGTCCAGCTTCTCTACACTTTTGGCTGCATCTCTGATGAGTCCTTCGGATGAGATAAACTCCGTATACATCAGGTCGGCTCCATTCTCTTTACACACTGCCCGAAACGGGGGATCACTCACATCCTCCATGGGAGCCAGCAAAAGCGGGAAATCGCCGATTTCAAGGTTTCCTATTTTGACCACAGTCTAATCCTAAATTTTGCCGTAAATTTAGGGCAATTATGCAGAATATCCTCAGAAACACCACTACAGGTGACCGATCCATTACCCCCTGGATCTTAATACTTATTTTAATTGGATATGTTTTAGCAGCCCTGATCTTATTTCAACTATTGGCCCAGGTTATCATACTTCCCTTTTTTGATTTTAGTCTTGAGAAATCACTACAAGAGCTCACAAATCCGTATGGCTCGGAAAAGGCTAAGCTGCCGATGATGATCATCCAGGGAGTCACTTCTCTGGGGATGTTTATCCTGGTACCCTTCTTCTTTATACGAAGAAACCTGCACCTTCCTTTAAAAGATTTTTTCTCATTTAGCGGGACCCTGAAACAGCCCGTTTTTATGACAGTCATTATCATGTTTTGCTTTATGGTAGCAAACAGTGTCATCATCGAATGGAATCAGAGTGTGGAGCTACCCGGTGTCTTTTCATATTTTGAAGACATGGCACAAGCCAAGGAGGCACAGCTGGAAAAACTCACCAGGTACCTGACAGCGTTTAACGGGATAGATGAGTTTTTATTAGGTCTGGTAGTCATTGCCATTATCCCCGCCATAGGAGAAGAATTGTTGTTTAGAGGATTGCTTCAAAATTTATTTAACAAAGCCTTCAAAAACCCTCATGTAGCCATATGGGCTACGGCCCTGCTTTTCGGTGTTTTTCATCTCCAGTTTTACGGAGTAGTCCCCCGAATGCTTTTGGGCGCCTTGTTTGGGTACCTGTACTACTGGTCAGGGCAGCTATCTCTGGCTATGGTAGGGCATTTCGTCAATAATGGGTTTACATTGATCATGCTGTATCTTGGCCAGCTCAGTGTAATAGACTTTGACCCTACTCAGGTAGAAAGCTCTCCGCCTGTCTACATCATTTTAATTTTCTTTATTATCGGTTCGGTTTTATTATACTTGTTCAGGAACTATTTTAAAGCCAAATCTGATGCGTGACTGGCAAAGGGTGTATCGTGACCAGCTTGAATACCGTGCTGAGATGGTTAGGTCCATTCTGGATGAGCATGATTTGAATCCGGTATTGCTGAGCAAAAAGGATTCCTCTTACCAGTTTGGGCATTTTGAGGTACTTGTAGCTCCTGAGCATGTAATTCAGGCACTTAAAATCATCAATGAGAGCATTAAGTTTGAATAAGTTTTCAGATCTATACCAAAGAATCTTTTCGGCAGCTGCAGGTGCCTTTATCATCGTATCCAGTTTGATCCTGGGCGAATGGAGTTACTTTGTCGTATTCTTTATGATCTCCCTCCTTGCACAATGGGAGTTTTACCGGTTGATCAAACTCCAGAGCTATCTGCCCATCAGACTGCTGGGCGTGGTAATCGGCACTTCTTTATTTGTTTTGTCCTTTTTCATTGCCAGGGGGTCTCTCCATCCTAAATATTATTTTGCTATTTTCCCGATCGCTTCACTGATCTTTCTGGTAAAGCTTTACAAAAAGAATGATAACAATCCGTTTTTGAATATTGCGCTTTTTTATCTCGGGCTTACCTATGTGGCTTTGCCTTTTGCACTGATGAATGTAGTGGTCCACTACCATGGATGGTACAGCTACGAAATCCTGCTCGGCCTCATGCTTATTATCTGGTCCAGCGATACCGGCGCTTATTTTGCTGGGATCCGCTTTGGCAGGAGAAAATTATTCGAACGGATCTCTCCTAAAAAGTCCTGGGAGGGTGCCATTGGCGGAGCGCTTACCGCTGTAGGTATGTCAGTCCTGCTATCACATTTTTATACCGATCTTGCCTTGTGGCAGTGGATTTGTGTTGCCCTTATTGTGGTTATAGCAGGAACATACGGCGATTTGGTGGAGTCTATGTTTAAGCGTACCATGCAAATCAAGGACTCCGGCACATCAATTCCCGGTCACGGAGGGTTTTTAGATCGCTTTGACAGCCTGATTCTTTCAGTACCGTTTATTGTCGTATTTCTGAAATTGTTTTAACAAACACCCTGAAAGCCACGCTCTTGTCTAATGTACCTACAGTTAAAATTCACTTACTAAATCAACAGGCGAATGCAGGTATATATCTGGAAAAACTTAGCTTTGCACCCAAAAATAAACAAACAATAACCCTACTATAAATTTTATATAAGCATGGCTTACATTGAACCGGCTCCCATAAAGGACAAGGGAAATCCTTTCGAGTCCATGATGTCGAGATTTCATATCGCAGCACAGCACCTCGGGCTGGATGACGAAATCTACAATGTGTTAAAATCCCCAACCAAGCAGGTTATCGTGTCGCTCCCCATCACGATGGATAATGGGTCCATAAAAGTCTTTGAGGGCTACAGGGTCATTCACTCAAACATCCTGGGCCCATCAAAAGGCGGTATTCGATACGACCTGGATGTAAATCTTGATGAGGTGAAGGCCCTGGCTGCCTGGATGACATGGAAATGTGCTGTGGTGGACATCCCGTATGGTGGCGCCAAAGGTGGGATCAAATGCAACCCGCGTGAGATGTCACCAGGCGAAATTGAGCGGCTAACCCGGTCTTTTACTCAGGCTATGCATGAAATATTTGGCCCGGACCGGGACATCCCGGCACCTGATATGGGTACAGGCCCCAGAGAGATGGCCTGGCTGATGGACCACTATTCACGAGCACAGGGTATGACCGTAAATGCAGTAGTAACCGGAAAGCCGATCGTATTAGGTGGTTCTCTAGGCAGGACAGAAGCCACGGGACGTGGTGTTATGATCTCCGCTCTTGCCGGCATGGAGAAAATGAGGATCAACCCATTCAAAGCTACCTGCGCGATCCAGGGATTTGGGAATGTGGGCTCATGGGCCGCATCGCTACTTGCAGAACGTGGCGTAACGATCGTATCGGTATCTGATCTTTCAGGCGCATATTACAATCCACAAGGGATCAATATTCCGGAGGCCATTAACTTCCGAAACCAAAACAACGGATCCCTGGAGGGGTTTTCCGGAGCGGAAAAAATATCACCGGACGACCTGCTCCTTTTGGAAGTAGATGTACTGGTCCCTGCTGCCGTGGAGGATGTGATCACGCAGAAAAATGCAGAGCAGATCAAGGCAAAACTTATTGTGGAAGGAGCAAATGGACCCACCTCCGCCAAAGCCGATGCGATCCTGAACGATAAAGGAATTTTAGCTGTTCCTGATATCCTGGCGAATGCCGGTGGTGTAACAGTATCTTATTTCGAATGGGTACAAAACCGGCTGGGCTACAAATGGACAGCAGAGCGTGTAAACCGACGGTCAGACCGGATCATGAAAACGGCATTTGATAAAGTCTATGAAACCGCTCAGGAATATAATGTATCCCTGAGAATTGCAGCCTACATAGTAGCCATTGACAAGGTCGCCAAGACTTACAAATTCCGGGGAGGTTTTTAAAAATTATGAATATTCACAAAGAAGGGTACAAAATAATCCCAATAGCAGCGCTGATCCTGGGGCTGCTATACACCGGACTTTATTTTCTCATTCCGGTTCAGGTCGTACAGATCACTCTGGCTGTGGCAGCCATTATTTTTTTCATTTTGATCGTTCGTTTTTTCCGGGATCCGGATTTTCCTGTAGAAAAAAATGACAAGCATGTCCTGGCGCCCGCTGATGGCAAGGTGGTAGTCATTGAAGAAACCGAAGAAACTGAATACCTGAAAGAGAAACGGATACAGGTGTCCATTTTCATGTCACCTCTAAACGTACACGTAAACCGAAGCCCGGTCAGGGGGGAGATCTCCTACTATAAGTATCATCCGGGTAAATTTTTAGTGGCCTGGCACCCAAAGTCCAGCACCGATAACGAGCGCACGACCATCGGTCTTAAGCTGGAATCCGGGCTTGAAATCGTCATGAGGCAGGTTGCCGGGGCTGTGGCCAGAAGGATATGCTTCTACTCAAAGGTAGGGGATCAGGCAGAGCAAGCGGAGAAGTTTGGGTTTATCCGTTTTGGCAGTCGTATTGATCTTTACCTCCCGCTGGATGCTGATATAAAAGTTAAAATCGGTGATACTTCAAAAGGCGGCAAGACTATCATAGCAGAGCTCCCATAAGCCAACGCCGGTAAATCAGATATTTTTGCTTTTATGGTAATTTGAATATTGCTATATTGAAAGACAAACCTTAAACTATCTAACAAAATGTCTGATTCTAAATATGCCGGTTTCTGGCTGAGATTCGTCGCTTACCTCATCGATGGGTTTATCATCGGAATTGTACAATCTTTTATCATCGTACCTATGCTGGCCATGTTTGGCATGGGACTAGCCACCATGGACAATATGGAATACATGTCTGAAGATGATACCATTGCAATGGTCATAGGAGCTTTTAGTGCCTTCAGCGCTGTTCTTTTGGTCTCCTTTGTAATAGGGATCATCTACTACACTATTATGGAATCCAGTAAGCACCAGGCTACTTTAGGAAAAATGGCTCTGGGACTTAAAGTCACCGACATGGATGGAAAAAGACTTGATTTTGGTCGCTCCCTCCTGAGGAACCTTGGAAAGATCATCTCCCAAATGGTGCTGATGATCGGATACATCATGGCAGGGCTTACAGCCAAAAAACAGGCTCTCCACGACATGATTGCCGGAGCATTGGTTGTAAAAAAATAATCTGCCTTTATCTGGAGAGGCTCTCGGCCAGTCTCTCCAGATATGCTTTATCTACTTCATCAAAGGTGTTTAACTGATCGCTGTCCACGTCCAGCACACCAATCACCTGTCCTTCTTTGATCAGGGGCACAACGATCTCCGACTTACTATCCGAGCTGCAGGCAATGTGGCCCGGATATTCATCCACATTTGGTACAATGATCGTCTCGGCCTTCTCCCAACTCTGACCACAAACCCCCTTACCTTTCTTAATTCGTGTACAGGCGATCGGTCCTTGAAATGGGCCAAGCACTAACTCATCATCTCTTACCAGGTAAAACCCCACCCAGAAAAATCCCATGCCATAACGAAGAGCAGCTGCTGCGTTAGCCAGATTTGCCACCAAGTCTTCCTCTCCTGATACGAGAGCTTCAACCTGGGGGATCAATGCTTCATATTTCTCTTTCTTATCCGTGCTCTCTACTATGTGTAGTTCTTCAGCCATTTAGCTATGTATTATTTCTATAATAAGTCAACCTGTCTTCCAAAACGCTTTCCTCACAAAAAGGGTTTCTATTTATTTTGGGTGCAGCTATCCCTTTCCCAAATGATTGATTTGAGGTAAATACCCTTGCTTCGTCCCATAGGTTTTCATTCAGAAAAGACTGCAAAAGCTTGCTCCCACCTTCTACAATCAGGGACTGCACACCCCGTCTGTTGAGGTGATCCAGCATCCCTGACAAATCCACTTTTGGCAGGTTGACCACCTCGCAGTTTCGGCCGTCAGTTTCTCGCTCAGCAAAGCAAATAGTTGGGACTGCTCCGTCAAAAAGATGCATTTTCAGATCAAGGGCTAAATGCTTATCAATCACAATACGCATAGGGTTTTTCCCATGCCAGTCACGAGTAGTCAGAGATGCATTATCATACCTGGCCGTGTTGGTCCCGATCATGATAGCATCCTCCTCGCTGCGCCATTTGTGGACCAATTGCCTTGAGTATTGGTTGCTGATCCACTTGCTATCATAATTTTCGCGGGCAATAAACCCATCCATGGTTTCTGCCCATTTCAAAATAATATAGGGCCGCTTCTTAACCATAGAGGTGAAAAAACGACGGTTAAGATCAAGGCCTTCTTTTTCTCTAACTCCTGTCAGAACTCTTATCCCTGCATCCTCAAGTTTTTTAATACCCTTTCCTCCTACCAGCGGGTTAGGGTCCGTATTGCATATAATGACCTCCTTCACGTGATGACTCACCAGCAAGTCTGCACACGGAGGGGTTTTCCCCTGATGAGCACAAGGCTCCAACGAGACGTACACCACCGCCTCTTTCAAAAGAGACTTATCCCTTACTGCGTCTATTGCATTTACTTCAGCATGTGGTCCACCATATTTTTGGTGATACCCTTCCCCAATGATCTTTCCTTCATGCACAATGACACAGCCCACCATCGGGTTTGGACTCACACTTCCCCTGCCCAGCCCAGCCAGCTCTAAAGCCCTTCCCATAAACAGATCATGCATCATTTTGGTAAATTCGTGCTGTGAATACAAAAGTGTCTGCAATTTACAAAGAAACCGTGCAGCGGCTGACTGAAATCTATGGAGAAAGTGAAGCACAGTCTGTGGCTAATATTCTCTTTGAAGATCTTCTCAGAGTGAGTAAGATCCTGCGGCTTACAAATACTGATCTGTCACTTTCTGAGGAGCAAATGAAGCAATATGAGCCAGCCCTTTCCCGGTTACTCAGTCATGAACCTATCCAGCACATTCTTGGCTATACCTATTTTTATGGCCGCAAATTTCAGGTAAACCAGCACACCCTGGTCCCCCGACCCGAAACTGAAGAGCTGGTGGAACTGATCATTCTCGAAAATTCAAAATCAGGGCAGAAAGTACTCGATATCGGCACTGGAAGCGGATGTATTGCCATTTCACTCGCCCTTGGTTTGAAAGATCCGGAGGTTACATCCTGGGACATTTCGGCAGAAGCATTAAAGATGGCAAATGAAAACGCCCAGGCTCTCGGAGCGAATGTGTCATTTAACCTGGTAGATGTGCTGAATTACGCGGGGGAAGAAACCTTTGATATCATTGTGAGTAACCCACCCTACATTCCGGATCAGGAAAAAGTATCAATGCATGAAAATGTACTCCACTATGAACCGGAAATGGCACTTTTTGTACCGGATGATGATCCCCTGCTTTTCTATAGAAGAATAGGGGAATTAGGGCAAAAGAACCTTACCAAAGGTGGAAAACTCTACTTTGAGGTCCATGAAAACTATGGAGCGGATGTCAAAAGGCTTTTGGAAAATCAGGGTTATCAACTGGTAGCTGTTTTTAAGGATATGCAGGGAAAAGATCGGATGGTGCGGGGGAGTCAGGTTAAATAATTACTAATTGTTTGGTCCTCTATTCCATTTAATAGTTCTGAAATTTCTTCCTTCTGAGGATTTTTTAAAGATTTCAATAGCTCATTTTTGGGCTTCTCATTATCTAACAGCTCAGAAGCATATTCTGGCCATTTCGAAGTAAAAATAACCCATTTGACTAATTCCTTACTGGATATACCAACCAAGCTTTTACCCTCTAAAAGCAACTCCTGCCTTTTGAGAGAAAATTGATTATTCAATCGTATAATTTGTCTGGGATTGCTAGGAATATATTTCACGTAATCGAGCAAAATATGAGTGACCTCTTCTTGGTGGTCGCTATCAATCTTTGACAATTTCTTTGACATTTCTTCAATCATTTTTTGACTGTGCTGAACTTCGTTCCTTTGAGATATCTTATCGAGATCTTCAACACTTGCAGCTGATTTTATCTCGTTCATAACTGCTTCTTTATCTCCAAGATTATCAGTTGTGTTTTCATCCATTTTTAAAACTTTCCTTAAATAGGACTCTTTTAATTCATCTGAAATTTTTGGGACGTTAATAGATAATTGGAAAGATTTCTCTAAAAACTGATTACCAAGAGAATGCCCAGTAGGAGATAAGTCGGTGAAAACTGAATATGTTTCCTCGAAACAATTCTTAATCCATTTAGCGTCACCGGAGACGATGTATAAAACTTTTGACTCCTTAAATAGCGTCTGAATACCTTCCAAAAGTTTAACCGTAGGCCCAGGATTACAACGATCTAGATCATCGATAAAGATTGCTAAATTATTATCCTCAGTGACCGATTTAAATCTATCCTTTATTGGTTTAAACGGATCAGAGGCATTTGACTTAATATATTCTAATGAAGAAATACTTTTATGAAATGCACTCTTCAATATTGATTTAAATATCAACCATACAGCACCCCCAATAGACAAATAAGTGGTTATCAGATTAAGTGTTTTTTCAAATGGATCATTTTCAGAGACCGTAAATCTTAATATATCTGTGAAAAATAAAATCAAAACAAAAAACGCGAATGTAAGAACCCCAACCAGATTAAAATGCAATGATTTGAAGGTCCACCAGAAATGCGAAATCTTACTGGAAGCTGACTTACTAATCTTATTTATCAGCACCCACCATGGATGTTCCAGTCTTTGATGCTCCCACGCATTGAATTCAATAACTTTCCAATTCTTCTTCTTCTTCAAACGCTCCTTAAAAAATCGAAGGATTGTGCTTTTACCACTACCCCACTCCCCATTCAAATGGATCATGTATGGTTCATCCTCACTGTCTTCCCATACTTCAAAAACTTTTTCAAGGACCCTATCCACAAAAATTTCTCGCCTCAATTCATCAATATTACTTGGATGATCAGTTTTTAGACGAGTCCTTTCTAATTTGTTAATTATTGAGCTCTTAGATTCAGAATCTGGCTCTTCTAATGGCGTAAAGAGCCTAATATTCAAGTCCTTTGAAAAAACATAAACCGGCTCTAAATCAAGATCTTCTTTTTTATTAGCATGTAGATATACTGATCCAAGAATGTGATTCTCTGGTTCATATTCATATTTGTCTTCCAACTTTTTGGTATCAGGTCGAGTACAATAAAAGTGATCTGATTCTTTAAGCGACTTACTTCTTCTAAAGTACCTAGCCAAGCGATTAGAACTTTTTGAATCTTTAGTCAAGTACCCTACTAATTTGGGATCATTGAATTGATGACCCTGGAGTTTTTCGTTCTCCAAATTGGTCACATATAAGTAATCATCCTCATCTTTTAGGTAGTATTCCCATAATGCTTTATTATCAGTACTTTCATTCTTTTCTATATAACCAATAAGCCCCTGATTGTAGAAACCTTCCTTCAACAAATTACTATCACTTTTAACTACTGATAAGGCATGTTTTAAAACCATTCCATCTTGGTTCGTAGGGTTGGTTTCCTTTGGTAAACCCAATAATTCGTTAATTAAAGGCACATGGGAGGAAATTATATCGAAGCTTAACTCATCAACCTTTTGTATGGATGCTTCCGAATCAAATTTAAGGTCAATTCTCTGTCCTTTATCAGAGATTTTATGCCACAGATTTACTCGAAGAGCATTGTCATATTTCTTACTTACAATTCCTAAAGCCATGATAGTTGGCTCTACGAAGTTTCCAACCTCTCCCCAAAGAATAAGAAGGTCTCCAACCTGGACCGTTTCAACTTGTTTTGAATCCCTGTAGGCATTCGAGAAAGGAAATTTTGAGTTAATAGAAGGTTCATAAACCTTGTCATTGATAATCCTTTTAAGCTCTGATTGATTAGAGTATTTTACGGCATAGTATTGCATAGTCATGAAAATACCATAAAACGGAGCTCAATGCAAGTTTAGGATGACGGAACACTGAGTTTTGGATTTCTTTCGCATTACCAGGAAAGATTTTAGTCTTTCAAATGCTTATTAGCCTGTCAGGGGACAGGCTTGAAGCAGGGCTAAGGCTAATTTTACATGACTGTCTCTCCCTGACAGCCAATCAACCCTACAACTCAAATTTAACCTTCACCCTCACCGTACTTTCAATAGCCTGGTTATCTCTTTTCGCGGGCTTCCATTCAGGCCCCTCTCTTACCAGCCGGATCGCTTCCTCATCACAGCCATAGCCCACACTTCGCTTTATTTCAATATCGGTTATTTCACCAGCAACATCAATAGTTAACTTCAAAACTACCTTGCCCTCAACTTCTTTTTCTTTGGCTTCTGTTGGATATACCAGGGAATTTTCCAGGTAGGATTTAAAAGCATCTAATCCTCCGGAAGGTTGAGGTTTTTCATAATTATTTGTGAGGTCTTCCGTATCTACAGTCGTAACAGCTCCTGTAACACTTTTTTTCTTTGATACTCCATAGCCAACTACCACGACCTCACTCAAAGCCGCCACATCAGACTCCAGCTCCATATTCACTTCAGACTTGCCGTTTACAGGAGTTTCAGCGCTTTCCATTCCTATGAATGAAAATCGCAATACCGCATTTTCATCAGGAAGGGTTAATTGATAGTTTCCATTGAGATCAGTCACCGCCCCGGTAGTGCTACCCTTTACCACTACACTAACTCCGGGAAGGGGCTCCCCTACCTCATCAGTCACCTGACCTGAAACCTGCAGATTCCCCATGGAGCTGGATCGGGAGACACCAGAGGCTGCTCCTCTTATGGAGAGGGCTGCCGGTTCTGCTTCATTGAGTTCCTTGGCAACCCCATCGGCTTTTTTGGACCTTTCAGTTGCCACGGCTTCCGTAGCCTTTAACTTCAGCTCTTCGTCCAGCATCTCCTCATTGAGGTCGAAAATGATCTCATCCTTACCTTCCACTGCCATATAATCCTGAGCTTCAGCCGAAGTAGATTCCTCCTCAGCAGATTGGTGTAGCGGAACAGTTGCATCTGCTAATGGCTTTGCTGAAAATGTTGGGTGGGCTTCGGCTTTTGGTTTTTCTTGTAATGGCTCACCAGTTTGTTTCTCTGGCACATCAGGAGGCCTGATTTCATCCTGATCTTGTGGTCCGTGAGGTGGTGTGACTGTCTCTTCCTTCATGGCAATAGTGCTGCCCGAATCGCTTTGCGTACCCAGAAGCCACCATACAACTGACACAGAAACCATCAGGAGGACAACAGCTACAGCCACCCGTAACCAGGGAGTTCCCTTCCGTACAGACCTGTCCATAACTCTTTCCCGCAAGTGACTTAGATCCTGAAAAGTATCGATGTTTTGCTCAAAGCCTTCCAGAGCTTCCTGATCAAAGGAACTGTTGAGTAGGTGGCGTTCTATCTCATGAGCTTTCCTGCCTGAAATTTTACCAGCCAGATAATCTCTGATCTCCTCCTCAGATAATGTACGATATGTCTTTTTATCTTTCGACATGATGTTTTTCCAGACAGACCTTCAGGTTTCTTTTTCCATTCTGGATATAGCTTTTCACTTTACTCATTTTAAACGAACACAGATCCACAATTTCCCGGTAGCTCTTCTGCTGTAAATAAAACAGCCGGACACACCGCTGCTGATCCTCACGCAGTTCCTTTAAACATCGCTCCAAAGCTTCCAGATCTGAATCGATCGTATCTTGCTCTTCTACTATAGGATGCACCATCACCTCATTTTCCATAAAACTGCCATTGAGTTTTTCAGTTTTCTCAGCTTTGCGAAGCTCCATGAGGCAGTGGTTCTTCGATACCATGTATAGCCAGCTTTTAAAATAGGTTACCTCATGGGTCTTTAGCTTTTCAGCCAATGATTCAAAAACACTCATCACAGCATCCTGTGCATCTTCCCGTGATTTCAGGTATTTCAAACAAAGGCCGTAAATCAGGTGGATATAGCGATTATACAGCACTCCCAAAACCTCCTTATCCGAAGATTTCCGGTAGTGCTCCAGCAACTCCTGGTCACTGTACTCATCCCTATTTATCCGAAATAAACCCAATTTTAACTCTCTGTAAAACAGAAGTTTAACTTACTATTTAAAAAAATTAAATCTTTTTTATGGAAAATCAACGGGTTTCCCATCTCAAGGATACAAATCAAAAAGTATACCGACATGCAAAAGATCATACTATTACTCGGAATCCTGTTGATCTCAACAGCGCAAACGCAGGTGATAACCGTAACCGGCACAGTATATGACGAGCAGGGCAATTCATTGCCCGGCGTATCCGTTATGGAAAAATCCACCACAAATGGTGCCATTACAGACGTCAATGGAAAATATTCAATCCAGGTCAATGGTGAAAAGAGTACCCTGACTTATTCATTCGTAGGTTTTAAAACTGAAGAGATCAAAGTTGGGAGCAAGCGAAAAATTGATGTGATACTCAAGCCCGATGTGAAATCACTTGAGGAAGTGGTTGTAGTAGGCTACGGAGAAGCCAAAAAGTCCCGCAGCGTTGCGGGCGTCAGCTATGACCAGGCTGGAAACGGAGCAGTAAGTTACATGATGTCGGCTCCTGCAGAAGCCGATCCATATTTCAACACCGAATCTTATGATGCTATTGAAGAAAATATCTTCCACACCAGTACTGACAAACCACTCTCTACTTTCTCAATAGATGTGGATGCAGCTTCTTACAGCAACATGCGTAGATTTCTGAATATGGGACAAATGCCTCCGAAGGATGCTGTGCGGATCGAGGAGATGATCAATTATTTCAACTATGAGTATGAAGGACCGAAAGATGAGCATCCATTTGCCATCCATACTTCCAAAATGAAAGCTCCGTGGAATGAAGATCACTTCCTGGTGAAAATAGGGATACAAGGGAAAAAACTGGAAATGGAAGAACTACCCCCTTCAAACATAGTTTTTTTACTCGATGTGTCCGGCTCCATGAACAGCCCCAACAAATTGCCTTTGCTGAAGTCTTCTTTAAAAATGCTAACCAATGAGCTACGCCCGCAGGATAAGATATCCATCGTAGTGTACGCAGGTGCAGCCGGTCTGGTCCTGCCACCTACAGATGGCAACAATAAGCAGAAGGTCATAGATGCCCTGGAAAACCTGCAAGCGGGTGGTTCAACTGCCGGAGGAGCAGGCATCAAACTGGCTTATAAAACCGCCAAAGAGAACTTTGTAAAAGGAGGCAATAACCGAGTGATACTGGCTACTGACGGTGATTTTAATATTGGTGCTTCCAGCAACGGGGAGATGCAACGTCTGATTGAAGAAAAAAGAGAAGAAGGGGTATTCCTTACAGTCCTGGGCTTTGGAATGGGTAACTATAAAGACTCCAAGATGGAAATCCTGGCAGATAAAGGAAACGGCAACTATGCTTATATTGACAATATAATGGAGGCTAAAAAGGTCCTGGTAACAGAGTTTGGTGGCACACTCTTTACCATAGCCAAGGATGTAAAGATCCAGGTAGAATTTAACCCCAATGTGGTTCAGGCCTATCGTTTGATCGGATATGAAAACCGAATGTTAAAAGATGAGGACTTCAATGATGATAAAAAAGATGCTGGTGAGCTTGGAAGCGGACATACCGTCACTGCCTTATATGAAATTATTCCGGCAGGGGTGGAAAGCAGCTTCGTAAAAGATATCGATCCGCTAAAGTACCAGAATCAAAAAACTATCGGAAACACCGATGAAATGCTAACTGTGAAGTTCCGCTACAAAGAACCTGATGGGACAAAAAGCAAGCTCATCGTAAAACCATTGAAAAATGATGACCGGCTTGACAATGACCAAAATCTCAAATGGGCGGCCTCAGTTGCCGGGTTTGGAATGTTGCTCAGGGATTCTGAGTTTAAAAATGACCTTACCTATTCTGAAGTGATCAATCTGGCCCGGTCTGCCAAAGGCGCCGATGAGTTTGGCTATCGAGCCGAATTTATCAGCCTCGTGGAGGTTGCCGGTCAATTGCAATGACACACAGGTGAATCAGCATCCCGGTCACACGGATCGGGATGTTTTATTGAAACTCTTCACTGATTAGATAAGGGGCCTTGTTACAATTGATAGAAATGTCTCCTTCCCGACTCTTTTTCAGCTCGATACCTTCCTGTAGCCACTCCTCCTCAAGGTCAAGGTCAAAACCTTTAGTGGAAAAATAGCTTCGATCCTTCAAGGGCATGACTGATATTTCTGAAAATGATGGCAGCCATTTCTTATACAAAAGGCTTTTCTGAAGGATATGTCGCTTACTTTCCGTATGGATTACCAAATCAAAGGAGGTGATCCATTGTAATGAAAGTCGAATCACTTCAAACAGGGAAATGTCATCTGTAATGATATTTACTGCCTTATGTCCCTTCTCATGCAGGAGAGAAAGTGCGGTATAAAGGAAGCGATCCTCTTCCACAGCAATGATCCTCACAGGCATTTGTTGCTTTAGCTCTTCTTCATATTTCACAACCTGCTGAAAACCAACCAATGCCACATCCAGTTTATGTCCATACTTCGAATATATGTCAATGGAAGGTTCGCAGCATATGACTGTAGGGGACCATTCGAGCAAAGCGTGCAAAACTTCGACCGGAAAATACTCTAATTGGTCGATTATTAGAGCTGGTTCTTGCTGATCACGGACAATATGATGTGAAGACATTTCTATTTGCGGAAATTCATGACTAAATTATAATGCCTAAATGATAAAAGATGAAAAATTTACTTGCAATAGGAACAATGATTTTCCTTTTCAGCTGTGTGGCTGAAAGAGATTTTGTGGTAGAGTACGACTACAGTTACCGGGGAAAATTTAAAAAGTACGAATCCTTTGGTTTTTTGAGCTCCGGGGATACGGTAAACTTTAACGGGCTGAGTGATCAGCTGATCAAAAAGGAAATTGAAAGGCGCATGCAATCACAGGGCTATCGGTACAAGGAGAAAAACCCATCACTTTATGTTGCTTACAAAGTCTTTTCAAGTGACATGAAATTCAGAGGGTATGAGCAGCTGGACCTTGAAAGCTGGGACAACCTGTACAGTGAGCGAGCCGAGAACGAAAAGAACCTGGAGTATATCAAAGAGGCCAAGTATGATGAAAAGAAGATAGATCTGAAGGAGGGGACTCTTTTGATCGACTTCATTGACCGTAAAAGTCACGGGGTGATCTGGCAAGGATATGCCAGTGGGCTTTTTGATAACCGTACATATTTCAGTAAAGACGTGAAATATGCTGTCAGAAGTATCCTGAATCAATACAGACTACTTGCTGCAAATTATCAGTATAATTAAAGCTGCCCCGAAACGAGGCAGCTTTAATTTGCTAAAACTTCAGAGATAGTGATGCCAGAAAATTAATACCCGCCTGTGGGTAGTAATAATTTTCCCTAACCACGTAATCTCCCCCTCTGTAACCAAACGTATATCCGTTTGAAACATACTTATGGTCAAATATATTGTTTACCATAAGCGAGAAAGTAGTTTGCTTCAGCAGCTTGATGTCAAAGTCGTAATCCAGTTTGAAATCATTTACAAAATAAGGGTCAATACTTCTGTCATCATTTGAGGTATTGTCCAGATACTGTTTTCCTACATATTTAGAAAACAAGGATACCTCAAGATTTCTGAGTGGAGAAAATGAAATCTGGCTACCTGCGATGACATTGGGAGAAAATGAAATATCTGTATTTTCATATTCATTTTCGATAATGTTAAACTCATCAAATGCAGGTCCATAATCGTAAATGACTTCTGTGAACTTTTTGATTATATTTCTACTCAAAGTCAGATTTGCGGTCCACCTCAGGTTGTCGAAAATTTCTACACCACCAACCAATTCTATACCAGTGCGGTAGCTATCCGGCACATTGACCCGCACTGAAGATCCCACGTCATTGAGTTCTCCCGTTAATACAAGCTGATTCAAATAATCCATCAGGTAATAATTAGCAGAAAACGAATAATCTGAAGACCGTGTGCGATAACCCACTTCCAGGTTACGTAATGTCTCTGCCTTTGGCACTTCTCCGTTTGGTGCATCAATAAAGTCATTCCGAACCGGCTCACGATGCCCTACAGCAAATGAAGCATATAAATTACTGTTCTGCTCCAGTGAATAAGTCAATCCGGCTTTGGGATTGAAAAAAACATATTCATCACCGACATCTATCATTCGCTGATCATTATCTATACCCACCGTATGATAATCAATGGTTCTCAGCTGAGCATCAGCAAATAGATTAAGCCCACTGGTAAGCTGGTAATTTCCTTTTAGATAGACGTTGAAATCCTTCTTCTCACCCACATTATCGTAATAGCGCTCCCTGATTTCACTGGTACTTGCATATTGAGCCCAGATGATTTCTCCAAAATGATCTCCTTCATAATTATTCCAGGCACCTCCTAATGTAAGATTCCACTTGGCTTGTGAGTAATTGGCTGAAAACGTCATTCCGTAAAAGTCATTATCAAGCCATCTCCTACGTATCAAATCAGTTGAAGTGATGGTACTGTCTCCAATAGTCACATCCGGAAGATTATAATCAGCAAACTCGTCATCATTCCTGTACTGCTCATAATATCCTCGCCCATATGTATAATGCAAGGCGGCATTGATATTGAAGCTGGAGTTGAATGTATGATTGAAATGAAGCTGGTAATGATCCTGCTGATAGTTATCCACTTCATTTTCATAAAGGTAATAATTGAAAGTCCTGCCGGAATTTAATAGGTTTTCAGCCTGCTCTTCCGTATAGCCATTATTAGCAATAACCTCTTGCATACCTTCCATATCATTTTCCAATCGGGACTCAGGGGTACCCCACCAGGATTGATAGGTTACTTCCTTGCCGGCAAAGGTCAGTACTTTGATAGTTGTGTTCTCGCCATAATAGCCTCCTGCCAGGTAGTAAGACTTGAGATCAGATGAGGACCTGTCAATGTAGCCGTCTGATTTTAATCGGGATAGTCTTCCTTCAAATGACCAGCGGTTATTGATAAGACCTGTATTATATTCTACAGTGTGTTTTCTGGTGTTAAACGAGCCATAGCTGTTATCCAGTCGGGCAAATGATTCCTGAGAAGGCATGTCTGTCTGCAAATTAACTGTAGCCCCAAAAGCCGCAGCACCATTAGTGGATGTTCCTACTCCCCTCTGTATCTGTATATTATTTACCGATGAAGCAAAATCTGGCATGTTAACCCAAAAAACTCCATGAGATTCAGAATCATTTAGCGGGATACCATTTACAGTCACATTGATCCGGGTAGGATCACTCCCTCTGATTCGCATTCCGGTATAGCCTACACCATTGCCAGCATCAGAGGTAACCACCATAGAAGGAGTATACCTAAGCACAAATGGCATATCCTGGCCTAAATTCCGTTCTTCTATCTCTTTATTAGAAATATTCGAGAAGGTGGTAGGTGTTTTTTCATTTGCCCGCGTCGCATAAACAATTACCTCCTCTCCTCTTATTACACTCTCTTCAAGCGAAATGGATAAATTCAAGTCAATAGATACCTTGATTTCCTGTGCATGTGTTTTGTAACCCACATAAGAAACTTTGAGTGTATAATTCCCTTCAGGTACCTTCTTTAAAGAAAAATTGCCCTCGTTATCCGCTGCTGTTGCAAAACGAGTGTTTTCCAGAAGGACATTGGCTGCCGGTAAGGGAGCGCCAGCCTGGTCAATAACCTTACCGCTTACTTCATACTGCGCATAAGCCCATATAGGTAGCAATGCGACGATAGCCGCAATTAACGTTTTCATAAAATTGAACAATTAACTATTTAACCATATGGGAAGCGGGGAACTCCCCTACCTGGTTATCATACTCGTTCCTCTAAGGTCCCTACGCCGGCATTACCCGGATCAGGTTTATGGGTATGATCTCAGCCCGAATTCACCCCTGACTCATTCACTTGCCAGGGAAGGGCACCCCTTTGAAATACAAACATAGAAGAAAACTTATTGTTCCTGCTCAGTCTTTAAAAAAACCTTCGATTAACGCTTTTGCACAATGCACTCTATCCTCTTCAATGCCTGATACAATTCCGTAGGGAAGGTCATGATCTTTCAGGTAATTTTCATAGATATCAAAAAAGTGTTTACGCAGCTTTGGGTGTTCTCGCTGCGGGTCCGGTCTCCAGATGAGGTCTGTATTGCCCAGAAGGTAAAAATCATAAGACCGTTTTTCCAACTCGTTCAAAATCCAGGGATGTGTCTCACCGTACTTGTGATCACTCCAGACCTTCATCACGATCAGGTTGGTATCACAAAAAAGGTACTCTCCTGCGTACCCGGCTTTATCATCTTCCCAGGCCATTTGACCCTTCGCTATTTCCAGCAGGTCATCTTTCTCATAGGGTCGCCCTAGCCGGTCCAGGTAAAATCGGGCGTATTCGGGTACCCATTCCGTATCATATATCCTTGCCAGATGCTGACACAATTCACTTTTCCCGGTAGACTCTGGCCCAATGATGGCTATTCGTTTGGTCATAAAGGCTAAAAAACGCCAAAACTATATTATTTTTGATACACATGGACAATAAAGGCAATCTGAGGATGAGAGTAAACCAACTTGAAGAACAATTGAGTAACACTTTAAAAGCTGTCGATAGTTTCCATGAAGAAATGAAGGTTTTTAAAGAATATCTCCTGGAAAACAGCAAAGTAGTGAATGGCCTACTACGAAAACTGGACGACCATGACGAAAAATTTGACAAGAACCATGAATTTTTGAAAGCTCAGGAAAAGAAGATTGATCTGAGATTTCAAAAAATGGAGGAAAGGCTTGAGAAAAATGACAAGAAAATGGAAGAGAGGTTCCGAAAAAGTGACCTTAGGTTTCAGAAAATGGAAGAGCAGTTTCAGAAAAACGATCTGAAGTTTCATAAAATGGAGGAAAGGCTTGAGAAAAATGACAAGAAAATGGAAGAGCGATTCCGAAAAAGTGATCAGAAAATGGAGGAAAGATTCCAAAAGTCTGATGAAAAGATCAATTCCATTTTAAAAGCAATGGAATCTGATCGTAAACTTCAGGAGGCCCGATTTGAGTTGGTTATGAAAAGGTTTGAAAAACTGGACTCTTAGCCATCAGCCTCTTCTAACAATGATCTCCTCCAGGAGAAATACCCCCAGGTTGCCAGAATCGTAAACACTAAAAACTGAAAGCTGAAAAAGTAAAGCTCCTTGTAAAAATATAGCGGAGTAGCAATCAGGTCCGTTAATATCCAGTAGATCCAGTTTTCTAACTTCTTTTTGGCCATAAGCCACATCCCGGTAATCGCAGTAGCAGTGGTAATTGCATCCAGGTTGGGTACATCACTGTCCGTATAGTCCAGCCCAAACCGGATCAAAAAAAATGACCCCACAGTTATTCCGGCTGCAATCAAATGCTCCCGCAATGAAGACCTGGTCACGGGAACCTGAGGCCTGTTTGGGTCCGCATGAGTCCAGTAGTACCAGCCATACACGCTCATTATGAAATAATACGTATTGATACCGGCTTCTGCATATAGCTTTGAGGTAAGGGTGATGTATACAGCAATAACGACACTTACAATCCCGGTTGGATAAACCAGAATATCCTCTTGTTTGGAGTACCAAACACTTAATAAACCAAAAATTACTGCAATTCCTTCCAGCCAGGAGGTATTTGAAGCTTGCTCCAGTAGGGTAGAAAAAAAATCCTGCATTCAGCTATAAATTAAATCTTCAATTAAGTTTCAGAATCTCGTGTAACTAGCTAATTTTGCACGGCAAATAATAATAAATGTTATTTGCATGAATCTCGATAACAAATTTCTCTTTGAAGCGCTCACCTATGATGATGTGCTTCTGCTCCCCGGTTTTTCTGAAGTACTTCCACGAGATACCGATACATCTTCTAAAATCACGCGCAATATTAAGCTGAATATTCCACTTGTGTCCGCCGCAATGGACACAGTGACGGAAGCCGGCCTGGCTATTGCCATGGCTTTGGAAGGAGGCATAGGGTTTATCCATAAAAACATGCCGGTTGATAAACAGGCAGCCCAGGTACGAAAGGTGAAGCGATCGCAAAGCGGAATGATCCTGGACCCCATCACGCTGAACGATGACAGTGTGGCCGGTGATGCAGAGAAGATCATGCGTGAAAACAAGATTGGGGGGATTCCCGTCGTGAATAAAGACAAAAAGCTGATCGGGATCATTACCAACAGGGATTTGCGCTTTCAAAAAAACATGAAGCGCCCCATCATCGAGATCATGACCAAAGAAAACCTCATCACCGCTGAGGTGGAAGTTGGCCTGAAAGAAGCTGAAGAGATCCTGCAGGAGTACAAGATCGAAAAACTACCAATCGTAGATAAGTCCGGAAAACTTACCGGCTTAATCACTTATAAAGACATTTTGAAAAATAAAGACCGGCCAAATGCCTGTAAAGATGAATTTGGTCGTCTGAGGGTAGGGGCAGCTGTGGGTGTCACACCGGACCTTCATGATCGCATTATAGCTTTGATCAATGCCGGGGTTGATGTGGTTAGTATAGATACGGCTCACGGGCACTCCAGGGGAGTGATAGATGCTGCCAAACGGGTGAAAAAAGAATTCCCTGACCTGGAGCTGGTGGTAGGAAACATCGCTACACGAGAAGCCGCTGAGGCCCTCATGGAGGCCGGAGCAGATGCTATCAAGGTAGGTGTAGGCCCGGGAAGTATCTGTACCACCCGTGTAGTAGCCGGAGTAGGTGTGCCTCAGCTATCCGCAGTTTATGAATCTGCACAGGCTGTGAAAGGTCAGGTACCAATTATCGCCGACGGGGGCATCAGGTTCTCGGGAGATGTGGTAAAAGCTTTGGCCGGAGGCGCCAGCAGCGTAATGATCGGCTCACTGCTGGCGGGAACAGAAGAGGCCCCGGGGGAAATGATCATTTATGAAGGCAGGAAATTTAAGACCTACAGAGGCATGGGCTCAGTAGAAGCCATGGAAGAAGGCTCGAAAGATCGATATTTCCAGGATGCGGAGGACGACATCAAAAAACTGGTCCCTGAAGGAATCGTGGGACGCGTACCCTATAAAGGTATGGTTTCGGAAGTACTTTATCAGCTCACTGGCGGTTTGCGGGCTGGCATGGGCTATTGTGGTGCAGGAACGATTGAAGACCTGCACAATGCCAAATTTGTCAAAATATCAGCAGCCGGAGTAGCAGAGAGCCACCCTCATGACATCACCATAACCAGAGAAGCTCCAAACTACAGCAGACGTTAAAAAGCGTTAATAATATCGAAAAGCCCTCTACATCCAATAGAGGGCTTTTTTATTAGTGGACACCCCCCTATTTTTGTACCACCTAAATGCTATCGAATAAACTCAAAATAAGGCTCAGTTTTCTGGCAGGTCTCCTTTCGTGGTTGCTCTTCACGTTTTTTGATCTTTACCTCCTATTTGTTGAGCGGTATGAGCTAAATGTAAACCTATCGGAGATACTTCCCCAGGTCTTTCTTACGGCTTTTATCGTATCCACTTTATTCTATTACCGGTATGTTATCACCAAAGCAGATAGCATCAATTTCATAGATCTGCTTTGGAGGGTGTTTATTACGGGTTTGGTAACGACAATCGGCTCACTGATCATTCGGTTGTTCTTTTATGTGTTTGGCAACTCCGCAATCAGTGAAAACCCGCTCACGATCAACCTGCTTTATCACATCCTGATCGGCCTTGTCACAATCTACCTCATCTCCACCTTCGTCGTATGGAAGCGGCTGATCCTGTATCAGAAGTCGAAGAATCTCATTCAGCTCTGGGGCTTTTTTGAATATAGCTTATTGGGTAGCCTGGCTTTTGACTTCATTGGAAACAGGTTCATGAGTGTCAATTTCAATACGGCACTCATCTTTCTTGGCGGCATGGCGCTGATCCTCTCTTTTAACCTGAAATGGATCGCTTACCTCAACTTCAAGCAGAAATGGAAAAGTATCCTTTTCATCCTTCTTTCGGGGATCTATATCTACCACTTCATGCTCAACCTCATCACCTTTTCACAAACTGAGGTTCTCACCATTGATCTGCTCGACCGGGTATTTATAGTTGCCATCTTTATTTTCATATTCCTTTATGCAGGCATTTCCATACTGGTTACATTGTTCAACCTGCCCACCTCCTCCGTTTTTGAGCGAAAGCTTCAGGAGGCTATAGATTTCCAAAAGCTTAGTCAGTCTATTCCCTCCGGTCAAAGTGCAGAGCAAACTTATGACCTGTTACTGGACAGTTCTATGAGCGCGGTCTTTGCTGACGCCGCCTGGCTCGAGATCAAAAACGACCATCCTTCCCTGATCACCCGGGGAATTCGTGAAGCTACGGTAGAAGATATCAAAGGAGTAGTAAAGCAGGATCTCCTGAAAGACATACTCTTTTATCAGTTTAAAGGTGACTTTTCATCCAGCAAAGTCATTGGCTCCATCAATCACCCCGACTTCAGAAGCATAATAGCCCTGCCCATTATGGTCAAAGGCAAACAGGTGGGGACGCTGGTCCTTTTGCAGGAAGTGGCAGATGCTTTTAATCGCGAAATGGTAGAAATCATTACGACTTTTGTCAATCAGGCGAGCATCTCTCTTGAAAACTTCATGCTGATCCAGGAAGCCATTGAGAACGAGCGTTACAAAGAGCAGCTCAAAATTGCCAAAAGCGTCCAGAAAAGCCTTCTACCATCCGAGCTGAAAAACAATAGCTCCTTTGACATCACCGCATACAGTATGGCAGCAGACGAGGTAGGAGGTGATTATTATGATATTCTGGAGCCCGTTTCAGGAATTTACAACCTGATCATTGGGGATGTTTCAGGTAAAGGAACTTCGGCAGCCTTTAACATGGCCCAGATGCGGGGCATTTTTCACAGCCTTGCCCAGGTGAAGAAAAGTAGTCCGCAGAAGTTTATCATGCAAGCCAATGCAGCCATGGCAAGGTGTCTGGAGAAGACGTCTTTCATTACTGCATTCTACTTTCAAATAGATACCAGAGAAAAACAGCTCAGCTACTCGCGTGCAGGTCATTGTCCGGCTTTATATTACTCTGTGGAAGAAAAGAAAACCTGCTACCTGGAAAGTGACGGACTTGGATTAGGAATAATAAGAAACTCAGAGTATGATCAATACGTTGTAGAATCTACGCTGACCTACACGCCTGGAGACTTGTTGGTTCTCTACACAGATGGCATAACTGAAGCCAAAAATCACGACAACCAACAATATGGATCTGAGGGACTGGAAACCTCGCTGCTCAAACACATAAACCAACCGATAGAAAAGATAAAAGAAGGTTTGATTGACGATCTTATTAGATTTTTAAATGGAAATAAACTGGACGATGACTATACGCTGACCATCGTCAGGTTCAAGTAAGGATATGGTAAATATTACAACACAAGAAGAACAAGAATGTCAGATCATTTCAGTAGAGGGAGAGATCGATGCGAGCTCCTCTATTGAACTTGATAATGCACTGAAAGAGGCTGCTGAAAATTACAAGAAGATCATCGTGGATCTGAATCAGCTTGAATATATATCCTCTGCAGGATTAGGTGTTTTTATCTCCTATCTGGAGGATCTGAAAAAAGAAAACATAAAGCTTGTTCTTTTTGGGCTACAGGAGAAAGTCCGGGAAGTCTTTGATATCCTGGGGCTACAACATTTGATGAATATCACAACAAACAAAGAAGAGGCCATCAAGCAGTTAGATGAAATATAGTCTCACGATATCATGTAATAAATCAAACCTCGTCAAGATCAGGCATTTTGTAGCAGAAGTGCTGGAGCAAAATCACCTGAAAGAAATTGAGGCGCACAAGCTCGTTCTTGCAGTGGACGAAATATGCGCCAACCTGATCATTCACTCAAACCAGTGCAATCCGACTAAAAAGATCGATGTGCTTGTGGACCTTCACCCTACAGATAAGGTGATTTTTATTATCAAGGACAAAGGCATAAGTTTTGATATCCGTACTTATTCTGAGCCTACAATGGACGAAATCATTGCCTCCAAACGAAAAGGAGGCATGGGTCTGATGCTTGTCAAAAGAATAATGGACAAAATAGAGTTCTCTACCGAGAAGAATTACAATATTTGCAGGTTGACAAAAAAGCTAACAAAATGAGGACTGGATGGATTCTGCTGATCAGTTTATGCATCAGCTGTGAGTTTTTCAAGCCCAAGGAGGTCATCACGGAACAACCCGTCGCGGGTGCAATGGACCAGCTCCTGTATCCTTCAGACCTGGATGGCCTGTTTCCTGAAAATGTATCTGATGCAGATAGCACCAAGCTTGCTGAGAAATATGTGGAAGACTGGATCAAGAAGCAGCTTATGATCTCCAGGTCTACACAGGAAGTGGATTTTAATGAAGCAGAGATCGAGCGAAAAGTACTGAACTACCGATATGCCCTGATCGTACATGCATTTGAGAAAAAGTACATTGAAGAAAACCTGAACAGGCAGGTGAGTGACTCGGCAATTGTAAAATACTACGAGGAAAAGTCCGATAACTTTCTGCTACGCCAAAATATCATGAAAAGTATTTTTGCCCAGGTACCCAAAAACGCCCCAAATCTGAATCAATTCAGGAGAAATTTCAGAGCATACCCTGATAGCAACATAGAAGACCTGAAAACCTACATAAGCCAGTTTGCTATCAAATCTTACCTGGAAGACACCACCTGGATTATCTTTGATGAGGTTATTTTAGGCACTCCGCTTCAAGACATACAAAATAAAACGCAGTTTCTGAGACAGAATACGTTTTCTGAAACCTCTGACGAAGATTACATTTATTTTTTAAAAATCTTCGACTATAAAATCTCAGATGAAGTTTCACCGTTGGAATTTATCAGAGAAGACATAGAAAATATTATAATCAACAAACGAAAAATTGCACTGAAGAAGGAGCTTGAAGAAAAAATATATGAGGAAGCAAAAGCAAACGATGTTTTCAAGATATATCGCGATTAGCCTTTTGGCTGTCATCCCCTTTTTGGGATCTGGTCAGTCCGAAGGAGTGGTCGTAGACAAAATCATCGCGAAAGTGGATAATTATATTGTCCTGAAATCCGATCTGGAAAAAGCCTATCTGGATTATCTGTCAAGAGGGGAGTTTCGCGGAAGCAATGCCAAATGCCAGATACTGGAGCAACTGGTTGTTAACAAAATGTTAGTGGCTAAAGCTGAAATTGACTCAGTGATTGTTTCTGACGCAGAAGTACAGGCTAACCTGAGCCAGCGGATGGAGTACATGATCTCTCAGATCGGTTCTCAGGAAGAGATAGAGCAGTACTATGGCAAAACTGTGGAGCAGCTGGAGGATGAGCTCTTTGAAAGCATCAAAGAGCAGATGGTCATCCAGAGAATGCAGCAGGAGATCACTTCCGGTTTAAAAGTTTCCCCAGCCGAAGTGAAGAAATTTTTCAACAAGATCCCTCAGGATTCATTGCCTTATTTCTCCACTGAAGTGGTAGTGGGACAGATCGTGAAGCAACCCAAGCCAGGCAAAAAGCAAAAAGAAGCAGTCAAAAAACTTATGTATCAGCTCCGGGGACAAATTCTGAGTGGAGCCTCCTTTGCGGACCTGGCCAGACAGTATTCGGAAGACCCGGGATCTGCGGCAAGAGGTGGTGAGCTTCCTTTTTATAAGCGAGGAGATCTGGCGCCGGAGTTTGAAGCCACTGCGATGACGTTGGAGGAAGGTGAATTATCCAACCCTATAGAAACGCAATTTGGTTATCACCTGATCGAGCTCCAGCAGAAGAGAGGAAATACCTTTAAGACCCGTCACATTCTGATCTCCCCCGAGCCCTCGCAAGAAGACATAGAGAAAACGGAACGGTATCTGGATAGCTTGCGAACTGCTATTATTAACGACAGCATTGACTTTGAGGAGGCAGCCAAAGAGTATTCGGATGACAAAAATACCTCGTCCAATGGTGGGTTTTTCCTCGATAACAACGGCTCTAACCGGGTATCTGTGGACCAGCTGGACCCAACGATCTTTTTTACGTTAGACACCATGACTGTGGGAAACATCACCAAACCCGAGAAGTTTCAGCAGCAGGACGGAAGTGATGCTTTTAGGATCCTGTATTTCAAAAAAAGGATTGCACCGCATCAGGCCAACCTGAAAGATGATTATCAAAAGATTGCCAGTGCGGCTTTAAACAATAAAAAGAACAAGATCCTTTCAGATTGGTTTGCAGAGGCCAGGGAAAACGTATATATAGAAGTAGACCCGGAGTATAATTATTGCAACCTTCTGGAACAATAACTTAAGAGACTATTGCATATGGCAGAACTAGAAAATGAAGTAGAAGCAGCAAACGAACTACATAAAGCTTACACAAACCTTGAAAACGAAATAGGGAAAACGGTAATCGGCCAAAAGGAGGTGATCAGGCTACTGATCATTTCTATCTTCTGCGGCGGCCATTCCCTGTTAGTGGGGGTTCCCGGGCTGGCAAAAACTTTACTGGTTCAAACCATCTCCAATGCATTGGGGCTAAACTTTAACCGGATCCAGTTTACGCCTGACCTGATGCCGTCAGATGTTATAGGAGCTGAAACCCTGGACCAGGACCGTAATTTTCGATTCATAAAAGGCCCCATCTTCTCCAATGTGATCCTGGCCGATGAGATCAACAGAACTCCTCCCAAGACCCAGTCTGCCTTACTGGAGGCCATGCAGGAGGGGGCCGTAACCACCGGTGGTAAAAATTATGTTTTAGATAAGCCATTCTTTGTGCTCGCCACCCAAAACCCCATAGAGCAGGAAGGAACTTATCCGCTGCCTGAAGCCCAGCTCGACCGTTTTATGTTTATGATCAAGCTGGAATACCCTTCCCTGGCCGAAGAGCTGGATATTGTTAAGCAAACCACCTCGGGTGAAGATAATGAGATCAATAAAGTATTAAGCAAAGATGAGATCCTGAAATTCCAGAAGCTGGTCAAAAAGGTACCCGTTCCGGACAATGTCTTTGAATATATCGTCAACCTGGTTCACAAAACCCGGCCTGAAGGCGAGCGCGGAGCTGATGAAAGCAAAGAGTTTTTGGAGTGGGGAGCAGGTCCCAGAGCCAGTCAGTTTCTGGTGCTGGCCTCAAAATGCAATGCGCTTCTGAAAGGTAAATACTCGCCTGATATTGAGGACGTGAAAGATATTGTTACTCCTATTCTTCGTCATCGCATCGTCCGCAATTTCAAAGCTGAAGCCGAAGGAATGACCGAGGAAAAGATCATTGCAGCATTGTTGTAATTGACCTTTAATTATAGAATTAACTACCAATCATAAGCTAAGTAACTCCCCACCTGGCCTTCATAATAACAGAAAAAACCAGAAATCAGAGGCTCCCTTCTCCTGCAGGAGAAGGGCTGGGGATGAGGTCTGGCCTTGTCAATATATGTAAGCCGACATCACTGATTGGGATAGTCTGTCACTCATAGGGGAGAATCTATGGGCCAGCGCTTCTTGTCAGTCACTCATAGTTCAGTCCGCCACAAGGAAAACAACCCCCCAACCCCCTTTGGTAAGGGGGAGCCGTGCACGTTTTAAATTATAATCACCTGAATTCAGATAACAGTATAACTACCAACCATAAACGCAAACGACTCCCCTCCTGTTTTAGGGCCCTGTTTTAGGAGGGGCGCCCGGCTTAGGGGCTGGGGGTGGTAACCTCCGGAATCCTCATAATGACAGAAAAGAACTGATAATCAGAGGCTCCCTTCTCCTGTAGGAGGCGGACGGCTAGTCGCGGACAGCTAGTCAAGGGCTGGGGATGAGGTCTGGCCTTGTCAATATATGTAAGCCATGGACATCACTGATTGGGATAGTCTGTCACTCATAGGGGAGAATCTATGGGCCAGCGCTTCTTGTCAGTCACTCATAGTTCAGTCCGCCACAAGGAAAACAACCCCCCAACCCCCTTTGGTAAGGGGGAGCCGTGCACGTTTTAAATTATAATCACCTGAATTCAGATAGCAGTAACTACCAATCATACCACTAAACAAAAGGATGGGCCCATCACCCGCCAGCTGGTGGGAGCTCCCCTTGCCAGGTGAAAAACCTTCCTTTTTTTTTATGCACCGTAGCCACCGGTGTAGGTGTACCAGGCAAACCCCTCAGTCCTGCGGACAGCTCCCCTACGAGGGGAGCAGCATGCATTGCGAAAATTATAATCACCTGAATTCAGATAGCAGTAACTACCAATCATACCACTAAACAAAAGGATGGGCCCCTCACCCGCCAGCTGGTGGGAGCTCCCCTTGCCAGGTGAAAAAACCCTCCTCTTTTTTTTATGCACCGTAGCCACTCGGTGTAGGTGTACCAGGCAAACCCCTCAGTCCTGCGGACAGCTCCCCTACGAGGGGAGCAGCATGCATTGCGAAAATTATAATCACTTGAAATCAGATAAGAAGTCACTGCCAATCATAAACGCAAACGACTCCTCTCCTGTTTTAGGGCGGGAAGCTTGTTGTCTGAGTCAACCTCAGAATTGCTTTAAAAAACGAAGATCATTCTCTGAAAACAACCGGATATCATCTATCTGATATTTGAGCATGGTAATGCGCTCTATCCCCATACCAAAAGCAAAACCGCTATACTCCGCGGGATCAATATCACAGCTGGCCAGGACATTCGGGTCCACCATGCCAGACCCGCCAATTTCTACCCATCCGGAATACTTACAGATCTTACAGCCTTCTCCCTTACAGATAAAGCAGCTAATGTCTATCTCAGCGCTCGGCTCGGTAAAAGGGAAAAAAGAAGGCCGAAAACGGATCTTTGTATCCTGCCCGAACATCTCTTTGGCGAAGTGATAGAGGGTCTGTTTCAGGTCTTTGAAACCCACATTTTTGTCCACATAAAGTCCTTCCACCTGATTGAAAAAACAATGCGCTCTGGCTGAAATGGCCTCATTGCGGTATACTCGCCCGGGCATAATCGACCTGAATGGTGGCTTAGCCCTTTCCATCAGCCTGATCTGCACATTAGAGGTATGGGTACGAAGAAGGATATCAGGATCTTTTTTGATGAAATAGGTATCCTGCATCTCGCGGGCCGGGTGGTTTTCCGGAAAGTTAAGCGCCGTGAAATTGTGCCAGTCATCTTCTATCTCAGGGCCCTCCTCTACATTGAACCCCTGCCGCTCAAAGATCTGAATGATACGATTTTTGGTCCTGGAAAGTGGATGTATAGAACCGCTCTCATCCACTCCGGGCAGTGTTACATCGATGGATTCCCTTTTTGCCGAGCTCGTCTTCGCATTGACCTCCTCGATCAACGCTTTGAATTTCTCCTGTGCGGTCTGTTTCAGGACATTCAGCTCAGCTCCCAACTCTCTTTTCTGCTCATTGGGCACTTTTTTAAACTCGTCAAAAAGATCAGTTAACACACCTTTCTTACTGATGAACCTCAGCCGAAATTGCTCCAGCTCATCCTGAGTAGCTGCGGAGGCAGCTTTGATATCATCAATATACGCCGCTATTTTTTCCTTCATAAGAATCTATGTAGGGCGCAAAAATAATAAAGAGAATGACTCTTAAGCAGATTTCGGGAAGTAAACGTCCTTTCTTTCCACCACCCTGGCAGTTTTATGAGTGTATTTTTTCTGCAGCAGCAGAACATCCAATACCGAACAGACGACTATCGTTACACCAAAGACCACCAATAACAGCTCTCCATTGAGGAGGTATTGGTTGAGGTAGAGCGTCACCAGGACCATTGAGACGTTAAATGAAAGCAGGGTAATGGTCGCCTGGGCGTGAGACATGCCGAGTCGAAGCAAACCGTGATGCAGGTGATTTCTGTCGGGGTCAAGCGGGTTTCGGCCCTTCATAAAGCGAATGGCAAACACCCGAAGTGTATCGTAAATAGGCACTATAAGCAATGCCACAGCTATAGCTACCGGTGCGTTTACATCTAAAAATGAAAACAGGCGAACTCCGTCTGCGTGATTGATAAACTGTATGGCTATGGTCGTAGCGGTAAAGCCCAAAACCATGGATCCGGTATCACCCATAAAAACCTGAGATGGATTCCAGTTAAAATAAAGGAATGCTATGAGGGCTCCCACCAGCGACACGCATAGGATAGCATAAGGTAACTGCCCTGAAGCTAAGAATGTCCAGCCAAAGAAAGTAAGGATAAATATTCCCACAGTTCCTGCCAGCCCGTCTATTCCATCGATCAGGTTAAAAGCATTGGTCATGGCCACCAAAACAAAGACTGAAAAAGTGATGTTAAACCACGTTGGCATATCGTAAATGCCCAGCACTCCATAAAACCCGGTCAATCGCAGATCCGCAAAAACCACCACAAGAAAGGCCGCAAAAATCTGAGTGAAAAGCTTGTGTCTGGCCTGAAGGCTGGATATATCGTCCCGCACCCCGAGGATAAAAATGATCAGCGCCCCTGCCAGAATAAATTTCAGCTGTACCAGGTCTATCAACGGAATGGCTATCAGCGTAGCCAGGATAAAGCCCGAAAAGATAGCAACACCACCCAGTGAAGGGGTGCCTATACTGTGGATCTTACGACGGTCGGGGGCATCCAGCAAATCAATGGAATTGCTCACTTTAATAATGATCGGCAACAAAATGAATGTTACCAGGAAGGATGCGACAATGGCGATAATCAAATACATTTATCAGCTTTTTAACACATACGAAATTATGAATATTTTCAGTTACAATATCATTATTTCGCCTAATGCCTTATTTACGTAGATAAGCTGGCCGATAAACGGGGTAATTAATTTACCATGCAGTTCAAATTTAGCCTATTTATGTGGATAGTAAAGCAACGGCTTCAGGATTATTAGAAGTAAGATAGGCAAGGCATCGGTGATTTTAGTGAATTGGTAAGTTGGAGGTTTTGCTTGATAATCCGTTGGCAGATTGGTGTTTCTTCGCTTTAGTGGTTATTGGCTCAGCACGCGTCAAAGCCAAAGGCCAACAGCTAACAGCCGTCCCGAACCGTAAGGCCTCGGGAGCCAAATCAATATGCATTCTCGCTACCCCGGAGGATCGTCACGATGGTGAGGAGGATGATCTTAAAATCCAGGATCAATGACCAGTTTTTCACATAGAAGCGGTCCAGACGCACTCTTCCACTCATATCTGAAAAAATGGATGTTTCTCCCCTAAACCCTTTGGCCTGAGCCAGGCCTGTAATCCCGGGTTTTACAGCGTGCCGCTGGATAAATCGATCAATCTTAGGCTGGAATTCCTCATTCAACTTAATCGGATGAGGTCTCGGCCCTACTACAGACATATGACCAAGAAATACATTTATAAACTGTGGGAGCTCATCAATACTGGTTTTACGCAGTATCGCTCCTATTTTGGTCACCCTGGGGTCATTTTTGGTAGCCTGCTTTGTATCGGCATCTTTATTAACCACCATGGTCCTGAACTTCCAACAGAGGAACGGGTGATTATCCCGGCCATTTCTGTACTGCTTAAAGAAAATGGGACCTTTTGATTCTAACCGGATAAGCAGAGCAATAATGGGAATCAACCAGGAAAAAATGAAAAGGATCACCAGTGAAGAAAAAATAACATCAAAAATACGTTTTACCACCTGATTTGCCCGGCTGTCTAGCGGAATAGCGCTTACATTTATAATAGGGATATCGCCATACCGCTGAATGGTCAGATTCCTGTTGCCCAGGCGGCTAAACTGAGACATAATCTTGATCTTGATGAGATTATTCTCAGCAAAATCTATAAGCTTTTTGATCTCTTTATCATAAAGCCTGGGCAGGCAACAAAAAATAACATCTACGGTATTTTCCTTTACAAAGGACTTTATCTCCTTAACCGAACCCAAATACCTTCCTTTAACCTCCTCTTCTTGATTATCAAAGTATCCAAGGACATTATAGCCGATTCCGGGATTTTTCCTGAAATAGGTTTCCAACTCCAACGCAAGGTCCCCGTAGCCCACGATGACCACATTGCGGAGGTTATATCCTTTGGCCCTGTAGTAGCGAATGAAGTAATGCCAGATACTTCGCCAGAAAACCAGTAAAAGGGTAAAGACGAGGTAGGTGACGAAGAGGTGCTGTCGTGAGTAATAAAACGGCTTGGCAATAAACCATAAGGCAAAAACTACAGACAGATTAATCACCAATCCGGTAAGCACCTTATTCAGGTGATCTATCAGCCTGAATTCCCTGCTTATCTCATGAAGCTTTGTAGAAAAAAAGATCAGCACCCAGACAGCATTCAGAACGATCTGAAGGGTCAGGTAGCTTTCATTGGTGTAAAGAAAAGCGCCAAAACGTTCATAGTTTGCCGCAAAGATCCCCAGGTTTAAGCAGACTAAATCCGCAAAAAGGAATAACGCTGGAAAATATTTACTGTAGCGGTGAGCTGGCATGTCTTAAAAATATGGAGCACAAAGATAATGAATTCTTTATAAGTTGCTATTAATGGGCTGATTTCATTTTGAGATTAGTAAAAGAGACGAGAGATTTGAGGCATAAGACGAAAGAATTCAGGTGGTCCCTCCGTCTCCGATCTGTTATCTCTCCTTTTGTTTATAGGCAGCAAGTCAACAATTGATCTCCCCCGCTGGCGGGGGATAAAAGGGGGTGGACTATAAAAGCCCATTTCCAGCTGGCGGGAGCTCCCCTTGCCAGGTGAAACCCCTCCGCCTTCCAGGCACCTCCCCTTGTGGACCCCTCACCCGCCAGCTGGCGGGAGCTCCCCTGCGAGGGGAGCAGCGTCCACTGCAAAATTATAAATTCTAAAAAGTTGACAGTAAACTACCAATCATACCGCTAACCCAACTCCCCTCCTGTTTTAGGAGGGGTTGGGGGTGGTCAAGTTGTCTTGTCTGTTTTAGGAGGGATGGTCGGCTTAGGGTGACCGTGCCCCTTTCGTCTTTCTTATTTCCAACCGGACTTATCCACTTCCTGATAAACACTCCGGATTCCGGATCTCAGATCAATCTTTGGCTGCCAGCCCAGGCTTCTCAGGCGAGAGCTGTCCATCAGCTTACGAGGGGTCCCATCCGGTTTGTCGGTATTAAAAACCAGCTCGCCTTCAAAGCCAACAACTTCCCTGACCAGCAAAGCCAGGTCTTTGATCGAAAGATCCTCACCAAACCCGACATTGATGGTCTGGCCGTCCGAATAATTTTCCATCAGGAACAGGCAGGCCTCGGCAAGATCATTTACATGCAAAAACTCCCGTAATGGCGAGCCCGTCCCCCAGATCTCTACCTCTTTGACTCCATTTACTTTGGCCGTATGAAACTTCCTGATCAGGGCCGGCAACACATGCGAATTGTTCAGGTCATAATTGTCATTGGGACCATAAAGGTTAGTAGGCATAGCGCTGATAAAGTCTACTCCGTACTGATCCCGGTAGGTTTCACACAACTTGATGCCGGTGATCTTGGCGATGGCATAAGGTTCATTGGTGGGCTCCAGCGGACCGGTCAGCAGACTATCCTCATGGATGGGCTGAGCTGCCAGCTTGGGGTAGATACAAGAGCTTCCCAGGAAAAGTAGCTTTTTCATCCCGAAGCTTCGGGATAAATAAGCCTGATGGATCACATTGGCTTCTATCATCAGGTTTTCATAAAGAAACTGTCCACGATAGACATTATTCGCGTGGATGCCCCCCACTTTAGCTGCGGCTAAAAAAACATACTCGGGTTTTTCCTTTTCAAAAAAAGCACTGACTGCTGCCTGGTTTGTCAGGTCCAGTTCGGCGGAAGTCCGGTAAACAAGGTTTGAAAATCCTGCTGATTGCAGTTTTCGAACAATCGCTGACCCCACCATGCCCCGGTGACCTGCTATGTATATTTTTGCGTTTTTGTTCATGTCCTCATCCTGTTTCCTTCTCCATGAGGAGAAGGACTTCTTTCAAATTTTAAAGTCATTCCCGAAGGGAATCTATCCTTCATGATACGTTTCTAAGCATTTTCATAGACTCCCTGTGGGAGTGACCCAACGGTTATTTTTACCGCCCCACATTGTTGATCTCTGACCAATAATTCAAACTTCAAAGTCATTCCCGAAGGGAATCTATCCTCCATGGTAAGCTTTCTAAGCATTTTCATAGACTCCCTGCAGGAGTGACTCCACGGTTTATTTTTACCACCCCCATTGTTGATCTCTGACCAATAATCCAATTTCAAAGTCATTCCCGAAGGGAATCTATCTTTCATGGTACGCTTTCTAAGCATTTTCATAGACTCCCTGCGGGAGTGACCCAACGGTTATTTTTACCGCCCCACATTGTTGATCTCTGACCAATAATTCAAACTTCAAAGTCATTCCCGAAGGGAATCCATCCTTCATGGTACGCTTTCTAAAGCTCTCTATAGACTCCCTGCGGGAGTGACCCCACAGTTTATTTTTACCGCCCCTCGTTATTGGTTTTTTTACCAACAATCCAAATTTATGCATGAAACTGCTGGTGAAAACACCAATAGGGCGAAAAGTCATTCCCGAAGGGAATCTATCCTTCATGATACGTTCTAAGCATCTTCATAGACTCCCTGCGGGAGTGACTCCAGAGTGTTTTTCTCTAAGGCCTTCGGGTCAATATTCTTTTTAATTTTCCCGAATGTTTATGAATTTCATCTATTAAAACTTTGGTAGCATAGAAATTCAACCCTGATTTGGGCTTAAGGAGTATAAATGAAATTTTACTGTTTGTATTTAGCATAGCGCTAAATATAATGTTGGTATCAACCACTACCTTCATAGGCCAAGTTTAGCCCTGGTCTTTTTCCATCTTCCTTTTTTAGCAACCTTTGCGAGCTCATCCACTTCTTTTTGAGTAGCTTTTGACTTGTGGGAAATTTCTTTTACTTCTAAAAGGTCAGCCATTTCCTGCAGCTCTTCTATATTGAGGTTTGCTGGCAGTTTGAAAATTATTTCATCTTTAGTTTGTTCAATAATCATTATTATGCCATTTACATTAGATAAAGGTAACAATTTAAATTTCAATTCAGTTTTTACTATGCTCGCTCAGACACCTAATCCAAAATTTCAAAGTCATTCCCGAAGGGAATCTATCTTTCATGGTACGCTTTCTAAAGCTCTCCATAGACTCCCTGCGGGAGAGACTCAAACAGTTATTTTTCCCGCCCCTCGTTATTGGTTTTTTTACCAACAATCCAAATTTATGCATGAAACTGCTGGTGAAAACACCAATAGGAGAAGAAAGTCATTCCCGAAGGGAATCTATCCTCCATGGTAAGCTTTCTAAAGCATCTTCATAGACTCCACATGGCTAATAGCTAAAAACCAATCACTCCGCCTGATTCAGCACATCATGACCACCTGACCTCACCCCTGGTCGGGCACCCTAGCCCTCTCCAACAGGAGAGGGAATTCTTTCGGGTCTATGACCGACAGTTGCTCTAGCCAGGGCTGAATCATTCGGCTTGTTTTAAAACATCATGCCCTCCTTCCAATAAATATTTATCTCGCTCGAAGAGCTTCAAATCACTCTCCATCATTTCTTTGACCAGGGCTTTCAGGTCATATTCCGGTTCCCAGCCCAGCTTTTCCCTGGCTTTGGTAGGATCACCAATGAGCAGGTCCACCTCCGTAGGACGGAAATATTTCGGATCGATCCGTACCACTTCCTGGCCTGGTTTAAAAACATAATCCTTATTGGATGCAGACTTTACCAGCCCCACTTCGTCCACACCCTGGCCTTTAAACTCCAGCTCCACACCTACTTCTTCAAAAGCCATCCGCATAAAATCCCGAATGGAGGTTGTAGTCCCTGTGGCGAGTACAAAATCTTCCGGTTCATCCTGTTGGAGCATCAGATACATCCCTCGTACATAGTCCCTGGCATGTCCCCAGTCTCGCTTCGAATCCAGATTCCCCATATACACAACATCCTGAAGTCCAAGAGCCATCTTGGAAACAGCACGCGTAATCTTTCGGGTCACAAAGGTTTCACCTCTAAGTGGAGACTCGTGATTAAAAAGGATCCCATTGCAAGCGTACATGTTATACGCTTCCCGGTAATTTACGGTGATCCAATAGCCATACAGTTTAGCTACTCCATAAGGCGATCGTGGATAGAAAGGCGTTTTCTCCGTTTGAGGCACCTCCTGAACTTTACCGTAAAGTTCAGAGGTAGAAGCCTGATAGATCCGGGTCTTCTCTGTAAGTCCTAATAAACGTACAGCTTCCAGCAGCCTTAAGGTACCTGTTGCATCCACATTAGCCACATATTCCGGCGTATCAAAGCTTACCCGTACATGGGACATGGCGCCCAGGTTATAGATCTCATCCGGTTTGATCTCCTGGATCAGCCGGGTCAGATTCATGGAATCTGTTAAGTCACCATAATGTAGAAACAGTTTTGTTCCTTGCTTATGGGGATCTTGATAAAGATGATCAATTCGGTCTGTATTGAAAAGAGAAGCCCGACGCTTTACTCCATGCACTTCGTAGCCTTTTTCTAAAAGTAGCTCACTTAAGTACGCTCCATCCTGACCGGTGATCCCCGTGATTAATGCTTTTTTCATATTGACCGCAAAGGTAGTATAGAATTGCTTTTGTCACCGGTGTAGGCATTCAATTTTAATAGGCAATAGGCAAGTTGAAAATGGTGAATTGTGAATTGAATGAAAGCCAATGGCCAACAGCTAATGTTAGTAGGCAATAGGCAAAAAGACTATAGACAAAAGATTAAGGATTAAAACATAAAATCAAATTGTCAATGGTCAATTGCTAACAGCCAAAGGTCAACGGTCAGGCAATAAGCAAGCAATGTTTTCTGCTCTTTGGGAAGGATGGGTATATTTTACCTTGCAAAATGGGAATAGTAATCCGAATATACAAGGTATGATATCGCGATGGATTACAAGTAAACTCAGTAAAAGCCTGGCCCAGGTTCCTGCCGTAGCACTGCCTAGCGCTCGTCAGGTGGGAAAGGCGACCCTTGCCGGAAACTGAAAATCAGAGGCTCCCTTCTCCTCTAGGAGAAGGGTCGGGGATGAGGTTCGGCCTTGTCAATATATAAAGTCATGGCATCACTGTTTTGGACAGGCTGTCACTCATGGAGAGAATCTATGGGTCAGCACTTCTTGTCAGTCACTCCTCAGTCCGCCACCTGGCAAACAACCTCCAACCCCCTTTGGTAAGGGGGAGCCGTGCACGATTAACATTATAATCACCTGAATTCAGACCAAACAGCCAAAAAAGTCCTTGTAATCTGCATTACAAGCATGAAAAGTGCTTTACAATTTCATGTAAAGGGGTTTTCACGCTTTAAATCCCCATTACAAAACCTTGTAACATGCTTTCCAAGGTTGAAAAGTATATTACGACGGATTGTAATGCTGTTTGCAAGTTTTGAAAGGACTTTACGACGAATTGTAATGTGCTTTTCACGCTTTGATGGTGCATTACGACGCGTCGTAAAGGGGTTTTCATTAATGAAAAGTGCTCTACAATGAATTGCAGAGCACTTTTAAAGGTTGAGAAGTACTTTACGCCGCTATGTCCTCCTGGCTAACCGGTGGAGTATCCCCCAGAGAGGCCTTTGGAGATGACAAGCTGGGGTACAGCCGTTCGGCAAGGCTTTTACCCAGGTTCATCCTGGCTTCCAGGTAGTTTGATTCATACTGCCGCCTTAGGGCTGCCTGCGCGATCTCTTCTTCCGCCTCTGCCAGCTTTTCGTTCCGGACCGCCTCGGTATAGCTATTGATTGCCGTCCTGCTTTCCTCCGTCCGTGTACGGAGTATAGCTGCCTGCGGGTAGAGGGTATGCTCTTCCCCTAACGACTCGATCCGGACGGCCAGCCCCTCTACCAGATCCGGTTCTTTCAGGAGTGGGGCTCTTACGATGTCTCCAAATTTCTCATCAGGAAACACCCTTCGCATAACCGGTTTTCCCGGATTCTGACGATCATAAGTTTCGGTTGCTGCAAAAGCGTTCCGAACGGCATCATCCAGCGTATCATCCGCCAGCCTCATGTCATCGTAAGCATCCTCCCTCAGGTTTGACTTACCGGTGGTTGCTTCTTGGCTTTCCAGCAGAGCCTCGTAATGAGGGTTCATCTGGTCCGCCAGGTTGCCCTGGTTGTGCCGTCGGCAGAGTCGCATGTGCCTTCGTGCCGCATTCAAGTGTTTAGCCGTGGAGTCACGGTCATAAAGCAATTGTGCCATAACAATGGGTTTGGTTAAAAAAACAATTTTACGTTTATCAACTTCGCATGATTTCCATAAAACGTGAGGAGCATTCCAGCGACAGGCAAATACATGCTCTGTGATCTAATAAGGAACCAATATATATCATTTTCACAAAAGATATAGGCGTAATACGAATTATTTTACAAAACGCTTTCGATGACGGTAGAATTGTACATGAATGGATCAACAATCCACCCCGAAATTTCCCATAGCCTATGGCTTTCACAATGTCTCTGAAAGGTTAACTTTGCAGCTTAATCTATAAAAACCAGACTATGTGTGGTATAGTTGCGTATAAAGGTGAAAAAAATCCGGCCGAAGTGATCATAAAAGGACTAAAACGGCTGGAGTACAGGGGATATGATAGCGCGGGAATTGCCGGGTTTACCAAGGGCAACCTTCATGCCTGTAAAAAACAGGGGAAAGTTGCTGAGCTGGAACATAAGCTGAACTCAGAACACTTCAAAGCCGAAAATGGTGTAGGTATCGGGCACACCAGGTGGGCCACACATGGTGGACCCAATGATGTAAATGCACACCCACACCTTTCCCAGGACGGAAGCCTGGCCATCATCCACAATGGTATTATTGAAAACTACGGATCGTTGAAAAAGGAGCTTCAGACCAATGGTTTTACTTTTCAAAGTGAGACTGATACCGAAGTGCTGGTCAACTTTATTCAGTTTATCCGGGATACTGAAAAAATTTCAACTGAAGAAGCCTTTCGAATAGCCCTGAAAAGAGTCATTGGCGCTTATGCGGTGGTGATGCTTTCAGCAAATGATCCGGATCATCTTTTTGCAGCACGGAAAGGAAGCCCCATGGTTCTGGGTATAAAAGATAACGAATACTTCATTGCTTCCGATGCAACACCTATCATTGAATACACCAATGAAGTCATTTACCTGAAAGAAAATGAAATGGCTGTAATTGATGCCACCGGCTATACGGTCAAGGACCTGGATAACACACTGCAAAACCCGCATATTCAGACCATTGATATGGAGCTGGATGCCATCGAGAAAGGAGGCTACGATTATTTTATGCAAAAGGAGATCTTTGAGCAGCCCGAATCGATCGCCAACTGCATGCGTGGACGACTGGTCCCCGAAAGAGGCCAACTGGTTTTAGGAGGAATTAACGAGTACAGCAATCACCTCATTAACGCCAACAAAATCACATTATTGGGCTGTGGCACTTCCTGGCATGCGGGTCTGGTAGCTGAATACCTTTTTGAAGATATTTGCAGAATCCCCGTAGAGGTGGAATATGCTTCTGAGTTCCGATACCGAAACCCTATTATCAAAGAAGGAGATGTATTTATAGCCATCTCTCAATCCGGCGAAACTGCTGATACTTTAGCAGCTATTGAATTAGCTAAATCTAAAGGAGCTATTGTTTTTGGGGTAGTAAACGTTGTGGGCTCTTCCATTGCGAGAGAAACACACGAAGGGGCTTATTTACATGCCGGACCGGAAATAGGTGTAGCTTCTACCAAAGCATTTACTGCCCAGGTTACGGTATTATCTATGATTGCGATTAAAATTGGGCTGATAAAAGGCACTATTTCCCAGTCTCAATTTCAAACCCTCATTACAGAACTTGCTCAAATCCCGGATAAAGTAGCTAAAGTATTAGAAAGCAATGTGCTTATTGAAACCATTGCTGAGAAGTTCAAAGACGCAAAAAACTTCTTGTACTTGGGGCGTGGCAACAACTTCCCCGTAGCCCTGGAAGGCGCCTTAAAACTCAAGGAGATCTCCTACATCCATGCCGAAGGATATCCGGCTGCCGAGATGAAGCATGGCCCCATAGCGCTTATTGATGAAGATATGCCAGTAGTCTTCATCGCTACAGAGGATGCTTCATACGAGAAAATTGTCTCCAATATTCAGGAGGTAAAATCCCGAAAAGGTAAGGTGATTGCCATCGTTAATGAAGGAGATGAAACTGTTGCCTCAATGGCTGATTATAGCATAGAGATCCCAAAAGCACACCATGCACTTTCACCATTGCTGGCCGTCATTCCGCTTCAGATCCTATCTTATCATATCGCACTAAAACGAGGCTGTGATGTGGATCAGCCAAGGAATTTGGCTAAAAGTGTTACTGTAGAATAGTGGCGATATTCTTGTTAAAGTGCTAAAGGGTGTTAGGTTTATTATAACATGATAAAGTGAGGAAAAGCATTAAGTTAGGCCTCCCTTGTAATTAGGTTTTGTTCCAAACAAGACGTTTTTTGTAAAGTATATTTGAAGGGCTTTGTCCTTGACCAAGCATAACCTGTGGTTGTACATGGGGATTTGATTTCTTTAAAAAATACAATTTCAACGTTAAGAATAGGTGCAGAAAGCATATAAGACATGTATGGGCACAATTATCCCATGTACACCTTTGGTGAAGGTGTAGTTTTATGCTGCTAATTGAAGGGCTGGTTCTTTGTTGTTTGTTTTAAACCTCCTGTCAGCGATTTTTGAGGCATTGGCTGACATTACTCCAAAAAACACCCAGATGCGTTCGGTCTTTTCGCTGAGAGCCTTGACTTTTCTTAGCCCATAATGATTTTTATGGTTGCCAAAAGCCCCTTCCAAGTGTGTGGACCGGACTTTGTTAAGTTCTCCCCTGAGCACAGCTTCCGGTTTTGCTTGTTTGGGATCTTTAACGGGCCGTCCCTTTGGGGCAAAGCTTTGAAAAACCCCTTTTCCTTTTAGGAAATTACGGTTCTCATTGGTGGCATATATCCTGTCAGCAGCCAGTTGGAAACACGACCCAAAATGCTTGGTATGTTTGAAGAAGCTGGTTTTGAGTGATTTACATTCATTAAAGGCTTTGAACTCCATCTTGTCAAACCAGACGACCCCTCCTGACTGGAGCATATGTGCCTTCATTCCAAACTCAACTGGCTTGTTCTCTTTCCCTCTAACGATGGGGCGTATATAAGGCTTGTGCAAAGAGACGATACGCTCGGGTATCTTGGCCGAGGAGTCTTCCTGGATTACTTTTTGCTGTGATAAAACCTGTTTAATGGTCTTTAAATAAATGGTCTGCTTCCCAGTAAGTACTATTGGGTGGTCATCAAACAACCCTTGCAGCTGGTCCAGGCCCTTCTCAAGCAGGTATACCAATGACCGGTGGCGTCTTCTCCCTTTTTTATAGGTTTTCCGGCGCAACTTTGAATACGCCTGCTGTTTCCTTTTCTGGTCAATGAATTTGTTGCGAGGACGCTTGATGCCCAAAAGCTTGCAAAGCTTAAAAATAAGGTCGTAGATCCATTGACAGCATTCCCATAGCAGGTTTACGTCTGTGGGGAAGCGGATGTAACTCTCATAGCAGGTGGCATCCATAAACAGTATATGTAACGACTCCATGTCCTTCTTCCAGTGTTCTAAAAGCACCTGCTGGACAGCTTCCCAGTCCGCATGTTCCGCCATATACCCTCGAACCCTGGAGGCCATGGCCTGATCCCTGATCATCTCCCCTTCACCGAGCAATTTGCCACAGAACAGTTGCAAAGACCAATCGGTATTGAAACGGTCTATCAGTTTTTCATCACTGGTATCGATCAAATGCTTTAGGAACATCAACCCAAACATCCCCTTATTGGAGAACCAGGGCTTCGGGCCAGGCTTGCTGGTATCCTGGACGGGCAAACAATCCTCCAGCTCTTCCCACGGGATGGTATCATGGATGCGGCCAAGTTTGGTCTGCTTGAATAAATACAATTTTGGGTGTCGGTACTCCTTAGGTTGGAAAAGAGCTTGCTGCATGCTATCTTTCAAGTGTTGAATTATTTTGTACGTAACTGTAATTTAACACCAAACCCCGAAAAAAGCCATATTTGGCCGATTTCGGGGTTTACCTATCCAATACCAAGGATGTAAATATCTATGTATCTGTAAGTTATGTGATTACAAGGGTGGCCTAAGTTAAGTAAAGTAAGTATGAAGGCTAGCCTTTCGCCAAAAGGGTAAATGCTAGATTATATTACCTGAAGATTCTAATGAATTCTTTTATTAATAACCAACAAAAATAGGTGTTTGTGACCAAATATCTCTTAATCAAACGTTTTGGCTCCAACATTAACCTGTATGCCCATTCCAACCCCATATTACGCATAAATTTTGGTGCCCTTGTATCAATCCCTGCAAAAAGCAGGAATGCTCCACCGACTCCAAACATAGGAGCCTTTAATTTGTCATTCATTTTTGCCATCCAAATTTCCTGTTTTGGACAGCCAAGACCAACGACAACAATGTCAGGGGAGTATTTATTAATGATCGCAGCCTGCTCTTCAAAATTAAAATTTTCAATAGGGATAAACGGTGGGGAAAGCGTTTGATTCATAACACCGATATTATTCAGTTTATCCGAAATAATGCTTAGTACTTCTTTACTACCTCCTATCCAAAACATCTTTAGCCCCTGTTTATGAGCCTTTTTGACTAAGTCGAAAATAAAATCATTCCCAGCTATTCGCTCTTGATGTTTCCCTAAGAAAAACCTTAATGCATAAACTAAGGGCATTCCATCTGGAAAATTGAATCGTGAATTTTCTAAAATACCCTCAAACGTAGGGTTACGATGGTGCTCGTAGATCATATGAGAATTTACAAAGCAAATGTATCCTGATTCATCAAAACTTTCATTTACTGCTTTCCCATACGTTCCCTGATAAAAGTTTATCCCAAAAACGTCAGTTCTGATCATAAAATGTTTGGTTTATTCCCCCATCTTTATATAAGGTGCTAAATCACTATACACTTCCTTCTTTATCAAGACATTTCTTATAAATCGACATTAGAATTTGATAATTTATTTCATCTGAATATTGCTCATTAAACTGTCTTATTGTATTTTGAGACAGTTGATTATAAAAGTCATTGTTTTTTAAAACCTGCAATGCTTCAACAAGTGTACTATCATCAAACGGGTTGTAATGAATACCGCTTATTGAATCCTCCACAATTCTTGATTGATTCCCCATATTGCTGGTTATAACTGGTTTACCAAAACTGAACGCTTCTACGATAGTCATTGGAAATCCCTCAAACCAAATAGATGGAAATATCAATGCTCGGCAGGATTTCAAAAATTCCATTGTTTTGATATGAGAAACTCTACCTAATAGCTTTATTTGATTATGATTTGCATATAATTCATGTAGACGAGATTCTAATGGCCCTCCACCAATTACAATCAAGCTATCCTCAATCTTGCGCTTTTTCCAGGTTTCTAAAAGGAGTTCGATTCCTTTTTCTTCTGAGAGTCTACCGATGTACAAATAGTATTGGCCTATTTTTGGTGTATTTTTAATTTTTTCAGTTAGTTCTAATTTTATGAAGTTGGGTTTAACAAAAATCTTATCTTCTTGAATTCCAAACTCAATAAATTTTCGTTTAGAAAAGACGGTCAAACAAATGAAGGCATCCACTTTAGTATTCCATGTATTTAAAAACTTATGGTATTCAATCATGGCCGCTACAACAAATGTCTTAATATATGAATTTTGATAAACCTTGTCAGGTACTGTAACAAATGCATTTCCATTAACCGTTCGTTCATCAATTTTCCCGTCATGGAATAAGAGACCATTTGGGTACATGATTCGGAAATTATGCAATGTTTGAACAACTGGAACCCCAGCATCGTGGCAAGCATCATAAATACTAGGAGTTAACAACGGAAAAAAATTATGGACATGTATTATATCCGGTTTCTTTTCTTCCAAAACAGTCGCTAGCCTTCTTTTGCTTTCTGAATTATAATGAGTCCTAAAAAAAAGCCTAACTCTATCATAAACGCGTTTCAGTGATGTGGTGTTATCCACAGTAAACTGAATAACCTCATTTCCATGTGCTTCAAGTAGTGACTTTTCTTGAGTTAATACTTGATCTTCACCACCAGGGGTTCTATAAAAATTATGTACCTGAAGAATTTTCATTTCATGATGAGATTGTAAATATTGTTAGCTTGCACCAGCAATAAAGCTAATTCTTGATTATCCATCAGGCACTTTATAATTTCCTTTTTCCTTTCGACTTTCCTATTAGTGGGAATTGAAACTGTAAGTTGGTTATGTTCAGAGGTCCCTTGATCTAATCTGTCAAGACGTTTGATTTCATCATTAACTTTATTTTTGAAGTTTTCATCATATTTGGCCAATTTGAAAGGCAGGCCATATGTATTTGATATTTCATTAACCAAATAGGCTGGCTCTTGGATCACCCTATCAAAGTTCGTAACGATTACTTTGTTTTTTATCCTTTTAACGTATTCATAGTAAGCTATATAATATATCAAAGCCCTTCTCAGACTTACAAAAGGTTGTCTTACCACATAGGAAGCAATTGCTTCAACAGGCTTCCTAATCAGAATAACAGCGGGTATATTGTTTTTAACAGCAAACTTAATTTGGGCCAATGAATGAATATGATGGGCATAATTTAGATCATTTACTGCTGCAAATTTTAGTAACACAAGGGCGAAAGTATTTCCACTTCTCGGATATCCTTCAATAATTAGATCTGTGGACTTGGATACTATCCCAAAATTTCTTCTCGTTAGAAATTTATAAAATCTAAAAAGAAAAAGCATAGAGGGAAACCTTCCCAAGTAAAACCAGATTACATTTTTTATTTTCTTAGAAAAGTTCCCCATTCCTTATCTTGTCATATCCCCTCTTGAATCTGAATTATATATATATATCATCTAAAAAAAGGTCCTTAAACCTGCTTTTCACAAAATGTTCAGACCCAAATCTGGAAATTTTTTCTCTATCAAACTTTTTTGAAACAACTCCTTTTATTGCTTTAATTTTTTCTTGATGAGAATCCTCGAAATTCATACACGCTCCCAAATCATATTTGCTAATTATTTCACTGTAATCTCCTAAATTATTGTTAACAAGCACAGGTAGTCCACAACATAGATATTCAGCAATTTTCACTGGAGATGCCACACTATTAATAGTGTCATTCACTCTCACCCCAAATCCAATATCAGATGCACTTAAGTAGCCTGGGATTTCTTCAATCTGCAAACTCCTTAAGATAATTTTTTCTGGAGGTATGTTATTTTTCTGTATTTGCTTATAAGCAATTTCAAAATAGTTATCCGTGGTACACACAAGGACCTTAGCATTTTTCAAATGTTGAATCATCAAAGCAAAACATTCAAAAATATAATCCGGACTGCTGTAATATTTTAAGCTTCCTGAATAGACAAATACAATATCTGAAGCTGAAAAACCGAGATCTTTTCGGATTGCCTCTCTTTTCATACTGTTGAAAGAAAACAGGTTCCCATCAACACAAGTTGGTATAACGTATTTTTCAATTCTCATTATTTGAGACGCAAACCTACTTTCTACATCCTGAATAAGCTTTTTACTAACCGCGATAATAGCATCTGACCCATTTAGTGCATTCTTTTCTTCAAGGTATGCTTTCCTATATCTTAGCCAGCCTATTATTTTTTTAAAATTCTTTATTTCACCCCTACTAATTTCTTCAGTTATTGTACCTCTGCAGTCATAAATAAGTTTAAATCTTTTACCAAGCCAATCATTAACTTTCTTAGCCAGATTTGTAGCTGAACTACCTCTTCCATGAAGTATGGTTCTTCTATCGTTATATCCTTTTAGATATAAGAATAATTTGATCAAATAAACATATCGATAAATAATGAAATCAAACCGATGAAACGCTCGGAAAGAGAATACCTTAACAGGAACCTCATACTTTTCTGTAATAAAGCGAATATTACTTGCTAGGTTAGCCTTAGACTTTGCAGAATTTGAATGCCTAAGAAATAGAATTACTTCAATATCTAAATGTTTTGCTTTCAGTATTGTTATCCAATTTATTACCTGAGACAGAAAAACGCCTTGTCTGATTGAATCTACATTTTGATCAGTTATTATATGAAATATTCTTATCGATTCATTTGCATTGCGCTTTCCACTCTGTGTCTTACTTGTTCCCAAGTTGGCCATTCTATTGAATTTATGTTTGAATTCCCCACTTCTTTTGCCTGATAGATCTTGGAAATTATGTCTTCCTCAGTTCTGTCGGAAAAGTAAAATCCATTATAACTTTTGCTAAGTTCATAGATTACTTCTAAATGGGTGCTAATAATTGATTTCCCGAACACCATGGCATCAATGACTTTCATTGGAATATAAGTGTGATTTACCTCATTAATAGGTCTTAATAACAATACCACATTTGAGGAATGTAATTGTTTTATATATTCGTCATAATTTAAAGCTCCAAGAAAAGTCAAATTTGGCAGACGGGTTGCTTGGTAGGTGATTTCCTGTTGAAGAGGACCCTGACCCGCGATCCTGAATTCTATTGCTGGATTTTTTGATGCAATTACAAGAATCAGGTCCAATCCATTTTGCTTACTTAAATGTCCTCCATAAAAAACGCAAAAATGATTTAAATTCGATTTTACACCTGCAATCTTCGCGGTTTCAAATTCTCCCCGCCCATTTTGAGCCAAAACCATCTTTTCCTCGCGAACTTGATAATATTCTTTGAGTCTTTTCTGAACTTTATTAGTCTGACAAATAACAACTGACGATTTCTCCAACAAAAACCTTTCAACTCGAAGCATATAATTAAAATAATACTTCTTCAGCCACTTAGGCAGAAAATTTCCTTTTGTATCTAGGAAAATATTGTATTCAAACCTTAATAGGTTGTGTGGTTCATAGACCATCCTAAGATTTGAATTTGTCTGAAATATCTTTTTAGCAGCTAAAGCAGGGATAAGTGGATTGTGAGCATACAAAATATCGATCCTATTGTTAATGATTAGGCTTGTAGCATAGCAACCAAGTTTTCTTGCAATAAGATGATTGGAAATTTTCCCCAACATCCCCTTTTTAATTTTAACAAAGTGGACCTCAAAACCCTCTTTAAATTCTATGATTTTATTCTCATTATCGGGTACTATGATGTAATTAAAGAAGCCTTTTCTTGGAGCAGTTTGAAAGATCCGCTGTGCTGTTCCTGTAACACCCTTAGGAAAAAAGGTATGGCATACATGTAAAACTTTAATCACGTCTTTCATTTGAACTGTAAGTATTTACACCAATAAGACAAAGAGCTATTGGGAAAGTTATTTGGTCTACAAAGATGGGATGCATAATGCCTATTACTAAAATTATAACTATGATTGATGAAGTAATAGGTTTTAAATACACCTGACTCCTAATTTCCCCTTTCATCATAAAAGCAAAGATCAAAAAGTATGATACTAGTCCAAATAATCCACAATTTAAAATCAAATCAATATAGCCGCTAGAAGGAACATCAAGTATTCCGTAAATTCCTGTTACCGGTATAATTTTAGACAACCTTTCAGGATAATATTGAAGTCCCAAAGCACTAAAATCATTTGTTGGACCCCAACCAAAGAAAGTATCAAGACCAAGATTTCCAGAGAATATATCCAGGTACATTTTGACTTTCTCGCTTTCGAAGAACAAATGAAACTTATATTCAAGAAGTGGTAAAAAATTGAAAATCTGTTCAAAAAATGTTAGACTACCTTTTCCACCAAGGAAAAATACTACGGAAAGTAAGATGGTTAAAGCAAATACAATGATTATTGCCCCTATAATGACCAATTTAGTTTTTAAACTGATCGTACTTGAATCTACAATGAAGAATAGAATAACTACAGATGAAAAAAGAAGAATAAAAGCTGCATGGTTTGTTTCTGTCAGAATGAAGTTTGCTGCCAAAAACAGAATAACCAAAATGTTAGCATAACGGCGATTAAAGATGTTTATTCTATTGATGTGTAATATTGCAACCGAAATGATCAGAATAATCATGAAGTAAGCTTGCTTGGTACTACTTCCAAAAGTACCAACAGCATTGTCTCCAGATGTATGGTATTCTCCAGGACCTACTGAGGTCTTTGTATGTGGTAACGGATTTAGATCCAAAAACCAACCGCCATTCATTAACAAATGAACAACTCCAAGACAAATAAAAACTTTGTAAATTAACAGGTTGTCCTTGCCGCCTAACAGATTGTTTTCCAAGATTAAATATAAAAAAATGACAGGTTTCAAGTAAAGAACCAAAAATTGGATCAACCTTGAAAAATGAATCCCATTTATTAAAGATGAAATAAAAGCAACCAGAATAAACGGACCAATGATTACAAACAAGTCTTTTGCTTTTTTCTTCCAAAGCAAAAGATAAAATGCTGAGAAAAGTGCAAATTCATCTAGTAAACTAAACCCTGGGATTCCAAGCTTAAGTCCAAACTGGATATATTCATAAAAAACAATATGGAACAAATAAAAAATGATTAAATACCGAATTATACGATCGATATTCATATCAAGAAAAGTAAGGTTATAAATATTAAATTTATGGATACTTAACCCCCTTTTCATTCAAGTATTCTCCTTTTTCCAGGATTATAAAATCTTCTAATGGTTTGCGAGGTGGTTTTTCAGCATTTTCCAAAGGATACCCCATAGCAATAGCCAAGTAAAAGTAATATTCATTACTCAGGCCAAACATTTTCCTCAGTGCCTTTTGGTTTGCCGACTCACTTCGATACATCTGACAACTTTTTATTCCAAAAGCTTCAGCAGCTAAACAGAATGTTGCTCCAAAATTACCAACATCTAAAGGACCTTCATATTCTCCATGGTAGTATCGAGTATCTGCGGCAATATAAATCACTACCGGTGCTTTTTTGAACATGCTTTTATTTAAACTCGATCCTACTTCGAAACTATTAACCGGGTTCTGCCTGACACAGATTTTAAGTGTTTGTCTGTCACATGTGTTTGATGCGGAGAGTCCAACGGTTATTAATTCCTTTACAATAGACAATTTCACAGACCTTGCAGTCCAAAACCTGGTCGAAGTTCTCTTTTTTATTTTATCCAAATATTCTTTATCAACCTCAAAACCATCATCTTTATAAACTTCAATATTAGGATCATCACCGGGTTTCCTGGAATCAAAGATTATGATAATTTTTTTCACCCAATTGATTAAGTCTGTCTCCATATCCAGACCTCTCCTTTCATACTCTTCCAATAACAACATAACTCTATTTCTTCTATCTACACCTCTTCCCTCAGCATACTGAACCTTTGTTGCTTTCTCTAAATGGTGTGTGTGATATCCAAGTTGTGACTTGAGTAACTGATCATCCAACTTTTTGGGTGAGAGAACCTGAAGTAGTGGGAACGTGATTCTTTTCAAGGTTTGAAATTTTATACTTTCAAGAATCAACCTTACGTAAGTCCTTAACTTAATTTTCCAACTTATTAATGAAAGATAGTTCAATCCTTAATCTTTTATTACGTTTAAAAAGAAGCGAAATTAAAGAGATTTGACCTTTACTTGAAGGAATAGATCCAATTGTTTTCATTTTGAATCGATCGTTGGAATTAATTTGAATGACAGCTCGGCCATCTTCTGTTCGTATTTGGTTTGGTCTGCTAGTAATTTTCCAGTATTTTTTTACTCTAATCAGAAAATAACAAGTTAAGTGGAATTCATCTAAAATATAGACCAGTTGGTTTTCTTTTATTGTAACAGTAAGGTTAATCAGATTATTATTTGTAAGTAGGTAGGTTAAATGAATAGTTTCATCATTCAATGAATAGTTCTTTAGTTCTTTTAAATAGATATTTCTTCTGCCCTCTTTGAAGAAAAATGTGTAACCACCTAAAACGGGGATATAAGGGCGATACAAGAACTTATAAATCTTATGTTTAAGAAAATAGTAATAATTTCTTGGTCTTACCATGTGGTAGAGAGGCTGAATTAAATAGCCAATACCGGGCAGATAATCCTTATTAAAAATACTAACAAAACAAATGGATAAGGGAGCTACTCTCGGATCAGATGAATGCTTGATGCTATTCTGATGTCCTTTAATATTAAAGACTAACTTGAAGGATTCTGATTGATATCTTACAAAACCACTATTCTCATATATTTTAATACCATATTCCAGAGAACTTCTTTCAACACTTACATTAGTGCTATTATCAATATGTATTCCAAAGGACATAATGGCATTGGAATAGGCATTATAAACTGTCTCATACATATAACTATCATATCCTTTTCTAAGATTATCCTCTTTATTAAAGTTCAGATCAAGTTTACCTTCTTTATTTAACATACTGGAAACCCGGCGCTCAATAAGACTTAAATGATCTGAGTAGATATCTCTTTTATAGTGTTTCCTAAACAGTATGAGAACAAGGAATAAACAAGCAAGGCCAAATATGGCATTATTGCTTCTTCCGTAAAAGAAATACTCTCCGGCAGGATTATAAATATCTAGTAAGCAATTTAATCCCGTTTCTATATTAGAATAAAATCGTGAATCATTTTCAAAATAATCAGCCAGTGCAAGACACATTAAGATTTTTGCGTGATATGACAGGTGAGGAATCCCCTGATTTTTTACAAGCTCATGACTTTTAGTCATGTTTGAGTCAGGATAGAATCCGTCAGTAAATTGAAACTGACTTAGTTCTTCAAGGTATTTAATGCCATCAACTCTAATTTGAGGTGAACTTAATACCTTACCTTTCAGAATCAAGTTTAAAGCTTCCAGAAACTTGAAATTGTTATTTAATAATGTAATCTCATTTCCTCTTGGTTGAATGTTCTCAATATAATGGCTGAGACCTTCTGGGATTTCATCAACCTTGATTGAACTTAGGAGCAGAAAAAAATCATTAAACTCTTTTGAGACATTCTTCTGCATTTTACTGAATTGGCTGAACTGATCAAATATTTTTGAATTAAATGTCCTCTCCCTAATACATTGTAAAAAAATCAAAGCTGTATAATGATACTGAAATTCAAGAGGAGACCTCAATTGCTTATCTATTATCTTGCCATCTTTTCTAACAGTTTTCTCTAAAAAAAAATAGTTTTTATCTAAGAGTTTATCAATCATAAACTATTTTATTAGTTTCTTTATCATTGAGGGATACGGAACAAAATATTTTTCATTGTAATCCATTAAAAATGGATACACATTGGAAATCATGTATTGATCCGCAGCTTTTTCCATGTTACATGTGTTATATTTTGCCTCAAGCTTACTCTTTACGTATGATTCCAGAGTTGGAAACTTTGCATAATTACCATCTTCTCTCCAATTGGTACGTTCTGATCTCAACAAATAATCAATTTTTTCTTTTAGCTCGCAGTGAAAGTAATAAACGTTATCAAGGTCAATTTTTTTATAAAATTTCTGAAGATTCATGCCTTCCCAACGACCTAATCTTGTAAACTTCATACCTGGAACATATTGATAGATTCTGTTTCCTAAAAATGAAATCACTGGAGGGATATACCATCCTAGTCCCCGTGGGTTTTCACGGGAAAGTCTTAGTGTACCAGTTGTTTTATAATCTAAAACCAAATTAACTGTAGGCATTCCAAAGGAGATTGGTCTTAAACCTCTTTTTTGACCTAACACAAGCTCTCTTAATTTAGTTATTGAAAATGGCCCATCGGTATTTGCTATGAAATCTGCGTCTCCACGCATTATCCAGTTATAAGATGATTTAGTTAAAGCAAACTGGCGATTATGATATAGGTCAGGAAGCTCGGGCACATCGAAGAATTTTAAATGATCGTACTCCTTGGCAAGATTCCTCACTATCATTTTAGTATTATCTGTGGAGCCATTATCTACTGCAATAATTTCATCAGCAAATTCTGCAAACGATCGAATACTTAATTCTACTGTTTTCTCTGTATTCTGGGTTGCCAGAAGCAGCGATATCCCTTTTTTTCTCAACTTTTCTATATTTTTTTAACTTCTAATAAAATTTGAAATTTCTTTTCTAAACCCAAAAGCAATTATGAATATAAAAAATAAAAATAGCCCAATTTCCATAAATATTGATGGACTGAATAATTGAGTAGAAACCATCAACAAGAATGGAGGCCAATAATAAAAGCTTTTATGAAGATTCATCTTATACCTATATATCTTTTGGGCCAGGAAAAAATTAAAACATCCATAAACAAGAAAAGAGCCTAGAGTTGTCCAAGCCGCTGCTATAGCACCGTAGATCGGAATAAATATGAAATTCAACCCAACATTAATGATTGCTGTCAATATACCTGTAGAAGATATCCAAAGTGTTTTCTTTTCAAAAACTAAAAAGTTAGCAAAGAACTTCCGGTAACCTAAAAAAATAAATGATACAGAAACCAACGCAATGTATTGTACTGCATCTTTGTAATCATTAGTCGTCAATAGATTAAGTATTTCTCCACCGAAGAAGATTAGAAACAGGGAGATACATAACATACCTACTGTATAAACCCTAAGAAAATCAGATAAAGTACCTGCTGATTTTTCAGCATTATGAGGTTTCAAATACTCCATCATCATAGGACCATAGGCCATGAAAATCCCCATTGTAAAGATGTTCACAATTTCCCCAAACTTGTAGCCTAGCGAATAAAAGCCTGATTGGTTAAGCCCTTGGTAATGGGTAATGATCAAGCGATCTGATAGATTGGTGATCCAAGAAGTGGCCGAAAGGGGTAACAACCCTAGGCTAAGCTGAATCGAATGAGTGAAAATCTTTCTTGAAAATTCTATCCCAAGAAGTTTATTTCTAAGGAGATAAAATAGGTCGAAACCAAAGGCTAGAATGGTTGCTATAACCATCGAATAGAAGAAAGAGAGGGTTTGTAACCCTTCAAAAAGAAAAAAGAGGGATAAGGATATTTCGATGGCAAACTTTAAAATAGACCTTAGAAAATTTGTTCTGGCTTTATGGAAACATTTAAGGTATCCATTTACTATAGTTCCTGACTGATTGAATAACAAAATTAGTGGAATAATAAACGATATTGGCAGTGCCTCTCTTTGCCAAAAGCTTTCATTAAGGTGAGCAAGAATGAAAAAAGAGGCTACTGCCACAAATAGCCCCCACAAAACCAAAAAGAAGAAAATTGTGCTCGTAAGTTTCCTTAACTCCTTATGATCGTTCGTATCAAAAATTAATCGTGTGTAAGCAGAATCAACGTAAAGTGTGAAAAAAATAATGAGTACCTGATTTACAGCCAACAAGTTTTGATAGTAGCCATATTCATCCGGATTTAGCTTCAGCGTAACTATTGGCAATATGAAAAAGCTGACACCTTTTGTTAGAAAATTAGAGATAATGTACCAACTGCCTTTTTTAAAAATTCTTTTGAAAGGATTGTCGCTGATTAAAAAAGAGGTGCTGCTCCTATTCACTGCTCTTAATCAAATAGACATTGACACTTGATATTATTTTCCCAAGTCTCTTTCTAAGGCCTAGAAATTTTCCAGGGAAAATTTTGTTCATACTATATTGAAAAGAAATGCCAAAAACCGCTTGAGTAGTTAATCCATTTCTCCGAAATATTCTGATCCAATACTTGCTTCGCCAAATATATAAAGCTCTTAATCTACTTTTACTTTCCCCATGTGGAGGGCCCCATATTAAATTTAATGGTTGTAAGATTTTTATCAGATACTTTATCCGGATAATTAGTTCACGATTCTTTAATGAATTATAGTTGGGATGATTACCTCTTAATATCCAATAAACATTTCTGAAATAGGCCAAGGGCTGAGTAATTATAGTCCAGAGGACATTGCCTGGGGTTGGCATTGAATGAACCTGATATGCTCCTGGTTTACCCACCCTTTGAAATTCCAATAGTGCTTTATCAATATTTTTTATGTGTTCCAATACATTAGAAGAAAAAATTATATCAAAGGTGTCGTCTCTAAAGACAAGATTTTCTCCGTTCATTTTTTGAACATCGTAGACAGATGGCTCTCGAGGGTCGGGATCAATTGAAATAATATTATAACCTCGTTGGGTCATAAAATCTGCCATAAACCCATCTCCCCCACCTATTTCTAAAATTTTTGGGTTATCCAATTCTAAATCAGAAAGGACTTGTAATATTTTATTTGCCTCGAGTGTCCTTAGGTGATGTATCCAATCTGTATATATATATTTCATTTTTCTGCAATAACTGAAGCTTCAACATAGCCAAGAAACATTTTTACTTGTGTCCCCTCTCTATATAAAAGGTCAGTATAGACCGGAAGAATGAATGAGGGAATAATTAAAGTAAAGTTTGAGTCAAGAAGTTTCTGTACTATTCTAAATAGACCATTATCCAAGATTAGAATCTTTACTTCTTTTCTGTTTTCCTTACTAATCGATTCAAAGTATAGGTCAAGATTTACCTGAAAAGACTCTAAAAGATCTGGATAAAGGTTGAACGCTTCAATGTATGAATTTGATTTCCTAATGAAGATTTTGCTTACTTTCTTTTCGACAAGACTAGAAATTTGCTTGGAGAATCCAAATAAAATCAATTGATCTTGGAGTATAGCTAGTGAACGTATTTTGTTTAACTCATTCCATTGATTCAGTTTCTTAAGATATTTTTTAATTAAGAACACAAGCTTTCTTTTTATTAGAGGTATAATCGATTTAATTCGAGCCCCAATCACAAAAAAGTATCTTTTGTCTATCAATCCTTTTGCAATTACATAAGATAATGAATTCCTGACTTTTCCTTTTCCATGCCAAACTGTAGAATTATGTCTAAGAAACGAGTCATTATACTCAAGCGGTAATGGAAAGAGCTTAAGAGCTTTATGCTCCAGCATTGCTCTGAATAAGTATTCCTGTTCAATAAAGGTATCAACTAACCCAGATTTTATCTTGACTTGTCTGTCTTGGTGAAAATGATTTTTGCAATACTTAAATACGTCTAGGAAATACCTTTTTGTAAGTTCATTGTTCTTAAAAACAATTACCCCCGAATTAAACTCAGAAGAATGATTTGTTCCTCCAGGTCCGGTAACTATTACATCATTTCTATACAAAATGGATATGTCCACATCCTTAATCAACTCGAAAAGTTCATGAAATTTTCTCCGCACTATAATGTCAAAATCCAAATAAATATTCCATTCATCATTAGAGCTATTTAGTACATCACAAATGGCATGATAGCGAGATACTGATTGAATATATTCTCTTGAATGAAATTGTATGTTGTCTTCATAAACGATTTCAAGAGATAGATTTAACCTACTAATGACACTTTCAAGCCGTTTGTCTTCCTTTTTATCAAATACATAAATTCTAACCAAATCATTTATATGTATTCTATCTAAGGATTTTAATAGATATAATCCTTCAGTCAGAATATATTTAATATCACCCGTAAGAATGATCATTAGCCTAGGTTTAGATTTTCTCTATTGATTTTATGGTTAAATCCAATCCCTCTGTAAAGCCGATTTCAGGCTTATATTCAATATATTTTTCAGCTTTAGAAATATCAGCTTTTGAGTGTCTTATATCACCAGACCTTTCAGGTAAGTATTGTGGTTCAATTTTTTTTCCGGCAAGCTTATTTATCCTTCTTGCTAGTTCATTCACACTGATGCTATTATTCATAGCACAGTTAAATATGCTTCCTGGAGCAACTTGAGAAAGTGCTACATTTATATTTGCTTGCACGACATTTTGTACATAAGTAAAATCTCTTGACTGCTCACCGTCACCGTAAATTGTCGGAGCTTGACCATTTATAATGGACTTAATAAATTTCGGTATTACAGCAGCATATTGGGAGTCCGGAGACTGTCTTGGACCAAAAACATTGAAATATCTTAAGATAACTGTATCCAATCCAAGCATTTTGGCATAAACATCACAATATTTCTCTGCTGCGAGTTTCGTGACAGCATAAGGGGACATAGGGTTGGTCGGATCATTTTCATTCTTCAACTCTTTTTCCGTTTCCCCATAGACGGAAGAAGATGAAGAAAATATAAATTTTTTAACACCCATTGCTTTGGACAAATCAAGCAAATTCAGAGTTCCACTTACATTAACGTCGTTTGAAACTAATGGGAACTCAATTGACCTTGGGACAGACCCCAGCGCTGCTAAATGAAACACATGAGTTGAATCTTTCAGTGCTTTCTTTAAGGTTTCCCTATCACGAATATCACCTTCGATAAACTCGATTTGATCAATTACAGAACGAAGGTTGTCTATCGAGCCATTGGACAGGTTATCAATCACCTTGATTTTCCATCCTAATGCAACCAATTTATCTGTCAGATGAGATCCGATAAAGCCGGCTCCTCCAGTGATAAGTGCTGTATTTATATTATTCATAAGCTAAACTAATTCCTTAAGGATGTTCACTATTCTTTCAGCCGCATGGCCATCCCAATACTTAATTTCTATTTCTTCAGTCATCCTGTTCGAGTCTAATAATTTCTCACTTTCAACCTTTAGTCTGACAATATCTCTTCCTAAGAGTTGGTTAGTTCCTTCTTCAATTGTGACAGGACGTTCGGTATTTTCACGAACTGTGAGACATGGAATACCCAAATATGAAGTCTCCTCTTGAATCCCTCCACTATCAGTGATGATAAATCGAGAGTATTTGATTAATGATAAAAAATCAAAATAACCAAGAGGGTCAAGTAGCATACTCCTTGTGGACTGAAGCCTTGAAAGTAACCCGTGCTCCTCTAAGTTTCTTTTGGTTCTGGGGTGTAAAGGAAATACTACCTTTATTTTTCGGCTAAGCTCCTCTATAAATTCGGTCAATTCTAGTAGGTACTTCGGATCATCTACGTTGGAAGGTCGATGCATGGTAATAATTACATAACCGTCCATTTTATCAACCCCGAAAGATTTTAAACGGTCCAGACTCAATTTGCTTTTACTAGCCACCAAAGTGTCTATCATTGTATTGCCTACAAAAAATACTCTGTCTGATTGTATCCCCTCTCTACTCAAATTTTCATTTCCAGAAGCTTCCGTTGTAAAAAGATAATCAGATATCCGATCCGTCAAAATCCTGTTTATTTCCTCTGGCATAGTTTCGTCAAAACTCCTCAATCCTGATTCGATATGACCAATTTTGACACCAAGTTTTTTTGCCACAATGCTACACGCAACAGTTGAATTAACATCTCCATAAACAAGAATTAGATTCGGTTTTTCTTTCAGTACAACTTTCTCAAACTGGATCATAATATTTGCAGTTTGCACTGCATGTGAGGCGGATCCAACGCCTAAATTGTATAGAGGTTTTGGAATGTTTAATTCTTCAAAGAACACATCAGACATTTTTCCGTCATAGTGTTGCCCGGTATGGCAAATTATATGTTCTATCTCCCCGTTAGCATTTCTCACCAATGCATGATGTATTGGAGCCATTTTCATAAAGTTTGGCCTGGCACCAACAACCGAAATGATTCTCTTCATATTTTTCGTCTTATTAATATGTAAATTAAAAAGAAGGTAAACGCCAAGAATAATGAAACTAATACAATCAATGTTCTCCGTGGTTCGGCCTTATACACAGGTACTATAGGGCGTTCGATAAATATGAAGTAAAGTTTCTTCTCCTCTTGTTTGATCTTGAATTGTTTAAGCTCCTGATTTAACGAATTATATAAATTATACGATACATTGTATTCAGCCTTAATTCTCTCTTCGTCTACCTTGGATTCCAGGGATACAACATTCCTGTTTCTATCCTGATATATAGCCAATTCTTCCTGTTTTGAGAAGAAATCCTGTCTTGCGTCGCTTACTTGTTTTTCAATGAATGAAATCAAATGTTTAGTTTTCTCCTCATTCTTCTCATCCATCTTGTTTCTTAGCTTTTCAGCTATTAAAAGTGCAAGATGCGCAGCTAATTCAGCATCTGGCATTTTCACTTCGATTGTGACTAATCCACTCTTTATATCATATACTACTGATACTCTGTTTTTTATCCACTCAATTGCTTCGGCCTCTTCAGCGGAAAGATAGGTTAATGCAGCGTTCAACTTTTCTTTCCCTACAGTTTCATCTTTTCCTTCCCCTTTTCTAATAAATGTTTTAAATAAACCTGGTAGCCCTATAGTGTATTTCTTTAACCTTTCAACTGGTGTTAAATTTAGATTTTCTTTATAAGTTAACAGACTTATAGTATCATTCGATTTTCTAATAAACTTTTCTGAAAGGAGTTGTTTCAGAAACTCACTACTTCCTATGATCTTGTTGTATAAATCGGGTTCGAATTCTGTTGTAACACCGGCTAAATCAATCCCCGCCATGGCAGAAAATTGTCCTAGTAACGAAGAAGGGATTCCTGAATTATTATTGTTCATTGGCCGAAGAATTGTTGTTGAATTATATTCAATCCGACTACCAAATGCCACAAATAATCCAATTGCAATTGCAATTGCTATAAAGTAAATCAAAGCCCGTATTTGAGCAACAATGTACTTTAATATATCTCCAATTTTAATTTCATTCCCAGGCATTCTTAAAGTCTTTTTGAAATAATTGTCCTGTCTAAATAGCTTTTCATATCGTAAATAATGGCATTAATTTCACTTAAAGCTTCATAATCCAACTCAATAAACTTTTCATGAGCAACTGCGAGTACAATTGCTTGATATTTTTTATTTGACAATTTATTAAGGAGTGAAATTCCATATTCGCTATTAACTTCATCTTTGTCTGCATAAGGGTCGTATACATCAATCGCCATCCCGAATGATTCCAGTTCTCTGATTAGATCAATTACCTTAGAATTACGTATATCCGGACAATTTTCTTTAAATGTAATTCCTAGCATAAGTACTTTCGAATCTTTAATAGTGTGTTCCTTTTGTACCATCAACTTTACAATTGAATTGGCAACATAGACCCCCATACCATCATTTATTCTACGTCCTGATAGAATTACCTGCGGATGATATCCTAAAGATTCAGCTTTATAAGTCAAATAATAAGGATCTACTCCAATACAATGACCTCCAACTAATCCAGGCCTAAACGGAAGGAAATTCCATTTGGTCCCAGCGGCTTCCAGAACCTCGGTGGTGTCAATGTTCATTCTATCAAATATTAAAGCCAATTCATTTACAAAAGCAATGTTTAGATCTCGTTGAGAATTTTCAATGACTTTTGCCGCTTCCGCAACTTTGATGCTAGAGGCTTTAAAAGTCCCAGCTGTAATGATTGTACTATAAAGCTCATTCACTTCTTCAGCGACTTTAGGTGTGCTCCCTGAGACAACTTTCTTTATATTTGGTAATCGATGAACTTTATCTCCCGGATTTATTCTTTCAGGTGAATAGCCACAGAAAAAGTCTTTATTGTACTTTAATCCACTTGCTTTTTCCAACACCGGGACGCACTCCTCTTCTGTACACCCTGGATAAACAGTTGATTCATATATTACTATATCGCCTTGCTTCAAAATTTTACCAACTATTGATGACGCAGAAATTAACGGATTTAGATCTGGCTGCTTGGATTTATTAATAGGGGTAGGTACAGTAACAATAAAAATTTGAGCCTCAGATAGTTTCTCTTCAGAGGTTGTGAATTCCAGATACTTTGCAGAAAGCAATTCTTCTCTTTCAACTTCATGAGTTCTTTCAACTCCCTTTTTTAACTCATCAATCCTTGATTCATTAATGTCAAATCCAATTACGTCTCTTTTTTTTCCAAATTCAACAGCCAGAGGTAATCCTACATAGCCTAAACCAATTACTGCAACAGTCTTCATTTATTAATAAAATAGTTTTTCAATTAAATTAATTACTTGTACTAAGAATTCATCTGATCATAACGCACATTACCGGAATATAATACTTCTTCTCCCTCATACTCACTTTTTGCAATCCATGTGGAGTGGTGACTACATTTCCTTTCTTTCAATATCAGATCGAACTTGGGGCCTAGTTCGCTTAAAATTTCCTTCAGTTGAATGTCAATCAACTGCGTTATCACATAAAAAGGAACCTCAACCAAGTCAATATCCACTCCACTTAGTTCTCCCCAATTGCCTTTCACCCCTTCCTGGCTTTCGGGCATGAGTTTGCAAGAAGCTTCATGCTCTACTTTTGAGGTAAAAGCGATCAGCAGGCCGAGTGCTACAAAAATACCGGTGACTTTCAGGATAAAGCGGCGTTTGGACCAGATGACTTTAGCCAGTTCGAGGAGGTCTATTTCGTCTTCCTGTATGATTTTTCGGTTGTCTGTATTTTGAGATTGTTCGCTCATGTATTTTATGATGCGCAAAGATAGTGTTTTAGATTTTCCACGTCCCTCTCCGCTTGCTACAAATGTTCGACGGAAAGGCCTAGGGAGAAAATTTTGATGAGTCTAGTCTATTTCGTCTTTCCGAATCCTCCCCCTAACCCCCTCTAGAGGGGGAAAGTCTATTTCGTCTTCTTGTCCCGACACATCGGGAGATTTTTTTGGTTCTTCCATGCTAATCAAAGCGCAAAGCTAAGAAGATGTGGGTAAAAAAGCAGGGTTCTGTACAAGTTCGTTTGTTTAAAGGTTGCGGTTGCCTGTGAAACGAGTTGTGAATTGAGGAGTTGCGGGTTCCGAAGTTGCGGGTTGATGAGTCATCATTGCCGTTTTACCGATTACTGATCACAGCTTACTGTTTCACAAAAGTTGCGAGTTGCGAGGTTGTGGAGTTGCGGGTTGAGTCGGTTCGCATTGCCAGTGAAGGAGTAGGCGGGTGAGTATAATGAGTTGCTTGGTTGTTGGGTATTAGGTTAATTGGTTATTGAGTTGCGAGGAGGTTGCGGGTTGCGAGGTTATTGGTTGTGTTAAGACGCTAAGGTTCTATATACATCACCAATCTTGGAAACACCTACCTTTTTCTCTCTAACTTTTTTCCGCATATCTTCCAGCCTGGTCATAGTGGCTCGGTCGTAATACCTTTCACCACAAGAATTACACACGAGTACTTCTACCGGAAATAAGACAATATCAGTGCCTGACTTAATTTCCTCTTCAGTCTTTCTTCTACTAATATCTTCGCTACTGCAAATAATACATTTCATTTTTTTCTCCTTTCAAACTCAATCCATTTTTCAGGACTTGGCTCGTAAACAGTGATTACAATTACAAGATCATCCGAGTCGGAATAAGCAAATACTCCATGCAATGGACGGTTATCCTGTGTCTTTCCATAAACGAGACAACTGGGATATGGTTTATCTTTATCGTACTGCTCAATAATTTTACCATTTGTGACAGCTTCAAAGACCTCATGTTCCAAAATCTCTCCTAAGGGCTCATTTTCCATTTCATCTCTGGCGTGCCTTGAATATAACAATTTGTCATTAGTGAAACAAGACCTGATCTTTGATATCATGATACTCAAGTGCAATGAGAAAAAATTTTAAACGGAGATCATCTCAAGTAAGTCTGGCTTGAGTAAAAGTACTCAATGAAGATGAATATAGCTCGCATCTTCTTAGCTAGCAAGATAAAAAGATAGCCATTACTTTCAGGATAAAGTGGCGTTTGGACCAAATGACTCGTACGAGTTCGAGGAGGTCTCCCGATAGCTATCGGGATTCGTCTTCTTGTCCCGACACTTCGGGAGATTTTTTTTCAGCTGCCATTTATCAGGGTGCAAAACTAAAGAGATGTGGGTAAAAAACGGAGTTTTTATTAATATCATTTATTCAGAGGGCAAGCTGTTGGGTTAGTGGGTTGCGAGGTTGTGGAGTTGCGGGTTGAGTCGGTTCGCATTGCCAGTGAAGGGGGAGTATAATGGGTTATTGGGTTTGCCATTTAAGGGTTGCGAGTTGCGGAGTTGCGTTCTCCACTGATTACCGATCATCGTTTTTTCACCGACCGTTTACCGTTTGCTGGCTACGTAGTTACGGGTTGCGGGTGACGTGTTGATCAGGGTTCGCATTGCCAGTGAAGGTGAGTATATTGGGTTATTGAGGGGACTGCAAACCATATCACTTCATAACACTTAACCTCATAACTTCTTAAAGGCGCCAGGAATGTCACCGAAAACATAAAATACCACACCTCTAAAAACCTCCGCTTATCCTTCTCCGCTGGGAGAAGGGAAGGGATGAGGCCATTAAAAAGATGGTTTTTAGAGGCGATCATAAGAGGTCTGACCCTTCAATTTGACGATTAGTATATCGGCTTGATCTGATTTCGCTGATCATTTCTTCGGCTGTTTGGTCGGACTTAAACGCTCCGAACAGGTCTTTCCAGGAAGTGTCAACTTGATTTTTCTTTGTTTTTGTAAGTGATGCCTTGATTTTAGCAATAATGTCCAACTTAACATCGTCACTAAAGGTTTTGATCATGTCAACGAAATTGTCTGCGATTTTTATGTTTTCAGTATCCATAGTTCCTGTCGTTCATTCTAAGATACCGAAAATTCAGAAATTAAGATTTGAATCTGGCTGAGTCCGATATGGCGATGACTTTTGCCAGTTCGAGGAGGTCTCCCGTCCCGATAGCTATCGGGATTGTCTTCCCGGATGATCTTTCTGTTGTCTGTATTTTGAGATTGTTCGCTCATTGCGAGGGGAAATTCCTTTAAAGTTGATCCACTAATCTTAGTATAACCAAAGACAATGTGGCCACACCGGAAGTTAAGGAAATTAACGATTGAGGACTTAATCTCTGCCTTTGTACTTTTTGTGGTATAATGATCTCCGCTCCCGGTTCCACTTTCGGATAATCTTTAAACCACAAGAAGTGTTTGGTGCGTTCCGCTGATCCATTGGCATAGACCACATAAGCTTTCCCCTTCTTGGCTTCATCCGTAAATCCTCCTGCCTGGGAAATAAAGTCCCTAAACGCATTGGAGTCATCATAACGCACGTTGCTTGGATAAAGTACTTCTCCACGTATGCGCACGGTTTGTAGTTCTCTGGGAATACTGATCACATCGCCCTCCTTTAATATCATGTCGTATTTCGAACCCGGATCAGCAAGGATCTCCTCCAGCTGGATCCCGATGGACTCCTGGGTTTTAAAGGCTCTCTGATTCTTAGCGATCAATGTATCACGCTCCAATAAACTCTTCAGCTCTTCCCTCCGGATCCTTGCAGCTTCATCGCCCTCGTCCTCACCTGTCGTGTAGTACTCCGTCCTCCTGATCAGGGTTGCTCCTTTCAGGTAGGCATACTTCGTAGCTCCACCAGCTCTTCTTAACACATCAGAGATGCGCTCATTTTTTGCCTCTAAGACATACTTTCCGGGATACTGAATCTCCCCTTCCACCTCCACGATGGCCTGCTTTTCATAAAAGGGTGACTTCCGGATCACTACCAGGTCAAACGGCTTCAATTCAAATTGGGCGTCCCCTCCCGCTAAACTCAGGTCGCTGCTGATCGGGAAGTTAAAGATCTTGGCCGTGTGCTCCCCGTTGATTTCATTTTCTGTCACCCGTCTTGCCACTTCTACGAAAGATTTGGCCGCTGTTTCTTTAAAGCCATTCGCCAGGTAGATCAGGTTTTCTACCGTCATGCCGTCCGCATACGGATACACGCCCGGAGCAAGCACTTCTCCCTGGATGGAAATGGAATAGTCCTCCCGCAGATCAAAGATCGACTGGATCTTGACCAGGTCTTCTGACTGAAGTGTTACATCCTCCGCTCCATTGACCACAGCCTGCGGGTTGAATGCGAGGTTTGCCAGGGAAAGGTCCTCATTTTGCCGGATGATCACTCCACGCTGGAGAAAAGCATCCGCCCTTAGTCCATCTGCAGCCTCTGCTAAAGCCTCAGAAAGCAGCATGCCGTCCTTTAGCTCAAACTCTCCCGGGTGATTTACGGCGCCTTCTATGCGTATCCTTCCGGTGAACTGATTTTGGATCTTGCCTACTTCCAGCTCATCGCCACCTTCCAGCACAAACGCATCAAACTGATCTTTGCTAACCGTCTCAATGGTCTTTCGGTTAGCCAGGTTCCGTCGGACCGAAATGCTTTTGGTATAGGCAGCAGCTGTAAAGCCCCCTGCAAATTCAATGGCTTTGGATAGTGACTCCTCTGCTTTGGTTTCATAATATGCCGGTCGTTTCACCTCCCCGGTGATAGTCACCCGGTTCACGTAAGGTTTCACCAGGAGGATGTCCTGGTCCTGCAGCATAATGTTTGGTCCTTCGCCATACACCAGGAAATTATAGGCATCCAGCGTAGCTGCTTTTTTCCCGCCTCTAAACACCTGGATATCTCTTAATGATCCGCTTTCATTGGGTCCTCCTGCCAGGTACAAAGCGTTAAACGCCGTCCCAAACGAGGATATTTGATAAGTTCCCGGGTTTTGCACTTCGCCTACGACATTGACACTGATCGTTCGGATCTGCCCCAGGCTTACCTGGGCAAAGGTGTTACTTCCAAGCGTGCTGTAGATTGATTTCAGTCTGGACTTGATCCTGGCCTCCGCACGGTCCATGTCCAGGCCATTTAAATAGATCGGTCCCACACTGGGGACAATGATAGATCCTTCCGGGGAAACTTCGAGCTGGTAGGTCTGCTCTGAAGCGCCCCATACATCGATGATGATCTGGTCTCCGGCGCCTATTACATAATTCTTCGGAGTAGCGATGTTCAGGCTCGGCTCGAAGGTTAAGTTTTTATTTTTGAAAAAGGAAAGCCCGAAGATCTGCAGCTCATCTTTCGCTTTCAGGGTGTCTTCCGGAAAGATCGTAGCGAAGGGATCAAAAGTCGTGGACCGTTCCTCATCGTTGGCCTGCCGGTTGTAATCCGGAGTGGTTCGGGAGCGGGTAATCCCTGTGTCTGCACCGCCGGTCGTACCACCAGCTCGCACTTTAGCAATTCTTTGTCTGAGTTTGGCAATCTGAGAAGCAGACATGCCCCGTGCGCGGGCCAGCATTTCCAGCTGTTGCTCGGAATAGCCACTGGCTTCTACTCTTTCTATAAACTTTTGGATCTGCTCATCGGTGAGCTGATCAACATCCAGACTTTCAAGGTTTTGCAGGTTGGGGGCGTCCTGTGCATATGCTTCTACACCTCCTCCTATCGCTACTATCATCACCAACAAAACCCGGAAAATATGCTTCCTCATAGTCGCTTATAAAATTTCGGAGGCAAAGGTAGTAAAAGGTTTTTATTATTGGCTATTAGCTTTCAGCTTTTGGCTGTCATTCTTACGGAGCTTATTGCATAGTGACCTGGTTGGGATGGCTTGCCGGCTAACCCCTCAGTCCTGCGGACAGCTCCCCTTGCCAGGGGAGCAGCATGCACGTTTAAAATTATAGTCACTTGAAATCAGATAGAGGTAACTACCAATCATAACGCTAACCAACTCCCCTCCTGTTTTAGGAGGGGCGCCCGGCTTAGGGGCTGGGGGTAGTAAAATTCCAATTCACCAAAACACCCTTCATAAGGATAGGAAAGAATTTAAAATCAGAAGCTCCCTTCTCCTGCGGAGGCGGACGGCTAGTGCAATGTCACATCTACATTGACGGGTTTACAAAAAACTATTTTTTATTAAAACACCCTCCTACACCTCCCTCAATGGAGGAATAGTGGTGTTTTTTGTAAACCCTCACCGTTAATCAAGCGTTGACACGACACTAGTCAAGGGCCGGGGGGAGGTCTGGCCATAACATCACTGATTGGGATGGTCACTCATAGGGGGACTATGGTCCAGACCGTAGGTCGCCTCTTGTGACCCCTCAGTCCTGCGGACAGCTCCCCTGAGAGGGGAGCAGCATGCACGTTTAAAATTATAGTCACTTGAAATCAGATAGAGGTAACTGCCAATCATAACGCTAACCAACTCCCCTCCTGTTTTAGGAGGGTCGTCCCGGATAGGGTGGCCGTGCTCGTTCGCTGAAGCTTCGGCGCAAGCGAAAGGCCGGGGTGGTAAAATTCCACTTTACCTCCTAAACCCTTCATAAATTATAAAAAAAAGTCAGCACTGAAAATCAGAAGCCGGGGATGAGGTCTGGATTTGCTATTGCTAACATAAAAATTATAGAATTTTAAATGACTTGTTTTTGTTACTTTTAAAGTATGGAAAAGAATTTATTGGACAGAATAACACTTGATCCTGATATATGTAATGGGAAACCCACCATTCGAGGGATGCGGATTACGGTAAAGACTGTATTAGAGTATCTTGCTGCCGGTGATACCATTGAGAATATTCTTGATGCCTACCCAATTCTGGAAAGAGAGGATATTTATGCAGCTATCCAATATGCTGCCAAACTCTCAGATCATGAAATAACTGCGCAGACTGTCTGAGAAGTCCTTTGAAATTTTTAGTCGACGTAAACCTTCCGAAGCGGTTCTCTTTTTTCAACAGTAAAGAGTTTATCCATGTCTCGGATATTGATCCAAAGATGAAGGATATTACTATATGGGAATATGCTAAATCGAATAATTTAGTCATCCTTACAAAGGATGCTGATTTTTATCACAGATCCATGTTAGATGAGGCAGGGCCTGTAGTAGTTTACTTTAAACTAGGAAACCTGACCTTATCAGAACTCCACACTTACTTTTCATCTTCCTGGGACTCTATTCTAAAGAATATACCTAAAGCCCGGATCATTACTGCTCTTCCCAATGGTCTAAAGGTTATAAATTAGCAAGGTAAATCCGGGAAGGCTGGAACAATCACATAGATGCCCTTCGGGCATGACAGGAGGTTGAATCCCTTAATACCCCTCAGTCCTTTGTATGCACTGTAGCGCCAGAGAAGCGTAACTTACGTCTTCGCCGGAGCTTCGTGGCACGCGTTAGCGAAGGTGTACGGACAGCTCCCCTTGCCAGGGAGCACTGCAAAAATTTTAGATCATCTAAAAATTTGACAGTGAACTACCAATCATAACGCTAACCGACTCCCCTCCTGTTTTAGGGGTAAAACCCCACTTAGCCATGGCATCACTGTTTTGCATCGTCTGCACTCATAGGGAGATAAATTGTCAACAACCCCCCATCCCCCTTTGGTAAGGGGGAGCCATTCATGTTTAAAATTATAGTCACTTGAAATCAGATAGAGGTAACTACCAATCATAACGCTAACCAACTCCCCTCTTGTTTTAGGAGGGGCGCCCGGCTTAGGGGCTGGGGGTGGTAAAATTCCCAATTCACCTCCGGAATTCTCATAATGACAGAAAAGAACTGATAATCAGAAGCTTCCTTCTCCCTGCGGAGGCAGACGGCTAGTCGCGGACGGCTAGTCAAGGGCCGGGGTTGAGGTCTGGCCATAACATCACTGATTGGGATGGTCACTCATAGGGGGACTATGGGCCAGACCGTAGGTCGCCTCTTGTGACCCCTCAGTCCTGCGGACAGCTCCCCTTGCCAGGGGAGCAGCATGCACGTTTAAAATTATAGTCACTTGAAATCAGATAGAGGTAACTACCAATCATAACGCTAACCAACTCCCCTCCTGTTTTAGGAGGGGCGCCCGGCTTAGGGGCTGGGGGTGGTAAAATTCCAATTCACCAAAACACTCTTCATAAGGATAGGAAAGAATTTAAAAATCAGAGGCTCCCTTCTCCTGCGGAGGCGGACGGCTAGTCGCGGACGGCTAGTCAAGGGCCGGGGATGAGGTCTGGCCATAACATCACTGATTGGGATGGTCACTCATAGGGGGACTATGGGCCAGACCGTAGGTCGCCTCTTGTGACCCCTCAGTCCTGCGGACAGCTCCCCTTGCCAGGGGAGCAGCATGCACGTTTAAAATTATAGTCACTTGAAATCAGATAGAGGTAACTACCAATCATAACGCTAACCACTCCCCTCCTGTTTTAGGAGGGGCGCCCGGCTTAGGGGCTGGGGGTGGTAAAATTCCAATTCACCAAAACACCCTTCATAAGGATAGGAAAGAATTTAAAATCAGAGGCTTCCTTCTCCCTGCGGAGGCGGACGGCTAGTGCAACGTCACATCTACATTGACGGGTTTACAAAAAACTATTTTTTATTAAAACACCCTCCTACACCTCCCTCAATGGAGGAATAGTTGTGTTTTTTGTAAACCCTCACCGTTAATCAAGCGTTGACACGACACTAGTCAAGGGCCGGGGATGAGGTCCTTCCCACTCACTAAAAAATAAGGGTTCAGCAGGTTCTCTTTGTTGTAAGCGACCGGGTCCGATGTGTCTTTTATGGTCACAGTTCCGCCTGCTTCTTCTACCACTATTTGTGCAGCAGCTGTGTCCCACTCCATGGTTGGTGCGTACCGGGGATAAAGGTCTGCGTCCCCTTCAGCCACCATCAGCAGCTTCAGTGAGCTGCCTTTTGAGACTATTTCAGGGTTTTTCAGCCCTTCCACAAACGCCTTTGTCTCATCATTTAGATGCGAGCGAGATGCTACGACCTTAAGCCCTTCATCCTCCCGGCTGAAAGCATTGACCTGAATTTTTTCTCCATTCTTAAAGGCTCCTTTACCCTTCACTGCCCAGAAAAGGTCATCCAGCACAGGGGTAAAAACAACACCCATTACAGGATGGTCTTTATGGATCAATGCAATATTAACAGTGAACTCGCCATTCTTTTTGATGAACTCTTTGGTGCCATCCAAAGGATCGATCATCCAGAAGTATTCCCAGTTTTTGCGTTCATCAAAAGGAATCGCTTTGCCTTCTTCGCTCAGAATCGGAATTCCGGTTCCTTCCAGCTCTGCTACGATGGCCTGGTGTGATGCCTTATCTGCCAGGGTCAAAGGAGAATCATCCGCTTTAGCCTCGATGGAAAAGTCCCCGGAGCTGTAGATCTTTAAGATCTCCGCTGAGGCTTTTCTGGCGGCTGTTTTTGCTGTTTCGAGTAAGTTTTGAAAATCCATATTTATCTCAATTCACAACAAATTTAACTAGAACCCTTTTTGGGTCTTTCCTAGTCTGAATTACAGGCTTTCCTGTTGGGGTGATTTGTAAAGTAAAGGGGCCCAAAGTCCTTATTAAACAAGCTATATTGTAGTATTACGAAGCTATATGGCATTTGCCACACTACCCCTCAATCCCCTAAAGGGGATGTCAGCGCACTGTCCCATTTAAGCCAAAGGTCAATAGTTAAAAGTCAATAGTCAATTATCAAATAATCATCCCTGCAGCGACCGTTTCATTTGTAGCATCATCCACCAGGATAATGCTTCCCGTCTGCCTGTTTTTACGGTATGAATCAGCTAACACCGGCTTGGTCGTTCTCAGCTGTACCCTGCAGATATCATTCATTGAAATATTTCTATCTTCCTCATTCCTGTGGAGTGAGTTGATATCAAGCTTATAGCGAACTTCTTTGATCATGGCCTTCATCTCTGCCGAGGTATGTCTCAAGGTATACTTAGCTCTTGGCATGGGTCCCTTCTGGTTCAGCCAGCAAAGCATTACTTCCAGATCCTGCTTAGGTTCCGGCTGATTATTGCTTCTGACAAGCATATCTCCCCGACTGATGTCGATATCGTCTTCCAGGGTGATCGTCACTGACATAGGTGCAAAAGCCTCGTCCACCGGTCCGTCAAACGTATCAATGGATTTGATCTTAGAGCTAAATCCTGACGGAAGCACCGTCACTTCATCTCCCGGCTTGAATATGCCACCCGCAATCCGGCCTGCATAGCCACGATAATCGTGGTATTTGTCTGATTTTGGTCGGATGACCGTCTGAACCGGAAAGCGGCAATCGATGTGATTGTGGTCGCTACCGATATGAAGATGTTCCAACGTATAGAGGAGTGTTGATCCTTCATACCACTTCATGTTTTCACTTCGATTCACCACATTATCGCCTTTCAGCGCACTGATCGGGATGAACCGAACATCCTTTACATCCAGCTTTGCCGCAAAATCTTCAAAGTCCTCTACGATCTGATCATATACCTCCTGGCTGTAATCCACCAGGTCCATCTTGTTGATACAAACAATGATGTGTGGGATCTGCAGCAAAGATGCAATGATGGAGTGGCGACAAGTTTGATCCACTACGCCATTCCGCGCATCTATCAGGATCAGCGCTGCATTGGCCGTAGACGCTCCGGTCACCATATTTCGGGTATACTGAATATGGCCTGGTGTGTCAGCGATAATGAATTTCCGCTTCGGTGTAGCAAAATACCGGTACGCCACATCGATGGTGATGCCCTGCTCCCGCTCATCTTTCAGCCCGTCAGTCAGAAGGGCCAGATCCGTAGCTTCAAGCCCTTTACGTTCACTGGACTGCTTTACCTGCTCCATCTGATCCTCAAAAATAGATTTGGAATCAAAAAGAAGTCGACCTATCAATGTACTCTTTCCATCATCTACACTACCTGCCGTTGTGAAACGCAGGAGTTCCATATCGAGATAGCTATTTGACTGTTGACTTTTAACTGCTGACTTTTGACTAGAGTCCTTCATCATTTACTTTAATTTTTTTCCTTAATCCATTTAATCTCTTTGCTAAGCTTTCAATCACAGCTAAAGCTTCTTTAAAACCACTTTCATTTAAAAACCCTAATCTATTTGCAATAATAAGTTGGGTTTTGACCTCAAAGGCTGATCCCAAAGACATTTCAATAAACCTCAAGTATTCCTTTTCTGAAGATCTGCTACATCCTTCAGCAAAATTTGAAGGAATTGAGATAGCCGCCCTTCTTAGCTGTGAAGTAAGTCCGAACTTTTCTTCATTAGGAAAGGATTGTGTTTGACTATAAATATTTCTAGCAAAGTCAATTCCATCGTGCCAAATATCGTATTTGGTAAAATCTCTCATAACCTGTGAAAATTTTCAATAGTCAATGGTTAAAAGTCAATGGTCACTACTAAAAATATCCCTCGCGTTTTCTATCCTCCATGGCCGTCTCAGACCTTTTATCATCCTCTCTATTACCACGCTCGGTCTGGCGGGCTGCTGCTACCTCTTCTACGATCTTTGCCAGATCATCGGCATCTGATTCCACACCACCCGTAATGGTGATGTCTCCGAGGGTCCTGAATCTGATCTTCTTTTCAACGATCTCTTCTTTCGGGTCCATTTGGATAAAATCCGATACAGGAAGCCACGTGCCGTTCCTTCTGATCACCTTCCTGGTATGCGCAAAGTATAATGAAGGAATGTCAATATTCTCCGCAAGGATATATTGCCAGACATCCATCTCCGTCCAGTTGCTCAGCGGAAATACCCTGAAATGCTCGCCGTGATTCTGTTTTCCATTGAAAATATTCCATAACTCGGGACGCTGGTTTTTAGGATCCCACTGTCCAAACTCATCCCTATGGGAAAAGAAACGCTCCTTGGCGCGAGCTTTTTCCTCATCTCTCCGTGCGCCTCCGATACAAGCATCGAATTGATTTTCTTCCACCGTATCTAAAAGTGTCACTGTTTGGATGGCATTCCTGGTTGCGTTCTTGCCTTTTTCTTCAGCGGCTCTTCCATCATCGATCGATTTCTGCACCGATCCTACCACCAGCTTAGCTCCCAGTTTCTTCACCAGGCTGTCACGAAACTCCATGGTTTCAGGGAAATTGTGCCCGGTATCTATGTGAACCAATGGGAATGGGATCTTTGCCGGATAGAATGCTTTCCTGGCCAGGTGGGTTACCACTATTGAATCCTTCCCACCTGAAAAAAGTATTGCAGGATTTTGAAACTGAGCGAATACCTCGCGCAACACGTATATCGACTCTGCCTCCAGCTCTTTGAGGTGTGTTAAATTATAGCTCTTCATTTGCTATTTTAATTTTGGTACGATTTGATCGATTAATTCCTTTAACGACTCTTCTACGGTCTTATTTGCTGTCTTAATATGAACATCGGGATTTTCCGGTTGTTCAAAAGGTGAATCTATCCCGGTAAAATTAGGGATCTTGCCGGCTCTGGCCTTTGCATAAAGCCCCTTGACGTCCCGTTGTTCGCAGATCTCCAAAGGAGTATCCACAAAAACTTCCACAAAGTGCTCAGCGCCTACCAGCTCTTTGGCTTGCTGACGATCTTCTTTAAAAGGCGATATAAAGGCGGTCAAAACCACAATGCCAGCATCCACGAAAAGTCCGGATACTTCGGCAATCCTGCGGATGTTTTCTTTACGACTTTCATCAGAAAAATCCAGGTCTTTGTTCAGGCCCGAGCGCACATTATCGCCATCCAGGATATAAGTCTGAAAATCATTTTGAAACAAATACGTTTCGAATGCTCCGGCCAAAGTAGATTTACCAGACCCGGAAAGCCCAGTAAACCAGATCAACTTAGGAGCATACCCATTTTTCTCTATGCGATCCTTTAGCTTGATGGCATGGTCATGGGGGATTATATTTTCTTTTGCGTCCAATTGCCGGAATGCTTAATGTTTAAAGTTTTACAAAAACACAAACAGAAAAGTTTTTGCGTAATCTCCGTTTCTTAGATAGTACAGTTCAATTTTTCATCCAACTCTTCTGATGAAGTCCTCCATTTCCGAAAAAAGCCGAATAATTGAAATATTCTATGCTTTAAAGGCGCGAATCTACAAATTTAACAGGTAAAATGCCTTTCACATCAAAGATTATTGAAACATTCTTTCGGATTTGCTCCCAGGACATCTCTTTGAATTCTTCGTGAGCCACAGCTAAAATAACTGCCTGATAATTACCCAAGCCATCCATAGCATTCAACATTTGAATTCCATATTCCTTCTTCACTTCTTCCAGGTCAGCATGCGGATCGTAAACGTCTGTGCTAATACCGTAATCCTGTAGCTCGCGGTAAATATCAATCACGCGGGAATTTCGAATATCGGGACAATTTTCTTTAAACGTGATCCCCAATATCAGAACCCTGGTGTTCTTATTTAATTCCTTCCTTTGAGACAGCAACTTTATCGTTCGCTGTGCCACATAGGGTCCCATGTTGTCATTGATCTTTCTGCCGGAAAGGATCACCTGGGAATGATACCCCAGCTCCTCTGCTTTGTAAGTCAGGTAAAAGGGATCTACCCCTATACAATGCCCGCCTACAAGCCCTGGAGAAAATTTCAGAAAGTTCCACTTGGTCCCGGCAGCCTCCAGCACTTCTTTGGTATCTACCCCAATCCGCTCAAAGATCAGAGAAAGCTCATTGACAAAAGCAATGTTAATATCCCGCTGGGCATTTTCGATCACTTTTGCCGCTTCTGCCACCTTGATGGAGGATGTTTTGTGAGTGCCTGCAGGAATAATTGACCTGTAAAACTGATCTACCCGGTTGGCAGTCTCAGGTGTGCTCCCACTTGTCACCTTCAGTATGGAGGTTAGCCGGTGGACTTTATCGCCCGGATTGATGCGCTCCGGGGAATAGCCGCAATAAAAGTCTTTATTGAATCTTAAACCACTTCCCGCTTCGAGTATGGGTACACAAACTTCTTCTGTACAGCCGGGATACACCGTAGATTCATAAACCACGATATCTCCGTTTTTTAAATAAGGCGCAAGGGTTTCGGAAGCTTTCTTTAAAGGGATCAGGTCGGGTTTCTTGTGGTTGTCTACAGGCGTAGGTACGGTAACTATGTAAAAGTTACTCTCCTCAAGACTCTCAGGATGACTCGAAAATTTCAGGTTTTTTGCCTCGAGCAGCTCTTCCTTATTTACTTCGAGGGTTTTATCAATTCCCCTTTCAAGGTCAGCAATCCGGCTAGGATTTATATCAAAACCAATAGTCGGATATTTTTTGCCAGCCTCCACCGCTAAGGGCAGACCTACGTAACCTAAACCGATGATTGCTATTTTGTAGTTCATAACAGGGAATAAAAGTCATCCCGAAACTAAAATTTATAATGCAATTTTTAACATCCAAAAAATGTCATACCGTAATGAAATGGAGGTATCTTTCTTTTATTTGAAATTAGTTTAACCAAGTTTGAAATATTTGTGAATTCGAGAAAGATTTCTCCTTCGTCGAAAAGACATTTTTTGGGTGAACAAAAATTTTAGCGCCTGAAAATCTTGAAATATCAAAATTCAAGCGCTTATCCAAGCACTTTCTCCTTAAAATAATCCAAAGTCGGCTTCAGGCCTTCAGCCCTGGTAAACTTTGGTTCCCAACCCAGCACTTCTCTCGCCAGTGAAATATCCGGCTTCCGCTGTTTGGGGTCATCTCTGGGAAGGTCCAGGTACTTGATCTTTGAATTACTGCCGGTCAGACGAATGATCTCCTCCCCAAATTCATTGATGGTGATCTCTTCCGGGTTTCCGATGTTAACCGGGCCTGAGTAATCGCTCATTAACAATCGGTAAATCCCTTCTACCAGATCATCCACATAGGTAAAAGACCGGGTTTGTGATCCATCACCAAATGCTGTGAGGTCTTCGCCCCTCAACGCCTGCGAAATAAAAGCTGGTAAAACGCGACCATCGTCCAGCCGCATGCGTGGACCAAACGTATTGAATATCCTGACGATCCGTGTCTCCAACCCGTGATAGGTATGATAGGCCATGGTCAAGGCCTCCTGAAAGCGCTTTGCCTCATCATACACGCCCCGCGGACCTACGGGATTTACATTGCCCCAGTAATCTTCCTTTTGCGGGTGTACCAACGGATCTCCATAAACCTCGGAAGTAGAAGCAATAAGCATTCTGGCCCCTTTATCCTTTGCCAGGCCCAGGCAATTGAGCGTCCCCAGTGAGCCTACCTTCATCGTCTGAATAGGCATTTTCAGATAATCGATGGGGCTGGCAGGGGATGCAAAATGGAGAATGTATTCCAGATCTCCCGGAACATGGACAAACTTGGATACATCATGATGATGAAATTCAAAATCCTGATTCCCCATCAGGTGTTCTATATTCCGTATATCGCCAGTCAAAAGGTTGTCCATGGCCACCACATGATAGCCTTCTTTGATAAATCGATCACACAGGTGAGATCCCAGGAAACCGGCGCCTCCGGTTATGAGTACTTTCTTTTTTGCCATTAGTCAAATAGTTCTGCGTTAGCCAGTGAAGGTTGCTGTTTATCCTTCTCGGAAATTATAGGCAAACCTACCACTCCCCAGTCAATTTTCAGTTCAGGATCGTTATAAATAACACCTCCTTCGGATTGGGGTGCATAGAAATTATCTACCGCATAGTAAAAAACCGTATCATCTTCCAATGTATAGTAGCCGTGAGCAAACCCTTTAGGTATTAAAAGCAGGGTGTCCTGAGAGGTAATTTCCAACTTGAAATACTTTCCAAAAGTTGGGGAGCTTTTTCTCAGGTCTACAGCAATATCAATCACACCCCCGGATATGACCCCCACCAGTTTAGACTGCGCATGAGGCTGCCTTTGGTAATGTAGTCCCCGAAGTACATTTTTACCTGACTTGGCAAAATTGATCTGCTTTACGTCAAAATCTAAACCCGTCTCAGCAAATTTCTTCTTATTGAATGATTCCAGGAAAAAGCCCCGATCATCACCATAAACCTTCGACTTAATGATATAGCAATCCTTAAGAGGCGTGTCTATTACTTCCATTTCAAGACCTGTTTTAGGTAAGCACCATAACCACTTTTCATCAATGGTTCTGCTAACTCCAATAGCTGATTTTCATCGATAAAACCCATCCGGTAAGCGATCTCTTCGATACAGCTTATTTTTAAACCCTGACGCTCTTCTATGGCATGGACAAACTCACCCGCCTGAATGAGTGACTTGAAAGTACCTGTATCCAGCCAGGCGGTACCCCGATCCAGCTTCTCAACCGACAATTTTCCTGCTTTCAGGTACTGATTATTAACTTCTGTGATCTCCAACTCTCCCCGTGCGCTGGGTTTAATGGATTTCGCAATTTCTACCACTTTATTATCATAAAAGTACAGTCCGGGTACCGCGTAATTTGATTTAGGACTTTGTGGCTTCTCTTCAATGGAAATGGCTTTACCATATTGGTCAAACTCCACTACACCATAGCGCTCCGGGTCCTGTACCCGATAGGCGAAAACGATCCCGCCATTAGGATCTACACAGGACTGGAGCTTCTTGGAAAGACCTGACGCATAGAAGATATTATCTCCAAGGATCAACGCTACAGAATCTTTGCCGATAAACTCCTCACCTATAATAAATGCCTGGGCCAGTCCTTCCGGCCGCTCCTGTACAGCATATGTAAAATCACAACCCAGCGACTTGCCATCTCCCAATAGTTCTTTAAAGAGCGGAAGGTCTCTCGGTGTGGAAATAATTAGAATTTCACGGATCCCTGCCAACATTAGAACTGACAAGGGGTAATATATCATGGGCTTGTCGTAAACCGGCAGTATCTGTTTACTGACTGAGTAGGTTAGTGGATGAAGTCTGGTCCCGGATCCTCCGGCTAAAATAATTCCTTTCATAATGTTTGCTTTTAGCTTTTGGCTGTTAGCCAATAGCTTTCATTCAATTTTTCATTCACAATTCATCATTTTCAACTTGCTTATTGCGCATTGCTTACTGCCTACTAACATTAGCTGTTAGCTGTTGGCTTTTAGCCTTTAGCTATTTACTATTTTATTTGAGATTTAAAAAAGTTCAAATTTAGACTAACTAGTGTTTGTCCATAAAGTAAGCTTAGTGAGAAAAAGAGAAACAAAAAATACCAATATTCCCCTTTAGAAAAAGGGGTGAAGGGGAATGTTAATATGAAATTCATTTTTTGTTTCTCAACTCTAATTAGCGTAATGTTCTTCATAGTAGTTTTTATAATCCCCCGATGTGACATCACTGAGCCACTTTTCATTAGCTAAGTACCAGTCTACCGTCTTTTCCAGCCCTTCCTCAAACTGCAGTGACGGTTCCCAGCCAAGCTCATTTTTGATCTTAGTGGCATCAATGGCATAGCGGAGATCATGGCCTGCCCGGTCTTTCACGAAAGTGATAAGCTTCCGGGATGCTCCGGCCGCTCTTCCTAATTTCCGGTCCATAATATCACAAAGGAGGTTTACAAGATCAATGTTTTTCCATTCATTGAACCCCCCGATGTTATAAGTTTCGCCTGTTCTTCCTTTATGGTAAATCACATCGATAGCCCGTGCATGGTCTTCTACATATAACCAGTCCCTGATGTTTTCTCCTTTCCCGTAAACAGGGATCGTCTTCTCATTTTTAATGTTGTTGATGGTTAAAGGGATCAGCTTTTCAGGGAAGTGATACGGCCCGTAGTTGTTAGAGCAGTTTGAAATGATCACAGGCAAACCGTAGGTGTTTTGGTATGCTCTTACAAAATGATCTGATGATGCTTTGGATGCCGAATATGGAGACTTAGGGTCATAGGGTGTCTTCTCCGTAAAGAAGCCCTCATCCCCTAAAGAACCATAAACCTCGTCTGTAGAAATGTGGTAAAATCGCTTTCCTCCGAAATCACCCCAATTTTCGCGGGCTGCATTTAGCAATGTGACGGTCCCTATAATATTGGTTTCGATAAAAGTCAGTGGGTTTTTAATGGACCGGTCCACATGGGACTCCGCTGCCAGGTGGATCACCCCGTCAAATTGCTCATCCTGAAAAAGCTTTTCTATAAATGCTTTATCACAAATATCTCCCTTAACAAAGGTATAGTTTGGAGCCGATTCCACATCCCGGAGATTTTCCAGGTTTCCGGCATACGTCAGTTTATCCAGATTGACTACCTGGTAATCGGGATAATTCCGAACAAAGCGACGGACTACATGTGACCCGATAAATCCTGCACCCCCGGTGATTAAAATCTTTTTCATGATTTAAACATTAATGACATTAAGTTAAGCAGGTTTCTATAAGTCCTCTCCCTTAATCCCTCTCCAAAGAGGGACAGGTGGAACTTAACTAATGGCATGATTTATACATTATAATAATCCCTGTACCAGCTTACAAAATTTTTTATCCCCGTTTCTATGCTTGTAGAAGGCTTGTAACCAACCGCCTTCTGCAACTCTGATACATCTGCAAATGTAGCCGGCACGTCTCCCTTCTGAATGGGCAAATAGTTGATCCTGGCTTTCTTCCCAATCTCTGACTCAATCAGCTGGATAAATTGCATCAGATCGATAGGCTTGTTGTTGCCAATATTAAAGATACGATACGGCACATAGCTGGTGGCAGGGTCCGGATGGTCAGAGTCCCATTCTTTGTTGGGCTCAGACACGTGACCTATGAGCCGAAAAACACCTTCCACCACATCATCAATGTACGTAAAATTCCGGGTCATTTTTCCCTGGTTAAAGACGTCAATAGGCTTCTCTTTCAATATTCCTTCTGTGAATAGAAAAAGGGCCATATCAGGCCTTCCCCATGGTCCGTATACAGAAAAGAAACGCAACCCGGTGGTAGGTATACCAAAATTAACTCCATAAGCATGCGCCATAAATTCATTACACTTCTTAGACGCGGCATAAAGTGATAATGGGTGATTAAGGCTTTGATGCTCTGAAAAGGGCATTTCGGTATTGGCACCATATACGGAACTGGATGATGCAAACACCAGGTGCTTAATTTCAAAATACCGGCAGCCTTCCAAAATATTCAGAAACCCGGTAATATTCGCATCTATATAGTCCTGCGGATGGGTCAGGGAATGCCTCACTCCTGCCTGAGCCGCCAGGTTTACTACATAATCAAAAGCATGATTCCGGAATACATCCATCAATTGCTCCTTTTCAATAAGGTTAAACCGGTAAAATGTAAACGTTCCGGATGATTCAAGGATTTTAATGCGGTCTTCCTTTAAGGCTACGCTGTAGTAATCATTCACACAATCTATACCTACTACCTCAAATCCTTCATCCAGCAACCGTTTTGCTAAATGAAACCCAATAAAACCCGCTGTCCCGGTAACTAAAATCGGTTTTTCCTTATTCAAATTCTGATCAGTTTTTACAATGCTAGAAGCAATTCTGGCTTTTTACAAATAAACCAGGGGGTAAGTAATCGTTTAGTAAGTAATTTTGCGCGATGATTACCCAAATCAAGTGGCTAATTTATAAAGACCTGCAAATAGACTGGCGTACCCGGTATCCTGTAGCGGGAATTTTGTTATACATCACTTCGCTGATCGTCACTTCATACATGGCTTTTACCGGATTTATTGAATGGGAAACCTGGAATGCCTTGTTTTGGCTGATCTTGCTGTTTATTTCCATCAATGCTGTGGCAAAAAGTTTTTCCCAGGAGGATGACCGCACGCTGTATTACTTTCACCTGATAAAACCGGAGAGCATTATTGTAGCAAAACTGGTTTATTATAATCTTTATCAGCTGGTCCTGGTGAGCCTTTCCCTGATCCTTTTTAGCTTGTTTTTAGGTTTCCCTGACATGCTTACCGGCGCTTTTATCCTAAACCTTGTACTGGGATCTGTGGGCCTTTCCTCAGCTTTTACCATGGTCTCTTCTATTTCTTCGAAAACCAACAACAATGCGGTCATGATGGCCATCCTTGGTTTCCCGGTGATCATTCCCATGCTGATATTGGCTATATCCAATTCTCAGGTGATTGTTTTAGGAGGGGCATTAAGCGACATCTCGGGGAACTTAATTACACTCCTGAGCGTGAATATTATTATCATTGCGCTGACTTATATTTTGTTTCCTTTTACCTGGAAATCTTAGTTATGGATTATTTGTTGCGGACAGATTGGTGGAAATGGCTGGCAGTAGTTTTGTTAGGGTATGTGTTTGTGGGTGGCCTGCTTTTTACTGTCCCCCGGCTACCTATCCTCAATGAGACCATACGGGTGTTGCATTTTCATGTGCCCATGTGGTTTGGGATGCTTTTCCTGTTTTTAGGTTCGGTAATTCAAGCCATCAGATACCTGGCCAACGGCAATACAAAAAACGACATCTACAGCAATCAGCTGGCGCAAGTGGGTACTGTGTTTGGAATCCTGGGAATGCTTACCGGAATGTTTTGGGCTACTTTTACCTGGGGTGAGCCGTGGAGTAGTGACCCAAAGCAAAATGCTTCAGCCATCGGCTTGCTGATCTACTTTGCTTACTTCATTCTGAGAGGATCCATCCAGGACGAGCAGCAAAGAGCCAGGATTTCAGCAGTGTATAACATATTCGCTTTTGCGGCATTGATCCCATTGCTCTTCATCCTGCCAAGAATGACCGATAGCCTGCACCCTGGTAGCGGTGGTAACCCTGGTTTTAATGCTTACGATCTGGATAGTAACTTGCGACTGGTATTTTATCCTGCAGTTATTGGGTGGACCTTGTTGGGTTTTTGGATTGCTACGCAAAAAATTCGATTAAAAATATTATCAGAAAAAGCAGATGATTAAGATCATATATCTATTAGTGAACTTCTCATGGATAAAAGCGGTTGGTTTTGGCAACTTGCTGGCCCAAATCCCAATGGCCGATACTTTTAGGGCAGATGGAAAGATCTATGTAGTGCTGGCCGTTATTTTGATCATTCTGGCTGGTCTGTTTGTTTATTTATTCAGGCTTGACAAAAAGATTAGAAAACTGGAAGAAGAGATAAAAAAGTGATAAGAATGAAAAAGAGTCACATTTTAGGAATTATCATCATCGCAGTGGCTATTGTGGTAATTATGTCCACTGCGGGCGATGCCAGTGCCTATGTCACTTTTAAAGAAGCAAAAGAGCTGGCTGAAGGCGGAAACAGCAATAAGATCCATGTGGTTGGTACGCTGAAGAAAAACGCAGAAGGGGAAGTTGTAGGGATAGAAACCAGTCCGGATATGCTATCTTTCAAGTTTGAAATGGTTGATGAAAACAATGTGACGCAGGAGGTTTTTCACCCAAACCCCATGCCTACTGATTTTCTAAGATCAGAACAAGTGGTGGTGGTGGGATCCTACCAGAACGGCAATTTTGTAGCAGAAAAAATACTCCTTAAATGTCCTTCCAAATACCAGGAAGAAGGAGTAAATGTCTAAGCGATTATGATTCATCTCTTTGTTGGAAACCTCGGCCACTTTCTGGTCATCACTGCTTTTGTCTCTGCTCTTCTGGCAACATACGCATTTGCCAAAGGCATAAACCCCACCGGCTTAGATGAGTCTGATAAAAAGTGGGATGACTTTGCAAGGTGGGCATTTTATATCCATGCTGCTTCGATCTTCTGTATCGTCGCAGTGCTATTCACCATCATCAGCAATCATTATTTCGAATACCATTACGCTTACAATTACACCTCCAAAATATTACCAGTTTATTATCAGATCTCCAGTTTTTGGAATGGTCAGGAAGGTTCGTTCTTACTGTGGATGTTTTGGAACGCCCTATTAGGATTGATCCTGATCCATACCAATAAGTCCTGGAGAGCATCTCTGATGGCCGTGTTTTCTTTCACTCAGGTCTTTTTGGTCTCTATGATCCTTGGGGTAGTGATTTTTGATGTGAAAATTGGCAGCTCTCCTTTCTTGCTGCTCCGTGATGTGGTAAATGACCCCATTTTTGACGTGGACCCAAACTTTGTACCTGAAGATGGCCGTGGACTAAACCCTTTGCTGCAGAACTACTGGATGGTGATCCACCCACCTACATTGTTTCTCGGATTTGCCACCACAGTGATCCCTTTTGCTTACGCCATTGCCGGACTTATAACGGGCAAGTTTAAGGAATGGATAAGACCTGCTTTACCGTGGGCACAATTTTCAGCAGCCGTGCTGGGTGTAGGGATATTAATGGGAGCATACTGGGCTTACGAGACGCTCAACTTCGGTGGCTACTGGAACTGGGACCCGGTCGAAAATGCCATTTATGTGCCCTGGTTGGTACTGGTAGCTGGCATCCATACCATGATCGCCTTTAAGAAAAACGCGAGTGCATTAAAAGCCTCTATCCTCCTGGTAATAGCTACTTATGTCCTGATTGTGTACTCTACATTTCTGACCAGAAGTGGAGTTCTGGGGAATGCGAGTGTACACTCATTCACAGATCTGGGACTTTCAGGACAACTACTGATATACCTGTTTGTCTTCATTGGGCTCTCCACTTGGCTATGCATTAGATCCTGGAAAAAACTCCCGGGCGGTGATGAGGAAGTTTCAGCATACTCTCGTGAGTTTTGGATATTTATGGGAGCCACCATTCTGTGTCTTATGGCTTTCCAGGTTATTCTGCCTACATCCATCCCGGTTTGGAATGAGCTGGTGTCTGCATTTGGAGGTACATCCAATATTGCTCCTCCGGCTGACCAGATTGCTTTTTATTCTCAGTTTCAGCTCTATTTTGCGATCGCACTGGCCATTTTATCCGGAACGGGTCAGTTCTTTTGGTGGAAGAAAATGGACAAAAAGAAGCTGAAAGAGGCCCTTACCATTCCCGTACTTCTGGCGTTGATCATTTCAGCATTGATCTTCGTTATAGGCAAGATCCATGACATCTGGTACATGCTACTACTGACGGCCTCAGTTTACTCCATTGTAGCAAATGGAAAGATCCTGATCTCCGTTTCAAAATCAAACTTCAAGCTCTCGGGGGGTTCGATTGCCCACATAGGCGTTGCTTTCATGCTTATTGGAATTCTGTTTTCGTCCGGATATTCTAAAATACTTTCAAAAAATAATACCGGTCTTCTTTGGAGTAAAGAGTTTCCCGATGAGGTCAACCAAAACAACCTGCTGCTTTTTCTGAATGAACCTCGCCAGATGAGCGACTACTCTATGGTCTACAAGGGATTGAGAAAACTTACTGCGGACTATGGGTATGTGGATGCCAATGACGTCCTGGGAGCTTCAAACCCTTTGGAACTGATCATCGAAAATGATACAAAAACCAGCTCCGGAAAAGAGCTAAAGGCAGGAGATACCGTTGGCATCATCAACCCGGAAAACAGCTATTTCGAGGTGGAATATGAAAAACTGAACGGAGAAAAGTTTACACTATATCCCAGAGTCCAGGTCAACGAGACCATGGATATGATTGTCTACTCTCCGGACATCAACCGAACGCTGAAAGCCGATCTATACACGCATGTAAGGACCTTCCCGGACCCTGAGCAGGAAACCGAATGGAGTGAAATTGAGGAGATCACTGTGTCACCGGGATCACAGTTTTTTATCAATGATTATGTGGCGCGATTTAAGGAGATACTACCCGTAAGGAACATTCCCAATGTTACTCTAGGACCAAATGATGTCGCGGTGAAAGCTATTATAGAAATAGAAGGTGAGGAAAAAACGTACCTGGCAGAACCAATCTACGTGATCAAGGACAATATGGCGGGTCGTATTCCTGATGTGGTCAATGACTTAGCTTCCAGAATAACCATCCAATCTATTCACCCTGAAGAAAATGCCTTTGTTTTTGGATTAAGCACTACTCAGAAAGACTGGATTATCATTGAAGCTGTTGCTAAACCATGGATCAATGTCCTTTGGCTGGGGACGTTGCTACTTGTAATTGGTTTCGGCGTAGCTATATCTCGCAGATATTCTGAATTTAAAAAAATGCGGGATAAAGGAATGGAATGAGTCTTTTGGCCGAGGGTCGGTAGTGGTCGGACGACTGTTTTAGATCGATACCCGAAACACAATATTAAACGTAATTTTTTCGAAAAGTCGTCCGACCACTACATATTAGCATTAAAAAACCGTCGTCCGAACGCTATGCCTTTTATATATTTCCAGCTCATCGTCAGACAACTAAATGTATTATTATGCAACTCCATCCCAATTCGATTTTTCATTTATACAACAGAGGGAATAACCGTCAGCCAATATTTTTCAGGGATTCGAATTACCGGTTCTTTCTGAAGAAAGTCAGACAAAAACTAACTCCTTATTCAGATATCTTCGCGTATTGCCTTATGCCAAACCATTTTCATTTTATGATCAGTACAGAGGATAATTTTAATAAAGATGGGTTTGTTAAAAACTATCGAATTATATTAAGTTCCTACACCCGAGCCATTAATCTTCAAGAAGGAAGAACGGGATCCCTTTTTCAACAAAAATCGAAAACGAAAGAAATTCAATCCGATGAATATGCCCTTATATGTCTCAATTACATCCATCAAAATCCTGTGAAGGCGGGCCTTGTTGAACAAATGGGTGATTGGGAATACTCTTCTTTTAAAGATTATACTGCTATGCGAAAGAATGGGATAAGTGAATGTGAGAAAGCCATCGAACTACTTGACCTCCCAAATTCAGCATCATTTCAGAATTTTTCGGAGAGTATTCTCCCTGAGAACTATTACGAATCAATTTTCTAGAGCAAGTGGTCGGGCAACGTTTCAGAGTGGTGGTCGTTGGACGTCAGCAGTGGTCGGACGACTGTTTTTAGATCGATACCCGGAACATACAAAATTAAAAACGTGATTTTCGAAGAGTCGTCCGACCACTACATACATCGTCAGACGATTGTCCTTAACTATGAGAAAGCAAACAAAATTAAAAACATCCTATTCTAAAGAGTCGTCTGACCGATATCAGGTCACCATTATTGGTACTGGAAATGTGGCTTACCACCTCGCTGATCGATTTAGTAATAGAGGACATCATATCACCATTGTGAGCCGCTCACGGGAAAAAGGAGAATCTTTTTGTTCAGAGATTGGCAAGGAATTTTCACTCATTTTTGATGATAGTCATCTTGTTTCTGACCAGGATTTTGTGATCCTTGCGGTTCCTGATAAGCAGGTTTCCAAAGTGCTGGAGAAATATAATTTTGAGAATACCATTCTTTTACACGCCAGTGGAGCACTTGATATGGAAATTTTTAAAGGCAAGAGCTCATCACACGGTGTACTCTACCCATTTCAGACATTTACCAAAAAGAAAACAGTTGATTTTTCAGAAATTCCGATCCTGATCGAGGGGTCGGATAGAAGAACGCTGACGGAGATCCAACGCCTGGCAGAAGAGCTTGGGCCCAAAATTTACAGACTTACCTCACCGGAACGACTCAAAGTACACCTGGCAGCTGTCTTTGCATCTAATTTCACCAACAATCTTTTTACGATAGCAGACAAGCTTCTAGAAAATTCCCCCCTTCAGCTCGGAGACTTCAAACACCTGATTTGTGAGACTGTAGAAAAGGCCATGGAAATAACTCCTGAAAAAGCCCAGACAGGACCTGCTATCCGTAATGACCATGAGGTGATGCATAGGCATCTGGAGGTGTTAGAGGATGAGGATTTAAAACAGCTTTATATGCTACATAGTAAGCTAATCCGGGGAGATTAATTCGTGTCTGCTCTTGCTCATAATAAGCATTTCCTAATATCACTTTTTACATTAAATGTGATAAAAGTCGTTTCTTTGTTATTAAGGATAATATTAACTCCTTTAGTAAACAACCTTTTTTTGAAAAAGCTCCTGAAATATGATTTTATCGGCTTTCTGCAGGCCAGCAGAATCCCCAACCTGATCATCATTGGAGCAACCCAGTATTTTACAGCTATTTTCTTAGTGGATGATTATTCCGGGAAGGAAGAAGCCATTTTTTCAATTGGCTTTTTTTTCATGATCTGCAGTACCGTGATGATTGCAGCAGGCGGGTACATCATCAATGATTATTTTGATCAGAAAATTGACATGATCAACCGGCCCGACAGGGTGATCGTAGGTATAAAATTCAGACGCAGGCTGGCCATCCTGGCTCACCTCGTTCTCACCTTTTTCGGCATTAGCCTGGGTTTTTATCTGGACATTAAAATTGGTGTCATTCACATTTTTTCCGCCTTCGGTTTATGGTATTACTCCAATTACCTCAGACGTCTGACTTTGCTGGGAAACCTGGTTATTGCGTTTTTGACGAGCCTTACACTATTGCTGGTTCCTGTTTACATGGGCCGGAATGAAACCCTGGTATACCTTTATTCACTATTCGCGATGGCCATCATCCTGATCCGTGAAGTCATCAAGGATATTGAGGATGTAAAAGGTGAGTCTGCTGTGGGCTGTCAGAGCATTCCGGTGATCTGGGGGATACGGGGAGCCAAAATTTTTATCTACCTGGTAGCATTTGCCAGCTCGGCTGTCCTGATCTCATTTTTAGTCACTATCAACAACTGGATCGTTATTGGATATTTCTCTCTGCTTCTGCCGCTTTTTGTCTGGTTTATTTACAAGCTTGTCCGTGCTGATCGTCATGCTGATTTCAAAATGCTGAGAAACTTCACAAACATTGTCATCTTTACGGGCTTATTGAGCATGATAATGATAAAACCATGGCTGTAAACCTAGTGATCTTCGCGTCCGGAAGCGGATCCAACGCTGAGAATCTTATAAAATCGTACGAACAAGAAAAGGACCTCAATATCTCTGCGGTTTTTTGTAATAACCCAAAAGCCTTTGTCATTGACCGGGCAGAAAGACTGGATATCCCGTGTGAAGTCTTTGACCGGGAAAGCTTCAGGTCTGCACCCTTCCTTAATAACCTTAAAGCTTACAAAGCTGATTATATCATCCTGGCAGGTTTTCTTTGGAAGATCCCCCAGTATCTGATCGAAGCTTTCCCTGATAAAATCATCAATATTCACCCGGCGCTTCTTCCGAAATTTGGTGGAAAAGGCATGTACGGCGCTTATGTTCACCAGGCTGTTATTGAGAGTGAGGAGCCAGAGTCAGGAATCACCATTCACCTGGTCAATGAAAACTATGACGAGGGAAGGATACTTTTCCAGGCAAAATGTCCCGTTACCCCTACTGATACCCCCGATACCCTGGCAAAAAAAATCCACGAATTAGAATACAAACACTTTCCTGAAATAGTAGCAGATTACATACGAAAAACCACTTGAGAAAAGTTGATAAATCTTTAGCTTTGCAGCTTATTTTCAGGCACATGAGTGAAGTAAAGATCAAATCAGCACTAATTTCAGTTTTTTATAAGGATGGTCTCGGACCAATAGTTGACAAACTCCACGAGCTAGGCGTAGCGCTATACTCCACCGGAGGTACACAGAAATTCATAGAAGAAAGAAACATCCCTGTAACTGCGGTAGAAGATATCACAGAGTACCCTTCCATTTTCGGGGGCAGGGTGAAGACATTACACCCGAAAGTCTTCGGAGGTATTCTGCATCGCAGGGATCATGAAGGAGATCAAAAAGAAAAAGAACAATACGAGATCCCTCCTATTGACTTAGTGATCGTTGATCTTTATCCTTTTGAAGAAACGGTAGCGGGCGGAGCAAGTGAAGAAGACATTATTGAGAAAATAGACATAGGAGGAATTGCCCTCATCAGGGGTGCTGCTAAGAACTTCAAAGATGTCCTCATTGTAAGTTCCAGAAATTATTATGATGAGTTTCTCGATCTGCTAAACACACAGGAAGGCAAAACATCGCTTGCAGACCGTAAGCTTTATGCCACCAGGGCGTTTGATACTTCATCGCACTACGACTCTGCAATTTTCAACTACATGAATGGTGATGGAGCAGTTCCTTCATTCAAAATCAGCGCCGGAAACGGACAGGTTTTACGCTATGGCGAAAACCCGCATCAAAAAGGCGTTTTTTACGAGGATTCCAAACCATACTTCAAGCAGATCCATGGTAAAGAAATTTCCTACAATAATCTTGTAGATATTGAGGCTGCCATTCAGCTGATCGGAGAATTTGGAGATGAGACGGCTTTTGCCATCCTGAAGCACAACAATGCCTGTGGTGTCGCCCTGGCTGATGATGTGAAAACCGCTTATGAAAAAGCTTTTTCTGCCGATACCATTTCTGCTTTTGGGGGAATTTTAGTCACCAACAAAGAGGTTACAAAAGAAGCAGCAGAAGCTATGCATAGTCTCTTCTTTGAGATCCTGATCACCCCATCTTTTTCAGATGAGGCGCTGGAAGTTCTGAAACAAAAGAAAAACCGGATCTTACTGGTGTTGCAAAAATCCTGGGATAGAAAAACTACCTATAAAAGCATGCTGAATGGTACTTTGGTACAGGATTATGATTACATTACTGATAGCAAAGAAGACCTGAAAATAGTCACCAAAAAGGCACCTGCAGCTGAGGAAGTTGAAAGCCTGCTGTTTGCCTCCAAAGTATGTAAGCAGTCCAAGTCAAACACCATCGTACTGGCTAAAGATGGTCAGCTTTATGCAAGTGGCGTAGGCCAAACCTCACGGGTAGACGCTCTGGAACAAGCCATCGAAAAAGCCAGGAAATTTGATTTTGATCTTAACGGAGCAGTAATGGCCTCTGATGCTTTTTTCCCGTTTCCTGATTGCGTGGAGATTGCTCATAAAGCTGGAATTACGTCGGTTATTCAGCCAGGTGGATCTGTAAAAGACCAGCTTTCTATCGATTATTGTGATGAAAATAATCTTTCTATGGTGTTTACCGGAACGAGACATTTTAAACATTAGTAAAACCAAGGAATAGATACTAAATTCGTAACTTTCCCGACCAAAATACAGCGAACAGAACATGGGTTTTTTCGATTTCTTTAACAGTGATATTGCCATCGACCTGGGTACGGCAAACACCCTCATTATCAGCAAGGATAAGATCGTGGTAGACGAACCGTCAATCATTGCCATTGACAAGCATAACAACAAAGTCCTGGCGATCGGCCGTGAGGCAATGCAGATGCACGAGAAGACTCACGAAAACATAAAAACCATCCGTCCGCTGAAGGACGGGGTAATTGCCGACTTCCATGCGGCAGAGCATATGATCCGGGGAATGATCAAAATGATCGATAATGGCAGCAAAAAATGGATGCCGTCTTCTCACCGCATGGTCATCTGTATCCCCTCAGGAATTACCGAGGTGGAAAAGCGAGCTGTACGGGACTCTGCCGAGCATGCAGGAGCTAAAGAAGTTTACATGATCCACGAACCCATTGCTGCGGCAATTGGTATAGGTATCAACATTGAGCAGCCTGTTGGCTCCATGATCGTGGATATCGGGGGAGGAACTACGGAAATCGCTGTGATTGCTTTGAGTGGTATCGTCTGTGATCAGTCCATCCGCGTAGCGGGTGACTCTTTCAATAAAGACATTCTGGATTACATGAGACGCCAGCATAATCTGCTGATAGGTGAGCGTACAGCAGAGCGTGTGAAAATTGAGGTAGGTTCTGCACTCACGGAGTTGGATGATGGACCCGAGGATTACGAAATCAGGGGGAGAGACCTGATGACGGGTATCCCAAAGGTGATCAAGATCTCTTATTCGGAAATTGCTTTCGCCATTGATAAGTCTGTTTCTAAAATTGAGGAGGCAGTGCTCAAAGCGTTGGAAATCTCGCCACCTGAGCTATCAGCGGACATTTACGATAACGGCATCTACCTGACCGGAGGAGGTGCTCTTTTAAGAGGTTTGGATCGGAGGCTTTCTATGAAGACGAAACTTCCTATCCATATTGCTGAGGACCCCCTGAGAGCCGTAGTAAGAGGCACGGGTCTGTCCCTCAAAAACCTTAATCAATACAAAGCGGTATTAATGACCTAAAGATTGAATGCAGAGATTATTTAACTTCCTTTATCGGTTTAGAACCTTCGGGTTATTTCTGTTATTGGAAGGATTCTGTGCGTGGCTCATTATAGTATACAACAATCGTTACAATGCGGCATTTTTGAATTCCTCAAATGCGCTTGTTGCAAGTATAAATCACGTCTCCAGCAACACCAGTGACTATTTCAAGCTCAAAGAAATCAACCAGCGGTTGGTAGATGAGAACCTTCTGCTGCGATCGCAGCTGGCAAAAATAAATCGAGGCAACCTCCTGGTAAACACAGATACCAGTGAGTCTCCGTTTGTTTTCTTTGATGCCAAGGTTATCAATAATACCTTTCGCCGATCTATGAATTATCTCACCCTCGATGTAGGAGCAGAAGATGGAGTAGAACCAGGGATGGGTGTGATATCCGGACTGGGGGTTGTCGGGCAAGTGAAGTCGGTTTCCAAACATTTTACAACGGTCACCTCACTTCTTCACAGAAACCTGATGATTTCAAGCTCAATACAGCGAACAAATACCCTTTGTACCGTGCAATGGGATGGTCAGTCTCACCTGGAAGCTGAACTAAAATACATACCGCGACATATTCAAATCAGGGAAGGAGACACTGTGACCACATCAGGCTACAATGCGGTTTTCCCGGAAGGAATTATGATAGGAACCATCAGCGATTTTAGCCTACAAGAAAACGACGTATTCTATGCTGCCAAAGTAAAGCTTGCTGTAGATTTCAGCTCATTGCATTACGTGTACCTGATCGAAAACAAACTAAAAGAAGAGCAGGATAGCCTGGAAATGGAAAGTGAGGTGATCCAATGATCAGGGTTAATTACATACAACAAGCACTGAACCTGATCATCTTTTTGATCATACAGATCCCCCTGCTCTATAAAACAATCCTGTTTGATAAAGCTTTTGGGTTCTTTTATATCGGTTTCATTCTGCTTTTGCCGTATGACTTAAGCCGTAGCTGGACAATGGTAATTGCCTTTCTGTCCGGATTGATCATAGATATTTTTTCCAATACACCTGGCATACATGCTTCGGCTTGCGTACTTATAGCCTTCATCAAAGATTACTGGTATGACGTGGTGATGGGCAATTCCGATGATGACGTATACCTCGACTGGAATGAGCTTGGCATCTGGGGGTCGTTAAAGTACCTGATGCCGCTGATCCTTTTCCATCACCTGATTATTTTTACTGTAGAAAATGGTGGATTCTCCGCTTTTGGATTTTTATTTTCCAAAATTCTGTTAAGCACCATATACAGTTTTATAATTGTTTTTGCGCTGGTTTTTTTAACAGCACCCAGAGGTAGAAGGATATGAACGGAAGAAGTCTCATCATACAGGCAATTATTATTCTCTCTGCTTTGATCTTCTCGATCAGGCTCTTTTCCATTCAGGTGGTAGATGACGAGTACAAGCTTGCAGCTGAAAATAACATCATCCAAAAAATCGTAGACTATCCTTTTAGGGGTTTGGTTTATGACCGGTTTGGGGATCTCATCGTTTACAATACTCCCGTTTATGACCTGATGATCGTCCCAAAAGAGGCTAACCTGAGAGACTCAACAGCCATTTGTAACCTGCTGGGTATTACCCATCAGCAGTTTGAGGAAAAGTTTGCCAGGGCCAAAAAATATTCGCCTATTCTGGCTTCAAAGTTTATGGAACAGCTGCCCAATGAGCTTTTTGCCCGGGTCCAGGATAAGATGGTAGCTTATGAAGGATATTATGTGCTCCCGCGTACTGTGCGGGAATACCCCCAAAGCATCCTCGCAAACACCCTGGGCTATATGGCCGAGGTAGACCGGACTGATCTGCGACGTGACACCACCAACTACTACAAATCCGGTGATTATATTGGTAAAATCGGTCTGGAAAAACAATACGAATCGTACCTGAGGGGAAAGCGCGGGGTACGCTATAAAATTGTCAATGTACAGGGAGTCGTTAAAGGTGAATTCAGAGAAGGGGAATACGATACGGCATCCATCCCGGGCAAAAACATCAAATTGACCATCAATACGGAGATCCAGCAGTATGCTGAGAAACTCCTTGCCGGAAAGGTCGGCAGCCTGGTAGCCCTTGACCCAAAAACAGGAGAGATCCTGGCTTTGGTCTCCACGCCATCTTATGACCCCAATCTGCTCAGCGGTCGTGATGTGAGTAAGAATTATACAAAAATTGAAAAAGATAGCCTTAAACCACTCTTTCACCGGGGGCTTCAGGCTCAATATCCTCCTGGTTCAATGTTTAAGACTGTCCAGTCACTTATAGCCATGCAGGAAAGGGTAGTTACTCCAAACGAAAAAATCATGTGCGATGGGGGGCCGATGGGGGATCTTGCACCTCCCGGACTTTACGATATAGAAAAGGCCATTACCTATTCTTCCAACACCTATATGTACAAGATCTACAGGAGGATGATCCTGCAAAACGAGCATGAAGATATGTACATAGATTCGAGGATCGGGATGGAACGGTGGCATAATTATGTCAGCGGATTTGGACTGGGAAGTCCGTTGGGAATAGACCTGCCAAATGAGCAAGCTGGCTTTGTACCAAACATTCAGTACTATGACAAAGTGTATGGTACCAATCGCTGGAAGTTTTCAAATGTATACTCATTGAGTATTGGGCAGGGGGAGCTGCTGGTAACACCCCTCCAAATGGCTAACCTTGGCGCCATCATTGGCAATAAGGGCTTTTATTATACACCGCACATTGTCAAATCAATCGACGGGGAGCCAGAGCTTATCTTCGAAAAAAATAATGCGGGTATTGATTCCATACATTATCAATACGTGATCGACGGAATGGAACGAGTGGTACGGGAAGGTTCCGGAAGAAGGGCTTTTATCCCGGATCTACCCATTTGTGGAAAAACAAGTACTGTACAAAACCCGCATGGTGAGGACCATTCCGGCTTTATGGGCTTTGCACCTAAAGATGATCCCCGGATTGCTATCGCAGTATACGTGGAAAATGCCGGGTGGGGTGGACGAGCAGCAGGTAGCACTGCCAGCCTCGTTATCGAAAAATACATCAAAGGAGAGATTAGCCGCCCCTGGGTAGAGGAGTATGTACTCAAAGGAGACTTTGCTGATCCTAAACCTAAGAAAAAGGAAGTCAAGAAAGACACCGCCGATCAAACAACTGAAAAACCTATAATTGCAGCCAATGAGGGAGAATCAGCTGATATATCGAATTGATTGGCTTACTGCCTTTATCTTTCTGATTCTCGTGATCAGCGGGTGGCTCAATATCTATGCAGCCGAATACGATCCTGATCAGGCACTCAGTATCTTCAGCCTCAGTACCAGCGCCGGTCGTCAGCTCATATGGATAGGAACGAGCATTATATTAATTGCCGTGATCATGATGTTGGACTTTCGGTTTTACGGTTCCTTTTCTTATATCATTTACGGAGCTATCATCCTATTGCTTATTGGAGTTTTGATATTCGGACAGGAAGTTGCAGGCTCTAAAAGCTGGTTTCAGCTTGGCAGCTTTAAGTTTCAGCCATCAGAGTTCTCAAAATTTGCCACCGTTTTGGCTCTGGCCAGGTTTCTAAGCAAACCCACTCGAAAAACCAATGCATTAAAAACCCAGGCTATTGGGTTTATGATCTTTTTATTGCCCGTTTTACTTATCATCATCCAGGGAGATGCCGGTACTGCAATGGTTTTTTCCGGATTGGTACTGGTCCTATTCAGGGAAGGTATGCATCCGGTTATACTTATTGTAGCGGTTGGTGTGGTGGTTTTGTTTTTACTAACATTACTTGTGAGTCAGATGGTATTGCTCATCGGTACCGTGGTGGTAACGTTACTTGCTCTGGGCCTGGTTGCAAAATCACCATCAAAAGTGGCCATAGTTATCATCTCAGGAATACTGGCCGGGGGGTTTATCCGAAGTGTGGATTTTATCCTGACGGACGTCCTCAAGCCACACCAGCAAAAGCGAGTAATGTCCCTTATTAATCCCAATGCTGATCCGCTTGGGATTGGGTGGAATGTGACTCAGTCCAAAATCGCTATCGGTTCTGGTGGACTGACGGGCAAAGGTTATCTGGAGGGCACGCAAACGAAGTTTGATTTCGTTCCCAAGCAGACCACCGACTTCATCTTTTCCACCATTGGCGAAGAACAAGGCTGGTTTGGCTGCTTCGTCCTGGTAGCCCTTTTCGTAACCCTCTTCCTACGGGTTATTTATTTGGCAGAGCGCCAAAAATCAACTTTTGCCAGGATCTATGGGTATGGAGTTGTAGCTATACTTTTTGTTCACTTTGCGCTGAATATAGCTATGACGATTGGTCTGTTTCCGGTTATTGGCATTCCTCTGCCATTCTTCAGCTACGGAGGATCTTCACTTTGGGGGTTCACCATCCTGCTATTTTCCTTCCTGAAGCTGGATGCTCACAGGATGCAGGTCCTGCAAAGGTGGTAGTCCATTGGGATTGATTGAGAAACTTCGCAACCTGTATGAAACTAATCAGTGAACGGTGATCGGTGAAACAGTAAAACGTTGATCAGCAATCGGTGATCGGTGTGAACCTCCGCAAACCCGTAACTTCGCACCCCATAACGCAAACTCTAACGAAACTTGCGGAAAACCAATTTTAGCAGTTCTTTGACCTCATCGCTATTCATGTCCCACTCGCGCTCCCGGGCAAAGTCCTGAACCAGCAGCTCCACTGCATCATCGAATGATTCGCTAGCCTCTACCTTTTCAATTGCAGTATTAAAAGCATCCCGATCTCCATCAAACAGCTCCTTGGTAAACATATATCGGTGGTTCACGGAGATGGCTTCCATGATATTGGTGACTTTCTTCTTCTGTAGCTGGTCCGCTACGGTCTGTTTCTCCTCTCCGGAGCTAAACTTGTCATTGAGAGTAGAGGGTGAAGAGGCATATTGCTCATTTACAGATTCCTCCCCGTCAAAATCCAGCTTATCAGCATCGTCAGGCTCCTCCTCTGTTTCTGATGCTGGCGCTTCTCTTTCCTCCTCTTTAAAGTCATCATCTTCTTCAAAGTCATCCTCTTCATCAAAAGCTTCCTCAGAGGCGAAGGTATCACCTTCTGATTCTACTTCCTGGTCCCAACTGGCCTGATCCCCGGATTCCTCCTCAGGCTCATCTGCTTCAGGTTCATCCACAATATCATCCGCATCCGGCCCGGGGACATCCTCCTCATCTTCATCAATCGGGAAGTCAGTGTTTTCCTCCCCTGATAGCTCATCGCTTACCAAAAGGTTTTCCCAATTGATTGGAACAATTTCTGAAAGCAATCTGAGCTCATCGTTCAGCGAATCGCTCGCCTCCGGATCATAAAAATGTGAAGCGGCCTCCTCTAAAAACTCGTCAATATTCTCACCTTCATGCTCATTAAAGAAAGCTTCGAGTTCTGATTTATGAAGCTTGATATACTTGAAAACCGGTTTGGTCACCTTGGCAGTAACCGAGGAGATCTTTTTATCCTCAAACTCTTTCTCAAGAAACCCGGCAGGATCAACCAGGAGCCTCAACGTACTCTCAACGGCTTCTTCAGCCAGCGTGATAAAGTAATCCCCTCCTACCTCAATATGCTGCGAAAGGGTGTTCATGAAGTCCACCATGGCCCTTCTCACTTCTGCACTTCTATAATTGAAGTACGGGCTTTCCAGCTTTTTCATCTCTTCCTGCCACTTTCCAAAGAGGATCTTAAGTATGAAAAAGTTGACCTGCCTGGATGGGGTCACCTTCAGGATCTCCTTCCCGGTAATTTCATTTTTGTCCGTAAAAAAATTAGAGGTGATTTTTTCAGAAAACTGCGCGCTGTATTCTTTAATAAATTCCTCGTTTAGTTTCCTTTGCATAAGATTTGGAAAATTAGAAATGCCAGAAGTAACTATAGAAAACCTCCATAGTAAAACTATTCATTGCAAAGCTAAAACGGAAAAACTTCTGGATATTTTACTCAGCGAAACAGATTGGATGCACGCCTGTGGGAGAAAGGGAAGGTGCACTACCTGTAAAGCAATCATCGTTTCCGGATGGAAGCATCTGGGTGAAATCACCGAAGCTGAAAAGAGATTTATTAAATTGGGCAAATTACAGGAAAGTGAGCGACTTGCCTGCCAGGCAGAAGTACGTGATGATATAACGATTCGGGTCCCGGAACTTTATAAGTTGCCACACTTAGATTATAGCAAATAGATGTTTTTAGAACCACATATTGGCAATCAGGCATTACGCGGATCCGGCTGGATAGAGGTAGTTTGTGGCTCAATGTTTTCAGGTAAAACTGAGGAGCTCATTCGAAGGTTGAACCGGGCGCTGATTGCTCAGCAAAAGGTGGAAATCTTCAAGCCGGTAGTGGACAAGCGCTACTCAAAAAAGAAAGTTGTTTCACATAATGAAAATGAAATTCATTCCACTCCTGTAAATTTTGCCAACGACATTCTGCTCAGGGCTGATCATTGTGAAGTGATAGGAATAGATGAGGCTCAGTTTTTTGATCATACTATCGTAGATGTGGCCAATGAGCTTGCTAACAAAGGAAAACGAGTAATTATTGCCGGCCTGGACATGGACTTTATGGGGAAGCCGTTTGCCCCCATGGACCAGCTGATGGCCATTGCAGAATATATCACTAAAGTGCATGCCATCTGTATGCAATGCGGTAAAATAGCATCTTATTCATACAGAAGGACTAAAAGCAAACAAACGGTCGTTTTAGGAGAGAAAGATATTTACGAAGCACTTTGCAGAAGATGTTTTTATGAAAAAATGCATAAGTAGTTTATTTACCATTTTACTCTCCTCCTGTCTGCTGGCACAAAATATTCCCCTGGATTCCTGGAGGACTCATTTTAGCTATACCAACGGACGATTACTCACTAAAAGTGAAGATAAAATTTTCTGCGCAGTAGAAAACGGCCTGTTTTCACTTGACCTTACCGATAACAGCCTCAACCCCATCAACAAAACCGATGGACTCTCTGATGCAGGTATCTCTGCACTTGAATACGACCAAAACAGCAGGACACTGGTCATTGGATACCCATCAGGGCTGGTGGATTTGGTGACAGAAAATGAAATAGTCACACTCAGAGAAATAAATGAGACAAACAAACTGGGCGACAAGCAAATTGAAGATGTATCCTTTTATAATGGAAACGCCTTTTTGTCTACAAACTTCGGTATCCTGGTGATAAACCTGGAGTTGCAGGAGATAACGGACACATATAGTTCAATAGGCCCGGATGGAACGGATGTCACAGTGTTTGAAACGGAAGTCATAGGCGAAGATCTATTTGCAATAACAAACCTGGGGATACAGTGGGGGGCACTTGACGACAATCTGCTGGACTTCAATAACTGGACTCACTACGAAAACCCTGAAAACAATGAGTACAAGGGTTTTGCTGTTTATGCAGAGCAGATCTACAGCATAGAAAACAACACGTCTCTGGTAACTCTCCAAAATCAATCTTGGGAAGAAGTGCCCACCGGCATCACCGAACCGCTGGTAAGGCTTTATGCAAAAGAGGATGGCTTATTCATCCTGACCACGACAAAGATCTACCAGTATACCCAATCTGAACTGACTATCATACGTGATCTTGGCAATACCTCAGAAGGAAATGACCTGATCTTTTCTGGTGGTTTTTGGGTAGTTGATAGGGCCACCGGCTTACTGGACCCTGAGGGGGAAAGTATTTCACCGAATGGGCCTCTTGCTGACGGGATCAGTAAGATTCGATTCACCGGCAACAAAGCATTTACCTTTTATGGACCTGCTCCACTTAACTACTTCGGGCAGACAACACATAATCAATACAGTGTTTTTGAGAACGGCACCTGGACCACAAAAGCGATTGAAGGTTTTCATAACATTTCCGATGTTGCAAATTTCAGAGGGGAGCTATATTTTTCATCAATCGGGTTTGGATTGTATCATGAGGCTTCTCAAGAGATACTGAATCACACTTCAGGTTTCTCAGACAGCAAATCCGGCCTGGGAGTGATCATCCCGGAGCTGGCGGTCAGCAACCTGCTTTATATTCCTGCTTTTAATAGCTCCTATTCACTGTACGTCCTAAATACTGATGGTGAACTGACAGCCTACCCTGAAAGCTATGTAGGGACAGATGACCCTGTAGCTATCAACTTATCCCAAAACAATGTGCTCTGGCTCACGAGAAGTACTGCCGACGGAGGGGGCATAATCACGCTGGACCTGGATTCTGATGACTTTCGGTTGATCACCGCCAATGACAACCTTCCTTCTGCTAATATCCAGGATATCAGTATTAATCGTTCGGATGAGGCATGGGTAGCAACCTCCGGAGGGCCATCTTTTTTCAGTGAAGCATCATTTATATTCCAGCAGGTCGAAGGAGTAAGCCCCATTTTTGAAGGTTTTGACCTCTTTGAAGGCCAACAGGTTTCAGCTATTGCCACTGACGGAGGCAATAGGATATGGATGGCTACCAGGGAGGGAGTTTTTGTCTTTGATGAAGCTATCTCAGAGCAAATCCATCACTTTACCATTGAAAATTCTCCCCTTCCCTCCAATACGGTAAGGGAGTTTGCTTACGATCCGGGTAGTGGCGAAATGTTTATTCTGACTGACAAAGGACTTGTTTCCTACCGAAGCAGCTCATCAAATCCTTCCCCGGCATACCAGGATGTAAAAATTTTCCCTAATCCCGTGCGGCCTGGTTACATGGGTCTTGTCGGGATCTCAGGAATCGCAGATGGAGCTGATGTGAAAATCACCGATGTAAACGGTAAGTTGATCAGAGAACTGAAGGTGAACGGTGGTACAGCTTCCTGGAACCTGCGAGACTACAACAACAGAAGGGTTTCGGATGGAATCTATGTAATCCTCAGCGCCTCCGGCGATGGTAGTGAAAAATTTATAGGAAAAATAGCTGTGCTCAACTAATGGTATCCAAGACTCGTGGTATCGTAATCAAATATGTGAAATACCAGGAAACGAGCATCATCGTGCAGATTTTTACAGAGGATTATGGGCTCACATCATTTATCATAAACGGCATCAGAAGTGCACGATCCAAACGGAGTATAGGGTACTTTCAGCCATTTTCTCTGTTGGATCTGGTTGTCTATATCAAGCCGAACCGTGACATACAGAGACTTTCCGAATATAAGTTCTATCAACCTACTCATCGCCTGCAGCAGGATATCCGAAAAAGCACTATTGCACTATTTCTTTGTGAGGTGCTCAGCAAGTTGCTGGTCCATGAGCCGGATGACGAGCATAAAGCGCTGTTTGGTTTTCTTTCAGACTCTATACAGACTCTTGATCAGCTAAATACCGGTATTGAAAACTTTCACCTTCATTTTTTGCTAAAACTCTTACCTTATATGGGTATCGGAGTAGAAGATGGAGATAAGCTGGTTCACAGTATGGAGCTTGAAATGATAGAAGGGGATGAAAACCTGATCCATTTTATATCCCAACTCATTAGGAGACCGATGGATTCACCTGTGGAAAGTTCTGGTCGTATGCGGCTTAAAGCACTTGAGTTGGTGCTAAGGTACTTTCAGCATCACACCGCACCTTTTGGGGAGATCCGTTCTTTAAAGGTACTACATGAAGTTTTCCGATAACCCTTACCCCTGATTTATAAAATCGTGATCGTAAGAAGTCAGTGTCTGCTGAAACGAATGGATTTGAGAAAAGATTGAATAAATCGAGCTAAACAGATACCATCTGTGAATTTATGGTTAAGCCCTGAGTTGTTTTGATAAAATGCTTTTAATTTTGGTAACAACCCACGTTGAACTATGAGTGATATTCTATACAGTGAAATCCCATCTCTTGATTTGGCGGATTTTACCTACGGAGATGTAGATAAAAAGAAAAAGTTTGTAAGAGCTCTGGGTGATGCTTACCAGAATATTGGCTTTGCAGCCATCAAAAATCATGGACTCTCTACTGACCTGACTAGAAAACTTTACGACTCTGTTGAGCGATTTTTTGCGCTTCCTGATGAAGTGAAACAAAAATATGAGAAGCCAGAGCTGGCTGGCCAGCGGGGGTACATCAGCAAAGGTCGGGAACGAGCCAAAGGGAGAAATACAGGCGATCTGAAAGAGTTTTATCATGTAGGTCAACCAACGGAAAATAAGCTGGAAGAATATCCTGAAAATATCTGGCCTGAAGAGATACCAGCGTTTAAGAAATACAGTTTGGAAGCGTATAAAACGCTGGAAAGTGCCGGTATTCAAATGTTGCGGGCCATTGCTCTTCATCTTGGTCTTGAAGAAACTTACTTTGATGACAAAGTGAGTAAAGGCAATAGTATCCTGAGGCAAATCCATTACTTCCCTATCGAAAATCCGGAGGAAATTCCTGAGGACGCTGTAAGAGCAGCAGAGCATGGAGATATTAATCTCATCACCTTGCTTATGGGCGCCAGCGCAGATGGCCTGGAAGTGCTCAGACGGGATGGTAAATGGATACCCATTACTGCACTGCCTGAGCAAATAGTAGTTAATGTGGGAGATATGCTCTCAAGGTTTACTAATAATAAGCTTAAGTCAACGATACACCGGGTAATCAACCCGCCCAGGGATAAAATGGGCACATCCCGGTTTTCGATTCCATTTTTTATGCACCCTGTGTCATCAATGGATCTCACCTGCCTGGAAAGTTGTGTGAATGGTGAAAACCCAAAACAATATGATGACATGACGGCAGGGGAGTTTTTAGATGAAAGGCTTAGGGAAATCGGACTGAAAGCTTAATGTCAGTACGGCGAGTACGATACATTATTTTCTTACGAGATGTGCTCGTCCTCTCGATCACAGCATTTGGTGGCCCTCAGGCACATCTGGCTATGCTCTTGGATCTGATGGTCACTAAAAGAGGATATCTTACAGAGAAAGATCTCATTGAACTCCACGCTCTTTGCCAAATCCTGCCTGGCCCTACTTCCACTCAGACTATAACAGCACTGGGATTTAAGATCGGCGGCCCGGGTCTGGCCTATCTGACACTCCTCGTTTGGATCCTTCCCGCAGTAACAATAATGATCTGCCTTGGACTTATGGTAAATGCCTTTCAGGAGCTGAATATATCGCTCAGCTTCCTGAAGTTTATCCAACCCATAGCAGTAGGTATTGTGGCTTATTCGGCTTATAAGATTTCAAGTAGCGTAGTAAATACCACAACGGGCTTTTTCCTGATGATTATCTCGACCATGGCCGCTTACATTTTCCGTACGCCATGGGCCTTCCCAATCATGCTATTGATAGGTGGATTCGTAACAGCTTTCAAATTCAAGAAGCAGCCCATTGAAGAGAAGTCCCGGATCAAGATTAACTGGTCTAACTTTATTCTCTGGTTATCAGTATTGATTTTTGCTGCAGTACTGGGCGGTGTTACTCAGTATTTGCCCGTCCGGCTTTTTGAAAACTTCTATCGAAATGGTAGTCTCATCTTTGGTGGTGGGCAGGTTTTAGTCCCGTTACTATACACTGAGTTTGTTGAGTTTAAGGATTACCTTACCTCTGAAGAATTTCTATCAGGTTATGGGTTTGTCCAGGCTCTTCCCGGTCCTGTATTTTCATTTAGTGCATATGTGGGTACCTTAAGTATGAGAGAGACGGATATATTTCAGCAGGTACTCGGGGGTATAATGGCTGCAGCCGGTGTTTTCCTGCCTGGAACCTTTTTGATTTTCTTTGTTAGCCGGTTTTGGGAGGACCTGAAAAAATACCGGGTGGTAAAAGCCTCACTGGAAGGGATCAACGCAGTAAGTTCAGGTATGGTGATCGCGGCTACTTTTCTGTTGTTTGAGCCTATCCAGCCAACTACTCTGAACTACATACTCATGCTGGGTACCATGAGCCTTATGTTTTTCACCAAAATCCCCACTCCGGTTATCATTATAGTTGGATTGATCACCGGGATTATTTTTAAGTGACTTTAGCAGTTGGTAAAAAGAAAGGGCCCTGACGATGCCCTTCGATCAAATCACTCAAATAAATTCTATCTCTTTATTGGCCTTCCTCATTTGCAGGGGGAGTAACACCCAATTTTTTAAGAACAAGGTCAGTAATGTCCTCTTGCTCTCTTGCATACAGCAACACATCCATGCCAGGTGTCCCGGCGTTGAAAATGTGAGTATACCCGTTTTCCTCAGCTACCTGTTCGATGGCTTTACTGATTTTTTCATAAGCCGGCTTCAGCAGCTGATTTCTTTTCTTTGCCAATGAGGCCTCAGCATCCTGGCTAAACTTCTGAAGTGACTGTTGCAAATTGGTAATTTCCTGCTCCTTATCAGCTCTGATCAACTCATCATATGTATTCACATTCGCTTCATAATCCGCTACTTTGGCTTGCAAATCTTTGTATTTTGCCTCAATCTGAGTTTGTAGCTTTTTCTCATATGACATTAACTCTGCTTCAATCTGCTTAGCTTCAGGTAATGCGCTTAGTATGTAATCCGGATAAGTGTATCCAACTTTAAGGTCATTCTGAGCTAAAGCTGTAAAACTTTGAGCCAGCCCGGCAAAAAGCAGGATTAAGATTGTTCCTCTCATATTCCTAAATAATTTACATTCATAACTCTCCCAAACATATGTATATCTTGAGTTGGAACTCCTGATGCGGTGTTAAAAAACCTTAAATTTAAGTAAATGAACGGGTTGAAAGCCAACAAAAAAAGGGCACCATCTGATGCCCTTTTTTTAAATAAGTCAAATAAAAATTCCGCTCGTTTATTGGCCTTCCTCTTTTGCAGGAGGGGTGATCCCGAGCTTTTTCAGAATGAGATCTGAAACATCATCTTCTTCTCTTGCATATAGCAACACATCAAATCCAGGTGCTCCGGCACTGAAGATATGAGTATACCCATTTTCCTCAGCTACCTGTTCGATGGCTTTGCCAATCTTTTCATAAGCCGGTTTCAACAGCTGATTTCGCTTATTGCTGAGTGAGGTCTCAGCATCCTGGCTAAACTTCTGAAGTGATTGTTGCAAATTGGTAATTTCCTGTTCCTTGTCAGCTCTGATCAACTCATCATATGTATTCACATTCGCTTCATAGTCCGCTACTTTGGCTTGCAAATCCTTGTATTTAGCCTGAATCTGAGTTTGTAGCTTTTTCTCATATGATTTCAGCTCAGCATCGATTTGCTTTGCCTCTGGCAGCAGACTCAAGATATAATCAGCGTTGGTATAACCGATTTTAAGATCGCTTTGAGCTGAAACACTAAAACTGCATGCCAATACAGCTACAACTACGACTAGATTTTTTGCTTTCATATCCATGTTATTTGATGTTCTAAGACAAGTCCTCCAAAAGACGTGCCTAATTTCATTATTTTAAAATGATCAACTTTAATTACTATTATCTTTGGCCTCCTCTCCCAACCCAAGCTCCTCAATCACATAATCTGTGTAATCATGGATCGGATCAGTATAGATCATCACCAGATCTCCTGATTTATCAAAAACAATCTGGAGTCGATGATTTTTCGCTACTCTTTCCACAGCATCAAAAACCTGATCCTGAACAGGCTTGATCAGCTCTTTCTTTTTCAAAAAATACAGGCCGTCAAAACCAAAGATCTGTTTTTGATATTCCTTTACTTCTTTCCACTCCCTGTCTATCTCCTGACGCCTTTCATCTTTCATTTCCTGAGTAAGGAGCACTTCCTCTGCCTGCAGGCCTGCTTCCATTTCTTCAACATCCTTGTACATTTCCTGGATCTCAGCCTCCCAGCCTTTGGCCAGTTTTTCTATTTCAGCCTGAGCTTCCTTATACTCAGCCATTTGGCTCAGGATATATTGGGTGTCAACATATCCAAACTTCTGAGCAAAAGTATCATTTATTGCGAATAATAACAGGAATAAGCCAAAGACAACTAATTTCTTCATACCTATCTTATTTGTTGACCAATTGAGAAGTGAAACTGTGGTCCACTTACCTCCAGGCTGCCCGGAGCAGGATCCAGCCCATACCCCCAATCTAACCCTAATAATCCAAAGGCCGGCATAAATATCCTAACGCCAAGACCGGCAGATCGGTATAAATTGTATGGATTAAACTCGCTAAAGTCATCCCAGTTATTACCACCATCAAAGAACGAAAGTACATAAATAGTGGCTGATGGGTTTAAAGAAACAGGGTACCTGAGTTCCATAACGAACTTCGTAAATACCGTACCCCCCCTAATTCCATCTGCCCCGGCTGGTGGCGTAATCACGTTGTTCTCATACCCCCTCAAACCAATTACATCGGTTCCGAGTATAAAGTTCTGCCCGGTGAGTCCGTCACCCCCCAGCTGGAATCTTTCGAAAGGTCCCACCCCTACTTCGTCTGAATATGACCCTAAGAAACCAAAATGCACTCTGGGAGCAAGCACCAATTTATCTACCAATTTTAAATAATATTTGAAATCCAGATTCCACTTATGGTACTCAAGAAACTTGTAGCGTTCAGAATTCTCTATATTGTCGTAATCTTTGTTGCTCAAAAGTGAATATGGTGGAGTGAACGATGCACTTACTGAAAGGGATGAACCTGACCGGGGATACATTGGATTATCCACTGAGTTTCTGGCAAACGTATTGTTAAAAGTCAAACTGTGAGAGTCCCCTAAAAATCCGTAAAAACTTCTATACGATTCACCTGCAATATTATATTTCTGATAAGAGAGCGAATTACTAACCGTGAAATAGTCATCCGGCCAGGTTACTCTACGCCCCAAACTCACCGTGGCTCCGGTCACTGATAGCCTCCCGAATGCCTCTTGATCCCGGGAACGAAAATTTATCTGTCGAGATACCGAATGACTAAAGTTGATTCCAAAGTTATTTGGTTTCCTTCCGCCTAACCACGGCTCATTAAAGCTCATGGAATAGCTTTGATATCTTCTTCCGTTTGCCTGCACACGTAGTGATAGTTTTTGTCCATCGCCCATCGGTAATGGACGCCACTTGTCAAAGTGAGGGATATTCCTGATGGAAAAATTATTGAAGCTAAGACCCAGGGTACCTACAAAACCAAATGTACCTCCCCAACCTCCGGAGAGCTCAATCTGGTCATTCGGACGCTCCACCAGCTGCCACTCGATATCCACCGTTTCGTCCACCGGATTTGGAGTAGGAACCGGATTTACCTGCTCAGGGTCAAAATAACCCAGCTGAGAAAGCTCTCGTTGAGTTCGAATGAGAAGTGAACGATTAAATTTATCACCAGGGAGTGTCCTCAACTCACGGCGGATCACATGCTCATTAGTCTTTTCGTTTCCGGAAATAATCACCTCATCTATCGTAGCCTGTGCTCCTTCGTAAACACGCATCTCCACATCGATAGAGTCTCCCGCCACTCCTATCTCTACTGGTGTTACGCTGAAGAAGAGATAGCCGTCATCCATATAAAGAGAGCTGATATCCGCACCTGTAGGGTTATAATTTAATTTTTTGTTTATCAGGTCCAGATCATAAACAGCCCCCTTCTCTAGCCCAAGCACCTGGTCAAGCTGCTCATCTTTGTAGATATAATTCCCTGACCAGGTAATGTCTCTAAAGTAGTATTTTCGGCCAGGGTCTACTGTAATATCAATGTTCAGGTATTTGCGATTGATGCTATAAACCGAGTCTGAAACAATCTCCGTATCCCGATAACCCTTTGATTGGTAAAAGGCTAACAATGTGTTTTTGTCTTCCTCAAAATCAGACCGGATAAACTTGGAGGATTTGAAAAAATTCACGTTAACCTGTTCACCAAGGTATTCCTTGGCTTCCTTTATGCTCGTCTCTTCTTTATGTGTCAGGAAATGAAATAAATTGACCGGATTCAGCAGGTTTATCGTTTTTGCGATCAGGTCCTTTGGTAGTCTGATCCGGGGAACCTCTCCCGTGTTTTTCAATTTGCTTCTTAGCTTACTGCTCGCGAAGTTTTCATCCCCGTAAAAGTTGATGTTCTTGACTTTGACCTTTTGGTTTTTATCGACCAGTATTCTGATATTCACGCTATTGGCAAGAACCGTATCTTTCTCCTGAACGATCCGCACATCAGCATTCAGGTACCCTTTGCTCTCCATATATCGCTTCACGGCCAGTTCCGTATTTTTGATCACTACATCTGTGAGGATCTTGCCCCGTACCAGGTCAATCTTGTCTTTTAGTTCTGAAAGCTGCCCTTTGGTCACTCCGTCAAACTCGTATCGTGTAAGCCTGGGTCTTTCAGTGAGCTCAATGGTCAGCCATACCTTGTCTCCTTCTACCTTATCGGCTATGATGTTCACATTGCCTATAATCCCTTGTTTCCAAAGTTTTTTAATCGCCCCGGAAATATCATCTCCCGGTATCTTTATCTTATCCCCAACCCGCAAACCTGAAAGTGAGATCAGTGCATTATTATCAAGGAACTGTACTCCAGTGACCTTTATATCTGCTATTTCATATTCACGGGGACTGGAGTAATTGATAGATAAGCCACTATCATCTTCAGCGTTCCTCCTGCCAAAGCCTATCTGAGCTTCAGCACAATAGCCAAGTAAAATTGCGATAATTACAATGTATTTCTGCATGATTAGAGGTTCACCTGTTCGCTTATTTTTCCAAATCTTCTTTCTCGCTTTTGATATGAGATTATGGCCTCATACAAATGTTCTTTTCTGAAATCCGGCCAAAGTACCTCTGTGAAAAATAATTCCGTATAGGCCAACTGCCACAGAAGAAAATTACTGATCCGCATTTCCCCGCTGGTCCGGATGAGAAGTTCCGGGTCCGGGAAAGCCTTTGTGGATAAGTATGAACAAAAAAGCTCTTGCGTCACTTCCGCATCTTCTTCGAGAACTCTGGTCTTTTGATCACTGAGCATTCGCTGAGCCGCCTGGGTAATATCCCATTTGCCACTATAGTTTAGCGCGAGAATTAAGTTGAGACCATTATTCCCGGAGGTATTGTCCTTAGCTTCCTGCAATCTTCGCTGAGCCTTGTCAGGAAGCTTACTAATATCTCCTATAGAGTGCAATTGAACATTGTTTTTCATAAGTGTATCCATCTCATCATTGATTGTGGATACGAGTAAAGTCATAAGCCCTTCCACTTCTTTCTTAGGCCTTGACCAGTTTTCCGTAGAAAATGCATAAAGCGTAAGACAGTCCACACCAAGTTCAGCACACCCTTCAGTGACCTCACGAACCGCTTTTATCGCATTTTTATGGCCGAAAATACGTGCTGCGCCTTTCTGTTTGGCCCATCTTCCGTTACCATCCATGATCACGGCAATATGTGATGGTAACTTATCCGTGTTGATGTTCTCCTTCATCCCTTCTTTTGCCTGAAAATGCGAAAGACCACAAAGTTGTGGTTTTTTTTACTAATCCAGAATATTTAAACAATTTTTAACGATTTAGTAGGGCCTGATACGATCCAGGATCGCCCTGTTAGGTACATAAGGAAACGGACAAGGGATATTATATAGTACATAGGTGATGCTAATGCCCGAGTAAAAATACCAGTCATCGTCGTTTGGGTTGCCAAATTGATAGTTTTTAATGGTCTGGTCTCCATCAGACAGACCATCCAGGTTATCAAAAAAAGTCTTACGAGCGCCCGCTTCAAAACCTAACGTCAATCTTTTACTGAGCAGGTATTTCACGCCACCGCCCATCGGCAGGACAAATTGCAGCCTGCTGTAATCTTCATAGGAGGGTTCTGTGTTATTGAGTTTCATAAAAGCAATTCCCAGGAAGGCATATGGAGACCACTTTATTCGTTTGTTGTCTGAGCGATAATCGATGAAATGATACTCAAAGACCGAACTGAGTTCTAAAAAAGAATGCTTAAAGTTGTATTGCCGCTGCACCCCAAGCTCATCGATAGGTCGCTCATCATCTCCTGAGAGACTTCCGGCAGTAAACCCAAACTTCAAACTAACAATTTCGGAGAGGTTCATACGGTAGATTGCCGTACCCGCCAGATGTGATTTACTGATCCTGGGATAGTGATTCAGATCACCTGTATAATGAGAGGCACCTATCCCCCCGCCAAACTCAATGAACTGAGCATGACAAACCAGTGATATCAGAAAAAGAATTAAAGAAAAGCCTATTCTCAAGTCTATCTAAATTTGGCCGACGTTCTGGTTTGTCCAAGAATATAGGTCAGTTTTAATGTTGTCACAAAGATCATGTCATTGTCATCAGGGTTACCTCTCCTTGTCTGGATTCCCTGGTCTATGCCAGCCAGCCCGCCACCGACAGTTGATGAGTAATACGTAACACCATCTCTCAGGCTCTGACTACTAATATCCACCCCTACTCTTTCCACTTCTGCCCAGGCAGCCGTAGGCTCGGCACTTCTATCTGCCATGATTCTGGCGAGATCATCCTCAAAGAGATCGTGACCCACATAATATCCACTTACATCATCTATGTAATCTGTAAATAAAAACCTATAACCGAACTCAATGCCCGCATCAAAGGGACCAGGCAGTCGGAATTTTGCACCAATGGCTATGGGTATGGAAAGCTGAAATGGGCTATATGTCTTCACCTCATAATCAATATCCGTTCCCGCCTGACTTTCAACGAAATCTTTCAGTACAAATTGCCCTTCGGTACCAAGTGGACGCAGCCTCACCCATTCGCCGGCCTGAGGTACAGGTTCCGTACCACCAGTAGTGTAATCAAATTCAGGAACAAGACCCTTCGGTTCGTGATGAAAAACGGCTGCTCCGACAAACAGATAAGCGTTTATGTTTGGTCGCATATTCGGACCGCCATAGTTTGGAAACAAATAGATCTCAAAACCGGTACTTAGCTCCTTTATATCATTTCGGAAATGAAGGTTTCTCAAATACCTTGGACGTCCCTGTTCTTCATTAGGATCAGATGTGATGTCATCCCCTTTTACCCTTCCGTAGTTGAATGAGACCCTCCAGGCCATTCTGGGATTAAACTTATAACCAAAATTACCGCCAAACCCGGGTCGGGTAAAGGAAACATCCGTACTGGCTGCTTTATTGACAGGGGCTAGATCGCCAAAATAGTTCAGCGCATTGATATTAAAAGTAGCAAAATAATAGGGGTGAAACCTGCCCCCTATAGAACCCCCACGATAGCTTGATATACTCTTGTTCTTGGTTTTCCTTCTTTTATACTTATTTCTCCTTTGGGCATCAGCATCGTAAGCACCCGCAAGAAAAATAATTAGAAAAATGAACGTAAAGACGGTTTTGATTCTCATCACACTTCCGGTTATAATCTAAAATTAGGAATTAGACTTAATTTTTTCAAAAATCAATTCCTTTTGTCAAGCCCCCAGGTCAGCTTATTTCTCAGAGTATCTAAAAAAGAGCTCCCTTCAATTTTTATCAGCCTGGCACAAAAATCAGCTTTTTCTACTGAAAACTCAGCATGATCGCTCACCGCCACAGATCTCGAATCCAGAGAGACCTGATGCGACTGGTTGTGTGACTCGATCTTGAAGGTCAGCTTACTTTCCTCTGAAATGATCAAAGGCCTGACGTTCAGGTTATGAGGACTGATGGGCGTAATTATAAAGTTTTTTGTGTTTGGGATCACTACAGGGCCACCACAACTTAACGAATAGCCTGTTGAGCCTGTGGGTGTAGAAACCATCAAACCATCTGCCCAGTAAGTATTTAAATACTCTCCGTCCAAATAACACTTTACCACAATCATAGAGGAAGTATCCTTGCGAAGGATAGCAAATTCGTTCAATGCATAGTTTTCCCCTTTGAAAAGTTCTAAGTTGCTGTTTAGGGAAATCAAAGTGCGGTCATCATAAGTAAACTTATCAGCAAAATAATGGTCCAGTGCTGTGGTTATGTTTTCCTTGGATATCGTGGCAAGAAACCCCAATCGCCCCAGGTTGACACCCAAAATGGGCACCAGTGAACTTCCCACATGAGTAAGGGTATGCAGCAGGGTGCCGTCTCCACCCAAACTAAACACCGCCTCAAAATCACTCATGTCTTCTCGGGGATTGTATACCTCAAACCCTTCAAATAGGGACCTGCTCTGAGGTATATCTCTCAGATCCGGACTGATATATATCTGTCGATCATTGTTGAGGACGATCTTGATTATATCCTCTACATAGGGAATAGAATCCAATGAAATCCTTCTCCCGTGAATGGCAATTTTGCGCATTTTCTTAGAGTTTCAGGTACTTCATCAGACTATCGATCCGTTCTTTTTCATCAAAGCTGGAGGTGGCTGCGTTAAATGACGTCTCTACATGAAACCCTGCCTGTTCCAGGGATGCGATGATATGGGAAATGTCCTGTCTGTTAATTTTGAGAGTAAGCAACAAGTCTCCAGGCTCCTCAGAGTGAGGGCTTAGGTAGCTACTCAGTATTTTAGCCTCATCAGACTCAATGATACGACTGATTTCAGCCAGCGAATAATCGTGAAATTTAAGCCTGAGCCCCAGGATAGCGCCAGGAGTGCTTACTGAGGAGCTTTTAGCAAAAGCCTCAACCACATCTTCTATGGAAATCACACCCAGGTATTGCCCCATATCATCCAAAACAGCCACAATACGGAAGCCCTCATGGTTTGAGGTCTTAAGCACATCATAATAATGAACTCCTGCATTTACTTTGCAATGATGCCCCACTAATGGATAGTCTGACACATTTTTGTACTTCAGCTCATCATTAAACAGCAGCTCCTCATCAATGATCCCCAGAAATTTCCCATCTTCCGTTACTGGCAGTTCAGAGAGTCTAAGCTCCTCCATCCATTGCTTTACTTTAGCGATAGAGTCCTGGGGTTTCAGGGGAGGTATCATATAATTGATCAGGTCTTTAGCTATCATACCATCACCTCTTTTTCCAGAAATTCTTCCAAAATAACATTAAACTCTTCAGGGCGCTCCATCATTGGTGCATGACAACACTTATCAATAAACCTAAGGGTAGTATTTGGAATAAGTCTGTCAAACTCATGGGCTACATATGGCGGAGTAATGGTATCATTAAGTCCCCATATCAAAAGCGTAGGGACCTGAATTTTTGTAATCTCCTCAGCCATATTATGACGCTGGGCAGATTTCGCGATAGCCACTATGCGTAGCGCCTTTTGAATGCTTTTTGTTGTTTCAAAAACCTCATCCACCAACTCCTTAGTGGCCGTTTTGGGGTCATAAAAGGTATAGGCCACCCGTTCCTGAATGTATTCATAAGAGCCCCTACGCGGGTAGGATCCTCCCATGGCATTTTCAAATAAACCGGAGCTTCCGGTCAGAATAAGCGTTTTAACTTTATCCGGGTTTTTCAGTGTGTATATCAAACCAACATGACCTCCTAAAGAGTTACCAATTATATTGAGATTGCTGATTTGCTGGTCTGCCACAAACCCTTCAACAAACTTGTTCAATGTACCCAAGCCAGCCTCTTTTACCGGCATTGTGTAAATGGGAAGCAAAGGAATGATCACCCGGTAGTTTTGCGAAAAACGTTTCACCACTCCATCCCAGTTACTTAAGGCACCAAATAAACCATGCAAAAGCAACAGGATTTCCCCTTCACCCTCGTCGATGTAACTGTATCCGTTTTGTTCTTTGACTTCCATCTAGTATAAATAAACTAAGAATTTACAAAAAGGTATATACTGATCGGTGTTTATCTCCAATATTTTTCAGTGAATCGATCATATCCTCTATGAATGGCAACATTTCCGACAGCCACTGAAAGGTAGCCGGGCCAATCCTTTTTACAACCGGGTAGATCAGCGATGTATCCGTCTGACCTGAAGGCAATCTTAAACCGATTGAGTCAAATACCCAAAAGACTACACTCACTATAAATGCCCATTTGAATACTGACGCTAAAGCCCCCAGAATGTTATCAAAAATACCAATGAACGTAAGGTCTACGGCTTTTTTGATGGTTTTAGCAGCCAGATTTATGAGTACCACAGCTCCCAGAAACAACGCCACAAATACACCCACGGTAAGTAACTGAAAGTAGTCACTTTCCTGGAAAAACCTGTTTGACAAAGGAATGGTAAGCTCAATAGCAGCAAAAAGTCCAATGAAAAAAGCCAGGAAAGAAAACAATTCCACGATCAACCCTTTCATGTACCCTTTGACTGCCCCCAGGATAAAAATGACCACAAAAAATATGTCAATATAATTCACCGAATCAGCTTAAGAGTTTTTTAGCAAGCGTAGAGATGGTTTTTCCATCTGCTTTGCCTGCAAGTTTTTTAGTAGCAGCACCCATAACCTTTCCTATGTCCTGAGGGCCTGCTGCCCCCACCTGATCGATAATTGCTTTTAGTTCTGCTTCGATTTCCTCTTCACTCATTTGCTTGGGCAAAAAGTCCTCAATTACTTCCAGTTCGCCCTGTTCTACAGCGGCCAGGTCATCACGACCCTGTTCTTTATAAATATCCAGAGAGTCTTTCCGCTGCTTGGCTGCCTTCATTAGCAATTTCATTTCAGCATCCTCTGATAGCGCTTCCTTTCCTCCCTTCTCTGTCTCTGCCAGCAGGATCAGAGATTTGATGGCACGAAGCGCTCGCAACCTGTCTTTATCCTTATTAAGCATCGACTGCTTGATCTCCGCTTCTATTTTTGTTTTTAAACTCATATTCTATTTTTTTCTAAACAAATTTGCCTTGAATGCAATGTTAAATCAGATGACCAAACTTAGTGTAAACATTAACAAAATTGCAACTCTGAGAAATGCCAGAGGCGGCAATAACCCGGATGTTATTAAAACAGCCATAGATTGTGAAAAATTCGGTGCGCAAGGCATTACCGTACACCCGCGTCCGGACGAACGTCACATACGATATGACGATGTGATGAAGCTCAAAGATATTGTTACCACGGAATTTAACATAGAGGGATATCCTGATGACCGATATTTGGAAATTATCGAAAAAACCCGACCTGCGCAGGCCACACTGGTGCCTGATGGTCCTGACGTGCTCACCTCCAATGCCGGATGGGATACGGTACAGCACAAAGAAAAGCTAACCGGGCTAACCAGACAGTTGAAATCTCTTGGCGCCAGAGTTTCGATCTTTGTAGATCCGGATACAGAAATGGTAGAAGGTGCAGCCACAGTTGGTGCCGACAGGATAGAGCTTTATACGGAACCTTATGCATCCAACTACCACAAAAACAGGGAAAACGCCATAGCTGACTATGTAAAGGCTGCTAAAAAAGCCAAAGAACTGGGGCTTGGTCTCAATGCCGGTCATGACCTTGATCTGGACAATTTAAAATACCTCATTGACAACATTCCTGACCTGGATGAGGTTTCCATAGGTCATGCTCTGATCTGTGACGCCCTTTACTTTGGTCTGGAAAACACCATTCAGATGTACTTACGGAAATTACAGTAACACGCTTTTTATAAAATGAAATTAAATTTTAGAAAATACGGAGAGGGTCATCCTCTTTTTATCCTGCATGGGGTTTTTGGATCATCTGATAACTGGCAGACGCTGGGTAAGGAGTTTGCGGAAAAGTATACAGTGTATCTCATAGATCTGCGAAACCACGGAAACTCCCCTCATGATGACCAAATGAACTATCAGGTCATGAGTGATGATATCCTGGAACTAATGGATGATGAGCGCCTTTCATCCATTCACCTTTTGGGTCATTCCATGGGAGGGAAAACAGCTATGCATTTTGCAACGGCTCATCCGGAAAAAGTGGATAAGCTGATTGTGGTGGACATAAGTCCCAGAATGTATCCACCTCATCACCGGGAGATCTTTGAAGGTTTCCACTCCGTAGACCTGGCCTCACTGGAAAGCAGGAAAGACGCTGACCGTCAAATGGCCGGAAAAATCTCAAATTTTGGGGTGCGGCAATTCATCTTAAAAAACCTGACCCGTGATGACAACAATGACTTTGCCTGGAAAGTCAACCTAAAGGCCCTGGAAAATAATGCTGAGAAAATTGGAGCTGCTTTACCGGAAAACGGGCACTTTGGAAATCCAACATTGTTTATTGGTGGTTCTAAAAGTGATTACATCCGTGATAGTGATCATGAGTTGATCAGGAAGCATTTTCCTTCCGCCGATGTGAAAATGGTTGATGGCGCCGGTCACTGGGTGCATGCTGAAAAACCCAAAGAGCTGTCTAAGGTTATTTTTGAGTTTTTATCCTAGTTTTCTGATAATGTAAAAAACGATAGTGAGGATAATGCTGATGATTATGGAAGTGGTCAGTGGAAAATAGAATGTGAAATTTTCTCTTTTGATAATGAAATCACCAGGCAGCTTACCAAAGAAGTTTATCTTTTCACCATAGAGGACAATAAGTCCAACGATAATCAGCACTATCCCTATATAAATCAATGTTCTCCCTATCATGGCAAAAGGTTGCATTTACTTAATCCCCACATACCTTTCTGAAACCAATGATGCAAGTTTTCTTGCGCCAATGGTTTTGGATGTAATCAAACATACAACTTATTTCCTGGTGGAAAATGTTCGTACGACCCGCAGATTTATCAGCAGCCTTAACCTGGGGATAGATATTTCTTCTCTACGCTTTGAAATAGTAGATAAGAAAACCTCCCCTCAGACAATCTCCAAACTGACAGGCCCTGTATTGGATGGAGAAAACGCAGGCATAGTATCAGAAGCGGGACTTCCCGGTCTGGCGGACCCGGGAAGCATTATAATCAGCTGGGCACACAAAAATGATGTAAGGGTCATACCACTCCCCGGAGCCACATCCATCCACACGGCAGTTATTACTTCCGGGTTCAGTGGTCAGCAGTATACGTTTCACGGATACTTGCCCATTCAGAAAAATGAACGGATCAAAGCCATAAAAAGCCTGGAGCAGGCGGTAAACAAAACCGGATTTACTCAGGTATTTATGGAAACACCATTCCGAAATATGCAACTCCTGGAAGATCTCCTCAAACACTTAAACTCAGGCACCCAACTACACATCGCTTCTGACCTGTTTGGCAAGCAACAACTTGTGAAAACAATGCCTGTCAATGCCTGGAAAAAACAGTCCGTTGATCTCCACAAAATCCCCACCGTGTATTGTCTGGGTCAAATAATTGAATAATCTTCCGTTAATTCGTCGAATCTTATAAATTTGCACCCGCTAAAAATCAAGACATTATGCCATATCTATTCACCTCAGAGTCAGTATCTGAGGGCCACCCTGATAAAATTGCAGATCAGATCTCCGATGCTTTGGTTGATCACTTCCTGGCATTTGACCCACAGTCAAAGGTGGCATGTGAGACCCTGGTAACCACGGGACAGGTTATTTTAGCTGGGGAGGTAAAATCCAAAACCTACCTGGATGTACAGCAGCTCGCCAGGGATGTAATCAAAAAAATTGGCTATACCAAGTCTGAGTATATGTTTGAGGCCAACTCATGCGGCATCCTGTCTGCCATACATGAGCAGTCTCCGGACATCAATCAGGGAGTAGATAAGCAGGATCCCAAACTACAGGGAGCAGGCGACCAGGGCATGATGTTTGGTTATGCCACGGATGAAACTGCCAACTACATGCCATTAGCGCTGGACCTTTCGCACAAGATCCTGATCGAGCTGGCAGCTTTGCGCCGTGAGAACAATGAGATCCAATACCTGAGACCAGATGCCAAATCCCAGGTTACCATTGAATACTCGGATGATAATCAGCCTCAGCGCATTACCAGCATTGTGGTGTCTACCCAGCATGACGACTTTGATGAGGAATCGAAAATGCTCCAAAAGATCAGGAAAGACATTATCGAAATTCTGATCCCGAGAGTAAAGGCACAGTTAGGCCCTGAGCTACAAAAACTATTTGAAGGCGACATCAAATATCACATAAATCCTACCGGGAAATTTGTGATAGGTGGTCCTCATGGGGATGCCGGATTAACTGGTCGAAAGATCATCGTGGATACTTATGGGGGAAAAGGCGCTCACGGCGGTGGGGCTTTCTCAGGCAAGGATCCTTCTAAAGTAGACCGGTCAGCGGCATATGCCACCCGCCACATTGCAAAAAACCTGGTAGCTGCCGGGCTTTGTAAAGAAGTTTTGGTTCAGGTTTCTTACGCCATTGGAGTGGTGGAACCAATGGGCTTATACATCAATACCTACGGCACAGCCAATGTAGACCTGACAGATGGAGAAATCGCGAGGAGGGTCGAAAAGATCTTTGACATGACCCCTTATGGGATCGAAACACGCCTCAAGCTGAGAACTCCCATGTACCAGGATGCCGCGGCTTACGGGCACATGGGTCGAACCCCTGAAAAGGTAACCAGGACATTTACCAATGGAGATGGGGAAACCAAAACGGTAGAGCTTGAGACTTTCACCTGGGAAAAGCTGGATTATGTAGATCAGGTAAAAGAAGCATTCGGATTATAGTCTATTAACCATCATTAGCTATGGAAATCTTCTTGCAGGCAGAAACGTGGGTGGCATTATTGACGCTGACTTTTCTGGAGATAGTACTGGGGATCGATAATGTGATCTTTATATCCATTATTTCAAATAAACTCCCACAACACCAGCAAGGTAAAGCAAGAAAACTCGGGCTACTACTCGCCCTGGTGTTCCGTATAGGGTTGCTTCTCGGGATCACCTGGATCGTGTCGTTTAAAGAGCCTCTGTTTACCGTTTTCTCCCATGAGATAAGTGGACGGGATCTTATTCTGCTGATCGGCGGGCTTTTTCTCCTGGCTAAAAGCACCAGAGAAATTCATCACAAAATAGAAGGAGAAACTGAACATGAAAGTGGCAAACAAGCCAGCTCGTTTTTTAGCGTGATCTTTCAGATCGTCCTGCTAGACGTGATCTTTTCTTTTGATTCCATACTTACGGCAATAGGCCTGACCGAAGAAATCATCCTTATGATCATAGCGGTAGTGCTCTCCATTGGGGTTATGATGGTTTTCGCCAAGAAGATCAGTGACTTCATTAGCAAACATCCAACACTTGAGATACTTGCATTGTCTTTCCTGATCCTGATCGGATTTATGCTGATGGTGGAGTCATTGCACTACCATGTACCAAAAGGGTACATATACTTTGCGGTATTTTTCTCTCTGATCGTGGAGCTGATCAATATGCGCAGGCGGAAGAAACGTAACCCTGTGAAGCTGAGGAAAAGGATGGATTAGGACTCCTGCTCCATACACCTTTCCGTGATCCGTTTTGTGCCTTTTTGTATTTCTCGAAAGGAGGTACCATTAAAATCCGGAAAGCACTTTGGCGAATAACTGCCAGTGTCTATAGTTTCCACCTTTCTTATTGTTTTTCTTTGTTACATGAGTTCAATCGTTATTAATCCGAAAAACCCGCAAGAATTGCAATTTCTTTCAGAACTCCTTCAGAAGTTGGGAGTTGACACTAAAGTCCTGTCTGATGAAGATACCGAGGACTTGGGGTTATCAGTGCTTATGAAAGATGTTGACCGTACAGATATAGCTTCAGAAGAGGAAGTTATGGCAAAGCTAAAAGGTTAATGAATGTTCTCTTCTTAAAGAAGTTTAGTAAAGATCTTGACAAGATTAAACAACCAAAAGATCTCAAGTCCATCTGAAATTGTTGAGTTAGTAAAGGAAACCGAGAGTTTAGAAGAAGTTCCTGGGGTTAGGAAATTGACAGGGTTTAATGATGCCTTCCGAATCCGCTCCGGTAATTACCGGATTGGAGTATTTGTTAATGGAGATGTCGTAGAGTTCGCCAGAGTTGCTCACCGAAAGGATATCTACAAAATTTTCCCTTAACTGATGCCCTGAAGGGATACTGATGTCCAACTTGTCGTAGAGCTGATCAACATGCGCAGGCGAAAGAAACGTAACCCTGTGAAGCTGAGGAAAAGGATGGATTAGAACTTTGGTGTGTGATGGACTTCAAAATTCTTAATTTCAACCCTGTTGAGGCTAGCTGACGTCATCCCTCGTTTTCTCTTTCTAATACTTCTTCCAATTGAATCTTATTTTCAATCAGATGATCCTCCGCAATTTCCCACAAAATCTGCGGATCAATCGTATGGTATTCATGTGCAGCAAAGTTTCTCAGACCGTACATTTGTCTCCATGGTAAATCTGGATATCTATCTTTGACTTTATTGGGAATCTGATTAGCTGCTTCACCTATAATTTCGTAATTTCTGGTGACTGCATCGATGACCATTTCATTTTGCAAAAAATCTTCAAGCCCATTTACCGTATCAATATAGCGGATGATCTTGTCAATGGCTTCTATCATATCCTCAATGTAAGCCAAATATCCTCTGTCTTTCATATGTATTTCACTTGCTGTAATATGGCTTGCCTCCACTGCTTTTTTAACGATCTTTCAGTCACCAAATCTACTTTTCTACCGATAGCAGATTCAAGATAATCTTTTAAATCAAAGAATTTCCAGCCAACCTTTCTACTAAATGCTACCAAAATATCTATGTCTGAATCTTCACGATAATCACCATTAGCAAAGGACCCGAAATAGCCGATTTGCTCAATGCCAAACTCCTCTGCTAAATATGGCTTTACTGCCTTGAGCTTGTTTTCTATTTCTTGAGGTGTTTCCATACCTTAAATTTAGCGGTTTCTTTCTTCAATTCAATGAGTGGTAACCAGCCACCGATCGTATGCCTACAGTTGTGAATCGCACTTAACTAGTGAAACCTGCCGATCCCGATCCAATGAAGCAAACAACGGTTTCAAATGGGCATTTCGTTAAGAAAGATGAACGCAGAATACAATTCTTTTTTCCCAGGGCAGATTTAGTGGTGAAGTTTGGCAGAGAAGTGGCGAAGAACCACTTTAGGTCATTCGGCTCTAACCAATGTTTTAGAGCGTTTTTATCGGTAATATTTTCGTTGGAAAGTGAGGTTCGTGGAAATGTCCTGGTTACCATGAAGGTCTTTGTTGACAATCACGTCAATGGAATATTGAATGTTGTATTTCGCCAGAAGTTCGTCCAACTCATTCTTCTTGTTTGTAGCTATTTTCATTCCCCACCTGTATTTGTTAAGAGGCCCAGAAGCCAATGGAAGAATCAGTACTCCAGTTCCCATTATAATGAGTGGAACAGTTGAAATCACTCCCTTCTACATGCAACACCCATTGCACATAGCCGACTACATCATTCCAAATCTAATGGATTCTGATTTGGTCAGGCCACGCAATTATCCTTTAAAGCGGTGATCGTACCCACTACAGCTATTTATTCATCCCCGGGGTTTAGCTGACTCATATAATCCTTCGCCCAGGCAATCAGCTCTTTGGTTTGCTCTTCCGACAGCACCGCATCGCGATGGACCCATGTGTATGAATTGAGTGGCATTTCTCCTTCCTCTACCTCCTCGATAAGCTCTTCCATTTTGTGGTGCCTGCGCTTTTCGCTGTAAGACGCCCACTCTGAAAAGTTGAGGTGCTCGCTACCCTCTTCGATATGATCAATAAGCCACCAGGAAACAGGAGCTACACCGGCATACCAGGGATAAACGGTTTCATTTGAGTGGCAATCGTAGCAGGCCGTTTTCAGTATGCTACTTACACCTGAAGAGATAACTACCTCTTGATGAATATCTCCCGGGTTTTCTTTTTTTGATTCAGGTTTATCACCAGGAAAAAACTGAATAACAATGAGAGCAGCCAGTAAAATCAAGCCACCGATCTTCAATCCTTTTTTCATACCGATAAAAATATAAATAACCGGGACTTTCTACCAGTCTATTACCTTTTTATCCCGTAAAAATTTTCCGGAGGGGATACCGGGCTCCAATGCCAGCCACACCGGAGTTTCAGCTCCTCTTTGTACGGTTCTTGAGGCTCCGGCACCTCCCATTTCCGTTTTTACCCATCCCGGACAGACACTATTCACTTTTAACCATGTTTCTTCAGCAGCCAGTATTCCTGTAAAGGCATTGACCGCTGCTTTGGAGAGCCGGTATGCCGGATTCCCTCCGGACATCCCGTTTAAGGCCCCCATCCCGCTGGATAAGTTTATCACTCGCGGGTCATCACTTTCTTTCAGCAAGGGAAGTAACCCCTGAGTGAGTTGGATAGGGCCATGCAGGTTAATTTTCAGCATTCGCTCCATCAGCTCCGTGGGGATGTCTCGTACATGGAAGTGGCTGTCTTCGAGTATGGCTGCATTATTGATCAGCACATCCAGTCGGTCGTGTGATCTGAAAAATTCCTGAACAAATGCACGTATGCTGCTTACCTGTTCCAGGTCAAGGCTCATAAAAATGACATCCCCACCATGGTCTTTTAATTTTTTAGCCGCCTCAATCCCCTTTTGTGCCGACCGGGCAGCGAGGATCACCCTGTGACCGCTTTCAGCAAGTTGTTTACATATCTCGAAACCAATTCCCCGGTTTCCTCCAGTCACCAAAATAGTCTTCATGAGTTGTTGGTATTGAAAAGTGGTATTGTTTGGTTTAACTATTGATGATACCGTTCTTTTGCTGAGGATAACATGCCTTCTATTAAATTAATATTCCACTATGTCAATGGATTTTCCATCCTGAGAATGGATCTTCCAAAACTCCTCCGCAATAGAAGTAGGATTGTATTTCAGGTCCTTAGGCTGAACGTAACCCTTCACAACCACGGTTCCTACTTTTATGTGAGTATAATGAAGTTCATTTACCAACTGCTTTACCAGGTTAAGAAGTCCGGCTTTACCTATAGCCAGGGAACCGTAGTTTGGGTTTGGGTCTAAAGCGAGCCCTCCTCCGGTAAACAGAAGCGTTCCCCGATTATATTTTTTCATCGGTTTGATCACTTCCCTGACAGCATGTAGCGCTCCGCCTACATTTACTTTAAAGTCTGCGGCCAGGGAGGATATGGATTCTCTGAGAATGTTCTTATCCTTGATCCTTGCCGCATTGTAGAGCAAAACCTCCGGATCCCCCAACTCTTCTTTTAATGAAAGGATGGCCTCACTAAGCTGGGACTGAATACTGGCATCAGCCACTGCATAATGACTTATAAGGCCGTCTCCGGACATGAGCTGCTGATATGCGATCAGTGTTTCTTCATTTCTGGATATCATACCAATTTTATATCCGGCCCGGACAAAACGTAAGGCAACAGCATAGCTGATTCCACCCCCCATGCCCACAATGATCATCGATTTTTCCATTCTTTAGGTTTGACTTTCTATATTTAAGTTAAGTCAAAAACCCCAAAGGATGTTTATTTGGTTAGCCATTTAAAGGCCTGGGTCCATTGGTTTTCCCTAAAGCCGGGAATACACCAAAGCATGCATAGCGGCTCAATGGCACGAGCGGCCTTAGCGGTCCCCATATCTTTCGTTTCCCAGCCGAATTGATCCAAAACTTTGACTACCTCTGCCTTGGCTTGCGCTTCATTTCCTGCGATAAACATGGTAGGTTTTCCTTCTTCAAACTGTGGATTGACCATCAGGTGGGCTCCTACACTGTTAAAAGCTTTTACAAAGTTTGCATTCGGATAAGTGTTTTGCAATTCTTCCATCAAAGACCCATTCTGTTTGGTGTAAAACTTCAGCACACCATCTTCAGGTGCGGTGTTATCATCAATCGGGTTCCCTGCGTCTATGATTGTTTTACGATCGAGGTTTTGCTCTTTAGCAGCTCCTAAAACATCAAGCGAATATTTCCCTTTCACTGCCAGCACCAAAAGATCCCCGAAAGAAGCAGCTTCCTCAAGGGTTCCTACTAATGCACCGGGATTTTTATTTTGCCACTCTTCCAGTTTGGAAGGTGTTCGTGTTCCCAGTTTCACCTCATAGCCATGCTTCAGAAAACCTTGTCCTAATGATTTGGCTACTGTACCTGAACCTAAAATTCCAATTTTCATAATAATTATTAGTTAGTTGTATGTACAAGCAATTATTAATTAAATTCTTTTATTGCATTCGGTCATTAGCGATTACCATAGCATTTGCGAGGTCTTTCGCCATTTCACTCCCAAGCATTTCTTTATAGCGATCATAAAGGGCTTCCCAACATTCCTGCAGTTTTACATTTATCTCCAAACTTTTATCCGTGGGATACACCCTGATTGATTTTCCCTCCGATTCACGTCTTAAATAGCCTTTTCCTTCCATTTTATCCAAAAAACGTGTGATGGTAGAGGGCTGCATCTGTAACTCCTGTGCAATGGCTGATGGACTAATACCCGGTACCCGGTTTACCGTCATGATCACAAAAGCATACGATGGGGCCAATCCCGAAGGAGCAAAAGACTCCTCGGCCAGGCGGTTAAGTCGCCTGGCCAGCGCACTGGTCGAAAAGTACAGGCAATTACAAAAATAGGATCGCTTTTTTTCCATTATTTGTATATACAAATGTAAAAACGAATCAATTCAGGAAATGGTTTCATTTTATTTCAACTGAAATTTCAGTTGTATAACTGATTTATCCGTTATACTTTTACGGCATGGAGAAACTCACAAAAGCCGAAGAACCCATTATGCAGATGCTCTGGAAGCTGAAGAAGGCATTTGTAAAAGATATCATTCGCGAGTTACCGGAGCCCAAGCCTCCTTATAATACTGTATCATCCATTATAAGAATATTGGAAGAAAAAGGAATGGTAGGTCATGAGGCTTTTGGAAAAACCCATCAATATCACCCATTGGTGAGTAAATCCACTTACAGCCAAAAGGTGTTCCGGTCTTTGGTAAAAGATTATTTTGATGGTTCTGTTTCTCAAGCTATGTCCTTGATGATCAAGGAAAAAGAACTAACGCAGGAAGAATTGGCTTCACTCAAAAATCTCATCAAAAAAATTGAAAAATGAATGCACCCATAAACTACATCTTAGAAGTATGCGCTGCATCGGGTATCCTCTATTTGGGATACCTTTTATTAAGGAATAAAGTCCCGGCCTCTATCAATCGAATTATATTGCTGGGAATTGTCTTGATCCCCCTTATTCTTCCTCATCTGGAAATAAAAACAGGCTCGCCCTCCATGTCGTCTACACAGATTACCGAGGTTTTCTCTCCGGAGTTGAGCAGGTCAGATGTAAAACCTCTTCCTTCTTCCACAACTCTTCCGGCTAGTGAATCGTCCAATTCAGATCCCAGGCCTTCCAATTTTGATTGGTTAACATCGGTATTTATTGCCTATTCTGCTATTTCTCTTTTCCTGCTTTCTAAGCTCCTTTTATCCATATTTTCGATTTTATCACTAAAAAATAAAGGGAGATTTGAAGAAAGAAATCCTAATTACTGGCTTGTCCAAACTGACCGATTTATAGGAGCCTCCTTTTTTAATCTTATTTTCATCAACGAGAATTATAAAGAATCTGAAAAGCTTACTCACATTTTACAACATGAGAAAATCCATAAAGAAAAATGGCACAGTCTGGATATCCTTCTAAGTGAAATCTATTGTGCGGTTTTCTGGTTCAATCCCATTGTATGGTTCCTGAAAAAAGAAATCAAAAAGAACCATGAATACGAAATTGATGAGATCCTTGCCAGAGAACTTGGTCATGTAAACTACTCTCATCTCCTTGTCAGTTTTTCAGCCAATACTTCCCGATCCACTCCACTTAATCTTTTTAGTTATAGTCGCATCTCCAAACGCATCAACAGCTTACTGCATAAGCGAAAGAAAAAAAGCAATCTTTTCCTGGGTACTCCATTTTTGGCTTTAGCCATTTGGCTGATCAGCTGTGAAACGGATGTTACGGATATTTCATTGCTGGAGGCTGAAGCAGCTCTTAAAGATGTGAAAAAAATTACAACCACGTATATCAGTCATCAGTCAGATACTCAGCATAAAAGCGGGAATATCATTGCTGAAGCACACTTCCTGCCAGACGGCTCTCTGGATCGTGTAGTACAGCATATGACCTATCCTTACGACTATAAAGACCCCTTCGAGATTTCTTTTATGACATCTCCCAAAGCCACCGGAGTGCCATACATTATGGACGGCTTAGATGTAGGTCCAATAGAGAAAAATCTGCTCTATGGAAACGACTGGCCCAGGATCTATGCATCTAAAGCAGAAACCAATCACCCAAGATTCAGGTCGAGTGAGCTTTTTAAATATTCAACAGAGATTGAGTATGCTGATGAAGAATTACCTGCAAGAATCACTGTAAAAGAACAATTTACCAAGAACTCAAACCTTTCTTATTATGATGCAAATGGTAAAAAAGTAGGTTCCAGGTCCAGACACTCGTATCTAGAAACATTTGAATATGCAGGTGATAAAGTTGTTTCGTATAGTTATGGTGCTAACCATAGCGCTGGGGAGATGGATGAAAGCGATCTCAACGAGCAAAAATTTACCTACGATAACAACAACCTGACAGATGTCAAGCTAAAAGAGTGGAATCACAAACACTACTACAACCATGATCTTCTCGTAAGATCAGAATACTACAAAGGGGACAAACTCTATACTTACAGGGAATACTTTTACAATGGCTCAGGCCTGAAAGTCCGAACTGAAATGTTTAACCTCTACGGGGATCCCGAGTACACCATTAAGTATGACTATGATTTTTACCAGTAAATTTTCTTTCCAAGTCAGTTTTAGGTAACTATTTAGTTCTTTAACGGAAACAATGGCAGAATCCCTGTCCTGGGAGTATTCCTCCAACTGTAACTGATCTCCAAATGGATTCATCAGTGGCCTTTCAACCTTGAAAATAAACAATCTTGCGTTCTAAACATTCTGTTGTACCAAATAATACCCATTCATCGATATTCCTTCCCTGCTAATCTAATCCTTTCGTGAAGTAATACCGGATTGTCTTATTATCGTAATCCAATCAGCCTGAAACACGATGAAACGGTTATTTCTTCTCGGATCATGCTTATTTCTCTTTCTGACAACATCAGAAGGTGACCTTCTAAAGGCAGAATTGTCTTTAGAAAAGCCTGTGAAAAAAGATAAGTATGCCATAAGAAAAGCCAGGCTGGATTCTGTCATCAGCCACAATCACTTAAAAAACGGATTTGTGGTATTTGATGATGCCGGTGAGGCTGTGGCCTCCGGAGAGTTGAATGGAGGTGTGAGTTCTGTAGTAAAGTCTCTGGATCCGGGAAATTTTCACATTTACTTACAGTCAACCGGCCGGGTATTCGAGCTCAGGAAAACGTTAACCCAAAAAGGAGATCAACACCCCGGCAGCAACCGCCGAACCGATCACACCGGAAATATTACTGGCCATAGCATACTGTAGCAGATGATTATTGGGATCATGCTTCAGGGCTATTTCATTGGCAACTCGAGATGCCATAGGCACCGCACTGAGGCCCGTTGCCCCGATCAGCGGATTAATTTTCTTTTTGGCAAACAGGTTGTAGATCTTAACGGCAAATATTCCGCCGGCTATGGAAATAGCAAACGCAATAAACCCACCAACAATTATCAGGATAGTTTCCACATTAAGAAACGCTTTAGCGGTCATCGTAGCACCTACGGCTAGGCCCAGAAAGACCGTTGCCGCATTCAGTATAGTATCAGACGCAGCTTTATGCAGACGTCCTGTAGCCGCGCCAATCTCTTTAACCAGGTTTCCAAACATCAGTAGCCCGATCAGCGGAACCGATGATGGCACCAACAAAGCTACAATTGTGGCAACACCGATCGGGAATAAGATTTTCAGGGTTTGGAGGTTTTTGATCGGCCTCTTTGACGGAAACAGCTTGTCCTGCTGCTTCATGTTGATCATCAGGTCCTTTTTGGTAGTGGTAAAACGGACAACCAGTGGAATAATAACCGGCACTAAAGCCATATATGAATAAGCCGCAATGGCAATAGGACCTAAAAGATGGGGGGCCAGCTTGATCGTGGTATAAATAGCCGTAGGTCCATCCGCTCCGCCAATGATCCCCAGCGCTCCGGCTTCCTTCAGGCTAAAGCCAAAAGCTACCGCTGAAATGAGCACAGTGAAAATGCCAATTTGGGCTGCTGCGCCAAAAAAAGCCAGCCTCAGATTTCGCAACATGGGTCCAAAATCCGTCAAGGCCCCAACTCCCAGAAAGATGATCGGTGGCAAAAAACCGGTCTTGATCATTGAATAATAGATAAAATTCATGATCCCATGCTGACTGGCTATTTGATACAGTGTCAGGTTTTCATCAATCTTTTCTACTCCCATTTGTCCTCCCGGGAAGTTTGCGATAAGCATCCCAAAAGCAATGGGAACCAACAAGAGGGGCTCGTACTGCTTTTTGATCCCCAAATACATCAAAAAGAATGCAATGAGGATCATTAATAATATTTGCGGCTGATCCACAATGTTCTGGATAGCCGTCATTTTGTATAGCTTATCGAAAAGATCCACCTTGCTAGTCGTTAAACAAATACCTGAAGCCGAAAGAGCCGCGGAAGATTTGACGGTCCGCATCCACATCAAACATCACGGCTGACTCAAACGTAAACCCGAAATTCTTTGTGGAAAATGGGAAAGCGTTGATCCCGGAAGCTAAAACCACCCCCGGAAACAGATTGAAGCGACCTCCCAGGGCTCCGTACAGATCCACTTCTTTGCTTGAAATGAAGTTATAAGCCCCCAGAAATTCAGGTGAAAAATTGGATGATTCTACATCCATGGAAAACCTGGCCTCTCCCCAAAAAGTGTTAGCTGAGTTGTAGTTAACAGCCAGGTTAGGATGAACTGTGGAATAAAGGAATCCGGTACCGACCTGCGCTTTAGCGCTTACACAAAAAAATACAAGGAAGGTTGCAATCAGGATTTTGTTATTCATATCTATCTGATCTTTGGATTTATTTTTTTGAAATCAAAGCTTAACTTAATGACATTATTTCGAAATCTATTTTAATTTGATCAATACGTCATCATCATAGACATCCTCCCCTTCATTTACCAACACCTCAACCACCGTTCCTTCTACATCCGATTTTACAGCATTGGTCACTTTCATGGCTTCTATATATAAGACCACATCCCCTTTTCCGACCTTATCTCCTACTTTCAATGCTTTTTCTCCGGCTTCTTTAGTCAGGTAAACTTTTCCTTCAAGCGGAGCTGTAATCTCCTTTACAGCCCCATTAGGTGAAGGTGAAGTCTCCAATGATTTTGATTCCTGAGGCTTCGCTTGGGTACCATTTGAGGTACTGTATGAAACCGTAACTTTAAACTTCTCCCCATTTACATCAATATCAAGATGTTTAGGCTGACCGCCATCTCCAGCCGAAACTCCAGGTGCTTGTGGGGTTTCAGACCCTGCTTTTCGTTTTGCCAGGTCAGTTTCAAAATCCTTTTTCGCTTTCCCTGATTTATAGGCCTCATACTGCTGAGGGTGCATGGCGTATTCAAACAACTCCTCATCATCCTGTCCGGTATCCCACCCCTGCTCTTTCATCTTCTGGCGGAATTCTTCCAAAGCATCCGGTTGCAGGTCCTGAGGATCTCCCTCGAAAAATTCTCTGTCCTGTTCTTTCGCAAGATCTTTGAGTTCATCTGCCAGTTTACCAGGAAGTCTTCCCGACTTGCCAAGCAACATATCCCAGGTATTGTCATCCAGCAGCGACCAGCGTTCTTTGCCTTTTTCCATCTGCATTACGTTGACCAAAGCAGCATTTTTGACATACTGGCTATATGGTGTTACCAGTGGTGGATAGCCCATTTTTGGCCAGATCTCCTCTACCTCCTCAAAGAGCTTGATCAGCAGGTCATCCTGGGTTAGAGCTGGCTGATTATGCTTTTCTTTCCACTTATTCAGGCTTTTAAGGTTATTTTCCAGATCGGCCATAAGACTCCCCATCATACCGCCAGGTAATCCCGGACCGATAAGCAAAGCGTTCATCAATCGGTTTTTGGGGTTGATATAGTAGCCTAAAAAGTCATCGATAAACTCCTGCGTCAGTGAGCGAGCCTGCATGTAGGCTTTCATATTGATATCGGGGAGGCTAAATCCGGCATCCCGAAGTACCTCATGCACGGTGAGCAGGTCCGCGTGACCCGTACCAAAGGAAAGAGGCTCCATACCAACATCAATAAAATCAGCTCCGGCACGGGCGGCCTCCAGGGAAGAAGCCACAGAAAAGCCGGGACCTGAGTGCCCATGATAGCTGACGGGTATGTCCTTCTTGATGCTTTTTATCCCTTCTACCAGCTTACCCATTGAAGCTGGCCGGCCGATCCCGGCCATGTCTTTGATGCAGATCTCTTCTGTACCCATCGCGATGAGCTCCTCGGCCATTTTGATGTAATAATCTACCGTATGAAGCCTGGAGTGGGTAATGCACAAAGCCGCCTGGGCGATCATGCCGCCCTCCTTGGCATAGTCTATGGAAAGCTTAAGGTTACGGGTATCGTTTAGTCCGTCAAATGATCTCGAGATATCCGTTCCCTGTATTTTCTTCAGTCTGAACATTAGCTTTCGGACATCCCGGGGAACCGGATACATCCGTAGCCCATTCAGGCCCCGCTCCAGCATGTGGGTCTGAATGCCTGAATCATTAAACGGCTGAGTCCACTCCCGGACAGACGTATTCGGATTTTCTCCGTATAAAAGGTTGATTTGTTCAAAGCCACCTCCATTGGTTTCTACGCGCTTAAAACAACCCATATCAATAATCGGCTCTGCTACGCGTTTCAACTGATCCACGCGAGGCATATATTTACCGGATGATTGCCACATATCACGGTAAACCAAACTAAGCCCAATTTCTCGTGCCATTATTTTTTATTTTTTCCGCTCAATTTTACTAACCCTGCCCTGGCCTTTTGTTATGATCTCAACAGCCGCATTTATTGCTGCTATCTTTTTCTTATTTACCTGATCCCCCTGCTTTTCGGCTGGAATGACCAGCTCCGGGATAAAAGCATTTACAAATCGAATCAACAGGTTTCCAGTGATGACGACAAGCAAAAGGACTGTAAAAACAGTAATCATTCCCGTAAGTAAAAGCATTAAGGCTGTTGAAAGTTCAGCTTCCATGTGATTGATTAATTATCCCCCCAAATTAATGAAATAAATACAGGACAACATCACGGCGAATTTGAGATTGTCCTTGTAGAATAAAAAACTCCTTTGTTAGCTTAGTCAATGATTTTGGTCACTAAATGTTACTTTCATCAATTTATATTGCTTTACTGATCATTCTCACTTTTGTGAGGGCTTACCTGAATCTGGAAATCTATAATTCTAATCACCAAACTGACTATGCCTTGTTTTATGTCAAAAAGAATTTTAGCATAGAAGAAGAAAACAAAAGCGCTGAGTCTCTATTACTTTTCATCTATTTAGTCCTGGTGGTTGTTTGGTTTAAATGGAAAAAAGAAAAGAGAAGGTACGTAATGTATAATCTTGTACTATCTCTCGTTTCGCTTGCGCTGATCTATTTACTTTCTATTCTTTAAGGTATTTGCTTTTGTGGATTATACGTTGCTGTTTGTGTCTTTAAGATTGTTAGTAACCTTGATGAAAATGTGGGTGCACCTTTTTATCAATAGCTCAGAATTTCGCTTTGACTTCAAACCTCTACGAAGAAGGTAAGTGTATTTATTTTTATCTGACCTTATGTGCTTTTTCGGATTGCTTCAGGGTGAGTTCATGAAGGAATTCCGGGGCAAAATCTGCTCCACAATCCCAACCGATTGTCCAGCGATCTTTGGTGAAATTCTTGAAATAATTTATATCCTTCAATGGTTCGAAAACCTCTCCCCATATTTCGTCTTTTAAATCTACTATCCCGGTTAGACCGTCCGAAAAAGTTAACTTTATTTGGTAATCGGTCAGGTATTCAGCTTGCTCTACTTTTATAAGTAATGTATTGGTCGCCATTAGTCTAAGGGTTTAATCTTGTTAAGTGGTTTACGTTCTTCTATTCGTTTCCAGTTTTCAAGCAAGGCATCTTTGTTTTGATCCAACCAGTCATATACTAAACCAAGTGCTCTCCTTGACATTTTTCCTGTTAATTCTCCTGTTTCAATATTCATAACAGCCTCATAATCTTGATATTCTATGTGGAAATGAGGTGGATTATGTTCATTAAAGTACATTTTGATAATAATCCCATAAAATCTGCTGATCTCTGGCATTCCTGTCCATTCAAAAATTTAAACAATTTTAAGATACAAAAATTCCTTTATAATCATTCGAATTTTAGGTAAGCGTAAAGTGCAACTTTTTAGATTTTTGTGTTAAAAAATTCTGCGACTCTCTCAATTGCCAATAACTCCATGTTTCCTTTCAATCATATACCTTCTGAAAAAGTCCTCACAGGTAAGAACTTCAATATTGGAAAAATAAAAGTCTCCGGGATTTTCGGTTATGATGCAGGTACATTCTGCATTCTCAGCGGCGTAATACTGCATACCATCCTCCAAATCATTTACCGCAGGATTTCTTAACGATTCATTCACTACATCTTCAGACACTACGGCAAGTGAAACATGTTCCTTGAGCCTGTTAATTTTTTGCTTTGCCTGCTTCTCTCCACTCTTTTTTGAGACAAAATAAAAACAAATAGCAAGTGAAAGCGCTGAAGTATAAACTTTGAATCGGGGATTATCAGCAAGAGACAGTATCCTGGAAGAAACGGTAAATACGGGATACTCCTTGTTCAATACTGAAATGATCACATTGGCATCCAGAAAAATTTTCATTTTCTTCTGGAATCATAGTATCCTTTTTTCGATTCTTTCCTGGACCTGGTTTTATACTCGGCCTTACCTTCGGCAACTTCATTTACCCAATCGGCGATGGGAAAATCCTCTAACCCATAGTAGTTGCCCGAAGTGATCTGCTTGTACAGGTATTCTGTAAGTCGTGATAAGCTTATATTATGCCTATCTGCAAACTTTTTAGCAGAATCTATTACTTCCTTCTCAAAACTTAAAGTAACCTTAGCATCCATAGCATTAAGTTATACGACAAAGATAAAAAATCTATACGTATAACCAAGCAACTCCAAATATCAGAAACAGTTAATTCGCCTCCTCTTTTTCCAGTGTTAATATAAAACTACTGTTTCCAGGAATAGATAGTTGATCTCCCAGTGAAACATTCTTATTGGTCAACACATCAGTACCCTTGTCATAGCCTTCCAGAATCTCAGCAAATCGATCCAGCTTCAGCTCCTTATCCTCCTCATTGTTGTTCATAAACACAACTACCTTTTCATTTCCAGCACTACGGCTATAAACGTAAATATTATCATACGGAACAAAGTGCTTTAAGTCGCCAGCCTGAGCTGCTTTGCTACCTTTCCTCCAGTTGAGCAAGGTTCGCAGATGGTTAAAGGCTTCATTCTCTTCGGCAGTACGCCCTTCCGGGGTAAAGGCATTCCGATCATCCGATGACCACCCACCCGGAAAATCTTCTCTCAGCACGCCATGTTCTCCAAACTTTCGCATCAATATCTCAGTGCCATAATAGATCTGTGGGATACCCCGTGTAGTCAGCAGAAAAGTCATCGCATTCTTGAATTTGTCCAGGTCTTCACCGACGGTATGGTAAAATCGATCCATGTCATGATTATCGGCAAATATCTTGTTAGCAAAAGGCTGATGGTAAGCAAAATCTTTGCTCAGCACATCGTACAGGCTTCTTAAGTCCCCTTTTTCGCCGAATGCGGCATGGATGGCATTGCAAAGCGGAAAATCCGTAATACTTGTCAGTTTTGAATTATATGGTGCATTTGGTTGGGGAGCCCAGTAAGCCTCCTGCAGCTCGCTATGGATCCAGGTTTCACCCACCAGGTAAAAATCCGGGTACTCTGCCAGGACCCGCTCTGCCCAGCGCTGCATGGTTTCTATTTTATTGTAGGGGTATGTGTCCATTCTGATGCCTTCTAATCCGGCATATTCTATCCACCAGATACTATTTTGGATGAGGTATTCTTCCATGAACGCATTGTCATGGTTGAGATCAGGCATCACGGATACAAACCAGCCCTGCTCCATGAGCTTTTCATCTGCTTCAGAGCTGTAAGGATCCGGAATGGATGCCATGGCATGGTTGGTGTTGGTGTAATTCCCCTGAAAATGCACCCAGTCAGAAAACGGAGGCTCTTTGATCCACCAGTGCTCAGAGCCGGAGTGATTGAAAACCATATCCATGATCAGCTTCATGCCTCGCTTGGACAACTCCTCGGACAATTGTCTGTACATTTCATTGTCTCCGTACCGCTTGTCTACATTGTAGTAATCCGTGATGGCATAGCCATGATAAGTAACGCGGGGCATCGCATTTTCTAAAACAGGATTGAGCCAGAGTGTAGTGACACCCAGATCTTCCATGTAGTCAAGTTTGGAAAGGATGCCTTCCAGGTCGCCACCATGCCGCCCGTTGAAGTGCTCTCTGTCAAACTTATCTTCAAGCTCTTCTACTGAGTCATTGCCTGTATTCCCATTTGCAAACCGATCCGGTGTGATCAGATAGATCACATCCTCATTACCGATCACATCCCGCTCCCCCGAGCGTTCCTTCAGCTCGTAGGTAGTTTTAGCAATGACCTTCTTTCCTTTTTTAAATTGAAGCGTATAAGTTCCTGCCTTTATACCTGCCAGATTGAGGTCTACAAACAGGTAACCGGGGTTTTCCGCTTTTTGAATCCTGGTAACCTCCGGACCATCATTGTCCTTTATCTCCACTGCGGTTGTCTCTCCGATCCCATCACTTTTGATGAGCAACTGAAGGTTATCATTTTGCATTCCGCTCCACCAGAAGGGCGGTTCGACACGCTCAAGGTCCTGGGCTGCCAGTCCGTTTACATGAAATGAAATGAAAAGAATAAACGCGATTTTAAGTATCGATACTTTTGTCATTTGAGTCTCATTTGTTGATTAAAAATCGAACTGCCTGAAAAGAATCAGGAGCTGTTTTCAAAATATAAAGTCCATTGGTTAATTCTGAAATATCCACCGTGCCATCGAGGGATACGGCTAATTTCAAAATGACCTTACCACTAAGATCATAAATGTAGCAATGATCTGCTTCACCAAAATTCCTAAGGCGGATACTGTCTTTCGCCGGGTTTGGGAAGATCAAAAGGCTGTTGTTTTGCTTGTCTACAGAGTTGACAATGGCTTTACGGTGAGGTATACGAATAAAAATGTCGCCATTAGTGGCTATAAATCCACCTTCTATGTTTCCGGAGACACCCGTTCCCTTTTTATCTCCGGAGGCATCACGAAAGATCATAGCCAGCCAGTAAGCATCTCCAGGCAAGGTGTAATAGTCTTTTGGGATGAGCGTGATCTTCCACTGGCTGGTTCCGGCAATTTGAGTCATCTTTCCCACTCCGTCATCAGTCCCCCAGGTGCCCACTACATTGGCCCAATCGTCACTGGTAGGCTCAGAAATATCAGTGATCACCACTCCTGAATGCATGTAAACTTTTTCGGCATTTACCAGTCCTCGATTACCCAAGGCCGCATTAAAGGTGATTGTAATTTCATTCTCAACTGAGAAGGTCGCCGGATTCACTGAAATCAGTGTGCCCTCCTGAATGATATCCACAAAGATCAATTCATCACGAAACCCTTTCCCCACATTATCATTGGCAGCATCCCTGAAATACATCCCTATTCGAAAGGCTGCTTCCGTATCCCCCAGACCAAAGTACTCTTTTGGGGTAATCACTATTCTCCATTTATCAGAAGCACCCTCCACTTTGGTCATTTCACCTACCCCATCATCCGTTAAGTTTCCAACAATGTGGGTCAGGTCTGTGCCCTCCGGATCATCCGTAACCAGGCCGGCTTGCATATACACTTTTTCTGCACCAACAAGTCCATTGGTCCCATCGGGACTTGCCCTGGTAGCATCAAACTCTATGACAATTTCATCGTCCACCTTAAATCCGGAAGGATTGACAGTAACCGGGTTTTGATAGGTTTTGACCACATCCGGAAACCCCACAGAGATCTGGCTGCTGGTATACACATGAAACTCACCTGCCTTCAGCTCCATGGAGTTATTGGGATTTGAAACTTCAATAGTCTCGCCACTGAAGTAATCATACCAGGTGCCCGTGGATGGAAAGTCAGGGTCTACCGAACCCGGCTGGACCCCAAAATTCCCGATCACACAAATATCAAGGGTCTCATGATCAATAGACAATTGCTTCAGATCTCCGCTTAAGCTGGAGGTATATGTTCCGGCATCTATCACATCGTTATACTCATTTCTCAACTCAAGAATTGCGGCGTAAGCATCGTAAACATATTGCCGCAGATCATCCTCATAATACTCTAAGTTACCTTCTCCCCAGGGCAATGGCTTTTCTGCCAAACGACTGATGTAGTTGATATCAATATCATAACCAAGCTCTCCAAACTGCCAGATCATTTTAGGGCCTGCCTGCAAAAAATGAAAAGCGGCAGCCATCTTGGCCCGTTCCAGCATAATGGCTTCTTTTTTTACATCATAGGAGCCACTTGCCCTGCCATTTGTAATCATTTCATAGGCGGTCCGCTGCTCATCATGACTCTCCATAAAAGTCACATGCGTCAGGTCTTTAGAGCCGGATATATCTGCGGTTTCACCTTTCAGCGCTTCAGCATAAAAGTAGGTAAAGCCTTTCCATAAGATCATGCCTTCATTAGAAAGGGCAGCTTCTTCACTGGCATCACCAAAGTGCTCAAGGATCACGTAGGCATCCTGGTCATAGGTCCGGATCTTTTCCGCCATTCGCTTCAGCAGATCGATCCTGCCCTGGTCATAACCAGACCAGGCATTCACATCGTCTCCATAGTACGTTTGCGTAAAGCCCTTAGACAAGTCAAACCGAAAACCATCGAAGTGATACTCCTGTATCCAGTAGTGATTGACACTATCCACGAGAGCTTTGGTGTACGGACTTTCGTGGTTGAAATCGTAACCTACGTTGAACGGATGTTTTGCAATCGGATTGAACCAGGGGTTATCTGCACTCACCGTATTGCTAGCAGCGTCCCAATACATCTGCACCATGGCATTCTGGCCAAAGGCGTGGTTTAAAACCATATCCAGGATTACAGCAATGCCCTGCTGGTGTGCCGCTTCTATGAAAGCTTTCAGATCCTCTTCGGTTCCATAATATTTATCCGGGGCAAACTGGTAGGAAGTATTGTATCCCCAGCTGGAGTTACCTTCAAACTCCATAACAGGCATAAGCTCGATGGCATTAATGCCAAGCTTTTTCAGGTAGGTGAGCGTATCAGTAAGATCCTGGTAGCTATGTGAGCCAAGGAAGTCCCTGATCAGCAACTCATAGATCACCAGGTCCTCTTTCGCCGGAGGTGTCCAGGCAGCCTCTGAGGCGGCCCAGTTGTATTGGGTTTGCGCTGTTTGAAGTACGGTCGCGATCCCATAATCAGTTCTTGTATATTCGGGTAAATCCGGGTACAGTGAATCCGGGATGTACTGGTCGTTCCATGGGTCAGCAACCTGCTCAGCATACGGATCACCTATTTTGACCGTACCGTCTACCCAGTATTGAAAAACATAATCCTGACCTGGAGTGAGTCCCGTGACTTCCAGCCAAAACAACTCCCCGTCAGAAGTCTGGTTCATTAGATAATCTGCAGAAGTCAGCCAGGCATTAAAGTCCCCTACCACGTAAACAAACTCCTTTCCGGGAGCTTCCAGCACCAACGTTGCTTTCGTTTCATCAGTGTGGTAATTAATCCCTTTCTTTAATCCTGCCGGAAGGTCGGCGGTAGTAGTAGCTGGTCTCAGGTTGATGACCAGGTTCTTTATCGCTTCTGTCACTTCCCCGTTTATAGTTGCAGTAACTTTTAGCTCGATGGTATCCGAAACAGCCGGAGTGAAATCATATGAAATGGTTGTTCCCGAACTCACGGAAGTCTTTTCATCACCATCAATAAAGAGACTCATTGCAGAAACCTCGCCTGACGCTTCAGCTGCCATGGTGATTGGTTCGCCTTCTTCCGGAAAAAGGTTTTCTTCCCGGGGTGAAGTAATGGTTACGTAAGCGCTTACATCAAGATCCACATAGATGTCGCCATTTGAAGCGACCGTTCCCCAGCTGTAGGTTCCGGGTGTTCCTTTGCCCTCTGCCGAGCCGTTCGCATTTCTAAAAACCATGGCCAGCCGAAAGATGTTTTCACCCTGAGGTACTTCGTAATAGGTTCTTGGAGTCATGGTGATCTCCCAAAGATCCTCCGATCCGGAGACTTTGGTCATCTTGCCAATCCCATCATCCATTCCCCAGTTTCCAACCACGTATTCCCAATCCGTACCACCGGGTTCACTGGTTACCACTCCGGAATGCATATAAACAGTGCTTGCCCCGACCAGCCCACCAGTCCCTTCAGTAGCATCAAAAGTAATGGTGATCTCCCCGTCACCTGAAGCGCTTTCAGGTTCGATGGCAATCAGCTGGCCTTTAAGTGAACCAGCCAAAAGGAACGTGGCAATAATCAAAATGGATCTATAAAACTGCTTCATATACAAAATCAAAAAGATGAAAATAAAGGGCCACAAAAGCTGTGACCCCTTACCAAATACGAATAGTATTGAAGAAATACCCTGAACTATTACTACTTTGTCAAGTTGCGATTTGGGAGTATGGGTTTGATAAATTTTTCTATAACCCCCATCGGCCCCCTTTGAAAAGGGGGAATATTTGTGTCAAACCCATACTCCACTATGATCATTCAATATAACCTGACAAAGCAGGACTATTCAGGATGTAATTATTAACCTTCAGTGCTTATTGCCCGGATAGCTGGTAAGTACCATTTCCCTCGGTAAAGTCCACTGATATGGTATACGTTCCGGCCTCAATTCCTGCAGTAGACAGGTTTGGTCCGTTACCCTGCACATCAAAAGTACCCGAAAGAGCATCACCGGAACCATAGGCCCATTTATCTCCCCATTGTCCGTAATCAGGCAGCAGGAGATATTCAGCATCAGCATTCAGAGCGATTGTTATCTCATAGGTGCCGTCACCGGTTTTGGTAAAATCCTGACCTGAAGAAGCACCCCAATCACCGGGACTTGCCGAACCTACGATCACAATTTTCTCACCCAGGGTGAAAGTAGCGCCCTCAAATGTTCCGACAGTTACCTGCACGGGATTGGTCTGTCCATCCCATGTTGCAGACTGCTCAAAGCCATAAGCATTTGTGCCGATGGCGCTTGCTTCGCCTTTCACCACGATATATTCCACTTCGCTTTTCGGTACGGCAGCTGCTACCATATTTTCCTCCTCAAACGGGATCATTTCCCAGGCATTATCCAGGTTTGCAGCACCTTTCTCTACCACATAGTAAGTGCCGTCATTGGCATCCGGACCATTGAGCTCAGCTACGAATGTCAGCATGCCCGGCTGAATGGCTCCCGCAGGTACAGCCAGTGTTTCCGCTTCAGCGGTTTCCGGAACTACGGTCTCTCTGTCAGCCCAGTTGTAAGCTGTGATGGTAATCTCACTTTCGCCATTGTAGACAAAGTTGCCGGGTATAGAGCCTGTAGCTGTTGCCATCTCTTTGCCCCAGTTACCACGGGTGATCTTGAAGTTGTCCCCGCTTTCCAGATTGATAGCGAGCTCATAGCAGGTATCATCCAGCTGATCAAAAACGAATGGTGAGGCGCCATCACCTCCTCCGTCCCAGTCACTTCCTCCTTCGCGGGTACCGAAGCTACCGGTTAGATAAATGTTGTCATCATCTTCTGGCAGATCTGCTCCCTCTGGCACATAAAGTCGGATCCAAACGCTTGTACCGGAAGGCAAACCGTCAGTATAATCGCAATAGACTGGATTTACGTTGTTGATCACATTGATATCGTATGATCCGGTAGCTGCTTCACCCGAACCGTTCATGGAATAACTAACGGTATAAATACCCGTTGGCGCTACATCATTACTGGGAAAAGGAACATTGAACGATACTCGATTTAGCTTATCTGCTGTGATGTTTCTCAATGTATTGGTGGCAACCACTTCCGTACCTCCCTGTGCCGTGATGTTTACCGTTACTTCCTCCAGGTCTGAGCCTTGAGCTGAAAAGGATACAGGTACATGCTGGCTGCCACTGGAGATCACCACCAGATCATACGACTGGTTTCTAAGCTCCGCCAGCATTGGTTCTATGGTATCCTCGGCACAACCCCAGGCGATCAAGCCCAGGATCATGCTTACAAGAATGTATGAATATTTATAAAATTTCATGCTTTTAAAATTTTTAGGTTGATTAATAGCCTGCATTTTGATCCAAAGTTGGATTATTAGCTATAGCGTCCGCAGGGATAGGAAACAACTGGTAGGTATCAGTACTTGCCTGCTTGAAGCTTCGGGCATCAGTGAACGTCCCGAAACGGATCATATCCTGTCGTCTGTGTCCTTCCCAGCAGAGTTCGCGGCCCCTTTCATCCAGGATCTCATCCAGCGTCAGTGTGCCCGCAAAATCATCAAGCCCTGCGCGATTTCTTACCTCATCTACCAACGCTCTTGCGGCACTCTCATCTCCTCCGTTTCTCAGGATCGCTTCAGCTTTGGTAAGCAAAACATCCGCATGCCGGAAAACCGGAAAGTCATTTGATGAACTGGCACCATCATAAGGTGGTACAGGTAAAAACTTGGCGTTCCTGGCTCCTTCTTCAAGTCCCGCGCTTGTCAGCGAAGAAATATCTAACTGATAATTGACTCCTCCGGGTTGTGCACCTACTAACCATTGACCTTTTCGCTTGTCCATATCATCATACATATTGACAAAGTCCTGGTGCACAGTTGCTCCGTTCCAGGTACTGAAACCAAAAAGTGCATTTCCATGAGGACCGTGTAGCGAACGGATACCTATGATGTTTCGAGGAGCATCGTTTGCATCCACAAAAACAGAAAGGATCACTTCCTGGTCTGGTAGCACATCGCCAAATATGGCTTGCGAACCTGCATTGTCATAAAGGTCCTGTACCAGAGAAAATCCACCTTCATCGATGATCTTATCGCAGGCTGCGATAGTCTCCGTCCAGTAGGTATTGCCGGTGTATACCTCTCCGTTGAGGTAAACCTTAGCCATTAGGGCATAGCCTGCCCATTTATTGAACCGCCCGTAGAAAGCACCTCCTTTTGTTTCAGGGAGCTGATCCACATAGGTCTCCAGCTCATTGATCACAAAGTTGAAGATCTCTGCTCTGGGCGTTTGCGGGATTTCCTCAATCGTCACGTTGTTTTCTGTATAGAAAGGTACGTCTCCCCAGCCATCCATCAGCATGTAGTAGAAATATGCTCTCAGCACTCTGGCTTCTGCAATTCTGGAAGCGTCTGCTTCTGCAGTTTCAAGCAACTCTACAGCCAGGTTAGCCTTAAACACACTTCGGTACAGCCAGTTCCAGGTATTGCCAATAAACTCCTGCGAACCCGTCCAGGTGTGAGTATACATTGCTCGCCAAATGCCATTATCATCCCAGGCTCCATCAGACCGAGTAGGAATAATCATCTCATCGGTGCAGGTTTCGTTGAGGTCATACCATCCACGGTCTGCGCCCGCAATCCCTTTACCGTTCCAGTCACCTCTCACCTCATTGTAGATATTGGCCAGTGCGGCATTTACTCCGGTCTCGCTGGCATAAAACTCATCTGCTACCTGCTGACCGTATATTCCCTCTTCCAGATCTGTACAGCTTGTAATAAAAGCTGCAACTGCTATTATCATTAAAGAAATATGCTTCTTCATACTCGTATTTTTTAGAATCTTAAAAGATCTCATGATGTCTATTGAAAAGTGGCATTGATGCCGAAAGCGAAGTTTCGGGTACGTGGATAAATACCATAGTCAATACCAAAACCATTTCCGCCGTTTGTACTTAGCTCCGGATCAATCCCCGTATAATCCGTAATTACAAACAGGTTGTTGGTGGTAAATGAGAATCTCAGACTTTTGATCACATTCCAATTGCTTGTCTCCACATTATAACCTAAAGTCAGGTTCTCCATTCTGATAAAATCACCATCTTCCAGCCACAGATCGCTGGCATAAGTAATGTTATTGATGCCGGTTTCCAGTGCGCTTTGCAGCACGTTACCCTGGCCTAAAGTACCCAGCGCACTCAGTGAGGCTTTTCGGGCATTGTAGATCTGGTGACCATGTGCACCTCGCAGTACCATACTCAGGTCAAAGTTTTTAAACCTTACAGTAGGTGTAAATGCCCACATGTATTTTGGCAAAGCCTGACCTGCTTTGTAACGGTCGTCGTTTTCACGATTACCATCCTCTACTGACCCGTCTCCGTCCAGATCATCTATAATCTGTGATCCGCCATTGTCTACTCCGGCGTGCTTAAACAGGTAGAAAGTGCCTAATTGCTCTCCGATGATCAGGTGAGAAATGGCATTGTTAGTGGAAGCTACTCCAGTAGTACCTCCACTACCCCATACCACATAGTCGGTCTCCAATGGCAGGCCATTCAGCGTACCGTTCAGTTCCTGCACTTCGGTATTGAGCGCCGTGAAGTTACCTCCCAGTGTGAGTGAGAAATCGCCGTTATCAATTGCTATATAATTTAAGCTGGCCTCAATTCCCTGGTTCAGCACATCCCCAATATTGGCTTTGATGGTTCCGAACGGATATGGAGGCTGAGGCACCTGGTAGTCAAATAGCAGGTCGCTTGTCAGGCCATGAAACACATCTACCGAACCTGATAGCCTGCCATCCAAAAAGGCATAATCAATTCCGGCATTGTACATTTTCTTTACTTCCCATCGGAGATCGGGGTTTTCGTTTTGAGTGATGGAAAAGTTGGGGATCAATGCTCCACCGAAGTAAGTAGTACCAGCATTATTTGCCAGCCTTACGGAATTCAATGGTCCAAGGCCTTGCTGATTACCGGTTTCACCGTAACCCAACCTGATCTTCAGATCATCAATAAAAGAAACTCCCGACAGGAATCCTTCATCAGAAATTCTCCATGCAACAGAACCAGCATAAAAGTTTGCCCATTTATTATTAGCTCCAAAAACGGAAGATCCGTCTCTTCTTACGCTTGCGCTGACGTAATAGCGATTGTTGAAATCGTAGGTTGCTCTTGCAAGGAAAGAGGCCAGGGTCCTGTCATTCTTGTAAGAAGAAATATCGCCCTGACGAAACTGCGTAGGATCACCGGACTGTAAAGAGCTCAGATTGCCTTCAGTGTCCACAAGGAAAGCTCTCGCAGTAGCAGTATAGCCATCATAGACCTGCTTTTGCCATTCATTTACTCCGGTAAACTCCACACTGTGATCACCAAAATCTTTTTTGTAGTTTATGATCAGGTTATAAAGTTTCTCATCTGCATTTTCAGTGGTTTTGCTGGCAATGCCATCCGGCAGGTCATTCACATTTTGTACGGCATCCGGATCACCAATATTCCTTGCATCTTCTCGCGTCGTACGTGCAGATACGTAGTTTTGATATTGCCGCTTTGTCTTTCTCCATGTACCAAAAGCAGTGGCTGTCAGTCCGTCAATGATCTCATATTCCAATCGGATGCTTCCGAAAATATTGTTAATCTCATCACCATCCACAATTTCCTTAGTTCGTGCTACGGGATTGATGTAGGCAAACGCATTGGGATCTATAAAATAGTTTCCGACATCCTCAAATAAAGGACTACCGGTATAAATGGGATCAGTAGGTCTTCTGGTTATAGCCTCATTGATTCGCCCGCCGTTATTGAAATCTCTGCTTAGGTTAGACAGGTTAAAATTGACGGTGGTAGTAAACCGGTCAACTTTTTGGGTCCCCTGAAACCTCGCAATGTAGTTTTCGGAGTTGGAGTTTTTGACAATTCCCTCCTGCAAGATCCCGGTCACAGAAGCCCGGTAGGTAAATGACTCACTTCCACCGGAAAATGCCAGGTTATGGGTTTGGGTATACCCCCGGCGGGTAACCTCCTCAAACCAGTTGGTATCACCGCCATAGTCGGCAGCTTCTGAGATGCCTCTGTCAGCAGCAGCTGTCCGCCACTCTTCAGCAGTCAGCACGTCGTAAGATTTTGCTATAAGTTCTACAGAACCTACCCCACTGTATTCAATGGTTGTGGTTCCGGCTTTTCCGGTCTTGGTGGTAACCAAAACCACACCAGCAGCACCTCGCGAACCATATATGGCTGTGGCTGATGCGTCTTTCAGGATCTCAATCGACTGGATCTCACTGGGTGGCACCTGTCTCAGCAGCTCGAGGTTACCCTGCACTCCATCTACCACTACCAGCGGATCGTTTCCTCCGATGAGCGAGGTAATACCCCGTATCCTGATATTGGGCGCCTGGCCGGGCTCACTCCCTACCTGGTTAATTGAAACACCGGCTGCTTTACCGGTGATCTGCTGAAGCGGGCTGGTTACCGGTCCCTGGTTGAAATCCTTTTCGCCAATGGAAGCAACTGCTCCCGTCACATCTTCTTTTTCCTGCTGTCCGTAACCCACTACCACTACTTCAGAGAGTGACTGAATATCCAAAGCCATAGACACGTTGATCTCGCTTTGTGAGCCTACTTCCACTTCAGTCTTTTCATAGCCTATAAAAGAAAAAACCAAAGTGGCTCCTTCATCTACGGATAAACTATAGTTTCCGTCAAAATCTGTAACCGTACCACTGGTGGTACCCTTTACAATGACATTTGCGCCAGGGATGGGACTTCCATCCTCCGTATCGGTTACCGTACCACTAACTGTCCTGCCCTGAGCAAGTAGTGTGCTGCTTCCCAGCAGCCAGATCATGGTTGCAACCAACAGTTTAAAGTAACTCTTCTTCATACTTCGTCTATTTTGGTATACACTTTTAATTTTTAAAAAATCTCAACAAGAGCTTTCAAAACGGATGTTGCTTTGAAGTATTCGCAATTATTGATAGATGAAATATGAAATACTTTAAGGTCCGGTCCTATGCACCGAGGGTCACAATAAGTTATCACCTTGGGGACCAATCAAACCTTCATCGGAGGTACATAATCAGTCATTTTAATCGATTCAATCGTTTTCAAGGTCATTAAAATGGCACAATGAAGGGGTTAACAAAAGGTTAACAAAATACTTTTTTTAAGGCTATGAGAGGTCGTTTTCAGAGAGGAGGGATTTTGTCGATGTTAACCATTTGATAACCTAAACGGATGTATTTATTATGTACGATTTACACGGAAGGTTTACTATGTCATCTGGAAAATCTGACAGTAAACTACCAGGCACCTCCCCTTGTGGACCCCTCACCGGCCAGCTGTCGGGAGCTCCCGTTGCGCAGGAAAACCCCTCCGCCTTTTCTTATGTGCCGTAGCCTCAGGCGGAGGTGTACAGGCAACCCCTCAGTCCTGCGGACAGCTCCCCTGACACAGGGGAGCAGCGTGCACTGCAAAAATTATAGGTCATCTTAAAATTTGACAGTGAACCACCAATCATGACGCAAACGGCTCCCCTCCTGTTTTAGGATAGTCCCGCATTTTGCATTTTGCGTCTTAGCGTGAAAACTTATTTACACAGAAAGAATGAAGTCCGTAAGGCCCTGACCATGGTCCAGGTCCAGCTTTTTTCGGATACGGGCTCTGCTCACTTTTACACTGTCCGGAGAGATGCCAAGGATGGAAGCACACTCAGGTATAGACAGGTTGAGACGGATCAGCGCACAGTGACGAAGCTCCTGATTAGTAAGTGAAGGGCAGTTGATCTTGAGCTTGGTGTAAAAGCCTGTATAGACCTGTTCAAAATAGAGCTTAAACTCATCCCAGTCTCTATCCAGCTTAAAGCTTTCGTCAATAATCTTTAAGGTCTTTCGCAGCTCTGTCTGCGGGACACGTTGTGGAGACTTGATAATCCCCTCCAGCTTATCCCGGAGCTCTTTCAGCGTTTCGTTTTTCTGAATGATATTCAGGGTATGAGTGGTTATTTGCTTATTTCTGAATTCAATCTGATCCTGTAGCTGCCTTTCTTTTAAATGGAGGAAATTCAGATCTGCTTCTGATAGTGCCTGCTGAGATTTATATACGGCGTTATTCTTGGCGATCAGCTCTTCCTTCTGTTTAATGATGTGATTTTTCTGCTCGATAATCTCATTTTTCTGACGATTGATCTGCTCTGTGCGCTCCTCTATAATCCGCTGCAGCCTTCTTTTTTGCCTGATCAGGCTATAGTGATAGACCCTTGCACCAAGCGCGAAGACCCCGATGGTAGTTACGGAAAATAAAAAGTAAGCCCACCACGTCTTAAACCATGGGGCAGCCACATTAAACCGGAGCGTCGTTGGCTCACTCCATAAGCAGCCCTTTTCCTGAGCCCGCACCTGTAACTCATAACTACCTTCAGAAAACCCTAAAAAGGAGACCTGCCTGCTGGTGGTTGCTTTTGACCAGGAGTCTTCCAGGCCAGTTACTCTGGACTGATAAAGGATGTCTTTGCCAGGATAGCTGAGTGCAACAAATTCTGCCTGCAGCCTGCCATGATACGGGAGCACCATCACCCCGGCTTCATTTCGTTCAAAAGAGGAGTATTCTGCTATTTCCTTAAATATCGGGGAAGGTGTTTTTTTGAACTGAACCTGGCTAATATCCACCTTTGCCAGCCCTTTTGCTGTGGCAATCAATAGCTCTTCGTCCCTGATAAGAATACCGCGCTCCTTCAGGATCTTGGATGGTAGTCCGTTTTCATTGGTAAAAAGTATTGCATCCCGCCCATCAAAAGCAATCAACCCATGATTACTGGCAGCCCACGTAATACCCTGCTTGTAGACTACCGCTTTGTAGCTTTCACCGGGATCCATCTCGGGCACGGTGATCCGGCTAAGTAATCCATTTTCCAGGTAGAGCAAACCCTCACTGCTGGCCAACCAGACATTTCCGGAAGGCTCGATAGCAATATCTTCAATAGAAATATTGGCCTCCGGATGAAAGTCCGGCTTATAAGGTACAGGATGAAATGAATCTTCCCCGGAGCTAAGTTTATAGATGAAGTTCTCCTTCCCGTATATGCCGCAATAGATCGATCCGTCAGGTCCTTGTTTCACTACATTTGATGAAGTGATGTTTTCATAAAAGTGAAGGCTATCACTACCATCTATCCTTATCAGGCCACCCTGATCGCCGGCAAACCATTTGTTTCCCTGCCTGTCCGGAAAAACCGATTTTATGGCTCTGCCGGTACTATCCTTAAGCGTGATCAATTTGCCACTGGCCAAATCATACTTGTAAATAGCTCCAAAAGAATCCCCTATCCACAGATCACTTTCATCTGCGGTGATACAGTCGAAGTATTTGTTTTTAGAGACTAAAACCTGAGTCACCGGCCCGGAGCTCCCCAGCTCCGTCTTCCTGACCTCCTGGCCGATGGAGTAATAAAGGTCATCTCCGGATAATCCTAAAGACTCTATCCGGTATCTCCCTACATTTGCCAGCATGGATATGGGCGATTGGGAAAATAGACCTACGTTTTCACTGCCGATCACCCACAGCTCCCCTGTTTGCCGGTCAAAATAAAAGTCCACCACGTCGTTGAAATTGACACGGGCAATCTTTTCGATGGCTTTGCTCGAAAAGTCAAACCGGAACAGTCCCTGGTCCCAGGTGCCTACAAATACTTCATTTTCTATCCCGATCAGAGCGGAGACGTTTTGAGGCTCGTCATAAAAAGCGGTGGCCAGGATCTGGCTGTAACTATCTATTTTCAGCTGATAAAGGCCTTCTTTCCCACCGATCAGCAGATGGTCTCCTTTAATGATGGAAAACCCCGTGACATCAGTCAACGGCAGGGAGGTCACCTCTTCCAGCTCATCCTTAGCTTTATTGTACCGTAGCAGATCGCCCTTGAATGGCGCCATCCACAGGTTCCCAAAAGCATCCTCATCAAACAAAAAGGTACGATGATAGCTGATAGACTGGTACTCAGTGCCCAGGTTGTACCGCTTCATCCCGCTTCGGTTTATTCTGACTACCGAATTCACCTCACCTATCCATATAGTACCTGACTGATCCTGGTAAATCGACTTAGGGTAATTAAGCTGCTCTCCGTAGACCTTATTTCCTAGCTCAAAAGGTTTGAAATACGCACTGTCAGCGGTTTTTACTACCTCTTTGAGGCCCAGGTCATTGATCACCAGCAGGCGACCGTCAGCAGTGCTTAGAAAATTTTTAGTGAAGGTACTCTGCAGGCCCCGATCGTATAGCTCGGACCAGGTCCCGTCATAGTTCAGGACTCCCTGATCCGTGGCAAGCCAGATATAGCCTGTAGTGTCTTTGATGATGCCTTTGATAATCTCATTTGAAACCACCCCTTCCAGCTCGTGATAAATGTACCTGTCATCCTGACCCCAAAGCTGAAGTGAGGGCAGAAGGAAGAATAGCAACTGAAATAATGATCTATAGGACAATTTCCAGGGGATTTTAGGTTGTAATTTAGATAATGCGACGAAATGGTGACAGGTTCCATCCAAAAGGATGTATGACAAAAAAGAAATTTTCTCCCCAAGACGACAGGACACACTGTTTTTTGATAATTTAAGTTGCGATTCAAAGTCGTGCAACTACTCGGAGTGGTGGCACGACTGCTACCTTCGATTATCCTTTCACCTCCACATTAGCAGAGGCGAAAATTCTTGATACTACTTTTGTAGATTTAATATATTTACTTCCAAACACCAATCCGTCCGCGTCCGCAGGACCTGACGGCATTGGTGAAAATAAAAAACGAAAATCCCCAAACCCCACCCGCCATTTTTCCCATCTCTGCAATGCCTATGCGAAATATATCAACGAAAAGTACGATCGCCACGGCAGTCTTTTTCAGCGGCCATTCAAACGAAAACCGGTAGAAGATAATCATTACCTGCAGCAGGTGATCCTCTATATCCACAACAACCCTGTACATCATGGTTTCATATCGGATCCAGCTGACTATCTATGGTCATCGTACCACACCTGCCTGAGCGATAAACCTACAAAACTGAAACGCGGAGAAGTGTTGGGCTACTTTGATAATAGTGTGAATTTTAAAGCCGTTCACCGGGACTATTCCGGGTACGAGGCATTGGAAGCCTGGCTGGAAGAAGCAGAAAAAGATACAGGAACCTAAGGGCCATTACTTTTCCTACCTCCGGGAAGCTTTAAAAAACAAATTCTTTTTTTGTAATTTATCGGCAAGTAAAATGTTCATTAAATCACCTGGCCATGTTCATTGTCGACTATCGCGAAAAACCCTCCGGAATACCTGACCTGCTCTTAAGGCAGGCAAAGCCCGTAAGTATAAGCGAATTAAAAAACGGTGATTATCAGGTAAATGATCAACTGCTCATAGAACGTAAATCGGCTGAAGATTTTGTGATTTCCCTCATTTCAGGGCGGCTGTTTAACCAATGCGCGAGGTTGTCCCGTTCAGCCTTGAGACCACTGCTGCTGCTCGAAGGAGACCCTTTCCAAACCGGGCACCAGATTGATCCCAATGCGGTAAAAGGAGCCCTGTTGTCCGTTATTACCTCCTGGCAAATACCTGTTATTTATACTCGTAACCATAAAGATACAGCTGAGCAGTTAACCATGTTAGCTGAGCAGGCTTATCAAAAGGAGTTTCCTATACGATTGAATGGTTACAAATCAAAGCGGATACAGACACAAAGGTTTCGCTTTTTGCAAGGGCTCCCTAAAGTGGGAGCGGTGATGGCCCATCGGTTATACGACCATTTCGGATCTGTGGAAGCGGTGGTAAATGCCAGTAGAGAGGAGTTACAGCAAGTGAAAGGTATGGGCAAAAAAGGCGCTGAAAAGATCAGAGAATTTATTACAGGGGAGTAGTTTTGACGAATCCGTTAGTGTCTGCACATTTACTAATAATGATAGTAAAGCATCATTAGTTGAGCCCTTTCCCCCTTTCAGCCTAACCTCAAAACCTTGGCCCAAAACCTCCAGCCTTTGAGTCACGGGCCAGCGGAAAAGAAACCAAGCCTGTCTTTCCCCTCTCTTTTAATCACACCATCATCTCCATTACATATCCTTTTTCAGAAATCTCCTCTTCGCCAGATAGAATGGCGTAAGGGTCCACACCAGTAATACCCCCAGAGCCACCAGGGTACCAGCCACGCTGCCGAAAAAATCGATAAATACAGCTCCCGAAAGCCCAAGCATCGCTGATGCTTCTGTCTTCAGGATCACAAGTATCCGGGCTATGTCTATCGGGTTGAGCATGGTAAGCCCCAGCACTACCCCCTCAATAGGGTAATCACTGTATTGATACATGAAAAAGATGAGCAGTCCGTCAAAAAGAAAGCTGAAAAACGCCCAAACAATAAGGGTCATGCCCATGCCTTTGGATTTATCATTCATCAGCGTACTGATGTACAGCGCCAAAGCGATGAAGAGAACCGTAAGCATCACCCCGCTGATGATCAACAATAGGCTCTCTATGGTTGGATAAAAGATCATCAGGGGCAGACCCACTCCCAGTAAAAAAGTAAGTGAAAAAGCTGCGGATAACCCTGCATAAAGCGCTTTGATGACAGCAGACCTTGCTATGGGCTGAGCCAGTATGAGCATGATAAACTCCTGTGAGTTATAATAATAGATGGTGGCAAAAACCAAAACGATCAGCGGAAGCGCCAATAAAGTGACCTGCATCAGCACCAGCAAGGCCTTTTCGGGTTGGCTCTCCAAAACAAACACTCCCCAGCCTGATAAAGCCATAAGGACGAAGTATCCTAAAATTACCTTATTCCTGATCAGATCTCCCAGGATAAAATGACTAACCCTCCACATGACCGAATCCCTGATTTATTAAACTTACAATAATTTTATTGAGTTGAGTCTCAGAAGTTTGTTGTCTCAATTGCTCAATCTCTTTGAAAAACAACACTTCACCATTCATCAGATAGATCACATGATTGGTAATATCATCCAGATCATTGAGGATATGAGAGGTGATCAGCATCACCCTTTTTTCTTCAATGCATTTTCTGATCTTATCCTTGAGCAATTCATTTGATACCGGATCCAGAGCTGCGGTGGGCTCATCTAAAATCACGATGGCAGGATTATACAAAAAAGCCATTGAGGCGCTGACCTGCTGACGCATACCACCTGACAAAGAACCGAGAGATTTATTCCGGATCTTCTCTATTTCAAATGCCTGATAAAGCTCCATATCATACTCTTCGGGAGGAAGTCCCGGTCGCATTTTACGGATCATCGTGAAAAGCTGATGGACCTTCATATGCTCCGGAAACCGAGTGATCTGGGGCATGTAGCCAATGTTTTTTCTATAATCCTTCCCTTTTGAGGTGTCCTGATCGTTTACCAGAATGCGTCCCTTATCAGGCACTACCAGGCCCAATACAGCCTTTATCAAAGTGGTCTTACCAGAGCCATTGGGACCTATCATGGCTACACTTTGCCCTGGAGTCAAACTCAGTGAAATGTCCTTTAAGGCCTGCTGTGACCCAAACGATTTGTTGATGTTCTCTATCCTGATCATAACTCGTACGGCTCCATTTTGGGTGCTTTATCCACCAGCTCCTCCGGAATGATATCGGGAAAGATACGCTCGCTAAATTCCAGGAGATTCACAAAAAAACTATGGATCATAATGGTGGCTGAGGGGATCTCATTGGTAATTTTGGCAAACAGATTGACCGGACGATAGGGCACATCCCCTACGCCATCTCTGTCTAAATCATACCCATTGTACGAGCTCCAGTAATTCCTTTCATAAAGGTTGGTGTTTCGCTGGGAGTTAGTTACCACCTCAAAAGTATTTGCCAGAAAGTTATTGCCTGTTATTTTGTTGTCCAGACAATTTCCCTTGATATCCAGGGCCGTACCATTTAGCGTAAATTGATTACCTGCTATCTCCAGCCTGTTTGCGCCCTCCGCAAGGATCCCGATGGTATTCCGTATAAACCGGTTGCCCGTAATCTCACCATCGCTGATCTCCTTGAGCAAAAGCCCGTAAGCTGCACCACCCCAGTTTTTTGAAAAAAGATTTTGTTCCATTATGATCTCCTTCGAAAACATTACAGCCACTCCCGCTCCATTTTCTGAAAACTCGTTGAATGCATACCGATCACGATTTGAAAACATAAAGTGAAGACCGTATCTGAGGTTATCATGGCTGTGGTTGTGATGAATCTCACTGTCATTGACAAATTCAAAATAGATCCCGTCCCTATGGCCCGTTACCGTATTATCAGCCACTTCGATATGATCACCTTTCCAGATGTGAATGGCATTTCCGGCGGATGCCTCATCTTTAGCAGTGCCGGAGATACTGTTACTAATGACTTTATAGTCAGACCCATACTCCAGGTATATTCCAAAATAACAGGATAAGATCTCATTATTACGAATAGCCCCTCCGCCAGCTTGTCTAACCCTGATGGCGGAGTATTCACTCAGGTAGCTCACCGCTACATTTTTCAAAACAAACCCTTCAATAATAACAGAGTCAGCCCCCACAATAAAAATATCTGCCTGCTCCTGACCGGCATCTATGACCGGTTTTTCCAGTCCCAGGATCGTAAGTGGCTTAAGGATGGTTATACCAAACTCCCTGTAGGTACCAGAGTGTACCTTGATGGTGTCAAATGGCAAGGAGGCCATCACGGCCTGACGGATGCTTTCAAAACGATGGCCGGGTCCTGCTTCAAGCACATTAGCCATGCTGTTGCACAAGCTTATTGTAAAAAGGACTGAAAATACCAGAAGTCTGACTTTCATCTTATTTTCTTAATTGTTCAACCACTTCGCCCCAGAGAAGCATATCCGTCTTTACGGAATCAGAAATGTTTTTCACCTTTAGAAACCCTGCCAGATATGCGCCCATCGGACTCCTGTATTCCTCTGAAATCACAAAAGACAGCGAGTCAACATGGTGAAGATGCTGCGGATCATCATACGCTACTGCCAGAAGCATTTTATGCTCCGGCGCACCTTCCTCCAGGTGATTTATCAGGCACTCAGCCGCATCGTATTTAAGCACCCGCCCTTTTGTTGTCACAAGTTCAGCGCCGTATTTAGGATTAGCAATAGTCATCCGACAAAACTCACACTGGTCTCGCCCATACCTGATTGGTTCGGGTCCGGAACGGCACCCTGACAATCCCAGACACAGAATGACTACAGCTACATTAATCTTTTTCATATACTTGAAAGTTAGCTCTTAGCCTTTGGTTTTTTGGCCGTTAACTGTTGACTTCATCATGAATCATTTTTCAATCCTCAACTTTCAATTCTCAATTCAATTACCTACTGCTTATTGAGCTTTTTACTTCTCCAGGTAGCCAGGAAGGCAGACAAAATAGAAAGGGACAAAAAGACGGTACCCAGGTGAGGATACGACTTTACATAAAAATTCAACAGATCCTTCTCTCCCAGCAATGGGGGCATATACGTCATGCCCGGCACTTTTATAGGCGCATCGGGGTCAAGGTTATGTCCGTAATCATACATCCACAGATAGAAATCATAAACTCCAAGAGCCCCCAGAATCACCAACACCAAAAACCAGGTTCCATACATCCAGGTTCTGTTTACTGCAATACTTCCCAGCCCCAGGGCCATCATACCGTAAATCACCCAGGGAAAATACCGGAGCTCCGGAATGGAATCAGGCTCTATGTATTGCATCCCGATGTAGTGATTCAGGATGTTAATGTTTTGGATAATCTTATCTGTCCCGTCTGCTCCGGAAAACTTATCGATCCAGATATACAGCTGTAACCCACCGGGAAACTGAGCCGCCTCCAAAGTAATCTGCCATAAAGGGAAAAGAAATACCCCTCCTAACAAAATTATACCTAACAACATAATCCATCTTGGCTGCAAAAATCTTTTCATACCTTGCTTCAGGTTAAAGAATAATACAAGAGCGGCTCAGTGAGCCGCTCTGCAAGTGTTTATTGATTTTCTGCCTTATCCAGCATCTCTCTCAGTGACTCTTCGTCCTGATTTTCATTGTTGAGACCCCAGACAAGTTTCACATCCGAATTTTCCGGTGAAACACGGACGTACCCGGACATTTCCTGGTGTAATGCTGAGCAAAAGTCCGTACAGTAAAATGCAAACACACCGGGTTTTATCGGGCTCCACTTCAAAGTTCTGGTTTGTCCCGGCATGACCAGCAGCTCGGCATTGTTAGCTCCCTGGATCGCAAATCCATGTGGCACATCCCAGCCCTGCTCCAGGTTAGTCACGTGGAAGTAAACCTCATCTCCCATTTTTATGCCCTCTATATTGTCCGGTGCAAGGTGACTTCTGATAGCCGTCATGTATACATGGACTTCTTTACCATCCCTTATCACTTTGGCCTGACCTTCACCTTTCGCGACATAAGGGTGCTCATTGTCTTCTATTTTATAGAATTTTTTAACGTTTGGCAGGATCTTATCCGCAGCAATCGCCTGCGCATAGTGCGGCTCACCTTTGGTAGGAAAATCCAGGATGAGTTTCATTTTGTCGCCGCTAATGTCAAATAGCTGCGCACTGTGTGCCAGCTCCGGGCCCGTGGGTAAGTAGCGGTCCTTGGTGATCTTGTTCATAGCCACCAGGTATTTTCCGTCAGGTTTTCTGGTCTCCCCGCCAGGAATCACCAAATGCCCCGGGGAATAAAACGTAGACTGTCTGTCTACAATTTCGAGGTTTTCTACATTCCATTTCACCACCTCTGACGAAATAAAGAAGGTAGTGTAAGCATTGCCTCTACCATCAAACTCCGTGTGCAAAGGACCGAGCCCCGGCTTTTGTAAAACTCCATGTAAGCCGGACTCATAGTTAATCACCGGAATGCCTTCTACCTCTCCTGCAAAATCTTCCTCCTCAATGGCTTTCATAAGTTTATCAAAAGAGTAGATGGACATATCGGCAGAGAGTTTTCCATTTCCTACAATGTACTCTCCGGTAGGGTCCACGTCACATCCGTGAGGAGACTTTGGCACCGGGATAAAATACACCATCCCCGGGCAGTCCTTTGGATTCAGGATATTAGTCGTGGTGAGCTCTGTGGATTCGGCTATTCCTGTTTTCTCATTGACCTGGTTATGCAGATAGGACGTTTTGCGTTCCCTGGCTTTTCCCTGTTCGATGTACTCCTCGGCCTTCTTCCAGTTGATAATGGCCATCAGGTCTTTATCTTTTTTTGAAGCATTTACCTCTAAAAGGGTATAAGCCTGCTCGGAATTGTAGGTAGTCAGAAAGCTCCATCCATGGGACTTTCCTTTGCCGTTTCTCGCCAGATCATAATTAAATCCAGGCATCTCTATTTGAAAGTCCAGGTTCATGTGCCCTTCCTCAGGATCCACAGAAACGTAGTTGATCAGTCCCTTGAAGTTTTCTTTGTAAGAAGTGATCGACACATCTTTCTGGGGTATGGGCACACTAAATCGGGTCCCGGAAACCAGGTATTCTGAGTTTTCGGTAATGAAAGGAGCACAATGTAACCCTGCCACATCCGGTATCTCCAGGATCTCTACTGTTTCGAATGTCTCCAGGTCTATCCGGGCAATCCTCGGTGTATTATTGGCGTTAACAAAAAGCCATCGCCCGTCAAACTCTCCGTTAGTCTGAGAAAGCTCAATGTGATGGGAGTCGTCCCAGGGCACTTCACCATAAGAGGTTTTAAACATAGCTTTTGTTTCCTCACTGTAGCCATACCCATTTTCAGGGTACTTTGAAAATACAGGTATCTCCTTTAGAAGTCTCCCGGAAGGCAAACCGTACGCGGTTATCTGACCGCTATAACCTCCGGACATAAACGCATAAAACTCATCGTATTCGCCAGGAGCAACATAAGCCTGAGCGGCAGCATCGCCCTCTATGACAGACTTTGCATCGCGCTTGCTGCACGAGGTGAAAATCAAAGCCGAAACAGCCAGGACAATGGAAAATTGATTTATTAAGTTCGTTTTCATAGGTAAAATTTCTTTTAAGGTTTTAAAATGATCAAATAAGTCTCAGCTCAGGTTTTAACTTTCTGCAGCCTCGTCTTTTGATCCTACTGTTTCCAAATCATTTTTCCGCATAAACTCCAGTATGTCACGTGCATCACCAATGGATACTCCCTGGTTAGGCATTCTTGTAAGGCATTCTTCCAGTAGCTTTTGTGCCTGTGGATCCTGATCTAACATCACATCTACATTAGTGATCATATTCATGATCCATTCGGGACGTCTTTTATTCGTAATGCCTGCCCACCCCGGACCAACTACGCGCTGATCGGTAAGCTTATGGCAGGCCGAGCACTTCATTTCATAAATGGCCTTACCACTTTTGATCATCCCCTCTTCCAGTGGGTCCGTCAGGTTGACATTCTTCACCTCACCAATCCCTTTGGGATCAGCTTTGGGGGCTTTCTCTGTGGCTTTTGCCTGGTCCGCTGTTGAGCTTTCAGCGCTTTGTTGACCTCCTCCGCCACATGAAGCTATGATCAGCATCATGATGGCCACTATTGTAATCTTTGAGTTTTCCATAACATTATTGGTTTAGTTAGTTGTTTTTGAATTTATTTCTATGTCTGTTTCATTTGTTTAAAGTCTCAAAATTTGACATTTGGTACATACATTAATCCCGGCCGGGCAGGCATATCAGTTGGACTGCGCGTCCCGGTGTTGCTCAATAATTGGGTCGGACCGCGTAGGTTGAGCATTATGCTCATTTCTGTTATCTGACCTTCTGTAAGCGCCGAGAACAACCCCAATGCCTACAGGAAGCAAAGCCGTGATCACAAATAATAATTCATGATAGTAATCAATGAACCCTTTTTTCATCCAAAGGAGCGTACCCTGTCCAAAAAGGATGATTTCTGTTCCTAAAAATCCAGCGACTATAATCATCCATCCGATCTTTGAACCCTTATTAGCCGGTAGCAGTCCATTTTTTAGCAGCAATGATGCACCTGTGAGTGAAATCGATCCCAGCATGATCAGGTGTATGAATCCTATCACGTAATTTCTTATGGTGTAAGAGATGGTAGCCACAGCGGGGATTGCAACTGCCATCTGTACGATCACTTTCACAATCAGGCACAGGACACCAAAAGCAAGAAGCCAGTCTGTCCAATGGACCAGTTGTGTAAAGGGATTTGACACTTTGAATATCTCCCTGAAGATCAGGAAAAAGGCAATTGCATTGATCAGGACCCCAGCTGTATTAAGGTAAAAGATGATGGAGAGCGGGGTGCTCCACGTCACGGATAATGCATACGTCAACAGTAAGGAGAGTTGAAGTAACCAAAATACATAACCGGGTATCTGTATGGTTTTTTCACCTTTTGAAAAGTGATAGATCCATAACCCGATAATTGCGTAAGTAAACCAGCCGTTGAACTGAAAGTGCAAAAAAAACTGGATACTCATGTAGTACAATGGGTGAAGCTTGCCCAGCAGAGCGCTGATGGGAGCAATGGCCCAAAGTCCGAGTGTTGAAACCAGCAGCCAATAGACACTCCACCGAATAAACCGGGTATGTGAATTCAGGTTGGATTCATCCAGGTTTCGTAAAAACGAAATAGCAAAAACATAAACAGAGGCCAGATGCAAAGTAGAAAAGGCAATGCTGTATGGCCCATATCCCTGGTAGAGAAAGAAAGCAGCCATCCCAATGGTAGCGACAATATTGACTGTAAGAAGAAACCGAAGAGTTCTGTTTTGCTGTGATTTCTGCTTAAGGAGAAAGAGCATTGCGCCCGAAACAAACATATAGCCCCACCCAAGCAAAGCCACATGAGAATGGGCATGCAATATATGTTTATAGTCCAGGAAGGGAATTTCAGCTATATAGATATACCGCATCATAGTCCCTAAAACGGCAGCAAGCAAAAAAAAGGCTAGCGCAGATTTCATCCACGAATTGTGAAACTGAGATCCTATTGCCAGATCATGGACGGGTAATCCGAGGTGTTTGTCTTTCATTGATACGAGTATTCTGAAAGGCAGGGTCGCAAATGCCTCTACTTATCCACCCACATTATGTCATTTACAACAACCCGGGTAACTTAATGTTCATTAAATAGTCGGTAAGTACAATTTAATTGAAATAAATCAGCAAAACAACTCAGAGAAATCCTGATCACCTTTTTATTTCGGCAGGGTGGTTAGATAAGCTTTTGTATATGATAATAGCTCCCATCACCAAAAACATTACGAGGATCGCCACGCCATTAAGTGCGCCCAGAATTTTCCGAAACTCCATTTGTCCTGTCATGCTGAAGAGGATACGTCCTACTAAAGTCAGCTGGAAAATTCCCCAGAAAAGCCAGATGATGGGATGAAAAGGACGATATTTCAAACGTAAAATAGCAGGTAAGATCAGCGGTGCATGAGCCCAGATCATAGAAAATGCAAACCCCAGGAAGATGGTATGAATGAAGAGGTCATACTGCAGGGGCCTGTTAGCAAAAAATAACGATATGATCCCATGAAAGATGAGCCACCCGTACCCCACCAGGATCCCGATCCCTATATACTGATAGTGACCTTTTTTCATGGCAGTAATGCGAGCTACGTCATACCTGATCAGCCACCCTGATATAAGTAGGACGCAGCCACCATAAATGATGCTCCCAATGCCATGAAATGAAAGGAGCAAGCTTAAAATACAAATGATGATCATCCCCCAAAAGACTTTTTTTGCCTCTGATGGCACGGGTAGGAACTTTGTGAGTTCCAGCCGCTCCCCCACGATCGTAAATAGTATGAATCCTGCCCACCAATTAATCGCAGCAGGAATAAAGGAGGACTGAAGTACTTTGAAATTCCCTATCAGCCAAAACACAGCCCCGATCATGAGTATGTACCAATACCTCTCTTCATACTTGATGGTCTGCATAAAGTAAAAAGCTACCAGTCCAGCAGAGCTCAGCACCAGTGAAACAGTACCTGCCCTTTCCTGATCCAGCAGAAAGAGAACCGTAGACAAGCCGCAAAGGAGAGGAAAAATCAGCCACCACCTATTTTTTGATGTGATAGTTCGCTCCAGGGTGATCAACCCACCTATAAATCCTCCGGTCATCAATAGACCATGATGGCCGGCCGCTGCAGGTAAGCTGATATCCCAGCCCATGCGTACCCATCCTCCCAGGATCCCTGATATCAGGGCCACTAAGAAAAATGGGAATATGAAATATGGCCTGAACGTGTTTTTCATGTGCTTAAAAATTGGCTTTTAGCTATTGGCTCTTAGTTATTGTCTTACATCTATTGTTCATTGTCTTTTTTGCCTCTATTACTCATTGTCTGTGCCTATTGCTTACTGCCTACTAACATTAGCTGTTAGCTATTGACCATTTGACTTCATTATGATAAATCCTTAATCTTTTGTCTATGGTTTAGCTTTTGGCTTTTGGACTTTAGCTCTTAGCTTTTGACTGTTAATGGTCAGCGGTCAATGGCTAATGGTCAATGGTCAGATGATTACATATCTTTTTTGGCAAACTGGTGTCTTGCCAGTAAAAAGGGCGCCAGCACCCACAATATCAGCATCACTCCCGACAGAGAAATCCCCAGGTAGCCCCCGAAAAATTTCTGGAAGAGAGCCCCCGTATAACCCAGCAGGGCAGAAATATCCAGCTTTAAGAGGATCATGATCCGCGACAGATCAATGGGATTAAAGAGACTGACCCCAAGCGCAAAAGTATCAAGCGGGTAATCACTGAAAATGATCAGCGCTATCATGATCATCCCGTCATAGATCACCGCAAAAAACAACCACATAAGGATGGCATAGCCAAAGCCTTTCAGCTTATTGGAATTTGACAGGGCAATTAACATGGCCAGGGCTACGAAAATGAATGTGAGTAACCCTCCGGACACTAATAGCATCAAAAAATTGATGATCTCGCCAGACTTGAACAGTCCGTAGAAGATGAATGGTATCCCCAGTCCAAAAAGAAGGCTTAGCGTCAATGATCCGGAAATACCCAGATATTGTCCCATAAAGATCCACGAACGCTTGATCGGCTGTGCGAGTAACAGCTCTGTAAACTCCCTGGAGTTGTAAAAATACATCACCCCGAAAATGGTCCCGATCATGGGTGTCAGCACCACGATAATATTCATCAGCGTAATGACAGCCTTGGACAAGTCGTTGTTCAGAAACAGAAGTGCGAATCCCAATATCAGGTAAAACCCAAAATAGATCAGGGTCCATCTACTCCTGATAAGGTCCGCGAAACAGTATTTCAGGATTTTTAACATGGTTCCAGGATTGAGGCTATTGAATGTTCCAGATCTTCCGTTTTGGTCTTTTCCCTGAGACTCTGCAGTGTACCCTGAAAATAAACCTTCCCTTCCAGCAGGAAGATAATCTCGTCTGCCAGCTCCTCCATCAGACTCATAATGTGCGAAGTGATCAGGATCGTTTTACCGGCTTCTCTGGCTTTTACCAGCAGCTCCTTAAGCTTTATCAGGGAAACGGGGTCCAGCCCGGCAGTCGGCTCGTCCAGGATGATGATCGGAGCATCAAACATAAAGGTCAAAACAATATTTACCTTCTGACGAGTCCCTCCGGATAAGTTGCCGAGGCGCTTATCAAGAAACTGCTCCAGCTTAAACAGTTCTATAAGCTTTTCAGGATTTGCCTTTTCCCCTTTGATGTCCCGGATCATATCGATCAGCTCTTTTACTTTCAGATTGTCAGGGAAGCGCGCGATCTGAGGCAGGTAACCGATCTGCTTGCGGTATCCCCAACCTCCCATAATGCTCTTCTTATCAATGAGGACTTCCCCACTATCAGGGATCACCATGCCCAGGATGATCTTAAGAAAGGTCGTCTTACCGGATCCGTTTGGCCCCAGCACAGCGAAGATCCCGCCCCGCTTCACATCAAAACTTACATCATCCAGTACGGTAAGCTTCCCAAAAGATTTGCGCAAATGGCTGATCGTGATCATTTAAATACAGTTAAAGAAGGTGAATCATCTACCAGGTCGTCCGGAGTGAAAACCGGCGAAACACGTTCTGAAAAATTGATAATATCTACAAAGAGACTTCTCAGCAGAATGATCGTCTCCGGCGTGCGGTTTACCACATAGGAAAAGAGTTTGACAGGTCTGTATGGCACATCTCCTATCCCGTCCTTATCCAGATCATAACCTGTATAATCACTCCAGTAGTTGTTTTCAAAGACATTGTCATTCATTCGGGAATTATATGATACCTCAAATGAATTGCCGATGAAGTTATTCCTGGAGAACCGATTGGCATAGCAACCACCGGAAACCTTTATGGCCCATCCGTTTTGTTTAATGGTATTTTCCAAATAGTCTATCCTGGTAGAACCGTCGATAAATATTCCTGTAGTGTTTTTTTCAAAACGATTGCCTATGACCTGTCCGTCATAGATCTCTTTGAGTAAAAGGCCATAGGAGGCTGTACCCCAGTTTTCCAGAAAATGATTGTTTTTCATCAAGATCCATTTGGAAAACATCACCGCCACACCGGCACCATTGTTCTGAAAAGTGTTACCCACATAATCGTCATGATTGGAAAACATAAAATGCAAACCATACCGAACGTTTCCATAGGTATAGTTGCCGGTAATGTGGCTATCATCTACAAACTCCAGGTAGATACCGTCCCGCATGCCGGAAACCTCATTGCCATGGACCAATACATCTTTGCAATGCCAGAGATGGATTCCGTTTCCTGAGTCATCTTCCCGCCTGGAAGTACCGGCTACTTTATTGTTTTTGATTATACCATGCCCGCTCTTCTCCACAAGCAGCCCAAAGAATGAATCGCTGATTTTATTATCTGAAATCAGGAAGCTATCTGCCCTGTAAACGTAAACAGCCGCATAATCCCGGGTATAGCTCTTTTGCGTATTGCGGATCTCAAATCCTGACAGGGTAATGCCATCAGCCAGAAGTTTTAAAACATATCCTGTTTCATTTCCATCCAGTACCGCTCCCGGCTCCCCGATCAGTGTTGCTTTTTTTGTTATTTCCAGGTTTTCACATCTGTACACTCCTGGTTTTACCAGTATGGTGTCTCCGTTTTCCGCCTCAGCCAGTGCCGCGGAAACCTCGCCATAGGCACAGTCCTGGCAGACCTCCAGAGTTCCGGCCTGCAATACAGGCGGCAGCACCAGTAAAAGAAAGACAGAAAAACCTTTGATACTCATGATAAAATATTTAATCCCTGTGGCCCATGTATCTTTTTCTTGCATTTGAATGTCCCGGACGACTACCGGTTTCCTCATTGCTTTGCAAGTTCCCGTAACTCAAATCGTCGCCTCAGTTCTTTCCACTGAAGGGTAGTTCCTCCGGCCTTTTGGTGGATTTCACTTCTTGCTCTTTCTTCCGCAAATGCTGTGAGATTAGCGCCCATAGGACTGGGGAGTTTTTCACTGATCAGAAAATGGGCTTCAGAGGCATCGGTAAGTTTGCCAGGGTTTGCATAGTCTGCCACGAGATAAAAAGCCACAACAGGCCGGTCCCATTCTTTCAGATCGTTGAGCATACACTCTATAGCATCATACTTGTAGGCTTTACCTGTCTCAGTTACCAGTTGGGAGGCGTGCTGACGATCTACTATGGTCATGTTACAAAAAACACAGACCTCTTCACCATAAGCTATGGGTTGCTCTTTTACCTCACAGGAGAATAATGGCAGCAAACAAAGTAGTAGCAATGCTTGCGGAAATACCTCTTTCCTGGCTCTGAAAAAAGCAAATACAGAAAGTGCCATGCCCAATACAAGTAAGAAGGTACCAATACGCGGCATGGAGATCGCCCTGAAATTCAGGATGGTTTTAGCGCCGATCAGCGGAGGTTGGTAACTCATGGGCTGACCATGCTCATCCGTAAATTTTATGGCCGCATTTTCTTTCAGATTATGACCGTAATCGTACTCCCATTGGTAGAAATCGTACATCGCTATACTTCCTAAAACCACAACCAGGACAAACCATGTGATGTACAAGGAGCGCTTACCAATAAAGGCAAAAAGCACGCCCAGGACAATAATCCCTCCTACGAAATACGGGAAAATAGCAAACTCCGGGATCTGATCGGGAATCTCTTTCATACCCACATAATGATTCATAATGTTTATGTTCTTGATATCATTCTCTCCGGTCCCTTTAAACTTATTGATATGAATATCCATCCCGATAGAATCCGGATATTGAGGTGCTTCCAGTGTGATATTCCAGATAGGAACAACAAACAGACCACAGAGTAGCAGCGCACCTACAAGCATGTATATTTTAGATAACTTCTTCATGATTTTGAGAATTTGACTTTATCAAAGGCTGCCCCGTGGGAGAGGCAGCCTTTTCTTCAAACAACCAACCTAATCCGGCAATCCGGGAGATCATTACTGAGAATATTTATCTCACAGTAAATGATGCAATCTGATCATTCGCCATCCAGGGTCCACTTCAGCGGAACATCGGATCCTTGCGCTGACACTCGCACATATCCCTGCATCTCCTGGTGTAAGGCTGAGCAGAAATCGGTACAATAAAATGGCCAGACACCAAGCTTTTTGGGCTCCCACACAAACGTCTCTGTTTGACCCGGCATAATCAGCAACTCGGAAGTATTAGCTCCGATCATACTGATGCCGTGCGGCACATCAAAGTCCTGTTCCAGGTTCGTCACATGGAAATATACTTTGTCACCCACCTTGACTCCCTCTATATTATCAGGAGCAAAGTGGCTTCTGATGGTAGTCATATAAATGTGAACCTCGTTGCCATCCCGCTCTACACGCGTGTCCTTTTCACTCAAGGCAGCATAAGGGTGCTTATTATCTTCAAGCCTGTAAATCTTCTTTTGATTGGACTTGATCAATTCCGCCGGACAACCAGCTGCATAGTGAGGCTCACCGATCGTTGGGAAATCCAGCAAGAGCTCCATTTTCTCTCCGGAGATATCATAAAGCTGCGCTGACTGACAGAGCTCAGGGCCTGTGGGTAGGTATCTGTCTTTGGTGATCTTATTCATAGCCAGGGCATACTTGCCAAATGGTTTCCTGGAGTTACCGCCAGGGATCATCAGGTGGCCCACAGAATAATACGTAGGCTTTCTGTCCAGCACCTCCCAGGTTCCTACTTTCCACTTGACCAGTTCTGAGGAAATAAAGAATGTGGTGTATGCATTTCCTTTACCATCAAATTCGGTATGCAATGGCCCAAGACCTGCCTGCTGCACTACTCCACCCACCACATCATCGTAGTTGAGGATAGGAATCCCATACACATCGCCATCAAACTTTTCATTCTCTATTGCATCAAGCATTTTAGTGAATGAATGCGCTGTGAGTGAAGCAGAAAGTTTACCACTTCCTATGATATATTCTCCGGTAGGATCCACATCACACCCGTGCGGGGATTTGGGAGTAGGCAGGAGGTAAACCAGACCTGGATGCTTCGATGGATCGATTATGCGAACCTCATTTTTCATAGTGGAGGTAGCCGAATGGGTAGACTCATCATACACGTTATGAGCATACTCTGTCGGCATGGTTTCAAATTTGCCCTCAGCTATAAGTTCTTCAGCTTTCTTCCAGTTTATTGCAGCAATAAAGTCCTTATCATTTTGTGAGGCATTAACCTCCAGCAATGTGTTTGCCTCTTCCGTATTGTAGGTGGTGAAAAACATCCAGCCATGTGACGCGCCTCGGCCAGGGTGAGCCAGATCATAGTCAAAACCAGGCATCATAATCTGGAATTCCAGATTCATATGGCCGGACTCATCATCAACTTTTATGAAAGAAATAGCTCCCTTAAATGTGCCTTTGTACTCATCGATAGAAACATCACGCTGTGGTACAGGTACGGAAAAACGTGTTCCGGCCACTACATACTCAGTATTCTCAGTGACGAAAGAAGAGCTGTGATTACCGGCGCTATTTGGCAATTCTATGATCTCTTCGGTTTCAAATGTAGAAAGGCTTATTCTCGCGATCCTCGGGGTATTATTCCCATTGATAAAACACCATCTTCCATCTATTTCTCCGTTGGTCTGCGAAAGGTCAGGGTGGTGAGCGTCATCCCAGGGCACAAAGCCAAACGATGTGTTTAGCATAGGTTTGGTCTCCTCATTGAATCCATAGGCTTTTTCAGCGTCTACAGAAAAAACAGGAATCACTTTAAACAACCGGCCTGAAGGCAGGCCGTGAATGGCCAGCTGGCCACTGAAACCACCCGATACAAAAGCGTAATATTCATCATGCTCTCCCGGCGGCACATATACCCGCTCAGCAATGTTATTACCAAGCGCTCCGGATTTATTTCCTCCCTGTTGCCCACAGGAAGACAATATCATTCCAATGATCAGTACACCGGAAAAAAGTTGAAATAAGGTTCTCATAATTGTTTATTTAAGGTATGTCAGTTTGGTAGAATTACTTTATCTACCACATTGATGATTCCGTTTGAAGTTTCTATAGTAGCCAGAATCTCGGCTCCACCTACTTTTACCAGATCGCCGTTTACCTCTACCTCCAGATAGTCACCGGTAGCCATGTAGATCTTTCTTCCTTTTCTGGCCTCTTTTTTAAGCGCTTCCAGGTTAAATGAACCCGGAGCAGCATGCCTTGTAAGGATTGTGGCCAGTTGACTCTTATTCTCTGGTTTGAGAAGATCCTCTACAGTACCTTCAGGCAGGGCATCAAAGGCCGCATTATTTGGTGCAAAAACGGTGAGCGGTCCTGCATTAACCAGGACATGCTCGATCTGTGCAGCTTGTACCGCTGCCACTAATGTGGTATGGTCCTGCGAACCAGCTGCCACCTGCAAAATGTTCTTTTCAGATACATCATCTTCTACCGAAGCCTGCCCTTTTGGGTGACTTGCCGGCACTGTTTCTGTAGCTTGCTGTGAGGTTTCCCCAGGCTTATTGCCACAGCCTGTAAGCAGTAGCAAGCTGAAAAAGATAACAGGTAATCCATTGATACACTTTCTCATGATAGTTATGGTTTAGGTTTCTAGAGTGTTCTGAAATATTCCAGCACTGCCCTTGCTTCCTCTTTAGTCAAATTCTGATTGGCCATAGGTGACCCGTTATACTCCATAAGGAGCTTTTTCGCAATCGGATCTTGCTGGATCATTACATCCGGATTCAGGATCATATTCATCGTCCATGCAGGGGTCCTCCTGGATAAAATTCCAGCTGGTGACGGGCCTATAAATCGTTTGTCAGTCTTATGGCAAGCTGTACACTTCGCCTCAAAAATTTCCTGGCCATTAGTCGCCAGGGTCTGATCCACATCAGCTTCCAGAGTGAAGGCCTCAATTGGTCCTATTCCTTGATTGTTCTGCCAGTTTTCATATGGGTCGGCAGGTTCTACTTTAGATTGTTCTTTGATCTGATCAATTCTGCTCTTTCCGCCACCACCGCATGAGGATAGCATTAGAGCTAACAAAAAGAGACTTAGAATTAAATTTTTCATAATAATGATTTTTACAATTGACAAAAATTCAAAAACGCGCCTGTCTGATTCATGATCTTTGCGTCCATAAAAAATGACCTTAATCATATGTTCAGGTTTTTTAGCTTTGGGTGTTCAGGTATTAATCAGGTCAGCCCAACGGCATCATTAGATGTATTAACTTCTGATAGCATCTCCGACGAGGTTAAAATCCAAATTCCGAGAAAAGCTGTTTTGCTCTTGGAAAAAGAATATTGTTTTCCAGATGAATGTGCTTATGCAAATCCTCTTCAAACTCTTTGAGCAAGGCAAAAGCTACCCAGTAGGTCTGGCAACCGTCCGGAGGACACTGGTAATTCTTACTCAGTTCGGCAATTTTCCGAAACCTTTCTCCTTCTACACTATGCTCTTCCTCCATCATGGCAATGGGATTATTAATATCTCCAAAGTGGGGTTTAGAAAGTGGGAAATTGCTCGCCCTGGACTCCACCATAGCTTGTATATAGGGGAAGAGAACAAGCTCTTCTTTCTTCATGTGAACTGTAAGGGCATCTGACGCATTGAAAAAAAGATCACGTATTTCAAATAACTCAGCGTGCCGCTCGCCATGAACCTCAGTAAGCTTATCCAGATAGGTCCGTAAGGCAGGTATGGTAGCCTCTACATATTTATGATGCACATTGACAATTGTATGGATCAACTCGTTGAGATCCATCTGCTCATAGTTGTAGTCATCAGCTACTTTGAATGACTCCTCTAACTCGCTAATTACCTTCTCAACTGCAACATTCCTGCTTCTGCAGGCCTCTTCAAGCGTGATGCCTCCCTTACAGCAAAAGTCTATCCCAAAGGAGGTGAGTACTTTTGACGTCTTGAAATTGGAGGCCACTATTTTGCCAACTTTTGTGTTTGCTATGTCTTTCATGATTTAATTAGGATTTTAGGATCTTTTTATCCGTTATTAATTGAAATTTTTTTACATTTTTAAAAAACGATTGCCCTGGATGATACCTCCCTTGAGGTTTTCCAGTGTAGTACTCTCAAGGATGCCGGTGAGATGGTCTCTTACAGCCAGAAACTTATCATGAGCTGGACATGGATGCACGTCCGAACACTTTTCCAATCCCAGCACACAGTTTTTCACGATCCCTTCACCGTCAATGGCCACCACTACTTCAAGTAGCGTAATTGGTCGCTCCTTACGTAGTTGAAACCCTCCGCTAGGGCCTCTTAATGACAGCAACAGATCATTTCTAACCAGCTGCTGTAAAATTTTTGCTGTAAAAGCCTCCGGAGAGCTGATCGCTCCGGCTATGTCCTTAAGCCCGGCACGCCTGCCTTCCTCTTCTACAGTAGCCAGGTAGATCATGATCTTTAATGCGTACTCGCAGGCTTTTGAAAACATTGCTTTTTAATTATGAGGTAAAATTAAGGCCAATTTTTATTTCGGACAAACTTATCCGAAATAATTGATGTGATTTATATCAGGGAGGTTAGTGACTTTTATCCACAAAAAAAGCGAGACAGGATGCCTCGCTTTTTTTCAACTATCTATTTTTTTTCAATCTTAAAGTTTTCGTTTTACTTCCCGCTCCTCAAAGCCTTCAATGATGTCTCCTACTTTGATATCGTTGAAGTTTTTAATAGAGACTCCGCATTCATATCCGCTTTTCACCTCATTTACGTCATCTTTGAAACGCTTGAGTTGATTGATCTCTCCTTCATATACTACGATACCATTACGGATCAGTCGTACTTTATTAGATCGCTTCACTGTACCATCTGTTACATAACATCCGGCGACAGTACCCACTTTAGAGATCTTGAATACTTCGCGTACTTCGATGTTTCCAGTGATGATCTCTTCGGAAGTTGGCTCAAGCATACCCTCCATCGCATCTTTCACATCGTTGATAGCATCATAAATAATGGAGTACAGCCTGATCTCGATCTCTTCCTGCTCGGCAAGTCTCCTTGCACTAGCTGACGGACGTACCTGGAAACCTACGATTACCGCGTCTGAAGCTGACGCTAACAGTACATCAGACTCAGAGATCTGACCTACAGCCTTATGGATGATATTTACCTGAACCTCCTCTGTAGAAAGTTTCAATAAAGAATCAGCCAGGGCTTCTATAGATCCATCCACATCACCTTTCACGATCACGTTAAGCTCTTTAAAGCTTCCGATCGCTAATCGACGACCAATTTCATCCAGTGTAATGTGTTTCTTGGTCCTGATGGATTGTTCTCGCTGGATCTGCTCTCGCTTGGTAGCAATTTCACGTGCTTCGCGATCACTGTCCATCACATTAAATTTATCTCCTGCCTGGGGAGCGCCGTCTAACCCAAGCATAGCAACCGGCGTGGAGGGTCCTGCTTCTTTTATCTTCTTTCCACGGTGGTCAAACATAGCCTTGACCTTACCAAAATTGGATCCGGCCAGAACCACATCACCCACGCGCATTGTACCGGCCTGTACCATGAGAGTGGTCACATAGCCCCTACCTTTGTCCAGCGTAGCTTCTATCACAGATCCAACAGCTGGCTTATTAGCATTTGCCTTAAGTTCCAAAAGCTCTGCTTCCAGCAATACTTTTTCCAGCAGATCATCAATACCTTCACCAGACTTTGCAGAAACGTGCTGACATTGATACTTTCCTCCCCAGTCCTCTACCAGGATGTTGATGTTGGATAGTTCCTCTTTGATCTTATCCGGATTGGCATTTGGCTTATCCACCTTATTGATAGCTATGATGATCGGCACCCCTGCCACCTGAGCGTGGTTTATAGCTTCTTTGGTTTGTGGCATGACCGCATCATCAGCAGCCACTACAATGATGGCCACATCCGTGATCTTGGCACCCCTGGCCCGCATAGCGGTAAAGGCCTCGTGTCCGGGAGTATCCAGAAAAGCAATTCGCTTTCCGTTTTCCGTCTCCACATCATAAGCGCCAATGTGCTGGGTAATACCTCCGGCTTCACCTTCCGTCACTTTCGAGTCCCGGATAAAGTCGAGTAGAGATGTCTTACCATGGTCTACGTGCCCCATAATGGTAACAATCGGAGCCCTATCTTCCAAATCCTCTGCCTTATCATCTACCTCTTCTATCTCGATTTCATCATCTTCTGAAGTAAACTCTACGTCATAGCCAAATTCATCTGCAATCACGGTAATGGACTCAGCATCGAGTCGCTGGTTGATAGAAACAAACATCCCCAGAGACATACAGGTAGAGATCACATCATTAACCGAAACATTCATCAATGAAGCCAAGTCGCTCGCAGAGATAAATTCAGTTACTTTCAGCTTTTTAGCATCATCCTGCTCCTGCTGCAGCCTTTCTTCTTCGGCTTCAGCTTTGGCTGATCGTTTATCCTTTCTATACTTGGATCGGCCTGAACCTCCACCCTGTTTTCCTCCTGAGAGTTTGGCAAGTGTGGCCTTAATTTTATCCTGAATTTCTTTATCGGAGAGCTCCTCGGTCTTTCGGTTATCTCTTCTACCGCCACCGCCTCTTCTGTCACCTCTAGGTCCGCGATTGTCGCCGGGGCTGCTGATCCGTTTCCTCGGTCGTTTCTTCTTACGTTCCTTTTGCTCGTCTGAAGAGGCTACCGGTTTGACCTTTTTCTTTTCATCTTTCGGTAAATCAATTTTACCTACTACAGTAAGCCCTTTGAGGGAGTCGGCCTTAGCTTTGATCTTTTCATCCTGACTTTTTTCCTCAGCAATGGGTTTTGCTTCTTCCTTTTGCTTAGGCTCCTCTTTCTTTTCCTCTGGTTTTGCCGGTTCTTCTTTGGCTTTAGGCTCCTCTACCTTCTCTTCTTTTTTCTCTGCCTCTTTTTGCTCAGCCTCTTCTGCCTTGGCAGGTTTCTCTTCTTCTACTTTTTCAGGCTCTTCTTTTTTCTCTGGTTTCGGTTCGTCCTCTTTTGGTTTTTCCTGCTTCGGTTCTTCCTCCTTTGGTTCCTCTGCAGGCTTCGGTTTTTCCTTTCCTTTTTCAAGGTCTATTTTACCTACCACCTTCGGACCATCCAGCTTCTTTCTGCCAATGATCTTTCCTGCATCTTCCTTCTCTTCCTCTTTCTTCTTCAGTGCTTCTTTCGCACTATTATCCTTAATGAGGATCTCTTCCTCTTCGTCGGTAGGTTTCTTCTCTTCACCTGTCTCTTTGATGACAAGATTATCCGAATGCTTACTACCTATCGTCAAGCCGGAAGCCTCCTCTTTCTCCATCGCCGAGGAAGCAAACTCCTTGGATAGCAGTGCAAACTGCTCCTGGGTTATTTTAGAGTTAGGGCTACTGTCCACCTCAAATCCTTTACTGGAAAGGAAATCAAGGACTGTACCCCTACCTACATTTAATTTTCTAGCAACTTGACTTAAACGATATTCTGCCATATAAAAATTCTCCTCTTATTGAATTGGCTGCTTATTCAAATTCTTGTTTTAATATATTCAATACATTCTGAATGGTTTCCTCTTCCAAATCGGTCCTTCTTGTCAGCTCTTCCATAGAAAGTGTCAGGACGCTTTTTGCCGTATCCAGACCAATGCGCTTGAGCTCATCAATCACCCAGCTTTCTATTTCATCGGAAAATTCATCCAAGTCCACATCCTCTTCCTCAGCACCATCCAGTTCTCTGAACACATCAATCTCCAGTCCGGCGAGTTTAGAAGCCAGCTTGATATTTTGTCCGCCTTTACCTATCGCAAGCGACACCTGGTCAGGTTTAAGGTAAACCGAAACCCGATCCTTCTCCTCGCTGATCTTCATGCTCTGGATCTTCGCCGGACTCAGAGCCCTGGCAATGAACAGCTCCATATTATCCGTGAAGTTAATAACATCAATGTTCTCATTTTGTAATTCACGAACTATAGAATGGATACGAGACCCTTTCATACCAACACAAGCTCCTACAGGATCGATCCGATCATCGTAAGATTCTACAGCTACCTTTGCTCTTTCGCCTGGTTCCCTTACGACTTTTTTGATTGTAATCAACCCATCATATACTTCTGGCACTTCACTTTCAAACAACCGCTCCAGAAAAGTAGGTGAAGTCCTTGAGAGGATAATTTTAGGATTTCCATTCACCATTTCTACCCGATGAACGATTGCCCGTACAGAATCACCTTTACGGTACCTGTCTTTTGAGATCTGTTCATTCTTGGGAAGATTAAGTTCATTACCTTCACCATCAATCAGCAAGATCTCCCGGCTTAAAGTCTGATAAACCTCTCCGGTAATGATCTCACCTACAAGATCCTTATATTTCTGAAAAAGAATATCTTTTTCCAGGTCTTTTATTTTCTGGATCAATGTCTGACGAGCAGTCATTACCGCGCGGCGACCAAAGTCCTCGAGCTTAATCTCTTCGGATACTTCCTCGCCGATCTCAAAATCAGGCTCTATCTTCCTTGCCTCTGAAAGGCTGATCTTATCATGATCCCAAATATCCTCTGAATTGTCATCAACAATTTCCCGGAATCTCCAGATTTCAAGGTCTCCTTTATCCGTGTTGATGATGATATCAAAATTATCATCCACCTTGAACTTCTTACGGATCATGGTACGGAATACGTCTTCCAGTATCCTGATCATCGTAGGACGGTCAATGTTTTTGCCCCTGGCAAAATCCGCAAATGAATCAATTAAAATTCCAGTATCCATCGATTATTTAAATGAAACTAATACTATTGATTTATCTATATCTTCAAATTTTATTTCGTGCTGATCTACTTGTCCCTTTTTTTTCTCTTCAAGTATAATCAACTCCTTTTCTACTGCTTTAAGTTCACCCTGCACCTTTGTGCCATCTTTCTTCGAAACTTTAAGCCCACGACCCACATTTTTTTTATACTGCCTGAAAGACTGCAGCGGGTGATCTACTCCAGCTGAAGAAACTTCCAGAAAATACTTGCCTTCAATGAGGTCTTTTTCCTCTATTCTTTCACCCAGCTGACGGCTGGTATTACTGCACCGGTCGATGGTCACCCCCTGATCCCCATCCAGCAGGACAATCAACCGCTGATTGCCCGGATTTCCTTTGAGCTTTACATCCACTAAAAACAGTGAAGAGTCTGATGAAATGATGTCTTCCACCATTTCCTTCACTTCGTCTACCAACTGCTGCAACCCGGTCATTTTTATTATGAATAAAAAGAGGGGACTTGCGTCCCCTCGAACCTTAATTCTATATTTGCACTGCAAAGCTAACAGAAAAAATACTCATTTCAAATTAGCTTAAAAACAAACTTTTTACCTGCTAGTTCGTGATAACTAGGTATTTACAACAAAAGAAACATGATCGGTAAGCTCCGGATAGTCAATTCAATCACCAAAGAAAAAGAAGTTTTTGAGCCGCTGAATCCACCATATGTAGGTATATATGTATGTGGCCCCACGGTCTACAGTGATGTGCACCTGGGTAATGTGCGCACTTTTTTGTCTTTTGATGTTATCTATCGGTATCTGCAGTTTCTCGGATACAAAGTGAGATACGTCCGCAATATCACTGATGTGGGCCATCTGCTGGACAGTGGTGAGGACAAGATCTCCAAAAAAGCCAAGCTGGAAAATCTGGAGCCTATGGAGATCGTGCAGAAATATGCCAACGATTTTCACAAGGTTATGGAGACCTTTAATGCGCTTCCGCCGGACATTGAGCCATCAGCCACGGGTCACCTTATGGAGCTCCTGGCTATGATCGAGGAGTTACTGAAAAACGGATATGCCTATGAGTCAAATGGCTCTGTTTATTTTGATATCACTAAATACAATGAAAAATTCCACTATGGAAAGTTAAGCGGGCGCAAAACCGAAGACCTCCTGAATCAAACCAGGGAGTTGGACGGGCAGTCAGATAAACGCAATCCCCTGGACTTTGCACTGTGGAAAAAAGCCGCCCCTGAGCACATCATGCGTTGGAAAACAAGGTGGAGTGACGGGTTTCCCGGCTGGCACCTGGAATGCTCTGTGATGAGCACTAAGTATCTGGGAGAAGAATTTGATATACACGGTGGTGGGATGGACCTTAAATTTCCCCATCATGAATGTGAAATAGCCCAAAATGCCGGCTCAACAGGTAAAGAGGGAGCAAAATACTGGATGCACACCAATATGCTCACAGTAAATGGTCAAAAGATGAGCAAATCTCTTGGCAACTCCTTTTTACCTGAGCAACTGATCAGCGGCAATCATGAATTGCTGGAGCGGGGATACAGCCCTATGACTATCCGCTTTTTCATGCTTCAGTCGCATTACGCCAGCACACTCGACTTCTCAAATGAGGCCCTCAATGCCGCTCAAAAAGGATATATAAAGCTTGCCAATGGATTGAGGCTCATTAAATGCCTTGAATACCCCGAAGGAGCCGCTGAGGAAATCAATGAGAAGCAGGCTGATCAGATCAACAAGATCTGCGACAATTGCTATCATGCCATGAATGATGATTTCAATACCGCACTGACAATTGGTCATCTTTTTAATCTGGTAAAAAAGGTCAACTCCATACAAACAGGCCAGTTGAAGCCAGAAGAAATTGGCAGGCAAACTTTTAACCGGATGAAGGAAACCTTTATCTCTTTTACCGAGAATGTGCTTGGTCTCAGGCTGGAGTCATCTGTTTCGAGTGAACATCTCCTGGATGTTATTCTGGATGAATACCGAGCGGCAAAAGAGGCTAAGGACTATGATAAAGTAGATGACCTACGGGCAAAACTGAAAGCCGAAGGAATAGTCGTAAAAGACCTGAAGACCGGAATAGACTGGGCTTTTGAGGAATAAAAAAAGACCGGTGTTCGCCGGTCTTTTTTCAGGAAATTATAACTTTTACTTAACGGCATACAGCTTTTCTTTATGCTTCTTCAGTTGTCTTCTCAGTGCTTCCACCGCTTCATCAGCAGCGGCCTCAAAAGACCTGGATTTCTCTTTAGCAAAAAGCTGATTGCCCGGGATGTTCATTTTAATTTCAATCACTTTGTTTTCGTTCGCATCATCCTTATCAAGACGCATAAACACCTCTCCATCTATTATTCGATCATAAAATGTGTCCAGTTTATCCGCTTTTTTCTGAATGAAATCAACCAGCTTCTGGTCAGCGTCAAAATGGATAGAATGCATTTGTAGTTTCATGACTGTCATTTTTATAATTAAACCATTCAAGCCTTGGGGTGTGCTTGATCAAACACAGCCTTCAGCTTTTCCATTGAATTGTGGGTATAGACCTGCGTTGCTGCAAGACTAGTGTGCCCCAAAAGATCTTTTACGGCATTTAAATCCGCACCCTTGTTAAGTAAATGCGTTGCAAATGTATGTCGGAGTACATGAGGGCTTCTTTTCGTAATTGTTGTCACCTGATCCAGGTATTTTTTCACCGTTCGGTATACCATCATAGGATATAACTTTTCTCCGCTTTCTGTCACCAGCAAATGGCCGTTTGAGAGTCCGGCTGTATTTCTTTTCTGCTGATATTCTTTAATTACTTTAACGAGCGATTTGGAAATTGGTATAACTCTTTCCTTATTTCTTTTTCCTAAAACTTTTATGGACTGCTGGTAATGATTGATATCCAAATCTTTAAGTCCGATAAGTTCTGCAAGCCTTATGCCCGTTCCGTACAATAATTCAAGCACGAGCTTGTCTCTCCGGCCTGAGAGGTCCTGTGGAAACTCCAGCTTATCGAGCAAAATGGTTATCTCATTTTCTCTGACAAAGCTGGGGAGTTTTTTCTCCACCTTCATAGGTTTGAGCCTGCTGGCAGGATTTTGGTCTACGTACTCTCTGGCCAGCAAAAACTTAAAAAAGGACTTAAGTGTGGCAATCTTACGGTTTACGGTTTTCGGGGAAACCTCCGTCTCCACTAATGAAACAATCCAGGAGCGTAAATGAGGATGCTTCACCTCTTCAAAAGAGGTGATCTCAAAAGTGTCTGAAAGGAAATGTCGTAGCTGATCTAAATCTCGACGGTACGCTGAAATGGTGTGCGGACTAAAACGTTTTTCGTACTCGAGATATTTAAGGAAGGACTCAATCATATAGTTAGCATTCCTCACTTCAGGAGGAATACTAACTTAACGATTTATGTCGATTTATCCCTAAAAAGAGATTACTTATTTTCTTGCTCTTGCATGTACTGACGATACTGAGCTTTGATGACCTCAGTTCGTCTTCTCACTGAAGGCTTAGTGAAGTAAGTCCGATCTCTCAGCTCCCTGAGTGTACCGGTTTTTTCAAACTTCTTTTTAAACCTTTTTAAAGCCTTGTCAATTGATTCGTTTTCTTTGACGTTTACTATAATCATGGTAAAACTTATTTTGAGCCTGCAAAAATAGAAGAAAAATGTTAAGCTTCAAAAATTTACTTCAATAGTTCTCTGGAAATTACCAGTTTCTGAATCTCCGAGGTTCCTTCACCGATAGTGCAAAGCTTGGCATCCCTGTAGTACTTCTCTGCAGGATAGTCTTTAGTGTACCCATAGCCGCCAAAGATCTGCACAGCCTCGTTCCCACACTCTACTGAGATCTCAGATGCATAAAGCTTAGCCATGGATGAGGCTTTGGTCACGGGCTTACCCAGGTTTTTCAGCTCAGCTGCCTGGAAAGTCAGGAGCTTAGCAGCTTCAACTTTGGTAGCCATCTCTGCCAGCTTGAAGGATATGCCCTGATAGCTGGAAATGGGTTTACCAAATTGCTCCCGCTCTTTGGAATACCTGACCGCTACTTCCAGGGCTCCTTCGGCCATTCCACAACTAAGCGCTGCAATGGAGATCCGACCTCCATCAAGTACCTTCAGCGACTGAATAAAACCTTCACCTACTTCTCCAATGAGGTTCTCTTCCGGGATACGACAATCCTCAAAGATCATTTCTGCTGTCTCAGAACAGCGCATCCCAAGTTTATTTTCTTTCCTGCCTCCTGAAAAGCCCCTCGTGCCTCGCTCTACAATAAAGGCGGATGCATTCCGGTTTTCTCCGGATTCTCCTGTACGGGCAATCACCACTGCCACATCTCCGGATATACCGTGAGTGATGAAGTTTTTTGCGCCATTCAGGACCCACTCATTACCATCCTTTACTGCAGTGGTCTTCATATTAGCCGCATCCGACCCGGTATTGGGTTCGGTAAGCCCCCAGGCTCCCAGCCACTCTCCGGTAGCCAGTTTCGGTAGGTATTTTGCTTTTTGAGTCTCAGAGCCATGCTGTAAAATGTGACCGGAACATAAACTGTTGTGAGCAGCCATCGACAATCCAATGGACCCATCAAGTTTGCCAAGCTCAATAATGGCTGTGACATACTCATGGTAGCCGAAGCCTGCACCTCCGTATTCCTGAGGGATAAATACCCCCATCAATCCTAGTTCACCTAATTTTTTAAATAGCGGCTTTGGAAACTCCTGGGACTCATCCCACTTCATTTTATGGGGCTCTATTTCTTTCTCTCCAAAATCCCGCACCATATCTGCGATCATTCGGATGTTTTCTTCCCGCTGGGTGATCAGCGGGTCCTGGGTAACTGTTTGCATGTTGTTTTTGGGTAATAATGTTTACTTACAAAAATAACAATCTAACGTAAGTGTTTTGTAAAGGGTTGGACATTTACATCTAACCATTATTTTAGCGTTTTTATCAGGCAAAAAAACTACTTTTGCCCCCTTATCAAACCAAGCATTTTATAGTATTATGAAAATAGCAGTAGTCGGAACAGGATATGTAGGGTTGGTTACAGGTACTTGTTTTTCAGAAACAGGAAATCACGTGACCTGTGTAGACATAGATGAAAAAAAGGTCGCAAAACTCAAAAACAAACAGATCACCATTTATGAGCCAGGCCTTGAGGTGCTGTTTGAGCGGAACATACGGCAGGGAAGGCTGGATTTCACCACAAACCTTAAAGAAGGAATTAAGGGTGCAAAGATTATTTTCCTGGCCTTGCCAACACCTCCGGGTGAGGACGGATCTGCAGACCTGAAGTATGTGCTGAAGGTAGCAGAAGATCTGGGACCCATCCTGGAAGATTACACAGTAATAGTAGATAAAAGCACAGTGCCGGTAGGTACAGCTGATAAGGTAACTGCTGCTATTGCAAAAAATGCCAGGGTGGATTTTGATGTCGTATCCAACCCCGAGTTTCTCAGGGAAGGAGTTGCCGTTGACGACTTCATGAAGCCAGATCGGGTAGTGATCGGCGCTGCTTCAGATAAAGCCAAAAAAGTAATGGAGAAGCTTTACGCTCCATTTGTACGCCAGGGCAACCCTATCATCTTTATGGATGTGAAGTCTGCCGAGCTGACAAAATATGCAGCAAACTCATTCCTTGCTACCAAAATCACCTTTATGAATGAGATTGCAAATATGTGCGAGTTGCTTGACGCAGATGTGGATATGGTAAGAAAAGGCGTGGGAACAGATACGCGAATTGGTAAGCGGTTCCTGTTTGCAGGTATCGGCTATGGGGGGAGCTGCTTCCCTAAGGATGTACAGGCATTAGCTAAATCTGCCAACGAAGTGAACTATGACTTCAAGATACTGAACTCGGTAATGGATGTGAACGATAAGCAGAAAGAGAAACTTATCGATCCGGTCAAAAAATATTTTAATGGCGACCTGAAAGGAAAAACGATTGCCATATGGGGGCTTGCCTTCAAACCATACACAGACGATATCAGGGAAGCTCCGGCGTTAGAAAACATCACCAAACTATTGAGCCTGGGTGCAAAGGTGAAAGCTTATGATCCTGAGGCGATGGAAAATGTCAAAGAGATCTTTGGCGATAATATCTACTTTGCAGAAGATGAGTACGATGCCCTGAAGGATGCTGACGCTCTGATGATCATGACCGAGTGGCCTGTATTCCGAACACCGGAATTTGATAAGATGACCAGTTCTCTTAAAAACAAGGTCATCTTTGATGGTAGAAATCTATATGAACTCTCCCAGATGGAAGAACTGGGCTTTGCCTATTACAGCATCGGTAGAAAGGTGATAAATGCCTAAGAAACAGGTTTTAGTTACCGGGGGGCTTGGTTATATTGGCTCACATGCTGTAGTGGAGTTATTCAATGCAGGGTATGAGCCGATCATTATTGATAATCTCTCCAACTCTACTCCGGAGGTTTTAGACTCCGTTTCAGAGATTATTGGGTCAAAACCGGTTTTCAGGAAGATAGAGATGTGCAATCTCAATGAGATGGAAGCCGTATTCGAAGAGTTCCCTGAAATAGAAGGTGTTATTCACTTTGCAGCTGTTTTGCTGGTGGGAGAATCCGTGGAGGATCCGCTGAAATACTACCAGAATAACCTTGCATCTACTAATAATCTGCTTTCTGTCCTGAAAGGTGCAAGCCATAAAAACCTGGTTTTTTCTTCTTCCTGTACAGTTTATGGAAATCCGGAAACCCTTCCGGTGAAGGAAAACGAATCTGTAAAGCCTGCTCAATCTCCTTACGGCAACACCAAAAAAATTGGTGAGGAGATCATCAGAGACAGTTGTAATGCCTATGGACTAAATGCCATTTCCCTTAGGTATTTTAATCCTATAGGAGCGCATAAAAGTGTTAAAATTGGTGAGGTTCAGCATGGAGAACCGCATCATTTGGTCCCTTACATTACTGAAACAGCCATTGGAAAGCGGAAACAACTGCGGATTTTTGGTGGAGATTACAATACCCGGGACGGCTCGTGCATCCGGGACTATATCCATGTGGTAGATATTGCCCGGGCTCATGTCAATGCAGTGGACCGGCTGGTACATGGTAAGGTGGAGAGCAACTTCGAGGTGTTTAATCTCGGCTCGGGCAACGGATCTTCCGTTCTGGAAATGATCCATGCTTTTAAAGAAGCCACAGGCATTGAGATACCCTATGAGGTAACAGAAAAAAGACAGGGGGATGTAGAGGCCGTATACGCAGATATCACCCTGGCTAAAGAAAAATTAGGATGGTCTCCCGAGTACGATCTGAAAGAAATGCTCCGAAGTGCCTGGGAGTGGGAAAACGTCCAACGAAGTAAAAATTAATCCTGCTCATTTAAAGCCCAGTTGTACTTCTTATAAGAGACTTTTGTCTTTTCAGTCATCAGCTCATCAGCGTACTGATTGATGTAATCTTTCAACGACATTACCTTCTTAAAATCCCCACCGTACCAATCGAAGATTTTTGATAGTGACGATTTCTCAGCACTGATGTCATTGAGTGCATCATTATTGATAAACGCAATCGCCTGTGCATTTAATTGCTCGTCGAGCTTATCACCCTCATAAGCTTCATTACGCAATCTCGGGCAGGAAAAAGAAGCACAGTTTACCGCAAAATGAATCCGTGGTTCCTCCCATTTCTTTCTTAAAATGCCGTGTTCAATGTTATTCAGGTCGTATTCTTCATTCCCGATCTTTATAAATTTTATATCCCAGGGCGTGTTGACAAAGGGTATTTGAATGAAACTGCCAATATCTTTAATGCTTTCCAAAGGATAATGCTGCAAAATCAGATCTATGGTAAAGGCATTGTAGGCATTGATCCAATAGGCAATCTGATCATTCCTGGACCAGTTTTTATCATTTGGAGGGTTGTCGCGCAACAGGTTCAGGTAATCAGCCAGCGCCGCCCGATCCTTCTTGAAGCCGACATAATCCACCATCCCATTTTCGTCCACATGCTTTTTTAGTAATTCCGTAAATCCCTGATGACTTACGGGTTGGGTATCCAAACCCTGAGAGCTGGTCGGTGTGCAGCTAATAAGCAATGCAATGGATAGCCATAAAATTAAATTCAGGTTTTTACTCATACCATCTAATAATTTACAAATTATTTACGAGTAATGAGAAGGATCAGATCTGGTAAATAGACGCTTAGTAATAAAAATGACAAATTGTTCCATTCTGCAAATGGATATTTTTTCTGCTTTAAGATGTTCAAAATTTTATATTTGCGGCTATGGCAAATTCAGACGACTCGGTAACCTTAAAAAATATAGCCTCGCACTGCAAGGAATACGGTTTTATTTATCCATCCAGTGAGATTTATGACGGACTGGGAGCCACTTATGATTACGGCCCATACGGTGTGGAGCTTAAAAATAACATCAAGGAATACTGGTGGAAGGCTATGGTTCGCCTCAATGAAAATATAGTTGGTATCGATGCGGCGATATTTATGCATCCCACCACCTGGAAAGCTTCCGGTCACGTGGATGCTTTCAATGACCCACTGATAGATAATAAAGACTCCAAAAAGAGATACAGGGCAGACGTGCTGATCGAAGATCAGATAGCCAAGGTTCAGGGGAAGATAGATAAGGAGGTAACGAAAGCTGCAAAGCGGTTTGGGGATTCCTTTGATGAAGAGCAATTTGTCACCACAAATGATCGGGTGCTGAAGTACAAAGGTCAGATCGAAGAGATAGAGGATCGTATGAAAAACGCGATCGAAAAAGGTGACCTGCCAGCGCTAAAACAGCTTATTGTTGATCTGGAAATAGCGGACCCGGTGTCTGGCTCCAGAGACTGGACTGATGTGCGTCAGTTTAACTTGATGTTTTCCACAGAGCTGGGATCAGTGGCCGGTGAGTCCGGGAAAATCTACCTGAGACCTGAGACAGCCCAGGGTATTTTTGTCAACTATCTGAATGTGCAGAAGACTAGCCGGATGAAACCTCCTTTTGGTATCGCACAGATTGGTAAAGCGTTCAGAAACGAGATCATAGCCCGTCAGTTTATCTTCCGTATGCGTGAGTTTGAGCAAATGGAAATGCAATTTTTTGTGAAGCCGGGAGAAGAGATGGAATGGTATGAGCACTGGAAACTAAAGCGCATCGCCTGGCATAAGGCATTGGGTCTGGGAGAAGAGAATTATCGTTTCCACGACCACCTCAACCTCGCTCACTATGCCAATGCTGCCTGCGATATTGAGTTTAACTTCCCTATGGGCTTCAAAGAGCTGGAAGGCATTCACTCGCGAACTGACTTTGACCTGGGAGCTCATGAAAAATACTCCGGAAAGAAACTGAAGTATTTTGATACGCAGGATAACGAAAGTTACACCCCCTATGTAGTAGAAACTTCCATAGGACTGGACCGGATGTTCCTTGCCGTGATGTCTGCAGCCTACACCGAAGAAAAATTGGCAGACGGCAGTGAGCGAACCGTATTGAAAATACCTCCTGTACTTGCTCCGGTAAAAGTAGCAGTATTGCCCCTGCTTAATAAAGACGGTCTACCGGAAAAAGCTAAAGAGATCATGCGAGAAGTAAAGCTTGATTTCAATGCTCAATATGATGTAAAAGATGCCATCGGTAAGCGATATAGAAGACAGGATGCCATTGGCACTCCTTATTGCATTACGATTGACCATCAGACGCTGGAAGACAACACCGTCACGATCAGGGAGCGTGATAGCATGGAACAGCAACGTGTATCTGTGCCTGAACTATTACAAACACTGGAAGAAAAAGTCAGCTTAAAAAAACTCCTTAAGAAAATCTAAGCCAGGTGGTTTGGGCGATACTTTTGGTCGTTATCCCGGTTGTCTGGTACTTTCAGAAGTACGTAGACCAGGAGAAGTTTGCTCATTGGAGTATTACTGCCGGACTCAATACCCGGCAAGTTAAAATCCTGGAGAAGTACTTTAAGTATTACCAGTTTCTGCCTCCCAAATCCAAAAAGATCTTTGAATATCGGGTTGCAAAGTTTATCCGTATCAAGGACTTTGTGCCTCGCCAGATGGAAGTGGTCTCCAATGAGATGAAAGTGCTTATAGCTGCATCGGCTATCCAGTTGACCTTCGGGTTTCCAAAGGTGTTTCTTAGCTATTTCAGGTATATCATTGTCTATCCGGACCAGTTTTTTAGTAACTCCGGCCAGCGATACCACAAAGGTGAGGTAAACCCTAAAGCCAAAGCCATAGTACTTTCATGGAAACACTTTGTGGAAGGGTACGCAACCTCAGAAGGAGTAAACCTTGGGCTGCATGAAATGGCACATGCCCTGCAGCTGGAAAATGTGGTGATGAATCGGGAGTATGATTTTTTGGACCCTGACGCCATAGTACACTGGCAAAAGCTTTCTGAAAAAGAAATCCAAAATATAAAGGGCAACGAGGCAAGTATCTTCCGTGCCTATGGAGCCACCAACTCTTATGAGTTTTTTGCTGTGGCTGTGGAGCTGTTTTTTGAGTGTCCGGAAGATTTCCGTCAATACAACTCCGTGCTTTATGAAGCCCTGAAAAAACTACTGAAACAGGATCCGCTGCTGCTGTATAACAGGCTTTGAAATTCAGCTGTCTATTGCCGTGAAAATTCGGGTTAAATCCAGGAAGCGTATAAGAAAGATTTCTTTGATTTGGTGAAAACTGCATTCCAAAAATGCAGATATATCTCCGAAGGGGTAGAGTCTGTAAAATAAAATTAATCCGTCACTTAACTTCTATTAAGTCTAAACCAGAGAAGAAATACCTTTTAACATTTTATCATCACTGGATGCCAGCCACAAATCATAATTTGTCTGAAGGTTTAGCCAATACTGAGGAGATGTATCAAATGCCTTTGATAATTTCAACGCCATCAATGGGCTAACTCCGGCCCTTCCATTAATAATAGCAGATAAGTTAGGCCTGGAAATAAGCAACTTTTTCGCAGCCTCAGTGACTGAAAGGCCAAGAGGCTCCAAATAAAACTCAAATAAAATCTCCCCTGGATGAGGAGGATCATGTTGCATTAAATCTTGCATTTCTTTGTTCATTTTAATGTGTATCCAAATAGTCCAGGTCAAATATATGACCTCCTTCAAACCGAAATATCAAACGATAATTCCCAGTAACATCAATAGACCAAAACCCCTTGTAGGGAGGTGCTTTCAATTTATGCAAACGAAATGCGGGAATATTTAAGTCTCTCAATTCATGCGCCGCATGCAAAACGCCCAGTATTTTCCGGACTTTTTTGATCCTTTCCTGTGGCAACTTAGAGGTGTTGCCTTTCACAAATAGCTCCTTGAGCCCCTTGTTTCTAAAGCTTTTAATCATTTAATACCCATAATAAAATTATATTTTGTGCCCAGCAGCACCTGTATTGCGTAATGTTACATATTACATTTTAGATATCAAAGGCTCTGATCAAAATATCCTTTAATATTGCAGCAGTATGATGAACTGGCGCGACCTTCTATCCCCCAAACGATTTGGCGACAAAGCGGATGCTGAGCTCTCAAACGAAAGCAGAAGCCGGTTTGAGCAGGACTATGACCGGCTGGTTTTCTCGCATCCTTTCAGAAAACTTCAGGATAAAACCCAGGTTTTTCCGCTCCCTGAAGATGATTTTGTACATACACGTCTTACCCACAGCCTGGAGGTGTCCAGCGTAGGTCGCTCCCTGGGCAAAGCCGTGGGAGAAAGACTTCTGGAAAAATATCCTGAGCTGGTTAACCTTGGCTACACCTTACACGACTTTGGAGGAATAGTGGCCGCAGCCTCCCTGGCCCATGACCTGGGCAATCCGCCATTTGGGCATTCAGGCGAATCAGCCATTTCATCCTTTTTCACGGACTCTGAAACAGGCCGGGCATTTAAATCCCGGGTTGCTGAAAACGAATGGTCAGACCTGATCAGCTTCGAAGGAAACGCACAGGGATTTCGAATTCTGAATGACGAGGATAACGGGGGACTAAAACTGACCTTTGCGTGTTTGGGTGCGTTTACCAAATACCCCAAGTCTTCCTTTAGCCCTAAGGACAAAACCAGAAAAAGCCAAAAGAAATATGGCTATTATCGTGCCGAGGCAGGTCTCTTCAGATCCATTGCTGAAGAAATGAACCTGATCCACCTGGATGAAGAATCCTGGTGCAGACATCCCCTAACCTTCCTGGTGGAAGCAGCGGACGACATCTGCTATAACATCATCGACCTGGAGGACGGTTGCCGGCTGGGTCTGGTGCCGTTTGAGCAAACCCGGGACCTTCTGGCGGCTATTATCGGCGATCGCTACCAGCCTGAAAAGCTTGACAAGATCAAAGACACCAACCAGAAACTGGGATTGCTCAGAGCCATGGCCATCTATCAGCTTATTCAGGAGTGTGTCAGTGAATTCCTTGCTAATGAGCCAGCCATCCTCACAGGTGCTTATGATGTGGCGTTGACCGATGAAATACCTTCCGCTGAAAACCTTAGAAAAATTTCGGAACTTTCAATACATAAGATTTACAGGTCCAAGCAGGTACTTGAACGAGAAGCTGGCGGATTTGAGGTTATTGGTCAGCTGATGAATGCCTATTGCCAGGCGGTATATGCCAGGCATTTTGATGAAAAAAACTATACCCCACGTAAGAAATCCGTTTACCGACTCTTGCCAGAACTACATCAGCAAAAGTTGAAACAGGAAGAGTTGACCATTTATGGGTCACTGCTCATTGTTATGGACTTTATTTCCAGTCTCACTGATTCTCATGGTATTAAGTTATATAAAACCATTCACGGGTTTTCACTCCCGACCTCCAAGGCCTGAATACCGCTGTTAAAAAGCCTCTTTATCAACCAGTTAATTAGGTATTAAGAACCTATAATCATTACATTTGCACCTTCTTTTCAAATGTGGACCAAATTAGCGAATATCATTTTGAAATACCGGATCACCCTTATGATCATTTTGGGGGTGATCACTGTGTATATGGGTTATCAGGCCCAGTTTATCGAATGGTCCTATGACATGGCCAATGTAGTCCCTGAAAAGGACCCGGACCAGCAATATTTCAAACAGTTCAAACAGACATTCGGCGAAGATGGCAACATCATGGCCATCGGCTTTAAGGATAGCGCCCTTTACAAGACCAAAAACTTCCAGCGGATGAAATACCTGACCGAGGAGTTAGGTAACATTAAGGGGGTAAAGGATGTACTCGGTCTGGCCAACCTTAAAATGCTCAGTAAGGACAACCAGAAACGGCGTTTTGACCTGGTGGAAGTCTTCTCTGAAATACCCGAAGATCAGCAAAAGCTGGACAGCATGCTCAACTTCGCTTCGGACTTAAAATTTTACTCCGGTCAGCTCATTAACGAAGAAAACGGGGCCACTCTGATTCTCGTCACCGTAGATAAAGAAGCACTAAATTCTGAATATCGCCATACCATGATCGCTGATATTGTCATGGCCGCAGATCAGTTTGAAGAAGTGACTGGTATAGATGTGCATTATGCAGGGCTCCCTTATGTTCGTTCAGTCAACACGCTAAAGATCAAGGAAGAGCTTAATAAATTCCTTATCTATTCTGTAGTTATTACCGGGCTCATCCTCTTTGGATTTTTCCGCTCGTTGAAGGCCGTCCTGTTCCCCTTAGTTATCATTGGTGTTATAGTGGTATGGGTGCTTGGAACCATCTCCCTTTTCCAGTTTAAGATCACTCTGCTTACCGGCCTTATCCCTTCTATCATAGTAGTAATTGGCATCCCCAACAGTGTCTATATGCTCAACAAATATCACCATGAATATTCTGCACATGGTGATCAGATGCGGGCGCTTGGCAAGATCATCAAAAACATAGGGATTGTTACCTTCATCACCAATTTCACCACTGCAGTGGGGTTCTTTGTGCTGGTGTTTACAGGCATCCCTATCCTAAAAGAATTCGGTATTGTGGCAGGGCTGAATATCATGTGCACATTTGTGGTAAGCACGATTCTGATCCCTTCCGTCTTCTCCATGTTCAAACCGCCCTCAAGAAGGCATTTGAAACACCTGAATTTCAAAATGCTCAACGGGGCATTGATGGTTCTGGATATTCTGGTGCATAAACACCGAAAGCTGATTTTTGCTTTCACTGCCCTGACCGTTGCGCTTTCGGTTGTGGGAATTATGAAGGTGGAGTCCCTTTCTTTTATGGTGGATGACCTGCCTGAAGACAGCCCGCTAAAAAAAGAACTTGCATTTTTTGAAGAGAATTTCAGCGGAGTGATGCCCCTGGAGATCATTGTGGATACAGGCACCAAAAAAGGGGTACAAAACCTGTCCAACCTGAGAAAGATCAATGAGTTTGAGATGTTTCTGGACTCAATGGATTTGATCTCTCAGCCGGTCTCGGTAGTCAGTTTTATAAAAGCGGCAAGACAAGCCTTTTATAATCAAAACCCGGCATTTTACTCCATTCCCAATAACCGGGAAAGCGCCTTTATTTTACGGTATCTGAAAGAAGAAACAGATGAAGAAGGTATCGCCAGGTCTTTTGTAGACTCGACGGGTCAGTTTATCCGAATCTCTTTGAAAATGCCTGATATCGGATCACAGAAAATGGATTCACTGGTCAACAAGGTAATCAGTCCCAAAGTCGATGAAGTTTTCGGAGACACTAAGATGAAAGTAAAGATCACTGGTACTGTACCACTCTTTATCAAGGGAAACAAATTTCTCATCGATAATCTGATCACTTCAATGGTCCTTGCCTTCATAATCATTGCGATCATCATGGCACTACTCTTCAGGAACTTCAGGATGATCGTGATATCCCTGATACCAAACATGATCCCTTTGCTGATCACAGGGGGCATTATGGGTTTTCTGGGAATACCTTTAAAGCCCAGCACCGCTCTGATATTCAGCATAGCTTTTGGCATCTCCGTGGATGACTCCATACACTTTCTGGCTAAATACCGGCAGGAACTTATTGCGCACAATTTCTTTGTGCCAATTGCTGTAAGCAGGAGTTTAAGGGAAACAGGGGCAAGCATGATTTATACTTCCATCATCCTGTTTTTTGGTTTTGTGATTTTCACATTATCTGAATTTGGAGGTACCATCGCATTGGGGAAACTTACCTCTATCACTTTGCTGTTTGCAATGTTGACTAATCTGGTTGTACTTCCAGCGCTACTTCTGCAGTTTGATACTGGTAAGATTGGTAAAAATCATCCGTACATTGAGGATTTTGCTAAAGCCGATTACGATACCGATGATGAAGAGGAAGCCGATGAGGACGAAAATACAAGTGAAAAAACTTAAATAATAAAAGAGAATAGTGGCTAAATATCCAGAGTATAAGCAAGTAAGCTATCCCAAAATCGCAGAGGATATCCTAAAGTTTTGGAAGGATGAGCACATTTTTGAGAAGTCCGTAAGCAGCAGGGAAGGAGCCCGGACCTTTACTTTTTACGAGGGACCTCCATCTGCCAATGGTACGCCTGGTATCCACCATGTGATGGCTCGTACTGTGAAAGATATTTTTTGTCGCTACAAAACACAAAAAGGCTTTCAGGTCAAAAGAAAGGGTGGCTGGGATACTCATGGACTCCCTGTAGAACTACAGGTAGAAAAAGAGCTCGGCATCAAAAAAGATGACATTGGCAAACAGATCTCTGTAGCTGATTACAATCAGAAATGTAAAGAAGCAGTGATGAAGTATAAGGATGAGTGGGACCTGCTTACCCAGAAGATGGGTTATTGGGTAGACCTGGATGATCCTTATATCACCTTTGATAAAAACTACATGGAGACCCTTTGGCACTTGCTAAAGAAGCTCTATGACAAAGGGTTACTGTACAAGGGGTACACCGTACAACCATACTCTCCAGCCGCAGGAACAGGGCTTAGCTCACATGAGCTAAATCAGCCCGGCACCTATAAAGATGTTAAAGACACCTCCGTCGTTGCGCAGTTTAAAGTCAAAAAAGACCAGCGTTCAGCCTTTCTTTTTGAGTCTGATGATGAGGATGTAAGGATACTCGCCTGGACCACTACTCCGTGGACGCTACCTTCCAACTGTGCGCTGGCAGTAGGTGAAAAAATTACTTACGTTAAAGTCAAAACCTTTAACCAGTATACCGGAAAGCCTATAAGCGCGATCCTTGCCAAAGACCTGGTTGGATCATACTTTTCTGAAAAAGCGAAGGATTTATCGCTTGATGACTACAAGCCAGGAGATAAGAAGATCCCTTTTGAGATCGTGCAGGAATTCTCTGGCAAAGACATTGTGGAGGTTCGCTATGATCAGCTCCTGCCCTATGTGACGAATGAAAACCTGGAGAAAAATGCGTTTCGCGTAATTCCCGGAGATTTCGTGTCTACTGAAGACGGTACCGGAGTGGTTCACACTGCATCTGTTTTTGGGGCGGATGACTTTCGTGTCGCTCAGCAAAACGGTGTGCCGGCAGTGCTCATCACCGATGAGACCGGCGCTGAAGTTCCTCTCGTGAACAAAAAAGGACAGTTTGTAGATGAGGTTACGGACTTTGCCGGACGCTATGTCAAGGAGGAGTACTACGAAGATGAGACACGCAACGACCCGGACTTCAAACCTACCGATGTACTGATAGCTATTAAGCTGAAGGAAGATAACAAGGCCTTTAAAGTAGAGAAATATGAGCACAGCTATCCACACTGCTGGAGAACGGATAAGCCGGTGCTGTACTACCCACTCGACTCCTGGTTTATAAAGACCACCGCTTTGAAAGACCGGCTGGTCGCATTAAATGACACCATCAACTGGAAGCCGGCATCCACCGGTACGGGACGTTTTGGAAACTGGCTGGAAAACCTGGTGGACTGGAACCTGAGCAGATCGCGCTTTTGGGGGACTCCTTTGCCTATCTGGGTAACCAAAGATAAGCAGGAGCAAAAGTGTATCGGCAGCATCGCTGAGCTGAAGGAGGAAGTAAAGAAGTCGATCACTGCCGGTCATATGACTGAAGAGATAACTGATGATTTTGACCTGCACAGGCCTTATGTGGATGATGTGATCCTGGTGAGTGATTCAGGACAGCCGATGTATCGCGAGCCTGACCTCATCGACGTATGGTTTGATTCCGGAGCTATGCCTTATGCACAGTGGCATTATCCTTTTGAAAATGAGGAGACTTTTAACGCCAACTATCCGGCTGACTTTATCGCGGAAGGAGTCGATCAGACCCGTGGCTGGTTCTTTACGCTCCATGCTATCGCTACCTTGCTTTATGATTCCGTAGCGTTCAAAAATGTAATTGCAAACGGACTGGTGCTGGACAAAAATGGTAACAAAATGTCCAAGCGGCTCGGCAATGCCATTAACCCGTTTGAAACTTTGGATAAATACGGTCCGGATGCTACCCGGTGGTACATGATCGCCAATGCCAACCCATGGGACAACCTGAAGTTTGACCTGGAAGGGGTGGCGGAGATCCAGCGTAAGTTCTTTGGTACTTTAGCCAATACCTATTCATTCTTTGCCCTCTATGCAAACCTGGATGGATTTGATTTTTCAAAACCTGAGGTACCGCTGGAAAAACTTACCGAAAGTGACCGCTGGGTGATCAGCAAGCTCAACACGCTGATCAAAGAAGTAAATGCCGGATACGATGATTACGAGCCAACAAAGGCTGCCAGAGCTATCCAGAACTTCGTCATGGATGACCTGAGCAACTGGTATGTCCGACTGAATCGTAAACGTTTTTGGGTAGGACAATACGATGAGGATAAAGAAGCAGCTTATCAGACGCTCTACACAGCGCTGATGACTGTTGCCAAACTGTCTGCTCCTATTGCTCCTTTTTATGGAGAGCAGTTATTCCGGGACCTGAACAGTGTCGCTGGTAAGGATGCGGAGGAATCCGTACACCTGGCTGATTTCCCGACAGCAGATGAAAGTAAAATAGATAGCGAGCTGGAAAAAAGGATGCATCTGGCTCAAAGCGCATCCTCACTGGTTCACAGCCTTCGCAAAAAAGAAAAAATCAAGGTCCGACAGCCACTGCAAAAAGTGCTGATCCCCATCTTGAGCGCCAAGGATAAGGAAAGGTTGGTGCGTGTAGAGGAGCTGATTATCTCTGAAACCAATGTAAAAGAAGTAGAGTACATTGATGATGCCTCCGGAATTTTGGTGAAGAAGATCAAGCCAAACTTCAGAAAGCTGGGTCAGCACTTTGGTCCAAAGATGAAGCAACTAACTCCGCTGATCAATGGTATGGATCAGAAAGATATCAAGCAAATTGAGCAAACAGGTGAGTTTACCATAGACCTGGATGGCGAAAAGATCACGCTGGGGCGAGATGATGTGGAAATCACTTCTGAGGATATCCCGGGATGGCTGGTGGCCTCTGAGGATGGGCTTACTGTGGCCCTGGACATTACAATTACCGAAGAGCTGAAGCAGGAGGGACTAAGCCGTGATGTGGTAAACAGGTTACAGAACCTGAGAAAAGATGAAGGCCTGGAAGTACAGGATAAAATAAAAGTTGCTTATTTTACCAGCGATGAGCTCATGAAAAAGTCCATCGAAGCTTATAAAAATTACATACAAAAAGAAACCCAGGCTTTAGCATTGGAGTATGTTGATAAAGTAGCTAATGCAAAAAGTATGGATATAGATGGAATCGAATTGCAGGTAAATCTGGAAGTAGCTAAATAGATATCCATGAACTACAGGATTAATTAAGAAGAATGGATAAAAAGAAAAGAAACTTACTAGCTCTATATGGGATCAGTTTCCTGGTCATTTTGATCGATCAGGCAGTAAAAATGGCGGTGCACTTCAATATGCAGATGGGCTCCAGAGGTCAGATCCAGGTGTTGGGTGACTGGTTTAAGCTACACTACCTAACCAACCCGGGCATGGCGTTTGGCATGCAGCTGGGGTCAGAGCATGGTAAGCTTATCCTGACAATCTTTCGACTGGCCGCCATGGTCGCTATCGGCATTTATTTGTACAGGCTCTATCAAAAAGATTCTCCCAGAGGCTTGCTGATCTGCATAGCTATGATCCTTGGCGGGGCTATTGGCAATTTGATTGACAGTATCTTTTATGGCGTTTGGCTGGATAATGCTCCATTTGATGCGCCCACTCCCTGGTTTTATGGCCAGGTAGTTGACATGTTTTATATTGATATCTGGGAGGGTCGGATCGCAGATTGGGTACCCATCATTGGTGGAGACTATATGGCATTATGGCCCGTATTCAATATTGCAGATGCATCCATTTTTATGGGAATAACCTTTATTCTCATTTTTCAGAAAAACTTTTTTAATAAAGGCTCAGAAGAGCCAGCTACTACAGAAAAGGCTGAAGTAGCGGAGCCTAAGGTAGAAGAAAACTAGCAATCCTCTGACTTAATCACCAGCTTTACTTGCTATGCGGCCATAAGCAGCAATAAATGCAAAGCAGGCTAAGGGTAGAATAAAAGAGAAATTTACTTCCGGTACCCCGAGGATAATGGAGTCGGTATACCCCTCACCTCCGATATCTAAAACGGCTCCCTGAAAAGTGGGCATCAGCGCTCCCCCAACAATGGCCATTACAAGACCCGCTGCACCGATTTTAGCCTCTTCTTCATGCAGCCCGTCCAGAGCAATCCCATAGATAGTGGGGAACATAAGTGACATGCAAAAAGAAGTGGCTACCAGGCTGTAAAGCCCTGCAGGGCCCTGGATAAAAATGGTGCCAAGTGTACAAACCATTGCCAGGAATGAAAGGAATATCAGCAGCTTGGCTGAATTGATATACTTCAATAAAAATGTACAGATAAACCGGCCAAGGAAGAACACGATGAAGGCCACAAACTGATAATATCCTGCCGTTTCATCATCGATGCCTATCGCTTCGGCATAGTGATAGATATACGTCCAGCACATGATCTGCGCTCCCACATAGAAAGCCTGAGCCAAAACCCCAAATGAATATTTCCTGTTTATTATGAGCTTTTTAATGGTTGTCCCGAGGTGAAAATCCTCGTCACCATTCTTCTTTTCAGGCATTTTATTGAAAGCAATAAGTGCCAGTATAAAGATGACCACTACTCCCAGAACCACGTAAGGATCACGAATCACCATCAGGTCAGCGTGGCGAATGGTCTCTTTGGCAGCTTCTGGCAGTGCTGAAAAGTTTACATCATCGGATTGAAGTTTTCTTAGAACAAATTGCTGGGCGACAAGCAATCCACCAAGCAATCCAAGTGGATTAAACGCCTGGGCCAGGTTTAGCCGCTGAGTGGCAGTAGCCCGATCACCCATAGAGAGAATATAAGGATTGGCGGTAGTTTCCAAAAACGCCAGTCCAAACGTGAGGATGTATAATCCAAAAAGAAAAAATGCAAACTCCTGCGTGACTGCCGCGGGATAAAAAAGCAATGCGCCGGTAGCATAAAGCCCCAAACCAATGTAAATACCCACTTTGTAGGTGTACTTTCGGATAAAAAGGGCAGCGGGAAGGGCCATTGTAAAGTATCCACCATAAAAGGCCAGCTGCACCAGCGAAGCCTGGAAATTGTTAAGCTCAAGCACTTTTTTAAAAGCTGTAACCATTGGGTCCGTGACCGCATTGGCAAACCCCCACAGTGCAAAGAGCGAGGTAATCAGAATAAAGGGTAAGATCAGTTTTTGAGGAACTACAGGTTCTTTATGCATAGAAAAATCGATTAAGACATAGCGCGGTCCAGGTGTACATAACCTCCATCTACTACCATCCACTGACCGGTAGTATGACTGCTTTTATCACTTAGTAAAAATACGGTCATTGAACCAATTTCTTCAGAGGTAGTCATCCGTTTGCCCAAAGGTATCCGTGAAGTTATTTGAGACAGGCTACGTTCAGAGTCATCAAAGGAATTGATCCAGCGCTCATACTGAGGGGTCATTACCTCAGCCGGAATGATGGCATTTACCCTGATCTCATATTTTGCCAGCTCCACAGCCCATTCCCGGGTTAGCGCCAGCTGAGCGCCTTTACTGGCAGCGTATGCGGAAGTGCCTCCCTGTCCCGTAACTGCCGTTTTTGAGCTTATATTGACAATTGATCCTTTACTTTTTTTCAAAGCAGGAAGTGCAAAATGGACCAGCTCATAGTAATGATCCAGGTTTTGGTGCATGGACTTGCGAAAAGCTTCCGGACTTCCCGTTTCCAAACCCACTCCGTCATTCACTCCCGCATTATTGACGATCCCGTGAATGGCCCCAAAACGATCCAATGTATCCTTGATGATCTGCTCACACACTCCATCCTCAGCCAGCTCTGCTACAAGATTCAGACATTCGCCTCCTGCAACCTCTATTTCCTTTGCCAGCTCTTCACCGGCTACTTTTGATCTCCCGGCAATCACCACTTTTGCCCCTTCATGGGCCAATGCCAGAGATATTGCTCCGCCGATACCTTTAGCTCCGCCGGAAACAATAAATACACGATCTTGTAATCCTAAATCCATGGTAATTCTGTTTCTGTTAATCCAAGTTGTAAAACCTTTCAGCATTTAAGCCCATGATCTGCTGCTGTTCCGAGGAGCTCAGTTTCTGAATGTAGTTTTCTACAACCTCTGCAACCTCACCATATGATCCGGCTACCAGGCATACCGGCCAGTCTGACCCAAACATCAACCGACCTGCACCAAAAACTTCAAAAAGTACATCCAGATACGGATGGAAATCCGCCTCTCGCCAAACACTCCAATCTGCCTCTGTGACCATCCCTGAAACCTTGACCTGTACATGCGTATATTCAGCCAGGCCGGTCATATACTCCTTCCACTGATTAAAAGATCTTGCTTTAATATCCGGCTTAGCCAGATGGTCAATTACGAGGCTCATCTGAGGGAGTTTTTTCACCAGTTCCAGGACCTCTTGAAGTTGATGTTCATAAACCAGAATATCATAGGTGAACCCAAACTGTTGTAGAAGAGAAACTCCCCGTATAAAATCCGGGTCCAGCATATAGCCCTCCGGCTCTGCCTGCAGAACATGGCGAAAACCTTTCAGTTTTTTCTGTTCAGAAAACTGCTCCAGCCGCTCCTCCAGATCTTTGGACTTTAGATCTACCCATCCCACAACTCCCTTGATAAAAGGGTACTCATCAGCTAATCCAAGTAAAAAAGAAGTCTCATTCTCCGTTTGATCGGCCTGAACCGCCACACATCCATCTATTTCATTCGCTTGCAGTAGCTCACTCAACTGCTCTGGCAAATAATCCTTTCTCAGGACACTCATGTCATCATTAATCCATGAGTTCATCGCAGGGTTATAATTCCAGAAATGCTGATGGGCGTCTATTCTCATCCCTGGTAAGCCTTTACATGTTGCTTAGAGCTTCCAAGGCCCTCTATACCCAGTTCTACTACATCTCCAGGTTTCAGGTATTTTGGTGGATCAAAACCAAGGCCTACACCCTCCGGAGTACCTGTAGAAATGATGTCCCCGGGCATTAAACTCATAAACTGTGACAGGTAGCTGATCACTTTGGGGATATTGAAAATGAAATCGTTCGTGTTTCCATCCTGCACCGTTTCCCCGTTTAGCTTTAGCCAGAGCCTCAGATTGTGAGGATCTTTGATTTCATCTTTTGTCACCACGGCTGGCCCAAGCGGCGCAAACGTGTCGCAGCTCTTCCCTTTCACCCATTGACCACCTCTCTCCAGCTGAAACTCCCGTTCGCTCACATCATTGTGAAGGACATATCCTGCTACATGATCCATAGCGTCCGCCTCAGAGACATAATTAACACGCTTACCGATAACTACAGCTAGCTCTACCTCCCAGTCAGTCTTTTTGCTGTTTTTCGGGATGATGATATCATCATTTGGTCCGGAGATAGAAGAGGGCGCTTTGAAAAACACGACAGGTTCCTTCGGCACAGCCATACCGCTTTCCTGCGCATGCTTCAGGTAATTAAGCCCGATGCAAATGATCTTCTCCGGCTTGTGAACCGGCGGACCTAAACGTTCCGGTTTTACCTCCTTAAGTGAGGAAGATTTTAATGCTTCTCTAAGTTTTTCCAGGTTAGAGCCATCAGCAAAAAAAGAGTCATTGTAATCACTTATAATGCCACTGGCATCATAGTATTTCCCTTCATGAAGCAATCCCGGTTTTTCCTTTCCTTTTTCTCCGTATCGTATTAGTTGCATATGTCTTATGAATTCAGATTTATAAAACCACCATCTATAGGATAGCATGACCCTGTGATAAAAGAAGCCTCATCGGAGCATAAGTATAGCGCCAATGCAGCCACTTCCTCAGGCTTACCCATCCGCCCGATAGGTTGTGATTTTGATAATTTGTCAAACATTTCTTTCTCCTGCCCCGGATAGTTTTTGGAAATAAATCCATCTACAAACGGGGTATGTATCCTGGCCGGGGCAATGCAATTGCAGCGAATTCCAGCCTTCAGGTAATCCTGAGCAATCGACTGGGTCATGGTAAAAACAGCCCCCTTACTCATGGAGTAAGCAAACCGGTCAGCCACCGCTACCACGGAAGCAATGGAAGCCATATTGAGAATCACTCCTCCCTTTGTCTTCATGTGTTTTACGGCGGCTTTAGTGCAATTAAACACCCCTTTTACATTGACCTGATAGATCCTGTCCAGATCAGCCTCTTCTGTCCCTTCTATATTCCCCACATGAGCCACTCCTGCATTGTTGATCAGGATATCCAGTCCTTTTGGCTTTGCCAGCTGGTCAAAAAGCTTTTCTACCTCCGCTCCTTTTGACACATCACATAAATGTGCCACAGCTTTACCGCCTTCTTTATTGATCTCATCAACCGTCGCATCGGCCTGCTCCCGGTTCATGTCCAGTATCACCACCTCTGCTCCCTGCTGTGCAAATAGCTTTGAAATACTTTTGCCAATACCACTGCCTCCACCGGTAACCACAGTCACCTTTCCATTAAGACTGAAAATGCCCATATCACTCGAGTATTTAAAAACTGATGACGATTCTACTAATACCTGATTTCTGCAACAACCATTTGATCCATTATTTGCTGCGCAAAGCTTTGCGCTTATCTTTACCTTGTGAGTCGGTTTGTAACTATATCAGAAATAGCAAAGATTTTCAATGTGGCACCATCTACGGTTTCACGTGCTTTAAAAAATCATCCCAGGATCAGTAAATCACTCTGCCAGCAAATCCAGGCCAAGGCCAAAGAACTCGGATACCTGCCTAATCACTACAGTGGTGTGCTGAAAGCGCAACGGACCAGTCTGGTAGGGATCATTATTCCGGATCTAAATACACACTTCTATACCCGGGTCTTAAGAGCAGTATCCAACCACCTGGCAAATACTAACTACGCGCTCGTCGTAGGTCATAGCAATGAAAAGCAGGATGAGGAAGTGAAGATCATTGACAAGTTTATCTCACAAAGAGTGGACGGCATTCTGGCCGCTACAACCATGCAAAGCGAAAGCCAGCGCAACTACGAAAAAATTATAAAACATGAGATCCCCCTGGTTTTCTTTGACCGGGTGAACAATTTTGTGCCGGCATTAAGAGTAGTCGCTGATGACTATCATGCTGCTTATGAAGCCACCAGGTACCTTATAAACAGTGGGTGCAGACAGATAGCGCATATTACTGCTACCCGACGACTAAATAACAGCAACAACAGGCTTTACGGCTACATGGATGCCCTGAAAGCTCAAGAGCTGCCTATCAATGAAAACCTTATATTTTATTATGAGTTTGACCAGGATTCCATTGACCGTTTTCTTGAGAGAACCCTGGAAACTTACCCAAAAACTGATGGGTTTTTCGTATTCAATGATTATGTAGCCAACCGGGTGGTGCACTACTTAATGAAGAAAGGCAAGAAGGTACCTGAAGATATCGCCGTAATAGGATGCTCAGACGAACCAATTGCCAAACACATGACCCCTCAACTTACTACGCTGGAGGATATAGCAGAGAAGATGGGATCAATTGCTTGCGGTGAGCTCATCAAACAAATCGAAGGCAACCCGATCACCACTGAAAAAATCGTGATAGATCAGCACCTGATCCTAAGGGAAACTACCAGTAAGTAATATTCAAATCAGAGAGGGTGGAGAAGAGTGGAGCAGTTACTTTTGCCTGAAGCTATTTTTTTTCAATGAAATGAGCATAATGCTCAACTTAGATATTGAGCCATACCAACCTGGTATGCCTGGCCGGCCGCAATCAAAGAGTTGCGGCAAACCGCTGATTTTGGAACTTTGAACACATGAAACAAGACCGAATCATCGCCATCATTGCAGCCATTTCCGGCATCCTGCTTTTTTCCAGCAAAGCGGTAATGGTAAAGCTTGCCTACCAATATGAAGTAGACACTGTCAATCTTCTGTTGCTCAGGATGGTCTTTGCCTTGCCTTTTTATCTCGTCATTGCTTTTATTAAAAGACCTAAAGTTCCACTGACTGGAAAAGATTACGGGTCCCTTGTCCTATTGGGCTTTATCGGCTATTATCTGGCCAGCTATTTCGATTTTTTAGGTCTTCAATACATCAAAGCCAGCCTGGAGCGGCTTATCCTTTTCACCTACCCTACGTTGGTACTGCTGATCTCTTTTGTGATTTTCAAAGAAAAGATCACCAAAGCTCAAATTGGTGGCGTGGGTATGACCTACCTGGGGATCATTATTATCTTCTCTTCTGAGCTGAGACTGGGTGATCAGAGTGAAGTACTTTTAGGAGGCCTGCTCATCTTCCTTAGCGCGGCCACTTATGCTTCTTATCTGGTGGGTTCTGGCAGACTCATCCCCCGGTTCGGAGCGACTGTGTTCACCTCCTATGCCATGATCGTCTCGTGTCTGACGGTAATGATCCATTATCTTTTCGCGGAAACCGGCGACATCTTTAATCTACCCTATCAGGTATATTTGATAGGGGCCGCTATGGCCATTTTTGCTACCGTGATCCCCTCCTACCTTATCAGCTTTGCTATAAAAGGCCTGGGAGCAAGCAATTTTTCCATCTTCGGTAGCCTGGGTCCCATCTCTACGATCATTCTGGCTGTGATCTTTCTGGACGAAACACTTACCTGGATTCAGCTGGCAGGAGCCCTCGTAGTAATATCAGGCATCTACATTGCTGAGAAGAAAAGGAAGAAGTGAATTACCAAAATGTCATCAATATAATAATTTTATTAGTTAATTAATTGTAAAAACCAATATTTACTGTTAATTTAGTAATGAATTATTGATTTCACTGAAAAACACTAAAATGACACTTCTCAGAGTACATGATCTTCAGCAAGACCTGACCACAGATTTTGTGAAAATGGCAAAAATCTCACTCTCAAATAGTACTTCTTTTCACCAGATCAAAGAAACGATCTACCTCAAAGGACAGGAAATGGGCTTTTGCAATGATGAGATCGAAGTACTCCTTGAGGAAGTGGTTCCGGGCAAAAGTTAATCACCCAGCTTTCGCAGCCCTATATGGCACCCCTCTATACAAAAACGATAGTTTAGCCGGGCCTCATTGCCATTTAGCTCTACATCGTAAGCACTCTCTTCAAACTCTTCCTGTGAAGGAGTAAAAAGTGTCAATATCATAGTCCCATTCACTGAGTCAGTTTCAACTGTAAACTCTGTAAATTCTTCAAAACCTCTGTAATTGGAAGAGAATGTTTGATCCCCTCCAAACTCCATGATCTGAGGAGGGTTTAAAGGCACTTTTTTTGTGATATAATCATTTCCGGGTGAATATCCATACTCATAAACCCGCCATTTACCATAGAGCACCGTAACGTCAGCATGATCATCGCAAGCAAGGAGAGCTACGAGAAGTATTGTGTAAGAAATTCTATTTAACATCTCTTATTGTTGTTTCTCTTTTAGACACATCATTCTTCCCTTTGGTTGACTCTCTACTTAGCTGAGAAGGATTTTAGCTATGTTTTGTTTATTTTAGATTGAGATAAACCCTAATGTCATGCCTAAAATTCACGTAAAAAAATCCATTGACATCCATGCTTCACCTGAAGCTATCTTCCAAAAGATCCGTGACCTCAATCATTGGGGGGAGTGGTCACCCTGGCTGCTACAGGAACCGGAAGCTACCATAGATGTCTCAAACGAAGGCAAATTTTACTCCTGGAACGGCTCAAGGGTAGGAAGCGGCAACATGAAAGTAGTGGGAGAAAAGCCCTATGAATCTGTTGATTACGACCTTACTTTTTTGACTCCCTGGAAATCCCACGCTAAAGTCTGGTTTGAACTCGATCCAAAGGAAAATGGTACCACTGAAGTCTCCTGGCTTATGGACAGCAGCCTGCCCTTCTTTATGTTTTGGATGAAAAAGGTGATGCTGGCATTCATTGGCATGGATTACGAAAGAGGTCTGGCGCTTTTAAAGGACTTTGTGGAGGATGGCAAGGTGCATTCCAAACTGGATTTTATCGGCAAATCCACCTATACGGGCTGCGACTACATTGGGGTAAAAAGATCATGTAAAATAGAGGATTTAGGGCCTCAAATGTCAAAAGACTTTGAAACGCTATGGGATTACATGAAGGACAAGGAAGACCAGATAGCAGGTAAAACATTTTCCATATACCACAAATGGGACATTACGAATGGTCAGGCAATATATACTTCGGGTGTTCCGGTTAAGTCAATACCCGATAATATTCCAGAGGGAATGGTCACAGGCAGAATACCCTCCACCACAGTGCATAAACTTCGGCATACAGGCCCATACCGCCATCTTGGAAATGCCTGGACCACCCTGAACTCCATGTATAGAAACAAAGAGTTTAAGCTAAATAAGAAAATCCATCCCTTTGAACTATACCTCAATAATCCGGGGGAGGTAAGTGAAAATGAACTGGTTACTGAGGTGCTTTTCCCCATGAAGTGAGTAGCTGACTATGGACTACGTCCGCAAAAAGAATCATCGGACTCACAAATGCATTTTTGATCAGGTCAGATAATCAAAAACATCTTCACCGAGGCAATAAGATGCTGATATCCTGACTGGATTTAGGAGATCGACCATCCTGATTGAGGCCATTTCAACAATATTTTGAATGGCCTCTGGTTTTTATATAATCCGGAAATTTCCAAAAGTATTCCGAATGCATAACCCCTTGATACGGTCTTTCCATTATAAAACAAATGGTGTAAGAGAAATGTAAGGTTTCAACCTGACTTAAGTCATAGAAATTCCGCGTATTTGTCACCTTTTTTGAAGGCAAAGAATTTGCCTCTTACCCTGGAGCAATAACTTATTATCACTGTTCCTGAATTACAGGCTTGACCTATAAACCCTAAACCAAAATATGTCTGACAAAACCATTACCCATGCAACCTTCTCTAAAGAAGATGTTCGCTCAGCGTGCCTCGAGTATTTTGACGGAGATGACCTGGCAGCCACTACCTGGATCAACAAATATTGCCTGGTAGATAGCGAGAATAACTACACCGAGAAAACCCCTGACGATATGCATCGCAGGATGGCCAGGGAGTTTTTCAGGATAGAAAAAGGCTACCGGAAACAATCTGTCCAAAAAAACACCCTTAGTGATTATGGCCAAAGCAGAAAGCCGCTATCCGAAGAGGTCATCTACAACCTCTTTAAAAACTTTAACTACCTGATCCCTCAGGGCAGTGTGATGGCTATACTGGGCAACCCATTTACCATTGGGTCTTTATCCAACTGCGTAGTGATAAAAGCGCCGGTCGATTCTTATGGCGGAATCTTTTATACTGATCAGCAGCTTGCACAGCTCTGTAAGCGAAGATGCGGAGTAGGGTTTGACATATCTACCTTGCGACCTAAAGGCACTAATGTGAGAAATGCAGCGGGGACTTCCAGTGGCGTAGTTTCATTTATGGAGCGATTTTCAAATACGACCAGGGAGGTTAGCCAGAATGGCCGCAGGGGAGCGCTGATGCTTACCATAGACATAGCTCACCCCGATATCGAGGAGTTTATCACAGTCAAGCAGGATCTCACCAAGGTTACGGGAGCCAACATCTCCGTACGGGTCTCTGACGATTTTATGAAAGCTGTGACGCAGGACAAACCATTTACCCTACGCTGGCCTGTGGATGCCAAAAAGCCTTCATTCACTAAAGAAATCAATGCAAAGTCTTTGTGGAGCAAGATCATTCAGTCCGCACACTATACCGCCGAGCCTGGAATTATCTTCTGGGACCGGCAGCACAAGTATTCTACCTCTTCGGTCTACGCTGAGTTTCAGAATGAATCAACCAACCCATGCTCGGAAATAGCCATGCAGGGAGGTGACTCTTGTCGTCTGATGGCTTTGAATCTCTACAGCTTCGTCAAACAGCCATTTACTTCAGAAGCATCTTTTGACTTTGACAAGTTTTACCAGGTCACTTACGAAGCACAGCGACTCATGGACGATCTGGTAGACCTTGAACTGGAACAGGTAGAAAAAATCATTCGGAAAATTGAATCTGACCCGGAAAATGAAGCCATTAAAAAAGTAGAGCTAGACACCTGGAAGCTGCTCTACGAAAATGGTAAAAAAGGAAGAAGGACAGGTCTTGGCTTCACAGCTTTGGCTGATACATTAGCCACACTGGGGCTGAAGTTTGATAGTGACCGGTCTCTGGAAATGATTGATCAAATCATGAAAGTCAAATGCAAAGCTGAATTTGACAGCTCCATAGACATGGCTATCGAACGGGGAAGTTTTGAGGCATTTGATCCTGAAGTGGAGGCTACATCAGAGTTTGTGCAGTTTTTGGAAAACGAGCTGCCCGATACTTACAAGCGAATGATGAAATCCGGCAGGAGAAACATTTCCATTTCCACAGTAGCTCCGACAGGCACTGTGAGTCTTTTGGCACAAACATCCTCAGGTATTGAGCCGGTCTTTATGCTTTCTTACCGGCGCAGACGTAAGCTCAATGACCGCTCTTCAGGCAAAGCCGCATTCACGGATGCCTCAGGGGATCAGTGGGAGGAGTTTGACGTATATCACGCCAAGCTGAAAAAATGGATGGAGATGTATCCTGAAAAACCAGTGGAGCAAAATCCGTATGCCGAAGCTACCGCAGGCGAGATCGACTGGCAAAAGCGAATTGAGATCCAATCCATTATTCAAAAATACGTAACACACTCCATCAGCTCCACGATAAATCTCCCCGAGGATATCAGCGTGAGCACTGTCAACAATATCTATAAAGAGGCCTGGAAACACGGCCTTAAAGGAATCACCGTTTACAGGGATGGTTCAAGAAGTGGTGTGCTTATCAAAAAGGAAGACAAAAAACCAACGTCGATAGATGAAATTGTAGAGCGACCGTCCCCCAAGCGTCCACAGGAGCTAAACGCCAGGATTGTGAGGTTCCGAAATGAAAATGAAAACTGGATGGCCTTTGTCGGATTGCTGAATGGAAGACCATACGAGATCTTTACCGGCCGGGCTGAAGACGCCTTTGCCCTGCCAAATTATGTGGAAGATGGCTGGATCACTAAGGAAAAAGACAAACGGCACAGAAGCCGGTACGATTTCAGATTTGTGGATAGCCAGGGCTATAATGTAACAATAGAAGGCTTGTCCCGGTCATTTGACAGGCAGTACTGGAACTATGCCAAGCTAATCTCCGGCATCTTGAGGCATGGTATGCCCCTTGTGGATGTCATCCACCTGATTGACAATCTGAACTTTGACAAAAACCACATCAACACCTGGAAAAATGGTGTCAATCGCGCGTTGAAAAGTTTCATCCCGGATGGCACAAGGACAAAGGACCATCTGTGCCCGCAATGTGGCGATGAAGAAGGGTTGGTCTTTGAGGAAGGATGCCTGAAGTGCAAGAGTTGTGGTCATACCACCTGTAGCTAAAAAAAGGGCCTGCGAAAAATTGCAGGCCCTTTTTTAATAGGCATAATGCCTGATTACCGCACGAATATACGTCGACTTTTAGTTTTATCACCGTTATGCTATTTCCGTGAAATCACACAGTAATGGTTCAGTAAAATTGAGGGTATCCCGGTTAAATTCTCACGCGAATGCCGGGACCAATCAGTATGAAAGGCTTCTTGTCCTTCAGCAGATATCCGCCCCCCAGGAAAAGAGGAAAGGTGAGCTTATTGTCACTTGAAGTAGGATAAATAGAGCCTATCATCACAAGTCCTACATCCTGCCTGTCTTTGTCTGCATTAAAATTAAAAGCATCAATGGCGATAAAGCCAGCACCTATTTTGTAAGGCTGGTACTTGGCAATTTTACCGGGCTGGTAAAAGCTAAACTGCGCCAGCATGGCGAAACTGACTCCACCAAAATTAGTGAAGTCATTGTCTCCACCTTTAAGGATCAGGAGGCCTGCAGGGAATGACACATCAATATCAAAATTATACTCACGCCTGAGTATGATCTGGATTTTCCGCGTTTTTCCTTCACCACCGTACCTGGATTTGTTATGGCTTATCGAAATATCTATACGAGACCATTCCTCCAGCTCAGAGGTCTTTTTTCTTAAGAAATTATTGAGATTTATATCCTCACTCTGGCAGTCTCCGTCACTGTAGTGAGCATACCGTGGAGAAGCTTCGGACGGGCAAATCACAAGTTCTTCAAACTGATAGAGCTCAATAAGACTTCCTCTTTTATTGGAAATTTTTACGCTGATAGTCAGATATTGCTTACCATTCAGGTCGTCTGCCCGGTCTATCAGATCCCTGTTAAAATCAAAAACCAGATCGGTCAGCGTCTCATCATAATAAACAGGCTTGTCCACTTCACTGACCACATGTTGTTCGGTGCCCAGATCAAGGGTCAGGAAACTAAACTCTTTCGGCTTTTGATACTCCCGGATCCTTAAACTTTCTCCTGTACTTTCATTGTGATTGAAGATCTCGATCTGGTTTCCACTCACCTCCAGAGGTATCTTCAGATGGAAAACGGACACTTTTTCATTCTTAATAAGTGAGTCATACAGGAGGTTATTAGCTCCGGGAAAAGTAAAACTGGCTTTATGCAAAGCCTCTCCCTCCAGCTTTACATTTACGGTTTCTCCCGGATATACGGTACTGGTTTTTTCCCAGTCTTTGCCTTCACGCTGTATGTATATATTCTTAATGGAGGTTTTTGGAGTAATGTCCAGGTTGGTTACAAACCGAGGCTGGTCACCGTCTTTTATATACAGATACCCTTCGGATTTTCTGTGAAATGCATAAGGACGCAAAAGGCACAGTACTTTATCATTGTTTAATCGCGCTTTTGTATACAGCTCTGCAACCAATGGCCCTCCACTTTCTTCCTGATCCTCTATCCGGTAGGTTTTATCCAGTTGTAAAAACCGGTTGTTATCGATCTGGATCTCTATAGGCTCCTTTTTATCATCCTTAGGTGTGATCTCTGCCTGGTCAAACTGTAAAAACGCCAGCCTGCCTGACTTCACATTGAACTGATGGGTAACAGCAGGAAGCTGATAAAGGAACTCGCCACCCTTTAAGTAAGGTTTTTTAAGGTTAAAAACAACCTCAACCGACTGGGAACCCAGCTCATTAGGGAGTAAATGCAAAAGGAGATCTCCTCCGCTTTTGGTGGTTCTATAATTGATTGGTAACCCTTCCGTCCATCGATTATCTATTTTTATATTGTTTAGATTGTTGGTAGTGATCTCAAAGACCTTCTCCTCACCTATGTACATTTCTTCTGTGGGCGGATAGATCTCCGCGTAGGTTTCCGTATATGGAAACAGCGGTAACTCTACCACCTGACTATTGACAGAATCCAGCTTTAGTTCAAAAGTAAACCTGAGAAAATCCGCATTCGTAAGGTCCGAAAAGCGAATCTTGAACCGGGCATAATCACTAAAAAACATTAGCGAATCAACAACCGAAAAATCACCCGAGGACAGCAAAACCGCATCCTGGACAGGCGCATCTTCTTCAAAAAAGATGTATACTTCAGCTACATCATTGTCCTCCTGGTATTTGAAAACCAGATGCTCTTTGCCTCTGACGAAGGTGGAATTCTCCTCCCAGGAGAATTGAAGGGTATCAATAAAAATTTCAGCATTGGTCAGGTAGCTTTCGTTAAAGTGCTCCTGAGCAGAAAGGGTATTGGATGTGACCAATAATATCGATAATACTAACCACCGCTTAGCTGATTTCATCCAGTATTTGTTTAGCTACAAAGATGGCAAAGCTAATAAACGGATGCAACCTTAATTTTCTCCGGTCTCTTCGGTGATTATCTGAGGCTTTCCTTCCAGTGTTTTATGGACCGGGCAGCGATCTGCTATTTCTATCAGCCGGGATCGTTCTTTCTCAGAAAGATCTCCCTCCAGCCTGATGTATCGCTTGATCTGATCGATTTTCCCTTTAGTGGTTTCCGTTTGCTCACCATCCTCATTATGGATCTTATCATGAGTGAGCTTCACCTTTACCTCTTTCAGGTCCAGCTTTTTGTAGTCAGCATACATCCGTAATGTCATGGCAGTACAGGTACCCAACGCGGCGAGTAAGTATCCATAGGGTGAAGGACCAAGGTCGTTGCCCCCACTGCCTTCCGGCTCATCAGCGATCAGGTGGTGCTTCCCGGCTGTTACCTCCGTCAGAAAACCTTTTTCACCAGTTCTGATCCAAACTTCTCCTTCAGGAGCAATTTCATTATCCCTGGTCTCTATATACCGGGATGCCCAGGGGCAAACGATGCTGCCCACATACTCAGCGTCTGCCTGGTTGCTCATCAGGTGATCCGCTCCGTCCAGAGAAACAAAGCTCTTGGGGTGCATCGCATAGCCGTATATCTCCGCTGCGTTTTCAATATCCACTATTTGATCCTGGGGTGAATGTATGATTAAAAGTGCTTTATCCAGGTTTCTGATAACCGATTCCGAGTCATTTTTTTCCAGATCATCAAGAAACTGCTTTTTCAACATAAAGGGTCTGCCACCAATGCTCACTTCGGCTTCACCGTGTCTCCTGAGATCCTCTTCTCCATCTTTCAGCACCTTTTTTACATGGACCGGATCCGCAGGCGCCCCAATGGTAACTACTGCCTTAACAGCTTCTAAAGAACCGCTGGCATGTAATACAGCAGCTCCTCCCAGCGAATGGCCTATCATAATCTGAGGAGCTTCATACGCTTTCTCTAAAAATGTGTAGGCACGGTTCAGGTCTTCAATATTCGAGGAGAAATTGGTCTCAGAAAACGCTCCTTTACTCTGACCAAGGCCTGTAAAATCAAAGCGAAGCACCGCCATATCGTGCTGTGTGAGCGCCTGACAAATCGCATCTACAGCTTTTAGATTTTTGGAGCAGGTAAAGCAATGAGCAAATACAACGTAAGCCCTGGGTTTCCCAACAAAGGGGAAATCAATCCTGCCGGAAAGCTCCTGTCCCTCGCTGTTTTCAAAAGTTACTTTTTCAGATCGCATTGTTGTCCGGTTAAGTCTTTATATTTAATAACTGTTTGATTTTTCTATATCCAAATCATCCGGTTTTCCGTCTTTACAATATAACTAATTCCGAAACGTGCTTAGACCCTATATATCCCTATTTATATGCTTCCTTATCGTTAGGTCATTAGCCGGACAGACACTCCATTATGATGTAGTGCGAAACGGTGACTCTATGGGATCTACAGTGGTCAAACGGATTAAGAATGGAGAGCAGCTAAGCTATTACCTGAACACCAGGACAGAATTTCGCATTTTGTTTCTCTTCAAGGTAGAGTACGACCTGAAAGAAACATTTGAAAATGGAATATTGAAAAGTGGAACAAGCTTCAATACACTGAACGGAAGCAAGCAGAAAGAAACAAAAATTGAGAAAAAACCAGCATTCTATGAGCTGGTCATTGATGGAATACGCACAGAGGTAAGTCAAAAAGAGATCACGGAGTCCGTTTCGGAAATTTACTTTGAAGAACCACACGACCAGAAAAAAGTATACTCCGCTTACTTTGCCCGATACCTGTACTTCGAGAAGGTAGGGGAGCATAAATATGCCCTTACCTCACCTGATGGCACCAATGTCTATACATATGAAAATGGTATAGTGACCGAGGTGAAGATCACTCGCGATTTTGCTAACTTTAGTCAGGTACTGAAACCTGAAAGCCTTGCAGCCGTGAGAAATAGAAAGATCACCGGAAGTACAAATGATTAATTCCATAAAAAAACTCGCCCTCCCTGTAGCGATCCTGGTCATCGTAGGATTTATCCTGTTTGTGATCAATCAGATCTCAGGGGTGTACCTGCTGGTCAGGTCCAATAGCGTTTTGGCCGCCAATATCCTTTTAGTGGTTCTCATTGGTCTGGCCTTATTTCTCATTGCCTGGCCATTTGTCCTCTACCTCAAGCTGCCTCGCCCCTTAAAACCACCTCGTGAAGAAAACGAGCTTCCTGCTTATCGAAAAAGGCTTATCAGAAGGCTAAAAAACAACAAAATACTAAAGCAACAAGGTCTGGTGCCTTATGATGATAAGAGTCTGGAAAAAGCGCTGACCATCCTCAATGAGGAAGCGAATAAAGCAATTCGGCAAACAGCAACGGCGGTCTTTTTAACCACTTCCGTTTCTCAGAACGGAAAGCTTGATGCCGTGACCATTCTTGCTACACAGTCTCGTATGGTTTGGAAAATCGCTCACGTATATTTCCAAAGACCTACACTCCGGGAGATGGTCTATCTGTACGCCAACGTGGGGGCATCCTCACTGCTGGCCTCAGAAATAGAAGACCTGGATATATCTCAGCAGGTGGAGCCGGTCATTCAATCTTTTTTCAGAAATTCTGCGGGGAAGTCCATCCCGATTATAGGACCTACGGCCAATATCATTCTGGACAGCCTGCTGGAGGGTTCTACAAACGCTTTTTTAACATTACGGGTGGGGATCATTGCCAGAAGATATTGCGGATGCAATGAGCCGCTGGATAAACGGTCTGTCAGGAAAAGTGCATTCAAAGAGTCTTCAGGAATGCTTAAGGAAATTGTTCTGAAATCCTCCGGGCAGATCATGTCAGGATTGCTTACGGCCACCAGGCGAGCTGGTGTAGACACCCTGCGGTCAGGCTGGGAGGGCATAAAAACTGCGGGAGGCAAAGTAGCCACCGGACTCGGTGATGCAGGTAAACGCATCAATCCCTTTAAGAAGAAGGAAGGGGCTGGGGAGTAAGCTGGGGCCCGAGATACAAGGTCGAACCAGCAAGTGGTTAATAGCTTTGGAAACGTGCTAACTAGCCGTTATCAATATTTTTAAATTTTATTTTTTCTTCTAAGGAATTTGTAAATGGAATCTCCGCTTAATATTATCCCGAAAAAATGGAAAACATAATCCGATGATGGAAAATAATAGTGCGTGCCTTGGTACCTAATTCTATACAATCCCAAAAAAGTAAAACGTATTCGATCAACTTGATTCCATGAAATTTCTTTACCCCCAATTAAAATATTGTTTCCAGTTAACTTGGCCTCATATATAAATTTGATTGCAAACGCTGAAACCATTATACAGATGATCAACAGTAATATCTCCATACCGCGGAAATCTAGAGATCCCCAATGATTAACAACTCGAATTATTTGAAGCAAGCTGAGAATCACAAATAGGTATTTATATAAAACGAGTTTAGTTTTTGAACTCTCAATCATTCTTTTAGTAGAATTTCACACGTAATCACTCAGCTTGGCCGATGATCAATAATATTCCTTTAAGAAAAAAGAACTTATTAGTACTTAGCCCCAATCAATTTCATCGCTTACAAACCTGATAAACAGCTCCTTTTCCGGAGTACCGCAGTAATAAATACCACTATGGAATACTGAAATTACAAAAACCTGGCATTAAATGCTATCACCAAGTCGGCATTCGTCGAATGAAGGTGATAAAGAACGAGAAGATGCAAGGTAAATATTGGAATGGGGCTATTTGGTTTTTGTCGTTTGAGGATTTAGGCATGTCCTATCACGTAATAGATTATTTATAGAAGTTGTTAGTGAGCTCTTTTTTCAGTTCGGAGATTAGCTGTTTTAGTCTTGAAATGAGTTCAGAAGTTGGTAGGGTAACGGTGTAGATCTGATTGAGTTTGTGTGCGGAGTTACAGTTATGTTTATCCCAACAATACCAGTTGAATTGTGTCAACTCGTCTTGATTCAAAACGAAAATAATATACTGATCGGTGGTTTCGTCAATTTGTAAGAGATGTCTGAAATATTGAGGTTCATTTGTATCTCGTTCACTTTCTAAAGTTTCCACAACCTTAGTGGGAGTTTGATCTTTAAATCGTTCGTTTTGAAAATTCCCCGTGTTAAGCTGTTCCAAAAATTGTACGAGAGAAGCAATATAAGTTGGTACGTAAACTGCCTCGCGAGAAATTAGGTTGTTTCCAAGGTAAAAGTTAAGGTTCAACAGGTCACCGGAGTAGCTTGAAAATTCGAAGGATATTGTGTTTCTATTTCCAATAGTCATGATACCTATGCGCTTGAGTCAGGAAAGGACACTTGTAAGTTGGAGCTAAGCCCCATATAGTCCTCGTTTGTCCCGAAGGGATGCCTTTGGCGCAACGAGGACTTCTAAATAATGGCATTTCAAATGCCTCAAATCCAGCGATCCGCGCTACAAACGCGGGGACCAGAAGGGTTTTCAAATCTTTTAAGCCAAACCAATACTGTTAATCCATATTGTTATATACAATCTTGCCGTCTTTCATTACCCATTTAACTTTAAAAAGAACTTCCTTAAAGTTAGCTTCCATATCTCCTTCAAAAACTGCAATATCGGCCAGGGCGTTCTCTTTGATCACTCCCAGCTGATCTTTTTTATTCAATGCAATAGCCGCGTTGTATGTGGCCGTTCTCAAAGCCTCATTCGGTTTGAACCCTGCATCAAAATAACCAAGGATAGTATATTTTGATGCTTCGCCCCTGGGTATTCCATAATTATAGTACGCATCGGAGCCCGCCACAATCATTACACCCTTCTTCAATGCTTTCACAAGTCTATCGTTGTAAGACTGATTATCTTTTCTCATTTGTTGTTCGTCATAGTCCATATTGTGGGTTTTATGCGCAATGATCATCAGGTCCACTGAGCCATAGGTAGGAACAAAGTACACGCCCTTTTCTATCATAAGATCCATGGTCTTCTCGGATATATTGTAATTATGTTCTATCCCATCAACCCCGGCATTAATGGCATTCTGGGCTACATAATCCCGGTCTGCATGTGCAGTTACCGCTATTCTATTTTCATGAGCTATTTCTACGATTGCCTGCATTTCTTCGTGACTCATGGGCAAGGTATTACCAAACGCCAGGATCTTAATTACATCTACAGACTGAACTCTGTGTTCTTTGAAAGCCAATCTTGCATCTTCAACTCCATTAACTGTTCTGTACTCCATTTCAGTATATCGGCTGTGAAAGGCAAAGGGGAGTCCTCCAAACTGACCATCATAGGAGCCAATAATGGGGCCGGACACAAACATCCTTGGTCCCTCTACATACCCCATATTAATAGCATTTCTTAGTTCCACGTCCAGATACTGGCCTGAGTTTCCCAGATCTCGTACAGAGGTAAAACCAGCATTGAGGTAGGTTTTCCCCAAGGGAATCGCTCGCAATAGTCGTGACTCGCCTGAATGGAGAATGGCATCATTAACCAATTGATCTGTAATTTTTTGTTCGAGCAACAAATGGGTGTGGGCATCGATCAATCCCGGAGTTACTGTTGCACTAGTTAAGTCAATGATCTCTGTATTTTCAGGAATTTCCAGGTCTTTACCTACTTTTGCTATTCTGTTTCCCCGGATCAATATGTCCTGATCTTTTACAAAAATGTTGTTTTCTGAATCATATAATTTACCTGCTTTTAGGAGGTATGATTTTTGGTTTTGAGCATTGCATTGTAAAGCGAGGGCGAACAATACCGCAAAAAGCACATTAAATTTTATCATTGATTAATCGATTTTGTTTCTTTTTAAATCGTTCAGCTACTGTACAACCTCCATTTAACAGCACTAATTATCGCTCACAAATCTGATAGACAGCTACTTTTCTGAAAATGCCACTTATAGAATACTGAAATTACGAAAACCTCGTATTAAATGCTATTACCAAGCCGGTATTTGTTGAATGAAGGTGATAAAGAACGGGAAGATGAAAAGTAAATCCTGGAATAGTGCTATTGGCTCTACGACCAGATTACTTAATCTTTGCTGTTACACCGCGTTTTTATGTAGACCGATTAAATCATTTAATGAATAATCGGAATATTTATTTTTATCGGAACATCCGCTGAACACCCGCTGCCCAAGTGCTAATTCGGCTCTCCCACATAAGGTATAAATTTTCTGTCTAAGTGTAAATTCATTCCTCCTTCGGCTTATACAGGCCATCAAATCCCGGGGTCCAGTTTTCTCCATCGGAGGAGTTCTCAAAAAACTGTCTGACCGTACCATCTTCATTAGCTGTAAAAGTCAGCCTGGAATAAGCCTTTTCTCCCTGCTGATTCAGATAGTCGCATTGGAACTGAAGCATACCATCGCCTTTATCGATCTCCACGTAATCCAGCACTCCGCCACCGCTACCTACCCAGAGCTGATGCCACTTTTCATCCTGAGGATCGTAGTAGTTGATACTCTGCCCGGTATAAGCTCCGGGAGTCGTATAGCTCTCATGAATGGCACAACCTCCGTTAGCCAACGTGATGGAGTTCTCCCCCACTTTATTTCCTTTGACGTAGACATCCCATTCGCCAATCCAAAAGTCAAAATGTCTTCGCTTCTCATCTGAAAGGCACGGGTACGCATTGATCCTGGCCGTTTTAATAACTTCCAGAAAGGCTTCTTCTTCCCGATAGTCTGCAAACTCTTCATCCTCCTGAAGTCGTTTGAAATTTGAAAAGCCCTTAGTTGCCGATGCCTTCAAAGAAGCATACATCTCCCCCGGCTTTTTCATCATGGCATAGGCTTTTCCCTTGCTAAAATGTACATAGGCGGGGAAAAAATTCGTTTCGAGCGCCTTATCAAAATAATTCAGGGATTGCTCCGGCTCTCCGGACTTCATCGTACTAAAAGCGAGCCGATACCATCCGGACGAATCCTTTTGGTTTTCCTGCAGGTATTTAGCATAATTTTCGGCTGCTTTTTTCCAGTCCTGGTTGTTAAATGATTCGTCAGCCAGGGTTTTTAAGTCTTGAGCAGGAAGCTGAAAAGCTAATAAGGCAAAAAGAATGGTCAGGTGCTTCATAAGGTTAAATTCATTGATCTCTATCTATAACAATGCAAACCCCCGAGACCCTGAACCCAGGTCAGGATCGTTTAAAAAATGAGTCAACAAACTCCATTTTGTTGAAAACCTGCAGGTCCTCTGCTTTTTCACCCACTCCGATGTACTTTACCGGGATCTTGAATTGATCTGAAATGCCGATGACCACCCCGCCCTTTGCAGTACCGTCCAGCTTGGTAATGGCCAGGGAAGTGACTTCAGTGACTTTGGTAAATTCCCGGGCCTGAATAAAAGCATTCTGGCCCGTGCTACCATCCAGTACCAGGAGCACTTCATGAGGAGCTTCCGGAATGAATCGCTGGATCACTTTCTTGATCTTGGAAAGCTCATTCATCAGGTTCACCTTAGTATGAAGACGGCCAGCCGTGTCGATAATGACCACATCGGCATTGTTATCCACGCCATACTTTGCTGCATCAAAAGCCACGGATGCAGGATCTGTGTTCATCCCTTTGGAGACCACGGGTACACCAACGCGCTCACCCCACCTGATGAGCTGCTCCACTGCAGCCGCCCTGAAGGTATCCGCAGCCCCGAGCACTACATTTTTGCCGAGGGCCTTAAACTGAGCAGCCAGCTTTCCGATCGTAGTGGTTTTTCCCACGCCGTTTACTCCCACCACCAGCATCACATAAGGGCCCTCCACCTTAGGCAGGTCAAAACTGTTTAAGTCTTCCGTATTGTTTTCAGCCAGCAGTCCGGCTATTTCTTCCCTCAGAATGAGGTTGAGTTCCGAGGCATTCAGGTATTTATCTTTAGCTACCCGATCCTCAATGCGTTCAATCACCTTGATGGTGGTATCCACACCCACATCAGAAGTGATAAGTATTTCCTCCAGCTCATCAAGTACTTCTTCATCTACGGTAGATTTACCTACTACAGCCTTACCAAGCTTACTGAAAAAATTCTCTTTCGATTTTTCCAGGCCTTTATCCAGGGTCTCCTTTTTCTCTTTTGAGAATATATTTTTGAACTTCATGTATTCTTGATTAGAGGCGTAAAAATAGCTCCTTTTCAGGCAATCATCCCATTATAAAAAGCATAACTGAAGCGCCACAGTCACCTCGCTGCAAAAAGCCTTTCCTTTTGCTTTTTCTGTTTACCCAGCCGAAATGCCCAACCTATACTATTTAATCGTTGATTATTAAAACCGAGCGCCTGGCTTGAGATCATTAGCTTTTCTCCAGCCTCGCCTACTTTGGAGTGACTACTTATCATGAGGACGGTTCCGACCAAAACAGCTATACCTCCTATTGTAGCCAGGTCGCTGCTTTGCGAAGCGTTATCATTATTTAAAGCTACCAAAGTGATCATATATCCTCCGGCAGCTACACCTACACCGGCAAAGTACTGTCTGGAAAATTTCTTTAGGAGGATTCCAGCTTCAAACTGTGCATTGTGATTGATGGAATCCCTGGACTGGCCGAGACTACTAAACGTGATTAAAAATAGAATTGAGATAAGAATGATTGGTTTTCTGTTCATTGCGGTAATTATGATTTGGTTAACAATCAAACATAACGATAAAAATAAAAAGGGTATCACTTCCGCGGATTAAAAACCTAACGCCAGTGACAGCCGGAAATACAAAAAGCCGATCCCGCAAAAAGCAGAACCGGCTCCCTGATTGTATCAAAAGAGGCTTATTTCTTAGCCAGTATATTTTTTACTTCAGCTTCCGGCACCATGTCTTCTTTGTATACATAGTTACCGTTATCAGACTTTACCGCTCTGATTACTTTCGCGAATTTAGCTCCGCCGGGTTGTTTTAGCGTTGCAACTACTTTCTTAGCCATGCTTACTTAATTTCTTTGTGTACGGTATATTTTCTCAAAATAGGATTATACTTCTTAAGCTCGATTCGCTCAGGAGTGTTTTTCCTGTTTTTGGTAGTGATATATCTTGAAGTACCCGGCTGACCACTGTTCTTATGCTCAGTGCACTCCAGGATCACCTGTATTCTATTACCTTTCTTTGCCATTTTTCTACCCGTTTATTCAAAAGGACTGCAAATCTAGAACAATTATTTATAATAGGCAACCTATTTTTCTTCCAATTGAGGGAGATTGAAATCGTCCAGTGGGCTGGGCTCAGCCATCAGCGCCTCAATCTCCTCGCTCTTTCGGGGAGCAAGGTCAGACAGCAGCTCATACCCGTCTTCGGTGATCAGGATGTCATCCTCTATCCGCACAGCAATACCCCACCATTTTTCATCACAGTCAACCCCTTTGGGGATGTATATCCCGGGCTCTATGGTGATGGCCATATTTGGCTGAAGGGTATCATAGTTTCCTTTATCATGTACGTCCAGGCCAATATGGTGCCCTAAACCATGAGGATAGTACAAATGTCTCTGGTCCACACTGTCAATAATACCCAGTTCAACCAACCCTTCGTTGATGATCCTTCGGGCTATAGCCGCATCCAGGTCTCTCCTCAGGTTTACACCCGGTCGGCAGGCCTCGATCGCCGCCTGCTGGGCTTTGTACACCAAATCGTAAATAGCCTTTTCCTCCTCGGAGAACTTGCCATCAATGGGTATGGTCCGCGTAACATCAGCAGTGTAGCCATGGTACTCAGCTCCCAGATCCATGAGGATCATCTCGTCACTTTCGATCTCCGGTTTGTAGTTTTCTATGTAATGCAGGATACAGCCATTGTGACCGGCACCAACGATAGAAGGATACCCTTCATACTCAGCTCTGTATTTCTTAAAGATAAACTCATGGATACCCTGCACTTCAAATTCAGACATGCCCGGCTTAATAGCCTTCATCACTTCTCGTTGACCAATGCACGATATATCCACTGCTTTTCTCAGCAGGTCAATTTCTTCAGGAGTTTTTATCCCCCGCAGGTCTTTCATGATATTATCCAGTGTACGCATATCCAGGTTGGAAGCTACGGGCTCCATCTGCAGTGCATCCCCGGTAGGATAATTGGCCTTTTCTTTAAACCAGCTGATGAGGTCATAGAGATCGCCTTCAGTCTCAGTATCACGCACATCATTGAAAAAGTCGTAAAAAAGGACTTTATCAAATTTTGAGAAATCTATGTTGTAATCCTTAAAGGCAGTATTGTTAAAAACCTGGTTAAACTCAAGCTTTTCCTTCACTCCCTCTATACCAAGTCTGCGTCCCGTCCAGAGCTCGGCCATGGCATTACGGGGCTGGATAAAAATGATCTCATCAAATTTCTCACCGTCAGGACCTGTTTGCTTGCCCTTAAAGATCATCAGTACAGCATGTGGCTCTTTGTATCCGGTGAGGTAATAAAAATTCGGGTCCTGATGGTAAACATAATCCACATCGTTTGCCCGGTTACGGACAGGGTTGGCAAAAAAGACTGCCACCGAATTTTTAGGCATTTTTTTTCGGACCAGCTCTCTGCGCTCCTTATGAAACTCAGAAGACAGGAAATCATCCGGCATATCTGCCTTTTCCTGCGCAAACACTGAGGTAACGAACCCTATAAGCGCTATTACACTAAGCTTAAGATGCTTCATGATCTTTTCATTTTTGAGAGTAGAAAATTACACAAGGTTATCTGAAAGATCGGTGAATATTATGGTAATGGTCGTTAGTCTCCATCAGCGGAAACAAAAAAAGCCCCCCAGAAATTCTGAGAGGCTATGAATATTTTATAGAAAACTGATTAAAGCTTGGTAGTACCTTTTAACCTGGCTTTTTTGATCTCATTGTAGATTCCGTTTTTGTTGATAGTTCTCAACATGGAGGTTGAAACGCGAATTGTCACCCAACGATCTTCTTCCGGAATGTAAAATCTCTTTTTCTGAAGATTAGGGTTAAATCTACGCTTTACTTTGTTATTAGCGTGGGACACATTGTTACCAACCCTTGGCCTCTTTCCTGATATTTCGCAAACTTTTGACATAATCCTACCGGTTTTTAAAAACGGACTGCAAATATCGCACAAAAGATTTAATTAGCAAATAGCCACTTAATTTCTTTTACCAGCCTTAAATCCATACGGACAGTGTCTGCACCCATTTTTGCAACAATGGCCCCTTTTCAGGTGGTATTTTTCCGTGAAAACCAGAAATCCCTCCTCCGTGTAATAAAAGTCTTCTTCTTCAGAGCCTTTCTTCTCCTTTTTCAATGGCATCTTACTGCTAAACTATTACTTTTGGAAACTCTTAAAAAGAGGCTTTGTTCTATTTATAAAATATTTAAAGATTTAGCGTATGTCAACGTCAGTCCAAAGTGCTCCAAATGGAGCAAAAGCAGCAAAGGCTGAGAGCCTGATGGAGCTGGAAAACAAACATGGGGCACATAATTATCACCCATTGCCCGTGGTTTTGGCAAAAGGAGAAGGTGTGCATGTGTGGGACGTTGATGGAAAGAGGTATTATGACTTCCTTTCGGCATACTCTGCTGTAAATCAAGGTCATTGCCACCCGCGGATCATCGATACACTCAAAGAGCAGGCTGAAACGCTTACACTGACCAGCCGGGCTTTTTTCAATGATGTACTGGGTCCTTACGAGAAATACGTCACGGAGTATTTTGGGTTTGACAAAGTGCTGCCGATGAATACAGGTGCAGAGGCAGTAGAAACAGCCATTAAAATCTGCCGAAAGTGGGGCTATGAGAAAAAAGGTGTAGGAGAAAACAAGGGTCAGATCATCGTTTTTGATCAGAACTTCCACGGCCGGACCACCACGATCATTTCCTTTTCGTCAGATGCTGATGCTAAAAGAAACTTTGGGCCATATACCCACGGCTTTATCAAAGTCACCTATAATGACATAGACGCTCTGCGCGAGGCTTTCGAGGACAATCCGAATATCGTAGGAGTATTGATCGAGCCGATCCAGGGAGAGGCAGGAGTCATCGTACCCAATGATGGTTACCTGAAAAACATTGAAAAGCTCTGTCGGGAGAACAATGCATTATTCATTGCCGATGAGATCCAAACAGGTATTGGAAGAACAGGGGAGATGCTTGCCGTAGATTATGAAAATGTGAAACCTGATGTTTTGATTTTGGGCAAAGCATTGTCCGGAGGTGTTTATCCCGTTTCAGCAGTACTTGCTGACAATCACATCATGGAAGTGATCACGCCCGGAACACACGGCTCCACTTTTGGAGGTAATCCTCTAGGAGCTAAAGTGGCCATGGCAGCACTACAAGTGATAAAAGATGAGAAACTGACCCAAAATGCTCGTAAGCTCGGTAAAATCTTTAGAAAACGGATGGAGAAGCTCATCGAAAAGACCGAACTACTCTGCCTTGTCCGTGGAAGAGGCTTACTGAACGCGGTGGTAGTAAATGATCATGCGGAAAGTTCTACGGCATGGGAGATCTGTGTACAGCTCAAGGAAAATGGGTTGCTGGCCAAGCCTACACACGGAAATATCATACGGTTTGCTCCTCCTCTTGTAATGACAGAAGACGAACTACATGAATGCTGCGACATTATCGAAAAGACGGTTTTGAGTTTTAAGAAAGAAATAGCTTAATCTTCAAAGAAATAAAGCTGATTATGAAAAGCGGACAATTACAAGTTGTTCGCTTTTTTATTTAACCCCCTGCAAACCAGTACCTGTCGAAGAATATACCGGCCCTCTTTCATAATAACCTTCACAGGCAGGTTGATCACAGTATTAACTTGGCAGGTTCATGTCCGGTTTTCCGCTTTAAACCTGCAATAACCCGTTCTAATCGAAAAATAACGGCCTGATATTCACTTTTAATGGTTTTTTTAACGGAGTCCCATTAGTTTTAGATAGTCTTAAAATTTTTTGCCTAATGAACTTGCTGGTTACCTGCTACATACGGGATCAGTCCCTCTACTATTTTCTGTTATTTTACCTGGAAAAGTTTCTACTTGATTAACCACCTAAGCTAAATGAAATACCTTCAATTTTTTATTCTTTACATACTAAGCCTGACCGCTCATTCTCAGCAGACAGCAATAGATAGTATCAAACAGCTACTTCCATCCCAAAGCTCAATGGAAAAGATCCAATCACTCAATGAACTTTCCTGGCACTATAAGAATTTCAACCTGGATAGTTCAATCATCCTGGCAAAAAAAGCGCTGGAGATCAGTAAAAATGAAGGATCGAAAGCAGCCATCTCCCAATCGCTTAACAGCCTTGCCAACTGCTACGAGTCGAGGGGGGCTTTTGATAGTGCCCTGATCTTACAGCAGCAGGTCCTTACTATAAAGGAGTCCTTAAATGACTCCCTGGGGATGGCAAGTGTATTCAATAATATGGGAATTGTCTATGATCAGCTTGGTCAAAATACCAAATCGCTTGAGTGCTATTTCACAGCGCTCAGGCTCTATGAATCTTTTTCAGAGGATCCATTTGATGTGGCAATGGTCCTTGGGAATATTGGCATTGTCTATAAAAAGCAAAATGAGTATAAAAAGGTACTCGAATATTATCAGAAAGCCCTGGCCGTTTATGATGAGTTAGGCTCAGTATTTGGCCAGACCGTCACCAAGGGAAATATTGGCAGTGTGCTGCTCCTTGTTCAAAACTATGAAGCAGCTATTCGCTATTCTAATGAGGCGCTGGAGGGCTATAAAGAACTTGGGTACGAGCGATACATACCACATGTGCAGGTTAATCTGGGGCTATCTTATGACAGCCTGGGGCAGGTCACAAAAGCACGCAGGTTCTACAAAGAGGCAATTATACTGCACGAAAAACATGACAATCATTTTGAACTAACTAACACCCATGTGATCCTGGCCGCTAACTATTACAAAACCAATGAGTTTTCCGAGGGGATAAAAAACGCGAAAAAAGCATTGGAATATGCCCAAAAGATCAATGCAACGGAGCTTGAGGTCTCCGCCCTGTTTGAGCTGGCACAAAACCTGGCTGGTATGGGTGACTTTGAGCAGGGGTTTGCTGTCCTCCTGAAACATCACGTAGCAAGGGATACCCTTTTTGAGGAAACTAAAACCCGGCAGATCTATGAGCTACAAACCAAATATGAAACCGAACAAAAAGAACAACAGATCGCCCTTCAAACTGCCGAAATCGCTGAACAAAAGGCACAAAACCAACGAAATATTGCAGCTATTGGCAGCCTAGGGTTTATAGTCATACTGCTTGGCATTATCATTTTACTGATAAGAAGCAGAGCCCGGAAAAAACAGGCGCTACTCGTACAGGAAGCTGAGATCACCCTGCGTGAAACTCAGCTAAATGCCGCCATCTCTTCCCAGGAAAAGGAACGCTCCCGCTTTGCCAAAGACCTGCATGATGGTTTTGGGCAAATGATCTCGGTTTTGAACCTCAACCTGAAGTCCCTTGAAAAAGATGAAGCAGACCGCCAGAAGGTGTTTGAAGAATCTGAAAAAGTGCTGGAGGATATGTATCAGGAACTCAGAGGCATCTGCTTCAACCTGATGCCTCAAACACTTATACAACATGGAGTAACAGCGGCTATCGATGAGTTCGCTACACGAATCAGTAACACCGGGAAGGTAGACGTACAAACCGATTTCTTTGGGTTGGAAGAGCGGCTCACGGACGTACAGGAAATTTCACTGTATCGCATCACCCAGGAATGGGTCAATAACATTCTGAAATATTCCGGTGCTGATAAAGTAACCATCCAGCTGACCAAAGACGAAGAAGAGCTTACCCTCCTGATCGAGGATAATGGGATGGGATTTGATGCCGAACTACTCAAAAAAGGGAAAGGCAACGGCTGGAAAAACATGAACTCCCGCGCCAACCTGATCAAGGGAGAGTTGGAGCTGGATACCACACCGGAAATGAAAGGAAATACTTTGATTGTGAATGTGCCTGTAACCATTCATACTGAACCGGTGGTGCAGGAAATCCCCTAAATTACATACTTGTACTTACACCTTAAATTATGTGCTCAAGATCAGCTGCTTTACAGATACTCCTTTGTTTGCTTGGTTATTACTTTTCTTATGGACAATCAGAATTGGATACAATATCTGAAAAAAATAAAGCAGCGTATTTCTATGAGCAGATGAAAGGCGTAGCATATTCCAACCCCGACCAGGCAAAATTGTACGGGCAAATGACTATCAAGTTTGCCCCATTGAGCACTCAGCCGGATTACTACCGGGCAAAAGCTAATAATGGCTTAGGTATCATCAATAAAAACCAGGGAAATTATGATTCGGCTCTTTTTTTCTTTGACCAGGCTATTTCATATTATGCCAAAATCAATGATTTAAAGGGGCAGGCTTTAGCGATTAACAATACCGGAATTCTTTACAATGATATGGGCAATTATCCGGAGGCTACTGAACGTATATTAAAGGCTGTTCAGTTAGGAGACTCTATGAATATCCTTTCCATTCAGGCCGTGTCTACCAACAACCTGGGCATCATCCAATATGGGCAAGAGCTTTATGACCGAGCCCTGGAAAACTTCCAAAAGGCCAAAGGATTTCACTTAGCTAACGATGACTTACGCGGAGCTGCTGGGGCTCAGATCAACATTGCCACTACGCTAAGTAAACATCTGGACCAGTTGGAAGAAGGTAAAAAAGCATTTCAGGAAGCTGCAAGCATCAAAAGGGACTTGAATGACATGAGGGGTGTGAGCTTTTGCTTCAGCGAGTTAGGCCTCATCTACAAAAGACTGCAGAAATACGACTCTGGCATTTATTACCTCAATGAAGCAATAGCGATCAAGCTAAAATTAGATGATAAAAAGGGACTGGTAAGCTGCTATAACAGCCTTGCTGAAATCTATTTATCAAACAACCAAAAAGCTCCTGCTATGGAGTATGGTGAAAAAAGCTACTCCCTGGCGCTAGAGATTGGTGCTGGAGATGAAATATTATCCTCCACAGAGACACTTGCCAAAGCCTATCAACTCAGCAGCAGGTTTGAAGAGTCAGCCAGTCTCTGGCAAAAAGCTTATTTATTAAAAGATAGCTTACTGGGGGTAAAAAACCTGGAAATCATTAACGAACTCCAAACCAAATACGAAACCGAACAAAAAGAACAACAGATCGCCCTTCAAACTGCCGAAATCGCTGAACAAAAGGCACAAAACCAACGAAATATTGCAGCTATTGGCAGCTTAGGGTTTATAGTCATACTGCTTGGCATTATCATTTTACTGATAAGAAGCAGAGCCCGGAAAAAACAGGCGCTACTCGTACAGGAAGCTGAGATCACCCTGCGTGATGCCCAGCTAAATGCCGCCATCTCTTCCCAGGAGAAGGAACGCTCCCGCTTTGCCAAAGACCTGCATGATGGTTTTGGGCAAATGATCTCGGTTTTGAACCTCAACCTGAAGTCCCTTGAAAAAAATGAAGCAGACCGCCAGAAGGTGTTTGAGGAATCTGAAAAAGTGCTGGAGGATATGTATCAGGAACTCAGAGGCATCTGCTTCAACCTGATGCCTCAAACACTCATACAGCATGGAGTAACAGCGGCTATCGATGAGTTCGCCACACGAATCAGTAACACCGGGAAGGTAGACGTACAAACCGATTTCTTTGGGTTGGAAGAGCGGCTCACGGACGTACAGGAAATTTCACTGTATCGCATCACCCAGGAATGGGTCAATAACATTCTGAAATATTCCGATGCTGATAAAGTAACCATCCAGCTGACCAAAGACGAAGAAGAGCTTACCCTCCTGATCGAGGATAATGGGATGGGATTTGATGCTGAACTACTCAAAAAGGGAAAAGGCAACGGCTGGAAAAACATGAACTCCCGTGCTAACCTGATCAAAGGAGAGCTGGAGCTGGATATTACACCCGGAATGAAAGGGAATACTTTGATTGTGAATGCGTCTGCCTATATTGGCTCAGGCCTGGATCAACCAATTCAAAAGGTTGTCAACTAACCTGTAGAATCCTTTCCACCAGCTTGTTTGTCGAAAAACTCAGATAGTTCCCTCACGACAGTAGCTTTTTTAATAGAGCTAAGCTAGTTTTATATTAATCCTGAGCCTAAAATTTTTCAAAATGAAATATCATTCTATCCTGACCATCCTCTTTTTAGCCCCATTTTTTACTACGGCCCAAACCATCAACAATCAACTGGAAAGTCTTCTGTCACTATACATGGACAAAACCGGAGATGAAAAGTATGAAGTACTTGTAGAAGCAGGAAACCTGCTTATGGACATGGATCTTGATTCCAGTCATCAGGTACTGGAAATGGTGATCGAAGAGGTAAAAGATGAGGCCATCAGGATCAATGCCATGGCCCATCTCGGTCAGGCGCTTACGTATCTTGGAAAATATGATACCGCAGATATGGTTCTAAATCAGGCGCTGGCTATGGTGAATGAAGATTATGATCTGAAGACAAGAATTATCAATAACCAGGGTATCAACTTTTTCTATCAGGGACAGTACAGCTCAGCAGCTGAAAAATTTGAGCTTTTTTACAAACTGGCCGAAGAAGAATCCAGAGCAGAAGATGTTTCCAGGGCGGTGAATAACCTTGGTATTATTTACATGTATGGTAATGAGTATGAAGATGCTTTGGAATGGCTGCTACGCTCCGTAAAACTGGATGATAGTCTCGGAAATGAGCGGGGTATGGGACAAATTTATAACAACATTGGATTGGTTCACGCAGACATGAACAACGATGGTTTGGCCAGAGAATACTATAGGAAATCATTGGCTATAAAGAGTAAATATGACGACAAGCGTGGTTTATATTCTTGCTATAATAATATCGGGATCACTTTTAAAAACGAAAAATCCTATGACTCAGCACTGTATTACTATGATAGAGCCCTCCAACTAGCTGAAACGTTGAATTACAAAAAAGGCTTGCTTGATACTTACATGTCATTATCCGTAATCCACAATTTGTTGAAAGACCATGATCAGGCTATTATATATAGTAACCGGTCTTTGAAAGAGGCTCGGGAAGCTAAAGACCAACAAGTCGAAGCTGCTTCTCTCGTGAATTTGGGTGATTCCTATCGGCAAAACAATCAATTGGTTAAAGCGGAAACGTATTTGCTACAGGGACTTCAAAAAGCAAAAGAGCTGGAAAATGCCAGCTTTGTAAACGAAGCATATCTTATTCTTAGCCTACTTTATGAGACAACAAAAGATTTTAAAAAGGCTTATCTCTATCACAAAGAGCACAAAACCCTGAGCGATTCACTTCTAAACAAGGAGAATTCCAAAATGGTCTCAGAACTCCAAACCAAATATGAAACAGTGAAAAAAGAACAACAGATCGCCCTTCAAACTGCCGAAATCGCTGAACAAAAGGCACAAAACCAACGAAATATTGCAGCTATTGGCAGCTTAGGGTTTATAGTCATACTGCTTGGCATTATCATTTTACTGATAAGAAGCAGAGCCCGGAAAAAACAGGCGCTACTCGTACAGGAAGCTGAGATCACCCTGCGTGAAACTCAGCTAAATGCCGCCATCTCTTCCCAGGAGAAGGAACGCTCCCGCTTTGCCAAAGACCTGCATGATGGTTTTGGGCAAATGATCTCGGTTTTGAACCTCAACCTGAAGTCCCTTGAAAAAAATGAAGCAGACCGCCAGAAGGTGTTTGAGGAATCTGAAAAAGTGCTGGAGGATATGTATCAGGAACTCAGAGGCATCTGCTTCAACCTGATGCCTCAAACACTCATACAGCATGGAGTAACAGCGGCTATCGATGAGTTCGCCACACGAATCAGTAACACCGGGAAGGTAGACGTACAAACCGATTTCTTTGGGTTGGAAGAGCGGCTCACGGACGTACAGGAAATTTCACTGTATCGCATCACACAGGAATGGGTCAATAACATTCTGAAATATTCCGATGCTGATAAAGTAACCATCCAGCTAACCAAAGACGAAGAAGAGCTCACCCTCCTGATCGAGGATAATGGGATGGGATTTGATGCCGAACTACTCAAAAAAGGGAAAGGCAACGGCTGGAAAAACATGAACTCCCGCGCCAACCTGATCAAAGGAGAGCTGGACCTGGATACCACCCCGGAAATGAAAGGAAATACATTGATTGTGAATGTACCGGTTTCACAATCAATACAAGAAAACATAAACCAGGAAACTTTTTGAAAGAATTTGGCCCATTACTCTACTTTGAATCAGGTAAAGGACCACTCACTACAGAAACCGTCGAATCAATTTGTGATCTGAATTTTTTTAAACAACTATTTCGTGTATTTTTACGTAAAATTTAATGTGATAATACACTGATTTAATTTTGAAAAAGTACAAGCCTCATCAAAAAGACCCGGATATTCTGGAAGAGCCGTTGGCAGTTTACGGTCAGGTCAATTATTTCACTTTAGCCAACAAGGCCATTTCCAAAAGCTACATCAAAGATGTGATCAATATTTCTCATTTGAGCCTAAGTGATATGATCGAGATCCTCCCCATTTCCATTGACACCTACAAACGGAAGACAGCTTTTAATCCGGCTGTTACAGAGAAAGTCCTGGAAATAGAAGAGGTTTATAAAAAGGGCATTGCTACATTTGGTGATGGTTTTCATGCCTGGATGGAAGCCGAAAATCCTGCTTTGGGAAATATTAAACCAAAAACCCTCCTGAAAAACAGTTTTGGAGTCCGGAGATTACTGGATCAGATCGGGCGGATGGAACACGGCGTACTTGCCTGATGGTCCTTTACAGAATTAGTAAGCGTACCTATATCCAGGATCTTAGCGGCACTGGAGCCGGATTGCATGGAGGCCGATGGAATCCTCCAGGCATCAACTTACTATACACTGCGGGTTCCATTTCTCTGGCCTGCCTGGAATTTTTGGCAAACAACTATCACCTTATGGCTCCTCCTGACATCTGTCTTGCAAAAATTGACATAAAAGCCAGCTCGCTTACAGAGCTAAAATTAAACCAACTGCCAAACCAGTGGGATGAAAAGACCTTCATTCCTTCTTCCACTCAAAATATCGGTGCTGCTTTTGCTCAGAATAATGAGCATTATGTGCTAAAAGTACCTTCCGCCATAGTATCTGAAGAACACAACTATCTGCTAAATCCTGCTCACCCGGATCACCAAAAAACAGTCATTAAAGAAATCATCGATCCCTTTTCACTCGACTCCAGGCTATTCAAATAGTCAAAAAATCAGCTGAACTCTACAAAATACCGTAGTGAGGGTATAGTAACAATTTCGAGCCACTGCTAATTTGGCTGAATGAATTTGTTAACTTTCCTACGTAAAAACACCGAGCCTAAATCTATGAAGTTGTTTTTGACGGACGATCATGAAATCCTGATCGGAGGGTTAATAAAAATTATAGAGTCCGAGCCAGACCTGGAGGTTGTGGGAACAGCTGGTACTGTTCAGGACACCATGGATCAGCTTACCCGGAAAAAAGCCGACCTTCTGATCACAGACTATAACCTACCTGATGAGGATGGTCTTACACTCGTAAGGAAAGTAAAGCGAAAATACCCGGACATGAAGATCCTGGTACTCAGTATGCATGATGAGGCTCATTTGGTAAAAGAAATATTAAAAGAAGGTATCGATGGGTACCTGATCAAAAAAGATTCACAAAAGGAGCTGATAGACGCCATTTACACCATCAAATCTGGCAAAACGCACCTCAGCTCCGAGATCAACTCCATCCTGATCAAAGGACTAAGCAGGGATGGTGAAACCCGTCTGCTCACAGACCGTGAACGGGAGATCCTCAAGCTCATTGCAAAAGAGTTTAACAACCGGCAGATCGCAGAAGAACTGTTCATCTCTGAGCGAACGGTAGAAACCCACCGAAAAAATATCTTTAGAAAAACCGGCACCAATAACCTCGTAGGTCTGATTAAGTTTGCGTACGCTAATAACCTAATCTGATTTGATCGAACTTTTTTCCTTCCAGCTTTCTTACGCTGATGCCAGCATTTTCTTTCTGGTACCCCTGCTGATCGGGATGGCTAAAACAGGCATTCACGGAACGGGTATGGCGGCCGTTCCACTTCTGGCCATTGTATTTGGCGGGAAGCTAAGCAGTGGGATCATGCTCCCCATCCTCTGCATAGCTGATGTCTTTGCGGTGTGGTATTACCATCGGCATACCAAATGGGTACATCTCATCAGGCTGTTTCCGTGGGCAGCGCTCGGCGTAATCCTGGGAACATACATTGGAGATCAGATCAATGATGAGGTCTTTCGAATCATCATGGCCGTGATCATACTTGCCAGCCTGGCCATCATGGTATGGCAGGAACGGTCCAAGGAAAAGCGCATTCCCAAAGGCTTATGGTTTGCTATACTCCTGGGGGTTTTAGGTGGTTTTACCACCATGGTCGGTAACCTCGCCGGGTCAGTGATGGCCCTCTACCTCCTCACCATGAGATTTCCTAAAAACCAGTTCATCGGCACGGCTGCCTGGTTCTTTATGATCCTCAACTGGTTTAAGATCCCCTTTCACGTCTTTGCATGGAAGACCATCACCCTAAATTCCTTTCTGCTGGACCTCACTACCATCCCAATTGTAGCCTTAGGCGCATTTCTGGGAGTCACTGTGGTGAAAAAGATCCCCGAAGAAAAATACCGGTGGTTTATCATTTTCACTACTGCCCTGGCAGCAGTAATGATGATCTTTTAACTAAGCCTCTAACTTCTACCCTCCAACCTCTAACCTCTAACCTCCTTTCTAATAGATCGTAAAGTCATTTTTCAGGTTCTCTTCTCTGGATGTAGGCACCTGTTTGCCATCCGAATACCTCATCACCTGTTCTGCTACATATTGCTGTAGCTCGAGCACTGAGTATTTCCGGTTTCTGTCTATGTCTGCCCTTCGTGTCTCAATCCCTTCAATCAGGCAGGAGGTAAACAGTCCATTGGAGGAGTTGAGGCCCTCCATCGCAAACTCGGTACCTCCGGCTGCCGAGATAATGGTCGCGCCAATTCCCTTCTTCAGGTCACCAAAAAGAGTTTTCGACAGCTCCAGCGTATTTTCCAGCCCAAAACTGTTTTCCTTCATTTTCACCACCGTGCCAGTGGACCTAAATGCCACCGAACCAGACTCCACCACTCTTTCATTTGCCTCTTCCACATCATCCGCATCCAGCTCTCCGGAGTGGCAGGTGTCCATGAAAAGCACACGATTTCGGCAAGGGATGCCATCCAGCAGCCTGACCAGTCCATCATAGGGGAGCCCACCATTTGCCGGATTACTAAAATCCATGTCGTGAGTGGCAAAGTAATACTGGTACTCTGCATCCAACACGCCGTGCCCGGCAATAAAGATCATCACCACATCATCTACGCCGGCACTTTCCAAAAAGTCGCGAGCTGCCGAGATGTTACCTTTGGTCGCATTGTCATCTGTCAGAAGTTTGGTATACACATTTTCAAAAGAGGTGGAGTTTGAAATGGTTATAGCCAGGTCATTGGCATCTTTTGCCGCAAAAGCCAGGTTAAAATTGCTCTGCTGATACTTCGAAACGCCTATCCCAAGCATATAGAGATTTGGTTTGAAGTATTCTGCATTGTATTTGATCTCAAAAGATTCCGGCAGTGATTCTAAGCCGTTTTTATTTACGGCCACTACCTTTACCTCATTGATCCCGGCAGAAAGGTCGAACGTAAACGCTTTGGAAATGGACTCTCCCTTAGCTGAAGACACCTCCACTCCCACAGAGCTATAAGCCGGAACATCATTGACGTATAGCTGCAGCTGGCCTAACCCCACAGACGGATCACTCGCGCTTACAGTAAAGCTAAACCTCCGACTGTCTGTTGCTAATGGGATCTGGTTATAATCCAGGGTGACCTTGGGCAGCTCAAGCGAACCATTCAGGTCTTCCTCAGTCAGTCCAAGCCTTTTTAGTCTTCGCTCATAAGCTGCCCGGTAAGAAGCTACGAGCCTATCTGAGGCATACCCAAGCCGCTCAGCCACAATGTCGGGGCGGTTGTACTTCAGCTCAAGCTGCTCAAACGGCAGCACCTTATTTCCCGACTTAAAGGCAATGGCACGTGCTGCATTTTTTGAAGAGGTGTAATAATAATCCGGAGTGTAAGTCACATAGTCGTTTTCACCAATGTAGGACATGCTCAGTACCTTTTCCTTTTGGGCTATCGAGTACAGCGCAATCTCTCCCTGCTCATTGGTAGTGACCAGAAACCTACCATCACGGCTAAACACCGCATCAGTCAAAAGTCCTGCCTGAGAATCGGAAAACAGCGTTTGACCAGCTTTGGTCAAAGTTACCGTAAAGTCCTTCCAACTGACATGATAGTCACCCTGATCATATTTGTTTTCAAGTTCGGCCCGGCTCTCTTTAGCCCGCTTGTCTTTAGAGGCGGTACAATCCCAATACCTTAAGTCCCCATCCGCGGTTTCTGCATAGGCGAAATTGGGGGCATCGTCAAACTTCACCCAGGTAAAGTTTTCCTTATCATTTAAAACCGATTTGAAGAGACGGCCGGTGGAGAAGTTCCATATTTTGAAAAAACGTGTATCCACGGCCGTTGTGATGAGGTATTTTCCATCCTCGGATACATCGATGGTATTTACATCCTGAGAACGATCAAAAACCTTTACCAATCTACCGGTAGTAATATCCCAGAGGGTCATGTTTTTATCAAGCGATCCCACCACTATATGCTTGCCATCCGGCATTACATCCACTGCCAGGGCCGGTTGTACATAACCTTCCAGACTCCGCAGGATCCGGCCAGTCTCCATATCCCAAAGCTTGATTTTTCGGTCGTCATCAGACGAAGCTACCGTGCGATAATCAGGAGCGATCGCAATGGAATTTAACCAGGAAACATCTCCTCTAAAGTCTTTAAGGATGGGAGGCTCATACGCAGCTGACTCCTTGCGGTCCCCTTCCGGAAAAACGGCATTTTCCATGTCATATACCTTGATGGCATTTTTCAGGTTGGCAATGATCCGTGTTTGATCTTCATTGAAAAGTGCCCGGCTTTGCGGGTGATTGATGACCCAGCGTTGAGCTTTCTTTACTTCTTTAAACTGGCTGCCATCATCCGTCAGCTCCACAATGGATACCACGGTATTTCCGCTTCGTTCCTCTTCATCTTTTGCGGCAGCTAAAGGGATAAAGGTATTTTGAGAAATAAGTGCGGATCTTCCGTCTTCCCGAAATTCAATGTTGTTGTAATTCATGATGTAAAAATCCAACATGTCCTTCCCGATGTTGCCTTTTGCGATATTGGAAACAATGGAAAACCCGGACAGCACCGCATAAGTGTAAGCTTTAGCCAGCCCCGAGGCTTTATAATGTTTTAAAACATCGTCGGTGATCTCTCCGGTGCTCAGATCAACAATTACCAGTTCTACATCATTGGTTTTTTGTCCTCCGACAATCGCATATCGGCCTTCCGGATGAATGCCGATAGCCCGCACCTGGGAGGTCATCGTTCGTATGGTTTTGATGGAGTCTCCCCCAAAGGTCCACTGACGGATCAGTTCGTCCTGACCTCCTGTAAAGAAGCTTTCACCATCAGGCTTTATTTTGATCGTGTTCACGGAACCAGCGTGAGCATCAATGGTTGTTACGGGTGAGGAAGCACCTTCCAGCTCCCAGATCATCACTTTTCCCTCTTCATCTCCCGAAAGCATGCGGGTCCCGTCTTTCGTCAGCTCCAGGCAGTTGATAGCGCTGGTATGTCCCGAAAACGTTTTGATATCGATTCCGGTCTTTATATCCCAAAGTTTTATCTGTTTGTCCGCACCTGCTGACAACACATAGTTGCCGTCCGGAGTGTAGGTCACCCAGTTGATCGCCTGCTTATGCCCCTGACGGATGATAAGTTTTGAATTCTGGGCATGCAGCCCGCTAATGAAAAGGATCGAAAGGAAGTAATAAAGGAGTTTCATGTGTTTAAAATTGATGAAATCAGCGGTCTGCCGTCCAATTTTGATCATACCTAGTTGGCCTGCGCGGCCCGGTCTACGCGACTCGGTGTTCTCAATATTTGGGTCGGACCGCGTAGGTTGAGCCTACGCGGCCCGGCATTATGCTCATTTCATGATGAAGGACTTTTTTAAAAAAATGGGTCAGCTCACTTTTGAGCTGACCCTCACTCTAATCAGCGGTGCTACAGTGTGTAGCTAATGATCTGCTTTTTGTCAGCCTTGAAAAACACCTGCTGAGACAGGGGATCATAATCGTAGATCGGCTCCTTATCTCCAAGCAGCAAAGTGCTTATTTCTTCTCCGGTACGTTTGTCTATTTTGATCAAACCGGAACCTTTCTTTTGTCCTCCGGGACCTACCAAAGAAAGTACGAGTACATGATCTCCTTTGGATTTTGTGGCGCTAAATTTTTTCTTGGCTTCATCTCCGGCCATGCCCGCAATATTGGCCCAGTCATCTGCTTGCTGTGCATACATTTTACTGCGGTAAGTTTCTCCTCCGTAAGCCGTTTTATTTTGGCTGGACGCAGCGGCTGAAGAAGCGGCCATAACTACTGATGCTACCTGCAATGTGCGGAGAGCTATCTTAGCTGCAAGACTCATCCCCGGAGCTTCCCAGTATTTCTGCCATCTCACTGTGCCGTCCGGGTTGAGCATCAGCATATTTTGTGCTGAACTGAGCAGGTAACCTCCGTCTACGAGTTCGATGGATTCAGGAGTCTCATCTCCCTGGAAGGTTTTGTCCACTTTTGCCATCAATACCTTGTAATCACCATTAAGCAGGTCTACCTCGTAAAGGCTACCATCAATCAGCATCAGCTCTTTGGTAAACTCCGGCTTATACCTTACTGATGGTACTTCCAACATTCCTTTTTTATCCCATACTTTTTCTCCGTCATACTGGATCAGACCAAGTCGTCCCTTGGAGTCAGTGTACATAATGCCTTTGGCTGCTACCTGATCAATGTTCACTCCTTTTACTTTTTCTTCCCAGATGGTATTTCCGGTGGCTTTGTCAAGCAGCATCAGGAATTTTTCCTTTTGAATAACAGCTATCCCATTGTCTCCAAGATCTACAATAGATCCGGTGATCTTTTTCACTTTCCACGACTCGGAACCATCGGCCAGGTCATAAAGCGTAAGCCACTTATCGTCGCGCACTACCACACCATATCCCATAGCGCTCATTTCCGGCACCACTTTGAGTTTCATTTCTACTTCCCAAAGTTTCTTTCCAGTCTCCATATTTACAGCAGACAGGAAACCACTATTTTTTCTTTTCTCAAAGAAGTAACCGTGTGAAAGGTCAAGGCTCAGGTCAAAGCTCTCGAAAGTCTCTTTTTTATCTTCAGTCTCGTAAGACCACTTGATCTGTCCGGTCTTTGCATTCATGCGAGCAATTTTCTTTTTGCCGGCCAGGATCAGGTCTCCGTTTTCCAATACAAATGGGTATGAATCCACAGCGATCTGATCAGTTTCCCAAATCATCTCAGCTGAAGGAAGCGCCAACATTTTGGTCAGGTTTTGTTCCTGATCATCTTTCTTTTTGGTATAATCCATCCAGGTAGCTGAAATGATCACCGAACGCGTTTCAGGTATGTAAGCAGTACCATTATAGTTGAAGGAAGGCATTTCTTTTCCGAAAAACTTAGCGACTGGCATGTCTGCCTTTCTCGGACTGATTACCTCTTCACCTGAACGAATGTTTATAACTGCGTAGTTTTTATAGGCAGCATTATCCGTATACTTGATCTCAGCGAAATCAGATATTTCAGGTACCCCATCTTCCTGCAGTACCTGTATATAGGTCTCAAAGAGGTAGTTGGGCTCAGCTTTCTTTCCATCTGGTCCTTTCAGGCTCTTGGCCGATCTCATAATATCGTTTTCCCACAGGACATTTCCGTCTCTGGAGTCCACGCCGTAAAGCATCATATCAGAGGTCCCTACCAACAGGATCCCTGCTTCTGTGCTTTTGTTCCATTCAATTTGCTTATCAAAGTCCAGTTGCCACAGGGCATCCTGAGCTTGTAAGCTTCCTGTCACCAGCATAATCACAGCCAGTGAGAATAATAGTTTGTTGTAAATACGATTCATGGTTAGCGGAATATTTAGTTTAATCCAATAATTTATTTTCCAAAATTATCTGGCTGACAAACCGGATAGAATACCCCGCGATGGGCATTTTATATACCGTGAAGACGGTATGCTTTCATCGTCATAAAAAATGCGGATTTTAAAACTTGTTTGGTTAAATTCAGTTTAACTACTTAAACCACAATAACTTATACTATGAAAAAAGTCTTACTCCCACTGCTGACATTTGGCTTATGCATCGGAGCGTTTGCTTCAGATGGCGTAGACTACACAGCAAACTTTAAGCTGGGCAGTCCGCAGATTCAGTCTATCAATGCACTGTCTTTTGGACCTGAAGGGATCCTGTTCATCGGTGATTCTAAAAGCGCAAAAGTTTTTGCTATCGAAACCCAGGACACCGATCCGGGAACAGTAGAAAAACATGAGCTTTCTAAAGTGGATGAAGTTATCGCTGAAAACCTGGGGACAACCGCTGACAAGGTATCCATCCAGGATATGGCGATCAACCCAATCTCCAAAGCCGCATACTTTGCTGTAGAGCACAGTGATGGCACACCTTTGCTTCTCAAGCTTGTAGATGGGAAGTTTGAGAACGTTTCACTCGAAAGCATCAAGTATGATGAAACGGGAATCGAAAACTCACTGGCCGCAGATGCAAAAGATGATCGTGGCAGGCCACTTCGGGTATGGACTGTCTCAGACCTTAACTATTATAATGGCAAGGTGATGGTCAGCGGTCTTTCCAACAAAGAATTCAGCTCCACTTTTAGAAGTATCCCGTTCCCTTTTAGCGGGAAACAGGATGATTCCACATTGGAAATTTACCACGCGGCCCATGGACGCTATGAAACATACGCACCCATCAAAGCCTTTACAGCCACCGAGGTAGGAGGAAAAACAGCTTTGATCGCAAGTTATACCTGTACTCCGCTGGTGGTATTCCCGATGGATCAGCTGAAACCCGGTGAGCATGTGAAAGGTCAGACTGTGGCCGAGCTGGGAAACTGGAACACACCTCTTGACATGATCGTTATGGAAAAAGAAGGGAAGAAGTACCTGCTGATGGCTAATTCCAGCCGGGCAGTTATGAAGATCAAATTTGAGGATATCGAAAAATTCCAGGGGTCGCTGGATACCAGGGTAGAAGAGCGCTCCGGTACTGCAGGCGTGGACTTCATAGCGCTACCGTTTGTAAACGTACAGCAGCTGGATAAGCTCAATGAGGAGAGTTTTGTATTTCTGCAGCGAGATGGCAAAGGCGAATTGAACCTGGTCACTCAGTCCAGCCGATGGCTCTGAAGATAACAAACATGATGGTTTCAAAGCCGGTGATCCTGTTGATCATCGGCTTTCCATTTTTTTGTGCTTCAGCACAAAATTTACAGTTTGAAGGGGGCAAGGTAAAAAGCGTAAGTTTCGAAAAGCCCAACAAAGAGGTAAATAAAGTAGAAGTATTTCTTCAGAATTCATCTACACCTTTACTGGGGAGGTTTTTTGAAACAGAAAACAACATAATCTTTAAGCCGGCTTTACCTTTCCAACCTGGAAAATCCTACAAACTCACCTGGAACGAGAGCCACTCGTTTTCTTTTTTAATCCCGGAACCATCCGGCAACCCTCCCTTTGTTAAAGCGATCTATCCGGAGCAGGACACCTTACCGGAAAACCTACTCAAGATGTATCTCTTATTTGATCAACCGATGCAGGGCAATACCGGCTATCAGTACATCAAAGTCCACAACGGAGAAAAAGAGATCACTCCATTCCTGGCTTTACAACCTGAACTTTGGAACTATGACAATACCATAATGACCCTTTGGCTGGACCCGGGACGGATCAAAAAAGACCTGCTCAGAAATCAAAAGCTCGGAAAGCCATTGACGGAAGGTGAAACTTACCAGCTGGTGATCAACTCAAACTGGAAAAGTCAGGCTGGAAAAGTCCTGCAAAAGAGCTTCACTAAACAATTTTTCATTAGCCAAAAAGACTCGATAAAACCCAAACCTGAGCATTGGGAAATAGAAGTCCCTAAATCAGGAAGCCTGGACCCACTGATCATTTCCTTTGGAGAACCGCTGGATCACCAATTGCTTGCCGAGTGCTTCAAAGTCAGAGAACGGAAAGGGACATTTTCTGCTGGCAACCAGGACCAATCGATCATCTTCACCCCTGACACTCCATGGACCACCGGATCCTATGAGCTCATTATAGAAAGTCGCCTGGAAGATCTGGCCGGCAACAACCTGAACCGCGTATTTGACCGGGACATTCAAACACAGGAAAAATCTGACCTGGAAACCTTCAAAATAGCATTTTCGGTCAACTAATACCCTCTTCACGGTATATAAAATCCCGGTATCACGGGATAAAATCCACTTTTTCATTTTAGGAAATTGCCAAAAATACAGTTGCGCTTTTCATAGCTGGTGAAAAGCCGTTATGCAGCCCCTCCTACCTCGTCAGGAGGGGTTTTTTTGAACTCTTTACGGGCTTGATCGTTTGGTTAGATGGCATGAATATTTTTAAGAAATATGTATTTATACTGCTCATAATAAGCGGTTTAGCTTGTGAAGAAAAGGTGATGGTTTTGGAAACGGAGACCATCCCCCTGGATAACCCAAGCCAGATTATTCCTTTAGGTGACTCCCTTGTTAGACCGGTCCTGTATCAAAATGTACCAAGCTTCGAGGGGCTAACTGTAGAAGAGTCAAAGGAAAAGTTCATTGCCGCCGTGCTCCCGGCAATTCTCATAGCAAAGCACCACCTGTCGGAAGACCGGCAGAAAATCCTCACTCTTTCTGATAAGGAGCATTGGAGCCAGGAAGACTCAACTCTTTACAAGACACAACTAAGCCGTTTCAAAGCCAAAAACATCCGGGGACTGCTCGACCGGATGAAAACACACCCGAACAGCATTGTATTGGCTCAGGCTGCCGTGGAAAGCGGCTGGGGTTCATCCAGATTCTTTCAGCAGGCTAATAATCTTTTTGGTGTCTGGTCCTACAGCCCAACAGAACCACGGATCGCAGCGGAGTATGGAAATGTATACCTGAGAAAGTATGTAGATATTTCACAGTCTATCGAAGACTATTTTGAGACGATCGGAAGGTCCAGGCCCTACCGGTACTTCAGAAAGGCCCGGTCTGAAACAAACGAAGTAGACAAGTTGCTCCCGTATCTAAAATATTATTCAGAGCGAAGGATGGATTACGTCGACCAGCTTAAAACCATTATTGCTCAAAATAATCTGACCAAATACGACGATTATCGCCTTGATCCACGTTATTTCGTAGAACAAGAATGATTATGCGTACCATTTTGTTATTGACATTAATCTTATCTGCTTATTTCAGATGTACTCCCACTGAAAAAGGAGGAAGCGAAAAGTCTGCAGTTCTGCAAGCATCGGATAAGGAAGTAGCCTGTTTTGTCTACCATCGCGTTGGAGACTCCCGCTATCCGTCGACTAACGTTTCACTGAAAAATTTCGAAGCGCACCTGAAATATCTGAAGGAAAATAATTTTCAGGTATTGACGCTTTCCGATGCGGTAAATTATTTAAAATCCGATTCTGCTAAACAAAAAACCGCAGTGCTCACCATCGACGATGGTTATGACAGTTTCTATGAAAATGGTTTACCAATCCTTGAAAAATACAGCTTCCCTGCCACCCTGTTTATCAATACGGAAACCGTAGGCGGTAATGACTACATGGACTGGAAAGCCATAAAAGATGCGAGTAAACGAGGAATTGAAATAGGGAACCATACCCACTCCCACCAGTATTTTCTGAACCTGGCCAAAGGTGAAAGGTATCAGATCTTTGAAGAAGAGCTGAAACTCACCCAAAAACTGATCAAAGAAAATCTCGGAAGGACTCCCAAGACTTTCGCTTATCCATACGGAGAGTTTGACACGAAAATGAAATCCATCGTAGAGTCCATGGGATTTGTTGCCGCTGCTGCTCAAAATTCAGGAGTGATCCACTCAGGATCTGATCTTATGAAACTCCCGCGCTTCCCCATGTCCGAGTTATACGCTGCTCCGGACAAGTTTGCCTCCAAGGCTTCCATGAAAGCCTTAAGGGTAAGCAACAAAACTCCTGAATCATTCATGCTTCCTGAAAATGCTACTACTCCAGAGCTGACGTTGGAGTTTGATGGTAAGGATCTTCAGCTAGACCAGCTGCAATGCTTTGTGCAGGGAGAGGTGTGTGAAAAGAAAATTGAAAAGCTGGAAAACGAAAGCGTAAAACTGACTGTCCAGGCTGCCAGTTCGCTAGCAGATCGGCGGAGAACATTGTATACCATCACGGTTCCTGATAAAGATGGAAACTGGTACTGGGTTAGCCATTTGTGGGTTAATCCGGGGGTTAAATGATGTTATGACTTGTGGTTGTCCCCCCACAACCACACGTGATGGTTTATACTTGCACCATGAAAATCATTGTTGCCTCCAAAAACCCGGTCAAGCTAGATTCCACCAAAGAAGCTTTCCAAAACCTTTTCCCTGATCAACAATGCCAGGTGACCGGTGTAGATGTGCCCTCTGGAGTATCCGACCAGCCCATGAGTGATGAAGAAACTTTGCAGGGAGCAATCAACCGATCCGAAAATGCACAAAAGTCTCAACCAACAGCAGACCTGTGGGTAGGGATAGAAGGAGGAATCCATGAGACCCAGTTTGGGATGGAAGCTTTCGCCTGGGTGGTGATCAAATCAAAAACGCTGCAGGGGCAAGCTAAGACCAGTACTTTTTACCTTCCGCCTGAAGTGACTAAGCTGATCCATGATGGAGTGGAGCTTGGTCATGCCAATGATCAGGTCTTCAAAGAACGCAACTCCAAACAAAAGGGAGGTGCTATCGGCTCTTTAACACATGGTGTGTTAGGTCGTACGGAATACTATGTGCAGGCAGTAATGCTTGCTCTCATCCCTTTTCGAAACTCTGACTTATACCAAACCAGCAATTAGAGCTTTTTCTCTAATTTTAGAGTATGAGCCTGTCTAAAGAGAAGCCAGTTGAAAAGACCACCCTGCTTGGTATGCTGGAAAAATCACCTGCCCAGGATCAATAATACCAATCCCACAAGTATCCCGATCAGGTAAAGGCCTTTCTTTTTGATGTTTTGCTCTTTGTAAAAGACTGCCCCGAAAGCAAAAACGATCAGCACATTGGAACGACGAACCAGGCTGATCACAGAAATCAGGGAGTCAGGGAGTGATATACTGTAGAAGTACAGGTAATCCCCAATCAATAAAAATACACCAATGAAAGGAATGGTCCACCGCCATGAAAAGGGAGTGTTTTGGGCTTTTTTAGGATACCAGAGAAAAATCAATATCGGGATGAGCAGCAGTGTCTGATAAAAGGTGAAATAGGCCTGCACAGCCATCACCTCAATCTCCCGTAAGAGATACCGGTCATAAAGCGCACTGCTTGAGCCCAGCAGGGTTCCGGCTATCAAAAACCAGATAAACTTGTTGTTGCGAAAGCTGATACCTTCAAGCTTCCCGGCTGTAGAAAACAAATAGAAAAACACAAAAATGACCAGTACTCCGGCCAACTGAAATCCATTGAGTCGTTCCGAGAAGATCAAAAAAGCCCCCGCCAATGTCCAAAGGGGACCTGTAGAGCGAATAGGCGCCAGGATAGTCAGAGGCAGGTTTTTCATCGCAAAGTAGGTGAATATCCAACTGCCTAAAACGATCACCGTTTTCAGTAAGATCCCCAAATGGCTGGCTAAACTTATCTGTGGGACATAAAGCAGATGCCTCTGCGGCAGGATACCAGTCTCCGAAAAAACCACCATCAGCAGCATAATCCCTGATGCCAGGACTGTGGAGAAAAATAACGTAGGGATCACCGCATTTTCCTGGAGGGAGACCTTCTTGAAAACGTCGTAAAAACCCATGAAAAATGCCGAAGCAATCGCCAGTAGTAGCCACATAAGCGCGCAAAGGTAGGGTTCGAATAGTATTTATTGTATCTGCAAGCTACTTTTACTGAAAATCAAAACCGTCCGAGATGAAAACAGACCTGTCCGACATCCAGGCAACCTTGCAAAGTCTTTTTAAAATTGGCAAGATGATCGAAAAAGGTGTAAAGATCTATCAGAAAGATAACCTGATATAACCTATGACCAAACCACAAAAAACCAGTTTACCTGATGATTCGCTTCTGTCCGGTAAGCCCAGTGACTACACAGATGCTTTCGTCATGTCTGTAAATTCCAATATCCAAATCACTCCGGTTGAAATCGCCAGGGCGTTTTTTCGATCTTCCCCACGGTGGATAAGGGGTTTGTTTTGGTTGCGTAACAGGACGGTGGCTGCCCTTGGACTGAAAACGGGGACTGTAGAAACAGACGAAGAGACGATCATTCAAAACTTTCAAGGCAATGTTGGAGATAAAGTCGGTTTGTTTAAGATCATGGATAAATCCGATCATGAACTGGTAATGGGCGAACAGGACAGGCACCTGGATTTTTGGGTATCACTGCTGGTCAGTGACCAAAATCAAATCATTCTTTCTACTGTTGTTGTGATCCACAACTGGTTTGGACAGATGTATTTTGCTTTGGTCAAGCCCTTTCACAGGCTCATCGTCCCAGCCATGCTAAAGGCTATCGTGAAGGAGCTGGAGAACCCTCCGGTAAATTGACTTGGTTCTCACACACAACTTTCGTAATTTCAGCACAGGAACTCGCTGTTGAACTCATGCTTATTGATATTCTGGGCTATACCTTTCTGGGCATTTTTGTCCTCACTGCCATACTCACGTTAGCCAGCCTGCCGGGCTGGGTTCCCATTGCGGAGAATTACCGCAAGGTGCTTTTCAAAGCCCTTATCCTGGAAGTGGTGGGAGCTATTTTGGTGTTATTTACCAATAATTATCTCCAGGAGAAAAGCAACTTACAAGCGACCATTAACCCCAACCCAAATGAATGGATCATCATTGATGAGGGTGGTTCGGTAGTCCGGCCCACCCTTCAGCTAACCAACCCGGACACCTCATTTTCCCTGGGAAGCGATGAGGCCATCATGAAAAAACGGCTCGAAAACCTGACCTTCACCGGGGAGCTTTCACCATTGGGTTTTGCGCTTAAAAACACCACGGATCAACCTGTCGGCAAGGTGCCACTATCTTCACTGGAGGGTGCGGGGCTCTTTAACACCATCGATTCACACCAGGGCGAAATAGCCGGCTCTTCTAACTATTCACTGGTCAAATTCAACAAAAACGATGAGGGTCAGTGGATACGGTCAGGAGCTTTTCTGGATGGCTCGCCCTTCTCCGTCCGGGTTTTTGACCTGGGGACCAAAACCATTTACGAGATTAGGGACACTGAAAAAGAAGAGGTACTTTTTAGCTCATCCAGGTCCTCCGAGCCGCTCTTTAATGTGGACAACCGAAAACTCCACTTTTACCCTTACCGGTCAAACTTTTTCCTCTTCCGGATCACCGAGGCAGACCTGAGCGGAGATAAAAAGTTCGTGCACTTCCTGCAAATTAAATTCAAACCAACACTGGAGGTTAACTAGTGTCGTGACTCTTAAATAAGGATACTAATTCATGCCATCACTAAGTTGATGAAATCCTTGTTTTATAAGTAAAGAAGCTGAGTGATGGCATGAATAATTAGTTTGCTTTCTTAGTAATCGTGACACTAGGGTATAGTTAGCAAAGGTGTACGTTATATAGGTTATGGACCCCTCCCCCGCCAGGCGGGACCTCCAGTTGCACAGGAAACCCCTCCGCCTTTTTATGCGCCGTAGCCTCAGGCGCAGGTGTATCAGGCACCTCCCCTTGGCAAGGGGAGGAGCATGCACTACAAAATTTATAAATCTTCTGAAAATGGATAGAAGTCACTACCAACCATGACGCAAACGGCTCCCCTCCTGTTTTAGGAGGGGCTGGGGGTGGTAATACTTGTTTTAGGAGAGAGAGGAGGCCGGGGTGGTTCTATCATTTGGAGTTGGTAAAGTTTGACTTTATCTCTTCCAAAACATTTTCAATGGATTCAAAGACCTCTTTATTCTCAAACCGGATTACACGAATTCCATGCTCACTAAGTACCTCAGCCCTGATTTCATCACGCTCAAATCCTGCAGAGGTAAAATGATCAGCTCCATCTAGTTCCACGGCTAATTTTTCCGATGGACAGTAAAAATCCAGCACATAGTTTTCTACGCTAAACTGCCTTCTGAATTTGCGGCCGGCCAGCTGTTTCCCTTTCAGGTACGTCCATAAAGTTGCTTCCGCACTGGTGAGGTTATTCCTAAGATCCTTCCTTAGTTGTTTCAGCTCCGGACGATTATTGGTCTGGTATTTCCTGTTTGGCATTTTATATTCTAATTCTTACCAGGACTAAATTTAGAAAACAAATTACTCTTAGACCCCTCAGTCCTGCGGACAGCTCCCCTAACACAGGGGAGCAGCATGCACTGCAAAACTTATAAATCTTCTGAAAATGGATAGAAGTAACCACCAACCATACCGCAAACGGCTCCCCTCCTGTTTTAGGAGGGGCTGGGGGTGGTAATACTTTTTTTAGGAGGGGGTGCCACACTGTCGCTAAAGCTTTAGCGTAAGAGACCGGCCTTTAGGGGTAAGTGGTTAGATCCAGTTTAGCAGGTAAGATCCCACTTTATTCCATCTAAATTTGTATTTAAGTTCTCTTAGACCCCTCCCCCGCCAGGCGGGACCTCCAGTTGCACAGGAAACCCCTCCGACTTTTTATGCGCCGTAGCCTCAGGCGCAGGTGTATCAGGCACCTCCCCTTGGCAAGGGGAGGAGCATGCACTACAAAATTTATAAATCTTCTGAAAATGGATAGAAGTAACCACCAATCATGACGCAAACGGCTCCCCTCCTGTTTTAGGAGGGGTTGGGGGTGGTAATACTTGTTTTAGAAAGAAATGAGGCCGGGGTGGTTCTATCATTTGGAGTTGGTAAAGTTTGACTTTATCTCTTCCAAAACATTTTCAATGGATTCAAAGACCTCTTTATTCTCAAACCGGATTACACGAATTCCATGCTCACTAAGTACCTCAGCCCTGATTTCATCACGCTCAAATCCTGCAGAGGTAAAATGATCAGCTCCATCTAGTTCCACGGCTAATTTTTCCGATGGACAGTAAAAATCCAACACATACGTTTTCCACGCTAAACTGCCTTCTGAATTTGCGGCCGGCCAGCTGTTTCCCTTTCAGGTACGTCCATAAAGTTGCTTCCGCACTGGTGAGGTTATTCCTAAGATCCTTCCTTAGTTGTTTCAGCTCCGGACGATTATTGGTCTGGTATTTCCTGTTTGGCATTTTATATTCTAATTCTTACCAGGACTAAATTTAGAAAACAAATTACTCTTAGACCCCTCAGTCCTTTGTGTGTATTAAGATCGACCCCTCCGCCTTTTTATGCGCCGTAGCCTCAGGTGCAGGTGTATCAGGCACCTCCCCTTGGCAAGGGGAGGAATATGCACTGCAAAATTTATAAATCTTCTGAAAATGGATAGAAGTAACCACCAACCATGACGCAAACGCTCCCCTCCTGTTTTAGGAGGGGCTGGGGGTGGTAATACTTGTTTTAGGAGGGGCGCCACACTGTCGCTAAAGCTCCTTGCTTCGCTGAAGCTTCGCGAAGGCACAGTTAGCGTAAGAGACCGGCTCAGGGGTTGGGATGGTTACTTCCTCAACACCATAAAACTCACAAACCCTTTTCCAGTATCAGAAAAGCTCTTAACATTCAGGGTGATCCTGAACTTGCCGGATTTCTCCGGGACAAGCACCTGTACTTCTCCACGACCGGACGATATAAAATCTTCCACTTCGCTGACCTCAAACTTTTTGGAAGACCTGACCACCACATCAAGCTCGGTGATATCCGAATCGCCCATTGCCACCAACTGGTAAGTATGGCCTGCTTTTAGCTTGATGTTCACGTTCTGTTGGGCATTCTCCGGGTTAAATTCCGTGATGATCTGGGACCTGAACTCAAACCCTTCCGATTCCATTTCACCGAGGTAGTCGGCATTGCTTTTCTGTAGTACATCGATAGGTGTCTGCGCATATAGCGCAAAATAGGAGAAAAAGATGATGAAAATAAGTACGATTGATCTGCTGTTCATAATCCCAATAAGCGTTAAAAGTTATCGGTGTAAATGTAGGGGTTAATTCTAAAGAGTTTCTGTAGAAGAGGGGTGGTTCATTCAGACCAGGAGATATTATTCATGAGCTGGAGGATGTGATTTGAGACTACCCATCTGACGGGTTCGCCCATCTTGAAAATAGCCGTTAGTCATCGGCTGCTGCCAGAACAATAACCATCTCTCTCTATTCCCACTCCATGTGCTCAGGTAAAAGACCTTCTGCTGGGATTCTTTACCGATCAGGGGCTAATTCATCAGGAATTACAACTACTTCAATTCCATATTTCTTGCAGATAGGTTCTAAAACAGAATCGGTCTTTTTACAAATTGCTACAGACTTGATCGATCTGGGATTATATCTCTTTAGCAATTCTATTGAAAAAAAAGCCTGACCCATCAGATACATTCCTATTCGCTTTGCCTTCGTTTGAATACAGATTATATCTTTTCCTTCCAGGTCATAATCTACCCGGTATTTTATTTCGTTAGGCTCGCCCAGGATAATAACACCATCAATTTCTCTGTTTGAATGCTCTTTTCCTCTGCGAACAGCCGGGAATTCTTCAATCAAGAGGCCCCCAACTTGTTTCCAATAGTGTTTGGTACGCCAGGATTCGTGTTTACTCATGATAATTTAAGGAGGATTAGATAACTGATCTTTGGATGCTTTATTTAGTAACCATTCTTCACACAACTTCAGTAATATTCCTTGATATAGCCGTAAGCCCGATCAAATAAAACCTGGTCCTTATGGAGTTGATATTTAAGCAATGCTTTTCTTAGTGATTTTTGGACTTCTCTTTCTCCTGCATTGGAATCTTGCCAACCTGGAAATCGAACTTGCTTTACAATTTCATCGATATCTTTAACTATTCGTTCTACCACCGCCGGCGTTTGATCGGTTTTCAGCTCTAAAAACAATTCGGTTAAAGCCGCCTGGGGTGTTTTCTCTTCGATCAGAGATTCCAATTCTTTCTCTGCCTGAACCGTTTCTCTGGCAAGCTTACATAGCTCTTTGACAAATTCTATAGATGTAATTAATCCTTGCTCTGCTTTGTTCCTAAGAGCCTCAAGTCTTTCACTTAGTTTTTTGAATTTTGGATTTCCAGCATGTTTTTTAAATCGCTTGATGAGAATCTTCTCTAGTTTGGCTGCATTTTTTGGATCCGGATTATTAAAAATATCTTCAATTACATCGGCATCCAGTACAAACTCGTCTAGGTGATGTACATCCCCCACATGAATGTTTTCATGGATTAGTTTGGTTGTCTGAGCTCCAAGTGTAAACCACAGAAGTTTTCCTGTATGATCCGATGCAGGCCGGACAGATTCATAGACCTGTGATAGCCATTTATAGTCATTTTGATATTCATCTAAAACAGGATCGGGAGAAAGTGACTCCCATAGTTTTGAAAGGTATTTGAAGTCTTTGGCAAACGCATCTTTTTTATCATCCGTATTGATGGCATTCTGTGCCGCTTCCAATCCCTCAAACCCTTGGAGAGATCGATTAACCCCTGTAAAATGGGACAAAGCTTTTGATATAGCGTTTGGTAATTCTTCCTTGAGCTCTGTTAAATTGGTAATGACTTTTAAAACGCTTTTCTCATCAAATTGAAGTGCTTTTGCAGCGTCATCAAAAACACCAAAGTAATCTACAATTCTTCCGAAGTGTTTACCGGCGTATAATCTGTTAGTCCGACAAATAGCCTGTAGGAGCGTATGATCTTTGAGGGATTTGTCCAGATACATGGTTTGAAGAATGGGAGCATCAAACCCAGTCAGTAGCTTTGCGGTAACGATGATGAATTTCAGATCAGAATGCTCATCGTTAAACTCTTCAACGATTTTATCTTGCTGGTTTTTATCAATTCCCCACTTTTGCTTAAAATCAAGATCATCATTAGCTGATGTGGAAATGACCACTTTGCTTGCTTCTGCTGGGTAATGCTTATCAAGTTCTTCTTTGTACTGAACACATGCGTAGCGATCAGGGGTGACGATCATTGCTTTGAATCCATGAGGTTCTACCTTTTCCCTGAAGTGAACGGCAATATCCTCAACGATTTTAGATACACGTTCGGGACTCTTCAAAAAAGCCGCCATCCGGGCCGAATGTCTGTTCAATGCATCAGCATCTTCATCAGAAATAGCCGTAGCTTCTTTAAACTCCTCAAACGATTGATCAATGGTTTCTTTATCTACATGAACATCTACTAGTCTGGGCTCGAAATGTAATGGTCGGGTAGCATCATCCCGAATGGAATCATGGAATGTATATCGTGACATATATCCTCCATCGTCCTGTTCAGCTCCAAAGGCCCAGAAAGTATTTTTGTCTGCTTTGTTGACTGGAGTACCCGTAAGCCCGAAAAGAAAGGCATTGGGTAATGAGGCGCGCATTCGCCTTCCCAGGTCACCTTCCTGGGTCCTGTGAGCTTCATCGACCATCACAATGATATTATCTCGTATGTTCAGGTCTTTTGGAGCATCGCGAAATTTATGGATCATGGTGATGATCACTTTCCGGATGTCCCGGGCAAGGAGTTTCTGTAGTTCATTGATACTGTCAGTAGTCACCACATTTGCGATATCCGCAGCGTTGAAAGTACCACTTATCTGGGTATCCAGGTCCGTACGATCTACTAAAATCAAGACTGTCGGACTTTTTAACTCCTGGAGTTTTCTCAGCTTTTGTGCGGCAAAGACCATGAGCAAAGACTTACCAGAGCCCTGAAAGTGCCAAATAAGCCCTTTTTTGATTTGTCCCTCCTTTACACGTTCAACAATTTTATTGGCACCCTCATACTGCTGAAACCTACAAATAACCTTAATCCGTCTGCTTTTGCTATCTGTGGTGAATAATGAGAAGTTTTGAAGGATGTCCAGGAGTCTCCCTGGGTTAAGCAGGTCTGAAAGCTCTTTACCGATTTCTCCTAGCCCAAGGCGTTTTGCAAGTTCTTCTTCATCGCTTTCAAGTCGCCATGGCGCCCAAAATTCCAGAGGTGTTCTTACAGCCCCGTAAAACAATTCTTTTCCTTCGGATGCAAAAGAGAGAACATTAGGTACAAACAGCTGAGGAACCGCATTCTCATAAACATCATGGATCTCATGAGCTCCGTCCAGCCAGCTGATAGAAGGCCTGATAGGTGTTTTCACCTCGCCCACCACAATGGGAATACCATTGATCAACAAAACAATATCAGGAATTTTTGTCTCCCGGTGATGAACACGGTATTGATTGGTGATGACAAATGAATTATTTGTCTTATCCTGAAAGTCGACCAAATGTATGGGAACATGTCGGTTGTTTTCCCCGAAAGGCATGGTTTTCTCACCGGTCATCCATTTGAAAAACTCTTCATTGGCACGAACTAACCCCACTTGATTTACTGATAACAGAATGGCTCGGAGCTTATAAATCACCTCATCCGCTAACTCATTTCTTTCCGCCATTTCAGGATTTAGCCGGATCAAGGCTTTCTTCAGCTCTGACTCCACCAGTACTTCATTGGTACTTCGCTCCAGGCTTAATGCCGAACGATATTGCCAATCAGATGCATAAGCCAAAGGGGGTTCTCCAGCTCCCTGAGTATTGAGGTTTACTCCGCTTAGCTGGTGGATGATGAAATGTTCTACACTGTTTAGTTCGGTAAATCCCATCAGACGGTCAAATTATAAGACCCAATATAATCAATACCGCCATTTTAGAGCTTAATAGCTGATCAGATTCAAATATTCTCTGCCTCAGAGAATATTCCATTAAAATATAGATTGAGCGTAGTTATTTAAGTGGCGGTAGGCAATTTCAACATATCTGGGCTTGAACAATTCGGTTTTCCTGATATTCCATTCTTCCATGCCGGCCATTACATCCTCAACAGACTTTCTTTGTCCTTCCTGAGTGGTCAGGTAATCCACACTTGCAAGAAGCTCAAGTGAAAAGGTGGATTCAAACCCTTCTAATAGTTTCATTACTTGCTTTAGCCGGTTCCTCTGTTCTTCGGAGAGTTCTTTTTGGATGTAGGTTTTTACTTCCTGAAGCTTATCGTAATTGAGAAACAAGGGCTCAAATGCTCCTGCTTTATTTTGCTCCAGGCCCTTCAGATAAACACCATTCAGGTATTGCAGAACATGATTTAGCTGGACAGTGTAGGGACCATAATGATATGCCTGGAATTTGAGCTTTAGGTTTTCCCCACTTCGCTGCAGAAAATAAGCTAACTTATTCGCTACAAATAAGCTGCTTTGCTCTCCCATGGATTCATATTCAAATAACAGATAAAGCAACATGGCCCGGGCAGGTGTCAGTTTAGCCTGCTTTCCGGTATCCTCGTGCTGCAGTGTTTGCTTGATCGATTCATTGGGCGTATAAACCTGAATATTGATATCCATGTGACCAAGCTCAGCCTCGATTATCTCTTTTACTTTTGCCCAGTCCAATCCTCCGTTCCCACATCCTAAAGGGGGAATCGCCACACTTTTAATGCCTTTTTCGATAAGGTCAGCTTTTAATGCTTTCAGGCCGGATGAGATATATTCATATTTGGATTTTCCTTTCCAATGTGCCTTTGTAGGAAAATTAATGATCCATTTCCTGGTCATTAAATCGCCATCTTTTATGGTAAGGACCTCTCCTGTCTTAAAGCTTTCTGCTTTACAGGCATCTTTGTACACTTTGAAATTATGCGGGTAGCGATTTTTAAACTGCAAAGCAATTCCTTTACCCATTACACCGACCGTGTTTACGGTATTGACGAGTGCTTCGGTATCAGCATTTAGCAGATTGCCTGTGACGTAGCTTATCATAGGTTAGTAATACAATTTACAGGTTTTATCAATATAAACTGGCAGGTCGATACCTACTTCTGCAACCATCTCTTCAAAATAGGCCTTTCTTTCATTTGTTTTGACCACTAAAGCAGTAATGCATTCGATGGGAACATAGTTTCTTACCAAAAATTCTGCCTGCTTGTAGTCCTGACGTCCCATGCCATGGTTATTTGACCAGTTGCGGTCTTGTACAACCTCCCATTGAATCTGATCAAGGTCTTTTTCCTCCCGGAAAAACTCAGCTAAAGCTAATTTTGCATTCATGTTAGTAAATATGAATTCCAATCCGGATGCTTTTATCTTTTCAAGTGTACTGACCAAAAAGATGATATCCTCCTGGGGCCTTTGCTCCACTCCTTTATACCCGTTCATAATAAGGTAAAGCATGGGTGTATGTCCTGCAAAATAAAACGGCACATATTCTCCCAGATTGCCTGCTTCCGGTAAGGGTATCAGATACTCGTGCCTATCCGTGATTAATTGTCTGTGCCCGATATTTATATAGTTTGGATCATGGTCCGGATGTTCCCTGCAGCACAAGCCATTCCTCAGAATGTATTCTACATTTTGCCAGTGGATCATGCGGTAGAGATATGGGTTTTTGGGGGTATGCAACTATAGATATTATAATTAAAGGTGAAATCGGATTAAGGATTAAGAAAATCGAACTCCTTACTTTCCTTCATTTTCTTGACTATTCTGTGGAATTCTCTATCAATTTCCAGATTTCGTTCAATTCCTCGCAGTTCATAGGACACCCCACCATTTTCGAAATTGGCTACAAGAACTTTAGTTTTGTCTGGATCGGCCTCTGGATATTCTTTTAGGATGAATTTGGTAAGTTCCTTCTCTATGTGGGTTGATATGGAATTAGGATAGTTCATATTTCTAATATACCTATATAATAAATTTTATACCATTCCGATTAACCGATTATAGTAACTGCTTAATATCATCTGATACTCATCGAGTTCATTCAGTTGTGCTATGTAAAACTCCTTGAAGTTATGAAACATATAAAATCCCACCCTGGAATACTCTTTGGTTTCATCTTGTTCATCGAGCATTTCACGGAAATATCCTTTCAAATCGTGATATAAGAATTTAATAGCAAATTCATCTGCACCATTATCTTCGTAATCATTAAAGATTCGAACGAGCTTTGTGAAATACTTATCAATTTTCTGCTTACGCTTAAGAATTAAATCCCCACGATTCAACCCATATGTATCAATTGAAGTTCTCCCTTTTTCAGACCCGTCTTTAGGTTTAACTTCCCCGTTTTTAAGAAACGCAAGATGTATTTCTACATCATCCAACTCAGGATGAAGTAGCAGTCTTCCCTCATTTTTGAGCAGTGGTGAATTAATATCACGGTATTGTTTGTCAACAATTCTCTTCTCTTTCTTAAGTGCATTTATTCTTTTGCTCTCATTCTCAACAGGAAATTTATTGGATTTGGTACTGTTACAAGCCTCACATGCTTGGATGAGGTTTGTCCACTCCAATGATAACCAGTAATAACCGTAGTGGTGTGACTTTTTTATTCCTTTAATATATTTCTTGGGTCTGTAATGATCAACCCTCTGAAATGAGCTGCCAGACCAGTCAGATTCGCAGTATGCACACTTCTTATGGTAGATTTTTATTAGTGATTTCTTAACAGATTTGGCGTTATACTTGGTAGTTACATTGTGTCTCGGTGCATCAGAAATAATTGATTTAATTGTAGATTCAATATCATTAACTTTGAGTTGTCTTGGAAAATGGTCACTGCGACAATTTTTGTTCGTAACACTAATCATTCCCTCTCTGTTTTCTTGATTTATATTTATTCAAAAGAGATTGAAGCGAGGAATCCTCAGTCATTTTCTGAGACCATGAATCTTGAGTGCTCAATTCGCTATTTAGATTGCTGCTTAATAGCTCGGAAAAACCAAATATGGGGGATGACAAAATCAGATTTGGTGTTAATCCTGAAATATCGATTTGTAATCTTTCGCAAGTAACTCCTTCATTAAAATCTTTTTCAACTTTGTAGAACACAGAATTGCTAGGAGCGCCTAATAGACTAATCGCACTATGAGTGGAAACAATGAATTGAATGTATGGGAATGTTTCCCCGAGTTGAAACACAATTTCTTTTTGAAGCTTTGGGTGAAGATGTAAGTCGATCTCATCTATTATTACAACGCCCTTATATTGAGATGGATCGCTGATGCTGGGTTGTTGTTGCTTCAAGCGTAAAAGCAAGTCTATTATTAAAGCACAGAAACTTTTGGTCCCGGAAGATAACTCACTGAATGATTTACCTTTTCTGATATCCAGTTCTTCATTTTCATCAAGCTTTTCAAAAAATAAAAGCCTAAAATCATCATCATAACTCACTTCAGTATCAACCACTTCAAGAATATTACTCAAATTTTCTACTAAAGCCTGGACTGCCATTTCCAGATATTTTGGTTTTTCACCTAAATCATAAGGCGATACTAAACTCCTTAATACATCTATTGGATTAAATAAACCATAGGTTAATCTGGATCGTAAAGCTTCAAGTTGTATTTCGATGATATCATCATTAAACTCATCGGTATCTGTTAGCAATCGGTTAGGTCCGTATGCTGAGAAGCCTTCTACCAAAGATGGGTTTGCAGATTCGTGAGAGGTCGTGTCAATGGTATATTCCTTGATCTGATCCTGCTGATGTAATTTTAGTATAATGCGCAGATCATCAGAGAAATCAATCCTCTCCTTATCATAGTTATTGCATAAGGCAATTGCAATAGCTCTCAATATGGAAGTCTTACCTGCTCCATTTTCCCCGGTAAAAAATATCCATTGTGTATCTTCTGAAATTTCTGATATCGAGCAGTTTTGGATGATTCCATATTTTTCAATGTTCAGTTCAAAAAGTCTATTTCCTCTAAAGAGTAATGTACTTTGATTTGAAACATCATTAAATTCCTTATGAAATCTTTTCAGGTTTTCTATGTCTTCTTCAAACTCCCAATTATCAATCAACGAGATGGGAAGTTTTTCGTCATCACCTATATCCTTTTTCGCAATCACATTGTCAATTGGCTTCCATTCATTTTCTATAAAATGTTTCAATGCTTCAACAGGCTTCATTCCATTGTAAGCTTTTACATCTTGCTTACTACTGAGACCTATTAAATCTTTGATGTTGGAATCAATGAATCGCGTTTTCTCATTGGAATCCGAAGTACTAATCTTTAAATAAGATTCGCCTTCTTTATTTACAAGAAATGAGATGTTAGGTAATTTGGTTTTCCAATTAACCCCTTTCCAGAACCCAATCGCCAGAAAATCATCATTACCAAGGAACCAATAGCCCTTTTCACTAAGCTTTCTTCCACGGTTAGTTTTTCTTGGACGAATTCTGAGTTTAGGATTTACCTCAAATTGTCTCAGTAACTCCTGATAGAGGTCCTCATGTATTTTCTGAATATCCATCCCCTAAAAAATCTGATTAATTATACTCCGCTGCAAAGCCTGTGAACTGAGAATTTTGGATTTAATCTTTCCAATTGATTGTAATAAGCTTTTTAATTCTTCAAGAATTATTTTCTGCTCATGAAGAGGGGCAAGTGGAACAGGAAAATTTTCTACGTCAGCTTTCGTGATGTTGGGATCCTTTCTGGAACTGATAGCCACCTTTTTCCAGTAATTTACTTTTGCGTTCAATACCGCTAAAAGGTATTCTGGTTCAATGAAGGTTTTGTCTACCTCGATTGCCGAAATAGCTTGATTGGTAGCAGCGTGGATTTTAAGGATACCTGTTCTTCCAATTTGATTGAATCCACCATACATAGCGACGAGAACAGTATCAACCGACCTTAACTTGCAACTTGTCTCTTTCAGAGCGAGGTGGGTAATTTTTTCCTCTGTGCCAAAAATTTCGCCATTATTTAGATCTAATGTCTTGACCCAATTGAATTCACCTTCATCGAAATAATCTTTATTAGATCGCAATGGAGTTGATCCTGCTTGAACTTTCGCAAAGTCCTTAATTTTTCTTACCGCCCATTTACTCGGCAGAGGCCGCCTATTCGAGTCAAAACCATAGGCTATCCTCTTACGTTCAAAAACCGCTTTTGCGTTCTCCAACCTCTCCAAAACTTCCCGCTCCCTTTCAATTACCTCATCCATAGCCCAGAGCAGTTCGGCTAGCTGTGCTTGCTGGTCTTTGGGAGGAAGGAGGAATTGGTAGTTGGCTACATCCCTCCAACGTACATGTGGATTGGTGGATCCAATTATTGCGCTTGTGGTATGTGCGTAAAATGATTCACTATGAAAAAGGAATGGAATAAATAAAGGATCTACAATATCTTCTATAGGCTCCAACGTCAATGTCTTCTCTCCACAAATCCCATCAAAGGATGCTAATGCCGCTCTTCGCAAATGAGGGTTTCTTGTTGGAAAAAGAATTTGCCCTGCTCTAAAAATTTTGTAAAAATAGGGATTGAGTTCATCTCCATTTTCTTGGCTTGACCATCTTCTAATATGAAGGGTCTCTTTATCCAAATGCTCTACTTTTAGGAAACGATCAAACCTCTTGCCGGCGTTTTCCTTATCATTCTCTTCTTTCTTCACTACCACATCACTAAGAGTGACCCGCTTCCATCCAGAGTTATCAATATTCAACTGCATTAACCGATTGATTTAAATAAGGAATTCATACTGGTTGTAAGTTTAATTGATAAATTTTCCCATTCCTTATAGGCTTCTCTGAAAGGTTTAGTATCTGATTTTCTCAGTCTTGTAGAATCCACATAATTAGTAACTAGGAGTGAACCATCTTTTGAGAGAACGTCATCAATGTCCACTACTTTCGCAAAGCCATCTATATTTTTGAAACTACAGTATGCCTTATATATTTTCTCAATGTGGCTATCTAATAAGAAAGAGATGGTTTTTTCTTCTTTAACCTCATTGTAGGCATTGATGAATAGAATTTTTCCTTTTTTCTTTTCCTCCTTGTTTGTCTTTCGGATAAGCAGAGCTGATTCCATTGATGAATTGTAAAAGAGATTTTTGCCGAGAGCTATGACGCATTCGACAGTATCGGTTTCGATCATTCGTTTGCGCATATTCTTTTCATTGTCTCGAAAAAGTATTCCATGAGGCCATAGTTGTACACATCTGCCATTTTCCATGTCTAGGCTTTTGTGAATGTGTTGTTCAAAAGCATAATCCGCACAGCCTTGTGGCGGTGTACCCCATAGATTGCGTCCATAGGGATCATTTTCAAAGCTTTTGCGGTCCCAGCTTTTGATGGAGTAAGGCGGATTAGCCAGGATCACATTGAAGCGCTTGAGCTCGTCATTTTCCAGAAAGGCTGGTTGGGCTAGCGTATTTCCCCGCACAATCTGAAATTCTTCGATCCCATGCAGAAACATGTTCATGCGCGCAATGGAGCTTGTGATCAGGTTAATCTCCTGCCCGTAGAGCTTGAGGGTACGGTATTCTTTGCCTTCTTCCTTCAGGTGCAGTGCACAGTTTAGCAGCAAGCCGCCACTGCCACAGGTGGGGTCATAGACACTCTCCCCCGGTTGTGGGTCCATGATGAGCGTCATGAGCTTCACCACTGTGCGGTTGGTATAGAACTCTGCTGCCGTATGTCCGCTATCATCCGCAAACTCTTTGATCAGGTACTCGTAAGCATTGCCCAGCTGATCGTCGGGTACGTTTTTCAGATTCAGCTTTTCCTGTGAAAAATGTTCTACGAGATCTGTCAAGATCTCATCGCTCAGTCGGTCTTTGTTCGTCCAGCTGGCATCACCAAAGATCCCATAGAGGGTTTCCGGGTTGGCTTTTTCTATTGCTCGCATGGCCTCCTGTATGGCCATCCCTACATTCACCGTCGTTTCCCGCACATGTTTCCAGTGTGCTCCTTTAGGAATCTGAAAACGGTGATTCTCTTCAAAAGCGGCATACTCCAGATCTCCGCCAGATTCTTCCAGGGCGATTTCATATTCTTCATCATAAACATCGCAGATGCGTTTAAAGAACAGCAGTGGAAAAATAAACTGCTTATAATCCCCTGCATCGATGGTACCGCGCAGGGAAGTTGCTGCCCCCCATAAAAATTTTTCGAGTTGTTGCTGGGTCATTTTTTAATACTTAGTTCCTTCCCATAGTCTCTCTACTTCTATCAAGTTCCATTTTTCCTTCAATGATATTTCATAGATTCCTTGAATAATTTGAGCATAAATGGAATAAGTGGTTATCGCCTTGATCTTTGAGACAACATGCGTGTTTGCAATAATATCTTTATTGTTTTTATAATGACTTTTGATTCCTTTCCACAAGCCACCATCTATTGGTGGATGAATGCAATTTTTGAGATTCGGCCTCCCGATACCGCCAATGTATACCATAGTCTTTAAATAGATATTAATCAATTTAGCAGACCATCCTATTGGCCAATCAGGTCTTGTTTTAGTTATTAATTCACAGTTTTCCAGGTGCCACTCGGCAAACTCCTCGTCACCTATTTCATTGTTTATACCTAGTATAGCCTCGTATTTTGGTAAATCAATCAAGGGATATACATCTCCTTTTTTTCTTGGCGAAGGAGCCTTTGATCTGGTCGAAGAAAAAGCACACCACCTAGCATACTGATGTGTGATAAAATGACGATTATTAGAGGTATCAAATGGTTCCATTCACAGAAATCTTTTAAGGATAGAAACAAACCTTCTTTCGGCTTCCTGGCTCTCGTTCCAGGCTTCTTTCAGATCAGCCAGCGCTTCTTCTACGGTTGGCAAGTCATCTTCTATGATTTTCTCCACATAAAGAGGAATGTTGAGATTGTAATCATTTTCCCGGATATCATCCATGGAAGCTGTCTTGACATGATTTTCCACGTCCTGATAATCTTTGTACCACTGAAAGATTTGCTGGACATGTTCTTTTTCCAGAAAGTTTTGCGCCCGTCCGACACGTATCCGATCGGAAGCATCAATGAAAAGGACCTTCTCTTTTTGGTGATCAGGTTTTTGTCTGCGGAAGATCATGATACAGGCTGCTAGTTGGGTGCCATAGAAGATATTGGGGCCTAGCCCAATGACTGCTTCCAATAGGTCCGCTTCCAGAAGCGCTTGTCGGATCTTACCTTCCGCACCTTTTCGAAAAAGGGCTCCATGCGGCAGTACAACCCCCATTCGTCCGTGTTCATTCATGGACTGGATCATGTGCTGGACCCACGCCATGTCACCATTTCCTTTGGGTGGTACTCCTGCAAAGTTTCTTCCATACGGATCATTCCCCCAGCTCTCAGCACCCCAGCTTTTCAGTGAAAAGGGGGGATTGGCAATGACACAATCAAAGGACATAAGTCCATCGGCCTCAAAGAATGCGGGCTTTCGCAGTGTGTCTCCTCGTTCAATAAAAAAATCCTCAATGCCATGGAGGAACATATTCATCCGTGCAATTGAGCTTGAAGTCAGATTTTTTTCCTGGCCATAGAGCTTGAGTGTTCGGTAGTCCTCATTATTCTCTTTTAGATGATCCACGCATTCCAAAAGCATTCCGCCCGTACCGCAGGCAGGATCATAAATGCTTTCACCTTCATGAGGATCCAGAATGAGCCCGAGCAAGTGCACTACAGACCTGGGAGTATAAAATTCACCTGCTTTTTTATTTGTCAGATCCGCAAAGTGCTTGATTAGGTATTCGTAGGCCCTGCCAAGGATGTCAACATCCACTTTGCTGTTCGATAGCTCATACTGAGAAAAATGCTCTATAAGATCAATCAGTAAGCGATCTGGTAATTTATTTTTATTGCTCCACTGCGCATCTCCGAAAATTCCATAGAGGTACTGCTGATTCGCTTGTTCAATTCCCCTCAAAGCTTTTTCAATCGCTTGTCCAACATTGGTTGTCACCTCACGAACGTCCTTCCAATGGCACTCCTGCGGGACCTCAAATCGATGAAACTCCGGAAGAGCGGCATATTCTGCATCTCCGTCAGATTCTTCTAAAGCATTCTGATATTCTTCATCGTAGACGTCTGATATCCTTTTGAAGAAAAGAAGCGGGAAAATATACACTTTAAAATCAGAGGCATCGACCGGCCCTTTCAGAATCCAGGCTGCTTTGGACAGATATTGCTCAAGTTGAGATAAAGAGATTCGTTGGGTACTCATTGGGTGGTCAGTGAATTGGGCAATAAATATAATGGTTATTGGCCGGAGGGAAACGGACCGTTTAAGAAATTATCAGGGAGGTATTTTAAACCAGTTTTTTCGGTGGATTGATCTTTGGTTCATCTATTAAATAAAAATTTAAAAAATATGAAAAACAAACTATTTACAGAATCTGACAAGATCAGAATTACCAAAACTGAAGTTAAAAACCATGGACGCATTAGATCTGAGAGTTTAGCAGCCGAAGTGCAATCAACAGTAGACAAACGATCACAAAACAATTAACTTTATGACTATGACTTTTTTTATTATTATACTAATTGTTGCAATCACCCTGTTTTTCTTCTCTCCATTCTCTCTAAAGAAAAGTAGGTTGAGTAAGCTTTATAAAGTTGATACCAAAACCTTTAATAAATGGGTGGAGTATTTGATTCCGGAGAAGATTATTTCTTATGAGGCATGGAAGAAGAAACGGAAGATTAGTGGACTTTTGGCAATCGTCATGGTGTGGGTTCTGGGAGATCCACTTCATGGGACAGTCACAAAGGGTGAAATATCAGCTAATCTGGACATTTCATATCATTCACTTAAGGTGAACACTTTAAAAGGGGAGTTGCTTGAAAAATCCTATTATACCAAGGTGGATAAGTTTCCTCCTTCAATTGCGGAAAACATAAATAGCCATTTATCCTGACATTTTAGGAAAGCCATTCATTCGTTTGAGTGGCTTTTTTTAATATCACTTTAGCAATGCCTGAGGCTAAAAGCCGTACAAGGAAAGACTAAGCCTGAACCCCCCATTAAACATAAACCCCTCAAAACTTAAACAGCCGTGCTCCAATGCCCAGGTCAAGCTGTACGATGTGCATGGGCTGCTTGCCATAGGTAAAAGTGGGCCTTGCGTAGAGGTAATGGCAGTCTACGAAAACGCCCAGGAACTCCCAGATGTAGTAGGTGCCTTTTGCGGACAGTCCCATCCCAAAGATTCGTCCGGAGGTTTCGTAGGTTCTTTCCAGTGCAGCCCCATCCTGGGTGAGCATAAACTGGTAGCGATCTGGCGGAGATGCGCCCGCAACACCGGCCTGTAGCATGGTATTGAGTCGGAAATGCTTTCCCCAGTCGTGGTAATAGTAAACTCCCGGTAGTATCCAGACCGCAAACCAGTCACCATATGAGAATCCGTAGGAGTTATTCAGGTCTTGCACCTCTACCTCGGAGCCTGCGACATATAATGATGCTCCGAAATGTTTGGTGATATCATAGCCCAGGCTAAGAGCTATTGCTCCACCGGACTCAGAGTGAATTTCCGGATCCACTTCATCTACATGTCGGAATTCTTTACCTAAGGGAAAAGTGGGTCCGATTGCTACGGTGGCGTGGATCCGTCCATACTGACAGTAGGCGAAAGAAAGGGATAAGAGCAGGAGTGTAGTGATTATGTATTTTAGTTTCATGTGTCGTCTCAAAATTTGATATTTGGTACATACTTTAATCCCGGTTGGGCAGGCGCGGCCAGCCAGGTTGGCCTACGCGTCGCGGATTGCTAGTCCCGGCAGCATGCTCATTTTCATGGTTTATACCGGAAAGATAGGAGATTCCGGAAAAGACTAGGCCTCTCCCCGGCCCCCTGTAGTTGACAAAGCCCACCAGCCTTCGAAATATGATAGATCCTTTCACAATGACTTTGGTTGGCAATGCTTTCATAAAACTTTTGCCTGACCGTTAAGGAGTGCGGGGGAAAATTTGTAATTTGGTACTTACATAAATCAAACACACATCGGTTATGAAAAAGGTACTCATCATCATTGCTGCATTTGTCGGACTGGTCCTGCTGGCTGCCGTGCTGGTCCCGGTCATTTTTAAAGACGATATACAGGCGGCGCTGGACAAAGAGATGGCAAACAGCCTGGATGCGAAGGTGTATTACGATACGGATAAGTTTAGCGTGTCGCTTTTCAGAAGCTTCCCGGACGTGTCGGTGACGGTCGGAGATTTTGGGGTAGCCGGTGTGGGCGTGTTTGAGGGGGATACGCTGGCGGACGTCAAAAACTTCAACCTCACGCTGGACCTGATGTCAGTGATCATGGGGGATCAGATAGAGATCGTAAACGTGACGCTGGATGAGCCCACCATCCTGGTGATGGTGCTGGCAGATGGCACAGCCAACTATGACATTGTGAAAAGTACGGGTGAGGAGGAAACCGTGGAGGAGGATACTGCGGCCAGTGAGCCCTTGAATATTCAGATCAATAAATGGGAGATCATCAATGGTACGGTGATCTACAATGACATTACGCTGCCTACGCTTGTTTCGATCGGCGGGCTGAACCATACGGGCTCCGGCGATTTTTCACAGGATGTGTTTGACATGGTGACGACCACTCGTGTGGCGGCCCTGTCTTTTGCCTATGATGGCGTGGAGTACGTGTCAGACAAGGAGCTGAACGCAGACATCACCATGGCGATGGACCTGGCGAACATGAAGTTTACCTTTAAAGAAAATAAGGTGTCGCTCAATGACTTTGGCTTTGGCTTTGACGGGTTTATCAGCATGCCGGGTGAGGACATTGATATGGACATCACTTTTGGTGGAAAAGACATCAACCTGCAGAGTGTGCTTTCGCTGATCCCGGGCGTGTACCAGGAGTATCTGGGCGGTGTGGAGGCCAGCGGGGAGGTAGGCTTTGATGGCTATGTGCGGGGCAAGGTGACGGACGAGGACCTGCCGGCCGTGAATGCAAACTTTGGCATAGCGGATGGCCGGGTAGTTTACTCGGAGTTTCCACAGCCGCTGGAGGACATCCAGGTGAAGGCCGTGTTTGACATGCCGTCTGCAGACCTGACGGAAACGAGCTTTGAGCTGGAGAAGTTTCACATGCTGCTGGATGGCGAGGAGACCACGGCGTATCTGTTTTTCAAAGACCTGGAGGACTATTACTGGGACTTTCGTCTCAACGGAAATCTGGACCTGGAGAAGCTCACCAAAGTGGTGCCAATAGAAGATACGGAGCTGCGCGGAAAGATCAATGCGGCGCTGGAAACGAAGGGTCGCATGTCGGACCTCGAGGCGGAGCGTTATGCCAGCCTGCCAACATCGGGCAGCGTATCAGTGGCGGACTTTTACTACACGAGCACGGACCTGCCGCAGGGTTTTGGCATTGCCGAGTCCAAAATGAACTTTAACCCATCGGAGATTACGCTGGCATCCTTCAAAGGAAATGCCGGTAAGACGGACCTGAATATGTCAGGAAAGATCACTAACTATATGGCGTATGCGCTGGATGACAGTGCGAAGCTGTATGGTACGCTTAATTTTTATTCAGCGCTGGTGGATATAAATGAGTGGATGGTTCCGGCGGATACTGCCGCGGTGGTTGAGGAAACAGATACAGCGGCCATGGAGGTGGTGCGTATTCCGGAAAGCATTGATTTTGAATTGACGTCCCGCATCGATAAGATCGTGTATGACAACCTGGAGCTTATGGATTTTAACGGCAAGGTGGTGATCCGCGACGGAGCAGTGCGTTTGGACAAAACCGGGTTCAACCTGCTGGATGGCTACTTTGAGATGAGTGGTGCATATGAGTCGGCCGTAGCATTGGAAAATCCGCTATTCAATTTTGACTTTACGATCAAGGAGCTTTCGATCCCGAAAGCATTTGATGCTTTTTCTACCATCCAGAAGCTGGTACCTGTGGCGGAAAAGATGAATGGAAAGTTCTCGACAGATTTTGCTGTAGGCGGTGTGCTCGGTCAGGACATGATGCCCTTGTATGATCAGATGCATGGAGCGGGGCTGGTGGAGATCCTGAGCGCTTCAGTAGAAAACCTGAAAGTACTGAATGCCATCTCTAACGTTAGCAAGCTGAGCGCCGGTGGCGAGGAGGTCGTTACCCTGAAGGATGTGATCATGTCCACTGAGATCAAAAACGGTCGGCTGTATGTGGAGCCGTTTGACTTTACACTAGGTGGTCGCAAGGCGACGGTCAGCGGCAGCACGGGCATAGATGGCAGCCTGGACTATGCCATGTCTATGGATGTGCCGTCCGGCCAGGTAGGTCAGGCGCTGAACAGCGCGATCTCGTCATTTGCCGGCATGGACAATGTGGTGGGTAAGGACATTACCCTGAATCTGGGGATTGCAGGCACGTATGATGACCCGAAAGTGAAGCTGCTTAGCGCAAAACCGGGGTCTTCATCCGGTGGAGGGGTTAAAGCGGTACTGAAGAGCAAAGCTCAGGAAGAGATCAACAAGAAGAAAGAGGCCATCACCCAGGAGGTGAAACAGAAAAGAGACTCTGCCGAGGCGGTAGTGAAAGAGGCCGTAGAGGAGAAGAAAGAAGAAGTGAAGGAAGAGGTGAAAGAGGCTACTGAGGAAGTAAAAGATAAGGCGAAGGAGAAGCTGAAAGGCATTTTGGGAGGCAAGAAGAAAAAGGATGACGGATGATGGTGACTGTTGCGGGTTGCGATGTTGTGGATTTCGTTTTGTAACAACTCGCAACAGGAAAACGGACCAAAAGAAAGAAAATGGTTTATCTCTGATACAACCCTGGCCTGGCGCCCTCCTGCACCTCCTTTTTTAAGGAGGAATAGCGGTAATTTTCTTTCTTTTGTTAATCTCTGAAGGGCAACCTATTCAGGCATGCTCAACTCGCAACAGTTGCGAAGTTACGCACCTACATCTAGCCCTGGGGGGATTATAGGGCGGATTCCGAATGGACCATATTTTCATGCAGAGTCGACCTCAGCCCGCTGCTTACTGGTCCCGTTTACTGCCAACCATCTACTCCCAGTCTGTTACTGCATACTGCTTCCTGCCTACTACTCACCGCTCACCGCCTACCGCTAACCATTTCAGAACTTTCTAACTAGTATACTATATCCCGGTATCATTTGCTCCCAGAGCCCCTTATCTTACTATATATGCGATAGTTAAGAACCGAATCAAAGAATACTAAGAGAAATGCAAATGACCAACATTACGGATGATGATGATAAGCTAATGGCTGAATGTGCCAAAAAGATCCTTGGACATATCAAAAGAAATATTGTCAACAATCAAGACAACCCTGAACTGATCAACCGCATGACCTGCATGCATAAATACATTCGGGTAAATTTTGTTTTGGGTCTGAAGAATTATCCTTTTTACGAATTTGATAAGCATCTTTAGTCACCTCTAAATAAAGCTTCATTTTTTACACCCGAGTGATCTTTCCTGATGGTGCGTTTCATCAGCCGTCTCAAAATTCCCCCGCTTACTTTTTTTAACTAATTTCACCTTCAGCAAGGATAGACCCCTCAGTCCTGTGGACAGCTCCCCTGACACAGGGGAGGAGCGTGTACTGCAAAAATTATAGGTCATCTAAAAATTTGACAGAAACCACCAATCATGACGCAAACGGCTCCCCTCCTGTTTTAGGGCGCCACACTGTCGCTAAAGCTTTAGCGTAAGAGACCGGCTTAGGGGTGGCCGGAGGCCGGGGTGGTATTTTTCACGTTTTAGAAGATGCCCGGCTTAGGTATTTTGAGCTCTTTCTCAGCAATCTCAATCATCAAAGTACTGTTCGATGTACTAGGGGGAAAGATATAGAATGTTTGTAGAAACTGGTTCTATAAAAGTATTTTAGGACCCCTCACCCGATGAGAAATAACCATCTGCTGGCAGGAAATGACGAAATGCTCCCGGGAAATGACCATCTGCTCTCAAGAAATAAGGAAGTGCTGGTAAGAAATGACGAAGTGATCCTAAGAAATGACCATCTGTTCTCAAGTGTCTAAAGCGGGCTGGATATATGTGCCAGCATAGAGAACGAAGCCTTCCGCTACCAGCACGAAAACAACGAGACATTCCATTAAAAGAACGCAGGTTATGGCTAATTGAACGCGACTTTTAGCTAAAAAAACGAAGCTTGCAGCTAAAACTCCATAGCCTTCAACCAGGATTCCATAGGATATAACTAAGATCCAGGGCATCAACCAGAGCTCCTAGCTTACATTTAGGATTCCGCTGGCTTCTTTTAGGACTGTGTGGTGATTCTCTTTTGGGTCAATGATTGGAGCGGTGGTTTGGGAGGTGGCAGCACCATCATAATACCGAACTTTTGCTTGACAAAGCGTACCATTGCACGTATGTTTATCCCTTGGATCTGGAGCGCTACATATCATTCTTTAGGAACCTCATCCCCTTTGCAGCTTTGCGTGAAAAATAGTCAAAATCTGCAACCAATCCCCTCTATAATCCCCCAGGGGGATAGATGTAGGAGCAGCAACACAACCCGCAACATCGCAACTCGCAACCTGCAACATCGCAACCCGAACCCCCTCACCCCTCCAGCCTTCGGTAAAGCTCTTTCTTTTTGGTCCGGGAGATGGGCAGCTCTTTCTGGTCGTACATCCGGATCACGCCCCCGTCCTCTTTCGTGACCATTTTCACATAGTTGAGGTTGATCAGGTTAGACTTGTGTGCGCGGAAGAAATTCGTGTCACTGAGCTTTTCATCAAAATATTTCAGTGTTTTGGACACCACGATGCTCTCTCCGTCGTGCAGCTTAAAGGTGGTGTAGTTACGCTCGCCCAGGCAGTACATGATGTCATTGACATGAAAAACATGGAGGCCCTTGGAGTCAGCCACGGTGATCTTATTGTCAGACCGGCTGTTCATTCGTTTGGGGTCCGTGCCCTTTTGCACCTCCGGCATGGCCTGCAGACGCTCCATCACCTCTGCCAGCCTGTCCACCTCCACCGGCTTGGTCATAAAACCTGTGGGATTGTACTTATAGCCTTCCAGGGCATACTCGGTATGATCGCTGACAAACACCAGGTTGCAGTCCATTCCTTTGAGCTGGTCCAGGACCGGAAACATAGGCTCCTCGCCCCATAAAATATCCAGGAAAATAACCCTGGGCCTGTAAAGTACAGTTGCTGATAAAATTTGATTTTGGTCGCTGACTTCATAGACCTTCACCTCATCCGAAAACTGTGATCGAATGGCCTTGATCAGATCGACCCTGGCATTCGGGTCCTTGTCAGCCACCAGTGCGTTTATGTATTCCATAACTCTTTCCCGCTAAAGAGATACGGAGAGACGTTTCATCGAAAAGAATCTCCTTACCCGCATTAAAATAAATTCTTCTCTATCCAGTATATAACAAGGTAAAACGCACTTCCCCTTAATCACGATCAAATTTTTATTTGAGTGGCCATGGGAGTCCCTAAAACACCATTTGATAAATGAAAATAACCATTGGTTAACTCGAAATGACCATTTGGTCGATGTGGAAAAATACTGCCTGAGAAATCCCCTACATTGGTTCTTGCCTGAATACAGATTTTGATTGCGGGTTCAAAATTTGGCACTAAACAGAAACATACCGGATACAGGCTTACGACCTCCTCTCAGGATTGTATTCAGCAGTCTATTCATTCAAATTTCATATTAACCAGAAAAACATGAAGAAAAATTTACTAATGGTAATTCTTTTCTCCTTTGTGTGTACAGCCGGGCTGATGGCACAAAGGGTGGTGACTGGAACAGTGACCTCTGCCGAAGATGGCACAGGCATTCCAGGAGTTAACGTCGTCTATAAGGGTACCACAGCCGGTACCACTACGGACATAGACGGCAACTATCGGGTCAACATCCCCGCAGATGGCGGATCGTTGGTCTTTTCATTTATCGGGATGACCACAAAGGAGGTAGAGATCGGTTCCCGGTCGGTGGTAGATGTTACCATGGAAGCTGATGTAGCTGAGCTGAGCGAAGTGGTGATCGTGGCCTATGGAGCTGAGTCCAGAAAGACGATTACCGGATCGGTTTCTTCCATTGACAACAAAGTGATAGAAAATCAGCAGGTGGAATCCATCACCAGGGCGCTGCAGGGTACTGTGCCCGGAGTAAACGTAATTGCTTCCAGCGGACAACCCGGCTCTAACTCCACGATCCGGATCAGAGGTCAGGCCTCTATTGATTCCGGAAATGATCCGTTGATCGTAGTGGATGGTTCGCCTTACTCAGGAAACATCAATACCATACCAGCATCGGATATCGCTTCCATCTCGGTACTTAAGGACGCATCAGCAGCAGCGCTCTACGGTTCTCGTGCCGGAAACGGGGTCATTCTGATCACCACCAAAGAAGGCAGAGTAGGGCAGACGAGAGTTAACTTCAGGGCTACCAGCGGAGTGTCCAGCAGAGCAAGAAAGAACTATGAGTTTGTGAATGCCGCAGAGGCCATGAGACTCGAGTGGGAAGTACTCCGAAATGATGCTACTGATGCCGGCTCTGCCACTCCGGGACAAGATGCCACTGATGGACTGCTGGCCAGAGTGGGTTACAACCCCTATGGAGACATTGGCAGCCCGATAGACCCAAGTGGTAATTTGGTTTCGGGTGCGGAACTCCTGTGGGACACGGACTGGGAAGAGGCCATCTTCACCAACAAAGCCATCAGAAATGAATACAATCTTGGTATATCGGGCGGCTCTGAAGATGTGAAGTATTTCATAGGCGGTTCTATTCTGGACCAGGAAGGCCAGGTAGTGAAATCCGACTTTAAGCGCTACACCGGCAGGATAAACCTGGATGTGAACTTCACGGACTGGTTGTCGGGGAGCCTGAAGCAATCCATCTCTTCGCAGGCACAAAACAACCCTCCACAAAGTGGAACCTCATTTTCTAACAATATCCAGTGGATCCAGACGGTTTCTAACATCTACCCGGTGTACAGAAGAGACCCTTCCGGTGCGCTCATCCTGGATGACAGTGGAGACCCCATTTATGACACGGGAGATGATCCGGATGATACGGGTGTGCTAAACACCACCAGGCCTGTGCTTTCTTCGGCAAACCCTGCTGGTCAGACTCGACTTAACGAGACGCTGGCTAAAAGATTCCTGAGTACAACAAACGCTGTATTAGAGGCTGATTTCTTAACAGACTTTACAGCCAAAACAAGCTACCAGCTGAACAAGTATCTGTTTGATAACTTCCTGTATACGAACCCATTGTTTGGTTCAGCAAAATCAGTGAATGGCCGGATCACACGGACCAAGGATATCACCACCGAATGGACCTGGACCAACAGCTTAAACTGGAGGAAGAAATTCGGGTCGCATAATGTAGAAGCCTTGCTTCTTCAGGAGATGTATGACTTTACGATCGAGCAGTTGCAGACATCAGCTACAGGTATTCCGTTTGACGGACTGTTTGAGTTTAACTCTGCCGCCTCACAGGAATCGCTTTCTGGGTCTACCAGCCAGGAAAGGATCGCCAGCCTTATGGGAAGGGTTAAGTATAACTATGCTAACAAGTATTTTGCAGAGTTTTCCTACCGCCAGGATGCGTCATCCCGCTTTAGCCCTGATACCCGGAAAGGGGATTTCTTTGCCGTCTCAGGCGGATGGGTGATCACCGAAGAATCTTTCGTCTCCGGTACTATCCTTAGCTTCCTGAAGCTCAGAGCATCATGGGGAGAGCTGGGAAATAACCAGATACTGGATCAAAATGCTACGGTGGCGAATACCCAAACGTACTTCCCATACCTTACCTTGTTTGATACGGGATTTGACCAGCCAGGCGTGTCGGGGATCTACCCAAGTGGCCTTGCTAATAGCCAGCTGACCTGGGAAACGGTAACCACTACCAACCTGGGAGTAGACTTTGGCTTATTCTCAGACAAACTAACAGGTACGTTAGATGTGTACAAGGCCGTGACAAACGACCTGGTAACGGCAGCTACCACTACCGTTTCGCGCGGGATCAGAGGAAACTCTATTGTGGAAAATGTGGGAGATGTTACCAATAGTGGTATTGAGATCTCCTTATCCTCTAACGTAATCTCTACCAACGATTTTAACTGGAGCGTATCAGCAAACATTGCCTTTGAGAAAAACGAGATCACCAGATTTCCTGAAGAAGAAAGGATCAGCGGATCCAAGAAACTGGAAAAAGGACGAAGCGTTTTTGACTTTTATATCCGGGATTTCGCCGGTGTGAATCCGGACAATGGTAATCCGATGTGGTGGAGAGACTCCACTGATGTAGATGGTGAGATTGTGATTGAGCGTTTTGAAACTACGGAAGACTATGATGAAGCCGATCGCTATTTTGTGGGTACGGCTTTGCCATGGGCACGTGGTGGATTTGCCAATCAGCTGACTTACAAAGGCTTTGATTTCAGCTTCCTGATCAACTACAGCTTAGGAGGTAAGATCCTGGATGGCGATTATCAGGGGCTGATGCATGGAGGCCGCAGGGCTGGCCAGCAGTACTCTGTGGATATTCTGGACAGATGGCAGCAGCCGGGAGATGTTACGGATGTGCCCCGTCTTGGTACGGACCTTAGAAGCAACTCGCGTTCCACACGTTTCCTCTATGATGCTACTTATGCTCGTCTGAGAAATGTAACGATCGGTTATACACTGCCAGCTTCAGTGCTGGGTGCCACCAATGGTTTTGTGAAAAACTTCAGAGTATTCTTCTCCGGAGATAATATGATAACACTATTTGGCAGACAGGGTCTTGATCCCGAGCAGGCGCTCAACGGCTTAACGGACAGCCGAAGTGCAGTGATGAAAACCTTCTCAGGTGGACTGGAAATTAGTTTCTAATCAAAAAATGGATCTGAAAATGAAAAAATATATCATATTATTCTTTGCCGTAACCACGCTTTTCTTTGGTTGCGAAGACTTTGTGGATGAGCCGGCCCCTACTGCCAGTGTAAGTACAGTAGATGCCTTTGGTTCGGAAGCAGGAGTAGAAGCTGTTTTCACAGGGATATACCGCAGGATCCGTCAATTCAACGACGGAGTGGGTGATGACTCTGAAGCAGTGGGAGCAATTCTGAACACCTGGAATGTAAAAGGAAATGATTTCATACGGCCTCAGTTTGACTGGTTTGTGTTTGAGTACCGGTACCTGGATAACGAGACGGCCACAGGCCGGAAGACCAATCTGATCTGGAATGAAATGTATGAGATCTCAAACACCTCTAATATATTAATGGAAGCAGTAGAGCTTTCGCCATTTGCTGATGAGGTAAAAACCGCATTCATTGCTGAGGCCAGAGCCATCAGAGGCTGGGCTTACCATCACCTGATCCGGGAGTACGCTCTGGCGTATACCCACGGCCGGGATAACTCCGGAGTGCCTATCTATACAGAAGCAGCTACCGGTGATAACGCCAAGACTGGTAATGGCAGAGCTTCTGTAGGTGAGGTCTATGACCAGATCGTTGCAGACCTGACGTTTGCTTCGGATAACCTGACGGCAGCAAGAAGAGCCAAATGGGCGATCAATAAAAATGTAGCAGACGGATTGTTAGCAAGGGTTTACCTGTATATGGAGATGTACCCTGAAGCCGCACAAGCCGCTAACGATGCCCGTCAGGGGTTTTCTCTGGCTGCAAATGAGTACAATGACGGATTTCAGGATATAAGTGCTACTGAGTGGATGTGGGGAGCTCCGCAAGCGAGTGATCAAACACTCTACTTCGGTAGCTTTGCTTCTTTCTGGGATGGGACGCGTTATTCTCCAATTTTTGCTAACCCTACATTTGTAGCGAATTTTAGCGCGACAGATGTGCGAAATACTTTCAGCTTACAGGGCAGTGGCCCATACGCTGCTCTTTACCGCACAAGCAAGTTTGTAGCTGCTGCGGATTTTGGAGAAGACGTGGTATTGATGCGGGTGGCCGAAATGTACCTGATAGAAGCTGAAGCACTGGCCCGTGAAGGAGGCAATGATACGCAAGCAGCTAACTTGTTATTTACTTTACAAAGTGATCGGGATCCCAATGCCGTAGCATCAGGCAATACCGGTGCTGCTTTGATAGATGAGATCATGCTGGAAAGACGAAAAGAGCTGTACGGAGAAGGTGGTCCTGATTTCATTGATTTCAGAAGGCTGGGGTTAGGGTTTACCAGGGATGGAAATCATACCACTCCCATAAGTCTTGTAAGCGGCGATCCAAGATACAATTACCCGATCCCTCAGGCTGAAATAGATTCAAACCCTATGATCACAGAGAATGACCAAAATCCTTAAAGGCTAATTTCCCAATTTTATTTGCTAGTATAGGCCGCAACCATTGGTTGCCGGCCTATATTTTTTTCTCTTAACTAAAGTAGTGCGATGACCCACCTTCCCTGCAGATTACTCCCCCAAAGCTTAATAAATTGAAATAATATTTTGTTATATATATATTTTCATAATAATATTCCTAATATACTGATATTTATAAGACGTAAAGAATAAAATTCTGAATTTACCTTGTTCAGCATGAAATTTTCCCATTCACCGATCAATTAATCCCTCCTGTCTAAAAAAATATGGCGTAACCGGTTGATTCACCAAACTTTGTAAACGAATCACCGAACTAAAACCTGTCAAAATGGGTACAACCAAAACAGACCCCTTAGTAGTTAAATGCGCCTCTAAAATTGTGGCCCACCTGGAGCGTCATATTGTTGCCTACAGGCACATCCCCCAGATTGCAAACCGGATGTCAGCAATGAACAAATTCATCCAGATCAACTACATGCTAAACTGATACTGTAAAGTACTCTTCATATATGTTTCATATGTAAAAGCCCTGATGAGGTAAACTTGTCGGGGTTTTGTTTTTGTGGGTTGGCGGGTTGCGGGGTTGAGGGGTTGCGAGTTACGGGTTTGCACCCTGAGCATCTATCCCCCTGGGGGATTACAATGCTCTTAAGTTAAGGTTGAAAATTCACAGATAGTCATTCCAGTGATTCCATTCGGATAGAATCTATGAATTATTGAAGCGGGAACTCTTTTTACCATAGACTCCTACCGAAGTATAAGTATCGGTACTGGAGTGACCTTAACTTAAGAGCATTCGGGGGGATTGACCACTGATTATTGCTTACCGATTACTCCCACTGCCACTGATTACCGATTACCGCTCACTCCTTTACTGCCTACTGCTTACTGCCTACTGCTTACCGCCCACCACTCACCGCTTCACCGTCCACAATATCCTCACTCATCTACGGATTTCCCCCGCTCAGCTAAAAGAGACCGTGAAACTCAGAAAGATGATGTAACTTAATTCTTATGTAGCACATATATCAACAAAGCCATGAGACAGATACAGAACTCCCTTATGAATGAAAGTGAAGAAGAGGCCATGATGGTAGAGTGCGCTTCCAAAATTGCGGATCACCTGGCCAGAAACATCGTGAAGTATAGAGGTACCCCGGAAATTGCCAACCGGATGTCTTCAATGAACAAATTCATCCAGGTGAATTACCTGCTCAGTGACTCTTCTTTCAGGCTAAGTGCATGATGGTACGCTTCCGGAAAAACCGTTTGGGACTCTTTCAGTCAAACAGGTCTTCTTCCCGCTCCAGCATGAGAATAGCATTTTGGGGCACAATAAAATAGCGTTCCCCTTCGTAGATCACTTCAAATGCAGACTTCTGCAAAAAGATCGCCAGATCACCTTCCTTTGCCTGAAGCGGCATATACTTGATCTTGTCCTCCTGTGGCTTCCAGTCTTCATCCTCATCTACCTGGTAAGGGATGGGATAACCAGGTCCGGCTTTTACCACATACCCGCTCTGTATTTTTTCTTTTTCCTGTACTCCCGGAGGTAAAAATATACCGCTTGAAGTCTTCTCCGCCTCCTTCTTGGGCTTGATGAGGACCCGGTCGCCTACTACAATCAGGTTTTTGAGTTTGTTTTCTGCTGTCAACTGCATAATGTTTCTTCCTTAGAAAAAGTGGCTGCAAAAATAAGCCTGTGCATCCATATTAGCCAAACAGATTTCCTGCTGATGAGGTTTCGGCAGATCTTTCATCCTTTGGCCTGTCGGGTGATTGCGCATCTGCCCGGTCAAGCAACTTCTCGTTCATGTCTTTGGTCGTCTTTGCCCCCAGTTCTTTAAGCCGCTCTGTCTTTCTGATCAGGTTATCCTTGCCTTCCACCAGTTTATTCATCGCAGAAGCATACTGTTGCTTGGACTTATCCAGGGACTTACCTACCTCCATCAGGTCATCTACAAAAGCCTTGAACTTATCATAGAGCGCCCCTCCCTGCCGGGCAATTTCCAGAGCATTCCGGTTTTGATATTCGTGTTTCCAGATACTGGCTACCGTCCTCAAAGTAGCAATCAGGGTAGCCGGACTTACGATAATGATATTTTTAGTATGTGCTTCATTGTAAAGCTCCCCGCCATGCTGCACCATGAGTGAGAAAGCCGATTCAATAGGCACAAACATCAGGACATAATCCAACGAACCGCTTTCAAACAGGTTCTGGTAGTTCTTTTCGCTCAATCCCTTCACATGAGTACGTATAGAGAGCAAATGTTCTTTCAGGTAGCGTTCCCGGTCTTCATCATTCTCACTGTTGGCATACCTCTCATATGCAACAAGAGAAGCCTTTGCGTCAATGACCAGGTTTTTGTTATCAGGAAGCTTGATGATCACATCAGGCCGCAGGCGTCTCCCTTCTTCCGTATTTACAGATTCCTGTAAAAAATATTCCCGGTCTTTTTCCAGTCCGGACTTCTCCAGGATTCGCTCCAGGACGATCTCTCCCCAGTTACCCTGTACCTTGCTATCTCCTTTCAGCGCCTTGGTAAGATTTTCGGCTTCTTTAGTGATTTTTTGATTCAGCTCTTTCAGGTGTGAAAGTTCAGCCCTCAGACTGCTGTTCCACTGAAGCGCTTCCTTGCTGTTGGCCTCTACACGCTTTTCAAAATTCTGAAGCTTCTCTCCAAGAGGTTTTAGCAGGTGATCCAGGTTAAGCTTATTCTGATCAGTAAACTTCTTGCTTTTCTCTTCAAAAATTTCGTTGGCAAGATTCTTAAACTCTGCTGAGAAACGTTCCTGCAGGGACTTGATCTCCTCCTTCTGGTCGGTCAGTCGCTGCTGAAGGTTCCTGAAATCGGCTTTGAGCGTAGAGTTCTCAGAGTTCAGGTCTATGATCTTTTCACGCTCTGCCCGCAGCTGATTGTTCAGCTCACTCATTTCAGCAGTTTGCTTGGCCACACGTTCCTGCTCCATCTCCAGCTCCATCTGAAGCCGGGGAGCTTTATCATCTGTCTTTACGGAAGTCAGTTTTGCAACCAAAAAGCCGATAGCCGCCCCCGCCAGTAACCCAACAATCAATACCATCAACGAATCAAACTCCATACCTTAAATTTAATCTGAAAAATTTACAAAAGATTTTAACCGATTCCCGGGGTGTACGACAGTTTTGCATTATACATCGAACTCACGTTAAGTTAAATGCGCTCTTCACAATAGATTTTCTCTGAAACCTGTTTCTCAGCCTTTCCACTAAATCAAACGCTGCAGATAACCGAAAAGCTCCATCACCCATGCTACACCCATGTGGATAATGATCCCTCCCCATACATTCTTACTGTTGTAAGAGATAATCCCCAGCAGATAGCCCCCAAAAACCGAGCTTATTGCTTCAGTCATTGGCTTACCAAAGTGCAAAAAAGCATAGGTAGCCACCATGGGTAAAACGGCATATCCCCCAAGGGTTCGTACAAATGCATGGATCAGGAATCCACGAAAAAACAACTCCACAGAGACAAAATCACTGCCATAGGCAATTTCATAAACCACCACTGACAACCAGGCAGGCCATCCATGCTCCTCTGCAAACCGGTCACCGTAGCTATACTGATACCGTGGGTAATAGTTTTGGATATCTGAGAAAAAAGACCCCACACCAATAAAGAGCATGGCAATCCCAAGCAGCAAGAAATATGGACGTGCATCAAAGCGCTTCCAGGCCAATCCGTAGTACCTTCTGGGTGACTCTTTCTCAAAGATCAGGTAGATCAGCAAAAGAGGTATCACCGAAACAACCAAGCTACTCGACCAGCGGATGCACTTCCCAATAAACCGATAATCCAGTCCGGATAATCCATCGGGCAAAACAAGCTCACCATAAAAGGCCCTATCAGCAGCCAGAATCGAAAATCCCAGCACCAGTCGTACCCAAAAAACCCGGGATCTCAGCCATTCTTTCTGTTTTCCATACGCATAAAGAATTATGCAAACCCCCAGGAATGGAAATACATGAAAAAGAAACATAAACACCCAGTGTAGCGGCGATCGGTAGTATTGGTCGATTACACTGTCTTCAAAATCAAAGAAATAGTTCAACCCAAAACAAATCACCAGAAATACCGCTACAGTCAGGTAGAGTTTCCAGTCAAAGTGTTTTCTTTGGAACTCTTTAAAGTAAAAGAGGAGTTTCTTCATTTATTTACGTGATGGATTAACCCTTCAGGGTTGAAATCATAACAGACAGTTTGCTCAAAGATATGTGTCTAATTGTTTTTGCATGGGATGTACACCCAAAATATAAGTTGATTTTAGCAGCAAATCGCGACGAGTTTTATGAGCGACCTACTGCTCCGGCGGGATTTTGGGAAGATCATCCCCATATTTTAGGAGGCCGGGACCTGAAAGCAGGAGGATCGTGGATGACCGTATCAAGACAAGGAAAATTTGCAGCGGTCACAAATTACAGGGATCCGAAAAACATCAAAAGGCATGCTATCTCCAGGGGCGAGATACCCACCAACTTTCTAAATAGTGAAGAATCTGCTGAGAAATACATGAAAACCCTTCATCAGCACGCTGAAGATTACAATGGCTTCAATGTACTCGTGGGCACCCATCAATCCCTGATGCACTATAGCAACTACGAAAGGAAGCTCAACGTTATCGAGCGAGGTGTTCACGGGATCAGCAATGCGCTGCTCAACACGGGCTGGCCAAAGGTAGAGCGAGCCAAAGAAAAATTTGCCAGGATCACCGAAAGAGCTTTTGACCATGAGGACCTTATACGTATGATGGGTGATACGGAGGTAGCGGATGATGAGACATTGCCCCAAACCGGAGTGCCAAAAGACCTGGAGCGGGCGCTCTCCGCCATGTGTATCCGGACAGAGAAATACGGAACCTGCTGCTCCACCGTTATTACAATGACCCGTTTCGGTGAAGTGGCATTTACGGAAAAATCGTATGCCGTGGGAGACCGGGAGGAAAATACCGTTTACTATCAATTCCAAATCGAAGATGCGAATTCCTAAGCTGCTTTTACTATTCCTTGGCCTGATCCTCATTTCAGGATGCAAAGATGAGCGATTTGATCTCACCAAAAATCCTCTTGAAGGAACGATTGGCGGTGAAGAATGGATTTATACTGCCGGTGGCACAGGTCAGGATCTTTCCACAGGACGAATGAACGCTATCATGCTCAATCTGGATACTTCGAACCCCTGTGCTGTGGTAAATACCATTCGCCCGCACATTACCATGAACTTCCCCCCCAGACGGGGCAACTATACCTTATCGGTGGACAATGTGCAGGTGATCTTTAACCAGGAGGGAGGGACCGTAAAATACACCGCAACAGCCGGGTTCCTGGAAATTGTGGAAATCACCGGCACTGAGGTTATAGGATTCCTCAGCGCCGATTTTGATGAAAACAATGTGGTCGAAGGCTCTTTCCTTTTAAGGGTTTGCGACTAATTCCCGCTCTCCTTCAGCATATTCTTCTACCGGGATACAGCTACAAACGAGGTTTCTGTCACCGTAAGCACTGTCTATTCTGCTCACAGCGGGCCAAAACTTATTGAACTTCAGGTAAGGAAGTGGGAAGGCCGCCTTTTCTCTGCTGTAAGGCAGTGTCCACTCATCGCTGATGATCACTCTCTGGGTATGGGGTGCATTTTTAAGCACATTCACCTCCTTATCAGCACGACCATCCATTACCTCTTCGATCTCCTTTCGTATCTCGATCATCACCTCACAGAAACGATCAATCTCACCCCTGGTCTCACTTTCAGTTGGCTCGATCATCATGGTGCCCGGCACAGGAAATGATACCGTTGGCGCATGGTATCCATAATCCATAAGTCGTTTCGCAATATCTTCTACCTCAATGCCTGCCTTTTTAAACTCGCGGCAATCGATGATCAGCTCGTGAGCATTTCTTCCTTTTTCATTCGTATAGAGGACGGGATAGTGCTCTTTTAGCCGCTGACCAATGTAGTTGGCATTGAGTATGGCGATTTCCGTAGCTGCCTTCAGGCCATCAGCTCCCATCATCGCGATGTAAGCATGCGATATTGGCAAAATACTGGCGCTACCGAATGGCGCGCTGGAAACCGTAACATGATCTGTCTTTTCGTTCTGTTTGCCTGGCAGATAGGCTGCCAGGTGCTCTGCTACACCGATCGGCCCCATCCCCGGGCCTCCACCTCCATGCGGGATGCAGAAAGTCTTATGCAAGTTCAGGTGACACACATCTGCTCCGATCATTGCAGGAGAGGTCAGTCCCACCTGGGCATTCATATTTGCTCCGTCCATGTAGACCTGCCCTCCATTCTTGTGGATGATGTCGCAAACTTCAATGATGCTCTCCTCAAACACCCCGTGAGTAGAAGGGTAAGTAACCATCAAAGCGGCCAGGTCTTCTTTATGTTCCGCGGCTTTAGCTTTCAGGTCGTCCACATCTATGTTCCCATGGTCATCACATTTCACGATCACCACCTTCATCCCGGCCATCACAGCACTTGCCGGGTTTGTGCCATGTGCTGATGATGGGATCAGAGCAACGTTTCGTTGAGAATCTCCATTGGCCTGATGATAGCCTCTGATGGCCATCAATCCCGCATACTCGCCCTGAGCTCCGGAATTTGGCTGGAAGGAGACGGCTGCAAAACCAGTGATCTCAGCCAGCCAGTCATGAAGCTCCGCAATGAGCTGATGGTATCCCTCCGTTTGACTGATCGGTGCAAAGGGATGGATCGCACCAAATTCAGGCCAGGTTATCGGAACCATCTCCGTGGTGGCATTGAGCTTCATAGTACACGAGCCAAGAGAGATCATGGAGTGAACCAGTGAAAGGTCTTTGTTTTCAAGGCGCTTCATATACCGGAGGACCTCATGCTCCGAGTGGTTTGCCTGAAATACTTCATGAGTCAGGAAATCTGAGCTTCTTGTAAGTCCCTTTGGAAATTTCAGATCGATTTTTGACCCGAGTGCGGGAGGTTCCTTACCCAAAGCTTCTGCAAAAACATGGATTACCTCGTGAGCATCCTTTGGTGTGTGTGTTTCGTCAAATGAAAGCATCACCTGCCCGTTGGACAGGTACCGGAAATTTAAACCGCGGGCTTCTGCTATGCTTCGCACTTCCATTACCGCTTTCGAATCCAGCTCGAAGCGGAGTGTATCAAAAAACACCTGGTTTTTGTTTTGCACATCCAGTTTACTCAAAGCGTCCGCAACACCTTTAGCCAGGCCGTGTACTCTCGCAGCAATTCTTTTCAGGCCTTCCGGACCGTGGAAAACAGCGTACATGGACGACATTACCGCGAGCAATACCTGAGCAGTACAAATATTAGACGTGGCACGCTCCCGTTTAATGTGCTGCTCCCTGGTTTGCAGCGCCATCCTGTAGCCCGGGTTACCTTCGGTATCCTTTGATACTCCGATTATTCTTCCGGGTACGGCTCTTTTGTAATCTTCCCGGGTAGCAAAAAAGGCCGCATGCGGACCACCATATCCCAGGGGCACGCCAAAGCGCTGAGAGGTACCCACCACTACGTCTGCTCCCCACTCCCCCGGAGGAGTCAAAAGGCACAGACTAAGCAGGTCTGAGGCAACTGCTACAGCCACGTTATTTTCTTTAGCAGTTGCCACAAAAGCAGATCGGTCACTCACCTCACCGAAATTGTCAGGATACTGGAAGAAGACACCAAACAGCTCAGGATCTGTAAGATCTATTTCTTCCACTGGCAGTGCCCGAAGATCTATTCCCAGAGGCTTGCTTCTGGTTTTCAACACCTCAAGTGTTTGCGGGAACACGCGCTCGTCTACGACAAATTTTTCCGCCTTTTTCTTTTCTTTTTTTCGAGATCCATGAAGCATGGATACCGCTTCTGCTGCTGCTGTTCCTTCATCCAGAAGCGAGGCATTGGCTATTTCCATCCCGGTCAGATCAATGACCATGGTCTGAAAATTGATCAGCGCTTCCAGCCTGCCTTGCGCTATCTCAGCCTGGTAAGGGGTGTAGGCTGTGTACCATCCCGGATTTTCCAGGATATTTCGCTGGATCACCGCAGGAACTACCGTATTGTAGTAGCCCTGTCCTATATAGGACTTAAAGACTTTGTTTTTCAGTGAGGTCTTCTTCAGGTGATTGATGTACTCATATTCATTGAGTGGGTCAGGCAATTTTAAGGGGTTTTTGAGCCTGATTCGTCCCGGTATGGTCTGAGCAATAAGTTCTTCATGGGTAGCTACGCCCAGGGCTTTTAGCATCTCTGATTGTTCCGTTTCAGAGGGTCCGTTGTGGCGTGTTTCAAAAGCAACCCGCTCGTTTAGGTCAACTGTCATTTTTGGTGGTTTAAGCGCTCTTAATCAATGTGATACTGTGCAGTCGATGCACTTTTCTTAGTCCCTACTCATCTCGCAAAAGACGCTGCAAATCTATAATGAATTAGACTTTTTTTTGGTTCAATTGTTATCGATGGGAGTAATTAATTTATGGATGGGCACAATGCCTGAAAAAACCGTCTTTGGCATCACATGAGACCACTCATATAAACTTACATGGCAATCTTATAAACAAATGGGTAGCTTTGACGCCCGAAAAATTGAATTTTGAAATGAAACATGCAGTACTAATCTTACTGGCTCTGGCAGGTCTCACCGGCCAGCTGTATAGTCAGGACAAAAAAGCCATAAAGTTTTCTGAAACAATCACAGAGAAAGATCTCAGGAGTTACCTTTCAGTACTTGCCTCTGACAGCCTGGAAGGAAGAGAAACGGGTGAAAGAGGGCAGAAAATGGCTGCTGACTTTATCAGAAGTCACTTTAAGTCCATTGGACTGGAAGCTCCCGTGGAAACTGAGTCGGGGAAGTCTTACTACCAGAGCTATCCACTTAAAAAGCTCAGCTACCGAACTGCCTATCTGAAAAAGGGGGACAGCATAAAAGAAAATACGGTTGACTTTCTGTATTACTCCCGATCTGAAACGCGTGGAGAAGAATACGTTGATGTTGTCTTTGTTGGAGAGACACCGATCGACTCTCTGAAGGAAATGGATCTGAAGGGAAAATATGTGGGGATTTCCAACAAGGAAATGTCAGAATGGCGCACCACTTTTGCCGAGCTCGAAAAGCTGGATGCAGCAGGGGTCTTTTTATTTATTGAAGATGCCAGCCGATTTGACTTCATTGTAGACAGATTTAGCAGATACCTTACTCGTCCAAGAATGAGCCTGGATATCGATGAGGCAGGTAGCAAAATCATCATTGGCAACCCGGACCTGGCCACCTGGATCTTTGACCAGCCCTATGACCAGCTTAAGAACGAAAGTGTAGGGAAGAACAGTCGCATTATCCTGATGGCGGATATGCTTATTGAAGATATTTCAGCAGAGAATGTGCTGGGTTACCTGGAAGGAAGCGAAAAACCTGATGAAGTTTTGGTCCTTACAGCTCACTACGACCACATTGGTATCTCTCCTGACGGTGAAATAAACAACGGCGCAGATGATGATGGTTCAGGAACCTCAAGTATTATGGAAATCGCGGAGGCTTTTACACAAGCTGCCAAAAAAGGAAGCCGACCAAAAAGGAGCATCCTGTTTATGACCGTTTCCGGTGAGGAAAAAGGATTGCTGGGCAGTGAATACTACAGTGAGCACCCGATCTTTCCTATGGAAAATACAGTAACCAACCTGAACATTGATATGGTAGGACGTGTGGATGAAGCACACAAAGACAATCCTTTTTATATCTATGTGATCGGATCTGATCGGCTGTCGCAGGACCTGCACCAGCTTTCAGAACGGGTGAATAAAACCTATACCAACCTTGAGTTTGACTACACCTACAATGATGAAAACGATCCAAACAGGTACTACTACCGAAGTGACCATTACAACTTTGCAAAGAAAAATGTGCCGATCATTTTTTATTTCAACGGAACACACGAAGATTATCACCGACCTACGGATACCATTGAAAAGATCCATTTCGAAAAGATGGAACAAATTGCAAGGCTGGTCTTCTTTACGGCATGGGAAATTGCTAACCGGGATGAGCGAATCAAGCTGGATTAAGAAATGAATAAGGTAGGGATCTATGTGGGGCTGGCAATTGCCAGTCCCCACAAGATCTTTCAACCAGCTATGGAAAGCTTGGATTTCGCCAAACTTTCTAATACAATAATAACTAAAATTTCAGGTTTCCTGAAAAAACCAGAGATTTTCAGTGCTTTATTTGGTAAAAAAATGAGTAACTCACTCATTTTCACTAATAAACGAGGAATTCAGGCTGTTTTCTTAAGATGTTTTCAGGCGAAAAGTCACTTCCCTGAATGACTTCTGGTTTCCATACAGAGCCACTTAAATATCAGGTAGAAAATGGGAAATCAAAAGAGTCTGAAAAAAGCAAAGGATTCTCACCTCAAGTTGCTTAATTTTCACTCGTTATTACTTGTTAAATAGAAAAGGACGATCCCATGGCAAAATACCTTATTAAGGATGCGGCAGTTGTTAATGAAGGGCAGGTTCAGCACCGTGATCTTTTGATCTCTGACGGGAGAATTGAGAAGATAGATTCGCGTATTGAAGTGGAGGAGAGAGTAGAAGAGGTCTCTGGTGCGGGCAAACACCTGTTTCCCGGCGCTATTGATGACCAGGTGCATTTTCGCGAACCGGGTCTTACACATAAAGCCGAAATTTACACTGAAGCCAAAGCAGCTGTGGCGGGCGGAGTGACCTCCTACATGGAAATGCCTAATGTAGTACCTCAAACCGTAACCCAGGAACTCCTGGCAGAAAAATATGAGATCGGCAGAACCAGATCCCTGGCTAATTATTCCTTTTTCATGGGAGCTACCAATGACAATCTGGATGAGGTTTTGAAAACGGATCCAAACTCCGTCTGTGGATTAAAGATCTTTATGGGTTCATCTACCGGCAATATGTTGGTGGATGATGAGAAAGCACTAACCCGGTTGTTTTCACAATCTCCCGTTCTCATTGCCACCCACTGTGAAGATGAAGCCACGATCCGGGCGAATACGGAGAAATTTCTGAAAGAGTACGGAGACAATATCCCATTTGAAATGCACCCTGTCATCCGAAATGCCGAAGCGTGTTATAAGTCCTCATCATTTGCGGTGGAGCTGGCTAAAAAGCATGGCACAAGGCTGCATATCTTACATATTTCCACCGGGAAGGAGACCGGGCTGTTCACTAACAATCTGCCGCTGAAGGATAAAAAAATAACGTCGGAAGCCTGTATCCATCACCTCTGGTTTTCAGATGAGGATTATCCGGAAAAGCAGCAATGGATCAAATGGAACCCTGCTGTAAAATCAGCGCAGGATCGTTCCAAAATATGGGAAGCTTTGCTGGACGACCGGATCGATGTGATTGCAACCGATCATGCTCCGCACACGATCACAGAAAAGGAGAACTCCTATACTAAAGCCCCATCCGGCGGACCACTCGTCCAGCACTCTTTGGTAGCCATGCTGGATTTTTATCATGACGGGAAAATATCCCTGGAGCGCATTGCTGAAAAGATGGCCCATGCCGTTGCAGATTGTTTTCAGATGAGCCAAAGGGGCTATATCCGGGAAGGCTATTTTGCTGATCTGGTGATGGTAGACCTCAATAAGCCCTGGAAAGTGAACCGCTCCAATGTATTATCCAAGTGTGGCTGGTCACCCTTTGAGGGCCATACATTTAAGTCTTCAGTAGAGAAAGTTTGGGTCTCAGGACACCTTGCTTATAATGAAGGTACTTTCGATGAGACAAAAAAAGGAGAAAGATTAAAATTTGATCGAAATTAATTCTTTGTAAAATCAGCGAATGCATTTACCTTTGCATTCCCAAAAATTACACGGTGGTTGTAGCTCAGTTGGTTAGAGCGCCTGATTGTGGTTCAGGAGGTCGTCGGTTCGAGACCGATCTTCCACCCAAAAAATTCAACTTCGTTGAATTTTTTGCCCTGACAAGCTTGCTTCGTCAGGGCTTTTTATTTTTAAGCAATGTATTTTGTCTATATCCTCTACTCCGAAAAAACCGACCGTTACTATAAAGGCCAAACTAATGATGTAATGGGTCGTTTGAAAAGGCACAATGCCGGGTACGAAAATCCTACACGAAAGGGAGTTCCATGGAAGTTAATTTGGTTCACTAAGAAAAGCACCAGAGCTGATGCTTTGGCACTTGAGAAGAAGCTTAAGAACATGAACAGAGCTGAGCTTGAGGCTTTTATTAAGAAATACTCATAACAATGTCTCGATGCTGACCGTAAGCGTCAGCAACCGATCTTCCATCAAGACGCTAAAGGTCTTGACAGGCCCAAACCCTGACAAGCTTGCTTCGTCAGGGCTTTTTTATTTTTAGCAATGTATTTTGTCTATATCCTCTACTCCGAAAAAACCGACCGTTACTAGCGGCTTTGTCAAGCTATACTGAATGATCATAGTAGAGTATGGGGTTTGACCCGGATTATTCATTAGAAAATGAATAATTGACGAAAAATGCTCCAAAAAACATTTTTGTCAGAGTTAACCCAGTTTAATCCAAATATTCCCCCTTTCTCTTTCAAAGGGGGCTATGGGGGTTATAGAAAAATTTATCAAACCCATACTTCATTACCGCTTAATCGCAATTTGACGAAGCAGGACTATAAAGGCCAAACTAATGATATAACGGATCGCCTGAAGAGACATAAAAAAGCAGTCACGAAGAGCAACTGCTTTTTAAACTTAACATTATAGCAGGAATGCCCGGTCAGGCACATGTAGCTTTAGGTGAGCCTGCACTTAATTTAGCCAGCACAAAAGCTCCGATAGCCATAACAATATCCCGTACTGCCACATCAGGATAATGCCAGGTAAAGATCAGACTCAATGCTATAAGGAGCAGCCAGGCTGAAACAATATAGGCTCCTATTTCGGTTTTGAAGAGAACCAGGAGCCCGGCAAGGATCTCTACTACGCCCACTATCATCATAAATGCGGAAGGGCTAAACGGTAAAAGGTCGACCATAGCCGGAGAAAGGTAACCGGACCAGTCAGTAAGCAGGTTTATAAACTTATCAGCTCCCGCCGCAATGGGCACCAGACTGTAAGTGTATTTTAAAATGCTGTGAATTTGTGTTTGTTGTTCCATCTAGAATTTTTTGGTTGATTCAGTGGTTAGATGCCAGGATTACGGTCTGGTTACAAAACCTGTAACTTTAATGAGGTTACGGCATCTAATAGAAAAGACCTATAAATATGGAACCACTACAATGGCCTGATACTCCACAAGCGCAGCTACCCGATGACCAGGTTATACAGCGAATACTTAAAGGTGAAAAGGAGCTATTCGAAATTCTGCTAAGGCGCTATAACCAAACCTTATACAGAGTTATCCGCAGCTACGTGAAGAATGCCGGGTTAACAGAAGACCTGATGCAGGAAACCTATATCAAATGCTATCGCAAACTGGAGCAGTACCATGGTGATTCTTCTTTTTCCACCTGGTTGATCAGGATAGCAACAAACGAAGCCCTTCAACACCTCCGCAAAAAGAAAAGAGCGCCTTTTGATCATCAGGAAAACATAGATGCCAAGGTCATTCAACTTCGAGCTACCCACATGGAACCAGACAAGCAATACCAGACCAATGAACTAAAACTGCTGATCGAATCAGCGGTGGATCAGCTTCCTGAAAAGTACAGGATCGTCTTTGTGCTTCACCAGGCCGAGGGGATGAGCAATGAAGAAATCGCCACTTGTCTGAACCTGAGCAATGGCAATGTGAAGGTCCGTCTGCACCGTGCTAAAGCTCAGTTAAAAGAATGGCTGTTTCAACAAACTGATAGTGCTTCCCTTTTTGAGTTTGGCAATGCCAAATGTGACCGGCTGGTAGAGCAGGTAATGAGAAGGATTTAGTCATCTATGATGATTTTTTGAAGGGGTTCTTTACCTGAAGAAACGGAAGCTTTTACACCTTTATAAAACATCCAATAGGCCATCAGCATAATAAAATGTGCGATATCATCCCTGTTGAACCACGCCGGATCAATGTCAATCCCCAGCACCTTCACCAAAGCCATCAGGATGAGACAAACTATTCCAAAAAAGAAATATCCATAACCGGACTGCCCGGCCTTCCACCGCTGGTATCCGATGATTCCCACAAATAGTAAGAGACCGGCTGTTTGAGCCATGATCCATTTAAATGAAAAATCGTATATCAAAAGAGCAACGGAAGCGAAAAGTTTGCCTCTGATAACTGCCAGGAGGGTTACTTTCTTTTTTTCATCGCTCACGTCAGTCACCATCGCCAGCTCACCAAGCGCTACCCCGATGATCGCCGCTGACCAGCCGGGTATTTTACCCATCATGCCTGTATACTCGTAGAGGAGGTGTGAAAACCCGCCAAATGCCAGTGAAATAGAATATGCAAGAAAAAACCACGCCCAGTACTTCAGAAAAGCATTTTGATTTGGCTCTTTTTTTAGTTTCTGATAGAAAAATAAGCACTGGATAGCCAGTACCCAGTTCATCAAAGTGCTCAGGGGCTCCAGCAAGGCCAACCCTAAAAATTCAAAGGAAACTTTCTCCACCGGACGTACTCGTTAGTTGATAAGTTTGCTAAACTAACCGCCTGGCATTAAAAGTCCGCAGCTTTTGAGTAATTTTCACCTATGGCCAGAAAGTTACTTCGCATACTGGTGATCTTATTCTCCTTTTTCGGAGTTGTTCTGATGTTTACCATAACGACCGTGGACAGGCAGCATTATCAGCAAACGACTTTCTACAAGGAAATGGATCAGCGCCTGGACTCTCTAGCCGGATCAGAGGTAGGCATAGCTCCCGACTCCCTTCAGGTTGGCTGGTCTAGAATCAACATTACCCCCCAGAGACCTCAACCCCTGGCAGGGTATGGGAGCAGAGACCCTAAAGTCATGACCGGGATACATGATTCAAGCTATGTGCGTACCCTGGTTTTCAGAAGCGGAGATAAGAAAGTAGCACTGATCACTGCGGACCTGCTGATCATTCATCCCGAAATTTCACGCAAAGTATGGACCCTGCTGCAGCCTGACTGGAGTCCTCATGAAATTTACTTCACTGCTTCTCATACCCATTCAGGGGCAGGAGGCTGGGCTCCTGGATTTATCGGCAAATTGTTTGCTGGCGAATACAATCCGCTTATTGCTGACAATGTTGCTCAACAAATAGCCAGATCCGTACTCCGGGCAGCTCATTATACCAAACCGGGATTAATCTCATTCATAGAATTTTCCATGGACGACCTGGTGAAAAACAGGCTTGTAAAAGAAAAAGGGATAACGGACCCCTGGCTCAAAGTCCTGAAAGTGCAATCAGGTGCAGAAAAAGGGTTAGTAAGCTTCTTCAGCGCCCATGCGACCTGCCTCGGGCACGAAAACAGGATGCTTTCCGGAGACTACCCGGCAAAACTGAATCAATCTCTGGAAGCCGATAGCAGCATCAGGTTCTCCGCATTTGCTGCGGGAGCTGTGGGTAGTATGGCTCCCCGGATTAGCCGAAATGATGATTTTGAGGAGGTTCGTGTCATGGCTGATGAGCTCGAAAAGCAGATAGCGCTTTTTGACATGCTTGGAGCAACAGAGTCAGAAACAGGAGCTCTAAGATCTTATCAGCTCAAGGTTCCCCTGCGTGCCCCTCACTTTAAAATCGCAAAAAGCCTTGCTATTCGTCCATATCTCTTTAACGCTCTGGCCGGGGAATACGAGACGCATATTCGTGTGCTTCAGTTGGGCAGCCTCCTTTTCATTGGTCTGCCTTGTGATTTTTCCGGGGAGCTGGCGGTGCCCCTTTACGAAAAAGCCAAAGCCAAAGGGATAAACCTGATTATCAGCTCGTTTAATGGGGAGTATATCGGATACATTGTCAAAGATGAGTGGTATGATCTGCCGAAATACGAATCCAGAACAATGAGCTGGTATGGACCGGACAACGGCGCGTACTTTAGTGAAATTATAACCAGAATAATAGATGCTACACCAAATTACCAAACCAACGCTATTGGTAGATGAGGATAAAGTAAGGAAGAACATAAAGAAAATGGCTACAAAAGCGAGTGACAATAAAATCACTCTTCGACCTCACTTCAAAACCCATCAGTCAGCAGCTATTGGAGAATGGTTTCTGGATGCAGGGATCATCCAGGCGGCGGTTTCATCCGTAGAGATGGCCAAATATTTTGCGCAATGCGGATGGAAAGATATTACATTAGCCTTTCCTTATAACCCGCTGGAATGCAATGAAATCGAGGCGCTTGCAAAAGAAATTAAATTAAACCTTTTAATGGTCTCAAAAGAGTCACTCAACCACCTGAATACCCATGTGAGTGCTCCACTGGAATATTTCATTAAGGTAGATGTGGGTACCCACAGGACTGGTGTACTGTCCTCAGCAGAAGAAGAGATAAAGGCAATCGCAAATAGCGAAAACGAAAAGCATAAACTCACTGGCCTTCTGGCTCATGCCGGCCATGCCTACCAGCCACTAACTCCTGATACGGCTGAAGAACTTTTCCGGGAAGGAATGGATCACTTGCTTTCGGTCAGAAAGACCCTGGGGGTTCCCTCACTAAAGATCTCCTGGGGTGATACACCCACCTGCTCCTTACTAGGCGAATTCCCTCAAGTAAATGAGATCAGGCCCGGCAATTTTGCCTTTTACGACCTCATGCAGTATTCCTACAATGTTTGTACCCTTGCAGAAATAGCCGTTTGTCTGGCCTGTCCGGTGGTATCGATACACCCTGACCGTAATGAAGTCGTAGTTTACGGAGGAGGTGTGCACCTGTCAAAAGATTTTATCACAGATGAGCATGGAAAGCTCTATGGACAGGTGGTCAGCCTTTCTGAAGAAGGCTGGGAGGCTTCTCCGATAGCTCGTGTCGATCGGCTGTCACAGGAGCATGGCATTTTAAAAGGTTCATCAGCATTTATACGGTCGCTGGAGATTGGTAGCCTGGTAGGCATCCTGCCTGTCCACTCATGTCTTACGGCTGACCTTCAGGGTTACTACTTATCTTTGACCGGCGACAAGCTGGAAAAACTCAATAGAAAAGGTTTATGAAAAAGCTTTTGATTTTAGTCATGAGCGTGGCATGCGGCTTCCCGCTGTTTGCTCAAACTCAAAAGGACTCTCTTGATATCATGATCGGGCAAATGATCATGATCGGTCTTGGAGATTTTAATACACTGGACACTACAGCAGTAGTCTTTGACGATATAAGAGACCGAAAAGCAGGAGGTATCATCCTTTTTGAAAAAAATCTGTCACCAGAAAATACCACCGAAAACCTTCGAAAAATTTTGGATTATGCACAAAGACGTGCCACCATGCCTCTTTTTGTGAGCATAGATGAAGAAGGTGGGCGTGTAAACAGACTTAAGCCAAAGTATGGTTTTCCCCAGACCAAAACCGCTCAGTGGTTAGGAGAACTGAACAATCCGGACTCCACCAGGTACTATGCCCAACAAACAGCAAGCACCCTGTATAGTTTGGGGATCAATATGAACTTTGCTCCGGACATAGATGTGAACATAAACCCGGATAATCCTGTCATCGGTAGCATTGGCAGGTCTTATTCGCAGGATTATATGGAGGTGGTAAAACACGCCAATCAGGTTATTGAGGCCCATGACCTGTTTGGTATAGCAACCGTACTGAAACATTTCCCCGGCCATGGCAGCTCCAAAAATGATAGCCACCTGGGGATGGCTGATGTTTCCTCCACCTGGCAAATTGAAGAGCTGTACCCCTACAAGGCCCTCCTTGATTCCGGAAAAATACGCGCGATCATGACAGCCCACATAGTAAATGCCACCCTGGATGAAGAGAAACTTCCCGCCACGCTTTCGCAAAAAGTAATCGGGGGATTGCTCCGAAATTTTCTCGGATATGAGGGGGTGGTTGTCTCAGATGATATGCAAATGGGCGCGATTAGTAAAAAATACGGATTGGAAGAGTCGGTAAAGCACGCTATTTTAGCGGGAGTGGATATTTTATTATTTGCTAACAATGTACCTGACCATCAGCTCGTCACCGCGAGCCAAATACATGAAATCATAAGCACGCTGATCCGTAATAAAGAAATAACTGAAGAACAGATCAGGGATTCTTACCGCCGTATCATAACTTTAAAAACCCAACTGGGCCTAACCCAATAAAAAACTTAAGTCACGCCGAATGATCCAATACAACCCTAAATCCTGGTTTTCCTTAATATTTGATGTCTATAGCAGGTATGTGATCAAATTACTTTTCCCTCTTCTTTTATTTGTGGGGCTGTTCACACTTTTGCTCTGCTTCCTGGTGATTGATGTTTTTGATTACCACTTTGAAGGCACCATCGCCTTTCACTCCATTTTAGGGGTTATACTAGGTCTCTTTTTGGTGCTCAGGACTAACACTGCCTATGATCGCTGGTGGGAAGGACGAAAACTCTGGGGTCAGCTTGTCAATGATTCACGCCAGCTGGCTATAAAACTGTCTGCATTTCTGCCTGATGATGCCACAGAGGACCGTGAGTTTTTCCGAAGGATGATTCCTAATGTGACATTTGCCATGAAAGAGCACCTGAGAGATAGCATCCTCATTGGCGAAATGGATACGATCAATGACGAGTACAAGGAAAAGATCATCAAAAGCAAGCACCGCCCCAATGCTATCAATAAGATAATCCTCACCAGGATCATGAAGGCGCACAGGGAAGGTAAGATTTCGGACACACAGCTGTTTCTGCTGGATAAAGAAGTGAAAGGATTTACGGACATCATCGGAGCTTGCGAACGGATCAAAAGCACACCGATCCCTTATTCCTACAGCATGTTCATTAAAAAGTTTCTTTTTATCTATGCCATCACACTTCCCGTGAGTTTTATGTGGGATTTCTACTACTGGACGGTAGGCATTGTCATGCTGGCTTTCTACTTTTTGGTAAGTATAGAGCTAATCTCAGAGGAGATTGAGGACCCGTTTGGCACTGACATAAACGACCTCCCACTCAATGAGCTTTGCCTTAAGATCAAAAGAAATATCTCTGAGATCTTACACTAATCCTAACACTAGTATATTAATTCACCAGGAGATCTCATCGGATCACGGGATCCACTTAATGTCATCAAAGTTGGGTTTGCGCTTTTCAAGGAAAGCATTGCGCCCTTCTTTGGCTTCATCAGTCATGTAGGCAAGACGGGTGGCTTCTCCGGCAAAGACCTGCTGACCCACCATGCCATCGTCAGTCAGGTTAAAGGCAAACTTGAGCATCTTGATGGAGGTAGGGGATTTCTCCAGGATCTCCTGAGCCCACTGGTAAGCGGTGTCTTCCAGCTCATCGTGGGGAATCACGGCATTGACCATGCCCATGTCGTAAGCGTCCTGCGCAGAGTAGTTTCTTCCTAAAAAGAAGATCTCTCGGGCACGCTTCTGACCTACCATTTTCGCCAGGTATGCCGATCCATAGCCACCGTCAAAGCTGGTTACATCTGCATCTGTTTGCTTGAAGATGGCATGTTCTTTACTGGCTAAAGTCAGGTCACAAACCACATGGAGACTATGACCGCCACCCACAGCCCAGCCGGGCACCACCGCGATAACCACCTTGGGCATAAAACGAATGAGTCGCTGCACTTCCAAAATGTTCAGCCGGGGCATGCCGTCATCATCTACATAACCCTGATGTCCGCGAGCACGCTGGTCCCCACCGCTGCAAAAGGCATACTTGCCATCTTTGGGAGAAGGACCTTCCGCTGAAAAAAGCACTACGCCAATGTTGGTATCTTCTCTGGCATCCAGAAAAGCTTCAAAAAGCTCCGCTACCGTTTTGGGCCGGAATGCATTTCGTACTTCCGGGCGGTTGAAAGCGATCCGGGCCACCTTTCCGGATTTTTTATAGGTGATGTCTTCGTATTCTTTTACTGTTTTCCAGTTGGCTGTGCTCATGGTGTTCATTATTAAGTTCGGGCGTTAAAGTTAGCTCTTTCATTTTCTTTTTTGGATCAAAAACATCTCTGTGTATTAATCACTTTTTCACAAAAAAATAATAAAAACTAACCGCAGAGTCCTCACGGTTTGAAGACCGAATGCTGACGCACATGATGTCCTGACCAGAGTTGCGCCAGGATCGGTACAGCATAGTTCCGACCTCAAAAACAGATAACTAATCTGTCTCTTTCCTGAGCGGCTTTTTTTCCCGCAGATTTCGCAGAATTACATAGTTTGTTTTTATTAAATCTGCGTCGATCCGCGAAATACGAAGTATTCATGAAGACAGATGAAATATAGAGTACTGCGTGAATAAATCAGCGGAAAATTAGTTATATAGGTAGTAAACAGAGATCACAGAGTAAACAATAGAAATCTGAAACTCCTTCTCCTTGGTTAGAAACTTTGCTTTCTCGGTGTTCTTTGAGGTTTAAAATCCTTATTGATCAAAATTTTTCTTTCTATAACTACTCATCCTTCATGTTGTCAACGCATTCTCATGTGAGGTTTTTATTGCCAATTTTGGCTGTTTTGGCTGTATATTGAGTAAGCATTTTTTTAATCAAAGCTTATGAAATTTCCGTCCCTTACATTTTTGAGTCAGCAGGCTACCAAGGCATTTAAAGCATATCCGATGACGATTTTATCTGCTTCAGTTGCTGTGTTTTTTGGGATCTACCTGATTGAGGCAGAGCAGCAGATCTCCAATGAGTTTCCGTTTATCAACCTGCTTTTATGCGGATATTTGGGCGTACCGCTTTTTATGGCCGCAAGGACGTATTCCCTGGCTTTGGAAAAGTCGGATAAGTTTCTCTGGGTGGTCAGAGGGCTTATCGTGATGCTTTTGGTTGGGGTATACTTTTACCTGCCTGGCTCTGAAGAGACGCTCAACAAGAGCATCCCATACATTCGCTATGTCATCTTTGCAGTGGCGGCTCATCTGCTGGTTTCGTTTGCTCCCTTCCTGCAAAGAGGTTCACTCAATGGGTTCTGGCATTTCAATAAAGGGCTGTTCCTGAGGTTCCTGCTTTCGCTGCTTTACTCAGCATTCTTTTACGTGGGCATTGTGCTGGCTTTATTGGCCATCAAATCGCTGTTTGATGTAGATATCAAGGATGAGCGCTTCTTTGAGATCTTCATATTCATTGCCGGTGTTTTTAATACCTGGTTTTTTGTGGCAGGGATTCCAAAAAAGTTTCCCCAGCTGGATGAAGATGAATCTTATCCGAAGGGATTGCGAACGTTCATCCTGTACGTGCTTATTCCTCTGCTGGCCACCTACTTTGTGATCCTGTATGCATACTCGGCCAAGATCATATTTGTCTGGGACTGGCCCCGGGGCATCATCACATACATGATCATCAGCGTGGCGGTGCTGGGCATACTGGCCATGCTGCTGGCTTATCCTTACTCTCAAAAGGAAAGTAAAAGCCCACTCACGTTTTTGAGCAGGGGATACTGCTGGGTACTGCTTCCCATGATCGTCATGTTGTTTCTGGCCATTGGGATCCGTGTAAGCGATTATGGAGTGACCATCAACCGCTATCTCACCATCCTTTTAGCCATTTGGCTGACCTTCGTTTCCGGGTATCTGATCTTTTTTGGAAAAAATATCAAGCTGATCCCCATTTCTCTTTTTCTGTTTATCCTGATCACTTCCATCGGTCCCTGGGGGATCTTTAAAGTCAGTGAGAGGAGCCAGATCAACAGGCTCCGGTCAGTACTTGAGGGTGCGGATATTTTGAATGGTAAGATCAACAATGAGCCGGAGTGGGTAGTATCAGATACCACAAAACTTATTTTCAAAGGAGAAAATGCCAACGACGGGCTGCTGACGGACAGCCTGCACAACGAAGTAATGTCCATCCTCAATTACCTGGATGATTTTCATGGGTTTAACGGTATTTCAGGCTGGTACAGCCAGGACCCTAAAGCTATAGCTGAAAGCCGGGGTGTCAGTGAGCGTGTGGTTTATATGCGGCTGATGGGGCTTCCGTATGTATACCGATCAGGCGAAGATGCAAAGGACTACTATGGCTTTGATACGTATGAGCAGCGTCAGAGGCTCCATCTTATCAGTGGGTTTGATTACATGATCTGGGTGGATTACTACAGCCCAAATTCCCCGGATAAAGGCATTGAACTGGACCCTTTTGACGAGTTGCCCGAATTAACCATTTTGCTTAAAGACTCCGCGCTGACGATCAGTGACCAGACCCATGAAATCAGCCTGAACCTGCAGAAGAAGCTTCGGCAACTCATCGATGAAAGTCCGGAAAACTATAGCAGAGAGCTGGAGGAAAAGCTGATCCTGAGTGCAGAGAATGATTGGATGAAAGCCCAACTCCAATTAACGAGTATTTCTGCGCAGGGAGCAGCGATTAACTACTACAGGGGTCGGCTTCTCTTTGGGTTTCTTCAGGGGGGAGCTGAGCAGAAATAGATAGCTTCGGAAAGATCGAACGAACTGCAGCTTTTAAAATATAACTCCGAAAAGTATTACAATCCCCAGCCCCTAAGCCGGTCTCTTACGCTAACTGTGCCTTCGCAAGCTTCAGCGAAGCAAGGAGCTTTAGCGACAGTGTGGCGCCCCTCCTAAAACAGGTAAAACATCCCGTTGAAAAAATTTCCCCATCACAGTCAGGGAATAATTCTAATTGCATAGCTGTCAAATTTTAGTCTTTTGGTTCAAAATATAATCCAAGTTAACCCTTCCTGTATTTGTGTGAACAGAGTAGCCTAAAACAGGAGGGGAGTTGTTAGCGTTGTGATTGGTAGTTACTTCTTCCATTTTAAGGTTTATAAATTTTTGCAGTGCATGAGGTGCCAGATACACCTACACCCGGAGGCTACACTGCATAAAAAAAGTCGAAGGGGTTTGTTATCGTTTCATCGTTATCTTTAAATTCCCAAGAAACATCCTTACTTATGAACATAGAATTCCTCCTCGTCATCCTGATAGCCATAGTCGGTTTCTTCATGCTTCTCTATTTTGTCCCGTTAAACATCTGGATCACTGCCATCTTCTCAGGGGTGCGGATAGATATCATGGAATTGGTCTTTATGCGCATCCGTAAGTCACCGGTCAAGGAGATAGTATATACCCTCATTGCCTGCAAGAAAGCCGGGGTTCCGATTGAGAAAAATGACCTGGAAACCCATGCACTGGCCGGAGGAGATGTGACCAATCTGGGTAAAGCGCTAATCAAAGCAAAGAAGGAAGAGATCCCAACAGACCTAAAGGAACTCTCCGCTGTAGACCTGGCCGGAAGTGACCTGATGGCCTTCCTGGAAAAGAAAAAACATGCTTCCACAGACGAAGACCTGAAGAAAAAGCTTTGCCAGCAGATCATACAGGATCTTACCGATGATCAGCTGAAAGAGCTGGATCGATTTATGAGTGACTTGTAAAAACCCTCCCGTGCTGGTAGTCGGTAATCGGTGGGCAGTGGGAGTAATCGGTAAGCAATAATCAGTGGTCGATCAATCCCCCCTATAATCCCCCGGGGATAGATGTAAGCACGTAACTTCCCAACCGTAACAACTCGCAACATCGCAACTCCTCAACTCGTAACCTTCACGCAACCATGCAACTCGCAACTTTCACAACATCGTAACCCCACGGCCATCACACCCGCAAAGCCTCAGCATGATTGTGATCCGGCGTCTTTTCCGCATCATCAGCTATTCCCCTGATCAGCAATCGTCTGAACCGCTCTATGAAGCGTGCCGTCTGTGCTCCGTCCAGAATATCATGATCCATAGAGATAGTGATATCCACTACCTCCCGCTTTACCAGCTGTCCTTCGTCATACCCGGGAAGCTTCCTGATGCAACCCACCATGGCCGTAAGCACCTGCGGTGTCATGGGGATGACCCAGGCACCCGAATTGTAACTGAACATGCCCATGGAAGAAAAACCAACCGTACCGTTAAATTTCTTCTTGAGAAAGGGGTCATTGAATATGCGCCTCAAAAACCACCTTCGCAAAAAACCAATCCTCTTGATCACACTGATCAGTTTCTTCTTTCGAACCATCACATCACTGTCAATCAGATCCGAAGATTCTCCATTTTTAGCTTTTTTGATCTCTTCTGATATCTCAAAAACGGATTTGGTATTGGCTGCCCGCAGCACGTAACTAACCGGAACGAGCACTCCGTTTACCCTGCGTTCCACCATAGTGGAAATATCCACATCATCAAACACAATGAGCTTATTGCCCTTTCGGTAAGCCTGCACTGATCTATCAGCATCCACAGCCTGTGCAAAACAGTACAGCAAATACGCCGTAAGGGAGATCGGACGGTTACTTTTCCTGCCAGCTTCCCGTATGCTTTCACGGACTCCGGTGATATCCAGCTCCAGGACCGCATAGGCGGTATGCTTGGCCTTGGCAATGCTTAAAAAATCAACTATTTGCTTTCGCTCCAGTGAAAACGGGTGTACAGTATATCGGGACATTTTACAAAAGAGATTAAGGAATAAAGGTAAAATGCCCTGCTCAGCCTGCTTATGAAGTATATCAGTCTGCAACTTGACAGAGATCATATATACAGTTCTCAAAAATTGGGAATCCTCTACTTTTGAAGGTCGGCAATGCCAGAGAAACACTCCCTAACCCTCTTTTTTTCAGGGCAATAGCCTGGAATGATTAGAGGATCATCGAAAAAATGCCGCAACTCCGCAACACTTCTACACTCACCTCTTTTTCCTAAAAAGAAATGCATCCACGGAAAACCGGCCCGGCCCCAGAACCAACAGCGAAATGAATGGAAACAGAAACACCAGCGAATGTTCCTTATCATCAAACGGATCTCCCGCATGAGCCACAAAAAAAGCAACCAACATGGTAATAATCAGCGGGATAAGTGCGAGCCGGGTTCCTGCCCCCAGCACCACAAACAATGCACAGAAAAACTCTGCGAAAATGACCAACGCCAGAGAAACGGATCCTCCCAGCCCCAGGAAGTTCATAAATCCGGGCGCCCATGCACTGTAGTTTTCCAGCTTCATCAATCCATAACGCATCATCAGCAGCCCAAAAGTCAGCCTCAGGATCAAAGAAGCATAGTTAATTGCTGTGTTTTCGGTTTGTGGAGTCAGAAAGTTTTTTAGCATGGTTCTTTTTATATTTCACACAAATCTAAACCTAACTCACATGAAAGGGTTGCAACTTTTACAGAAATGGAATACGAAGAAGAACTAATCACAGTAAATCGCAATGCAATAACAGTCATACCACAAAAACCCTACTTTGACTGGATCAATTACCTGCACCCGGAAAGCATCATCACTCCTGATGATATGCACGAATATAATTCGTACCTGGTGAATGGTGGTTTTGCCGAACCCGAAAAGGTTGTCAAAAAACACTACAAGACCATCTTTGAAACCGAGCTTTTTGATATGTGGACAGATGAAAATGACTGGCCTCAAAAACGTACGTTTAAAATCTTTGCAGAATGGTTTGACTGCAAAGTCAGTGCAATAGTGTATGACCTTGGCAAAGGGGGAATCTACAAGGAGTAAAAAGATAGGGGTTATAAAAAAATTTATCAACCCCATACTCCCTTACTGCTTAATTGTAATTAGTCATCCTTGAGGGTCTCTGCGGGATTTACCAGGGCCGATGTAATGGTCTTGTAGCTTATCGTAATAATGGCTATCAGCAGGGTAGCTAAAAACGCCACCACAAAAACCCATGGGCCAATGGCTATCCTAAAAGCAAAGTTGTCAAGCCACTTGCCAAGCAGATAAAAAGCTATTGGTGATGTAATGACAAAAGAGATGGTGATCAGGGTGATCACTTCCTTAGAGAAAATGCCAAGGATATTGAATACTGAAGCTCCGAGCACCTTTCTCACCCCGATCTCCTTGGTGCGGTTGACTGCTATGAATGAAATCAACCCATATAAGCCCAGACATCCGATCAGGATCGAAATACCTGCGAAGATCTCCATGAGTGAAGTAATGTTCTGAACAGTCTCGTAACGTTCGGCTACTTTTTTGTCATAAAAATCATAATCGAGCACGTACTCAGGATAGACCTGGTTCCACACGTTTTCAAAGTGACTGTTGGCCTCTTTCACCTGATCCAGGGATTTTACTTTATAAGACAAACTATAAAAAGCCTTGGGATAGTGAAGCATAAGAACAAAATCCAGGTCCTTTTCCAGTGAGGTGGTATGGAAATTATCAACTACTCCCACGATGGTTTTGTCGCCACCCCACCCTGTAGTTAACTTTTCTCCTACGGCATCCGGATAGCGACCTTCAAAACCCATAAGGTCAGCGATCTTACGGTTTACCACTACATTATTGCTGTCTCCCTCTCGCACCGTTCTGCCCGCCAGCAGGTCTATATCAAAGAGCGATGTGTAATGTGAATCCACCGCTTTAAAATTGCCATGATAATCATTTTCTGATTCCAGGGGAGCATAATTAAAGTTGCTGAATGAGTTGGAGTTTCCGGTAGGTTCAGCCAGGGCAAAGGACACACCTTCAATGGCCGAAGATCGGAGCATTTCCTGCCTGAAACGTTCCATCTTCACCTCATCCCGTTCGGGCATATAGGTGGTCATGATAGCCTTGCTGTCAAAGCCCAGCTCAGAGTTCAGGAAAAAATCTGTCTGTAAGGAAACGATCAATGTGCCTATGATCAGGAACTGTGAAATGGTAAACTGCAGGATCACGAGTCCTTTACGCAGATTCAATCCACCGGAATGAGACCCCGCCGAAATCTTCTTGCGCAAAGCCACTACCGTATTCATCCGGGACAGAAGTACCGCCGGATAAAATCCGGAAAGTAAGCTTACTACCAAAAAGAGGATAAGAAGAAAGAGAATGGTTTCCGGAGAGCTAAAAAGATCTAATGACAGCTGATGGCCAATAATATCTTTAAGCGTATTAAACATCAGCTCACTTATGGCCAGTGAGATCAGAACTGCAAAAAAGGTGATCAATGCAATCTCCGCCAGAAACTGAACCACCAGCTGACCGCTCATACTGCCGATAGCCTTGCGTATACCAATCTCTTTCGCTCTGTTGGCAGCCTGAGCAGTTGCCAGGTTTACGAAGTTGATGCAGGCTGTGATCACTAAAAAAATACCAATCACTCCCAGTGCCAGAATAAACTGCCAGGAAGCACCATCTGTATAGGACCCGTACTCCTCATCAAAATGTATCTCGCTAAAAGGCTGAACGATATATCGTGTTTTCTCAGAGTCCCCTTCTCCACGATACTTCTCTACAAACTCAACAAGCTTTCCATTGAACGTGTCCAAATCAAACGTTGCCTTTGGGATAAAGTAGGTGTTTGTATTGGAGCTGGTAGAATTCCACTGCTTGCCCTCACCGAAATAGGGATTTACATCATCCTTCTGCCCGTAATACTCAAACAAATAGGTAAATGGCAAAGAGGTAGTTTCCGGAGGATCGCCGATAATTCCCACTACCTGAAAGTCTTTCAGGTTGTTGTAATTGATCACCTTACCAATGGCTTTGTGCTCCTCTCCAGCGCTCAGCCCATAAAGTTTACGCGCCTGGGATGCCGATATCACTCCAGTATTGGGTTTGGTAAGCGCTTTTTCGCGGTTGCCTGCTATCCAGGGAATGGAAAAAACATCAAAGAAGGCCGGCTCGGTAAAGGCTATGCCCTCCTCGATCATATACTTATTGATGGTGCCGTCTGCGTTGTAGGTGTTGAGCTGGTTGCCGTACGTGTATTGTGTGCGTACTACCTTTTCAATTTCAGGATAATCCTCCCTCAAGGCAGGGCCAAGGGGGTGAGGTGTACCCATGTCTTTGGAAACATGATCCGGGTAAATGTTTTGATGTACTACCCGGTATATGGACTCATAATTTTCGTGATGCTTATCATAGCTTAGCTCATAGGTAATCACTTTGTATATGACCAAAGCACAACCTATACCAAGCGCCAACCCAAACACATTGAGCGCTGTATAGACCTTATTTCGTTTTAGGTTTCTGAGTGCAGTGATCAGGTAGTTTCTTAGCATATCTAGTCTTCCGGATGATCATTTCTGAGGTCAACAAGTGTGCCAACCAACAAAAACTATAAATAAGCTAAGATAGATGGGTTTTGGTAAAGTAATCACCTGCTAAAAACGTACATGAAACTGTTCGATAATGTACATTCTCGTCAAAGAATCGGGGAATTTAAATGATTACGTTTTCTGCCTGCGCCACTCCGTACCGTTATTGAGGGTTACCAGGGGTTTATCCTCCCTCTCAAAACCTGCCATTTCCTGACATTGACGGGCCACTCCGGCGCCACTTATGGCAAAAGCACCTTGCGCAGTAATGAACTTATCTCACCCGCTAGATCGGAACGTTTACGTGCCTTTCAGCATGATAGGAGGATCTTACCAGCGGACCAGACTCTACGTATTTGAGTCCTCGCTTTAGACCTTCTTCCCGGTATTTGTCGAATTGGTCGGGGTGGATGAATTCAGCAACTTCAATGTGCATTTTGGTAGGTTGAAGGTATTGTCCCAGAGTAAGAATATCCAACCCGTGCTCTACCAGGTCATCCATGGCTTTGTGTACTTCATCTTCCGTTTCACCAAGCCCCAGCATGATCCCGGATTTCGTTCTTTTACCGGCCTCTTTGGTCAGTTTGATTTGCTCCAGGCTTCTGTAATACTTTGCCTGGGGCCGTACTCTTCTGTAGAGCGTCTCTACAGTCTCCACGTTGTGAGAAACAACCTCCTGCCCTGGCTCGATCATCCGGTACAGTGCATCCCAGTTTCCTTTTACATCAGGAATGAGTGTCTCTATGGTAGTCTCAGGGCTTAGCTCTTTTACTTTCTTCACAGTCTGATACCAGATCTCAGCGCCTCTATCCTTCAATTCATCCCGGTTTACGGATGTAATGACAGCATGCTTGACTCCCATGGTCTTTATAGCTTCCGCTACCCGCTGAGGTTCAGCTTCGTCATACTCCGGGGGTCTTCCCGTAGCTACTGCGCAGAACGTACAGCTTCGCGTACACACATTTCCGAGGATCATGAAGGTAGCTGTACCTGCTCCCCAGCACTCTCCCATATTAGGACAGTTACCGCTCTCGCAGATCGTGTGAAGCTTATGCTCATCTACGACCTTTCGTACATTGGCATATTCCTTGCCTACCGGCAACTTTACTCTCAACCAGTCTGGTTTTCTGGTTCGCTGTGCTTTATCCTGAGAAATAGTGGGTAATTCAATCATGCTTCAAAATTGTTCTGCAAAGAAAGCTCTGCTGTGTCAAACTTCCAAACAAGGCATTTTACTTCCTCGTTCCCCAGTAAAGATTAAAATAGAGGGAAGTAAATAAGGCGTTATTGTCCTGGGTAGGAACCATGATTATCTCTTTAGGAAATGCTTCAAAAGCGATGCCTGTCTCTACTCCGGCTACATTATTCTTAAAAGTTCCAAATTCAAAGGAGACTCCGGCTTTGGCATTCAGTCCGACAGTTAATTCTGAGTCTCCGAGGCCCTGAAACAATTTACCTGATCCCTGCACGGCCCCAAAATTATTATGCAACTCATGGTCAAACGGCACGTAATTTCCGCTATACAATATGTAGTAGGGAGCTATAACCCCTACAGTAGGTCCTGCGCCATACAGCACACTGATCTGCACACCCTGCTTTGGCGCTTTTTTAAACAATAAATGCTCGCGACCATAAATGCCCCGAATGGAGTATAAAAATTTTTCCTTACCCCAGGTGAATGAGGTGCCCGAAGCTTGCGATAAGTATCGCTGCTCTTTGGGATGGCGCACATTCATCATCTCTATACCAAACATGGAAAAAAGATTTTCCTTCTGCTGCCGTGAGAGCTTGAAGATCACACCTCCTATCAGTCCTCCGTTGGTGTTCTTATTTAACCCCCAGGTGACTTCAGTGGTATAGTCATTTTCCGGATCCTGGGCGTATATTGATCCGGATACACAAATTACGGTTAAAATAACTATCCACTTTTTCATAAGATGTTCGCACTAAGTGCCACTAAATTTAATCAAGGTTACTCAGAAAACCCTCGGAAGGCTGCTGATCTTAAGCAGAAACCGGGTCGATGTTATCGATGAGTTCCTCAAACGAAATGCCAAAGTGTGAATTATCATACACGCATCGGCCATCCTTTATCATAAGTATCTGTGGTGACTGGTGCTCCACCCTGTATCGCTCCGCTATAGCATTGGACACGTCTCTGTATGCGATCAAATCCAGAAAGTACAGGACAAGGCCCGAGGCTCTTGTGTCGTCCCACTTTCTTTCCAGCCGGTTTAATGATGCTGCACTGATTGAGCACCTGGTGCTATGCTTAAAAACTACTACAGGCTGAGTTTTGGATAATTCTTCCAACTCCTCTATACCTTCTACAGATGTCAGGTTTTTCCAGTTCATATTAGTCATTCCAGATTTCCGCTTCCTTACGATCAAATTTGGGTTTGGAAACTTTTTCTTTAACAGCATCCGGTTGTGCTTTGTTCCCGTTTAACCTCGCCCAGAAAAGATTCCACTTCCTGAGACTGTTCCTGAGAAACTCACTATCCTGATTTGCTTTCTGATGGGGGAAGCTCGGATGCATCTTTCGGTTATTGATCCACTTTTCTTTGAATGAACCCTGGTAGCCAGATGGATCCTTTGATTTGGACTTATAGTCTTTGGCCATGTATGGCACTTTCTGTCCACCCTCAAAATGAGCTGTAGACCAGGTTTTGAAGAAGCTGTTCACGTTCTCATACCAGTCTCGTTTCTTTTTATACTCCCCTTTGTATTTGGATACCTTAAAATTATAGATCCTACTTTGCCGTTTTAGCCTTTCATTTTCATCAAACCGGTTTTTGTTTTCTGAAAACCGCGGATCTGCTTTACTCCACCTTAAACCATCAAATGGTGAGCCCGGAGAAAATCTTGGTGTAATGTTCTTTTTCCTTTTTGCCAGAGGTGAGCCTACAGAATACCGGGGACTCACTTCCCGGTCCTTTTTGCTAAATGGTGAGCCGGGAGAATACCTTGGCTGCACACTTCTATCCTTTTTGCTAAAGGGTGAACCCGCTGAGTAGCGGGGCGCCACTTTCCGGTCCTTATTGGAAAAAGGTGAGCCTGAAGAATAGCGGGGGTTTATTGCATATTTTGCGTTTTTGAATGGCGATCCGGAATCTGACCTGGGCTCTTTCTTTTTGCTGTAAGCCCGATTATTAAAAGGTGAGCCCGGAGAATACCGTGGAGTGACGGTTTTGTCTTTGCGACTAAATGGTGAGCCGGATGAGTATCGCGGGCTCACTGCCATATCCTTCTTGCTGAATGGCGAGCCAGAAATAGATCGAGGTGTGATATCCTTTCTCTTTTTTGAAAATGGCGAACCCGAAGATGTCCGTGGACTTACTACGACAGTCTTGTTGGAGAAAGGTGAGCCTGGTGAAAATCTCGGCTGGATTTTTTTCACTTTCCGATCAAATGGGGTCTGCCCTGAAATGGACCGGGGCGGGCCTGCTTTCTTCGACTTTCTGTCAAACGGATCGCCGGATGAATACCTGGGTGATACATTAAACTTTGTAGTCCGAAATGGTGAATGTGAGTCTGACCGGGGCTCCTTCCGCTTGCTGTAGGATCTTTTATTGAACGGTGATCCGGGTGAAAACCTGGGTGTTACGGATTTTTCTTTCCTCGAAAAAGGTGAGCCTGAAGAATACCGGGGTGATATGTTGACTTTGCTGTCGCGGAAAGGGGAGCTGGAGTCTGAACGAGGCGGCTGGCGCTTATCTTTGCGTCCCGCAAATGGGGAGCCGGATGAATACCTGGGTTGCCCTTTTTTCTGCTTGCTAAATACTGCCGGCGGACCTGAAGGGTATGCACTGGCCGGAGCAGTACGCTTAGACCTGAATAACGATCCTCTGTCTATTTCGGTAAATCGGGGTGTTACCTTTCTCCTCCTGAACGAACTAAATGGAGATGCAGTGGACCTTGGAGCCCCCGTTTTAGCCTTTTGGCGAGGTGGACCTGTGGATCTTTTATCTTTGCTGAATAACCCAAAAAACCAGCCCTTCTTGTCTTTATCTTTCTTCTCCGTTTTCAGCCTGCGGTCTGAATCTGTAATGATCTGGGCCTGAGCCGTCTCCACAGATAGAGCTGCTATCAACAAACAAAAAGAAGATATGATCAGTACGCGCTTCAAACAGTCGATTTCAGTACCTCCAAAGATTTAAATTTTCTCCCGTAATCCCAATTAATGAGTCTGGTTATCCTTTAATAACGCAACAATTGCCCGATTCTTCCTTTCAGACGAGACTTTGGTAAGAAATTCTCTTCCAAAGGCTTAGCAAAAGGCACCGGTGTATCCAGGCTTCCTTCTCTGAAAACCGGTGCATCCAGCTGCTCAAAACAGTGCTCAGATATCCATGCCGCAATCTCTCCTCCTATACCCCCCGTGAGACAATCCTCATGAAGGATAAAGACCTTGCTGGTTTTTGTAACGGTTTTCTTCACGGCATCCTTATCCCATGGCAGTAAAGTACGTAAATCAAGGATATCCGCAGAAAGTTCCATCTCACTGACCACCTCCCGGGCCCAGTGAACGCCCATGCCATAAGTAATGATAGAAAGATCGGACCCCTCATTGACTAACCGGGCTCTCCCCACTTCAGTAGTATAATAGTCATCCGGCACTTCATCGGTAAGCGAGCGATACATAAACTTATGCTCAAAAAACAGATAGGGATTCGGGTCCTCTATAGCAGCATTCAGCAAGCCTTTTGCATCCGCCGGGTTAGAAGGATATACGATCTTCAGACCGGGCGTATGAAAAAACCACGCCTCGTTCGACTGGGAATGGAACGGACCGGCGCCTACGCCTGCCCCTGTAGGCATGCGGATCACCACATCGGCATGCTGCCCCCACCGGTAATGGATTTTGGCAAGATTATTAACAATTTGATTAAACCCACACGTAACAAAGTCTGCAAATTGCATTTCCATCACTGCTTTCATGCCAGAAATGGAAAGCCCCAGGCTCGCGCCAACAATCGCTGATTCACACAATGGCGTATTTCGGATCCTCTCTTTACCAAACTGATCAATAAATCCTTCTGTCACCTTAAAAACACCACCATAATCCGCTACATCCTGTCCCATTACTACGAGTTCAGGGTATTTCTCCAGGCTTTGCCACAAGCCATCAGAAATGGCATCAACAAAGCGCTTCTTCGTGGTTTTACTGAAGTCGGGAGTGGCAACCTCCTGCTCAAACGGCCGGAACAAATCGTTTACCTCACTATTTGTATCGGCCACTACGTCGGGTTCTGCAAACGCTTTCTTTACTGCACTGTCAATTTCTTTTTTAATCCTGGAGCGGATCTTTTCAAGTGCCTCCCTGTCAGCTGCTTTCTCCTTCAGGAGGTAGTCTTCGTAGCATGAAATGGGGTCCTTTTCCGCCCAGTATTCCATCAACTCCCTGGGTACATATTTCGTCCCTGATGCCTCCTCGTGCCCTCGCATTCTAAAGGTTTTTGCTTCGAAAATAATCGGTCTGGGTTTCTTTCGGATGCTCTTCACAAGCGGCTCCAATTCATCAAGCACTTCCAGTATGTTGTTTCCCTCCACACTGTATGCTTCCATACCATACGCCGGACCTTTCACCACAAACGAGTCAAAATTAAACTGCTCCGAGCTGGGTGTGGACAAGCCGTATCCATTGTTTTCTATGATGAATATGACAGGTAGATTCCAGACGGAAGCTACGTTTAATGCTTCGTGAAAATCCCCTTCGCTGGTGCCTCCATCTCCGGTGAACACGATAGTAGCTTTCGGCTCTTTTCTCAGTACCCTGGCCAGAGCTATCCCATCTGCTATCCCCAGCTGGGGCCCTAGATGTGAGATCATTCCCACGATATTATGCTCCTTTGACCCAAAGTGGAATGATCGGTCACGCCCTTTTGTAAATCCGCTCAGCTTGCCCTGAAACTGCTCAAAAAGCTGAGTGAATTTCACTCCCCGGGAGGTAAAAACACCCAGATTTCTGTGCATGGGCAGGATGTACTCATCCATTTCCAAGGCAAGTGCAGAACCCACGGATATTGCTTCCTGTCCTATGCCTGAAAACCATTTGCTGATCTTTCCCTGCCTGAGCAGGATCAGCATCTTTTCTTCGATCAGTCTAGGGGTGACCAGAGCAGAATAAATTTCCAGAAGTTGCTTATCTGAACGCTTCTTACGGTCAAAATTCATAGATGTGATGTTTTAAAACGGCTAAGCCGATTTGGGGTGTAATTTTTGGCCAAAGGTATTATTTATCCCCTTATTCTTATCCATGAGGATTATGGTTAATTTTGTCAGCTGAATTCTAAAGAAATCAAAATAGCCAACCACTTCATGGTCCCATACAAAGAACATCACCTTTCAAACGGATTACACCTAATCGTACACGAAGACCACAGCAGCCCGGTCGTGTGCCTGAACCTCCTTTACAAGGTGGGCTCCAGAAATGAGCTTCCTCATAAAACCGGCTTTGCTCACCTGTTTGAGCACCTGATGTTCGGAGGTTCTCAGCATGTTAAAAATTTTGATGAGCCCCTGCAGAAAGTCGGAGGGGATAATAATGCCTTCACCAACCCCGACATTACAAACTATTACATCACGGTCCCATCTTCCAATGTCGAGACGGCCTTTTGGCTGGAGTCTGACCGAATGCTGAACTTATCTTTTGATCCGGAGGTGCTGGAAGTCCAGCGCAAAGTGGTGATCGAAGAGTTCAAGCAACGCTACCTGAATCAACCCTATGGTGACATCTGGCTGAAACTAAGACCCGTAGCATATCAAAAGCACCCTTACCAATGGCCTACCATCGGCAAAGAGATCAGCCATATCGAAGAAGCTACCATGGAGGATGTAAGATCATTCTTTCACACACATTATCATCCGGGCAATGCTGTATTGGTACTTGCCGGTGATATCACCGAAGATAAAGCGTTGCAGCTTACACAAAAGTGGTTTGGCACCATACCCGGTAGAGCAAATCACCTCAACGGTATCCCTGAAGAGCCCAAACAAACCGTTTCAAGGCACCTGGAAATAACAGCCAATGTGCCAGCTGACAGCATCTACAAAGTATATCATATGCCTGGCCGGGTGGGCAAGCGCTATCATGAAGCTGACTTGCTTAGTGACCTGCTGGGTCGCGGAAAGTCATCGTTACTGCACCAAAAGCTGGTAAAAGACACCAACCTGTTTTCCAGTCTGGGAGCTTATGTAACAGGAAGTTATGATCCCGGCTTGTTGGTAATATCAGGCAAGCTGAATGATGACGTAACACTCGAAAAAGCCGATCAGGCCATCCAGGAAGCCATCAAACCTACTCTGTCCGAATTGGATCCTAAAAGATTGGAAAAGGTTAAAAACCAGGCTGAGGCTACCGTGGTTTTTGCCGAGGTAGATCTACTCAACCGGGCTATGGGACTGGCATATGCCGCATTTCTGGGAGACACTAACCTGATCAATGAGGAGATAGAGCAGATCAAATCTGTCAATGCCAAAGAAGTAATGACAATGGCTCAGGAAATACTGCGGGAGGATAATTGTACTACACTATATTATCGTAAAAAATGAAACCGAACATTCGAATAGGCTACGGCTATGATGTGCATGCACTGGCTGAGGGTGTAGATTTCTGGATCGGTGGGATTAAGATCCCTCACACGCATGGAGCTTATGGTCATTCGGATGCGGATGTGCTGATCCATGTGATCTGCGATGCGCTACTCGGAGCAGCCAACATGCGGGATATAGGGTTTCATTTTTCAGATAAAGACCCAAAATACAAAGGCATTGATAGCAAGATCCTCCTAAAAAAAGTAGTGAATCTACTTGCTGAAAATAGCTTTGGCATAGGAAATATTGATGCTACGGTATGCCTGCAGCAACCTAAGCTCAGCCCACATATTGAAAAGATGAAATCCACTTTGGCCGAAGTGATGAATATACCCGTCCATGACATCTCAATAAAAGCTACAACCACTGAAAAGCTTGGTTTTGTAGGAAAAGAAGAGGGTGTGGCTGCACATGCGGTGGCATTGATCTATTCCAGTGACCGATCTACATCGAGAACTTTCCCTTAAAAGACCTGCTAACAAATCTTACCTCCAGGCCTTTTTTGATCAAAACCCCCATGAGATAGCCCGGCAAAAAAATGATCTTCCTCAATTTACTATTGAAGAAGGGCAGCCTTTTTACAGGATTTTCTGTCTGGTTATTTACTTTGAGTTTTTGAAACACAACGATCCCAGACCGTTTTTTTGAATGAGGGCCACTTTGTATTGTACAATAATTTGTACAATTTGTTTGTTGAGCTTATCTTTGCAATATGGAAGTAACCTCATACTCTAATTTTAGAAAAAACATGAAAGCCTTCATGGACAGAATCTTTGACTCAAAGGACACACTTTTTGTCACCAGGTCTAATGGGCATGATATGGTTGTTATGTCGAAAAATGACTATGAAGGGATGCAAGAAACACTTCATCTATTAAGTAGCCCCAAAAACGCTCAACGACTCAGAGAAGCTATTGAAGAATATAATGCTGGTGGTGGCCAAAACCGTCAACTCATAGAGGACTAGTGGAGCTCGTCTTTCTTACACATGCCTGGGAAGATTACCTTTATTGGCAAAAAACGGACAAAAAGACATTAAAAAGGATCAACGAGCTCATCAAACAATGCCTCCGAACTCCATTTGAAGGGATTGGAAAGCCAGAAGGTTTAAAAGGAGATCTATCCGGATGGTGGTCCCGAAGAATCACTCAGGAGCACCGATTAATATATAAAGCAGAGAAAAATAAACTGGTGATTGCCCAGTGTAGGAAGCATTATTAGTTAAAACTTCACCCCCACAGTCACATAGCCGCTTCTGCCGTCTGAAGGGATAATGCCTGGGCCCGGATAACCGGCTGCCCTTCGGGTAAAGTAGTATTCATTCGTTAGATTGTTGATCCCGGTCTCCAGCGTCCAGTTTTTCAGGGTATAACTCAACGAAAGGTCCATCACCGAATAGGCCGGAATGATGCCTTCCACTGCTGTAGGTGAATCGTCTGCGTTTGTAGCATCTGAATATTGCTGGCTTACGAAACTATATAGCCAGGAGAAACCAAGGTCTTTGTATTTGAAGGTAAGACCTGTTTTTAGGTTTGCTTTCGGCACCAGTTCTACACGGTTTCCTTCTACACTCTCTTCTTCATTGGCCATGTATTCGGCATGGATCGCCGCAAAATTGATAAAGCCTGTCAGGCTGATATTTTTAGGTTTATAGTTAAACAAGCTAAAAAGATTGCCTTCCAGATACGTCTCTAGCCCCAGGATTGCCGCATTCGCCACGTTGGTTCTGAAACGAAACGTCTTAGGTACATAAAAAGTGAAGCGAGGGTCGGCTTCTGTGCGGAGCACACTACCGATCCGGTCTTGATAAGACAGGTAAAATAAAGAAACATCATATCGAAATACATCTGGCTCAGATCCTCTTATACCCAGATCCGCATTGTATCCGCGCTCATCATCAATGTTTTCATCTACTGTAAGTGATGGATTATCAACACGAATGTCATTGAAGTTTATCGACCTGAAATTTTGAGAGAAATTAGCGTATAATTCCAGGGCATCTGACTGTTTATAACTTAGCCCTATTCCCACCAGCGCAAAAGATCGGTCTTTGGACTTCTCCTCCTCAATTTTTTCTCTGAAAATAATATTTCCAGCTATATCCTCCTGTTGACTGTAGTAATAGCCATCTGCATCGGTTTGGATGTACTCATACCTGATTCCCGGTGTTACACTAAGTTTAGGAGTGATATTAAAAATATTCTCAATAAAGAAGGCCACATTCTTACTTGGGAAGGTAAACTCTGAGTCATCAGGTTCTTCCGGATTAATGAAGTCAAAGCTGGCTTCATTTGAATTATTAGCTTCGCCCTGTTTACGTAAGGTTTGCCCAAAGTAAAGCCTGTTCCCAACCAGCAGTATGGATTTCTGACCCAATAATGGATAATGAACGATGGTTCTGAACTCATTGCCCCAGTTACTATAGTCGTCCTTTAAAAGGTTCCGGTTTTCTTCCGGATCGTCGGGCCGGTTGATCCGGCCAAGGTTTCCCACCGCATACCGGTTAGCATTCAGATGAAAAGTCTTATTGTTAAACTTCAAATAAGGAGACACCCGGTAGTTCCACTCCATAGCCGTAAGGTCCCAGCCCACCTTGAACCAATTGCGCTCCCTGTTGGACTGTCGAGGATCCTGGTAAAACTGCGCATCTGTGAGGCCTCCAGGCTGCTGCGCCAAATAGCTCATATGTGTATGCTCCAGCTTCACACTCAGGAAGGGATTGAAATTATAAGTGAATGACCCAAATGCATTATGCTGATCCAGCCCCGAATTTGGCCGCCAGCCATTGCTGGTTTTGTACTGGTAAAAGCCGTAATAGTTTACTTTACCCACTGTGCCGCCTGTGCTATTAAAAGTGTTAAACAAGCCAAACGATCCCAGGGTGTTGATTGAGTTAATCTCGATTTTTTTATCCTCCGGGCCTTCTTTAAAATCAAAGTTCAGCATTCCCCCAAACTGTGTCCCATATTGCAGTCCCGCAGCTCCTCTGACTATCTCTATCTTATCCAGCGCCTGCACCGGAGGGGTATAGTAACTTTCAGGGTATCCCAAAGCATCTGCCGAGATATCATATCCGTTTTGTCGCACATTAAAATTAGACGTTCGGTTAGGACTTAGTCCTCTCCCACCAATGCCCAGCTGAATCCCCGCTCCATCACTCTCCCAAATGTTCAGGCCCGGTACCCGTGAGTAAACCTGGCGGCTCACATTGGCAGCTTTGTTGGCAATGACTTCATCCAGCTGAATAAGTTCGGTCTTTTTAGCTTCGTAGATTGCCGACCCGCTCACAGATTGCAACCAGTTGATACCCAACTCTTCAGCCCGGGTATCCTGTACAGTGACTGATGCCAGCTCCCGGGATAACTCTTTGATCTGAAAGGAAACTGTTACCGTCTCTCCTGCATCCAGCTCAATGTCCTGATAGGAAGTTTCAAAACCCGGATAAAAAGTCGCTACCCTGTAAATACCTACCTTCAGTCCTCTAAATGTAAAATCCCCGGAATCGTCAGTTGTGGCTTTTTGATGAGTACCTTCTATAAAAACCATTACACCCGCTAAGCCTTTTCCCTCCATATCAAACACATTGCCGGAGATACTCTGGCCAAAGGTGGCAGTAGCAAAAAACAGGGTTAGTATCGTCAGCAATACCTTATTCATAATCCAATACCATTTTCCCGGTGGTCAGTTCCGGATCTGTCAAGTCCAGGTTCGGATCAATGAAAGCCCGGTTTGGTCGGCCGTTTAAAGTCACATGGGATTCAGCAGTCACTCGTGGGTCATCGAACCCCTTTGAGGCAAACTCCTCCTTCAAAAAACCAGCAAACTGCCGGATCATATCCGGCTGGGTAGCTAACATCTTTTCCTGCTGCGGTGTCAGGTACTCGTAATTGGCCACCATATGCTTTTTGGTGTCATCCTCCACATAAAAGGTTACTTGTCCGGCTTTTTCCATCAGCATCACTCTCCACGAAAATCGATACCCTGATTCATTCCAGAAGATATTCCCGGGATAGGTCAGGTATCGTAGCGGAATCAAAATTTGAAACGCAAAGAAAGCCACAAAAAAGACTTTCTGTGTTCTGTGCATTGTTAATTTTCCGAGAGGTCTTTCTGCAACCGGTCTTTCAAGTTTTGATAGTAGTTCCTCATGTATCCTTGCAGGAAAGAAAATGGTGGTTGCAACAATCATGATGTACGGAAACATCCCGATCGGAAACATCCAGCCTGTAAGCAAATGAAATATTACCACAGCAACATAGGCGAATGGCAGTGTTTTTTTGAAAGACAGGAAAAACGGGATAGTGGTATCAAACAGCATCCCAAACCAGCTAAAAAGATATGCTGTAAGCTTATAGCGAAACAGTTCCCCGATTATTGGTTTATGAACCAGCGCTGACAGCCACATCTTCAGCGGTTGCGCGTTGATGAGCCAGTCGTAATTAATCTTGGCAATACCTGCAAAAAAATAAACGATCCCCAGCTGTAGCTTGATCACATTGATGAAAAGCACGGAAACCTGTCTCGCTGGTACAACTGCACCACGCAAAACGTCCAGGGAAAACCGCTGGTGAGCCGGGAGCCAGATCAGCAAAAAGCTCATCAGACTGACGAAATAATAGTGGTTGAGATAGTTGGTCTTATCAATGAGCTCTACATACGTGAAAAGCAAAAAGAATACCGCCGTAGACCAGCGGTAAAAAAGGCCGGTCATTATACCCAGTGCACTTAGCGCCATTAGGAAAAAGACCACATACATTCCGCCTCCGGAAAGTGGCGCCACTCCGGTGATAAAAGGAAAGAAAAACTTCGGCTCCACGTACTGAGTGTAGATCCAGCCATTGGCCCAGAAGCGCACAATGGACAAAAACATAAGCAGGCCAAATAAAACCCGAAAGGTTACCAAGGGAGCATTGGTAACCTTTTTGTGAATGAGTTGGGCCGATATGTCTTTCAGGTCAATCGCCATCGTTATCCTGGTAGCTGATAATTACACCGATGGAGGATGCCATGTCTGTTTTGAACAGCACAACCAGGGCCTGCATCTCCGCAAATATTTTCTCCACTTCTGTTTTTTGATTGGCTATGGCCTCAGGTAGTGGGTCAGAGATTGCAGCAATAGCTGTATTAATTTTGGCAAATTGAGCTTCTATGGTTTCTGAAAGATCCTCATTTCCTGTAGTAGAAGCTCCGATTTCTTTGAGATAATCATCAAAACCTATGCCGTCAGAACCGCCCGTATACAGTTCAAAGTACCCTTCCATGTTGGCTTGAAGCAACTCGACAGAATACTGTCCGAAAAAAGCTTCCGAAGCGGTAGGGATAGCCTCGCCAAGAGAACGGATGCCTACTGGAATACCTACTTTGCCATCTCGCGTATTTCGCTCAAAATCCCGATTCATGGCATTGACCAGTTTGCCAACTGAGCTCCCGATATCCACGCCTAATGCATCCTCAGCAGTAAATGTGGCAAGATAATTTTCTCCTTCAGACTTCCATGCATCATAAACAGCCAGAGTGGCTTCCTCAATACGTGCAACAACATCCACGAGGTACTGTAAACGTCCTGACGTAAGAGTCGCTAAAACATCCTCGTCAGTATCCGGGTGCCCGTATATCAGAAACCCAATGGCCTGATAGCCTTTTGTATCAGAATTACTAAGTTTCGATAGGTCATAATCACCAGAATTAATATTTAATTCAATCTGATTTTGATCGATTGGATAAATATTCAGCTCGGCAGAAAGACCATAAGTCTCAGCAGGGCCAAACTGAAAGGGCGTACATTTTTGCCATGCAAATCGAGCTGCCTTGAGCTGAGATTGTGCCGCTAACAATGTAACTTCAGAAGGATCGTTTGCCAATGCATGGATTGCTTCAGCAAGCTTTTCGTTTTCAACAGCCAGAGAAGCATAGGCCGGGAGAATGATGTTCTCCCCGATATTTTCCAGAAATGGCTGTTGATCAAAATCGTTGACCTTGTCCAGCCCGCTATTCCCATCACATGAAATGAGCATGATGCTCAACAACCCCACTATTGAGCAAACCCCTCCAGGTATAATTAAAGGCAAGCAACAGACCCCTGGTCTCAGTAATCTTTTAAAACCCGAATAGAGCGAAAGGCTCAATAAAACTATTGAGCCTAACCCTTGAAGATACTTTTTATGTATAAAATACATTTACAAAGTCTTATGGTTTAATGAATCCTTTTCAACTTCACTTACAGGTCATCTGCAAATTCTTCAAACTCCGGATAAACAGATACCAAAGTAGATTTCGCAGCATTTAATCCTTCCAGGTCTATGGTCCAGAAATCACCGTCCGTTCCAAAATTGGAGTTAAGGATCGTTTCAATCTGCGCATCTGTGATTGACTTATTAGGACTGTATTTCAGAGCCATTACAAACCCGTAGCCTTCAGAAATGTGATGAAAAAGGTTACCCTGATCTCCGTCATTCAGATTCGTGATCGCTTCATTAATGTAATGGATAGCTGTAGCTGCTGCTATTTCTTCAAATTGCTCATAAATGATGTCTCTTTGTGCATCTCTAAGCTCGTAATCCTTATTTACGATGGCAGTCCTTCCCGTAAGAAAAGCATCTTTCAGGGCTGTAGCGCTTCCAAGGTATGACTCACGTCCGTAAGTGTAATTCCCCCAGAATCGATTGTCCCCTTCAGGATCAAAATCCACAGGCACACCCCAGTAACCGAATGCTTCGTCCCAGTGATGCTCCATTGCTGTATAATTCTTTCCTTCTTCCAGCTCATCATTTTCCACTGCATCACCAATCTTAGCCTCGGTCAGATAAGAATTGAATATCTGATTTAAGAATGTAGCACCCATCAATCCCTTCTCAATGATCTGGGTATATTCCCAGCCTTTTCCATCAACCAGAATATTTTTATCCGGGCCTCTGGCGATCAGTCCGGCTTGTCCCTGCGCTGCATCTCCGGGAGACTCACTTGCTGCTGCTGCAGAACTCAATACATTTTTGAAAAAATCAACATCACTAAGGAATGTTTTATTTTCCAGTTGTTTACCACTTGTATTTAAGTCTTCAGTAGAAAACGGATTGTTTTGGTTGGCAAACATGTCCAGCAATGTCTGCTCGGAAAGTGTGGTGGTACCATCATTGGCTTCTCCAATGTATGCTTTCATTTCAGCCAGCATATCCAGGCGTGTAGTTTGACCGGAAAAGCTCACTGTAGATTCCCCGTTTCTTTCAAAAGTATAAGTCTCAGGAACCTCAATATCCTTTGTTACATCATCCTCATTATCGCATGCCGTGAATAGTACAACTGACAATAGAACTAGTGCTTTGAATAATTTCATTTTATGTGGTAAACGTTTTTTGATTATCAATTTTTATTTAGATCAATTCTAAACAATGCAAAAGTACTACCGATGAGAGGTGCTATACAATCACTACCGATAGGCAAATTTCTGGCAACTAGTGATGCTAGTAATCACTACAAATAGTGAACGATTATTGGAGTACATGCTCCCGAATGGTTTTGGGCTTTTTTTGTTGAGGCCGACCAATGCTGAGTGAAATGGCAAGAAAAATGCTGGCTACCCACCGATTTGCTTTTCGCTTTCATTCCGGTGGTTTTTAATAAATCAGCCGAAAAAGTTCGTTTATGGTTTTAGCTTCCGTGATCATGCTTTGGATCTCCCAAACTTCTCGCTGAGTAAGACAAAAACCTACTTTGGATGCCGGAGTTTTTAGAAGGACCTGTTGGGAATCATTTAGCTGGTAATGGAAGTCATCATTGGTGAGATGGTTAAGTAAACTTTCAAACTGTTTGAAATCCTGGTCGTCAAAAGCTGCACAGCATGCTTTGTAAGCTAATGTGTAGGACCGGCAGCATTTACACCATCTGATAACACCATTTTCCGTTTCGCTTAAAGTTATTTGCTCTTTGGCACTACACATGTATTCTGAACATTTGTGCCTCATGGAACCGATGGTCCTTACAACCACCGGCCCACACTGAGGTCTTCTATTAAAAATTACTGATATAGGCGGTAAAGCATTTCCAGCTTCTCCTTCAAATAGGGGCAGTGTGAATCCCGGATCGCTTTTCGGATGATCATCCTGCGGTTTTCAGTCTCGGATTTCAATTTTTTTTCCAGCTTTAAAAAAAAATGGTCGTATTTGTAAAGATCCATTGTACCTTATTCGAATGACGCTATACAAAAGTGAATAACTCCGGGATCTATGTCAATCGCTAGAGATAAGGGAATTTGTGTTCACCAATAGTTACTTATCAGATGGCTACAACTAGGACTGGTAGTGATAAAAGCATCGCTAATAGTAGTTAAAGATTCGTTAGTCGAAACAACAGGTTACCCTGCAGGTAATATTAGTATAAATCAAAAAATTATTTAAATATTCCAATTTTAAATTGTGCCGCCATGAAAATTTTTATCTCGATCTTCATATTGCTTCCATTTGCAGCTTTCAGCCAATACGATTCCAGAACGATCACGGTCTATGGAGAAGCTCAACAGGAAGTAAGACCGGACCAGGCAGTGATTTACGTATCATTTTCTGAGTTCGAAAAAGTAAAAGAAAGTGAACTGGCTGAGCGCGAAGAAGCTTTGGCCAAATTATTGGAAGAGTGGAATATTCCTTTTGAGCATGTAGAAGTTTTGCAAATGAATGCCAGCAGGTCAGGTTATCAGGGTTCTCTTTTTTCAAATAAAATACGATTTGCTAAGGACTTCCTGGTGGAATTTGACCAACCCTTGAAACTTACAGAATTCATGATTGAGTTGTTTAAAGTAGGTGCAGGTGTAGTGCGTATCTCTGAGTTGAAGTATAACGAAAAGGAAGCTATCAAAAAAGAGGTGACCCGATTGGCTATGGAAAACGCCAGGGACAAAGCCATGATTATGGCGACCAGTCAGGGTGATACGTTAGGAAACACTATTTCCATTAAGGAATTTCCTGCAAAGGAGTCTTATGAAGAAAATTATCCGGAAATGACCTACCGTGAGCAGCTAAACATGTATGGGGCTGTTTCACGAGCCGTAGGATCATCTCATGACAGTCCTATCGGTTTAAGGAAAATCAATATTGAAGTAAATGTAAAAGTAGTTTACTCACTGGAGTAAACCATTATTCCTCTTTCAGATAAGTTGTGGGCTTTACACGGAATCCGATCTTACTCTGAATCAGGATCATCAGTAAAATAGCAGCAATCAATACCAGAGATACCCCAATCAAAAGGTCGAATGGCAAGCCAATTCGATAAGCAAAATTGTCCAGCCACTGATTGATAAAAAAGATGGTGACTGGAATGGCCAAAGCAACCGAGAGCAGGATCTGCCAGGCAAACTGCCTGATATATAAGGTTAGTACATTGCTAAATCCAGCGCCAAATACTTTCCGGATCGTGATCTCCTTAGCGCGAAATCTGATCTGGAATGACACCAGACCGATCAATCCGGCAAAGGCCAGTGACACAATAAGTAAAGAAAAGATGCTCAGGGTCTTCGTTCGTTTTTCTTCAGCCTGGTATTGCTGCCAGTAATCCTGATCCAGAAAAGTAACGGCATGTGAAGTAGAGTTGGTGATCTCCCGGGTTTTGTCCTCTACAAAACCCAGCAGGTTTTGCATGTCTTGTGTTTCAACCTTGACCAGGAGCATCGAAGTGATCGGAGTAAAATTGATCAGAATGTGAGGTGCTATCTCGTGATGCAAAGACCTCATGTGGACATCTTTAACCACACCAATAATCCGGGAGTGAAAATCCTCACCAATTGGGAGCTTTACCCGTTTATCCAGTACATCCCCGGGATTTGAGTATCCCAGTTTTTTGGCCAGAGTCTCATTGACTACTGCCACAGTACCCGGACTTTCATCACCTATATTTCTGCCTGCCAAAAGTTCAAGTCCTAAGACAGGCAGGTAATTTTTATCTACAGCATTAAATTCTGCTTTGTGAGTGCTAAACGAACCATCAGGCATCTCAAAAGGAAACCCCTCCAGCTGAATATCATCTCCGGGAGCTTGCTTTGAAGCGGCTACCGATTGAATATCCGGATGGGCCAAAAGTTCCTGAACCAGTGCATATTCATCATTGGTCCGGTTTTTCAAATCGATCTTCAGGACATTTTCCTGGTCAAATCCCAGGTCCATATTCTTCGCAAATTCTACCTGCCGATAAACCGTCAGTGTCACAATGATCATGACCAAAGCGATCATAAACTGAAAGGCATTAAGCAGCTTATTGAGTGGAAGCCTAAAGCCACTGAAAGAATAACTCTTCTTCAGCACCTGATCTGCCGTGAATTTAGATAAAAACACAGCCGGATAGCAACCGCCCAACAATCCCGTCACCAAAACAATCAATGCAAAACCGGCAAGGATTTTCACATCCAGAAAATGGAAAACGGTGAAAGACTTGTCCGCCAGATAGTTGAAATACGGAAGAAAAACAGGGACTAAAAGCAGGGCCAGTACAGCTGAAAGCAGAGTCAGAAGGCTCGATTCTGTGAAAAACTGGAAAAGCAACATTTGCCGATTGGAGCCAAGCACTTTTCTTATGCCCACCTCGCGCACTCTCTTTGTAGCCTGGGCTGTGGCCATATTCATATAATTGATGCAAACAACCAGTACGATAAAGCCTGCAAGAAGACCCATCCCTACAACGTGATAAAACTTATTGTTTGGCTCAAGCTCAAAAGCCAGGTCCGAATGCAAATGAATGTCTGTAAGAGGCTGAAGGAACAAATAGCCCGTTCCGGAAAACACTTCTTTAACCGGTTGCTCCATGTATTGGCTATAAAAATCAGGAAGCTTCTGACTTAGCCGGTCTGGACCTGCTCCAGCTTTTAGTTTTACATAGTTGTAATAGCCATTGTCTTTCCAGTTTTGGCCAGTGAAATACCCATCATCTACATGGAAGAGGATGGGATGATGAAAATGGGCATTTTCGTAGGGGTCCGCCATCACTCCGGTAATGGTAAATATTCCATTGTGCTCCGACTCTACAGCCTTACCCACTACATCTAGTGTTCCAAAATAGGTCAGCGCTTTAGATTCACTGATCACCATGGTATTCGGTTCGTCCAAAGCGGTTTCAGGATCACCTTTAATGAATGGGTAATCAAAAACCTGAAGGAAGCTGCTGGAAACCAGATGAGATTGCGGATCGGTAAATTTCTTATCCCCGATTTTCAGGGTAACCCGATTAAACATAGTAAATGCAGCGAATGCTTCTACTTCCGGAAATTCAGCCTTTAGGGTAGCGCCCAAAGAGGCTGGTGTAGCTGCGGAAGTCATCTCACTGTTTTCCATATCTACATGCTGTGCTACCCGGTAGATGTCGTCATACTGAGAAAATTCCTTATCAAAGCTAAGCTCATCCAAAACGTAAGCCACCATCAGGATACTGGATGCTAACCCAATAGTCAATCCTAACAGGTTGAAAGAAGTGTAGCCCTTATTGCGGATTAGATTTCGGTAAGCGATAAGCAGGTAATTTTTGATCAGCATCATGTGATTGGTGGTTTTGGTTGGACGAATGTTTGACGGTTTGAAAAACCCCATAACTCTCAGGCAGTACAAGGCATTAGCTTTAAATGAACTCAATGATTGCAGATCCTCTGAGTACACCTCGTAAAGATCCCCTTCGATCTCTTCCAGGAGGTCTTTTCTGCAAAACCAGGAAAGAAACTTATGCGCAAGCTTTGGTGGTTGAGTGGGGTGCTTCATTTAATCCTATTTAAGAGTAGGTTGTAGCTGCCAGAGTTTTTCACGGGAGTCACGCTGATCCTGAAGGGCCTGTTTGCCAAGACCAGTGACCTGGAAAAGTCTTTTTCTTTTACCTCCGCGTTCATGGGTCGCATCTCCAAGTGAAGATTCCAGGTAACCCTTTTTCTCCAGCCGGTGCATCACTGTATGGAGCGCGCTCAGCGTCACCTTACGATCCAACTGGCTGGCTATTTCTTTCTGCACACTGACTCCATAGGCATCACCATCCAGGATGCCCACAGCCAGCAAAACTATTTCTTCCAGTTCACCTAAGTATTCGCCCTTCATTGGTCTTAAATGATATTTTTAGTAAATGTAGAAAAAATATTTATTATAAAATTCATATTTGTAGAAAAAACTTATTTTGACGGCTCTTTTTTCATAATGGAAACTATTGAATACTTTTAAACGTCAATAAAGAAACCGCCAGAGCCGCAAAACAGATCGCTCAATAAAACTTAGAAATGCGTAACTACTTGGTCATATATGAGAAATCACCACAGGGATATTCAGCCTATGTTCCTGACTTACCAGGCTGTACATCAGCTGGTGAAACAAAGGAAGAGACTAAAAGGAATATCACTGAAGCGATCAAGCTTTATCTGGAGACTTTAAAGGAAGATGGGCTGTCTTTTCCGGAGGAGAATTCCGAGTCAGATATTGTTAGTGTGTAGAAACTATTTCAAACCCGCTTGTTTTAAAATGCTGTTTTCTGTCCCTTTTGGGACATCATCAGATAATCTATGAATAGCAATCACTACAATACCTGGTTTTGAAGGATGCTTGAAAACATGATGGCTTCCCTTACTTCTGTGGATATACCACCCCTCATTTTCCACAAGCTTTATGATCTCCCGGTATTTCATAAACCAAAGATAAAATTAGTTTATCCCTAGTCCGGAACTATTACACACATCTTACCAACAAAATATCCTTAAAAGCAAAAAGGAGAACCATCGCTGATTCTCCTTTTCGGATTGATCTATATGTTATTGGATTTTAGCCTTCTGCAGAATCGTACTTTACATGAAGCACTCGCTCTTCGATCATCCCCAGGGCGAGCTTATCTTCACCGAGCACATCAAACAGTTCTAAGCATCTTCTTGCCACATACTCCTCTTCAATTTGCTCCTGCACAAACCATCTGAGGAACTCTTCAGTAGCCAGATCGCCAACTTTTCGGCAGACCCGCACCATATCGTGGATGCTGTCCGTCACTGCGATTTCCATTTCCAATGCCTTTTCAAAAACACTTCGCAGCTTATCAAACTCGTGCTGTGACTCACCAACAGACGGTGAAATCGCATCGCATTCCATATCCACCAGATAGTGGAAAAACTTCATCTGGTGCCCACGCTCCTGGTCAGATTGTTTGAAGAAAAACTCAGCACAGTTATCATATCCCCGCACATCACACCAAGCTGCCATCGCCAGATATGCTGCAGAAGACTGTGCTTCCATTTTGATCTGCTTGTTTACTACATCTATGATCTCGTCCTTAAGGACCGAATGTCTTCTCAATATGTCTTTCATAAGTTTCCGGTTTTGTCCACTATAGCGGCGGTACATGCTGTAACAATTGCGATTCAGTGATTCTAAACAGGTACCCCGGCTATCAGAATGTTTAAATAACAACTACAAATGAACAATAAAAGTTGATCAGAACAGCATTAAACCGCAATTTATAATCAGTCTAAGTTAGTGTCCTTCAGAAAGATCAGATGGAAACAAGCAGGATCAGGAAACTTTTCGTACCAGCTCTTTGTGGATCATGCTGTTGAGCTCCAGCATGGCAAAAGCTCCGCCAAATAGCTCTTTCAGCTCCAGCACATCGTGAATGGTAAAAGCAAAGATCCGATCACAGTGAGGCATATGAATGATCTCAACATCTGGTGTATCACTGGAAAGTAACGACACCATATCAATTTTCTGGATCTTTCGCTTAAAGGTGATTAGCTCACATGGCCGAAACTCAAGGATATCTCCTTTAAAGTTAAGGATATACAATTCCGCCTCATCACACTGAAACAGTGCAGAATTATTCGTTTCAAAAAGTAATTCCCTACTTCCCTTTCGCTTCAAAATCATATTTTTGGACACTTCTTGCAATGTTTTCCCTTCTTCTTATACTTCTTGCAGCATTTTTTAAACACACACTCTTCCCCGTTCATCAGATCCTTCTGACTATCAAAAGGATTGAATGAACCAAATCCCTGCGCTTCCATACACTGCTCCTCCCTAATCATTATTTAGAATAATTCCAGATAGCAAAAGTCGCGCTAAAATCGGGCCTAAACAATCGCTATTTTTAGTCAAATTTTTATTCACTACTAGTTAGAAGAGTATCACTACTTATAGTGATGTTATGAACCTTCTGATTTGGCTATCTGATTGGCAGCACACTTCTCACAACCGGGTTGGGATTTTCCGGAGAAGCTCTTGTAGATCCTTCTTCCGATAAAAAATCCTGCAGTCAAAAACAATCCGATCACGATTAGTAACTGTGTCATTTCAATAGCTGATAAACGATCAATGCGGCGATGTATGCCATCCCCGTCATGTATACTAACTGTAATAATGGATATTTCCAGTTTTTAGTTTCACGAAGCACAATTGCCAGCGTACTCATGCACTGCATTGCAAACGCATAAAAGATCATGAGGGACAATCCGGACGCCAAAGTATACACTGGATCACCTGTAAGACGGTTTTTCTCTGTCCGCATCCGTTGTATCAATGTCCGCTCGGTATCAAAATTTTCACCTACACTGTAGATAGTAGCCATAGACCCTACAAATACTTCCCGTGCCGCAAAGGAGGTGATCAATGCTATCCCTATCTGCCAGTTATACCCTAGTGGCTTGATGACCGGCTCTATAGAGTGACCGAGAATACCGATATAAGAATTGGAAAGTCTGGCTGATGATACCTGCTCTTCATAATCATCCATCTGAGATTGTTCCTGAGGTACCGGTATTTTGGCTACAGCTTCTTCCATTCGATCTCCCGGCCCAAATGAGGCAAGCACCCATAAAATGATCGAAATGCTAAAGATCACTTTACCGGCGTCAAACACAAACAGTCGTACTTTTTCCCATAAGGTAATACCAAGATTATTCCACCGTGGCATTTTATACAAGGGAAGCTCCATCACCAGGAAACTCTTCTGTTTGGTTTTAATAATGAATTTGAAAATCAGCGCCACAAGTAGCGCAGCTATCAAACCAATCAAATAAAGACCAAGTAAAACCATTCCCTTGAGATTGAAAGGCCCGATGGAGGTATCAGGTATCACTAGAGCAATCAACAATGTGTAAACCGGCAACCGGGCGGAGCAGCTCATCAGTGGAGTAACCATGATAGTGATGAGGCGTTCTTTCCAGTTATCAATGGTTCTGGTAGCCATAATCGCCGGGATGGCACAAGCCACACCCGAAATCAGCGGTACCACACTCCGCCCGTTCAGGCCAAACGGACGCATCAGCCGATCCATGATAAACACTACCCTCGCCATATAACCCGTTTCCTCCAGGAGAAAAATAAAGCCAAAAAGAAGCGTAATCTGTGGTATGAAAATGACTACACCCCCCAGACCGGGAATGATCCCTTCAGCAACCAGGTTAGTGAGAATCCCAACTGGCAACGTGTTTTTAGTCCACTTACTCGCAGACAGAAACACTGAATCGATCAGATCCATAGGCCATTCTGCCCAGGCATAGATAGCCTGGAAAATAACAAAAAGGATGGCGAGGAAGAACACATAACCTAAAACAGGATGGGTAACCACCCGATCCACATAGCGGTGCCTTTTGACAATAGATCTTTTAACAGGCGTTTGCTTCATCACAAAGCTGAGTACCTGCCGAATCTTCCTGTAGCGTTTTTCTACCCGTATATTTTGCTCATCAGTATCCCGGATCAGAAACTGACCTTCGTCAAACTCTCCTCCCAAAAACGGCTGTGAAGCGGGTCGCTGTTTATGACTGATAATCTCATCGATCAGCTCCTTCATGCCTTTGCCGGTACGGGCTATGATCGGAATGATCTGTACACCCCCCAGTAGCTCGCTGAGCTTCTCCGTATCGATGACCAGCCCCTTTTTATCTGCGACATCCGTCATGTTGAGCACCATGGTTACCGGCACTCCCAGGTCAAGCACTTGCGTAAAAAGCAGCAGATTGCGCTCCAGGTTAGAGGCATCAGCCACTACCACAATACGGTCCGGATAGTCCGGGTGATTCTTATCGCTAAGTATATCATATACGACCTGCTCATCCTGTGTTTTGGGATACAAACTGTAGATCCCGGGCAGATCAATGATGATATGAGAATTGTTACTATGCTTGAGAAAGCCAAATTTCTTGTCTACAGTAACTCCGGGAAAATTACCGATCTTTTGATTCAGGCCGGTTAATTGATTGAAAACGGAAGTTTTACCTGAGTTGGGGTTGCCAACTAATGCGATCTTCATGTTATTCCACCTCTACAAGTGATGCTTCCTCTTTTCTGAGAGAGAGGGTGTAGCCTTCCACATCCACAGCGATAGGGTCACCAAACGGAGCCTTGAAGACAACCTGGATCGACTTACCGGGGTATAGGCCCATGTCCATTAACTTGGAGGTTAGCCCATTTTGAGTAAGACGCTTTACGGTGACGCTTTGATTGAGTTTAAGTGTATCTAGAGTCAATGCCTTCAATTTATTTGGTTGCAAATTAAACTCGGTAATGGGGTTTTCACAATAGCTATTCCTAGTGAAAAAACTGACTTTTGTCATTCCCTGTAACTATTCCCTTCAGTATCAGACCTTTACCATTCCTGATTCCATAGCATAAACAATCAGTTCTGCAGGTGATTTCAGGTTTAGCTTTTTAAGTATATTTTTTCGATGAGAGTTTATCGTATGCACACTCACATGAAGTTCCTCGGCTATTTCTACGGTCTTATACCCTTTGGTGATCAGCTGTAAGACCTCAAACTCACGGGGAGAAAGATCAGTCGGCTCACAGTCTGCCTCCTCCACTTCTTTATCCTGACCCATCAGCAAATCCAGGATACGGTTACAGTAAAAGCGATTGTTTTTAGAAATGGCATGAATGGCATTAACGATCTCCAGCTTGCTACAGCTCTTGGTTACTATGCCCTTTATACCCAGGTCCAACAGAGATTTTATGTGCTGACGCTTATCATCATTTGTAATAATCAGGATGTTGGTGGCATTTGTGCTCACAATCTGCCTAAGTAAGGAAAGTAAAACCGGATCCTGACTTTGGCTATCCATCACCATTACATCAGGATGGTGATTCAACACACTTTTCAATAAGTCCTCCGGTCCCTCTACCACGTCTACCAAATCAAAATCATCATTCTTCTCAATGAGGTGAATGAGCCCCTCCCGGGTGAGATATTGAAAATCAGAAATGAGGACTTTTACTTTTTTCATCTATTTAGAATCATTCTAAACAACCACAAACCTACTACCTAAACAGGAATTTGACAATTCCGTTCAAACAATTCATTTGATTTAATATTGCGCGGAGTTAAAAATAAGCTTCTGCAACGCTTATTTTTGTGATACAAAATCTGATAAAACGTTAAAAAAATGGAATTCCGTACGGAGCATGATACAATGGGTGAGGTAAAAGTACCTGCTGAAAAATATTGGGGAGCCCAGACCCAACGATCGAAAGAGAATTTTAAAATAGGCGGAGCAAACATGCAGATGCCCATGGAGGTCATTTATGCATTTGCTATTCTGAAAAAATCTGCGGCTCAGGCCAATCATAAGCTTGGTGTACTCCCGGAGGAGAAAGCCGCCCTCATCACCAAAGTATGTGACGAAATCCTGGAAGGAAAGCTGGACGATCAGTTTCCGCTGGTAGTATGGCAGACAGGATCCGGTACTCAGTCAAACATGAACTGCAATGAGGTGATCGCTAATCGTGCTCATGTACTAAACGGAGGAAAGCTGACCGACGACAAAAAAGCTATCCACCCGAACGACGATGTGAATAAAAGCCAGTCTTCCAATGACACTTTCCCCACTGCAATGCACATTGCATCTTATAAAAGTCTTATAGAGAATACCATCCCTAAGGTCAAAAAGCTGCGCGATACGTTAAAGAAAAAATCAGATGCCTTCCGGGATGTAGTAAAGATAGGGCGAACGCATTTTATGGATGCTACTCCATTGAGCCTGGGCCAGGAGTTTTCCGGGTATGTCTCGCAGCTGGACCACGGGCTAAAAGCTCTTGAAAACACATTTGCTCACCTGTCCGAGCTGGCCCTTGGAGGTACGGCTGTAGGTACCGGCCTAAACACTCCGGAAGGTTATGCGGATCTCGTTGCAAAAAAGATAGCTGAAAATTCAGGACTACCCTTTGTATCTGCAGAAAACAAATTTGAAGCATTGGCCGCGCATGATGCCATCGTAGAAACCCACGGCGCATTAAAGCAGCTGGCCGTGAGCCTTATGAAGATCGGTAATGACATCCGAATGTTGTGTTCCGGACCCAGAAGCGGAATCGGAGAGATTATCATTCCTGAAAATGAACCGGGCTCTTCGATCATGCCCGGAAAAGTAAATCCTACACAATGCGAAGCGCTTACCATGGTCTGCGCCCAGGTGATTGGAAATGATGTGGCAGTGTCATCCGGAGGTATGTTTGGCCAGTTTGAACTGAACGTTTTCAAACCAATGATGGTTTACAATTTACTCTCTTCAGCACGGCTGATAGGTGATGCATGCGAAAGCTTCAATGATAACTGTGCCATTGGTATTGAGCCAAATTATCCGGTAATCAGAGAAAAACTGGAAAATTCCCTGATGCTGGTAACAGCGCTTAACACGCACATTGGGTATGAAAATGCTGCTAAAATCGCAAAAAAAGCCCATAAAGAGGGGACTACACTGCGGGAAGCAGCTATTGAACTGGGGCTTTTGACAAGTGAACAGTTTGACGAATGGGTAAAGCCAGAAGATATGATCGGTTCACTCAAAAGTTAAAAATTTGTGTTTTTTAAAGTTATTTTAGTACTTTAGTCGAAGATATACAAAACATTAAAGATCAATAGCTTAAAGATGAAATCTCAGATTAAATGCTTAGCTTCAATTTTGTCTTTATGAGGCTGGGTTTTAACCAAAATTCCATCGTTTACCAAACAAACATTATACACATGAAAAGATTTATTACACTTTTGGCCCTGACGCTATTTGTAGCTGTAGGTTTCCAGGCCACTGCTCAAATGGATAAAAAAGAGCGAAAGGAATGGAAGAAAAGGATCAAAGCTCTTGAGCCTGAGCAATATAAAACGCTTATTGAAGAGAACAAGTCCCTGAAAAGTCAGGTGTCAAGCTTGAAAAGTGAGTTGGCAGGAGTAGATGACAAACTTGCCGATAAAGATGACCAGATCTCGCAGTATCAAAAGCAGATAACCGGTCTTCGTGATGAGCTGGCTGAAGCCAACTCTAAGCCTGCGCAGTCTTCTAAAAAATCTCAGAGCAGCGGAATTAATGAAGAAGAGGGCGTGGTTTTCAAAGTCCAGATCGGAGCCTATAAAAACAAAGATCTAGGTGAGTTAGCACAAAAAGCTCAAAACTTCACTCAGGACAAAGAAGGTGATCTAAATAAGTATTCAATAGGAGTTTTCCGGGATTACTGGGAAGCTGATACATTCAAAAAGTACCTCCGTGAAATGGGTGTGAAGGATGCCTGGATTGTTTCTTACAAAGATGGTCAGCGAGTTCCTATTGAAGAGGTCCTCTCCGGAATCACTAAGAAATCATAATAGTTTGCGTTTATAGATTTTTGAATAGACCCCGGCATTCTCGCCGGGGTTTTTTTATTTGTGTTAATTTTGCGGTCTTAGCAGAGAGCCCATGATTCACTACAAGTCTAAAGAAGAGATAGAAATAATGCGGGAGAGCGCCCTGATAGTTTCCAGAACTTTAGGGGTAATGGCCGAGCACATTAAGCCTGGTGTTACACCTCTGGAGCTGGATAAGATCGCCGAAGAATATATCCGGGATCAGGGTGCCGAGCCGGGTTTTCTGGGTCTATACGACTATCCCAATACAATAATCACCTCAGTTAATGAGCAGGTAGTCCATGGCATTCCCACTAATCGCCCACTAGTGGAGGGAGATATCGTAGGTGTGGATATAGGTGCTTTGAAAAATGGCTTTTACGGAGATCATGCCTACACATTTGCAGTTGGTGAAATCAGCCCTGAGGTAAAGCAGCTACTAAAAATTACCAAAGAGAGTCTTTACCTGGGGATCGAGCAGATGGTGACAGGTAATCGGATTGGCGACATCAGCTATGCCATTCAGACTTATACCGAGAGCTTTGGCTATGGAGTAGTCCGGGAACTCGTGGGGCATGGCCTTGGGAAAAAGATGCATGAATCTCCGGAAGTACCAAACTTTGGAAAAAGAGGCCGTGGACCTAAACTCAAAGAAGGACTGGTTCTGGCTGTAGAACCAATGATAAACCTTGGCACCCGCCGCGTTATCCAACTCTCAGACGGGTGGACCATAGTGACTGCAGATCGGAAACCCTCTGCTCACTTTGAGCACGATGTAGCTATTGTGAACGGGAAGCCTGAGATCCTTTCTACCTATAAGTATATTGAAGAAGCACTGGAGAAGGTAAACGGACTGCTGGTCTGATTGATTACTTGTACTTGTCCAGCTTATCTTTTTCTGCCAGCTTAATCATCTTTTTGCTCGGGACCAGGCTTATTTCAATCCTTCTGTTTTTAGCCCTTCCGGCCGCAGTAAGATTCTTCTCAACAGGCGCAAATTCACCATAACCTTTAGCTTCCAGACGATCATCGTCTATCCCCTTGATTATAAAATAATTCAAAACTGAGATAGCCCGTTCCTCAGAAAGCTTTTGGTTATAGGTTCCTGCTCCCATGGAATCAGTATGTCCGGCAATGGTGACATCTGTATATTCATAGTTGAGTATTAAAGGGCTTATGACATCCAGGGTCCCCGCGTACTTCAGATCAGCCTTACTGGAAACAAACAGATTATCGGAGCTCAGTGTGAGTAGTACTTTCTGGCCCTCTCTCGAGACTATGCATTCTGGCAAGGCCATATTCAGCTCTGAGGCTATCTTATCCATCTCTCTAATGATCCGTTCCTTGGCTCTGTTACCTGATGCATCTGCCAGTGGTGTATAGCCTCTGTAATCAGTAGAAGCTATTACATTTCCCTGATCAAAGACATTAGCAGTTTTACAGCTGAATGTTAAAATCAAAAAAGTAAGCAGAAAATTAAAGATAGCGGAGCTGTTTTTAAGCGAATTTATTCTCATATTGACTCTAGTGTTTCTAATAAGACTGCAAATTAAGCGTGATGGTTGGAACAAAACCAAAAAAAAGTGGTAAATCAGTTATTTTTTTTATTAAAGTCATCTATTTATTGAAAATAAAACATAACAATCCTGCTTTGTCATGCTGCGATTAAGCAGATAAGAGCATATTGATTTGACAAATTTCCTATAATCCCATCGCCTCCCTTTTGGGAAAAGAAAAGGGGGAATATTTGTTCAAACCATACTCCAAGATGATTATTCAATATAACTCAATAGAGTAGAATTAATTCAACCTCAGTTTGATATAATATTTTAACGTCATCGGTAACGTTTTATTGTTAAGGGCTGAAGGGGAAAAGGCGTAAAGTCTTTCATAATAACCGAATTGGCTCTTTGCCCTGAAAGTGTTTGATTATAACTATTAAGCTTATGATTATTACCTGCAATTGTTGTCGTGTCATTTTTATGACCCTTTTTTTGATTAAAGATGATTTTCAGATCTGTAACAAAATTCTCAATTCTGAAATTATTCCCAGATCCCCACAGGCACAACCTCCAGCACATGGCCATCAGGATCTTCGAAGTAAAAAGATTTTAAATCGTCTTTCCATTCTTGCTCATGTGTAATGGAAATACCGGCTTTGGTCAACTTCTCCAGTGTATCTTTATATTGATCCGGTTTTACCTCAAAGGCAATGTGTTGCTTCCCTTTAGCAAAGTGTGGCGGTAGCGTCTTTTCATTTTTTGTCATCTCCGGGATAAAGCACAGCAAGACCGAGGTTCCGGCTCTGAAAAAAATATGCCGACCATTTACTTTTGATAGCACAGGCAGTCCTAATATCCCATGATAAAATGACTCTGTCTTATCAAGACCCTGTACATAAAGACAGGTCTCTTTGATTTGGGTAAATTCGATCATGCTATTTTTAAGTTAATTAAGTTAATCTGAAACATAAAATTTTACCTTTGTCGCTTGCTGATCATTTAAGATGAAGTTTTCGCGAGTATTAATGCGGTTTTTAGTCTGGCGACTAAAACACATCAGCGACAACAATTTCCTGCTGATCGTTGCCAGTATCATCGGGCTCATAGCCGGACTGGCAGCGGTGATACTAAAGAGTACGGTCCACTTCATTCAGAACCTTCTGGAACGCAACATGGATATCACAGGTTTTAACTACCTCTACCTGGGGTACCCTTTGATCGGCATTTTACTTACGGTTTTGATAGCCAACTATCTGCTGAAAGAGCGGCTTGGACACGGTATTACTCAGATCCTATATGCTATTTCTAAAAACAGTTCGATCCTGCGCCGTACGCAGATGTATTCACGTATGCTCACCTCAGCAGTCACCGTTGGTTTTGGAGGGTCAGTGGGACTGGAGGCCCCAATAGTAGTAACAGGGTCAGCGATCGGGTCCAATGTAGGCAGACTCGTCCATCTCGACTATAAGAAACGAACATTGCTGATAGGCTGTGGTGCTGCAGGAGCTATTTCTGCTATATTCAACTCTCCCATCACAGGAGTGATTTTCGCTATAGAGGTCATCATGACGGAGGTAAAGATCAGTAAGTTTATTCCTATCTTGATCGCCTCGGTAAGCGGACAGCTAGTAAGTATTATTCTTCTGGGAGAGGACATCCTTTTCTCTTTCCGGCTGACCGAAGGCTTCACAACCGCAGATACTCCTTATTATATTATGCTGGGTATTACCTGCGGACTGGCATCTTTATACTTCACACGAGTACTGTACCGGGTAGAAGGCTCCATTAAGAATATCAACAATCAATTTAACCGGGCTATCATAGGTGGATTGGGGCTTGCCCTTATCATTTTCACTTTCCCTCCTATATATGGTGAGGGCTACGAGTCGATAAAAGCACTTCTCAACGGTCGTCACGTCGACATCTTTGACCGAAGCCTTTTCTACTCACTCTCCGGTAATGAAGGTGTATTAATCCTGTTTTTACTTCTCATTTTATTGATCAAACCAGTCGCTACTGCCCTTACTATTGGTTCCGGAGGTAGTGGTGGTGTCTTTGCTCCTTCCTTATTTATGGGTGGGGTTACAGGCTTTCTCTTTACCAGAGTAGTCTCTCTGGTTTTTCCAAACGGTCAGATAAGTGCCAGCAATTTCACACTGGTGGGTATGTGCGGCTTAATGAGCGGTGTGCTCCATGCTCCTCTTACAGCTATATTCCTGATAGCTGAAATTACCAGTGGATATGAGTTATTTGTGCCATTGATGCTGGTATCTGCAATCAGCTTCTCTACTATTTCGTATTTTGAAAAATACAGCATCTACACGAAAAATCTCATTGAAAAAGGAGACCTGATCCAGTATGACAGAGACCGGATCGTCCTGAGCCTTATTGATCTGAAAAAAATTGTGGAGAAGGACCTCCTGACGATACACCCGGATGCACCACTCAGTGAGTTGGTAGATCTGGTTAAGCAGAGTAAAAGAAACATCTTTCCAGTAGTCAATGACAATCAGGAACTGGAGGGCATAGTAACACTGGATGACATTCGCGAGATCATGTTTGACCCTGAATATCGGGATAAAGTGATCATTAAAACCATCATGCAAAAGCCCCCGGCCTTTGTCACCCCTCAGGAAAAAATGCAATCGGTGATGAATAAATTTGAATTAACACAAGCGTGGAATCTTCCTGTTATAGATAATGGAAAATACGTGGGGTTCATTTCCAAATCCAGAATTTTCAATGCCTACCGTAAGAAATTAATCAGGCAAACAAAGGAATAAAACAGTCAATATGCTGATTTATAACCATTTACAAAATTGACTGCTTTTCGTCCGTTTATTTTTTTAATTCACATTATCCACAAAGATTACCTTTAGGTGATTAGTTTTAACGTTCTGTAAAACAGTTAGTTATAGGAAAAAATGTGGATAATGTGGATAAATGGTCAAAAATGTGAATAAAAAATTGATTTATCATTTTGATCTAAAAAAGACAAATCGTATTATCCGTGTTCTTTTTTTGTATCCCTCTGGGATCAGAATTTGAGATATATGTACGGCAGACACTTATTCAAAGCAAATCCATTCTTCAAATATTCTCAAAAAATTAAGATTGAGGAACTTGCAGACATCAATAATTTCAGAAAGATATAAGAATAGTGCAATTTTTATAATCCCTCCAATAAGTCTCTAAAACAAAAACACGCTAAAAAACGTAAACCCTTGATGATGAAAAAGTTGCTGATGATCATTTTGGTATCGATAGCCTTTAGTGGGGTATCACAGGATATCAAGCTGGTAAAACTGGAAGAGCTTAATAACATCATAAACACGGAGGGTGACCGGCTTAAAGTCATTAATTTCTGGGCATCCTGGTGTGGACCCTGCATCAGGGAAATGCCGTACTTTGATGCACTAGGTCAGAAAGGTGATGTGGATCTTTACTTTGTCAGCCTGGATTTTACATCGCAGGTTGAAAAGGCCAAAATGATGCTTGCAAAAAAAGGCATCAAATCAAAAGCATTACTGCTGGATGAAAAGGATGCAGACAAATATATATCCAGCATTAGCCCTGACTGGAGTGGTGCAATTCCAGCTACATTATTCGTGCAACGCTCCGGCGAAAAGACATTTTACGAAAAGGCACTCGAAAAGGACGAACTGGAAAGTATTGTTAAAAATTTATCATCAAAATGAACGAATCGATGAAAAGAACATTTCTACTATTTGCAGGATTGCTGGTGGTCGTAGCAGTATTGTTTGTGAATGCTACCGAAACTCCTGAAAAAGGATACGAAGTAGGAGACTATGCCACTGATTTTAAGCTAAAAAATGTTGACGGCAAAATGGTCTCCATGGCTGATTACAATAAAGCCAAAGGATTTATTGTGATTTTCACCTGCAATACGTGTCCTTACGCCAAGCTTTACGAGCAGCGTATCATAGACCTTGACAAAAAGTACCGCAGTAAGGGTTTTCCGGTGATCGCCATCAATCCTAATGATGTGGATAAGCAGCCAGGAGACTCTATGGATGAGATGATCAAACGCTCTAAAGAGAAAAATTACCCATTCCCATATCTCAGGGATGATTCTCAGGAAATTACAGCTGCCTATGGGGCAACAAAGACTCCTCATGTTTTCGTGCTTAACAAAGAAGCCAATGATAAATACCGGGTAGAGTATATAGGTGCTATCGATGATAGCCCCTCAGAGGTATCAGACGTGAATGAAACTTATGTTGAAGATGCCGTAGATGCCTTACTGGCTGGTGAGAAACCAAAGGTTACTGGTAAAAGAGCCATTGGATGCACCATTAAGTGGAAGGATGCGTAATAAGCTTGATTAAACATTAAAATTGATGGATGCTCTTTTCGGGACATCCATTTTTTTACCAACCGATATAAGTAAGTAGTTATCCGAACGGGTTTTACATATTTTTATTTTAAAAAAACCGGCCCCCTGGGGACCGGTTTTACAGGCCAATCTGCCATGAATGACCTCTGCCTTAGTTTATCGCTTGATCAGCCTTAAATGCTCCCCATTTGATAATTCAATGATATAAATACCGCTTCTAAGCTGGCTGATTATTGTCGTGGTGTTAGTCCGGCTCTGAAATTGCAATCTCCCGTGCTGATCATAAATGCTGATCAACTCATCATCAGGTGATTGTACTTCAAAACTTTTTGTAGCCGGATTCGGATACACTGATATGGTGAATTGTCGGGCCACCTCAAGGGGAGTTGGCTCTACTGTGAATGTAAACTCATCTGAAACTGACCCTCCGTTTCCATCATTCGCAGTGACAGTTATAGTGCTCTCACCTGATCCCACTTCATTGATCAGGATCTGGTCATCGGTAATCAACTCAACAGTAACCACACTCTCATCGCTACTGGTCACCGTGATCGCTAAAGCGTCACCATCAGGATCAGAAAAGACTTCTACATAACTAATTTGTGAAAATTCGAACCCTTCTTCTCGAGACTGATCAGCTAAAGCATTTGCCACTACTGGTGCGTTGTTCGGAACTTCTGTGACTGTGAAGATGAATTCATCAGCTACTGAACCTCCATTACCGTCACTGGCAGTGACTGTGATTGTGGATGATCCAGGTCCTACTTCTGTAATGGTAAGGAGGGAGTTGGTCTCACTAACGGTTACAACAGATTCATTGCTGCTCTCAACACTAAGGATCAGCTCATCTCCATCTTCATCAGAGAAGGTGCTACTAAGATCCACATCACTGCTGCCAAAGCCTTCGTCAAACGAAAGGTCCGCTATTGGGCTGGCCACTACGGGTGCGTCATTCACATTATTGACCGTCACCACAAAATCGTCAGCTACGGTTTCCCCGTTTCCATCATTGGCTGTAACCGTAATGGTAGCTGTACCCAAACCCGCTTCGGTGATGGTGAGGGTGGTTCCTGAAACAGCCACAGTTGCTACGGCTTCATCACTGCTTGAGGCAGTCAATGTCAATGCATCCCCATCTGCATCCGAGAAAGTGCTGCTGAGATCCACGTCACTGCTACCAAAGCCTTCGTCAAGCGAGAGATCTGCTATTGGGCTGGCCACTACGGGTGCGTCATTCACATTATTGACCGTCACCACAAAATCGTCAGCTACGGTTTCCCCGTTTCCATCATTGGCTGTAACCGTGATGGTTGCTGTACCCAGCCCTGCTTCGGTGATAGTGAGGGTGCTTCCTGAAACAGCCACAGTAGCTACGGTTTCATCACTACTTGAGACGGACAATGTCAAGGCATCGCCATCTGCGTCACTAAAGATGGAACTCAGATCGACATTACCGTTGCTGAAACCTTCATCAAAGGTTTGGTCAGGGATTGTATTGACCACAATCGGCGCATCATTAACATTATTGACCGTCACAATGAATTCATCTGAAATAGTGACTCCTGATCCATCGTCTGCTGTCACTGTGATAGTAGAGCTCCCAAAGGCCGCTGCTTCAGCGATAGTCAAAGTTCCAGCAGTCTCACTCACGGTAACTATACTTGTATTAGAGCTCGATACTTCATATGTTAATGCATCTCCGTCCTGATCTTCAAATACAGTGCTCAGACTGATATTCAAAGAAGTGAATCCTTCGTCCAAGTCTCTATCAGCAATAGGATTAGTGACTACAATACTTTCATTTTCATTAAGGATGGTGATCGTAAAGGACTCCTGATAGGTGCCGCCATTTCCGTCATTTGTTTCAATCCTCACCGAATAGCTTGATTGTGTTTCAAAGTTAAATACTTCACCAGCCCTGAGTTCATCCCCCACAATATCAAAAGAAGCGTTATCGGAATCACCAGCTCCTGCTACTAATGAGTAAGTGAAGGTTTCACCTGCATCTTCGTCCGTAGTGGATAAGCTGCCTATCACGTCACCGATCGAATTGTTTTCTTCGATGGTGTTTCCTGCTAATGTGATATTTGTAGGTGCTTCGGAAACATCATTCACTGAAATTGTGAAAGATTTTTCATCTGTATTTCCAGTTCCATCATTTACAAGAACTCGTACACTGTAAGAGTTTTTAACTTCAAAGTTGAAACCGGTCCCTGACAACAACTGGTTTCCTGAAATAGTAAAAGATGCATTGTCTTCGTCTCCGACACCAGCCACCAGACTGTACGTAAAGCTCCCGGAAAGATCTTCACCTGAAGTGGTAAATGAACCCACTGCTGAACCGGACAACTCATTTTCGTTAATTGATGCATTGCTCAGCGTGAATGATGTGATTTGAGCCGGTAGATCTGTAATAGAAATCACAAATGACTTTTCGAAAGCGCCTCCATTGCCATCTTCAGATCGAACTCTTAATGAATAGGAGCTCTTTGTTTCAAAGTCAAATACCTCAGCACTTACTATATCGCTTCCCGAAATCGTGAACGAATTGTTATCTGTGTCACCAGTTCCTGCCACGAGTGTATAAGTATGTGATTGCCCCGCATCTTCGTCATCCGACGACAATGACCCTACAATGGTTCCTGAAGGGTTACTCTCTTCTATCGATGTATTTGATAAAAGAATATCTGTTGGATTTTCATTCAAATCATTAACCTGAACAGTAAATGATTGTTCAAGTACTCCACCGTTTCCGTCATTCGTTTGCACTCTGATTGAGTAACTGCTTTGTGATTCATAGTCAAAAGAAACAATAGCCTGTAGATCATCACCTGAAATATTAAATGACCCGTTATCAGAATCTCCCACACCGCTTACGAGTGAGTAGGTGAAGGAGTCTCCAGCATCTTGATCGATCGTAGAAAGGGTACCAATGGAAGAGTTAATTGAATTATTTTCATCAAGTGTCTGATTACTAATATTAAGCGCAGACGGCACATCATTATCATCTATGATCGTTATAGTAAATACTTCTTCATAAACACCACCGCTCCCGTCATTGGTTTGGACTCTGATTGAATATGATGATTGATCTTCAAAATCAAAGATTTGACTGGCTAATAACTGTCCACTGGCGATCGAAAAAGCTGAGTTATCCGTATCACCTGTACCTGATACCAATGAGTAGATATGTGAATCTCCGGTATCCTCATCGGTAGATGTAAATGTTCCGATCAATTCATTATCAGCATTATTTTCAGTGATAGTAGCCGAGCTCAGCTGGATATCGGTTGGAACTTCATTTACATCATTTATATCGATTAAAATCACTTCCTCAACCGTGGAACCTTCTCCATCATCTGCCATTACTCGGATCGAGTATTGATTATCAGATTCAAAGTCAAAAGAAGTACCGGTCAATAATTGATTTGTTGAAATGCTAAATGAGGTATTGTCAGTATCTCCCGCTCCACTTACAAGTGAGTATGTAAAGCTGACGCCTTCTATTTCATCACCCAGCGCAAATAGATTTCCTACCAGCGAACCTGAAGACAGGTTTTCATTTATGCTATTGCTGGTAATACCTACACCTGTTAAACCAGGAGGCTGGTCGTTGATTGAGATCGTGAATGTTTTTTCAAAAAGCCCACCATTCCCATCGTTGGTTTGAATTCGAACGGAATAGCTCGTTTTGGTTTCAAAATCGAAGACTTCACCACTTTTCAACTGGTTTCCGTCAATGGTAAAGGAAGCATTATCGACATCTCCTGATCCACTTACCAGGGAATACGTATAGGTTTCGCCACTGTCTTCGTCCACTGTACTCAGGTTTCCAACTGTTGTCCCTGAAGGTGATGACTCATCTATATCACTGGATGATAGAAGTATATCAGTTGGTACTTCTTGTTGGTTGTTTATTGTGATTGTGAAGACCTTTTCAAATACTCCAGAGTTTCCATCATTAGTCTGTACACGAATGGAATATATGTTTTGTGTTTCAAAATCAAACTCCTCAGAAGCTCTAAGCTGATCCCCATTAATGTTGAATGACGCATTATCGGTATCACCACTTCCACTTATCAGTGAATAGGCAAATGTTTCTCCTATGTCATCGTCTTCTGAAGAGAATGTTCCGATCACATCGTTTATTTCATTGTTTTCTTGGATTGAACTGGCGCTGATGCTTAGATCGGTTGGTTGCTCGGAAAGATCATTTATTGTAACTACAAATGCTTCCGAATAGGTTCCGCCATTTCCGTCATCGGTTTGCACCCGGATGTTGTAGGTACTTTTTGTTTCAAAATCAAACTCCTCTGCAGCTTGTAGTTCATCCCCAACCATATTAAAGGATCCGTTATCCGTATCTCCTTCCCCGGCCACTAGCAAGTAGGTGTGCGTTTCCCCGGCATCCTGATCGGTGGTTAAGAAGGTGGTAATTAGATCATTCACGCTATTGTTTTCATCTATCTCAAGGAAGAATCCGGCAAACGTAATATCCGTTGGAGCTTCGGAAACGTCATTGATGGTAATGGTAAATGCTTCAGCATATATTCCTCCGTTCCCGTCATCGGTTTGAATACGGACTGAATAGCTTTCTTTGACCTCAAAATTGAATACCACCGAAGCTCTCAACTCATTTCCGTTGATATTGAAGGAAGCATTATCCGCATCTCCCGTTCCGGAAACCAAGGAGTACGTATGAGTTTCCCCGGCATCCACGTCGGCGGTGGAAAGGGTACTGATCACATCATTGATGGCATTATTTTCATCAGTGGAAGTGACATCCAAGTCCATGTCCGTGGGAGCTTCTGCTACATTCGTCAGGTTGATGGTGATAGTGGCAGAAGAAGACAATCCCCCGTCCGATACCTGAACAATTAGTTCGAAAGACGGATTGGTTTCGAAATCCAGTTGATTTACATCGGCTACTGTTATTTCACCTGATGACGAATTGATAACAAACCCACCTAAGTCGTTTCCTGAAGTGATTGAAAAAGTGATATCATCACCATCGTTATCGGATGCAGCTACTATTCCGATAGAGGTGGAATTTGCACTGTTTTCAGCTACTGAAAAATCCTGATCTGAAATAGTCGGTGCTTCGATGAAATCTATGCCAATACCACTGCTGGCTGCTATGGCATTGGTCACATTGGAGGCATCACCGAGATTAAATGCGGAGTTGGCAAAAGTGAATTCCAGCCCGGCAATATCATCTGTATTTACATGGCTTGAGGCATTTCCGGTAATGTTAAGGGTAGCTGATAAAGCATCTCCTGCCACAGTTAATGTTGGGGTTAAACCATTTGGCAGGTTATTGATGGTGTAGTCAACTCCGTTAGTAAGTGTTCCGCCAGCATTGGTAAATAGATCGTCAAATAGCCGAATGACAAGTGAACCCTCGATTTCACCAAAATTGTCAGCTGTTTCGGTGAACCCTCCGGAATTCAGGCTGTATTGATTGATGTCTTTACCTGAAGTTCCCACGATGTACATTTTGTCGCCTGAGTTATTGAAAGCAATACCCGATGGGCCAGTTTCTTGAGCGGAAATACTGAAGGGTTCTCCAAGAACCGTAACACCGCTGGTAACATCATAAGCTGTCGAGAGGCTATAAATATTTACTTCGTCTCCAGATGAACCAACGATTGCCAATTGGGTACCGTCAATGTTGAACGCCATCCCGCTTGGCCCGGTATCTTCTGAAGCTACCGAAAGTTCACCTTCATGTGAGACACCAGAGCCAATATCGTAAGGAGTAGTTAAGTTAAATTGCTGAACGGCATCACTACTTGCACCTACAACAAACATTTTGGTCCCATCGTCATTGAATTTCACATCATACGGAATCGTTTCATAAGTCGAGACATCTAAAGAGGAGCCGGAATAGCTTATTCCGGCGGTTACGTCCCATGCCGATGTGAGGCTGTATTGATAGACTGCATCGTTGGTAGAGCCGGTCAGGAAAACTTTGCTGCCATCTGAGCTGAATGCTATGCCGGTTGGTGTCTCATCCTGTGTGGTTGTACTTGATGATGTGCCGTCCAACGTTACACTAGAAGTAATATCAAATGGAGTGGTTAGGCTGTATTGATTAATATCATCACCTTCTGTACCTATAACGTAAACTTTCGTTCCATCAGGGTTAAAGGCAAGGCCACCTGGGTAGAGTTCATCCCCAGATACACTGAATGGGCTACCATCGAAAGAGGCATTTGACGGATCAAATAGGTAACCATATACAAGTTTTGGATAGTTTTCCACGAAATCTATGCCCAACCCGCTATCGGTGCTGACTGAATTCAAAACCGTCGAGGAAGTAGTAAAAGCTGCCTCTTCGAATGTGAAGATCAAACCGGAAATATCGTTGCTACCCTGATGTTCTGATGCTTTTCCTGAAATACTTAACTCAGCTGAGGACCCGTCTGCCGAAACAGTCAATGTCGGGACCAATCCAGATGGAAGATTGTCAATGGAATAGTGTGTTGTTTCGGCCAAAGTAGAACCAGCATTAACAAATGTATTTCCAGTCGCTTCAATTGTGAGAGTACCCTCAACCGTTCCATCATTGGCTTCTGTTTCTACAAATCCTCCTTCGTTTATATCGAATTGTGCGACCACATCATTGGTCCAATCGGTGATTGTTATTGTTTTTCCATCCGGATGAAATCTTGATCCGGTTGTATTTGGACCAGTGGCTAGTGAATAGCCATCAGCCGTGACGCCACTCGAAATGTCGAACGGCGTAGTAAGGCTAAATTGGTGAAGATCAACAAACATTTTTGTGCCATCCGCACTGAAATCCAACCTTGAGGGGTTGAACGCCTGGCTGGTGGGGTCATAGGAAGCCTCCAGCGAACCACCATCGGTAATGTCAAATGCGGTATTAAGGCTGTATTGCCTAACCTGATCGCTGTTGAAACCAACGATGAACATTTTTGTACCATCTGAGCTGAATCGAATGTCTGAAACGTTTGTCTCTTCCGCAGATACGCTGAAGGAACCGTCCAGGCTCACTCCACTGGAAATATCATAAGCGTTTGTAAGGCTGTATTGTCGAACTTCATCTGCACCATCCACAACAAAATACATTTTTAGCCCATCAGAGCTGAAGGCCATACCATTGCCACCTGCAGCATAGGAAGTACCTGTATAGCTTATGCCTGAGCTGATGTCGTAAGGTGTGGTGAGGCTATATTGATAAACGCTGTTCTCCAGGACAAAAAGTTTTGTGCCGTCATCATTATATGCAAGATCCTGCGGGGCAATTGTTTGGCCACTAATGTCAAATTCAGCTGTTCTACCTGTAGCCCCGTTTGACAGATCGAAAGATAGACCATAGGTTAAGTAGGGATCATCCACGGTAATGGTGATGGAAGTACAAGCTCCGCTTGAGAGACAAGAATATCCCTCCCCACGCACATAGTAAGTGGTAGTGGTTTCAGGGAAAACATTAATTGAAGTACCTGAACCCACAGAAGTGCCTGCACAACTTCCCGAATACCATTCCCAGTCTGTAGCACTGTTAAGGTTTCCTGACTGGATAGAGATGGTGGCGGATTCTCCCGGAAAAATGCTTGAAGCCGTAGCAGATAGTGTGGGATCATCGGCTAAAGATTCGATGGAATATTTTGCAACAAAAGCCTTGTCCCCGCTTAGTCCATTGATATTGTGCGTTCCTCCACACAGGTCGAAGTTGGTCGTGCTTGTAAAGGCACCATGCAGATAGAAGTCAGATCCATCGACTTCCACGTTGTAGTTTTTCATTGCAAAAGTAGGAGAGATGGAAAACAGCTCGAGTCCATCGATATCGTAGATTTCAACGATCCCATATAGGCTATAGAATCCAGCATGATATACATTATCATTTGCATCTACATCAATACCAAATAAGCCTGAGCTTGTGATGTCAACCTGCTTATACCAGAAAACCTTGTCATTCAAAATGTCAAAATGGTGAACCAACTGATCCACATTCGAACTGCCCGCTGTGGCACTCTTGGTGCCGGCATAAGGATCGATATCAATAGTACCATCGAAGTAGCTTGTGGTCACTACAGATCCGGTACTGGTAAACGCAAAATCTTGGAGACCATCATTTGAAGTTCCTCCCCAGGTGATCACTTGCTGATAGCCGCCAGCATCATCAAGCTGAAGCAGGAATGCATCAAGGAGGCCATTGGATGTTTTGTTAGCGACTGAACCTGATGGATCAAAATCTACTGTACTGGAGAATATTCCACCGATAAAGATATCTCCTGAACTTTCGAGAGCGATAGCGGTAGCTTCATCTCTTCCTGTTCCTCCAATATCAACACCCCATTGAAATACCCCTGAGGAATTTAACTCAACGACAAAGATATCTTGTGCACCATTTCCGCCCAGAGTGGTCGTTCCCGCACCATTGTCAAAGTCTCCTCCGTATGTGTCCCCCGTCACAAAGACACTACCTGCCCCATCAATTGCAAGTCCCTGGCCCTCGTCAGAGGAAATTCCTCCGCCCTGATAAACCCATTGGAAGGTTCCGGACGAGTTGAGTTTCAACACATAAACATCCGTAGAACCAGCAGAAGTTAGGTTACTTGTTCCGACTCCCGGGTTAAAGTCAATGTTGGATTCCTGAAACCACCCGGTCACATAGACGTTCCCACTGGCATCCAATTCCATATCTCCGACTCCATCGTTGGATGACCCACCAATGCTGTGGACCCAAAGAAGATTACCGGAGGCATCTAACTTACAAATGAAGATATCAAATGAACCGGCTGAGGTAAGGTTGGTGGTTCCGGTTCCAGGATCGAAATCGACCGTTCCTGAGAAACCTCCGGCTAAATAGACATTTCCGGAGGCATCAATTTTGGCATCGCTATTGATAGCGAAACCACTGGTGTTACCGTTGACCCATTGAAGGTCTTGTGCCTTCCCCATCCCCATCATACTGAGCATAAAGGCAAGTAGTAAAATTTTGTCAACTAAGATTTTTTTCATGGCATATTGCGATTTTTGTTTCGAAACAAAATCACAGAAATACCATGGTTTTTTACCTGACCCCTTGGGCTAGTTTCACCCTACCCAGGTGGGTAGTTTTACGAAAAACTAGCTTGAAGTTGCCTGAAAGGCGAATTTTAGCGCCTCCTTACGGTTAGATACTCCGAGCTTTTGGTAGATATTTTTGAGGTGATACTTCACCGTGTTGGTAGAAACGAAAATCTTCTCGGCAATCTCACTGTTATTTTTGTCCGTCATGGCCATTTGCAAAACCTCAAATTCACGGTCACTTAATGGTTCCTTGAGAACTTCGTTTAGCTGGTCAATAGAGATAGAAGATTCCTCCGGCTGATAGTCAATCAGTTGTTTGATCTGTAGACGCAGTTCGCTGATTTCCGACTGCATCAATTGCTCTTTTATCTTATTTTTTGAAATCAGCGAGTAGGTAATGAATGCTCCGGTTGCCAACACAACAAGTACTAAAACAGTCAGCCAAAATGTGGTGTTTTGTTCTTGCGCAAGTTTTGCCTTAGCTACATCACTTTCCAGTTGCAAAATCTCATTTTCACTGGCAATTTTATCCACTTCATATTTTACAGCCAATTCAGAGGCTGCTCGTTGGGCTTCTATGGTTTTGATCGAATCGAATAGGATACCGGCTATTCCTAACGCATCATATGCTTCGTAAGAGCGTCCTGCCTCGGCCAGTAGTTGTGCATATTTTTTTTGAGCAATGTGGAGATGCTTGATCGATCTTATTTCTTCTGCAAGTTTTATGTTGGTTTCTGTAAGCTGAATGGCGGCTGGTAACTGTCCTTGTTTTTCGTAGGATTCAACCGCTGCTGTGTTGGCCATCAGGATCAAATCACTTTTTTTCAATTGTGCCACTCTATCCCTGGCTTTCAGACTCCACTCCAAAGCTTGTTCCAGGAGGTCCATTTGATTTAAGATCATGGCACGATTGATCCATCGGTTGGCCAGGTTGATCTCATCATTAAACTGCTCATGAATTTCAATGGATTTTTGATTATAGAAAAGGGCGCTATCCCATTCGTTTTTACTTAGAAAAGCTTTTGAAAGGTTATTATACCGGGTGCCCAATGAATTGTAGTTTCCAGAACTTTTCCCCAGCAGGAGTATGGATTCCTTGAAGTATCGTATGGCCTCATCCGAACGGTTCATTTCCAAAGCGGCATATCCCAGTGCATTCAGGTCAAAACCTATGGCGGCAGTGTCTTTTCTTTGTTTATCTATCGCATAAGCTTGCTCCAACAGGCTGATGCCTTCTTCCAAATTGCCCTGCTTTAAATGAGCATTAGACCTATTGTAGTAACCTACTGCTACCTCCGAGCTATCATTTAACTCAACTGCAAGATCAAAGGAAGCTTTATAGTACTGCAGCGCCTTATCGTGTATACCTAATTCGCTGTAGCAAAAGCCTACATTGCTGAGCGTTTCCTGTAGTGCCTTACTGTTTTCCAGGAGTTTGATTTGCGGTTCTTCACTCGCCAGCAGGTAATTTTTCAGGGAGTTTTTGATGTCTGCCAGATAATAGTAAGCATCCCCTTTTTTGATGTAGAGATAAAAATAATCTTCGTAGAAACGGGGCAGGTCAAGCAATGAATCCGCAGTATTTATGGCTCCCTGGTAGTTTTCTGCATCTATGAGGTTATTAACTAATTCAACATTCTCCGATTGGGAAAAGAGGTAGTATGGAATAGAAAAGAAAAATATACTAAGACGTCTTAACCACATAGTCCAGGGCTTCCTTACGATTATTCACGCCTAATTTACCATAGGTGTTCCTTAAATGAAACTTGATGGTACTAATTGAAACAAAAAGTGTCTCTGCTATTTCACTGTTTGTCTTCCCCTCAAGGCTCAATTTCAACACTTCAAATTCTCTTTCGGAAAGTGGTGTTTGAATTTTTTCATTCAGGTCATTGATACTGACTTGCGTCTCTGACGGACTGATGTTAAGGTCCATTAATCGTTTTTCTAAAGCCTCTATTTGTAGTTCCTGTGCTTCCTGCTCCACTTTATGCTTCTTTATCCTCTGAAAATAAAGAAGAAGCACAAGGACGATGATACAAAAAGCGCCTCCGCCTCCCACAACAAAAATGACCCTGGTATTGTAGAGTTGAGCTTTTTGCAAATCAGTTTCCAATGAAAGACGCTCTATTTCAGCCTCCTTTTTGGCAGTTTCAAACCTGGTTTCCCACTCAGCGATTTTCTCATTCCGATCTTCATTAATGGCATCTACTCGCTTTACATAAGCCTGCCTATACACTTGGTACGCCTCTTCATACCTCCCTAGGTCGGCTAACACATTGGCTTTCATTTGAAGTCCGTTTATGGTATACATCGTCTCCCCCAGTTCTTTTTCTATCACTTCGGCTTCTTCTAGCATTGACAATGCTTCCTTACTTCTTCCTTTGCCGGAAAGCAGTTCGGCATAATTCACCAGAGAATTAAAAAGTCCACCTTTGTCCCCAATCTCTCCTTTTTTCTTAATAGCTAGCCTGAAGTGGTGTTCAGCCAGGGCATCATCAATATTCCCATCTCTATACAGAGTAGCTAAATTATTGTGTGCGTTTGCTTGCTTCGGCAGGTCTTTAAACTCTTCACCTATCTCTAAGGCTCGTTGATAATATGAGATCGCTTCCTCATATTTCTCCTGATTTTTCAGAATGATCCCAATGTTATTCAGCGTGTTACTCAGAGATCGGGTTTGTCCATGTTCTTCTTTTAGCCTGGCTGCCTCCTTATAGTATTCCAGAGCTTTTTCATAATCAGCCATTCGGTTATAGGCATTTCCCAGGTTATTGACTGTGGAACTAACCTTTGGATCATTTATTGATTCTCTAAATGCTTTTGCCTGAAGCAAAACGTGGATAGACGTGTCATATTTTCCCTGATATGTAAGAACCACTCCAATGTTGCCGACCAAAGCTCCTTGTCTAAGTGAGTCTTTAGCACGTATAGCCTGATCATATCCTCTTGAATAATAGTAAATGGCTGTATCATAATTTGACTCCAGAAAGTTTGCATTTCCCATCAAATTGTAGCCTGATGCCAGGGCCCTTGGATCGCCGATTTTGTCTGCCAGTGCAACCGCCTTTTTAGCGTACCAGACTAAGGAGTCTTTATTTCTGCCTTGAAAACTGTGGCCTAGCTTCAGATATAGTTTCACAATGGTAGTGTCACTGGTGGCAGTATCCAGTTGCGATCTCCATTCTTCCCGACTTTGAGCAAGACATGTAATAATAAGGAGGCACAGCAAAAGGGTAAAAGAGGATTTCATCAAGCCAAATTAATTAACTTCTGTAAAAAGAAGTTTGTGTAAGCTGAAAAAGCCTTTTCTGCTGAAAAATGGAGACCCCCTAAAGATCATGATAGATCTTACCTGAAAAATCGCTTGTAAACAGGCTTCCGATACAGAAACTGACCAGCCAGCAATGGGTACATGACCAAATCCGTAAGCAATGTCCCTGTAGTATACTCGATATTATCTACGATCGCTGAACCAGCGGCCTCTGCCTCCACCAAATGCTCGTGCTTCCACGTTTTGAGGAAAAAAGGCAGCTTCCTTCCAACATCTACAAACTTCCAGACTTTATCTGTTTCCTCATCAGAAATGACCTCACTGGTCCAGGTTTGTTTAAATGCCAAAAAGTTAAGCTCGAGTGAAACCAGATCTCCTTTTTTAGACCCATCAAACTGGAGAAGCTTAACTTTAGGGAAGGGTGGGTTCAAGGACAAAAAGAGCTCCTGGTTGAAGCCCTCTTTCACTTTATTGAGTGAGGCTGAAACCCGGGTTTTGATTTTTAAATGCATGAACTATAAACCACAAATCAATCATGAAGTTCTCCGGCCGTAAGTTAATCTTCTCCATAGCCACTCCAAAGGACCAAATGAAAACCGCTGCAGCCATAGCACGCTAAAGATTAGCTGAAAAACCCAGATAGCTGCGACAATCATCAACAGCTCTGACCGTGAGTAGGTATTAAATTGTGCAAACCCATACCCGTAGAAAATGAAAACACAAATAATCGTTTGCAGGATGTAGTTAGTCAGGGCCATTTTCCCTATCCCGGAAACAGGCTTAAAAGCACGTCTCGAAAAATAGATCTGAAAGAGTCCATTTAATACCAATACGTAACCAATTGCGAGAATTTCTTTGGCAAAGGCAGTAGCAGCCGCAAACCAAACATCAGTGACCGGATCCAGATAATTATAAGTCCACTGATAACTACGGAGGTAATTGGTAACCAAACCAATAATGAAAACCGAAAGCGCTATCCACCAGTAGTACCTGACTGATCTGAAGTTCTGAAAAATGCCCAACCTGAACAGCAGAATACCACAGACCATCATAATCAGGGTCCTGAATAAAATCCCCTGGTAATAAAGCTTGCCTTTGTAAACGTCTATGTGGTCTGAGTTTTCACTGAGATTCGCTAAGTACCCTTCCTTTCGGGTTTTAATTAATTCCTTATAACCTTCGGTATATTGCTTCGTTGTACGCCTTTCCCAATTCTTAATAACCTTGTTTTCATTTTCTGTTCTCTCACTGATTTCTTTTTCAATGGCTTGAAGATAGGTTGCTTTTTGCTCTTTTCTTTGAATGGTAATTTGCCACGTGTTATGCAGAAGGATTCCCATAAGTAACACCACAAATACCAGCAACTGCCTTTTTTTAAATGACCTGAAGGGAAACAGGAAAAAGCCGCAAATAGCATAGTGGTACAATATATCTCCGGTCCAAAGAAAGTAAGCATGGGCCAGCCCAAAGACAAACAACCACAAGAGTCGTCGGGCATAAAGGTCCATGGCCTTCAGCCCTAAACCCTTTTGCGCCAAGCGATCCAAAAAAATGTAAAAACCAACTCCAAACAATAAGGCAAACACGCTGAAAAACTTTCCCTGGAAAAGAAAATATACCCAAAACCGTACGTCAGAATCCAGGGTAGACTCAAAACCAAACTGATACGGACTGAAAGGATTGGGGTAGCTGAAGCTTTCAATATTGACAACCAGGATACCTAAAATAGCGATCCCCCGCAAAAAATCGAGCACTATTATCCTTTCCGACCGTTGAGTCGGCATTCGCAAAGAGAGTTCTTTCATCAAAGCAAGTTTTATAAAGCCGCCATCCGAATGGCGTTACTGATCTGATCTGCAATTTTGCTCTGACCGGATTCTGAATTTATGTACTTCGCACCATCTTCATTGGATAAAAAACCGACGCTGAGAAGTACTGAAGGGCAAAGAGCATTTTCAAGAACAAAATAGTCCGCTTTTCCTACTCTGCATCTTCTTCCTTCAGCCTCAAATTCATAGGCCGACAGTTTAGCAAACCGCTCCGCCCTGGAAGAGAATTCATTCCGGTCGTAGTAGATCGCAAGGGCATGATCAACGTCTTCCTCCTGATAGAACTCCGCATGAATAGAAAGAAAAAGATCCGCCTTTTTCGTTTGCGCTACTCTGTCTTCAAGGCTTATGAAGGAATCATCCCCGCGCGTAAGAATAACGTTTATATCCTTCTGATCTGCAAAGCAATTAGCTACTTTTCTGGCTATACTTAGGGTAATCTCTTTTTCCGGGTTACTGTATTCGGAAGAAGCTCCGGGATCTTTACCACCATGCCCTGCATCCAGAATGACTGTAAATTCCTTAGCAGGTGCACCAGCACCTGGTTTTGTAGTAAAAGCAAATACTGTAAACAAACTGATCGCGACCACTGCCACCAAACCTGATTTCAGGGCAAGCCTCCTTTTTGTCGGATGTTTTTTTGACATCATTTTGATTCGGTTCTTAAGTGAATGAAAAGAAAAATTACTTGCTAAATGAACCTGCGGCTGGTGGTTTGTGACCTCAAGTATTTTCTGTAAATAGTTCTTAGGGTTCCCGGTGTAACGAAGCACAAAATCATCTGCCAAAAACTCATGATTGAGTGTAATAGCATTTCTGTAGAGATAAATCAACGGCTGAAACCAAAACACCACTGAAAGTAACTCTACAAACAATATATCTACAGTGTGCATTTCTTCAGCATGCGCTTTTTCATGCAAAATCAGGTCATCCGGATATTTTGAATAATCCGTTTCAGACAGGAAAATATTTTTGAAAAACGAGAACGGATGAATGGTCGAATTCAGAATGATGAGCTTACAACCTTGATCCACAGTCTGTGTCCCAGACCGCTTGAGCTTGCCTATTTGATAGAGATTTCTAAAAAACCTGACAGCCATCAGAAGTGCTCCAGTCAGGTAAACAGCCCAAAAGATCAATGACATGCTTATGAAGCCATTGACTTCCGATTGTGCTGATTCCTTTGTGACCAATTGATTTTCAAAGTCTGCAGAAACATCTGTGAATGTGAGGTCATAATGCTCCAGGCCGATCGGCACATCCGAAAAAACCGGAATCTTAACCAGGGGAATGACCAATGAAAAAACAATAGCTCCCAGTAAATAATACCGGATAAACTTAAAAGCCCGCTCATTTTTCAATAGAAGATAAATGAGGTAAAAAGCCGCAAGGCAGACGGTAGATTGAATTAAGTAATTGATCATTTCTCTTCTTTTTTATTGGCTATTTGCTCCTCGATCATTTTTTGAAGCTCCTCCAGCTCTTCCACACTCAGATCGGTCTTTTTGGTGAAAAAAGATCCAAACTGCGCTGCTGAGTTGTTAAAAAAATCCCTGATCATACCTTTCAGCTGTCCCGAGAAATAATCGGTTTTTTTGATCTTTGGGTAATACTCCCGCACACTCCCTCGCTGATTAAACCCGATATAGTCTTTCTTGATCATGCGAGATACCATGGTAGCAACTGTGGTATAGGCCGGTTTAGGATCAGGAAATTCATCGACCAGATCTTTCATATAAGCTGTATCGAGCTTCCATAAGTACTTCATGATCTGTTCCTCTGACTGATTAAATTTCATATCGCATTGTGAATATATATACTACAAATGTAGTAATATTTTTCAAAATAAAAAACCATGGTGCACGACAGTTTTACATTCCTGAATGTTTCCAAACAATTTCACCCAAAAACAGACTAGCTTATAAACATTCCCCTACACCCCTTTTTCTAAAGGGGAATATTGGTGTTTTTGTGTGAAAACCTCTTATAACGCCAGGGTCATTTTTTGCGAAACTGTCGTACACCCAGAAATCATCAAAAATATGGGATCAAATCCACTCTCTTTTTAGCCGTTCACAAGGAGAGCAAGCATATCTTCTAAAGGAACCTTTCCGGATTGTATCTCACTCATGAGTGATTTCACCTCCTTAAGGATCATGAGTGTTATTTCCATGAAAAACTTTTCATTAAGGGGATAATCCTCCGGGAGGTCAATGTCATTAAGGATTTTGTAGTAAATGTAAGCAGATGCCAAATCGTCTTTAGCCAGAAAGTACATACCCATTAAACTATGGAAAGCTGTAAATTCTGATATATGAAATTGTTTTCTGTCAGGAAAAAGTCCTGGCAGGGAATATTCCCCGTCAAAAACATCGGGTACCTCTTCCAGCCTTTTTTTCTCGATCAACAGGTTAGCGTAAGCAATTTTACCAAAAAAGTAATCCGGAAATTTCTCATATACCAACCGTGTCTGTTCTTCCGCACGCTGAACTTCACCGCTTCTTATGTATGCAGTGTAGAGGTAATTATGTAAAATGGGGTTTTCCGGCCATTTTATGATAAGGTTTTTCAGCCTGGTTATTATCTTTTGAGTTCTGTCAGGGGTTAACTCAGTGCTATTTAACTCACTATATATTTCGAATTGTATATTCAGCTCTTCCTCAGAATACTTTCCCTCTCCAATTGCATCAAAAGTTACCTCCGTTTCCTCAAGAGTAGTTCTCCCAGCTGCAGCAAGCTGTTTTCCCGCCATATGCGGTTCAAAAATGCACTTCTCATAGATCATGTAAACTGCCGGATCAAATATAGTGAGTTCATCGGGCTCCAGATTCAGAAGAAAATCTTCCCACTCTTCCCTGGTCCACTCTTCAGGCGGATAGAAATCATCCATTTCCTCATCTCCATATTCATCAAAAAAACCACCATCAACTACTTCGTAATTCCCCGGACCGGCATGCTTTTCCAGTTGTCTCCGGTAATAGTCATTCCTCGGATCGTCAGGGTGTAGAACTAAAAGGGGTTTATCATTTTCACCGAGCGGAATTTCCATTAATGGAATGCTTTCATCATCCTCTTCCAGTACCATTTCTGCCAGCGAAAAGTCTGTATGCGGCTCGATACCAAAATCTTCAGCGTAAGCCAATGCCTCATAAATGATATTGTGAGCCACTTGGTATTCACAAGAAATCATACTAAGGTCTATTCCCTCATACCTGTCAACCATTTCCCTGTATTCATATTCTGGAAGGTTCACCATATACATGGCATCTTTTATTCCGGTACATAATAAATCAACCAGAATAATCACACAGGTAATGTTGCCATTCGCATGTTTTCGGGCAACGATCACAGGAAATTTCTTAAGGTCAGTCCAGTTCTCCGGTATCAGAGATTCCACGATCGGCAGTTTTCGGGCGCTCCCCTTTCTAAGGTAAATTTCCGGTGAAAATGATGCCGGATGTTTTATCACTTTCTTCTTTTTCTTTTTGGCCATGCTGCAAATTAAAGCTCGCAACTGATAACTTTATGGTAATGAAAACGAAAGTCGGATTTTCAAAATATTCCTGAAATGAACGAGGAGAAAAACAAACAATTAGGACGGGAACTATGTCTGGCTCTGATCTATCTTAACAGCCTGGAAAGAGGAAACGCTTGGTGAGGAATCTGTTATGCGGGCATGGAAAGGCTATGATTTTGGCACCCTGGACCAGCTAAAAGAAGAGGGTCTTATCGATTTTTCTTACAAAGCCAAATCCTTATACCTGACCGAAGAAGGAGAAGAAAAAGCCAGGAGTATTCTTAAGAAGCTGGACCAATTGTAAGGCTTACAGGTTACAGATCCTCATCGTCAGACCCAAAGTCATAAGAGCCGCCAAACTCATCATCATAGTCATCGTCCAGGTGATATGGGTAGTACTTTATCCAGTCCGGTCCATGCTTTCTCTTGAGGTGTTTGATCTCAATTTCCAGCGCACGAGCGCGTTCCTCTTCGGGGCTGAGTTCTTCATCTGAAAAGCCGGAGAAAAATTCAGCATAAAATGCACATTGGCAATACTCACCAAGAGTACACCGCTTGTGTTCCGTCCCCGGTTTACACAGTTCAAAGAATCCATAATGCCATCTTTTTTGTTTTGCCTGTTGATTAAAGTTGGCTCTGATAGTCTCATATTGGATGCGCTCCGGCACTTCAATTTGCAATACAAATGACCAGTTGCAGGCATCAAGTAAGTTTTTCAAAGCCGTAAGCAGGTGATGGATCTGGTCGTCAGAGAGCATTTTTTCCGGTGGCAGCTGCTCTTGACGGATCCCGGTCCAATCCTCAAGGTCCCGGACCGGAGCATACATTTCTTCCTCCTCTGGTGAAACCCAATCGCTCAGGTCTGTTGCCTTTTCTACAAAAGGCCAGGAGATATTCTCACTTGCAATCTTTAAATCATCAATTAGCTGAGATACATATTTCTGCATAACTGATATTAAATATTTTAATTAAGTCCTGACAGGTTACTTAGACAAAACCTGTCAGGATTAAATTTTCCACTATCTACTCTTTGTCCAGGCACCCAGGATAAACCCTGAAACAGCCCATCCTGCCATCTGAAATCCTCCCTCAACCCAGGCTAATCCGTAAGGCTCCTGAGAAAACATCCCGCCTGTCATCCCGGGTAGGTGATAAAAAACAAAGCCCACCAAAAACCCAAGAACCAGACCCCTGATCCCGCTTTTCACATTCATCTGCACAAACAGCCAGGCCAAAAAATAAATGGGTAATACGCTTGAAATCACATTTGAGATCCAAACACCAGCTCCGGGAGGATTTGCTTCAATCCCTTCCCTGGTAAGACCTACCATTTCCATCCATGGCTCACCAAACAATGGTCCGTACCACAAAAAACCCAGGACGAACATCCAGATTACAGAAACAAGAACAGCCAGGTGATTAATTTTTAGTTCACTCATTGCAGTTAAAAGTTAGGTTAATGAAACACTCTTGAATTTAAACATTTACCGACTGACTTACCCGCATGGCTTTTATAATTTTTTTGCCTGCTCCCAGTACGCATCCATCTCCTCCAGACTCATTTCACCCAGCTTTTTACCATCTTTTTTTGATTCTGCTTCCAGATAGGTAAAGCGTTTGATAAACTTCTTATTTGTTCGCTCCAGAGCCTCCTCCGGATTGATATCAATAAATCGGGAATAGTTGATCAGTGAAAAAAGCAGGTCTCCAAACTCGTTTTGAGCCTTTTCCCGATCTACTTTTGATTCATCTTCTATATTAAACTCACTTTTGAATTCCTGCAGCTCCTCCTCTACCTTTTCCCAGACCTGCTCCTTTTTCTCCCAGTCAAAGCCAGCTCCTCTGGCCTTCTCCTGGATACGCATGGCTTTTACCATGGCTGGTAGAGATGCCGGGACTCCTCCCAACACAGATTTATTGCCCTTCTCTTTTAGCTTAATCTTTTCCCAGTTTTCCTTCACCGCTTGTTCATCATCAGCTTTCACGTCTCCATAAATATGTGGGTGTCGGTTGATAAGCTTATCGCAAACCTGATTGAGTACATCGGTCACATCAAAAGCGCCTTTCTCTGACCCGATCCGGGCATAAAATACCATGTGGAGCATCAGATCTCCCAGTTCTTTTTTCACCTCCTCCAGGTCGTTTTCCAGGATTGCATCGCCCAGCTCATAGGTTTCTTCAATGGTCAGATGACGCAGGCTCTCCATGGTCTGTTTCATGTCCCATGGGCAGTTTTCACGCAGCTCATCCATAATGGTCAGCAGACGATCAAATGCTTTGAGCTTTTCTTTCCGGTTAAGATCGGGTTTCGCTAAGGGTTTAGACATTTATGAAATCTTTATAGGAGTTTGTCTGTTACTACAACTAGAGAACACAAATATTCTTTATTTTTGTCGCAAAATAGAAGCTATGGCTACTGTATTACTGGGAATTGGATTTATCGCGCTTTTTTTTATCCTGATGTCTGTACGACTTATCTTTAAAAAGAATGGTGAGTTTAAAGGAACCTGCGCATCACAGAGCCCTTTCCTCAATAAGGAAGGCGCTACGTGTGGATACTGCGGAAAAACAATGGATGGAGGCGAGAGCTGTGGTAACCAGGACTCAGAAGTCAATAAAGTAATGGCCAAGTTTAACTGATTGTCAGTTTATCTCCTTATTTAGGAACTTTATCTAAATGTCATATCAAACAGCAATCACTTTTTCTGAATTTTGCTGTAAATAAAAATTGCTAAGCCTTGTCACTAATTAAATCTATTGCCGGCCTGAGGGGGACCGTAGGAGGGAAAGTAGGTGAAAGCCTGACACCCATAGATGTTGCAAAATTTACTGCTGGTTTTGGGATGTGGATCAAAGAAAAACACGATCATCCCAAAGTAGTAATCGGTCGTGATGCCAGACCATCGGGGCGGGTTTTCCGCTCCATAGTAGAAAGCACCTTAAGAGCTCAGGGAATAGATGTCGTAGATCTTGGGCTTTCCACTACACCCACTGTGGAAATGGCAGTGGTCAACGAAAAAGCTCAGGGAGGTATTATTCTGACCGCATCACACAATCCATCCGGCTGGAATGCATTGAAACTTCTTAACCAAAAAGGAGAGTTTATTTCTGCGAAAGATGGACAAAACGTCTTAAAATGGGCAGAATCACCTGACACCTTATTTGTAGATCCTAAAAAATTTGGCGTTTACACAGCGGATGATACTTACATTGACTGGCACATCGAACAAATACTCGATCTGAGCCTGGTTAATGTAGAGGCAATAAAAGAAAAGAAGTTTAAGGTCATCGTGGATGCGGTAAACAGTACCGGAGGGATAGCCGTACCCAAACTTCTGGAAAAGCTGGGAGTAGAGGTTACTGAACTCTATTGTGAGCCAAACGGTATATTTCCACATAACCCCGAACCACTCCCTGAAAACATCACTCAAATAACCAATGAGCTGGCCAGTGGTGATTATGATCTGGGTTTTGTAGTAGACCCTGATGTAGATCGGCTGGTCATGGTATCTGAAGACGGGCAGCCATTTGGTGAGGAATATACGCTTGTGGCAATAGCGGATTATGTGCTAGGCAAGAAAAAAGGCAATACCGTCTCCAACCTTTCGTCCACCAAGGCGCTACGTGATGTAACTGAAAAGCACGGAGGCACTTATGAGCCATCAGCAGTCGGCGAAGTACACGTGGTAAAGAAAATGAAAGCTACCAGGGCTGTAATCGGCGGTGAAGGCAACGGAGGGGTCATTCTACCTGAATTACACTATGGTCGTGATGCCCTCGTTGGTATTGCACTGTTTTTGTCTCACTTAGCCGAGTATGGTAAGAGCTGTTCCATGTTGAGAGCCAGATACCCAAACTATTACATTTCTAAAAACAAGATCGAACTGGACCCGTCCATGGACCTGGACAATGTATTGGATCAGTTAAAAGCAAAATACGCTTCTAACCCCTCCAATACCATCGACGGTCTAAAGATTGAGTTTGAAAACGAGTGGGTCCATTTACGAAAATCCAACACGGAACCCATCATTCGGATCTTTGCAGAATCGGATAGCGCTTCCACTGCTGAGCACCTGGCTCATAAACTGATGGCAGATATCAAGGAGCTTATCGCAGGGTAGAGGGTCAGTCACTGAAAAGTGTGCTGTAGATGAGGTTGAGTATTCCCCAAAGAATATTCTTAATTTTGCGGGACCAGATTAAAAAACAACATCATGACCAAAGTTTACTTTGATAATGCAGCCACCACCCCTATGGATATTGCTGTGTTTGAAGAAATGAAACCCTATATGCTGGAGTACTATGGGAATCCGTCTTCCATACATGCTCACGGCAGGCAGGTGCGTTCTGCCATAGAAAAGTCACGAAAAAAAGTGGCAGATATCCTCAATACATCTCCTTCTGAGATTTTTTTCACCTCAGGAGGGACCGAAGCAGATAATACCGCCATTCGGTGTGCAATTGAAGAATATAGAATCAAAAATATTATCAGCTCACCCTTAGAACATCACGCAGTGCTACACACTATAGAGCATCTGGCTAAGACGGGACAGGTAGACCTTCACTTGCTCGGTGTGGATCCTAAAGGAAATATATCGATTGACGAGATCGAAGAGCTGCTGAAAAAAGAACCCAAAACCCTGGTTACATTGATGCATGGCAACAATGAGATTGGTACGCTTAATGACATCCATAGCATTGCGGACCTCTGCAAAGACTATGGCGCCCTTTTTCATACCGATACGGTACAGACCACGGGGCATTTCAAACACGACCTGCAGGAATTGAAAGCCGGATACATTGTGGGATCTGCTCATAAATTTCACGGACCAAAGGGAGCCGGTTTTCTGTACGTGAATCATGAAAATAAAATTCACCCGTTTATCCATGGTGGCGCTCAGGAGCGAAACATGCGAGGCGGCACAGAGAATGTATATGGAATTATCGGCCTGGCAAAAGCATTGGAGCTGGCATATGAACATATGGATGAACACCGTAAGCAGATCGAATCAGTAAAGGCATACATGATCCGGGAGCTTAGAGCAGCTATAGAAGGAATAGAATTTAACGGAACCTCTGCAGAGCTGGATAATAGCCTTTACACCGTTCTGAATGCCAGCCTCCCACCTAGTGAAGACAACGACATGTTACTGTTTAATCTGGACATCAATGGTATCTCAGTCTCAGGAGGAAGTGCCTGCAGCAGCGGCTCCAATATCGGATCACACGTGCTCACAGCTATCGGATCTGACCCAAACCGTGGAGCCATTCGGTTTTCCTTTAGCCGCTTCAATACTAAAGAGGAGGTGAATTACGTTGTAAGTAAGCTAGCTGAAATTACAACCGTGAGTGCCTGACATTAGAAAAACCTTAATCCTTTACCTGCTCCTGTTTGCCTTTTTCACTTCCTGGTCACAAGGCGTGAGGAAACTACACTATGCTCCTAACTCACGGATTTCACTTCAGGAACGGATAACAGCCATTGCCATTAAGTCCACGGTATACCTTGGCAAAGAAGTTCAGGGGAATGTCGGAGAGCAGGCTATAACTGTCCCCCTTGACCCGGATGCCCCGGATTTTACTTATTTTATCTCATTGGCTACACCTGTAGAAAATGGTTCAATTAGCTTTGATATAGATGCCGAAACCCAAATATTCCTGATCAATAGCGGGGTAAGTCCTGCCATCAATCAGGCTCGTTACAGAACCCACCAGCAGGATTGCAATTTTGAATTTTCAGCTGTCCCTCAATTCGAGTGGCGAGCCGGTTTAGAATCCCCCAGCTATACTCGCTCCTTTACCGATGTGAGTCATGTGGTAGTTCACCACTCAGCCGGATCCAATACCGCCACAGATTATACTCAGGTAGTGAGAGACATCTATCTGTATCACACAAACACCAATGGCTGGTCGGATATAGGATACAATTACCTGGTGGCTCAGAACGGGACGATATACACCGGTCGTGATCCGGATTCAGGAGAGCAGGATAATGTACTCGGCGCTCATTTTTGTGGAAGCAACAGTACTACAATGGGTGTTTGCCTCCTGGGAAATTATGAAACTGCTGATCCTACTCCCGAGACGATCACCTCGCTCGAAGAAATACTCGCATTCAAACTGGACAAAGAGGACCTTGATCCTTTTGGGGAGTACCCCCATGCTTTTGGGCAGCTTGGGTCGATCATTGGCCATAGAGATGGGTGCAGTACCCTATGTCCAGGCGAAAGCGTGTACCAGCAACTAGGTGATCTTAGAGCCTCAACTGCAGAAACGTTTATCGAGTGCGGCCAATTAAACCCAACACTCGATCTTACTTATGACCAATCTACAATACCGGCGGGAGAAGAAGTTGCTTTCCAAAATCAAAGCAACGGTTACAGTCAATACAAGTGGATACTGGAGGGAGCCAACCCTTCCGAAGCTTTCTGGGAAGACACAGGCACTGCAACTTATAATGATCCTGGGATTTACGATGTTACCCTGATAGGTTATCTGAGTGACTCCTCCGATACCCTTTTTTTGCCAGACCTGATCATCGTGCAGCAAAACCTGGAACTGGATTTTACTTTGAGCCAGATACAGATCAATGCCGGCGAGACAATCACCTTTCAGAATCAAAGCACCGGCTATGATGAATATCAATGGCTTTTTGAAGGAGGATCCCCCCGGCTTACGGACTGGACTACTGGCGGTACAGTAACCTATCCTGCTCCTGGCATTTTCGGGGTACAGTTAGTTGGCTTTACTGCCAGCCGGTCTGATACCCTCTTTCGCGAGCGGATTATCGCGGTAAGTGGTCAGCCAAGAGTTTATCCCAATCCAATAAACAGTATGGCGAAGTTCACCATAGCATCATTCCACGAGATAGAGCAGGTGAAAGTGATAGATTTTTCAAGTAGGACACAAATACTTAACAAGCTGCCTGACGGCAAATACCAGATGCCATATCTGCGGCAGGGAGTGTATTTTATCAGCGTCCAAACGACCAGGGAGACTGTCACTAAAAAAATATTGGTGAGGTGAAATTTCACTAACAGTTCCCACTTTACCTTCATTAATGCGGACAAAACACTATCAAATGATATAATAACGGGGATTATTACTTAGAATAGGTGATTTACCTAAATTCAAAATTAGGTATAATCATCTTGTTATGAGATAATCGGGATATTTTCTTTGCTAGAAAATATTATCAATTGATATAATGAGGGCAATCTTTTTAGGGTTATTTTTTATTCTTTGCTCAGTTAGAATCTATAGCCAGGATATAAGGTTTGTGAATCTAAACGAAAGACTGAATCACAATGCAGTCACGTGCATTGAGCAGGATTCGTACGGCTACATCTGGATTGGCTCCTTAAATGGGATACATCAATATGATGGAAAAAACTTGAAAATATTTGAAGGAAAGTCCAGTGAAAACACAGGTTTTACAGGTAATGGTCATGTTTTTTCCATTCTTTCCGGTTATGACAGCTCTTTGTGGGTCGGAACAGCTTCAGCAGGTCTACACCTTTACAGCAGAGAAAAGTCAACATTTAAAAAAATTGACCTTAAAATAAACATAGACAGCAGTCACCAACAACCGTTTCAAATAAACTCGGTTTATTCAATGTCTGAAGACAGGAACCATGATATTTGGTTAGCCACTAATAATGGAATTATATTGTTTGACCCCTCAATGCAAACCATTAAAACCAACTACCTGACCGGTCAGTGGAATTCAGTATTCGTTGATTCCAAGCAAAATAAATGGTTGGGGGGGAAATCACTCATTTTGTTAAGAAGTGACGGAACCTTGAAAAAATTTTCCGAAACTACTAATAAGGTATTGATTGGTATCAAAAACATTATTGAAATAGCCGAAGATAGCATTGGTAATATTTGGGTTGGCACTGAAGAAAATGGTGTCTACAGAATAAGAGAAGATAAGCCAGGCTACTACACTGCTGATCATTTTTCAAAGGATGGAAATAAAGATTCTCGAATTTCGGCAAACGAGATTTTAGCGGTAAAGGCAGATTCAAAAGGATACGTATGGGTTGGCACAAATAATGGCGGACTTAGCCGGATCAATACCCAAACAGGGAAAATAGATTATTTCAAAGAAAACCCGCTAAATGATAATAGCTTATCGGACGAAACCGTTTGGTCAATCTTTGAAGACTCTAACGGAAGAATTTGGTTTGGAACTTACCAAAACGGGGTTGATATTTATGACCCACTGGACAAAAATTTTCAGGTATATAGCTATAAGTACAATGCGCCGAAATCGCTTTCATACAGTTACGTACACTGCTTCGAAAAGGCTAAAAATAACCTTATATGGGTTGGTACTGACGGAGGGGGAATAAACTTATTCGATCCCTCCAAAAAAACATTTGAAACGTTTAGCCACAACGAAAGCAACCCAAACACCATAAGTTCGGATAATGTCCTTTGCATAGTTTCTGATAAAAAATCAAATGCCTGGGTAGGCACCTGGGGAGGAGGACTAAACTATTACAACTCAACTAAAAACAAGTTTGAAAGATTTTTAAATGATCCCTCCAATCCCAGAAGTATCTCGGATAATCATGTACTCTACATTTTGAGAGATCACCGCAACCAGGAAGACCTTTGGATTGCAACATTTCGTGGTGGATTAGACCATTTTGATACTTCTACAGGTGAGTTCACAAATTTTAATTACTCTAATAACAATCCGGGTGCTTTAATGGCCCACAGTTTAGGTTATGATAAAAACAATAATCTTTGGGTTGGAACAACCGACGGTTTATTTAAAGGCACCTTCTTTGGAGATTCGGTAGCCTTCAAAGCTTACTATACCGATGCTACTGATTCTACAAATAGCCTGGTCAATTATCTGTTTAAAGATATCAGTGACAGGTTATGGGCAGCAACAAATAGTGACGGCCTATTACTCTTCGATGAAGAGAAGGACCATTTTATTTCTTTTAACCAAGATACAGGACTTCCGGGAAATGGGATAGTCTCAATTATCGAGGATGATTCCAAAAACCTGTGGGTCGGGAGCCCCCAGGGTATCGCTAAGATTGAAATAATTCAGGATAGTCTCAATCAAATTCAAATAATCTGTCAAGGTTATACTGAAGAAGACGGATTAAATAACAATTATTTTATCAGAAACAGTGTCCTGAAAAATGATAATGGCAAGCTGTATTTTGGAAACAAAAACGGTTTTATAGTCTTTGATCCATCTGAAATCAAAAGAAATCAAATTAGCCCCCAGGTTCATATCACAAGTGCTGAAATTATATCTCAAAATCAGGAAATCAAACTGCTGGACAAGGATCAAATTGTATTGAATTATAATCAAAATACCCTGAAATTAGATTTTATAGCTCTCAATTATACCAGAAGTGGTAATAATGAATATGCCTATATTTTAGAAGGGGCAGAAAACAGTTGGAATCACTGCGGAGACAGAACATTTGCTTCTTATACTAACATTGATCCGGGCACATATACCTTCATGGTAAAGGCAGCTAATAATGATGGAGTATGGAATGAAACTGGTGATACACTCACTATAACTGTCCTGCCGCCTTTTTGGGCGACCGAATGGTTTATCTCTTTAGTAGTGGCATGTGGGATCGGAGTAGTTTTATTAATTGTAAATATTAGAACCCAGGCAATCAGACAGCAGAAACAAATTCTGGTCAAAAAAGTAGAAGACCGTACAAGTGAGCTAAATATAGCTAAAGAACAAGCTGAAACTGCTAACAAATTTAAAAGTCAGTTTCTGGCTAATATGAGCCATGAGATACGTACACCAATGAACGCCATCATAGGCATGACAGAAATTACACTTGCCGGAAGCCTGCAAAAAAATCACCGCGAAAATATTGAGATCGTTCAGCAATCCGCAAACTCCCTGCTCAATGTGATAAACGATATACTGGACTTTAGCAAAATAGAAGCGGGGAAGCTGGATATTGTGCCCGAAAAATTCCAGGTTCATGACCTAATAGAAGAGGTCATATCCACCTTTTCTTTCCAGGCATCAAAAAAAGGTATAGAGCTCATATGTGAAATAGAGCCAAATCTCCCCGATTTCATAATAACAGACCCTATAAGGATCAGACAAATATTGACTAACCTGATAAGTAACGCTATAAAATTTACTAACTCAGGGGAGGTGCATTTACAGGCCAGGCTCACCAAAGAAGGCAAATTCTTTATTCAAGTAAGGGATACAGGAATAGGCATCTCACAGGAAAAACTCGATTTGATTTTCGAAAGCTTCTCACAGGCAGATCTCTCTACTACGAAAAATTACGGAGGTACGGGACTGGGATTAAGTATATGCAAGCGACTCGTTGAAATGATGGAAGGAACCCTCATTGTAGAAAGCACAATAGGGTCAGGTAGTACATTTAAATTATCGTTTCCATATGAGTCTGTATACGACAATCATAAAAATTCAGAAGTTTATGATTTCCGAAATGTCAATCTGCTGATAATCGATAAAAACCTCACCAACTGTCAGGTACTGGATCGAATGCTATCCGCTTACGGGTGCAAAGTTTCATTCATAAACTATCCTCAGGTGGCTGTCAGCCAACTTAACGATGAGCGCTTAAACCATGATATAATACTTATCAATAACAATCTGAAACAATCAGACAAACTATCTCTGCTAAGAATAATAAAAAATAAAAAGTACCTGAAAAATGCTAAAGTTATCGTCGCAAAAGAAATTGTAGAGAAGGATGAGTCTTCCCTGGAAAAGCTTGGAGTGAATACTATCATCAATAAACCAGTGAAGCGAAAAGAACTTTTAAAACTAATCCATGAATCTGTAGAGCCCACCCACGTACATTCTGAATACAAAAGAAATTCCGCAAACATTGAATTTGCTCAAAATACTCAACTAAATGAGCACCTGAAAATATTGGTTGCAGAGGACAATCGGGTAAATCAAATCATGATGAGTAGATTTTTATCCAAATTAGGGTTAAATATCCAAATCGCTAAAGACGGGAAGGAAGCTCTGAAAATTGCAATGGATCAGCCATTTGACCTGATATTTTCGGACATTCAAATGCCGATTATGGATGGGTTTGAATTTACCGAATCCCTAAAGACACGTAACGGCCCTAATCGTGATACACCAATAATTGCCCTTACAGCTTATGCCATGACTGGTGACAAAGAAAAGTGTCTCGAAGCTGGCATGGATGATTATTTGTGTAAGCCTGTGAAATTAAACGACCTCAGAGATTCTATTGTGAAGTGGTGCCCGGATATCCAACAGCTAAATGCAACTGCTTAACTTTTACCTGAGAAATGCTTTCATGATTTCACCATCCCCGCCAAACTCTCCACCCACATCGGGTCATCATTCAGGCTTTCTACCAGGTCCCATCGTTCACCACCTGCAGCAATAAAGTCCTCCTGATAGGTTTCACCCACTTCTATAGTGGTTTCCAGACAATCTGAAACAAATGCCGGTGAAAACGCCAATACTTTTTTTATCCCCCTGGCAGCCAGCTCTTTTAAGGTCTCTTCAGTGTAGGGTTTGATCCACGGGTCCTTACCGAGCCTGGATTGAAAACAAACCGTGTATTTGTCTTCCGAAATTCCCAGCTTCTCGGCCACCAGCCTGGTGGTGTGAAAACATTGCGCCCGATAGCAAAACCGGTTACGTTCATTGAGTTGGTCACAACATGAACCCAGCTGGCATTGATCACCAACCGAACCTTTTCGTACCTGCCTTTCAGGTAACCCATGGTAGCTAAAAACAAAATGATCATAATCCGTCTGGTCCATCCATTTCTTCCCATTTTTCACAATCACCCCCAGAAATTTCTCATCTTCCAAAAACTGTGAGGTAAACTTAATATCCGGAATGATCTGCCAGGTTTTGGTGATCTCCATTACCTTATCTATTACCGACCCGGTAGTAGCAGAAGCATACTGAGGAAACAGCGGAATCACATGAATACTTGCCACATTTTGCTCCTTCAGCTTATGCAATCCTGATGCTATGGAGGGATTCTGATACCTCATAGCATACTCCACAACATACTCCTCTCCCAGGGTCTTACGCAGAGGCTCCAGCAGATCCTCAGTGTAATACTTCAGTGGAGATCCACGGTCCGTAAAGAGCTTTCGATACTCTGCTGCAGATTTAGGCGCACGAAATGGAGCAATGATAAGGTTTACCAGCAGCCACCGGGGAACAGCCGGTATGTCGATCACCCGCTTATCTGATAAAAATTCCCGTAGATATTTTCTCACATCAGTAACATTGGTGGAATCCGGCGTGCCAAGGTTTACCAACAAAACTCCATGCTTCGTCATGATCTTGTTAAATTTTTTGAAAAGCCGTCTAGTGTCATGATTCTTAAATAGGCCCACTAATTCATGCCATCACTAGTTGATGAAAACCCCTGTTTATAAAGCAAAAAGTTGAGTAATGGCATGAATAATTAGTTTACATTCTTTGCAACCCCCACACTAGTTCAGGATATTGGCCTCCCAGATAATAAATGCATAAGCACCAAACCGAATGAATCTGGTCAGGGAAAAGTACAAAAACCTTCTGTAAGGGTACTTGACTGCACCCGTAAGCATGCAGATCCCTGAAAACGGCAGAGGCGTTATGGCCGCAACTATGATAAGAAATCCACCAAAGCGGGTAAAATGTTTTTCGAATCGGCCTAAATAATTTCTCTGCAGTGTCCTGTAGAGCTGTGTAGTACTAAAGTGAGAGCCAAGGTAGTATCCGATCAATCCGGCACAATAGCTAATGACTGAAAGGCCCGCAACATTTAGTACATACTGAATAATCAGTTCATTGCGAAGTGCCCAGATCATAAAAAGCTCCGGGGGTATGATCCCAAAGATCACTTCTGAGCCAAAAAATATAGAGAATATCACTACAGGCTGATCATAGAGAGAACCCAAAACCTCCTTCATGGTAATATCATAATGAGACTTCAAATAAAAATACCCACCAACGATCACCCCAAGCCAGATCAAGCCTTTGATTAGGTTTCTTAAGAAAAATCGTGTACGATCTGATAAGACCTTTTGGTATTCAGGATCCATATGGCGTTCTATGAAGTTAAGGCGTTAATTTCCATTCCCGGAAAACGTTTCCCGGAAAAACGTTTTACAAATTTTTTTGTTGAGGTTCGACAAAAATTTTGGGGCAAAAATAAGCGTTTCAATCTTCTTCCAAAGATTTTCCTTGTGATCGGGAATTTTCTGGTTTGATGACGCCCTTATCGTATCTAACTTCCCAGTATGGATCCTGAAGCTCGGTATATCGGCCATGAAATTGTGTCAGCATAATTTTCACAGCATAATTGAGCCGATTGACCGCATCACGGTAGTAGTCCAGCCGGTTTTGAGGGTGGTAAATAAAAAATTTCAGGATCGGGAAAACTTTTTTTCTTAAATCCCCGAGCACCTTTTTTACATCAGGATCCTTTTTTTGCAAAGCAGTCACCGCTCCCCCGGTATGTTTGGTTACTCCTGCCAGGAGCTGAGAGTAAACCGGATAAGTTCTGCCCTGGATCTGCTCATAGTTTTGAATGGTTTCTTCACAAAAGGCCTGCAAAATTCGTAAACCCGGCAAGCTCATGCCTGCGTCCGTAAACACATCAGGCTGCCAGAGAATCTCGCGAAAGGTAAAAATGGATGGCAACAACTCAGTATCATAATCCGAATCTGAACGAATGGCCAGCAAAACATCCTGAGAGATATCTGTTACCTCCAGGTTTCCGGCTACCAAACTGTAAGACCAGCCGTCCTCCTGACCTATCAGCTCTGAAAAATTCCAGATTTCACTTAGAGGGATCTTCATGGTCCCGACAATTTATTCAAATCCCACCAACAAATAAAACTGTCCCCTTTTTAGGGGTTAACACTGTTTTTATTTACATAATAAATAGATAACTGCCTGTACGCAGCTTTTTTTATGCTAAAATAGTATGCTTGCAGAATAAATTTTCCTTTGGATATGATATATAAAGCATCGCCAATATTTTATGAGGGAAACAAAATCGTGAGATTATCCGATTTACCAGGAAACCAGGCGCATCTTTTTTCCGGATGGCTAAATGTGGGAAGCTATGTGACACTGGGTGAGCGTAATGATTATGATTGTGTGCGGTACGAAGATTATGAGTTTTGGTACCAAAATCACTTCATGACAGAAACCGACCTGGACGAAATCATTTAACACTCTATTTGTATCCCGTAGATCCCCACACTTGAATTGGACTTCTGAGTGCCTATTTGGGTATAAATACATTTCCTCATCTACTGTGGTAAAAATCAGGACTTTATGAAATACCTGAAGTCATTATCTCCCTTTGTGCATCCTGTTTTTGTGAATAATAATTCTTTACACGACGGTACCCATTTTAAAAAACTCTGAAACTTTAGACGCTTTTCTCAATAATTTTTCATTTTTTTGTCACGTCTCTGAATTGTCGAGATAAAATGAAACCCGCCTATATGAATTACCTGCCTGATAATTTTTCCTCATCTCATTCAGAAAAATCTGGTTCCAGGTATTTTCAGGCTGGTCTTCTTTTTCAATTCCAAATAAGTTTCCAACTAAAGCAAGAATTGCACTTAATACTTTAAATATTTCTATCAATTTTTTCCACTTAATCAACATACAAATGAAAAAGTTAACAATCTGTTTAATGGTTATATTATTTGCTGCGGGAGCATCTGCACAGGACAAACCTATGAGAGTAGGGCTCAAATTTGGAGTTCCGATGATCGTTGGGCTCAATGCAGAATACGTAACACCTGCAGTAGGTGGCAGACTGGCACCAAGTGCAGACCTGTCTTATTTTTCTATCTCTTTGGGAGAAGCTGAAACTTCATTTTCTTACGTTGAAATAGGAAGTAACATTTATTTTAAGGACACCGGAAAAGGTTTTTATGGAAACCTTAGTTACGGTAGAATTGGCCTGAAAGCAAGCTACAGTGACCCTGATGCTGGAGATGGCGAGGGCAAAATAGGAATCAACCTGGTGAACCTCAAACTAGGAGCAAAGCTGGGGAACAGTTTCTACTTCCGACCTGAGCTTGGATATGCTCTTGGAGTAGGAGGCACCAGCAAAGTCAAAGTTGAGTATGCCGACGGTACTACCCAAGAAGAAGAGGTGCCAGGACTTGTTGGCGGTGGGTTTATTATAAACCTGGGCTTTGGATTCGCATTCTAAAATTTTAGTATTCTAACTGAAGTATTAACGCAATGCATGTAAACTGGTGGAAGCTGTAAGTCTGAAGGACTTTTTCAGATTATTTCGACAGGTTCCACCGGTTACTTCCTCCAAATTTTATAATTTCATCGGATGGAAAAGAGATGGGTACTTCACAACTCTGTAACCGATGATCAATTAGAAAAACTGGCTTCTTCCCTCAACATCAGGAAAGGGCTGGCTCAGCTCCTTTTTTGGCGGGGCATCACTACTTTCGATGCTGCTAAAACCTTCTTTCGCCCTTCCTTAGACCATTTACATGACCCCTTCCTGATGAAAGGAATGGACCGGGCGGTAAACCGACTTTCTGAAGCCATCTCACATGATGAAAATATTCTTGTCTATGGAGACTATGACGTGGATGGTACTACCTCCGTATCCATGATGTTCGGATTTCTGTCCCGATACTCATCTAAGGTGAAATATTACATCCCGGACAGATATACAGAGGGCTATGGTATATCTGCTAAAGGAATTGAATGGGCCAAAGACCATAAAATTGATCTGATAATCAGCCTGGATTGTGGTATCCGAGCGGTTGACAAAGCTGCGCTGGCTAAGGAATACGGCATGGACCTCATCATCTGTGATCACCACCTCCCGGGAGAGGAGTTGCCGGATGCTTATGCCATACTGGATCCCAAGCAGCCAGGCGATACGTATCCGTACAAGGAGCTCTCAGGTTGTGGAGTTGGGTTCAAGCTCCTGCAAGGATTCTGTATCCAAAACACAATCCCTCTGAATGAACTGTTCAACTTCCTGGACCTGGTGGCAGTCAGTATCGCCTCAGACATTGTGCCTATAACCGGTGAAAACAGGGCGCTCGCTTTTTATGGCCTGAAGAAGCTAAACCAAAACCCCTGCCCGGGGCTGAAAGCGCTTATCCATATCAGTGGTCTGAAAGGGCAAATAGATGTTTCTGGTATCGTATTTTACATAGGGCCGAGGATCAATGCTACCGGCCGTCTGACCCATGCGCATGAATCTGTAAAGCTGCTTATTGCCCAAAACGAAGAAGAAACTGAGAAATATGCGGACATCCTGAATAACGCAAACGCAGAAAGACGCACCTTTGATCAGGACATCACAGCTGAAGCCCTGGAGATGGTCGAGGCTGATGAGGCGCTGGCCGTGGCAAAAAGCACTGTTCTGTTTAAAAACGACTGGCACAAAGGGGTGATTGGCATAGTAGCTTCACGGTGCATAGAGCAATATTACAGGCCTACTATTATCCTGACAGAGTCAGAAAACAAAGCCACAGGCAGCGCGCGAAGTGTTGATGGGTTTGATATCCATGAGGCCATCTCAGCGTGCAGTGACTTACTGGAGCAGTTCGGAGGACATACCCATGCAGCCGGCCTGACACTGGCCATCGATAAGGTTCCTGCTTTCCAAAAGCGCTTTGAAGAGGTGGTATCAAATACCATTTCTCATGAGCTCCTCTCGCCTAAGCTCGAAGTGGACCTGGAAGTGGACCTCAGCTTTGTGAATTACAAAACTTATGGTATCATCAAACAAATGGCGCCATTTGGACCACAAAACCCCAAACCTGTACTTGTTTCGAAAAATTTACGTTTAAGAAAAGAGCCTAACATTATCAAAGATCAGCACCTGAAGCTTTTTGTTTATCAGGACGGACACAAGATGAACCATGAGGCCATTGGTTTTGGTCTTGCAGACAAAGCTGAACACCTGATCTCCGGTAAACCTTTTCAGATGGCTTATCAGATTGAAGAAAATGAATATCTGGGCAACAAAAGCCTGCAGTTGAACATTAAGGATATTAAAATAGATTAATATCTTGCACGGTCAAACATTATGGAGTTAAGAGCGGATCATTTAATAAAAAAATATAAAAAGCGAAGAGTTGTTAATGACATCTCTGTCTCTGTAAACCAGGGAGAGATCGTAGGTCTTCTCGGCCCGAATGGAGCTGGAAAAACAACTACTTTTTATATGATTGTCGGGTTGATCAAGCCCAATGAGGGAGACATCTACCTGGACGATGATAACATCACAGACCTGGCAATGTACCGAAGGGCCAAAAAAGGCATCGGATATCTTGCCCAAGAGGCATCTGTCTTCAGAAAATTGTCAGTAGAAGACAACCTTATGGCTGTGCTGGAAATGTCAAAGCTTTCCAAAGCAGAGCAAAAAGACAAAATGGAATCACTGCTGGAAGAGTTTAGCCTGACGCATGTACGAAAAAACAAAGGCATGGTCCTGTCCGGTGGAGAGCGCAGACGTACAGAAATCGCCAGGGCGCTGGCTGTAGACCCTAAATTTGTGCTTCTGGATGAGCCTTTTGCAGGAGTTGACCCTATCGCTGTGGAAGAGATACAGTCAATAGTAGCCCAGTTGAAAGACAAAAATATCGGTATATTAATAACAGACCACAACGTGGATGAGACCCTTTCCATCACAGACAGAGCTTATCTGATGTTTGAGGGTAATCTTCTGAAAGCTGGCACCCCTGAAGAGCTGGCAGAAGATGAGCAGGTACGTAGAGTGTACCTGGGTAAAAACTTTGAGTTGAGGCGTAAGAGAAATGAATAGATGGAAATTATAAACTCCATATTAACCTGGGTCATGAAGAAACGGATTCATGACATTGAGCTTTTCCTGAAATACCCCATCGATGTTCAACGCGAACTACTTGACGGGCTGGTGAATCGTGCTGCTAAAACTGAGTATGGAAAGAAGTACGACTTTGCCTCCATCAGAAATTTTGACCAGTTTAAAGAACGAGTCCCGATCGTCTCATACGAGGATATTTTTCCCTATATCGAACGGCTTATGAAAGGTGAGCAAAATCTGCTATGGCCTTCAGAGATTAAGTGGTTTGCCAAATCATCAGGTACTACCAACGCCCGAAGTAAATTTATTCCTGTATCCAATGAAGCATTAGAGGACTGCCATTACAAGGGTGGGAAAGATTTGCTTTCCATCTATGTCAATAATTACCCGGAAACGAAGATGTTTACCGGAAAAAATCTGGTAATTGGCGGCAGTCAGCAGGTCAATCAGTTTGATCAGAATGCCAAATCTTACTACGGCGATGTGTCAGCGGTATTATTGAAAAACCTGCCTTTTTGGGCACAGATGGTTCGCACACCATCGCTTGACATTGCTCTCATGGAGGAATGGGAGGAGAAAATAGAAAAAATAGCTCGCCAGACAGCCGGGGAAAATGTAACCTCCATTTCAGGAGTTCCCACATGGACAGTCGTTCTGCTTGAGCGCATACTAGAGTTAAAAAAGGCCAGCAATATCAAAGAAGTCTGGCCAAACCTGGAGGTGTTCGTTCACGGAGCAGTCTCCTTCACGCCTTACGAGAGGCTTTTCAAAACACTGATTCCTTCTGACACCATGAATTACATGGAAACCTACAATGCATCAGAAGGCTTCTTCGGTATACAGGACCAAAAAGATTCCAAAGAGATGCTCTTAATGCTGGACTATGGGATTTTTTATGAGTTTATTCCCATGGAAGAATGGGATAACGAAAATCCGCACACCATAGGACTTGAAGATGTAGAACCTGGCAAAAACTATGCAATCATCATTTCTACAAATGCGGGACTTTGGCGGTATAAGATCGGAGATACAGTCAGGTTTACTTCACTGGACCCTTTCCGTATCAAAATATCCGGCCGTACCAAGCATTTTATTAATGCATTTGGCGAAGAGTTGATCATTGAAAATGCAGAAGATGCCATTGCCTGCGCCTGTGAACAAACACAGTCTGAAATAGAAAACTTTACAGCAGGCCCAAGATACTTGGATACCAGGCAAAAGGGAGGACATGAATGGGTCATAGAATTTGACCGTCCACCGGAAAACCTTCAGCAATTTACGAAGATCCTGGATGCCAGGCTACGGGAGCTAAACTCTGATTATGATGCAAAAAGACAAAAAGACATGGCCCTGGAGCTTCCGGTTATTCACCAGGTAGAAAAAGGCACCTTTTACAACTGGATGAAGAAAAGAGGAAAGCTGGGTGGGCAAAACAAAGTGCCCCGCCTATCCAATAACCGGGAATACCTGGACGATCTCCTGGAAATGATTTCTAACCCTATCGTTTGATGAATTGTAGACTTGATTAAGTCTCAACTTTGGTCAGGATCGTGGTGGTTTACATATCCCTCCCATTTCTGCAGAGTTGCTGAAAAATCCTCCGGCAATTCCGAATCAAACTGCATTTTCTCTTTTGTGACCGGGTGTATGAATCCCAGCGTTTTGGCATGGAGCGCCTGCCTGGGTATTATTTTGAAACAGTTCTGAACAAACTGTTTGTATTTCGTAAAAACAGTGCCTTTCAGTACCTGATCTCCTCCGTACAAAGCATCGTTGAATAACGGATGCCCAAGCCACTTCATGTGAGCCCTGATCTGGTGTGTACGGCCGGTCTCCAGATTGCATTTGATCAAAGAAACGTATCTCAGATCCTGTAGCAACTGATAATGGGTGATCGCCTCTTTGCCAAAATCCCCTTCCGGGAAAGCTACTGTTACGCGTCGGTCTTTGAGGCTTCTCCCCACATTTACATGAATAGTACCGTAAGTCTCCTCCGGCACACCCCATACCAAAGCATAATAAGTACGCTCGATGCTATGGTCAAAAAACTGCCTGGCCAGTCCGTTCATGGCTGCCTCCGTTTTTGCTATCACCAACAAACCGGAGGTGTCCTTGTCAATACGATGTACCAGACCCGGCCGACCTTCATTGCCCTCCATTTCAGGAAGGTTTTTAAAGTGAAAAGCAAGTGCGTTCACCAGTGTACCTGACCAGTTTTGATAGGCAGGATGCACCACCATCCCTGCAGGCTTATTTACGATGAGCAAATGCGCATCCTCAAACACAATGTCCAAAGGAATATCCTCAGGGAGGACCTCATCATCCCGGGGAGGCTCGGGAAGATACACATGAATAGAATCTCCGGGATGTACTTTATAGTTTGGCTTGACCTGATCTTCATTGACTTTGATCAGACCTTCCTTAATTCCCATTTGTAACTTATTACGGGTCACATTGGGGAGGCGGTCCATCAGAAACTTATCTATTCGCAGCAACTCCTGCTTAGGATCTACCTGAATATGGTAATGTTCAAACAGCTCTTCCTCTCCCTGACCATCATTTTCCTCAGCAGGGTTCATGCTAGACATTACGTTTTACGCGTGAAAAAAGTGAAACTGTACTGCTGGTGATGAAATCTACCATCACTTTGCTCCAACTGTTATACGAATGCAGGTGATCATAGTGCTTGTTAGCGATTTTGTTTAACTCCGGTAGCCGAGAGCCCGGAATGTTGGGAAAATCATGGTGCTCATTGTGATAGCCTACATTAAAAGCTACTTTATTCCATGGACCATAATAAGAATACGTTTCCTGTCCTTCCACAAATACAAAGTGCTCAGAAACAAAATGACCAGACATAGGGTGCAAACCACCTGCTATAAATATGGACAGCAACAGGTAAAGGATGCCATACCAACCGGCCAAAAAATAAAATCCAACCATAAAACCTACTTGCAGCACAAAGTTGATGATCATCCATTTTGTAGGCTTGATCGGGTGCACTATCATGGGTCTGATGGCATAAAACAGGATTTGGTTGACCATCCATATAAATTTTCCCAGAAACCCTTTGAAAAGCATGGCTTCCTGCTCCGTGGGAATATCCGTATCCACCCCTGCTTTACCCTGATGCCAGTGATGCTCCAGGTGGTACACTTTAAACGCCATGGCAAATGGAAACACAAGCGGAAAATTGACGATCATGGCCAGCCAGTTATTCATACTTTTATTTTTAAAAGCCAGGTCATGACTCAACTCATGGATTGCTAAAAAGAGGACCTGGGCCAGTGTCGCTCCTACTACAAAAAGCAGCAATACAAATAGCAGCGGATTTTCGGGCAGAAAAAATATGGGGATAACCAGCTGGAGCGCCGTTACAAAAAGTACCTTAAACTTGAGGTACGCGTCGATACCAAACAACTTCTTTACTTCCGGAAATTCCTTCATTATTTCCTTTCTCCGCTTAAAATGAGGCTCTCTCTCCTTATCCCACTTAAATGAATCTGTACTCATTCCGTCTTAAGATTTGTTCCTGGAATTGCAAAAATACCTATTTTCACTCATATGGCACGACTGCCCTCACCCATAGAAAAAATTGATGACCCATTGTTTAGAGACAAGGGGATCCAGGCTTTTATCAAGCGGGATGACCTCATTCACCCATACATTATGGGCAATAAATGGCGAAAACTGAAATACAACCTGCAGTACGCAAAGGAGGCAGGTTTCAAAGGAATTTTGACATTCGGTGGCGCTTTTTCCAATCACATTGCAGCTACGGCTGCAGCTTGTAATGAACATGGGCTAAAAAGCGTGGGGATTATCAGAGGGGATGAGCTCAACCCCTCCAGCAATGTAACGCTTCGGTTTGCCTCAAAACAGGGAATGGATTTGCAGTTTGTCAGCAGGAAAGCGTTTCGAGAAATGAGAGGCAACCTGGCTGATCACCAGAGAAGCCATGCAGACTATTATGTATTGCCGGAAGGAGGGACTAATGAACTGGCGATTAAAGGATGTGCTGAAATCATTATGGAGCTTCGCGAATTCTATGATTATGTCATCACTCCGGTGGGTACCGGAGGCACAATGGCCGGGTTACTAAAAGGCATGGAGGGGAAGGGAGAAGTGATCGGAATATCCGCCATTAAGGGAGAGTTTGTCAAAGCAGATTTTGAAGCTCTCACAAAAAAATACAAAATAAGCTCAGATAACTACCAGGTCTTCAGTGATTTCCATTTTGGAGGGTATGGTAGGGTAAATGATGACCTTATTCGTTTTATTAATCGAACAAGACAAAACATTGGTCTACTATTTGACCCGATATATACAGCAAAAATGTATTTTGCCGTTAGGGAACTGACAAAGAGGAATTTCTTTGTATCCGGGACAAAGATCTTAATTCTCCACACCGGAGGATTGCAGGGAATTGACGGCTACAATGAATTTCATGAAAAAAAGATCTTGATTTAATTCAAAATAACGAACTTTACCATTGTGAAGAAGTTTTTACCGCCATTTCTCTTCCTCCTGATTGTCATGGGTTGCAATTTCAACGACCTGGAATTTGACAACCTGGAACCTCCTGTTCTGGATGGAACCTTTGCTTTACCCATAGGTTATGTCAACTATACGATGCGTGAGCTCATCGACTCCATTGGAGATCAGGGACTGGATCTTGATGAAGACAGCACCTCGCTCCTGATGCTCACCTATAGGGATACTGCTACTTTCGGATCAGGCAACAGCCTCGTTGCAATAGATGACATTACCAATAATGGAACGATTTTTCTAGCTACCGAATCGAACAATACTTCTAATGACCTGGTAGTAGAATTTGATTCTATCTTCACTTTTACCTATCCCGCAGAAAATAATGAAGAAGTAGACTCCATCTTTTACCAAACGGGTACACTGTCATTGGATATCTCCAAGTCTTTCCCTTATGATCTGATCTACGATGTGACCATACAGAATACCAGAACCGAGACCACCGACATTCCTATCAATATAAGAGGCACATTGCCAACCGGTCAGGAGTCCGTGAATTCTTCGCAGGACTTGTCAGACTATATGACGGAGCTTTCTTACGAGAATGACCAAAACACATTTGAATTCGCTGTGACTCTTGATGTGGTTTTGCCTCCGGGAGAAACGATCTCAGCGTCTGATTTCGTCGTCTTCAACCTGTCCTATGAAAATCAAACATTTGACCTGCTGTTTGGAAGATTCGGGCAGGATACCGTAAACATTGGAAATCAGGTGATTAATGTAGACTTTTTCCGCGACCTGGGAGAGTCGGGATTAGAGTTTGGAGCGCCACAAATCACTTTTGATTTCGAAAACTCATTTGGGGTTCCTCTTGGAGTTTTATTTCAGGGCTTGTATGGTGTCAACGGCGATTCTCTCTCCGGTGATACTACCTATCTGCAGGGCTCTGTCACTCAGAGTCCCCAGGTTGTAGATGGTGCGGAGGTTGTTGGTGAATTTGCCGAATCGCAGATTGAAATAAATCGAGCAAACTCTACCATTCAGGAAATGCTTTCCGCCTCACCAAACCAAATTGGGTTTGACCTGTCAGCCATTTCAAACCCAAATGACCCGCAAAATTCCAATTTCATCCTTGATGAAAGTACTGTCACTACGTATATCGAGCTCTTTATGCCTCTGGAGATCTCCCTGAATAACCTCACCAGGGAATTTACCTTTAATATGGGCGATGGACTGGATTTTGATGAGGCTGACTCCCTTTCATTCCGTTTGGTTTCTGAAAACGGACTCCCATTTTCAGCCCTGCTGGAGTTTGATATAGTAAATGATTCTACCAGTGAGGTCACCTATCATGTTCCCAACACACTGGTGCTGGAAACTGCTTTTATCAACCCTACGGGAATCGTTTCTCAGCCCAGAAAAACAGTTGCTGATATCCCCATAGGAAAAGAAGGAGTAGAGGCTATCAACGCCGGTGGCAATTTGGTATTAAGATTTACTTTAAACACTCCGGGAAATACATCAGGAGATACATTTATAAAAGTACTGGCAGACTATAGCCTGGATATACATTTATCTGTAGTCGGTAAATTAAATTATCAGCCTTAGTGAAGAGACTAGCCTTACATAGCGTGTTAATGCTGAGTTTTGCCTTGTCAGCAAGAGCTCAGAACAGCCTGTCCTTTTATCACCTGGGCAACTCTACCTTTCAAAACAGTTTTTACAATCCGGCAATGATACCTGAAGGTAAAGTATTTGTCGGGTTGCCAGCGCTATCCGGAGTACACCTCAACTTCAACAATAAATTCAGCTACAGCGATGTTATTGTGAAAGGAGAGTTGCAGAATCAAATCGATTTAAGGCTGCTTCTAAGCAACCTTCAGAAAAATAACATGGTGAGTGCAACGGCAGGTATTAACTTATTCCATTTCGCAATTACCACTCAAAAAAATTTAAACTTCTCCATTTTCGCCAATGAGCGGATTGAAGCAGATGTTCTTTACCCAAAAAGCTTAATCCAGTTTGCAGTGGAAGGAAACCTGGCGCTCGAAGGGCAGGAGCTCACCATCTCAAAAACCAAAATGTCAGTCAATCATTTCAGGGAATATGGAATCGGTTTTGCTGCACCGGTCAGCAACCTGCCGATGACTGTGGGAATTCGTGCAAAATATTTACAAGGCTTTTTGAATGGTAGCACTGCACAAAATTTTAAAGCAACCCTGACTACCAACCCGGTGGATTATGCTCTTGAGCTGAATATGCAAAATGCGGTTTTAAGGACTGCCGGCTTTGACATTATGCAGGGAAATGAAGGCAATCTGGGTAGCTACCTGATCAGCAACAACAATCGTGGGGCTGCAATAGACCTGGGGCTGAACTGGGAGCTAGATAAGGTCAATACTTTTTCACTATCAATCACTGACCTGGGCTTTATCTCCTGGCAGGACAACATCAACAACTACACCCTGGGTGATACTACGTTCTCATACTCAGGCATTAGCCTGAAGGACCCAAATAACCTGGAGGAGACCATCAAAGATTCCCTGCTGAGGAAATTTGAAAATAAACTGACGGAAACAGCCGATCCGTACACCAGCATGATCACACCAAAAGTATTTGGAAGCTGGTCTTACCAGACCCCGACAGGAGGAGACATCATTGCTTCATTGGGCACCCGGTACATTCAAGGCCAGTTTAAGCTTCTGGCAGGGGCCGGATACAGACATTCTTTCGGAAATTTCTTCACCGGATCAGTAAATGTCACCAAACTACCTCAGCAGTTTCTTAACCTTGGTGCGGCATTTGCAGTCAAGGGCGGTCCGGCACAGCTTTACCTGGCTGTAGACCAACTGGTTAATTATGATGTTACAAAATTTCAAGCTATAGATGTACGATTGGGCATCAATTTCATTTTCGGATCAAAAAATGAAAAGGGCCCGGAATCGCCATTTGCCAACAATGAACCTACAACCAAACAGAATAAAGGGGGCAATGTATCCACCTCAAGTTTTCTGGGAAACAAGGTGAGAGCCAAAGGAAGAAGCGGAATATATACCATCATCAACCGGCAGAAAAGAAGGGATCCTAAAGAATATAAGAGCGAGCCTGATGGTCAGGAGGATTAGCCCATCTTGTGGGTGTCTGACAGTTTTGCAAAATTACTATCGTATTTCAAGGTCAGGGTTTTAGCCAGACCGGTCTAACTAAAGTCCGACCTTGCGGGCTCCTTTTAAAAGCGGTCAGCAAGTAATCTGATGGCCTCTTTGACAATCTGATACGAGTGAAAAGTAATCTGATACAAGCTGCAACCCGTCTGATGGTTAAACAAAATGATCTGCCGGGATTGGCGGGAGGGTCATAAAGAGGAAATAGCCGTGACAGTGCCGCCTTAGCGGCAAATCTCTTTTCTAGTGATTGTCCCGTATCCTTTGAGGATTCATTTTGGTAGGAAAAAAATCTGTTATGTAAACCGCACCTTTCGGCTCTTCGATATAATAGATGATCTTAAGTTCAAAGTGCCTGGTCTCCTTGAATAACAAAAACCTAAACCCTTCTTCCAGGTTCTCTAAATAGTCTTCCCTTCTCCCCCTGCCCGGATTCTTTTCTAAAGTAGCAGCAAAGTTTATGATTTTTTCATCTATTTCTGTGGCTCGCTCAAAGCTGAAATTCTCGTACAGGTAAGGCAAAACACGTTGATGATATCGGATCTTGGCAGGCCTGGCAATGATTACCTGGTAAACCTTTCCTTCGCCCATTTCCTGTTTTCCTTTCTAAACTCTTCTATGGATAAAACTTCATCTTTCTTAATAGCTTTTAATGATTCCTCAGCCCGTGCCTCCATTTCTGCCTGGATAATTGATTTCTCAACTTTTCGGAGGGCAGACTCATTTTGTAGTTTCATTAAACGTTCAATCAATCCAAGTTTTAAGGTTTCTGCTTTCATTTTTTATTGGCCTTTAGGTAAAAGTAACAATTTCAGTTCTCATCTCAGTTCATTTAACTATTTAACTCACAACCCTTAACCATGGTACAATTCAGAGATGCCAAAACAAATACGGCCTATATTTCGTAAATTTGAAGCAATGAAAACGAAAAACACCATCATTATCCACCCGGAGACCATAGAACAGGAAAACGCCCTGAAGGCTTTTGCCAAAGCGCTCAAAATGAAGTTTGAAGTAGCCAAAGAAAAGCCCTACGATCCTGAGTTTGTGGAAAAGATCCGCGAGAGCAGGCAGCAGGTCAAAGAGGGAAAAGTAACAAGGGTAAAAAAGGAAAACTTGAAGGAATTCTTAGGCCTGTAATATGGGCTATCACCTGGATTTTACCGATAAGGCTAATGAGGATATTGCCGCACATCAAAAGGCTGGCAATAAAACCGTTCTCAATAAGTTGCTTACCCTTTTGGAAGAATTGCCCTGTTCTTAAACACTATCCCCTTTCTCTTTCTACCTGGGTCCACCTGGATAAGACGACCAGCAGGAATAGATTAGGAGAAGAGGTCTTGAAAAGCCTCTGACAATCTCGCAAAAGCCTTCACTTTAATATCAAATTTCTTCAGATCCACCCCTTTTACATTATACTTAGAGAGATAGATCTCTTCAAAACCCAGTTTTGCTGCTTCGGTAATACGGGACTCGATGCGATTGACCGCCCGGATCTCACCCCCAAGGCCTACCTCAGCGGAAAAACAAACCGAACTGGGTATAGGCACATCATCAAATGATGAGAATATCGATGCACAGATAGAAAGGTCCAATGCCGGGTCGTTCACCCTGATGCCACCGGCAATATTTAAAAAGATGTCCTGGCTGCTTAGACGGATCCCCAGTCGTTTTTCCAGCACCGCCAGCAGCATGTTGAGCCGCTTCACATCATAGCCTGTAGTGCTTCGCTGAGGTGTGCCATAGGTAGCAGGGCTCACCAGAGATTGTACCTCTATCAGCAGCGGCCGGTTCCCTTCCAACGTAGCTCCTATGCCCACTCCGCTCAGAAAAGAATCTCTTGGAGAGATCAGGACTTCTGAAGGATTGGTCACTTCTCTGAGTCCGGTTTCCTGCATTTCATAGATGCCCAATTCTGAAGTAGAACCAAACCTGTTTTTAGCTGTTCTTAAGATCCGATAAGAAAGGTGGCGATCCCCTTCAAACTGCAGAACAGTATCCACCATGTGCTCTAAAACTTTCGGCCCTGCTATGGCCCCTTCCTTGTTTACATGCCCGATGAGAAAGACCGGCGTATTTGTCTGCTTGGCATACTTCATCAGCTTTCCCGTACACTCACGCACCTGAGCCACAGACCCCACGGAAGACTCCACTGTCTCCATAAAAAGGGTCTGAATAGAGTCCACCACCAAAATATCAGGCTTCATTTGATTGGCCTGATTGAGGATTTCAGAAAGGGAGGTTTCCGGAAGCAGAAAACAGTTTTCTGACTGGATACCAATCCGCTCTGCCCGCATCCTGATCTGGTCCATACTTTCTTCTCCGGACACATACAGGGTTTTTGTGCTTTTCATCCGAATGGCCATCTGAAGGAGAAGAGTGGATTTACCAATCCCGGGTTCGCCACCGATCAGCACCAGCGAACCAGGCACAATTCCGCCTCCCAGCGTGCGATCCAGCTCACCAGATCCGGTTGTAAGCCTCTGCGTATTGTCAAAGACTACTTCCTGAATTCGCCTGGGTTTTTTACGTTCACCTGATGGCGATTCCCATATATCCTTTTCTGCCGCAGAGGAGCCCTTTGTAACAACCTCCTCCACGTATGTATTCCACTCCCCGCATGAAGGACATTTACCGATCCATTTGGGAGAATTAGCGCCACAGTTCTGGCAGAAATATGTTGTCTTGGTTTTTGCCACAGTTTTAAAAATATAAATCTTAACCTGTTCTCTGACCGGTTAACTAAAAATTAGCTAATAGCAGACAGCCAAAGGTTATCAGAATAATTTACCAAACCAGAACTCAAACTACGAAAGGCCTCTAAAAGGTATTATTTCATTATAAAAGTCAACGATTTGGGAAGAATTAAAAAGTAAATCTCCGATTTTACCTTGAGCATTAAGAAGGGCGCTAAATAATATATTCGTATCAACTACTATTTTCACTTGATGAACTTATCCTTGTTTTCTTGATTTACTTGGTTAAATATAGAATTGACAAAAGAAATATTTTATCTTCACACAACGTTCAGATCTTGAAAACCTTAAAACTTTATTTACCAGTGCACCGAATTTTTGTTTCCATTATTTTCATAGTTCTTCAGACCCATGTCTTTGCCCAGGACTCTTATTTCGGAGTGAAGGGAGGGTATGGCATTTCAAAACTAATGGGTAATGGTGAGAGCCCTGTGAATCTTTCGCCATCACCCTCATTTAATATTGCCATGGTCTTTAAAACTCGTCTGGTCTCTCCATTTTACTTTTCCTTAGAACCAGGCTACACTCGAAAGGGAACAGACTTTGATCAAGACACCTTAGATTATAAGTTTCATTACCTCAACACGCCTCTTCTGGTGGATTTCTATCCCATTGACCAGTTTCATATGACTGTGGGTATAGAGCCCGGTTACCTTATAGGTGCCAGGAATCATGTCAACGATACACTAAAGCAAGATATTACTAACATTTACAATCAAAAATGGGATGCCGCACTAAATCTGGGTGCTGGCATTTCGGTTAGCTATTTTATGGACATTGGCTTCAGATACAGCCGTTCACTCACTGCCGTTTCTAAACAAGACGCCATTATCGAAAAGCGAAATCTTCGGAATCAGTTTATGCAGTTTTACGTGCTTTTTAAAGTTGCAAACTGATGCCTAGCAAAGTTGAACATAGCTCCCAAGCCAGGTAATATTTTCCTTGTACGGACGAATGGTATTTTGTATCGTAGGATCATTAAAGTGTCCTTCAAACTCCACGAAGAAAACATACTTAAACTGGGTCCCTTGTTTGGCCGGACGGCTTTCTACTTTGCACAGGTTAATTCCCGCATTTTGAAATTGCTGAAGAAAACGAACCAAAGCTCCCGGTTCGTCCGGTAGCTTGGCAATGACCGACGTTTTATCCTGACCGCTCACTTCATTCACAAAATTCTGGCTAATGATCAAAAACCTGGTCTGATTATCTGCAGAATCCTGAATGTTGCTGTACAATATGGGAAGCTCATACTGCCGGGCCGCAATCGGAGCACAAATAGCGGCTGCATTGGCCTCCTCGCCTGCTATCTGACAGGCGCGACTTGTGGAGCTTACCGGCACTAATTTTACAGGATTTTTAAAGTAATCATTCAGGAAATTTTTACATTGACGAAAAGCAATATCCCTGCTGTAAACGGTCTTTACGTTTTCCAGATTGTCTTCCCTGGATGCAAAAGCGAAATGAATAGGCAGGACAATTTCGGCAGCTATAGTAAGCTTATGCTGTGCCAGAAAGTCAATGGTTTCCTGCACGGTTCCCTCCTGGTTGTTTTCAATAGGCACCACTCCAAAGCGGGCACGTGAAGTTTTCACCGCTTCGAAAACCGAGGAGATGGAATCCAGCGGGATATAATCACTCATAGCTCCATAGCGGCTCTCGGCAGCCTGATGCGTAAAGCTCCCCTCCGGACCAAGATAAGCCACTCGCTCCGGCAGCTCATAATTTCGGCTGACAGCAAAAATCTCGAAGAAAATGGCTTCAATCGCTGCCCGGTTCAGGATGCCGTTGCTGCCTGCTTCCAGTCGATCGATAATCGCTTTTTCTCTCTCCGGCCGGTAAATCGCCGACTTACCTGATCGCTTTAGCTCACCTACCTTATGTACCACCTCCATCCGTTTGTTGAGAAGCTGGATCAGCTGATCATCTAAAGCATCAATCTCTTTTCTTAAATCATCTAACATCGCTCTGCCAAAAAATTGTGAAAGCTAAAATAAGCCAAGAGAATCAGAATAACGAGGAAAAATCGGGATTGGTAAAGTGGGGGGCATGAACTAATTTTGGCGCTCAGTTAAAAGCGGGTTAACAGTATTTAGCACTGCACCTTAAAACTTCATACCAAATGAAACGAAACGACATAGTATTCCAGCTCATTGACAAGGAGAAAAAAAGACAGATTGAAGGGATCGAGCTGATAGCTTCAGAAAATTTTGTGTCACCACAGGTTTTGGAAGCAGCGGGAAGTGTCTTAACAAACAAATATGCAGAAGGACTACCCGGCAAGCGATATTATGGCGGATGCGAAGTGGTAGATGAAGTAGAGTCACTGGCTATAGAGCGAATAAAAGAGCTCTTCGGAGCCTCCTGGGCTAACGTACAGCCTCACTCGGGAGCGCAAGCCAATGCTGCTGTGTTTCTGGCCTGCCTTAAACCAGGAGATGCTATCCTGGGCTTTGATCTCTCTCATGGAGGACATTTGTCTCACGGATCACCGGTAAACCTTTCCGGAAAATATTACAATGCCAATTTCTATGGTGTAGAGAAGGATACCGGCCTCATTGATACGGATAAGGTAGAGGCAAAAGCCAAAGAAGTAAAGCCCAAGCTGATCATTTGCGGGGCTTCAGCTTATTCTAGGGACTGGGATTATGAGCGCTTTCGAGTCATTGCAGATGAAGTGGGAGCTGTTTTGCTGGCTGATATTTCCCACCCGTCCGGACTTATTGCAAGAGGCTTGCTTAAAGATCCTTTAGAGCATTGCCATATTGTTACAACCACTACACACAAAACCCTGAGAGGCCCGCGAGGCGGATTGATCATGGTGCGTGAAGATGGGGAAAACCCATTTGGCATTACCACAGCAAAAGGAACGGTCAGAAAAATGAGCTCAATCCTGGACTCTGGCGTTTTCCCGGGTACGCAAGGCGGTCCTTTAGAACACATCATTGCTGCCAAAGCCGTAGCTTTCGGAGAAGCGCTTTCTGATGACTACATGACTTACATCATGCAGGTCCAGAAAAACGCGAAGGTGATGTCTGAGGCCTTTGTAGACAGAGGGTATGATATCATCTCCGGCGGCACGGACAATCACTTGATGCTGATCGACCTGCGAACAAAAGGACTCACCGGTAAGGATGCGGAAAATGCGCTGATCAAAGCAGATATAACCGTAAATAAAAACATGGTTCCCTTTGATGATAAATCGCCTTTTGTTACTTCAGGAATGCGCGTGGGAACATCCGCTGTAACTACCCGTGGCATGATGGAATCTGACATGGAAAAGATTGTAGACCTAATTGATCAGGTAATTAATAACTTTGAAGATGAGTCTGTACTGACCAAAGTAAAATCTGAGGTCAAGGATTGGATGAGTGATTTCCCTCTATATAAATAGGATATATGCCTCTGGATCAGATTGAGGATGAGAAAGAAATGAGCTTTCTGGACCACCTGGAGGAGTTCAGGTGGCATCTTGTCAGGTCACTGATTGCCATAGCGATTTTTGCTGTCCTGGCATTTATTTCAAAAACCCTGGTTTTCCATACCATCATTCTGGGGCCCAGCCGCATCGACTTCTGGACCTATGAAGCGTTCTGCAAGTTGGCTGAATTTTTACAGACGCCAAACTTATGCATTGATCAGCTCCCATTTGAGATCCAAAGCAGAAAGGTCACGGGACAATTTTCGATGCACATTACCTCCTCGTTCGTGATCGGAATTATTTGTGCATTCCCATACGCTTTCTGGGAAATATGGCGATTTATTAAGCCCGGGCTCTATCCAAGAGAACGAAAAGCTGCAAGAGGGGCCACTTTTTACGTTAGTCTGCTTTTTGCCATGGGTGTGACATTTGGTTATTTTGTCATCACCCCGATTTCAATCTACTTTTTATCCAACTACCAGCTGGATCCGACCATTATCAATGAGTTTGACATCATATCATACGTCACTACGGTCATTACTTTAGTGCTTGCCTGTGGGTTGCTGTTTCAGCTACCTATCATTGTTTATTTCCTTACAAAGGCAGGGCTCGTCACTCCGGAACTATTAAAAACTTACAGACGTCATGCTATTATAGTGATCCTGATCCTGGGAGCTTTGGTAACACCCCCTGATCCGTTTAGTCAGATTTTGGTAGCGTTGCCACTGTTGGGGCTCTACCAGGTAAGTATTTTTATATCCAGAAGGGTCCTCAGAAGAGAAGCCGTGGAAACTGAAACCACAGAAATAGAAAAGAAAGATGAGTAAAATAGCTATCGGCGGAGATCATGCCGGATACACATTAAAAGAAGAGATCAGAAAACACCTCGAAGAGCAAGGTCACGAGGTAAAGGACTTTGGTCCGTTTTCACCAGAATCTTCAGACTATGCAGATTTTGTACATCCACTGGCTGCATCCATTGAAAATGGCGAGTATGACTTTGGTATTTTGATGTGTGGGTCCGGGCAGGGTGTAGCGATCACGGCCAACAAACATCAAAAAATCCGGGCTGCTCTCTGCTGGGACACAGATCTGGCGGAAGTCACCCGAAAGCACAACAACGCTAACGTGCTCTGTTTTGCGGCCAGGTGGACTGCAGTAGAGTTAGCCAAGCAAATGACTGACATCTTTCTGACTACAGAATTTGAGGGAGGAAGGCATCAGCGAAGAGTAGATAAGATCGGTTGTTGATATATAGAGAGATATCTTTGCCAGATTACCTGACGTTCTATTTATTCTACCCTTCGATACACTCCGTCACTTTCTTTTGTATATAACCTGGAAAATGCCGGCAATCGCTCGAAAAGCTCAGGCATGGCATTTTCTCTATCGATAATGACAGACGGAGCGGAGTGTTTCATAACATCATATAGCTCAGAAGCCCCTTCCAGGTAGTTCAATCCTTCCAGTTTTTTCCTGCTCACAAACTCATCCAGGAACGGACCGGCCAACTTATTCTTTGCATAGAAATCTACGGGCACTCCTATACCCATAAGACGTTCTCCCTCTACAGGAGCTGACTTGCTTACTATTATCCCCAGGTCCTGGTTTTGGTCCACCCAATAAAACGGATACCCAATGAGGCCGAAGATGAAAATGTAAGGGAGCGTATATCGCCAGATCTTTCGCTTTAAGCTGAGCAAAAAGTAAACCAAAAAGAATGCAACAGAAGGGATAAAAAGCACAAGCTCATTGGTGCTTAGGTCTCTTGTAATGAAAATCACCCCCAGCCCTCCAAGAAAAAGCATTACCATCACCTGCTGCATCTTCTGCTGAAAGTTGGTAATCCTCAGGCTAAACAATACTGAAAATGAGATTATGGCAACAGGCCCCAGCACTGCAGCAGCCGACACAAAATCTGCATAGGAGATCAGCGGTTGTGCAGGTTTCAGCAAACCTGCAGTAAAAAAGCTCAGGAGAAAATCCTCGTGCGCATCAAACCAAAAGAAATAGACCCAAATCAAAATAAAAATAAAAAATGCGCCATACAGGAAGATCAGCAACCTTCGTAAGACCGCTGATGAAAAAAGGATCAGGCTCAACAGGAAAAGCACCAGATAAATGAGTGCCGGCAGGTAAAAAAATGTGGCTATACCCAGGTAAACTCCGGAATACAAAAAGAGCTCGTCGGTTACCACATTGTCGATACGCCGAAATACGTGATTTAACGCCAGCAAAATAAAAGTCAACGCCATAAGCTGGGGTGTCAAAGCAAAAAAGTCCATCGTACCACAAAAGAGGATCACATAGATAAAAGCAGGTACGTAGGTGTTTTCATCATAAGCTTTATTTCGGAGTAAAATATTATTAAAAAGCCCGGCCTGTAGAATCACCAAAATGGTACTAAAGACCATATGAACCCATCGTGAACGCCCAAAAATTACATCCAGCCACTTATAGATCAATGCCGCCAGTGGCCCTGTGTGATCATAAAGCTCTTTGTACATCGTGAACCCCTCTCCCAGATGCTCACCAATGATCAGAAACTTAAGCTCATGCACGGATAGCGGCAACCCAAAAATCACCCATGCTACCCGCACCCCTACCAGGATAAGGAAGATGAAAATGAGTCTGTACGGATCGTTGATTCTGAAAAATCGAAGCAAAGTGACGTTATCTGGCTGTTTAGCGTTCGAAATTAACAAATTAGCAGGAAGTTACATGGATCTCTGAGAAAGTCTGACTCTGCTATTATAAACAACCATCAAACTTTTCGGATAAATAACCCGTCCGAACCAAATGTGGGGTTCAGCGATTTTTTAGCCGGGATTAATTGTGGATATTTGTGGCGTTATGCAAGGTAAAAGGCAACATAAGTTCGGCAGGCAGATACAAAAAGACCTGAGTGAAATATTCCAAAAGGACCCCAGACATTTTTTTGGCAGCAGCCTGGTCACACTCACGGGAGTAGAAATGTCCCCGGACCTGAGTTTCGCGAAAGTTTTTCTCAGTGTGTTTCCCATCAAAGACACGGATCAGGTTTTCTTTGAATTAAATGAAAAGAAAAGCGAAGTGCGTAAATTGCTGGGCAACAAAATTGGGAAGCAAGTGCGAATCATTCCCGAATTGGCGTTCTTTCACGACGACACAGAAGAACGCGCCGAGAAAATGGATAAACTAATAGACAGCCTGAATATACCCCCGGCAGAAGACGAAGACGATCCTGAAGAAAACGAGTGAACCTATCTTATTTCATAGCTAAGCGGTACTTTCTCTCCAAAAAGAAAAAGAGCTTTATCAATGTCATTTCCATCATCTCCATGCTGGTGGTAGCTGTAGGCACTATGGCACTGATCATTGTGCTTTCGGTCTTTAACGGGCTGGAGGCACTCGTCCGCTCAGTGTATGGAACGGTAGATTCAAACCTGACGATAACAGCAAAGGTTGGAAAGTCATTTGATTACAACGACGCATTAAAAAAGCAGGTCACCGATGACCCGGGTGTAGCATCGATCACCGGGGTATTAGAAGACAATGCTCTTATCCAATATAATAAAGCCCAGCGAGTAGCTCGTGTAAAAGGTGTCACCCAAAATTTCATTGAGCAGGGAAGACTGAAAGATTACATTGTCTACGGTGAGCATAAATTATATGATGGCGATGTACCCTATGCTATTTTGGGAAGGGGGGTTCAGTATGACCTTTCAGTCAATCCTTCAAATGACTTTTACACCCTTAATATGTACTTCCCTGACGATATAGGTCCGGGAGTAGTCAATCCCGAACGCATGTACAAAGTCAAGCATATCCTGCCAGGAAGCGTCTTTGCCGTAGAAAAGTCTTATGATGAAAACTACGTGTACGTTCCCATCCGGTTTGCGGAAGAACTGTTCAACAAGCCAGGCAGAAGAAGCGCCCTGGAAATTCAGCTGACGGAAAATGCAGATCCGGATGTGGTAAAGTCCCGTTTAAACAACCAACTGGGGGATCAGTTTGTGGTGCAATCCAATGAGGAGCTACATGGCGGATTGTATAAAATCCTGAGATACGAAAAGTTCTTTGTTTTCCTCACCTTTTCAGTCATCATAGCCATTGCCTCCATCAACATTTTTTTTGCATTAACCATGCTGGCTATTGACAAGAAAAAAGATGTAGCCATCCTTACGGCCCAGGGAGCTTCGCGTAAGCTGATTCGAAACATATTTCTTACAGAAGGGTGTATCGTCGCTTTTTCCGGAGCCTTTACCGGTCTGTTGTTGGGTCTTTTGATCAGTTTTATTCAGCAGGAGTTTGGCCTGGTATCCATGGGAGTGCAGTCAGCCATCCTGGACGCTTACCCGGTAGAAATCAAATGGCTGGACGTGATGTTAACCGTTTTATGTATTGTAGTAATCACCGTTGTTACGGCAATCCAGCCAGCCATAAAAGCATCCAAAAGCATTGAAGTTAAAAACCTCCAATAATTTTTTTAAAATCACTTTACTCCGGATTTGTGATTTTCTGACATCTTTTATTTACTTTAGAATTTTGTCTGTTAAGAAAATCTATGAACGTATCTCCTGATCGTCCGTTTCAATTGATCTACTCCCTTTTCGAGCATGAGTACCTGGGATATCTCTTTGAATCCTTCGTCGTCCAGCTCAATGAAAAGGGCAATCTGACTTATTCTCATCAGAATATTTCTGCGCAAAATGCTCGTGAATTTGACAAAGGGCTGGATGAGCGGGACTATGAGATGATCAGGCTGATGGATGAGATGCAGCAAAAAGCCGTCGTAAATCATTTTCAGAAAAGGAAAATGAAACCCAATGAGTTTTTCCTGAAAGTTTACGACAAGAATTCGGGTGACAAATTGTTGCAGGAAGAGATAGACCGATATATAGAAAGAAGGAGGTCCAAGGTCCTCTCGCTTATTCATGGGAAGATGCTTTTTGAGATGGGGAAAGACGGAGAACCCACCTGGAAGCAGATCAATATTTCAGATGAAAAAGCAACGGTACTATTCCACTTTAGAAGAAACGAAGACAACACCCATTACTTCCCTACTATAAAACTTAAAGGCGAGAAGGTTCACTTTTACCAAAACGAGAGTTACCTGCTTTGCAAAGAGCCGGCGTGGATTGTGGCAAATGACATGCTTTTTTCTTTCGAAAAAGAGGTCAATGGAGCCAAGTTGAAGCCGTTTTTCAACAAAAAATTCATCCTCATCCCTAAAAATGTAGAAGAGACCTACTATAAAAAATTCGTTGCGCCACTCATTGCTTCTTTTGATGTTTATGCTAAAGGTTTTGAGATTAAAACGGAGCAGCTGGAGCCGAAACCCGTATTGACCTTTTCGGAGTTAGCAACTGCTACCCAACCAGCCGGCGATCTATTCTCCCAAAACAATGGGACAACGGATAAGGCAAAAGCTTCAAAGATCTTATTCGAATTGAGTTTTCGCTACGGAACTTATTCTTTTAGAGCTGACAAACTCAAAAAAGTAAGCGTATCGGTCGAAAAGCAGCAGGATGACTACATCTTTCACCGGGTGCAGCGAGAGTCCACCAAAGAAAAAAGCTACATCGACCTGCTCAATGAGAGTGGATTGACCTTGCGAAGCTCCCGCTCAACACTCGAAAAAACCAATGCACTCTCCTGGCTCAATGCCAACCTGGATACGCTAAGGAAAAAAGGATTTGTGATCAACCAGCAGGATGCATCCGTAAAAAAATATTTTGTAGGCCCTACCAACATTGACCTGGAAATATCTGAAAACATTGACTGGTTTGATGTAAAAGCGGTGATCAGGTTTGGTGAATTTGACATTCCGTTTACCACCATTAGGAAATTGATCCTGGGTAAAAAGCAGGAATTAAAACTCCCGAATGGAGAGTACGCAGTGATACCTGACTCCTGGGTATCGGAATACAGCGACCTGTTTGCTTTCGCTGAAAAGGAAGACGAGGAAGGCCTGCGACTCAATAAGATCCACGTCTCGCTGGTCAAAGACCTGAAGGACAGCAACCATGCACGGGTGGCGATGACCCGTAAGCTCGAAAAGCTGCTTGATTTTAAAGAGATAGAAGATTCCGGTGTTCCCCGACATTTTAAAGGTGAGCTGAGGCCCTATCAGCAGGCAGGGCTCAACTGGATGGAATTTCTTAACGAATACGGTTTTGGAGGATGCCTGGCAGATGACATGGGTCTGGGTAAAACCGTACAGACCCTTTCGCTCTTACAAAAAGAAAAAGAAAAAGATAATGGCTCCACCAGCCTGCTGATCATGCCTACTTCGCTGATCTACAACTGGGAGATGGAAGCTAAAAAGTTTACACCAAAGCTGAAAATTTTGGTTTACACCGGCACCAATCGGGATAAAAATCCGGACCGGTTTGCCCGGTATGACCTGGTGCTTACCAGCTATGGCATCACGAGGATCGATACGGATATTCTCAGCCAGTTTTACTTCAATTACATCATCCTGGATGAGTCACAGGCCATCAAAAACCCGGACTCTATTATTTCCAGGTCCGTACGTGAGCTGAAATCTCGTCGCAAGCTGATCCTGACAGGCACACCTATTGAAAACAGCACCATGGATCTTTGGTCGCAGATGTCTTTCGTGAACCCCGGACTGCTTGGAAGTGAAATGTTTTTCAAGAAAGAGTACCTGGTCCCCATCGAAAAGAAAAAAGACGAGCACAAAACACGCAGACTTAATGCGCTCATTAAGCCATTTATCCTCCGGCGAGAAAAAACCCAGGTAGCTAAAGAGCTTCCGGAAAAAGTAGAAAACATCAAGTACTGCGACCTTTCAGAAAGGCAGCGCGAGATCTATGACCGGGAGAAGAACGCTTATCGCAATAAAATCCTGGATCTGATAGAGCACGATGGACTGCAAAAGTCGCAAATGCTCCTGCTACAGGGGTTAACTAAGTTGAGGCAAATCGCCAATCACCCCGTAATGGTTGACCCGGAATATGATGGAGACTCAGGGAAGTTTGAAGACATTACCTACATGATCTCTAACGCCCTGGGAAAAGATCATAAACTATTGATCTTCAGCCAATTCGTGAAGCATCTCAAAATTGTAGAGAACCATCTGAAAGAAGCGAAAATCCCGTACTCCTATCTGGATGGCTCTGTAAAAGACCGAAAAGCCGAAGTAGAAAAATTCCAGAATAACGATGAAGTACGCATCTTCCTCATCTCATTAAAAGCTGGCGGGCTCGGCCTTAACCTGACAGAAGCAGACTATGTCTTCCTGCTTGACCCGTGGTGGAATCCGGCCATTGAGGCCCAGGCAGTAGACCGGGCACACCGTATCGGTCAGGTCAATAAGGTCTTTACTTATAAGTTTATTGCCAGAGATACGGTAGAAGAAAAGATCCTGAAGCTCCAGCACTCCAAGCTCAAGCTGGCCAAAGACCTGATCACCATAGAAGAAAGTTTTGTGAAGAGCCTGTCAAAGGAAGATATCACGAGTTTGTTTGATTAGCAGGAATCAGAGATTGCTATTGCTGGATAAATAGGCATCCTTAAGGTTTCTGGTGACAATTAGCTTCAGATCATTTTCTAATGCCATATAGAATTTGTACCCCTAATTCCTCCACTCAGAGTCCCTGTCGGAGAATGCTTAAACCTGTCCAAGTGATGAAAGGATCCGGGAACAACATTAGCTCACATGATTGAGTCAGATGCTTACCGCCTAACACCGGCAGATCACTTTGTTTAACCATCAGACAAGTTGCAGCTTGTATCAGATTACTTCTCACTCGTATAAGATTACTCTCCGATCTCATTAGATTAGTATAAACCCGCATCAGATTACTTTTCACCCATATAAGTTTACTCTCAGATCCCATTAGATTAGTCCAAATCCTCATCAGATTACTTTTCACTGGCGTCAGATTACTTTCCACCCTCATCAGATTACTTTTCACTCACATCAGATTGAGGCGTCCTAAAATAACTTGACAGGTTTTACATTAATTCTGATTGTAGTTTACAATAATAATTGATAATCCTAATTGTACTTTACCAGTATTGCTTTAATCCTGGGAGAAGTAGACAGGCTAGGATCTAGTCCTGCTTTGGGTTGTCATGTAATTTGTTATTCCTTCATTTGCTTTACAGTTTAAATGGTCATACTAATTCAGCTTTACTTGCTACCTAGTAATCCTGTTAATACTTTACGGGTTGTCAGATAATCCTAACAGGAGTTGACCCTTAAGGAGCTTAATCCTGACTGCTCTTTTCACCTTTTCTTACAGTCCTGTTTAAGCTTACCGATTCCTCAATAGCCTTAGCTGTATGTACCTGCTGTGGTGTCATTCCGTTCAGGCTATCATGAGGACGCAAACAGTTATAAGATGCTACTGCTTTTTGTACCGCCTCTTCTGCTTGATGAGGTGTATCAAAGGACTTCCCTAAGTTATAATCTCCTTTTAAGATACCGTTTACCCGTTCAGCAATCGCATTCTCATGAGGGCTCCCTCGGTGGGTCATGCTTATGCTTGCCCTATGGGTTTTCAGCATGTTTACATACCCCTGGCTGCAGTACTGCACGCCCTGATCACTGTGGTGGATCAGACTCTTCTCCACGTATAGCCTGTTCGAAAAAGCCATTAATAATGCTCTCATGGGGCCATCTGCAGAAAGGTTGTCCAGCAAGCAGTACCCCATGATTTTCCGTGAATAAGCATCTGTAATCAGGCTTAGATACATGAAACGCCCACCTACTGTCAGGTAGGTAATATCCACCACCCAAACTTGCTCTGCTCGCTTTATTTCCAGTCCTTTTACCAGGTTTGGATAGCGTCTAAAGCCATGTGTACTGTCAGTGGTCTGAGGCCTCCTGCGCTTTCTCTGCCGCACTTTCAAGCCATTACGCTCCATCACATCGAAGAGATAGTCCCGACCAATACGCAACTCGTTTTTCGCCAGCTGTTCATTAATAAGCGGCAGTAGTTTACGTGCTCCAAGCTTCTGGATACCGATATGATTACGGATGTCCTTTACCAGCTTAACCACAATGGTCTCTAGTAATGCATGGGATGTTTTGGACTGATGCCAGTGGTACCACCCTTGGCGGGTTTTGCCAAACAGTCGACAAAGGGACGCAAGCCCATTGTCTGGATATATTAATCGCATTATTTGGACTGCTTGGCCCCAGGCTTTTTTCGGATCTGGATGTTAAACTGGTCCTCAGCTACATCCACTAACGTCTCCAGAGCTGATACTTTCAGCATAGCCAGCTCTAAAGCCTTCTTCAGCTCTGCATTCTCCTTCTCCAAGGCCGAGGCGTCTTTATTTTGGTTAGAGCTTTTCATGTTGTTTAAAATACGAAAATATCCCAGATGCTCCAAGGCTTCCTGCTTAAAGGTGTGGACAGTATGGTTTTCCAGCCCATGTTTCCTGGCGATAAAGCTTGTGGACTCCCTGTCCATAACCAATTCTTCCAAAACCACTTGCTTGAACCCAGCACGATACAAGCGCTTACTCTTGTACTTTTTCTTGATTTCTAATGCTTCTGTTGTTTTCATAACTTGACTTGTTTGGTGTCAAGCTATTTCAGGACGGGACCGATTACCTGGAGAGGCCATCAGATTACTTTTCACCGCTATCAGATTGCCTGGAGAGGCCCCTATAATCTCCCCAGGGGGATAGATCATGGCATTCACACAAAAAAGGTTACCCGATAATTCAGATAACCTTTTTCAGAAAATTCGCCTATTGTATTAATCCCCGATCAAAAGCTTCCACTGCACTACCACATCCTTATCACTATTCTCAATGATGAGGTAGTACAATCCTGTATCCCAGGCTGTCACATCAAGTTCTTTCTGCTGGATCCCCATCTGATAGGGTAAAGCCTCCTGATGAATAAGCTTACCATCAGGCGTCCAGGCTTTAAGGTGCAAATCATCCATCCTTATTCCTATCTGGTAACTTAATGTGATTTTCTCAGTAGCAGGATTCGGATAAACCTTGAAATCTTCAATGGCATCAAATCCCAGTGCATTGGTTTGCTCCACGACAATTCCATCCGGAGTGATCAGAGCCTCCAACTCGATGGTTTCAAGTCCTACCGAAGGCCCAAACTCAAACTCAATAAAAGAATTGGGGTCCATTGGCACTCCGGGATAATCAATATTGATCACATAAGTGCCATCCGGGATGTCCTTAAAGACAAAATTACCTTCATCATTGGTCTCCGTGTACAGGTACAGGTCAAACTCGTCCTGACCGGTACGACCACCTCCTGAGCGTGTTCTTCTCCTGAGTGAACAACCCGCTTTCTTCACTTTTCGTCTCGCCTCAATTCTTCCGCTTTCATCACCCTCCCCCAGATCGGCTTCCACCAACCCAAGTACATCATCCTCAACACCCGTACTAAATTCTCCCACCAGCTGAATGTCATAAGTTTCACCCTGAGTTCGAAGTTCTATGGTATCTGCCTCTGTCCAGGTATTGGACCCGCCGTAATAGGAGACCGGAATGTTGTCATCCGTAGGCACAGCCTTCATGATGTAATCATCCAGAACGATATCCTGTAAAAGGAAAGCTCCAGTAGTTTCAATGGTAGCGACATCTACCGAGTCAAATGGACCATCCAGAACCAACCATAAGGAAACATCTCCCCCAGAGGTCAATGGACCGGCACCATTGAGCACTGTACCGCTAATATCAGCCGTGGCAAGCACTTCTATGTCATTGCTTGTCAGAGTAAAATCAGGCACAAGAGGATTAGTCACATCTACGGTATATACTCCCATGCTGTCATATTCGATGCTTTCCAGGCTAAAAGTTTTGCCCGTTGCGCCGGAGATTGGATCTCCATCATAATTCCACTGATACTGATTCCCCACACCCGAAATATTGCCATCAAAAAGATATGGTGAGCCAACCGGGATCTTCTCCAGGATGGGACTGCCAATGGGATTTTGTGGATCATAGATAAAGTTTGGAATAGGCTGGTTGATAATAATCTCAGCAAAACCAATCCTGTTGCCCGAAATATCCAGTGTATTCAGATCAGGCATCTGACTCATATTTGGTATTGTGGAAATCTCATTGTCAGCAAAGTTGGCAGTCTGCAGACTGGTAATATCCCTTATGATCTTAGGTAGTGCTCCTACCAGGTTCCCCTGACTAAGGTCTACCGTCAAAACCCTTTCATTTTCAATGGATATCTGGTTCCATCCGGAAATTGGGCCATCCAGCCAGTTGACATCCACCGTCCAGTCCGGGCCTCCCATTTGTTCGTAAATAGTCCTTAATGCCGTGGAGTCCCTTTTCAAACTGGAAACTTTAAACTGGAAAACGCTACTGGAAAGTGTAAGGTTAGTCGCGAGGTTGTTTTGGATCTCCAAACGATAGTACCCTTCATCCGCAAACTGAATATTGCTAAGAGCCAGTGGATTGGATATAGCCCCCGTAAGTGCTACTCCATCTTTATACCACTGGTAGGTGTTGTTAGTCCCGGTAACAGGGACTAACAGTGATACATCATTATTTCGATCGGCTATCGTATCCGTATAGGTATACACACTGTCCTGAGGAGAATAGAGGAAGGTAGGAATGCCCACATTGGTCTCCAATTCTCCAAATTGCAGCCTGTTTCCGGAAACATCCAGAGTATTTAATGACAATACCGAATTGAATGATGGAATGGATGAGATTTCATTGTCTGACAAGTTCATGGACGTCAGGTATTCCCAGGAGGTAATGGAGCCGGGAATCGTATCCATTACCTGGTTCCCGGATAAGTCTATGGTAAGCAGTGAGTCTGCGTAATAGAAATCATCCGGCACGACCCCTACGAGATTGTTGGACGGAAGGCTCAAATCAGTCACTCTTTTATTAGCAACAGTCACTCCATTCCAATTCATTAATAAATCAGTCAGCCAGCCAGTGGCATTGGTCCAATCTGTACCTGCTGTTGAGTTGTAAAGCGAAACGAGTGCAAGCGAATCCTGATCAAAATCGTTGAGAATGGCAGTATACAATGCTGAGGAAAGCTCCAGGTCCGGAACAACAGTATTTTGGATCTTTAACTGATAAGTACCCGTATCTGTAGCCGCAAAGCTTGCCAGCACATAATCCTGCAAATCCTGTGAGGGGATAGTATCCCCATTCAGAAACCACTGATAGATATTATTCACACCACCCACATCTATATCTATGGTCAGAGGCTGCCCGATGCTGACAACCGAATCTTCATCCTCCTCCTCTTGCAATATCTGATTGGAATAGGTAAAAGCTGGAATACTAATATTTGGCTCCAGATCATCAAAATCAAAGTAGTTGGAATCAAGAGCGAGAGTATTCAATGTGGTTATGGAAGATAGATTCGGTATCTCGTTAAATGCGTTATCATAAAAATAGGCTTCTTCCAGCTTAGTCAGCTGAGTGGTGAGGGTTGGAATGGTATCTGTAAGATTGTTCTGCGAAAGATCCAGTTTCTTTAACTCACCAAGGTATCCCACCTGAAAAGGAAGATCCCCAACAAGATTATTGGCAGGAAGCTCCAGCGAATCTACTCGGCTGTTCACCACGGTCACTCCATACCAGGTATCAATTGTACCTGTAAGCCAGTTGGTCTGGGTATTCCAGCCGGATCCTCCCAGCTGATTGTACATGTACCGAAGAGTAGCTGAATCCAACTCTCGCCCATAATTATAGGCTACAAACGGGAAGGCCTCAGCCATCCCCCACTGGCCATCCTGATTTTTCGCACGGATGTGGAAGGTGTGTGATCCTTCCGACAGAGAAGCTGTACTTACTGCAAATTCTCTGAACACTTCGAAACTTGGAGGCGAAACAGGAACCGATGTACCTGCCCCATATCCCGGATCATTATCAATAAAGTATTCTAATTCATCAATTGGAGAGTTGATCGTCCCTGCCTGATCTACAAACACCAGCTGGGACTCAGCTGATCCCCACTTTCCGCCCTGACCTCTGGCTCTGATATATAATGTATGAAAACCTTGTTGCAAACCGCTGGCATTCAGTGAATCCATCAGGTTAACTATATTCCCCGGTGTTACATTAATGGTTGTTGCGCTTCCATAACCAGGATCATCGTCAAAGAAATACTCCACCTGGTCAACCAATACCGTTTCTCCTACGGAACCAGCCTGCACGTATGTTAATCTGGATTCTGCCTGTCCCCATTCACCATCTGTGGATTTTACTCGTACAAACAATACATGAAAACCAGCAGCAAGCGTATCGGCCTGTAAGCTATCCATGAAAGTGATTACTGAATCAGCCGTGACATCTATCCCGACACCATTTCCATATCCCGGATCGGCATCAAAGAAGTACTCAATGGAATCGATATTGACTGTCATACTGCCAGAAGGATCTACATAGACCAGTTGGGATTCTGCCAGCCCCCAGTCACCGCTATTTTCTGCCCTGGCTCTAATGTACAAGGTATGAAAGCCTAAAGGCAAACCGCTCGAATTGAGGGTCGTACTCAGATTGATAACATTTCCGCTTGTTACTGAAATAGAGGTGCCGTTTCCGTAACCCGGATCATCGTTAAAAAAATACTCAAGGGCATCAATATTGATCGTCAGCCCACCGGATTGGTCCACATATACGATCCTGGATTCATAGGGACCCCATGCTTTGATAGTATCATAGCTAAAATAGGCACTATCCAACCCATCACCATCATAAGTGGTATGAGTAGAGTCCAGTGTCATTACTACTCCTATGCTCTGAAGCGCTCTCATGTACAAAACATGGAAGCCCAGATCCAGGCTACTGGCATTCAAAGTCTCTGAAAGGTTAACCGTGGTATCCGGAGTCCCGGTATGTACCCTGGTGGCCGCGCTGTATCCCGGATCAGCATCAAAGAAGTACTCTATAGAGTCAATCACTTGACCAAAGCCAGCCAAACTGGCGGTCATCAGGATGACCGCAATTAATATGCTCTTAATCCTGCACATGATCAATCAATCTAAAGTGATTAATTACCCTGTGCCTGGATCGTTGCGTTCAGGTTTTCCCCCTGCCTGATCACTTCCGGAACCACCAGCTTCTGGATCAGTGGTAAAGGGGTACCCGTTGTAGAATAGGGTATAGTGCCTCCCATTACCCCGATATCCGTACCATCTGTTCCTGCTCCCTGCAGATCCGGATGAGTCACGGTCGGATCCCAGGTAAATCCCCAATCTGACGAGGCAATATTTATATTACTATCTGCAAATATGGTCGAATCGGTAGCAGTATTTACATTGTTGCTTCCGGTATACCCACTTAAATCATAAGCAGCTCCTGTATTATCAACAGCTACACAATTATTCAGAACATTATTAACAAAAGATGTTTGTGCTGTGGGCAAAGCTCCGTAAAAGATTGAATTGGATACAGTACAATTTTCCAGCGATCCAAATGCATTGTTATTATCCCCAAAAAAGATACAGTTCTTAATAATCGTGCCGTTATAAGCAGTAAGGTTTTCATAACTGGTTGATGTTCCGTAATGGTCTATTATACAATTTGAAACCACACTGTTGCTTACTGAAGTTCCAAAAGAAAGGGAAGGACTCGATGTATGATTGGATCTATTGATCATGCAACTTCTCACCAGTATATTTGACATTGCCCCTGTACCGGTGAGGATTCGGGCCAGATAACAGTTTTCTATGGTAATTCCGCTATAAGCTCCATTATCCTGTCCAATATCAATATAATCCGACATCCATAAACCAGAAATACGTACTGCGTTTGCATTTAAATAGAACCGGTAAACTTTCGCAACCTGAGGTCCGTCTTTATCCGGATAGAATCCAATTCCATAAATGGAAATAGAATCCGTATTTACCGTAACAGTGGTGGTTCCATTATCATAGGTCGTGGCACTAGGTATCACATGAATGATGTCTCCTGGAACAGCTGCTGTAATAGCAGCCTGCAGGGTGCTATATACGTGAGTCCCGGATGGAGCTCCGGGATTATTGTCAGCAACTAAAATATTTTGGCTATATGCAGCGAAAGCAACAAAAAAGGCCAGGGCAGTGGTAGTAAGGGTTTTCATGACAAAGCGGTTAAATTTTAAATATCGATATAAGTAATAATTTAGCACAATTAAGCTCATCATCCAAAACAGTAGTCTGGTTTAAATGAATTGTTTATATATGGTGAAGACTCATGACATTTACATTTTTCCCGGGTGATCTTGGATTTTTTTAATAAGTTAACGTTTTAGTCGGGAAACAACCCTACCCTATTAGTCTATATGTCAGAGATGTACATTTCTTCAATAAAGGGTGATTTGCAGAAATCACTGTGGGAGCAATATGTGGCTGGTAATAAATCGGTATTTGGAGAACTGTATACATACTATCACAGGAGCCTGACCGCCTATTGTATTGGGAAGGTCGGTTCGGTGGAAAGTGCTGAAAATGTGGCTTCCGATACATTGATAAAGTTACTCCAGCATCAAAACCCCGGAGAGATAGAAAATTTTGAAAACTGGCTCTTTAGTGTTGCTAAGAATGAATGTCTGACATTTCTCAGCAAATCCGAACGAAGAAAGAAACTCTTGAATGATAATTATAAGATAGCGAAAGAATCTCAACCCGATATTGAAGTCCGGTTTTCACTTGAAAATCTGGATCAGATTATCAGGGAGACGCTGGATGCCAGAGACTATAAGATCTGGCAGCTACACCAGCAAGGCTATGACAATAAGGAAATTGCTGAGATCATTGATTCAACCGAGAAAACGGTAGCTAACAGAAAATCAGCTGCAAGAATTAAGCTGAAGAGTGTCTTGAAAGAAATAAACAGCCCCTAGCGTGAAACTAAACAACAATTACGAACTCATTAAAGACTACCTGGACGGCACCCTGGAATCAAAAACCAGTAAAGAGATTGAAAAACTTCTCAGGGAGGACGAAGTGGCCAGAGACATTGCAAAAGGCATACTCATACTGGACAAGCACTTTCACCAGGATGAAGAAAAGATAGAAGACTATCTGGATCGTCTCCAAACCAGGCAGGCCAACAGGATCAAATCACACACCCGTTCTGGCGGAAAATTTACTTTCCTGAAAATAGCCGCTTCCATAGCTTTATTGATCATAGCATTCATTAGTATTTACCAATACGCTTCTCCTGATATGGAGGATTACCTGGCTGCTCAATTATCCGAACCATATCAGGCTCCTTCCATCACCCGAAGCGCCGAAGGATCAGATGACAATTACCTGTCAGGAATGGCTTATTATCGAAATCAGAAATACGAGGAGGCATACTCCAGATTAAGCACCTTAAACACCCCTGTAAGTCTTTTTTACGGTGGGTTGTGCAAACTCTACCTTGGGGATTATGACACAGCAATTAACCTGCTGAATGATGATCAACTCCGGACCGGTATTTTCAGCCAGCAGAGTAAATGGTATCTGAGCCTTGCCTATATAAAAACCGGTCAAAATGAGCAAGCAATGAAACTTTTGACCGAAATCTCTCAACAAAATGGCTTCAAACAGGAAGAAGCTAAGAAGATGATGTCGCTACTGAAAGGCGAGGGTTTGCAGTTTTTATGAATTATCAGCCTTTAGCCGCATTTGGTTGTGTCTCGGCAACCAAAGATTTACTCCGTATAGAATTGAATAAATCGTTTGTGAAGACAACAATCGATGGCAGGATGAATGAAAAGGTGATCCCACAACTAAGATTTTGAAAACCTCCTCCGAGATGCCAATGTACCTCCGGTTAAGACCACAATCCCCACTAAAAGCCAGAGCATCCACGTCACACTTTTTTGCTCAATAGGCTGAGTATCACCCATAGCAACAAATCCAGCCCAATAAAACGGATGCTGCTTAAGGGGATCTTTTTCCTTTCCCAGAAAGGAAAGCTGCGCTTGTTTTAAAGCCTTGTCTTTCGGGGCTCCGTTTTTAATGTTTTTATAGAACTCAATCATGATCCCGGACGTGGCTTCATCGGGCACTTTCCACAGGCTCATCACCACACTGGGACACCCCGCGTAGCTAAATGCCCTGCTAAAACTAATAAGTCCCTCTCCTACCTGCAAAGCCCCACTCCCACTGCTGCAAGCGCTCAGCACCACCATCTGTGCATCTATATTCAGATTATAGATCTCACCAATTGCCAAAAAGCCATCGTTAGTGCTGTCTTTTTCGTCGTTAAACAATAACTCAGAATAATGAGGATCATTCATATTGAGTAAGCTGTGCATGGCGAGGTGAAGAATGCCGTAATTGCCGGAGTTCATTTTAAAATTAGTCTCAGAAGCCTCGGCATTCAACCAGATCTTTCCATCCATCATCCTGCCTATTTCCGAAACTTCAGCAATGGCTCCCGGCAGGGGTAATTTACCTTCCCTAACCAATTCAAAGGCCATGGGATGGTCAACAGAATCTATACCGGAGTAGTGCTCTGCTTTATACGAAGGTGCAAACCCCGCAAATGATGCCTTGTTTGTGTTCCTGATTTTTCTTGAATTTAAAGTAGCTGAATAGGCGTAACTGATGTCATATTGTTTGATCAAATAATCAAGCGAAGCATAATCTATCTTCTCTGGCATAGAACGAACAAAAACATTGAAGTTTACCCGGCTTAAAAAGCCATCCGGTATGATAATCAAACGTTGTTTGTTGCCATGGGGGCTTATAGCCGGGTCTACCAGCTCATTGTAAAGATGAGAAGCTGAGTATGTAAAAAGGCTGTCCGCTCTCCTCGAGTCATTCAGTACCAGGTCAGCATCAGTGAGGCTCTCCACATAGCTGTTGATTGTATTCTTCAAATCCTTTCGGGCATCAAATTGGTGCAATTCAAAATGATCTCTCGATATATCAAACACGTAGCCTGATGTATCTGCCAGAAAGTACTCCAGGATCAACGTCTCTTCATCCAGGAGACTTTGAATAGCCCCAATTTCTGAAATCACATCCTGGTACCTGAATTCGAAATAATCGGGATAATTTGCTTCCAGTCGATCTTTGAAGCTGTCTGACCTTGTCCGGATTGTAAAGATTCTGTCCTGATAGATGTTTGAAAGTGAATCGTTTTTTGCTTCTCTGGATTCTCTCAGCTTTCGTTTGTAATAGGTCAGCTCGATGGCTATATCCCGCTCCTTCGATAGCAGGCTGTCAGGCACGCCAAGTGACCTTTTGACGTCAATATCTTTGATCTTGGAAAGCAAAATTGGGGATTTGCTTTTTTCCACTATCCTGAAGGCTTCCCGCTTATATTTTTCGTCACCCGTGCCCTGATACAATAAATAGGCGACCTTGACTGCCTCTTCAAAAATCTGTCGCGAGTCTTCTCCCAATTGAGCTTTGGAGACCTCAAGGTTATAATCCTGACTTATAGCATCTATCACATCCATGGCAAGCAGATATCGTGAAAGCGCCGCTTTCAGGTTTTTTTCGCCCCTGTTCGATTGATACAATGAAGCTATTTTCCTCAGCGTAATCAAAGCCAACTGCTTATGGGTCAATGAAGGTATTTTAAGCTTAAGGTCATTTTGTATTGAGTCCAGTGAAACTGCATTGAGGGATTTCAAATACGCTTTCAGGGCTTTTTCCCTGTTTTCAGTTCTGGCATATAAGTCGCCGAGGTTCTGGTGGATAGTAGCAGCTTTTGGATTTTTCTCCCCAAGCGATTTCCTGATCATATCCATTGCCTCATTAAGGTGACCTCTGGCCATTTCCCAATCCCCCTTCTGCAAATAGCCCTCCCCTAATTCAATCAAAACATCAGCTTCCCTGGCAGAACCCGGCCCCAAAGCCTTTTGAAAGATCTCTCTCGCCTTCTTCAGGTACTCAATTTGATCTTCTACCTCAGAGATTTCTGAATAATAGTTTCCTATAATAGCGTAGATGATCCCCAGGTACAGGTGATTTGATTCCATGTACTTCTCACCCAGATTTTTTGCTTTCATCAAATACCTGACCGCCTCCTCATGCCTGCCTACATGACCATACATGGCTCCCAGATAGGCATAATAGGTATGTAAAACCGGTGTTTTTTCTCCGAGTGCCCTCTCTACGATCAAATTTCCCTGTTCAATAAAATGAATGGCCCGCTGATAGTTGAACATGTTTCCATAAAGCACACCAATGGTATAATAGCTGGCTCCAACGTTTACATGGTTCTCACCTAACGAGGCTTTTCGTATCTCCAGGGCCTGACTAATGTAGGGTAAGGCCCTGTCATAATTACCTACTGTCCTGTAAATAGTCCCGATATCACTCAGGCTGTTTGATATGGTAGGGTGATTCTTGTGTAAATACTTTTGCCTGATAAATAAAGACCTCTCACCAAGTTTCAGGGCGGTAAAAACATCCCCAAGATTTTCATAAGCCTTGGCCAGATTGAATAATGTATGTGACAGCTCCAATGAGTCTACCGCCTGCTGATCCGTACGAATTTCATAGGCCTTCTCCAGGTAATAGATCGCACTATCATGGTTTCCGATATTATTGTGATAATATCCCAATGTAGTATAATCGAACCCAAGTAGCGGGTGATCCGAACCCAGCACTGCCGAACGAATATTAACGGATTTTCTCATCAGGGTTATGGCCCTGTCAAAATCACGGGAGCAACCTCCTGCTGCCCTGGAGAGGAAGTAGTATCCCCGGGCCGTCAAAGTATCAGATTCTCCGGCTACCTTAAGGCTTAAGTCGAGAGCCGGTGCAATACTGTTTCTGGCTTCCTCACATTTTCCAAGATTGGCTAAACTCTCACCTTTTTCATAAGCGGATTTAATCAATCCTACAGTGTCCTGATCATCCTTAAAAGCCTCTAACGCCAGATCGAAGATCTTTGCCGCACTATCATATCTGGCCTCATAATACAGTCGGCCTCCAAGCTGATAATAATCATGCGCAGACATCTCCTGGCCAGTGACATACGATGAAGCCAGCAAAACCAGTGTGCCTATCAATAGTTTCTTACTCAATGGTTGGTGCAGTGTTGGATTATTCACAGTCAAAGTAGAAATAATTTGGGCGGAATCAAAGCAGTAAACAGATTAAGGACATTTACGAATACAGTTATAAAATTCCTCCTATTCGATTGAAACAATCATTGTTTTCGTTAATTTAAGTAGTTAGGAGACAATCGCTTCAGGGAAATCCTTATAAGTGGCATAGGGAAAGTGGTTCCTTCGGTTGTTTGGATATATAGAGTATGGGTAGAAAGATATTTTATTACCGTTTTATTAAGATTTTGCTGGTTGCTGCCTTCACGATCACTTTATCATGTCCCCGAAGCCTGGCACAACAAAAGATCGGTTTTGTCATGGATGCAAATCTGGACAAAGTCGAAATTCCCTTTGAAGAGTACAGCAACCTTATAGCCATTCCCATTACTATCAATGGTTTTCTTACACTCAAATTTATCCTGGATACAGGGGCAGAATCCACTATTCTCACTGAAAAGATCTTTGGAGACCTGCTCGGTCTAAATTATGTGAGAGACATCACCGTGCAGGGGCCGGGACTGATTGATTCCCTCCGGGCCTTTGTAGCTACGGATATCCGGATGTCCCTACCCGGTGGCGTAAGCGGAGGTGGACTCAACATGCTTGTCCTCAAAGAGGATTACCTGGAACTCAATAAGAACCTTGGAGAAGAAGTATACGGTATCATTGGTTATGATCTCTTCAGTCGGTTTGTGGTTCAGATTGATTACGAGGAAAACATCATTACGCTGTATCGTCCGGAAACCTATAAGCCGCGTAGATCTTACGAATCTCTGCCCATTGAAATTGTCAATACCAAACCCTATCTTAAAACTATAGTTAGTCAAAACGGGCAAAAGGACAGTGTCAAACTGATGGTCGATTCAGGAGCAAGTCATGCCCTTTTGCTGGATGTGAAGAGCACCGACAAAATACAACTCCCGGAGACGCTTGTTGCAACTCGTCTTGGTCAGGGGCTTGGTGGTGAGATCCCCGGATTTATGGGCCGGATGAACGGGTTAGTGGTCAATTGCTTTGATTTTGAAGATGTACTCGTATCTATTCCCATAGACGGCGCCTACCTCAAAGCCATCAAAAGGGGCTCCCGGCATGGAACTATAGGAGGAGACCTCCTCACGAGATTTAATGTAACCTTTGACTACCCACATCAATACATTTATCTGGCCAAAAGCAATCGGTATCGGGTTCCCTTTGAGCATGATATGAGTGGCATTACCATCTCAGTAGAAGGTAAAAAGCTGGATTCTCTGGTTATCTCTAATGTCAGGCGAAACTCTCCGGCATACAAAGCAGGTGTAGAAGAGGGCGACATCATCATCCGAATGAATGGTCTTCGTGCTGACGTATCCAGTGTTTCGGAATTTCACGCCTTGCTGCGTGTGCGAGACGGCAAGAAAATCCGTATGATCGTTCGTCGCAAAGACAAAAAAATCCGCTTTGTCTTCCGGCTAAAGCGTATGATCTGACATACTTTTGCTTAAACAGCCCGTTAATAAGCAAGGGTAAATCAAAATCCTATTCATGACAGATGTACTTATAGTAGGCGGTGGACTGGCCGGTCTGATAAATAGTATTTTGCTTAGCAGAGCCGGATTGCAGGTAGTGCTCCTGGAAAAAAAGACGTTCCCTTTTCACCGGGTTTGCGGAGAATATATTTCCAATGAGGTAATTCCTTTTCTGGAGCGCCACGATCTTTTCCCCACGGATGTCTCTCCCTCTCGCATTGAAAAGCTGCAGCTGACATCCACAAGCGGTAATTCCTTTGAGCAAAGGCTGGATCTGGGAGGATTTGGTATCAGTCGCTATACTTATGACCAATGGCTGGCAGAAAAAGCCATAAACGCCGGGGTCTCACTTCTGGAAGGTCAAACGGTCAAAAACATCCGGTATAGAAATAACCACTTTTCCGTCAGTACTTTATCGGGTAACAGGTATGAAGCCAAAATCGTCATAGCAGCTCATGGTAAGCGCTCTATGCTGGATAAAAAACTTGATCGTCCTTTCCTTCATAAAAAATCTCCTTATGTGGGTGTAAAATACCATGCTCTACTGGACTTTGACCCTGAGAAAATTGCTCTCCATAATTTCTCAGGAGGATACTGCGGAGTTAGTACGGTTGAGGAGGGTAAAGTAAACATCTGCTATATGACGCACCGGGATCAGCTGAAAAAGTATGGGAGCATCCCGGACCTGGAAGAAGGTGTATTGTTTCTCAACCCTTTTCTTAAAAATATTTTTCAACGAGGTGAATTCCTGTTTGACAAGCCGGAAGTCATTAACGAAATCACTTTTGAGAAGAAAGAACCGGTCTTTGAGCACCTGTTTATGAGTGGAGATGCAGCCGGAAGTATCACCCCCCTATGTGGGAATGGCATGGCTCTGGCCATTCATTCGGCAAAGACCCTGTCCGAAATAATCATCCGGGAGTGGAATATGGGGCATTTCGATCGCCAGTCGATGGAAGAATCCTATAGCAAAGAATGGAATCAGCTTTTTGCCCGCAGACTCTGGGCAGGAAGACAGATACAGACATTATTTGGCAGCAGCCTTGCCTCTGAACTGGCCGTTTTTACCGGCAAGTACCTCAGACCCATAGCCCGCTCCCTGATCCATCACACCCATGGGCAGCCCTTTTAGCTAAGAAGCAGCCAGGCAAAAAAGAGGTTGAGACACAGACTGGATAGAAGGTTCAGCCGCATGGTGCGTTCAAAGTCAGCATTTTTGCTGGAAGACCTCACCTGATAATACCAGATCCCAAAAAAAATCAATACCGGGGAAAGTAGGGCTAAAAAAAGAACCGCCTCTTTCAATGAGAAAAAAGAGAAAAAATACAGGCAAAAAAGAAGAACTGAGCCCGTAAAAAAGATCGCAGTAAAATGAAAGGTACCCAGTACCCCCAGGACCAGGCTAATCGTACGATCACCCCGCTTGCTGTCCTCATCATGCTGATAAACCTGCGTCATAGGATATGATCCAAATAACAAGAGTGTGCTGAGAATAGCCGGAAACTGTATCTCGTAGACAAAGAGGTCAGAGAAATCAACCCCGGTAAGGCCCAGATAGACCATCAGCCAGGTGAAATAGCCCTGGAAAACACCTGCAACGAGCCACCCGGTAATGGGCATTTTTTTTAATCTGATCGTCGGATGACTGTAAGCCTTTGAAACCACTCCATAGACAAAAAGCATAACCGTAAAGGTCATGGAAATCATCATGCCCAAAATCAAAGCAACCACATCCAAAAACAATGAGGTATAATAAAGCTGTTTAGTGACCGTTGGAGGTTTTTTCAGTCCTCCTATACTCTGTTCATCCTTATCAAAGTAGCTATTATAACCGTTACTGGCAGGATAAAGCAAAAAGTGCAGGATAAAGAAGACTAAAAAAAAATCAACCCGGCTAAAAGGCAGGGACAACGCTGCTGCAAACAAAAATACTGGCAACAGAAAAAATGAAAATGGAAAGCGTAAATGTAATAATGTTGACTTTTTCATCCGTAAGCTAGAACCTCTTCGCAAAAGTTAGTTATTATTACTTAAGTACGAATTATGCCCGCATATATTTCATCCATAGGTACAGCCACCCCCGAAAACCGTGTCAGTCAGAAGGCCATCTCTGACTTTATGGTGAAGCATCTGCCATTATCAGAGAAGGGAAAAAAACTAATGCGCATTTTATACCGTGCCAGTGGTATTCAGTACAGATATTCTGTCATTGAAGATTTTGGCAAAAGCTCGGATGCATTTTCGTTTTTCCCGAAAAGCGAAGACCTGGAGCCCTTTCCTACTGTAAGCTCACGAATGAAGCTGTACCAGGAAAAAGCCATAACCCTAAGCGAGCAGGCTGCCGGTAGCTGCCTGCGCAATCAAAAAGTGCAACCCACTCACCTGATCACTGTAAGTTGTACAGGCATGTATGCACCAGGTATTGATATTGAGCTGGTAGAGCGGCTTGGCATCCCCACTGACATACAGCGGACCTCCATCAACTTTATGGGTTGCTATGCATCGTTTAATGCTATGAAAGTAGCGTACGAGATCGCCTGTAACAATCCCGCTGCAAACATCCTGATCGTAGCAGTAGAGCTGTGCAGCATTCATTTACTAAAGAAAACCGACGAAGACAGTCTGCTTTCCAATGCGCTGTTTGGTGACGGAGCTGCCGCTCTTTTAGTACAGGGACAAAAAAACGGGCAAAAACAGCTGGAAATGAAAGGGTTTTATAGTGATCTGTCACTAGAGGGAAAAGAAGAGATGTCCTGGCACATCAACGATTTTGGCTTTCAGATGAAACTCAGCGGACAGGTACCGGACGTCATTCAGCGCGGGATTGGCAAACTTACCCGGAAGCTACTGGACAGGTTTGACCTGAACGTTTCCGGGGTGGATCATTTTGCTATCCACCCGGGCGGAAAACGAATATTGGAGGTCATAGAGATAGAGCTGGGGCTTTCCAAAGAACAAAACGCTCCTGCTTATGATATTCTCAAAAATTACGGTAACATGTCGTCTCCTACTGTCCTTTTTGTTTTGAAAAAGATCATGGACCCGCTGACTCAAAAAAATGACGGAGAAAATATCTTAAGTTTTGCGTTTGGCCCCGGACTGACCATGGAAAGTATGCTTTTAAAAATAACCTGAGTATGCTGGAACACCGATCTACCGAACTGGAAATCATGGATGACCTGGAGATCGAAGGGCCGGTCATAGGACAGACGCTACATGAACTCGACGTAATCAACCGTAAGCTCGGTGGTAATCAAATCAGCCTGACTGCATTCAAAAAAATCATTAACGAAAATAACGTAAAGTCCCTGGCGGACCTGGGCTGTGGTGGTGCCGATATCCTCATCGCCATGGCTAAAATTGCAAAAGGAAAGGGGCAGGACATCAAGTTTACGGGCATTGATGCTAACCCCCACATTGTGGACTATGCCAAAGAACACACCTCTGGCTGGTCAAATATTCACATTTCCTGCGAAAACATTTTTGACTCTGGTTTTCAGGAAAAACAATTTGACATTATCCACTGCTGCCTGTTTACTCATCATTTTACCAAAGAAGAGCTGATTTCACTTTTCAGGAGATTCAGGAAGCAAGCCCGGGTGGCGATTATCATCAATGACCTGCACCGGCACTGGCTGGCTTATCACTCCATCCGGTTGATCACACGGTTTTTTTCCAAATCATACATGGTGAGAAATGATGCGGCTATCTCCGTGGCCCGTGGATTTTTAAAGGATGAGCTCTCCTGCATCCTGCACGAGGCTGGTATCAAGAATTACACACTTAGGTGGAAATGGGCCTTTCGGTGGCAGCTGGTTATTTACTTGTGATCCAATTAATTGTCATTTCGAGAGGCCAGCCTCTTTAGATGAGGCCACAAATTGGCTGATGACGAACCTGTAAAGCACTGAAATACAGTGTCTTTTACAAATACGTCATTGGTAGGGACGAGAAATCTTACTCAAGATTAACCCAAAACTGTTTTTGGAGGAAAATTTATCAACCCATACTCCCTTACTGCTTAATTGCAACTTAACAAAGTAAGACTAACTTATGATTGAAGAAATCTGTCCTCCTTTTTACCCATTTTGTGCATCTACACCAGCCCCACTGAACTTAGCTACTGATTTTATATAGATAATGTATTTTATATTCCTATTTTTAAGGATAAGATAACCGTTTCCTAACTATGAGATTTATTATCACTTGCCTGGCCTTTTGTCTTTTACTTTATCCGGCATTCTCACAAGACATTACTGTAAGTGGAACTGTGACTGACGAGAATGGGGAAGGTATTTCGGGAGTAAAAGTAACTGCAGGAAAAAACTCGACTGTCACCGATGATTATGGCAAATTTGAATTAAAAGTATCAGATACATACCACACAGTTACTATTTCAGGGCCGGGATTTGAGACCCTTAGGGTCCCTTTAAACGGACGTACCGAAATCTCTCCGGTACTGAATCCCATAAGCAATGACATGATAGGAACTGGAATAGGGACACAATCGAAAAAAGAACTGACTAGTAGCATATCTTCGATAGATTCTAAAGATGTAAGTCCTGCACCATTGATAAATCTGGAACAATCAAATCAGGGCATGACGACCGGTATGTTTGTCCAAAACTCAAGCGGAAAATTAGGACAGGGTACCACCGTAAGAGTTCGCGGAGGTTCTTCACTATCTGCTTCCAACCAACCTTTATATGTTGTGGATGGTGTTCCGTTAACTTCCGGCAACCAGTCTAACATCAACCCAAGTAATATAGCCTCTATTGAGATTCTTAAAGATGCAAGTGCTACAGCTATTTATGGTTCCAGAGCCGCTAATGGGGTAATCCTTATAACTACTAAGGATGGGGTGTCAGGAGAAATGCAAATCAATGCAGACTATCAGTTCGGTATTAGTCAAACACCAAAAAAGCTTCAATTACAGACTCCTGCTGAATATAATCAAATGCTCATCGAGTATACTTTGCGATTTTTTAACCTGGATCAATACATTACAAAAGAAAACCTCAAAACCTGGCAGGAAGCTGGAAGTTTTGAAATCAACCTTCCTGACTTCACTATTAGGTTACCAGATTTTTTCGAAGCTTTAGGGTTTGGTATTGACTCTCTGGAATATGGTACTGATTGGCAAGAGGAAGTTTTAAGGACAGCCTACTCGCACAGAGCAAATGTTGACATTCAGGGTGGAACCAAAAATTTCGGATACTTTAGCTCACTGGGGTACACAACTCAAGAGGGAATCTTAATAGGGAATAAGTTTGACAGGTTAAACGGAACTCTAAACCTCAATGGTACTTTTAGTAGTAAATTATCAGCCCAACTGAGCTTAAACTACATTTATACAAAAGACAATCAATTGAATGATGATCAGGATCTTGGCGCTCCTCTACAAGCTATTGTCCTTCCACCATCAGACAGTTACAACCCTGAAAATGACTACAAGCTTGTTGTAAGAAGTTTGGAGTATAATCCACTTACAGAAATACATTTTTCTGATAATATCGGCTTTAATAATAGTCTTGTAGGAAACCTGGGTTTCAACTACAAAATAGCTTCTAACCTGAGCTTTGACATAAATGGAGGAATTGATTATGGGAATTTTCGACATGAATGGAGACAAGGTCCTCAAACCCAGGATGGTGCCCCAAATGGAAGGTCTGAATTTAGTGAGACAAAAATTCGGAATACTATTTTCAATGGATGGTTAACATATAGCCCATCAATCTCCGATGACCAGAAGCTTTCTGTGATCCTGGGGGGTTCTTATCAAGAGTCAAGGGGTACAAGTACTTTTAGAACAGCGCGAATTAATAATGTAGAGGAACTCAAAGAACTTGAAGTTGGTGATCCCCAATTAACATCATTCCCGGTCCCTGGCTCAGCCAGTATTTTTGCATCTTCTTATGGAAGAATTGATTATGCCTTCAAAGAAAAATATTTAGCACAAATATCTGGAAGAGTAGATGGGTCTTCAAAGTTCGGGCCTGATAACAGGTACGGGTTTTTTCCTGCTGCTTCACTAGGTTGGATTATTTCAAATGAACCTTTTTTACAAGGAGTTTACCCATTGTCCTTTCTTAAGATTAAGGGAAGCTATGGCCAGGTAGGGAATACTCCAGTGGATGATTTTTTATACAGGAAAAATTTCTTTCAAGTTGAATACGATGGTGAAGAGGCTGTTGAACTCGCCAACCTTGGAAATCAAGGGCTGAAATGGGAGACCACAGGTCAATTAAATCTTGGACTAGGTTTTGGGCTTTTTGATGATCGTATTAATGGAACTTTCGATTATTATATTAAAACTACAAAGGATCTGCTTTTTCCTGTTCCTGTAAGTATGACAAGTGGTTTTGGTTCTGTTCTTGACAATGTCGGGACTATGGAAAATAAAGGATTTGAACTCTCTCTCTCCTCCATAATTATTAATCGGGAGAACTTTTCCTGGAGCTCCGATTTTAATATTTCCAGTAATCAAAACACAGTAAAAGATCTTAATGGTTCTCAGGCAATTGTTGGAGTAAATGCCTTTTTGGAAGGGCAGCCAGCTGGAATCTTTTACATGAGAAAATATATGGGCGTAAATCCTTCAACAGGAGAGGCTCTATATGCTAATGGTTTTGGTGGAACAACAACAGATTATGAATCAGCCCCAAGAATGATTGTAGGAGATCCGAACCCCGACTTCTTTGGAGGGATAACCAACTCATTAAGTTATAAAAACATTGATCTATCATTCATGTTCCAGTTTGTTCAGGGAGCAGATTTGTACTTCGCTACTGGCGAATTTCTTGCCAATAGTGGTATTGCCAACCTTGGCCAGTTAGCATCTCAAAATAATCGGTGGTATTCTCCCGGTGACGATGCGCCGTACCCGGTTTTGAATCCCTTTGCAGATAATACAAATCCATCAAGCAGGTGGTTAGAAGATGGAAGCTATCTTAGACTTAAAACCGTAACACTAACATATAATATCCCCGGTCGAATACTTTCAAATTGGTCATTACGAAATATGAGTATTTATATAGCCGGACAAAACTTACTTACATTTACTGACTACGTGGGTTATGATCCGGATGTCAGTTATTTTGATCCTCTCGATGGTATAATAGGCCAAAATATTAGTAGGGGAATAGATAATTTCACTGCCCCACAACCTAGAATTTTTATGGGTGGTATTAAAATAGGTCTGTAAGTTGGAGTTACTAAAAAGAAACATGAAAAATCTACTTTTTTACTTATCATCTGTTATGTTTCTCAGTTCTTGTGAAGGGCTTTTAGAAACTGATGCTGAAAATTCACTTAGTGGAAATATTCTGGTTGATCAGGCAAGTATTGAAAATGCATTAAATGGAGCTTACTATAATGCTTTCGGAATGTATGATGGTGCAACAGGAGGTGAATTACTTGGGGGGGATTTCAAACTGATTGCAACTCTGCTCACGAGAAGTAATCAAAGTGAAGTTTCATGGGACATTACCAATGGTGAGACTTACGAAGACTTTATCGATAAGGATATCAGGGCAGCCAACTTCCAGGTAGAGGCAAACTGGTTACGGGCATATGAAACTATCAACCTTGTAAATGACATCCTGGCCAATATTGAAAATATTTCAGACGAAAGCTCAAAGAACAGAATAATGGGCGAAGCTCTGGCCATCCGTGGAATTTTATACTTTGAAATGGTACGCCTCTGGGCACCCCAGTATGGGTCTGTTCCGGAAACTACCCTGGCAATTCCTTTGCTTTTGCAACCAATTGAAAATGTAAATGAAATCAAGACACCGGAAAAGGCCAGCATCGAAACCATTTACAATCAGGTAGAGAACGATCTTGAAGAAGCTTCAGCTCTATTACCTGAACAGAATGGTACAAAAATTTCCCACTATATCTGTGAAGCCTATTTGGGAAAGGTAGCAATGCAGAAAATGGATTTTGCTGCGGCTGAAAGTCATTTTAATAATGTAATTAACGGGCCATTTGCTTTAGTTGATTCTCCACTGGATGCCTTTAACAATAAGTCCAATACGTCTGAAGATATTTTTGCCGTTCAGCAAGACATTTCGATCAATACAGGAAGCAGATCAACTGGTACTGGTTTAGTTACCTATTTCTCATCTCTACCAGAAACTGGATTAGGTGTAATGCGAATACTCGACTTTTCATTAAACAATAGCCTGCTGCAAAACAATCCGCTCTTCAGTGGAAATGATGTCCGGGGAAGCATTGAATATGGTATTGAAGAGAATACGTCTCCTGAATCGATCACCACAGCATTTTATCAGGACCCAATAAACACTCAGAGAATAACTTGCGCCAAATTTATCAGAGAAGATGATGTGATCCCACTTATCAGGTTAGCCGATATCCGTCTTCATCGGGCAGAGGCTATTTTTGAGCAAAACATCGATGTGATCGACTCTACTGCACTGGATGATCTGAATGATATCAGGGAGAGAGCCGGAATTGGCAGGCTATTTGGGAGTCAATTTGATGATCCTGACGATTTTTTCGACAGTCTGGTAGTGGAGATGAATAGAGAACTAATCTATGAAGGCATCATATTTCATGACTTGAAAAGGAGAGCTCTTTATCTCACTGATGTTCGCATAACAACCAATGACCCCCTGGATGATAAATTTATTTTACCCATTCCTCAGGCTGAATGTGATGCCAGTCCCGGACTTTGTGATTAACTCATTGGGAAAAGTTCTCCGGTTATTTTCCTAAATTGGTAACCAGACTCTCCAGAGTCGCCGTTAACTCAATAATCTCAACAACTTCAAGACCAGACAGGTTTTGAAAACCTGTCTGGTCTAAAGGAAAGCTAATGTTTTACATAAACTTTGTAGCTGGCCACCCGCATCCTCCCGGAAGCACGATCTTCAAAAGTCACAAAGTACATTCCTGACGGAAGCACAGAGGTGTCTATTTGTTCTTTTAGATTGTACCCACTGCTGATCTGCTTTTCATACAGCACGCTTCCATCCATGTCTATCAGTTGCATCCATACTGTTTCGGTCAGCAGCTTGGAGTATTCAATATTCACTTCAGTATCAGCAGGATTCGGATAGATCTGAAGATCCTTGAAATATTTTCTGTAGAACCCAAGCTCATCGATCTTGATCACCTCAATACCATCTTCCGTCACATAAGCCTCCAGGATGAACGTATTTTCTTCGATACCGTCTTCACCAACCTCAAACTCAACAAAGGAAGCGGTATCCATCGGGATTCCCGGGTATTCAATATTGAAACGGTAATAGCCCGAAGGAATGTCCGTAAATTCAAACTGACCTTCATCATTGGTTTCCACATAGGCCACCAATACAAACTCATACTCCTCCTGACCGGTACGACCTCCACCTGATCGTGTACGTCTTCTGAGTGAGCAACCCGCCTTTTTTACTTTACGACGAGCCTCTACCCTGCCATCCGATGTTTCATCAGCAAAGTTGGACTCTACAAACCCCTGCACGACTCCATCACCCAAATTCGGATCAAATGGATCCGGTTTAAAAGTCATTCGCAAAGTATCCTTTCTATTATCGCGCAACCTCAACGTATCCGCCTCTGCCCACAAATCAGTATTTTTAAAATAAGTAGGTACGTAGACCTCAGGATCAGATTCAAAGGCAATCAGGTAATCACCCAAAACCAGGTCATCAAAGATAAAGTTACCGTTCAAAGGTGTGATCGTAGCAGCAGAATCAAATGGTTGACCTGGCTGTGTGATCTGGAGGGCATATCCAAAGCCATCCGTGATCTTCGCATCATCTTTTCCTATGCCCACAAATTCCAGGTCTGCAGTAGCCAAAACATTCATCGGTTGGCTTTCCAGTGTAAGGCCATTAACTACCGAGTTAGTCACCCGGAGCACATAGGTCCCCATGTTCCCATAATTAATTCCCGGAATGGTATAAGAAGATGCTGTGGCCCCACCAATGGCTTGATTATCCAACGTGCCGCTAATTGTGGTAAGGTACCATTGATATTCATTGGCAGCTCCTCCCACATTGGCTCCCAGATCATAAGCCGTTCCGACTGGTAAAATTTCATCTACAGTTGATCCGATCTTTGCCTGGTTATCATACTGAATGCCATTGGTAGTTACATTTGGCTCAAGATCATCAAACTCCAGGGCGTTTTCAGAAACATTGAATGTAGTGATTTTTGGCAGGTTCGTTGCGATTACCGGCAGTCCGTAAATATCGTTATTGGAAAGATTTACAGTTGTAAGCTCTTGTAAGTCAATGATCTCTTCCGGCAACTCACCCTCAAGCGCCTGATTGGAAAGATCTACTTCAGTAACCCTGTTGTTGGTGATGGTGACTTCTCCCCAGTTTGCGATTGGCAAGGTGGTCCAGTCTGTGACATTAGACTGCGCTGTAACCAGTGCATCATAAATGGTTCGCAGGGAAGTAGAATCCCGCTCCAGAGAAGATACCCGCAAAATGACCGGAGCAGTATTCAACACCAGTCCGTCTACATTTGCGTTGGTAACCTGAGCCCGGTAGGTGCCGTCCACTGAAAAATCCTCCACAAACACATCAAATGAGGGGACAGTTTCAGTAATCCCTGCTCCGTTTTTGGTCCAGACATAGGTATTGTTTGATCCGGTGACTGTCCGGTCGATGGTATAGTTGGTGCCGATCTCCTGAACAACCCTGACCCGGTCCAGTACTTCTTTTTGTGGGGCGTAAGCAGCAAAAGGAAAATTAGTAAGAACCGTTTCAAGAGTTCCAAATTGGAGACGGTTATTGGAAACATTAAGGGTCTGTAAGGCAGGCAGCAAACTGATATCTCCAATGCTGGTTAGCTCATTGGATGAAAGGTCCATTGTAGTTACTTCCTCCAATCCTGACACCATAGCCGGGAAATCGCCATCCAGATTGTTATTTGGTACATTCAAGGCCTGTACCCGCTTATCCAGCATGGTTACTCCTGTCCAGGAATCCAGGTCTGCGCTGAGCCATCCGGTATTGTCTGTCCACGAAGCTCCCGCTGTATTTTGATAGATCGATACCAATGCGGTGGAATCAGCTAGGCGTAGTGTCTCGTCAAAAAATTCGCCAAGGGTATAAAACCCGGTGCCGGCGCCCGCTGCTGCACGCAAGGTGCCTGAAGTAAGATCTCCTGTAAATCCGGCCTGACCCAGGCCACTAAAAGTGCCCCCCAGTGGGCTAACTGCAACCGCCAGGTCGGCTATGTTGGTACCGATGGTCTCATTCATTACAGGAAGTTCGACCAGCGCGGACGTTAAGGTGCCAGAGGTGGTATTGACTCTCCAGTAGCGCGTACTGCTAACCGCCAGCAAACCGTACCCGGCCGTACCACTGGGGTCAGCCTCAAAAGATTCTACAGAAATGGAAGGAGCAGCCCCTGTAATATTCACCAATGTTACCGGGGCATAAACGCCGCTTTTGGCCACGGGGAAAACCAAAGAATCAGCCCCGGACCGGATCAATCGGCCCACCACATGAGAGGTCCCGTCAAACCCCGTGATCGTACCTGTTACCTCAAAGTTCTGGCCATTGGATAAGATGCGGGCATTGGTGAAGCTTAGGTTATTGGCAGTCAGCCCCGCCGTTAAGGTCTTGTCTCCACCGCTTACATTTAGTGTCTCTACTGTATCTGGTATATTGATGAGTTGATTTAATCCGTTCAGATTTACGGTACCAGTACCCGAATAGTCCCCTGAGATCGTCACACTATCCAGCAGGTTGATCGTGCCTTCATTGGTAATGCTTCCCGTAGAAACAAAATTGCTTTCTATGGTCACATTCAGGCCGGAGGAGATGGCAATAGGCAAGCCATTGTTAGTGACCTGAGCCTGAACTGTATTTGCCTGAAAAAGATAAAAAGCAAAGATCATCAGACCTTTGAACAGTACAGGTTTGATATGATTGGCTGGTAGCATTGTTTCTATGGTTTTTATCATTTTACCCATCACTTCTTAATGTGTTGAACTTACTGTATAAGTCAGCCTGACATCATAAAGTCTGGTGTCACTGGCCTGGTCTGCTCCTCCTCTGAATTGAAGGTAATAGGTGTATGAACTGTTATCTACAGTCGGGTTTGATATACCTGCTGTAGCCGGACTTTGAACGGAAGCCGTTAAATTAGTTGTCCCCAAAGTCGCCATAATTTCACGAGTGGTGGTGCCCATGGGCCTGCGTATCAATTCAATCTCAGCAACGTTGCCTGATGTATTGTTGTACATCCACGCCTGCAGTTCTGTGATCACGGCTCCATCAGGCAGATTAACCGGCGCAGTAGCAAACCGGTCAGCCCCTGCAGAGAAAGTTCCATATCCGGTATCAACAGTATCCGCTCCAAACTGATAGCTGCTTGGTGTAATGGACTTAAATGCACTGAAATCCTTGGAATAGTAATGGGTCTGTGGAGCGCTATAAACATACGAGGCTGCCGTTACATCTCCATTTACATCCAAGGTAGTAGCAGGATCAAAATGACCAATAGCTACTTTTCCCGCAAAAGCTGAACTATCTCCAAAAAACGTAGTCCCACCAGGGTTTTGGATGGTTAGCCCGGCACCTGTCCCATTATTCAATATTTCTACAGCTGCAGTAGCAGCCAATGCTGAATTGGAAAATGTAGCAGCCGAATTGGTTCCGTCGTTTTGAACGACCAAGGCCACAGAGCCATTACTTGTATTGACATTGGTAAACCGGCCCGCAGGTCCATTACCATTGGTATAACCCTCCACGGCATTTCCCGTACCTGCATCGACGATACCGATCACAGCTGCAGCAGGATTTGAAGCATTATTGATATAGAAATAACCGGCTGAGCCATCGGCTCCTAATGTATTCCCTGTAATCGCGTTGTTTGTATTTGATGCGTTGTTCAGGTCTACCCTGATACCACTTCCCAGTCCGTCATTGTTAACTTCAATGCCAGTAGAACTAATATCATCTGAGTTGGTCTGAATTTCCAACGGGTTCCCGAAGGCACTGGTATTATTCACCACAAACCTCGCAACACCTCCTCCACCATCATTTTGGATAAAAAACGGATTACTCGCTCCATCATTGATATAGTTTTGGGATGGAAAGCTCAGGCCTCCAAAACTGACCCACTCAGACCCGTTAAAGCCCCAAAACTGACCCATTTCAAATGCCATCAGGCCTGAACTGATATTCGTTGAGTCTCTGACAGACCCAATTTCCACAGCCCCGGAAAACTCTGCATCTCTGGAAGAGTTAAGTCTTAAGCTTGTAGAAACCTGACCCTGAGACAATGCATTCTGACCAGCCAAAAGGGGATCACCATGCAGGAATTCAATAGCACCGCTATCAAAAAAGATAAAGGCTGAACGTCCGTCAGCAATATTATAAAGCGAGTCTCCTACTGCATACAGATTATCTGCTATTACTTCCCCATCTACGGGAAAGCCTGCATTTTCAAAATGAAAAAACCCAAGCTGATCCCCTACCTGGAAATTGGCCTGGGGAACGGTAGTACCAACTCCCACATTTCCGGCAGAATAATTCAGATCTGCTCCTGAAATCGCCCAGGGTGAGGAATTGGTTGTATCCAGTTTATTCTGAAGTTCTTCCAGGGCTGCCTGTACATCTGTGGAAGTTAAATTGCCACTTGCAGTCACTCCTACATCCGCTGCTGCCTGACTGTCTGTGAATACCGCTCCGGCAGGAACGGCTGTTTCTACTGTAAACCCGTTAACAAACCCGGCATTAACTGTAGAGTCCACTACACCATCGGCGTCTATATCATAGACGCTTTGCAGCATATCGCCTCCACCACTGGATAACGCAAGCTCATCAATGGCATTTTGCACATCAGTAGAGAGCAGACCGGAGGTTGATCCGTCATAAGGAACATCCAATGCGGCCTGTGTATCGGTAAATACTGCCCCAACAGGAACGGCTGTTTCTACTGTAAACCCGTTAACAAACCCGGCATTGGCTGCAGAGTCTACCACACCATCGGCATCTATATCATAAACGCTTTGCAGCATATCGCCCGCACCTGAATTAGAAAGAGGCTGCCAGTCCGGGTAGACCCAAACATAAAACTGGTTTTCATCCGAATCATAAACCAGGAGTCCGTTTTCTGTTCCTGTAAAAGTAAGTGCTGTCCGCTGAGCAGTAGTCAGGCGCGGCACCAACAGACCCTGGTTATTGCCTGGAGACACCATCTCCACTACCGCATTTGGGTTGGGAGTGTCTGTACCAATTCCCATAGAATTTTGGGCCAAAAGCGGATCAGAATGAAAGCAAATCATTCCAATAAGTATTATTCCAATTTTTTTCATATGAAAAATAACTATGTTTCTTAAAGTTTAAATACTGTAATGCTAAAAGCTCTGTCAGCAGCTGTTGAATCAGTACCGAAGGTTGAAACTCTTAAAGCCCCGGATCCATTATCACCGTAAGTGACAAAACCAATTGTCCCATTGAGTGTAACTTGAATAACATAGCTGCTTAAGGCCACAGAAAAATCCTCCGTACCTATGCTAATATCATAAACCCCAGCACTAACATAAGTACAGGACAAATTTGGTGTCCCTCCACCTACGGCCCCATTAGTTAAAATAGAAGCCATACCGATTGGTACCATATTAGATGATCCCGTAGATGCTGTGGTAATGCTTCCACTAGCATTTATATCCCCATTTACATCAAGTGCTGATAAAGGTACAGTTTGACCTATTCCCACATTACCTGTACCTGTTTCTATAATCAGTCGATCATTTGTACCAAGTGCATTGGATTCACTGACTTTAAAATTCTGGCTGTCTGCATCTATTCCTACTGAGAAATTTTGCGTTACAATACCGTCATTATTTCTAAAGCCGATAGCTGCATCCGATGAGACAGATGCGTTATTGTCTTCTATCAAAAGCTCCGGGCTGGTAGATGCAAAACCTGATACAATGTTTAGGTTGGTGGAAGGAGAAGCTGTACCTATTCCCACATTTGCCGTGTTAGAACCCGTACGACCTAGTACAATTGCATTACCTATCGATACCGTAGATTGATACCCTATTGCTACTGAATTCTGAACGGATGCAGATCCTACGTCTGCACCATAACCAAGTAATACATTTCCGGATGTAGTGGTAATAGTTCCTCCCGATGATGCTCCTAATAGAACATTGAATCCCCCGCTGGAAATAGAACTTCCGGCGCCAGAACCTATTAATGTGTTGGAACCCGATGTGGAAGACAATCCAGCCTGGTAGCCTATAAAGGTATTACCTGTTCCGCTATTACCTACTGAAGGTCCGGCAAAAACTGAGGTTCCTGCTGTTTCAAAGTTGTTGGACTTTACATCACCATTCACATCCAGTGCCACAGTGGGAGCAGATAATCCAATACCCACAAATGTCCCTGAAGCTCCCAAAACAATTGAGTTGTCCTGACTTACTACTGCTCCCGTTCCAATAGCAGTAGCATTGGTACTTCCGTCTGCAACATCCGCATTGGATCCAATCAAGATGTTACCAGTACCTGTAACCAGAGAAGAACCTGTTCCTGATCCTATCAAAACATTACTGTTACCACTGGAAAGAGCTGTTCCGGCTGATGAGCCAACAAAAGTATTGTTAGAGCCTCCAACATTCGTATCTCCGGAATTATTGCCTATAAAAACGTTGTTACTTCCGCTAATTGTTGAGAACCCCGTATTATATCCAAGAAAGGTATTAAATCCAGCTGTGGTATTCACTCCTGAGTTGCTTCCTATCATCGTATTTGCATTCGCAGTTGTAGAGGAACCGGCCAGGTAACCCAGGGCTGTATTGTTTGCTCCTGAATTATTTTCTCCGGTACCATTCCCGATGAAGGTATTTCGTATTCCCGTACTAAGCCCGCCCGCATCGGAACCTACGAAAGTATTAGAACCATCCCCAACATTTGCAGCACCTGCATTATATCCGATAAAAGTATTGTTTGGTCCAGTTGTATTGCTTTGTCCTGCCAATTCACCAAAGAAAGCATTAAAATTAGCCGTGTTCGCAGCGCCGGCATTACTACCAATTGCCACTGAAGATCCTGAAATAGAACCGACATTCTCAATCTTGGTGTCCAGCTCATCGATGGCTGCTCCCACTTCAGTGGCAGCAAGTGTAGAGGCTACATTATCATATACAATAGCTCCGGTAAACTGCCCATTCAATGAAATATTACCAGCTACTGCATCTATTGAAACATTCCCTCCTCCAAAATTGGAGGTTCCTCCCGTTACCTGGATACCATTGGAAAATGAACCGGCATCAGCAGAAACTGTGCCTGTAGTGCTAATCGAAAGGGCTCCAAAATTGGTATTGATCTTGGTTCCATCAATACCTGCTCCAGCAGCAATATCATTATTATCTATAGTGCCATCCGCTATTACTCCACCAACGCCACCAGAGACGGAACCAGCATTCAGCACGAAGCCTGTAGCATAATCACCTGAAATATCACCTGCAGCGGGAGTGCTAGATGCTGTAAGGTCATCCGATGCATCGGTATCCAATGCCGGCGCACCATTGACGGTTGCAGTGGCTGATGCCACATTGGCGGCAGTCTCTCCACCTACTGAACTTACTACGGTAGCACTTTGCGTTCCGGTCACATCTCCACTTAAAGACCCCGATAAAGTCGTTGCTGTTACCCCCGTTAAACCTGATCCATCACCTGAGAAAAAGGAGGCAGTCACTGTTCCTGTTCCAAGATCAATATCACCAACACCATCAAATTGCGGAATGAGATTCGCACCTATACCAGTATTCACTGACAAAGGAGTTACATCTCCATCTCCTAATATGGTTGACCCATCCACTGACACACCAGTTACCGGAGCGGTCGCTATCCAGTCTATTCCATCATAAGTCAACACATCCCCGTTTACCGCTCCAGCTGTGCTGAGCGATGTGGGTTCAACTGTTCCTATCGACAATGGCGTCCCTTCGCCATCTCCCAATATAGTAGTACCATCCGTTATGACACCTGCTACTGGTGCTGTCGCTATCCAGTCTATTCCATCATAAGTCAATACATCGCCACTTACCGCTCCAGCTGTGCTGAGCAATGTGGGATCAACTGTACCTATCGACAATGGCGTCCCTTCGCCATCTCCCAATATAGTAGTACCATCCGTTATGACACCTGCTACCGGTGCAGTCGCTATCCAGTCTATTCCATCATAAGTCAATACATCGCCACTTACCGCTCCAGCTGTGCTGAGCGATGTGGGTTCAACTGTACCTATCGACAATGGCGTCCCTTCGCCATCTCCCAATATAGTAGTACCATCCGTTATGACACCTGCTACTGGTGCTGTCGCTATCCAGTCTATTCCATCATAAGTCAATACATCGCCACTTACCGCTCCAGCTGTGCTGAGCAATGTGGGATCAACTGTACCTATCGACAATGGCGTCCCTTCGCCATCTCCCAATATAGTAGTACCATCCGTTATGACACCTGCTACTGGTGCTGTCGCTATCCAGTCTATTCCATCATAAGTCAATACATCGCCACTTACCGCTCCAGCTGTGCTGAGCAATGTGGGATCAACTGTACCTATCGACAATGGCGTCCCTTCGCCATCTCCTAATATAGTAGTACCATCCGTTATGACACCTGCTACCGGTGCAGTCGCTATCCAGTCTATTCCGTCATAAGTCAAAACATCTCCCGTCACAGCTCCAAAAGTGCTGATAGAGGTCGGGTCTACCGTGCCAATCGCTAAGGGAGTCACATCTCCATCTCCCAGAATGGTTGTGCCATCTACGCTTACAGTGCTGCTTACCGTCCCAGCTACCCAGTCCGCTCCATCATATTGCAGCACCTGCCCTAAAACCGGACTCACAATATTTACATCACTGAGAACACCCACTGATGTTGCCCCCAGCAAAGAAGTCACAGCAGCATCGGAATAGTAAAGATTGGTACTGCCCTGCACCAGATCATCGGTTGTGAAGGAGGTAAGATCCGTTATGCCTACGTCATCACCGTCAGCCAGGTCTGCAGGCACATTTGCTATATATAACCAGTCAACAGCAGCAGGCTGCCAGCTTCCACTGGCATAAACCAATGGCTGACCTTCGGACCCTAGAAAAGAAAGCTTATCTGAAGTAACCGCACCGCTTGCGATTTTTGAAGTCCCTATGGCATTATCCCTTATCTCCAGAAAACCCCCAACATTGTAAGCAAGGGTGACCCCATCAATAAAGTTCGTAGAAAGGCTATCCGCTGCTTCCGCGATATCTACGATGCTATTGCCATCGATATCATAAGTTGCCTGAAGCATATCGCCTCCTCCAGCCGACAAAGCAAGTTCATCAATGGCATTTTGCAAATCTGTGGAAACAAGCCCCGAGGTTGTTCCATCATAAGGAACCTCCAACGCATTCTGAGAGTCCGTAAAGACTGCTCCCGCTGGAACAGCCGTCTGCACAGTAAGACCGTTTACCATTTGAGCATCATCCACCACATTGTTACCATCGGCATCATAAACCGACTGGAGCATATCACCTCCGGTCATGGCAATTTCGTCAATCGCTCCTTGTACATCTGAGGCTGCCAGCCCCGAAGAGATCGGATCATATGAAACAGATAGTGCATCCTGGCTATCGGTAAAAATAGCCCCGGCGGGCACGGAAGTTTCTACGGTTAAGCCGGAGACAGTCCCGGCATCAAAAGCGTATGCCGCACTATCGGCTATTCCATCTGCATTGATATCATAAACAGCTTGCAACATATCCCCCCCGGCATTCGCATCCAGTACCGCATCCAGCTCATCAATTGCTCCTTGTACATCTGAGGCTGTCAGCCCCGAAGAGATCGGATCATATGAAACAGAAAGTGCATCCTGGCTATCGGTAAAAATAGCCCCGGCGGGCACGGAAGTTTCTACGGTTAAGCCGGAGACAGTCCCGGCATCAAAAGCATAAGCCGCACTATCGGCCATTCCATCTGCATTGATATCATAGACACTTTGCAGCATATCTCCTGCTCCACCCACATTGGTTACTACCTGCCACGAGCCACTAAACCAGAAATAAAAATTACCATCGTCCGTATCAAAGACCATCAGCCCATTATCTGCATCGGTGAGGTTTGAGGTAAACGTAGCAGCTGTGCGTTCAGCGGTGGTGTATCTGGGTACTAAAAAGCCCTGATTCCCCGTAGGGGACACCAATTCAAGTACAGCATTGGGATTTGGTGTTTCGGTTCCGATTCCCATAGAATTTTGAGAATAGGCATTGAGGGAACAGATTGCTAAAAAAGCAATCATACCCATGATGCGCAGCGCAAAGGTCATAGTGGTTTCAATTAGTTTTTAAAAATTTAAGTCTTGTCCAGGCTGAGTGTGTGTTTGACTTAAAAAACTAATCTTGGCAATTTAAAAATATGTAAAAATCTCTACTTACTCCCAGAATTTTTCGGTGAACTCCGTCTTTTCATGGAGAAAAAGTGTTTTTGAAAAGAAACAAAAGTACAACTTACTCTTGACAAAAAACAAATTTTAAGTAGACCTGCTGATATTTCAAAGGTCTGTCAGGAGACCTCTACAGATAAAGTGGCGAGACCAAAAACCCAAAAACGTCCGAATATTCAGCGTATAATTACCGGTCATATAAAGGACTTACCGCTGTAAGGTATGCTTCTCCATGCATCAAGGTATTTTACTACATTACGATAGGCGCTCGTCGATTAGATTTGATGGAATTTTGCTAACATCAAAAAATATTAGTTATTTTATATTTCATATTAAAAAAATTTAATTCCGCCATGGCTCGTTTTTATATAGCATTACTTCTGGTATTAGCAACTTTCGGAGCTGCTCAGGCGCAGTATCCTTTTGAAAGTAAGAAAGCCGAAAAACTCTATCTGAAGCTAGAGGAGGCTTACGCGAATTACGATTATGCCACCATTCTGGATCGGGAGGATGTAATCCTGTCATCTTTTGAAGCAAAGCAGGATTCACTTTCTGCTTTGATGTACTCGTTCCTTGGTGAGGCCTACTATTATGAGCTGGGAGATCTGCAAACCAGCCTGGATTACTATGGTAAGGAGTATGATCTCAGGACCAGCCTGGAAGCCGAGGGTCGCTATGACTTTGATATGGAAAGCCTCGTCTACACGTATGCAGCGATAAGCGCTGAGGCCGGGAATTACCAAAAAGCTGAAAAACTCTACCTCGACCTCATCAAGATGGTACCCGAAGAGGGCAAGAAAAGTGAGGATTACGTAACCAACGTACTGGCCCTGGCCGACCACTATACATTAACCGGCGAACCGGAAAAAGGAGAAGAGCTCCTGAAAAGGAACAGGAGATACATCAAACGAAACACCTATGAAGATGCCATGAGGCTCCGGTTTCTGGGAGACTACAATGAAATTCGTGGTGAGTTTAGCAAGGCAGAAAAGAATTACCTGAACGCACTGGAAACACTGGAAGAGTCCGGTTACTACCCAAGCCTGGAGTATGTGTATGTTATGAACGCACTGGGTCTCTTATACACCAACCAAAGCCGGTACCCGCTGGCTGAAGAAGTATACCTTGAATCCCTCTCTGTTCTTGACCGCCTGGATGCTGATGAAGACAGCTATTCCGGTGTTCGCTTTAATCTGGCCCAGGTATATTACGAACTGGGACGCTATAGAGACGCTCTGGAGATCTACCAGGAAGTACTTGCAGCAGATAAAGAAAGCTTTGGAGAAGAATCCTATTATGTTGCCACTACTTCTTTAGTGATCGGTCAGATCTACATGGAGCTAAATCAATATGTCCAGGCAGAAAGGTATTTTTCATCAGCCAAACAGACTTTTGAGGCCCTCGGAGAAAAAGAATCGCCCGAGTATGGCCGGACCATAGCCGGTTTATTGAGATACCATACGGCTGTAGACAATTATCGTGAAGCTTCGGATTATGCTGAGCTGCTCGTCAATATTTTTAAAAACCTTTATGGTGAAGAGCATTGGGAGTATGCTACTAACCTGGCCAATGCTGCCAAAACCTACATGCGCCTTGGTGATCTGGATAAAGCCGGTCAATACCTTGAGGAGGCTCTAGAAATCAGGAAGAAAAGTCTGGGCGAAACACATCCATTCTATGCGCTTTCTACCAAACAGCTTGCTGTCTATCATTGGAAAAAGAATAACCTCGATCATGCACTAGCCTACTATCAAAGCACTTTTGACAACTATTTCACTCAGATCAACAACTACTTCCCGATCCTGAGTGAAGAAGAGAAATCCAAGTTTTATTACAGCCGGCTGAAGCCGACTTTCGAAGCATTCAATTCCTTCATCGTGGAAAATAAAGGGGAAGACAAAGAGCTGATCGGTGAAATGTACAACTACCAATTGGCCACCAAGGGGCTAATCCTTTATGCAACGAGCAAAGTGAGAGAGTCTATTCTTAACAGTGGAGACAGCTCGCTTATTAATAAATATGAAAGCTGGATTGAGCAAAAAGAACAGCTGGCCCAGCTATTCAGTGCCACAGACATCCCCTTAAAAGAGCGAAATAAAAAAATTGACTCGCTTAATGAAGTCTCCAATAACCTGGAAAAGGAGCTCAGTCTTGCTTCCGCTGAATTTGCGAAAACCTTTGCTAAGAAAGACTACACCTGGAAAGATGTTCAGGCAAAGCTTAAACCAGGTGAAGCGGCTGTAGAAATGATCCGCTTTAGAGATTTCAGTCCTGACTCAGCCGGGGTTTTTACCGACGAGGTATACTATGGTGCACTAATCGTAAGACATGATACGGAGGATTATCCTGAACTGGTGATCATGAGAAACGGTAAGCTCATGGAAACCCGCTATCTGTCTAATTATCGAAATGCTATCAAATATAAAATTGATGAGGACTACTCTTACAGGCTGTTTTGGCGACCCATCGCCAACCGGCTGAAAGGAATAAAAAAGGTGTACTTCTCACCTGATGGTGTCTTTAATCAGATCAGCATTTATACGTTAAGAAATCCAGCCACCGGAAACTTCACCTTAGATGAGCTGGAGATCCAGCTGGTCACCAATACGAAAGACCTGGTAGCTTTCGCCCAAACGGAAGCTTCTCCCGGAGCAAAATCCTATCTGTTTGGATATCCTAACTATAACCTTGGAAAAATAGACGATGCAGCCAATGAGTCGGAAGGTAATGCTGCATCGGACATTACTTCTGCGGCGGCAGAGGATCGCGGCAGGGGTACACGCGGAGGAGTAAGGGGTGCCAGAGGTACTCGCGGAGAACCCGGAGAACTGCAAGCTTTGAGCAGAGGTGGGTCTATACCAAGAGGCTTGCGGGGAAACCTGCTTCGATACATGAGATCCAATCAGCTTCTGGCCTTGCTTCCCGGCACCAAAAAAGAAGTGAACCTGATAGATAGTCTGTACCAAAAAAACAATGAATCAGTTGTTACTTACCTGAGCGACAATGCCCTCGAGGATAGTCTCAAGCAAATTGCTAACCCCAGAACCTTGCACATAGCCACACATGGGTTTTTCCTGGAAAGCGCCAGTGCTAATGATAGCGAAATACAGGCTGACGAATATGTGGAAAACCCACTGCTGCGGTCAGGCCTGATCCTTGCCGGAGCAAACAGCTTTATTCGTGATGGTGAGATCTCTGACAAAATCGATTTTAGGGAGGATGGTATCCTTACTGCTTATGAAGCCATGAACCTCAGACTGGACAACACCGCCCTGGTAGTACTTTCAGCTTGCGAAACAGGGCTTGGCGAAGTGCAAAATGGCGAAGGAGTATTTGGTTTGCAAAGAGCCTTCCAGATAGCTGGAGCCGAGTCCATTATCATGTCTATGTGGACTGTGGATGATAATGCTACACAGGAGCTGATGACCATCTTCTATGAAGAGTGGCTGAATGGCGCTACCAAACAGGAGGCATTTATCACCGCTCAGAAAAAGCTGAAAGAGAAATGGAAATCCCCATATTACTGGGGGGCCTTTGTAATGGTGGGTATCTAAATAACCGATAAGTTTTTATTTTTGGGGGTCTTGGCCCCCTTTTTTATTCGCCGCCTTCATGAACAAAAACCCGGACATAAGATCCCAGCCCGACCGGCTGGAGAAAACCCTCTTTGAGCTTATCTGTCTGATGATCATGGCAGTAATGGCCCATGGTATGCTTCAGGGGCTTATCCTCTACGGGATTACACTGCTTTCCATCATCGAATTCGGTGTTTTTTTATTGTGTGGGTTTTTTTATTACCTGTCAAAATTCAAAAGGCTATTTAACCAGGTGCGTATCCCACTGATAATACTGGTAAACGTTATCCTGGTTTTCTTTTGGTTTTGGCTAAGCGGTTTTCTCGGACCTACAGCCATCGGTGCAGCAGCTACCGGAATCGTTACTATTTTGCTGGCCCCGCAAAAACTCAGAATCCCACTGGTCATAATCACCTTTATCTCCATGGTGACCCTCGTTGTCCTTCAGATGAATACCGATTGGGTTCGTACATCCGCTGGAGATTATGAAACGCTCCCTTATGATTTTTTGGTTGTTCTTTTCAGCGTGTTGCTGATCATTCTCTACCTCAAATCTGAATTTGACAAAGAAAGGAGGATCGTCCTGCAGCAAAACCAGGAGCTGGGTTTTCTGAATAAAGAGCTCGCGAAATCCGTCAAAGAAAAAGAAAAGATCATCAAAGAGCTGAAGTCCACGCAGCGGAAACTGATCGAGTCAGAAAAGATGGCTTCCATTGGCAGGTTGACTGCCGGGCTTGCTCATGAGCTTAATAATCCGCTGAATTTTATAGGTGGCAACATACACCCTATCAAACGTGATGTGGATGAGCTCAGGCAATCCATTGGTGAAAAGCTTGCAACCCAGAATCAGTTCCTCTTAGAGGAAATTCACACCTTGCTGAATAATATAGAAGAAGGATCAACTCAGGCCAACAGTATTATCGAAAACCTCCTCAGGATCGACCCGGGCTCCAAAGACGATAAAGAAAAGGAAATAAACCTGGTAGAGGTAATTAAGCGAACCACAATACTTGTACAAAAAGCCAATGTGAATGTAGAAATGTCCCTCGTCATAAAAGATGACCTGAAAATTACAGGAAGTGTAATTGAACTCAATCAGGTCCTTCTCAACGTGTTTAAGAATGCAATTGATGCGGTTTCGCGTAAACGAAATCCGAAAATAGTGATTACGGCCCTTAGAAATAAGAAAAATGCTGAAGTACAGGTAGAAGATAATGGTCCGGGCATACCTCCCAAGATCAGATCCCACATTTTTGAGCCATTTTATACTACCAAAAGAGAAGGTGCTGGTACGGGTCTGGGTCTATACATTTCATACGGAATCCTCAAAAAACATGGTGGAAGTATCCAGCTGGATGTAAAGCACAAAAAGGGTGCAAAGTTTATCATAAGATTGCCTCTGGCTCCCTGAGTCAAAACAATCGGAGGGTTTTTGAGCTTGTAGATTACAACCAAAACCTTTTTGCTATGAAACTGAAAATCTTTTCAATCCCATTATTAGTAATAGCTTCCCTGGTATGGCTCCATACCAATGAAGAAGAGTCCGGGAAGACAGCCTACCTGGATAACAACCTGGCCAAATGCCATCTAACTACCCAAAAGTTTGCAAATCTTGCGGATGATAATGACTTTTTGAACATCCACCTGGATCCCGAGCCATTTGAGAATTTCCAGGGCTCAGGTGAAATGATCACCTACCCCGTAGAAGGAGGCGAAGATGCTAATGCCTATTTTGTTAAATCTCCGAAGCCTTCAAATGAGTATTTATTTGTGATCCACGAATGGTATGGACTGAATGCTTATGTGAAAAACGAATCAGAAAAATTTGCTGAGCGCTTCAACGAAATGAACGTCATTGCCCTGGACCTATATGATGGAGGTGTAGCAGAAACCGGCGACAAAGCAAGGGAGCTGATGCAGGGAGTAAAAACCGAACGTGCCCTGGCTATCATCAATGCCGCTAAAAAATTTGCGGGAAAAGATGCAAAGATCTACACCGTAGGCTGGTGCTTTGGAGGTGGATGGTCGCTACAGGCGGCCATAGAAATGGGAGACCAGGCCAGCGGAGCAGTGATGTTTTATGGAATGCCCGAGCAAGACCTTGATCGCCTGAAAACATTGCAATGTGATGTGCTGGGTATTTTTGCTGAGCAGGACAACTGGATCACACCGGAAGTTGCTGAAAAATTCAAGGAAAAAATGAGCAAAACGGATCAGCAACTTACGTTGAAATCATACGATGCTGGTCATGGCTTTGCCAATCCCAGCAACCCGGTATATAATGAAGAAGCGGCCACCAATGCATACAAAGTCATGTATGATTTTATCATGGCTCGCAGATAATTTTCCGGCTTATTCACGTGTTGAAAAATTAGCTTTTAGCTCTTAGCCTTTGGCTTTTGGCGCGGAATTTTAATTGTGACCGACCAGGGCGACGGACCGCACATCCGATGCCCCTGTTGGAGTTGTCTCCAAACAGGCTGATGAGCGCATTGAGGCCCGGCCAGCCAGGCATTCGTGGCCTGACTGTGCCTTCGCGCGCCGTGCCGTCGGTAAGCCTCTGGCGGCCGATGGTAGCTTCGGCGAAGCAAGGAGCATTAGTGTAAGAGTCCGAAAGTGGCTACTGCTGGCAGGTTGGACTGCGCGTCCCGGTAATACTCAATAATTTGGGAAGAGCATCATGCCCATTTCAGGGTGGGTTAGCTTAACTTTACCCACATGAGTGAAAAGAAGAAACTATTCCTGCTCGATGCAATGGCGCTCATCTACCGGGCGCATTTTGCACTGAGTCGAAACCCTACTCCCATTAAAAATTCAAAAGGGGTTTACACAGGAGCAATTATGGGTTTTACAAACTCCTTCCTGGAAATTGTAACCAAAGAAAAGCCAAGCCACATTGGTGTAGCATTTGATACAAACGCCCCTACCTTCCGCCATGAAGAATACAAAGAATACAAGGCTACCAGACAAGCCCAGCCGGAAGAGATCAGGGATGCCATACCATACTGTAAAAAACTGCTGGAGGGGTTTAACATTCCGGTCCTCGAAAAAGACGGATATGAAGCTGATGACCTGATCGGCACCCTGGCAAAAAAAGCTTCCAAAGCGGGTTTTGAGGTGTACATGATGACCCCGGATAAAGATTTCGCTCAGCTGGTGGAAGAAAACATCTTCCTCTATAAGCCGGCATATATGGGCAACTCGGTAGATATCCTGGGGATACCTGAGGTGCTCAAAAAATTTGACATTGAAAAAGTGGAGCAGGTCATTGACGTTTTGGGACTCAAAGGAGATTCTGTAGATAACATCCCGGGCATCCCGGGAATAGGCGACAAAACAGCCTCCAAATTGCTCAAAGAGTACGGCTCAGTAGAAAATATTGTCGCCAATGTGGACCAGTTTAAAGGAGCGCTCAAAAAGAAAATAGAGGAGAATGGAGAGCAGGGAATTTTTTCTAAAAAGCTGGCCACCATCAATACCGAATCTCCTATAGAGTTTGATGAGGAGCTTCTGAAGTCCAAAGATCCTGATAAGGAAAAACTTACAGCCCTTTTCAACGAGCTGGAGTTCCGGACCATTGCCAAACGAGTCTTTGGAGACACTGCTGCAGAAACGCAAAACGGTCAGCTGGGATTGTTTGGTGACGACACCTCTGCCCGGGAGGTGAAATCGAGCAAAGCAGGCCTCGATGAAAAAAAGGTGACCTACCAACTTGTAGCTTCTGAAAAGGACCGTAAATCCCTGATTGATGAGCTTGTTAAAGAGAAAGAATTTTGCTTTGATACCGAAACTACCAGCCTGGAGCCGGTAGAAGCCAGGCTGGTGGGTATAGCATTCAGCATCAAAAAGCAGGAGGCTTTCTACGTCTCTTTCCCGGAGGATGAAAAAGAAGCCCGGAAAATTTCAGAGGAATTCAAATCCCTGTTTGAGAACGAAAAAATCGGAAAGGTCGGGCAGAACCTGAAGTACGACATTCAGGTATTACGGAACTACGGCATCACCGTAAAGGGCCGGATCTTTGACACCATGTTGGCTCACTACCTGATCGACCCGGAAACCGGTCACAGCATGGACGTACTGGCAGAACAATATCTGGATTACAAACCAATTCCTTTTAGCGAACTGGTGGGGACGGGCAAGAAGGCCAAAAACATTCGCGAAATAGACCCGGAAGAAGTCACCAAATACGCCTGTGAAGATGCTGACATCACCCTCCAGCTGAAATCCAAACTGGAGCCCGAGATCAAAGAGTTTAACCTTGGCAAGCTGTTGCATGAAGTTGAGGAGCCTCTGTCTTTTGTGCTGGCAGACATGGAATACGAAGGGGTAAAAGTAAACGAAGAAACCCTGAAGGTGATGTCGAAAGAACTGGAGGGTGAAAGCCGCAGAGTACAGGGCGAAATCTTTGACATAGCCGGACAGGAATTCAACATCGGCTCGCCCAAGCAGCTTGGTGAGATCCTTTTTGATAAGCTCAAGCTGATCGAAAAACCCAAAAAAACCAAGTCAGGACAATATGCTACCGGAGAAGATATTCTCTCCCGCCTGGCAAACGACCATGAGATCGCCTCCAAGATCCTGGAATTTCGGGAATACCAGAAGCTAAAATCCACCTATGTGGATGCCTTACCTAAAATGGTGAGTCCGGTGGATGGCAGAATTCATACGGACTACCGGCAAACCATTGCTGCTACAGGTCGGTTAAGCTCCAACAATCCAAACCTCCAGAATATTCCGATCCGCACCGAAAAGGGCAGAGAGATCAGAAAAGCATTTGTGTCACGTAGCGGTGATTTCAGAATTCTTTCAGCAGACTACTCGCAGATAGAGTTGCGGATCATGGCCGCTTTCTCAGGAGATGAGAGTATGGTGCAGTCTTTCAAAGATGGCGTAGACATTCATGCCAATACAGCCAGCAAGGTTTTCAAAGTGCCATTGGACGAGGTAGATCCCGGAATGCGACGCAAAGCCAAAGAAGTAAACTTCGGAATTATCTATGGCATCTCGGCGTTTGGCCTGTCCCAAAACCTGAACATCCCGCGTACTGAAGCAGGCGAGATCATTGATGCTTATTTCCGGGAGTTTCCAAAAGTGAAAGAGTACATGGACGGCATCATCGAAAAGGCACGTAAGCAGCAGTACGTAGAAACCATTCTGGGTCGCCGAAGATATTTGTCAAACATCAATTCCAGGAACTTTACCATGCGGGGTTTTGCAGAACGCAACGCCATCAATGCCCCCATTCAGGGTAGCGCTGCTGATATGATCAAGGTAGCCATGATCAAAGTCCACGACTGGATGAAAAAAGAAAAACTCAAATCAAAAATGGTCATGCAGGTACATGATGAATTGGTCTTTGATGCTCATGAGAGTGAGCTAGACCTGCTGACCAAAAACGTCAACGAATTTATGAAAACAGCTATCAAGCTGGACGTGCCCATGGAAATAGGAATGGGTCATGGCGCTAACTGGCTGGAGGCACATTAATGTCTAAATCCTCTATGGAATCTATACCTTCTTTCAGTGATATCAGAAGAGCACACCAGCGGATCTCAAAGATCGTGCTGGATACACCGGTCATGACTTCACACTCCATCGATGAGATGTGCGGGTGCCATGTGTATTTTAAATGTGAAAACTTTCAAAAGGTGGGCGCCTTCAAGATGCGCGGAGCCTCCAACATGATCATGGGTTTTCGACCGGAGGAGCGGGAAAATGGTTTTGCCACACATTCATCCGGGAACCATGCGCAGGCAGTAGCGCTTGCTGCAAAACTAGCCGGAAGCAAAGCCTATGTAGTGATGCCTGAAAATGCAACTTCCGTCAAAATCAATGCGGTAAAGGGCTATGGCGCTGAACTCATCATGTGTGAGCCTACGGAATCAGCGCGGGTCACAGCGTGTGTTGAAGTCATTCAAAAAACCGGGGCTATTTTTGTGCCCCCTTTCGATGATTACCGGATCATAGCCGGACAAGCCACTGCTGCAAAAGAGCTTATCGAAACAGTAGAGCACCTAAACACCATTATGACACCAGTAGGTGGTGGAGGATTAGCTGCAGGTACGGCATTGGCAGCTAAATACCTCGACCCAAACATAGAAGTAATCCTAGGTGAACCTGAAAAGGTAGACGATACGTACCGATCCCTCAAAGCCGGAAAGATCCTGCCCGTCCAAAACTCTGATACCATTGCAGATGGCTTAAAGGTGACTGTAGGGAGGCGAAACTTTGAGATTATACAGACACATGTGAAGGAGGTCATTACAGTCACCGAGAAAGAAATAATTCAGGCCATGCGAACCATCTGGGAACGTATGAAGATCATCATTGAGCCCTCCTGCGCGGTTCCATTCGCAGCATTGCTAAAACGAAAAAAAGATTTTGCCGGAAAACATGTGGGTATTATCCTTACAGGCGGTAACGTAGACCTTGAAAATCTGCCGTTTTAGGGCTTTTTTAATTGTAAAAAATTTGAGTAAAAAACTTTTCATTGTAGCTAATCCCGCCTCTGATATCAGAAAGCTGGAATCTGTTCTAAGAGAACTTATGGATTTTGCCGTAGCTAAAAATTATAAGTTTGAAGTCTTTCTTACTTCCAAAAGCCACAATGGCTGGAAAACTGTAGAAGAAAATTTTGATCCTTCATATACCGACCTGGTCATTTTGGGCGGTGATGGTACCATCAATGAATGTGTGAATGGTCTGAAATACGAGGTGCCCATCAGCATCATACCTACTGGCAGCGGCAATGATTTTGTGAAAATGATCAATATAGGTGATTGCCTGGAAGACCACCTGCAGGTCATTGCTAAAGGGAAAACTATTCAAGTAGACCTGGGGATATGCAATGGCAGAAAGTTTGTAAACGGTGTGGGGATGGGCTTTGATGGGCAGATAGTGGCAGATATGCTCCGGCGCAAATCATTTCTTCGTGGTGCGACGAAATATTATTATTACGTGCTTCGCATCTTGGCTACTTATAAGCCACGGCTTTTCAACTACCAAATAGCTGATCAAAAGCTAAAAAACAACCTGATCCTCCTCTGCGTAGGTAACGGATCCACTTTTGGAGGAGGCTTTAAGCTAACTCCTGATGCCGATCTGCAGGATGGTAAGCTGGAGGTATGTGAAGTGAAAGCACTTTCCGGTTTGAAACGGTTTCTCAATATCCACCGTCTCCAGGATGGGACACACGGGCTGCTGAAAGCTGTAGATTTCTACCAGACGAATAGTGTAAGGGTGGAAGCCAATCCAGCTATAGCCGCTCACATTGATGGCGAGTATTTTGGGAATCCGCCCTTTGAATTCTCTATTCTGCCTAAAGCGCTTACGATAAAGGTCAAAAATCCGAATTTTAAGAGATTTAGCAAGTAACGTTACACAGCTAGCTTGCAATGGCAAAAAGCACATTTTGAAACCTGAAGTTAGATGGAATAAATAATGGAAAAGCGTTTTCGATCCGGTCTCCTTAGGTCAGGCTTTAGCCGGACCGGAGGGAGTGAATAGAGCCCTGGCTTAATATTCCCAAAGTTTCCGGACGAAGTTTAAAGCACTAATCTCCTTTTAACCTGCGCTGTTGCTTTCGGTATAAGTAAAAATAAGCCCACAAAGCTCCTGCAATAACGAAAATGGAGATAAACTGCGAGTGGGAAAGCACATCCTCAATGATGAAACCTCTTCGGCCATCTCCCCGGAAGATCTCAATGACCGACCGGCCTGCTGCATAGAGCATGATGTAAATAAAGAATAGCTGACCTTCGAATCGTTTGTGTCGCTTAAACATCAGCAGGATCACCAGAATCGACAGGATCAAAAACACAGAATAAAGTTGTGTCGGGTGCAAGGGTGTATTTAACGGTTCTGCCTGTGTTGCAGGGTCCGTAAATGTGATTCCAAGAAAGCTGTCCGTTGGTTTACCGTAGCAGCAACCGGCAAAGAAACACCCCATCCTCCCAAACACATGAATGATACAAGCTGAGATCGCTATCCGGTCCAACATCGGCCATACAGGCCATTTGTTTTTACGGAAGTACCAGATAGTAGCCGGAATGGCAAAAAGCAAAGACCCATAAAAAACAAAGCCTGTCCGGAAATTCTCAAACATGTTGGACATGGGGCTGAAGTAATAGCCGGGATCTTCCAGGTAAAAGAAAAACTTACCTCCGACAAAAGCCGTCACAATGACAATGATCGCCAGGTTTTGGATCTTATCAGCTGAGATATTTAGCTCCCTTTTGGCTGTAGTGGCCATGTAGAAATAGCCCATTACTGCTCCGAGCATGATCATAAACCCGTAAGTGTGAACGGTAAAGTCTCCTATCGTAAAAAGTTCCGGATGCATGGTTGTCTTTGATGTTGTAAAGTTTGGTGTTTAAAGGTAGCTGAAAACATACCTTCAATAAAACTTTTTGATAAGGTATGATTGCTTTAATATCCATAATTCAAATTGTGTTAGCATTGTAAAGTCCAAAATTATTGTGCCACATGATCAACCACTTGTATGTATGCCCGGTATTTTACAGTTAATAGACAAAAACTTCCTCCTTCACGCTGCTAAAATCCCAGACCAAACTGCTGGTATGAAGGTAATGCACTCTGAGAATGTATCACTGATCTACAGCGGCTTGTCCTGTGATACTTTTAATATCATTCACATCACAAACGGTAAGGACATTACAGACCTGGAGTTGTCTGAATCGGTAAATTATTTCAGAGATCGGAAGCTTGATTTTTGTATCTGGGTTAGTGAAGAAAACCTTACAGGCGAGCTGCTGTCCTGCCTGTCTCAGATGTCACTGGTGCGCCAGGGAGAAGAGGTGGGTATGGCCCTGGATCTGGAACTTTATAACCCTGTCCCGTCCGATAAACATCAGCAAATCACCAGAGTGACTGACCTCAGCAAACTCAGTGATTACAGCCGGGTGATTGCCGAAAACTGGAACCCTCCGGACCAAAATGTTTTAGCTTACTATAAAACCACGGCTGATCATTACCTCCATGAGGAAACCGGTGTAATCCTTCTCCTCTATTACCAGCAGAATAAGCCACTGGCCACTGTAGAGCTTTTTCCTTCAGATCATGAAACCATTGGGATCTATGGGCTGGCTACACTGGAAGATGCCAGAGGCAGAGGGATAGGGTCGGCATTGATGACCTACACCCTAAATGAAGCTAAGAAACTGAACTACAAATGGGCGGTATTGCAAGCCTCAGCTGAGGGATTCGGGATCTATCAAAAGCTCGGTTTTCAACAGTACACTACCTATTACGAATATGCTTGATCCACCTAAATCTCTGCTTGTTTAGAACTTAAACAAGTATTTAATAATATTGGACTATGATCACTGCAACACCATCTGACCGCCAAAGAGTCTCAGCCATCATCCAGGAGTCATTTCATGACAATCCCAGCGTGGTTTCTGTCATCAATCCCCGTAAACCCAACAGCCTCAAAGCACTCGCTGAGTATTCTTTTGATACGGCGATTGTGCGAGACGGGGTTTTTCTTTCCAGTGACCGGGAAGCAGTAGCCATCTGCTACCGATACAACGCCAAAAAAGAGGGGCTTCGCGATCTCCGGAATCAGGTATTGCTTGTCCTTCGCTGCATAGGACTCAGCCGGGTGCCGTCCGTGATGAAAAGAGAAGCTTATGTAAAAAAGATGCGTCCAAAAGACGGCAACTTCCTGTACTTCTGGTTTTTTGGTGCCACGAATAAAGGCAGGAGGAATGGGGCCGCTAAAGAACTTAAAAAAGGGATTTTTGATCTCTCAGAGAAACACAAACTTCCTGTTTACCTGGAAACCTCTGTAGAAAAGAACCGTCGTGTCTATGAATACTTTGGCTTTGAAGTCTACCACAAGTGGGATCAGCCTCGGGGTAAAACACTTTATTTTATGCGAAGGGAGCCATCCCAGGACCAATAATCAAATAAATTATGACCAGATACATGATCGTTGAAAGGTTTCGTAAAGATCGATTGCGGGAATTATATGCAAAATTTGATCAGGAAGGGAGACTTTTACCAGAGGGAGTAACCTACATCGATAGCTGGATTGATAAAAAGGTGGAGATCTGTTTTCAGCTAATGGAAAGCGACTCGCTCGAAAAGATCAAAAGGTGGACTAAAAGATGGTCTGACTATGCGGAAATTGAAATTTTCCCAGTTATAGATTCAGCTGACGCCAAAAAAAAGGTCCTGCAGAAATAATGTCATCTTCGTGACCGAAAAACACAACTTTTGAACTTTTGAGGTATAAATATTCTCCTGATGCAGTTACTTAGCATTATGCTTAAGATCTTACCTCAGCTCTTTTACGAAAGTGACCATATCCAAAAGCTTCTGGTTGATGGTCTTTCCTGTGTGATTTATAAAAAGCTCACCGAAGAGGTGCATCATAAAGAAGGCTATGTCTCTACGCATGCCATTACTCTGGTATTAAAGGGGCGCCTCCGCGTAGAAAATGATAAAGGTTTTGTCACTGATGTCCCGGCAGGAAAGATGATCTTCTTACCCAAGGGGCTTTATACAATTTCAGATATGATGCTGGATGAAAATTATTTTGAAGCCATGGTTTTCTTCTTTGATGAGCAGGTCATTGCACAGTTTGTAGATTCCCTAAACCTGAAGGGTAGCTCAGAAAAATGCATCAGCCATCAAATACTTGATCATACGCCTGATCTACAGGTTTTTACACAGTCTTTGCTGGACCTCTACAATCGGGGAAATGTAAAAGCTCATCGGGATCTGACCCGGATGAAACTGTTTGAATTCCTGTGCCTGATCGCCGCCTCTTCGCAAGTCAATTGTTTTCCGGCTGCACTGGCCACACTCAACAACAAAGAAAAGCGGGGCCTCAGAGCATTTATGAATGCCAACTACAGCAAACCGCTCAGCATTGAGGATTATGCCTACCTGACCGGGCGTTCGCTCTCCTCTTTTCGGAGAGATTTTAAATCAAAATTCGGAGTCTCCCCAAAAAAATGGCTGATCGATAAGCGTCTGGAGAAGGCATACGACCTTTTAAAAACGCATAGTAATGCCACGGTCATTTCTGTAGCTCTGCAGGTGGGGTACGAAAACATACCGCATTTTATCAAAGCATTTCAGAGCAAGTATGGCATTACTCCCAAACAATTTTTGATCCAGGAACGAAAAAAAGTACTCATCTGACATTACTGACCGAAAAACAATACTTTCGGATTTTAGCCAAAAATAGCAGCTCCATACTGCTCTAGTTTTGACTCATTATTCATTAAAAACAATTTGAAAAATGGGAAAACTAGAAGGAAAAACTGCCGTGATCACTGGCGGCAATAGTGGTATCGGTTATGCCACAGCTAAGCTCTTTTTGGAAGAGGGCGCTAAAGTCATCATAACCGGAAGGAACGAGTCGGCAGTAAACGAGGCTGTAAAAACCCTCGGACCAAATGCACATGGGATCACCTCTGATGCACGAAATATGGCAGACATCAATGCCCTCCCGGGTAAAGTTGCCGGATTGACTGATAAAGTGGATATTTTATTCGCCAATGCCGGAGTTGGTTTGTTTGCCCCTTTTGAGCAGACTACAGAGGAAGTTTTTGACTCCAACATTGATATCAATTTCAAAGGGGTATTCTTTACGGTGCAGAAGCTACTGCCCATGATCCCGGAGAGAGGATCTATCATCCTAAACTCCAGCATTTTGGCGCACAGTGGAGCAATAGCCACCAGTGCATACTCTGCTTCAAAGGGCGCGTTGCAGGCTCTGAATAAAACCCTGGCCATTGAGCTTGCTCCGAAAAACATCAGGGTAAACTGCATCGATACCGGACCGATTAGCACCCCGATCTATGGCAAAATGGGTATGTCAGAAGAGCAACAGCAAGCCTTTGCTGAGGACATTCGGAAACAGATCCCTTTACTGCAATTTGGGAAACCTGAAGATGTTGCAGAGGCGACTTTGTTTTTGGCATCAGAAGGCAGTGGTTTTATGACCGGATCAGAGATCACTGTAGACGGCGGAAAAGCAGCGGCTTTTTAAATCTAAACTGAATTGGAGTCGGGTTTCACATCCGACTCCATTAAGCTCAGGCATTTACTACCTTAGCCCGGTGAACTATCATCAAGCTTATTCTTATAATGACACCAAAAGAAGTAGTATCGCTTTTCGTAAAATCAACCAATGCACAGGACTGGTCAACAATGTCTGAACTGCTTGCTCCAGATTTAACGAGACACTCATCCACCTTTGGCCAGCCTGATGTACGCACAAAAGAAGACCTGATCCGGTTTCACAAACAGGAGCTGGAAACCTTTCCGGACCTGAAAGAGGAAATCCGTTTTATGGTTTGTGAGAATGATATGGTAGCTGTACGGATCAACTTCAAAGGAACGCAAAATGGAAAAATGGGTCCATATCCTCCATCCGGAAGGGTTTTAGATGCTGACTTCAATTGCTTTTTTCGTATAGAAAATGAGAAGATCGCTGAAGCATGGGTGGAGTATGACACACTGAACGGGCTCATACAGCTGGGGCATTTTGAGCCGAAATGATACGAGCCGGACCGGCTGTCAGACACATTTTGTTATTTACCATAAACGCCAGACCACCAAACATCTTCTTTTCTTCCACATTAGGAACGTCGGTGAGTGACTCTCTTAATCTTTGAGCAAGGTTTTCGCTATACGCCATGAAGTAAGGTTTTAATCAGTTCCACTTCTCCTGATTACAAAAGGAATCAAGCATGGATGAATTTACTAAAATTTGGATTTTATTTCATTCATCAAAGGCCGTCATCGCCAAGGGTTGTGTCCGGGTAAACTTCCGGAATTTATCCGAAAAACGTCCGTGAGACACGGACGTTGGCGAATGTGGAATATTTTTCACTTAAACGGATTCCCTCCACTATCCACACTACTATCGTAAACCCGTATGGCGATCACGTCTGCTTCAGCAGTTACTTCACCTTCCACCATCGCTTTGCAGGTCATCACGGTTTTGCGGCCTTTTACTTCCATCACCCTGGCTCTCAGCTCGATCTCCTTATCGTTGGGGGTGGGTTTGAGGTATTTGACGGTGATCGTTCCGGTTGCGTAGCGGTACACAGGATCAGAATCCAATGACCGGTCTTCCCTGCGATATGCATCCGCCATAGCCGTGCCCATCGTATGGCAGTCGATGAGGGTGGCCAGAATGCCACCGTTCAGCAGGTTAGCCCAGCCGTGGTATTTTTCTTCACTTTGCCACTTGCATACGGCCTCCTCGCCTTCCCAGTAGCTTTTGATCTGCAGACCATCGGGGTTGTTGATCCCACACCCGAAGCAAACATTTTCGGGCATATGCAGCTGAAAGTAATCTTTCTCCATTTTATTTCGTAGGTTTCTGTTGTCAGCACAAACCTAATAAAATGGTACACATCTTAGACTTACATTTTCTTGGCATTGATCACGCGATCGCTTCTTTTCTCATCGAAACGTCAGACGGACCCGTTTTGGTAGAAACCGGCCCTCACTCCACGTTTGAGGCTATGCAAAAGCAGCTGGACAAGCATGGATACAAGGTGGAAGACGTAAAGCACGTCCTGCTTACCCACATCCACTTTGATCATGCGGGAGCCGCCTGGGCATTCGCCGAAAAAGGCGCCACCATTTACCTCCACCCGTTTGGCGCACCGCATATGGAAGACCCCACTAAGCTTTACAACTCCGCAAAGCAGATCTATGGCGATGAGATGGAGCGGCTCTGGGGGGCTATGGAAAAAATACCAGCCGATCAGCTGAAAGAAGTCGCCCATGGTGAAAAGCTGGTGATCGGAGACCAGGAGATCATCGGCTGGCACAGCCCGGGCCATGCCAGGCACCACATCGCGTGGCAGCTGGACGATATCATTTTTACCGGCGATGTAGCTGGTGTGAAAATCGAAGCAGGACCGGTAGTACCACCCTGCCCTCCCCCGGATATCAACCTGGAGGACTGGAACCAAAGCATCGATATCCTGATGGAGAAAAAAGCGCAGAAGCTGTATCTCACCCACTATGGGGAAGTGACTGAAATTGGTAACCACTTTCACCAGCTACGCGAGATCCTGAATGACTGGGCCTATTGGGTCAAAAAAAAGTGGGAAAGTGGGTTGTCAGCGGAGGAGATCACCCCTCAGTTTTCTGAGTATACGGCAAATCAGCTTCGCGAAAAGGGCGTTTCCGAGCATGGTGTGAAACAATATGAAGCCGCCAACCCCAGCTGGATGAGCGTGGCGGGATTGATCCGGTATTGGAAGAAGAGAGGGAGTTGATTGAATAACCGCTGAGAGAGCGGAGTTTACGCAGAGTATTCGCTTAGTTTTCTCGACTTCCTCCTATTGAGAGGGCATTTCGGAGTATTGAGCAAATATTTCGGCGCATTAAGAAGATATTTCGATACGTTGAGCTGGCATTTCAGTCCATCAAGATGAGATTTCGGCATATTAAGACAAGGTTTCGGTGCATTGAGATGATATTTCGGTTCATTAAGACAAGGTTTCGATACGTAGAGCAGGGGTTTCGGTACATTGAGTGGTGGTTTCGGTGAGGGGTGCAAGCTCGACATGAGGAATTAACCAACCGCCGAGAGAACAGAGTGACACAGAGGATTCGCTCTGTTTTCTCAGCTTTCTCTGTGGTTAACCCTTTTTGCCTATTACTCTTGCATGCTGCCTGTTGGAAACAAATATCTCTATCAAAAAATATATATTTGATCTCAAGCCTAACCGACCATGGAAGAAAACGATCAAATAAAAAAGCTGAACGAAAAATTAGAACAGCTTCTGGACAGACAGTATTCCCTTTCCCGGGAGGTAGGGGAACTGAAAGGCCAGATTGATCAACTATCTATGGCTAAAAGCCAAACCACTAAGAAAAAAGCTCCTCCTCCAAAACCTTTTGACGCTACTCCCAAAAAACCAGATACTAAAAAGAAAACCCGTTCTGATCTGGAGCGGTTTATCGGACAGAATCTAATTAGCACGATTGGGGTTATCATCATTATTCTGGGGGTAGGCATAGGCTCCAAATATGCCATAGAACATCAGATGGTGAGCCCCATTGTCAGGATAGTTTTGGGGTATGTATTTGCTGCTGTACTATTGGCTATAGCCTTCCGGCTAAAGGCCCGGTACGAAGGCTACAGTGCTGTACTGGTGAGTGGTTCGCTCGCTATCATGTACGTAATTACCTTTTTTGCTTATAGCTTTTATGATCTGATTCCCAAGCTACCGGCATTTGGTCTGATGATCCTTATTACCGCCTTTGCCGTTTACAGTGCCATAAAATACAGCCGGGAGATTATTGCCCACATTGGGTTGGTCGGAGCGTATGCCATTCCTTTCTTACTCAGCGATGGTTCCGGTGAGGTTTCAGCATTATTTACCTATATGGTTTTGATCAACGCCGGCATTCTGGTCATTTCGTTAAAAAAGTACTGGAAGCGACTTTATTATTCCACATTTGGATTCACCTGGCTGATCTTTACCGGATGGTACTTCTTTTCATTCGGAAATGATAAAGATTTCCTGATCTCCATTGCCTTCTGCTCTATTTTCTTTGCGCTTTTCTACGGTACTTTCATCCTTTACAAACTTCTTCGCAATGAAGAATACCGTAAGCCTGATATATTCCTTGTGCTCTCCAACGCCTTTTTATTTTATGCTGTTGGTTACGCTATTCTCCTGGAGAATGACCAAAACAATTCTGCATTAGCACTATTTACCCTGATCAATGGGGCCGTACATTTTTTAGTGAGTGCATTTATTTTCAGGAAAAGGAAAGCGGACAAAAACCTGTTTTTTCTTATCGTTGGGTTAGCCCTGCTGTTTCTTACCATTTCTATCCCTGTAAAGCTAAATGGCAACTGGGTCACGCTCCTGTGGACAGGCGAGGCTCTGATACTCTTTTGGATCGGGCGTACGCGAAACAAATCAGCCTATGAAAAACTGAGTTATCCATTGATCTTTCTGGCTTTTTTTAGTTTGCTACAGGACTGGGAGGAATATTACATAGCCAATCTGACAAGGCTTGTTTTCAACATCCAGTTCTTTTCCTCACTCCTCGTAAGTGGTGCTTTTGCGGCCATAAGCTATTTGCACTTTAGTTCGAAGTACTCCATCCATGACTCTAAAGGTCGAACAAAGAACCTGCTGAATTACGGATTGCCAGCCATTTTACTTCTTACCCTTTATGGGTCCATTTACCAGGAAATAGATGCCTATTGGTATAGCAGCCCTTCTTTTACAGGCGTCTGGCATTTCAGGTACTTATGGCTACTCAACTATACCTTTTTATTCCTGGCGGGACTGGGAGTCGTCAACCTGCTAAAAATAAAAAACAGTCCCCTCGCTTATATGAACCTGGCTTTGAGTTTTCTGGTGTTTATACTTTTTCTCACAGAAGGGCAGTTAAGGCTAACGGAGCTGAGAGAATTATACCTCAGCGAAGAAGGAGGCTTTGGTAACCTGCGGGTTCGGTATTTCAGTATCGCCTTTTGTGCTCTGCTCCTTTTAGTTAATTACCTGAATAAAAAGGCTGCTTTTGTGAAAGGATTGAGCATTCCTTTTGATGTGCTCCTTTACCTGTCCACACTGGTTCTTGCCAGTAGTGAACTGGTCCATTGGCTGGATCTTTATGGCTTTAAAGGCACTTACAAACTTGGCTTAAGCATACTCTGGGGTGTATTTGCCTTACTCTGGATCCTTTTGGGTTTATTAAACAGGAAAAAATACCTGAGAATAGGAGCTATTGTCCTGTTTGGGATTACGCTTCTTAAGCTGTTCTTCTATGACATATCGCATCTCGGTACCATTTCCAAAACCATCGTTTTTGTCTCCCTGGGAGTCTTGCTTTTGGCCATTTCCTTCTTTTATAATCGGTTCGCAGAATTAATTGTGGAAGAGAAGAATTAACTAAATCGCTTCCAAAAGGGATCCCTATGGGAAGAGAGAGCGGAGTTATGTGGAGAAGTCTGTCTTAGCTTACGTTCTATAGTGCGGGTTTTAGAGCGATTCACTGTCTGCCTTCAGCAAACTATAATTAGGCCACCCTTGTAATCACATAACTTACAGATACATAGATATTTACATCCTTGGTATTGGATAGGTAAACCCCGAAATCGGCCAAATATGGCTTTTTTCGGGGTTTGGTGTTAAATTACAGTTACGTACAAAATAATTCAACACTTGAAAGATAGCATGCAGCAAGCTCTTTTCCAACCTAAGGAGTACCGACACCCAAAATTGTATTTATTCAAGCAGACCAAACTTGGCCGCATCCATGATACCATCCCGTGGGAAGAGCTGGAGGATTGTTTGCCCGTCCAGGATACCAGCAAGCCTGGCCCGAAGCCCTGGTTCTCCAATAAGGGGATGTTTGGGTTGATGTTCCTAAAGCATTTGATCGATACCAGTGATGAAAAACTGATAGACCGTTTCAATACCGATTGGTCTTTGCAACTGTTCTGTGGCAAATTGCTCGGTGAAGGGGAGATGATCAGGGATCAGGCCATGGCCTCCAGGGTTCGAGGGTATATGGCGGAACATGCGGACTGGGAAGCTGTCCAGCAGGTGCTTTTAGAACACTGGAAGAAGGACATGGAGTCGTTACATATACTGTTTATGGATGCCACCTGCTATGAGAGTTACATCCGCTTCCCCACAGACGTAAACCTGCTATGGGAATGCTGTCAATGGATCTACGACCTTATTTTTAAGCTTTGCAAGCTTTTGGGCATCAAGCGTCCTCGCAACAAATTCATTGACCAGAAAAGGAAACAGCAGGCGTATTCAAAGTTGCGCCGGAAAACCTATAAAAAAGGGAGAAGACGCCACCGGTCATTGGTATACCTGCTTGAGAAGGGCCTGGACCAGCTGCAAGGGTTGTTTGATGACCACCCAATAGTACTTACTGGGAAGCAGACCATTTATTTAAAGACCATTAAACAGGTTTTATCACAGCAAAAAGTAATCCAGGAAGACTCCTCGGCCAAGATACCCGAGCGTATCGTCTCTTTGCACAAGCCTTATATACGCCCCATCGTTAGAGGGAAAGAGAACAAGCCAGTTGAGTTTGGAATGAAGGCACATATGCTCCAGTCAGGAGGGGTCGTCTGGTTTGACAAGATGGAGTTCAAAGCCTTTAATGAATGTAAATCACTCAAAACCAGCTTCTTCAAACATACCAAGCATTTTGGGTCGTGTTTCCAACTGGCTGCTGACAGGATATATGCCACCAATGAGAACCGTAATTTCCTAAAAGGAAAAGGGGTTTTTCAAAGCTTTGCCCCAAAGGGACGGCCCGTTAAAGATCCCAAACAAGCAAAACCGGAAGCTGTGCTCAGGGGAGAACTTAACAAAGTCCGGTCCACACACTTGGAAGGGGCTTTTGGCAACCATAAAAATCATTATGGGCTAAGAAAAGTCAAGGCTCTCAGCGAAAAGACCGAACGCATCTGGGTGTTTTTTGGAGTAATGTCAGCCAATGCCTCAAAAATCGCTGACAGGAGGTTTAAAACAAACAACAAAGAACCAGCCCTTCAATTAGCAGCATAAAACTACACCTTCACCAAAGGTGTACATGGGATAATTGTGCCCATACATGTCTTATATGCTTTCTGCACCTATTCTTAACGTTGAAATTGTATTTTTTAAAGAAATCAAATCCCCATGTACAACCACAGGTTATGCTTGGTCAAGGACAAAGCCCTTCAAATATACTTTACAAAAAACGTCTTGTTTGGAACAAAACCTAATTACAAGGGAGGCCTAATTAAGGCCAAAACACTTAATTTTGGCCACTCAGCCCACATTACGCTTATAAATTGTTAGCGGTGCGTTGCTTTTTTGCCTTTTTTATTCAATTTAAGTTTCTCGACCATAGCTCAACCATTCCGACAGTGGTTTTATTATAGTCCACAAATTTTGCCTTGCGATTTCGTTCCAGGCAATAATCTTTATCCGTATTAAAAAGAGATTTCGCAAAAGCTCTTCCTGATATAGTGATGGCAGTGGTCTTTTCTAACCGAATATTCTGAAATGCTTCAAACGATTCTTTCAATGTTTCATACTTAGTTAATTGCTCTGCTAATTGCCAGGCATCTTCCATTGCCTGACAAACTCCCTGTCCGGAGGTGGGTAATGATGCATGGGCTGCATCACCCAATAAACAAACATTGTTTTTAAACCAGTTAGGAATAGGATTGTGGTCAAAAACAGGAATTCTTTTTATGTTCGTTTCCTGCGTTTGTTCTATTATAGTTTTTATAAAGGGAGACCAGGAACGAAATAGTTTAAGCAATTCTTCTTTATCGGTTGCTTCTTTATTCCTACTGTTTAATTGCAGTGCTTTACAAGCTGCCCAGTACACTTTACTTTCATTAATAGGCACTATTCCAAAACGCTCACCACAACCCCAATAATCCATTACATTATTCTCTATTGACAAAGGGTTATCGCTTTCAAAAATACCAACCCAATTTATATAATGATAAATAGGCCGATTCTCTCCACAAACATACTTCCTGGCAATGGAATTCATTCTTCCGTCAGCACCAATTATAATATCTGCCTGAATGGCGCATTCTTTCTGTTGAAGAAAAGAATTTCCATGCTCATTATCTTCAATACTTGTAACCGCAGTGTTGTTTTGTAATTCTAAGCCTAACTTAATTACTGTCTTTTGTAATAAATTGTGGAAGTCCAATTTGCTAACAGCATAGCTAGGGTAACCAATTTTTTCATCAACTTTCGCAATATCAATTCCTCCTAAAAACTCACCGTCTTCAGCCCAGCGTTGCATTTGTTTCAGTCGCCCTCCAATTGCCTCTACATCTTTTAAAAGACCAAGTTTATTTAAAATCCAAATGCCGTTTGCCCAAATCACAAAGCCTGCACCGGCCGACTGAGCTTCTGGTCTTCGCTCATAAATTACAACATTTGTAAATCCTTTTTGCCGTAAAGCAATGGAGGTAGTTAATCCACCGATGCCTCCGCCAATAATTGCAATTTTTGATTTTCTATCCATATGCTCAAAGTTTAGCAGGATCTAAAACCTTTTGCATCATTTTCTGATTGGATATTGCTAACCCTGTATAAGACAAAATCTTTTTGGACATAAAAGCCATTATCCTATTTCCTTTACCAGGAATAATAGAAAGTTTCTTTCCGAAATTTTGTATAGTTTCTTTCGCAACATCCTCCGGACTCATTGTTTTCACAGGAGTTTTTGACCAATCTATTCCTATGTTTTCTGCCATAGCAGTATTCGTAACACCTGGCGACAACACCGATATATCTATTCCTTTTGTCTTCAGTTCACCGTAAAGTGAAGTTGCCAAACTGAAAACATATGATTTACTAGCCGCATAATTAGAAAAATAAGGGCTTTATTTTCCATTTTTAATTCTTTTATTGAAATTTTACTTTCAAATTGAAAGTAAAAATATAAATAACTTTTAAAATGCAAGATACATGGTCTTTAATTTTAGGTCTACTTGTCCAATAAGTTCGGCATTAGATATCGTGGGAGATAAATGGTCTCTGCTGGTATTAAGAGACATGATGTTTTCGGGGAAGAAGACATTCAGTGAATTTGCTGCCTCAGCTGAAGGAATTGCAACAAATATATTGTCCGACAGGCTTTCCAATTTAGAAAAATCGGGAATTATCATTAAAGGGAAGTTGCCTGGTAACAAAAAAACGAATATTTACTCACTTACAGATAAAGGAATAACATTTTTGCCTTTACTCGTAGAAATTATTCTATGGAGCGATAAAAATTTAGAAGATCATATTACCGAAAACACCAAAAAGTTGGCGAGAACTATCATGAATGATAAGAAAGAATTTATCAAACAGATGTTGGCTAAATTGAAGAATGAGATTCTTTAAAATGAATTTAATGAAGCTCGTTGACTGCTCGATATAGTTCTGACTAAGGTCTGTTAAAGCACAAATACTTTTCTTAATTAAATCTAATTTCAGTCCATTAGCTTAAGAAATTCCTGGAATTTGGCAGTTCGGCAATTTAGGTTCCAGCTAAGAATGCGAGTTTTTTCTTATGCAGTCGATGCTATCAACGGTCAAGTATAAGCGTAGTGCGGGGTCTCGGTGCAATTCACTGTCTGCCTACCATAAAGTTTCTTAGGAGCAAACATTACGCTTATACAATGTTGGCAGTTCGTTGTTTTTCTTTATCATTCCTTTTTCGGTTGATAGTACAGAATTACAGCTCCACCACTAAAGGTTTTAGTCTTTATGAGTTTAAGAATAGTCCTGTTGTTTATATGTTCAAATAATGGCAAACCGCCTCCTGCAATAACAGGATGAACACAAAGTTGGAATTCATCAATCAAATTAAGTTTCATCAGCTGTATAATTAAACTCCGACTGCCAACAAAAATGTCTTTACTCCCGCCTTTGCGGGATTGTTTGAGTTCTAAAACTTCATCTTTTAAGTCACGTTTTGCTACGGTTGCACTTTCCCATTCTACATTTTTAAGCGTATGAGAAAAAATAATTTTTGGAATTTTGTCAATAGCTGTGGCAAAGTCATTCATTGACTTTTCTTCGGAAGGTTTTTCTAAAAACGTTCGCCAAAATTCCATAAGTTGATAGGTGGTTCTTCCGTATAAAATTGCATCTCCCTTTCCTAATAATTCTGTATAATGCTGATGTATTTCTTCATCTGGAATTCCTGCTGTATGGTCACATATTCCGTCAATTGTCATATTTAATGCTGCAATTATTTTTCTCATATTATTTTATCCCATTCAATTTTTGATTTTCGATATATCTTTTCTCCAGTGACCGCCAACGTCCAACTATCATCGCTAAGCTGGACCGGGTCGCCTAGACTTTTCATCCCGAAGCTTCGGGACTATAAAAGTATCTTATCGAACCAGCCTTTGCAAACCAGCCGGCCGGCAGGTAGCTCAGTCCCGAAGCTTCGGAAGCTTAAGGATGATAGTGCTTCTTGTTATCCACTTCTAACCTTTTCTATTCAATTTTGGAAGCCTCAAATCCGTAAAATTTGAAACCGGTTATCACATCACCGTTTCGGATAAATTCGAGATATGCACCACCATTTGTATTGAAAAAAGTACTGTCAGAAGAGGGGAGTAAAAAAATTGGTTCAGGAGCAAAAGGTGCAAGGTGTTCTAATCCATTTTCTTTCATGACCATTTCTACTTCACCGAGGTCCGGGATGTGGTACTTACCTGTAAACTTTTGCAGTTCCTGAGTTGAAAGCTCATGATACACTCTCTTCATTGGCTCAACACCAGGCAATTCATATTCCTGGGCGATACTCAACTTTATCTCCTGAATGATACTCCCATTGTCCGAGTTGACCATAATGACTGCTGCTACGGGTCGCTCTTTCCAGGCTATTAACTCGGCTCTGAACCCTTCATCTGCACCATTATGTCCAAATGTGTGTTCCGCCACAGCAGGCCCCAGGCCATAATCGTTCATTCCCGGGGTAAGCATTTCATTAACCGTATTTGCCTTTAACAATCCATCTTGTTGGGTTTGGTAGATTTGCTGAATTTCTTTTGCATACAGGACGAGTTGTGATGGGGTCGTCCATAGACCAGCAGCTGCCATTTCAGGATAAATAGGCCATTTTCCTTCCACTTCATTTCCATTTCTCCGATAGCCGGTTGCAGTGATGGAATGATACCTGGAGGGTGGCGGATTTTCAAAAGTACTGTTGGACATTCCTAAAGGGCCTAATACATTCAACCGCATGAGTTCCGGGAATGATTTTTCTTCAATATCTGTAATCATATGTTGCATAATAGTATAACCTCCACCGGAATACTGCCAACCTACTCCAGGTACCTGATAGACACGAACCGAATCTGTATTTCCCTTACCGTCCAGTACTTCAGGTACGCTCGGTATGGTATCGCCTTTGTCATATCCCGGAAATCCCCAAACAGTTAATCCTGCTGTGTGATTCAGTATTCTTCGGGTGGTGACTTTTTCTTTTGCTGTAAACTCATTTTCTGGGAGTTTCCAGCTGGTAAGGTATTTATTTACATTCGAATCCAAACTTATGACACCCTCTTCTGCAAGCTGATGAGCCCTAATTGCAGCAACTGGCTTGCTTATCGATCCGGCAAGGAACATTGTCTCGATTGTTACCGGGCGATATTCCGAACTGTCTGCGATCCCATAACCTTTCGCCCATTCAAGTTGACCCTCATTGATAACTGCTATGCTAACTCCGGAAATACCCAATTCCTTCATTCTTGCTTCGATTTTATATTTAGGTATGCTGTCTCCTTGGATTTGGAGATTAGGTTGAAGACCGTTTTCGATTCTAGAAATTCGTTCGGACAATAGTTCCTTATCCTTTTCGGACTGAGTGACACAACCCATCAGAATAAGCAGAAGAAAAAAAGGAGTAAGGGTTTTCATATTAAATTTTTATTGTGAATAACAGTACATGCCCAATAGAGCTTAAATTCCTTTCAATACTCCAAAATAACGGAATCCATCATCAGAGTCAAGAAGTTTTTTACCAAATAAAGATCACTCGGTTCGCAGAATATATTGTGGAAGACAAGAATTAAACCGCTCCCAAAGGGATCCCTATGGGAAGAGAGAGGCGGAATTACGCGGAGAAGTCTGTCTTACCTTACGTTCTATTTCGGTTCCTACTCGGATAGATTCAGGTGTACACATCCAAGTGTTAGGAAGATAATAGCTAAGAATGCGAGTTTTTTTTCATGCAGCTAGTGAAAAGAATGGGACTTTACTACACCAGTTGACCAGCCGCTGTTATTTTTTAGTGTTATATGGCGTTCTTTTATCCAATCTATTGCCTTTGATAAACTTTCTCCTTTTTCACATTTAATATCGGGGATCAGTCCCTCTCGGATTTTGTTCCTATTTTTATCACAGTAATAATCAGTTGCTAATAACAATTTTGCATTACTCTTGAAGTCAAATAATCGAAGGTGTGATGTTTTTCCTTTGGTTTTTGACCCAAACAATTTAGTGTCTTTTTGGAACTTAAAAGCTAAAGCAAGAAATTCTCCTGCACTTACTGTTTCCTCGCTTACTAATATTGCAATCTTTTTATTTTTATTTATCAAGGTTGAATTGTAATTCAAACTATCCACTAAATAATCCCCGAAATAAAAATAGTCGTTTGTAACCCTTATTTTTCTGAATGTATTCTTATTATCGCATGAAATCCCTATCAAAGGCTGTTCAAACAGTGGTGACAGTCCAAGGGATTCACTTGGTAATTTACCTCCTGAATTATTTCTTAAATCAATTACCCAACCAGATAATTTCGCAGTAGTATCCAAACTTATTAAAGCTTTTCTTATTTCTAGAGCATACTTGTCAGTCAGGCTATCATTTGCAATAAATCCGGGTAAATTAATATAGCCTACATCATTTTCAATAATTTTTGTTTTTATTGCTGGCACTGATAGTGTGTCAATGAGTAATGGATTTGTTATCGGACCTTTTTCTGGGTTTTGTGATGAAATGAAAATACTATGACCATCATCAATTAGTTTTACAGTATAGCCAATTGCTTTATAAACATCTTCATTACTATTAAATCCTGAAATTGAATCTTTTACTGTCTTTTTTAAATCCGTCCAGTTCAGATTATTTTTTTTGATTGAGTTTTCTTCAATTATTTTAAAAGCTTGTTCAAAAAACTCCTCAAAACCCCAATGAACATTTCTTTTACAAGAAAATGAAACCAATGAAATAGCTATTAATAAAATTATTTTTCTCATCGTTTTTTTTGAATGCCATATAACGATCAGATGTAAAAACAGTAGCTATGGCTTACGTTTCGTTTTGCGGGGCTATTATTTTTACATTCATGATGTGTGGCGTTATTTTTTCTTTTCAAATTGTCGGGATAATCCACCCATTCCAATCGTAATATATTATGAATATTAGGATAATGTGTCTCATAGCAGAGTTTGCATATAACGACCAGCTATGATGAGTGGGGATTAGAAAGCACTAACCTCTCGTCTCGCACATAGCCACACCTTGATTTAAATTTAAAACTTGTGGCGGACTTTCCAATCCCCACGAAAATACCCTGACCGATAACCCCCATTCATTCATAGCATATGTTACTTGCCGTTTTCACTTTTCCAAGATCTTGAGGTTTTGTAGTCAGCAATACCAATATCATAGCCGTACTTAAGTACTACTTCAGAATAGTCTATCCGGTTAATATTGAATTTCTTGGTAGTCAGAATGTCCATGATTTTCTCATAGATGACCTTTGCTTCTTCTGAGTTAGTGTCTTCGTTAACCCAAGCTTCAATAACGATTCCAATTTCTGATTCCACTGTTACGTGAATCTTTGATGATTCAACTCTTATTACTTGATCCAGTTCATATATCTCTAAAGCCAACTCTCCTAAAACTTCCTGATTAGCTTCAACCACCTCTGTTAGTGCGTTAGTGGTATCTTTGAAGGTAAAATAGGTGGCAACAAAAACTCCAAGAATCAAGGTTACGATACCGGCATAAATATAAATTTTGTGCTTTGATACGGAAACCAGTTCATCCACACCCTTATGCTGAAACTTTACTAACGTCTGTGCGAGTAGATCATGGACTGTTCTTCTGTCTGAGTTAACAATGAAAAAGTAGAATAGTCCAACGTAGTATGCAATATTCAATGCTCCAAAGACGCTTGAGACTATTGGTAGGTAAAATAGATTCTGAATGTAGTCGAAAAGAAAAAAAGGTGTTGTGAACAATAAGCTTCTGACAATTCCTTCTTTTAGAGTTAGCAAACTCCCATCACCTTTAACAACTTCAAGATGCATTGCTCTCTTACCAAGTGATTGGCCTTTACCTATTTCACTATTGAAAATAGCATAATAAGCGGTAGAGATTAACCAGCCAACTAGTACACCATGAGTTCCAAGTTCTATGAATATTCCCTTGCCTACCAGCGATAGAATATATCCGATTATTGCAAGAATTATTAGGTCAATCGCTAGGGCTGCAATTCTTCGTCCGAATAAGTTTTTAGGTTCCTTTAACATCGTTTGGTCTGTTGATGATTCTGTTGTCATGGTTTCAGTTTATGGCAAGTAACGCCTAGCTATCGGGCGTATGTCCGCAGCTAGTGAATAGCACTAAAGTAGTGAAATCTGCCGAAGCTCACAACGGTTCCAAATGGCACTGCGTTCCGAAAGTCTAAAAATCCTGCGAGCAGAAGTAAGTAGAAATCACAGCCGATTCTCAGCGGCAGATTCACGGTCGAGTTGCACTGAAATCAGCCAGAAAGCACCAAGACATATGCCCGATCAGCGTCTGTTAGGCTTTCGTTATTATTTGAACCTCTCCTCGTATTCCTTCAGATGTTCTGGAAACGTTCGTTCGTATTGTTCCGAATCGATTCCCATTAGTGTTATCTCAAATTCATCTGAATCCATTCCTGTGACCTGGTTGGATAGTGGGGTCAGTCGTTCGCCAGAGTTCGGGTTTACAGCAATCAGTTCATTGATATTCGCTGTTGACACCATGCGTTCATCGGGTTCGTTCGCCAATAGTTCGATAGAGTTCTGTTGGCAATAGTTTACCCAGAAGTCATAGCTAAATGAGTTCTCCAAGAAGTTGAGAGTTCCATAAACTACTCCCATCGGAGGATCAGCACGTTCGAAAGCAGTTGTTCCGATCAAGCGTTCGCCGAGGAATATGTTGAACTCAGTTGCCATTTCTGTTAATTATGCGGTTCGCGAGATGAAGCCTAACGTTCAGATATGGCGAGTGGCCACATCCGTCTGTAAAAAGCAGTAAAATAGTGAAACTGCCCAACCCCCGCAACAGTATCCACAATGCACTGCATTATGAAAGTCTAAATCCAGAAAGAAAAAAGTTTCTAGAAGCACAAAAGCTGGCAGAATGGGCAGGGTCACGGTCGGATTGCACGAAAGTATCAGATAGGCAGTTTGGCCATTCGCTATATCGCTTGTTATGGGCTTTCTTTCAGTTTTGTCCGTTTGTAAATTGCGAAAATTCCTCCTAGAATGATGTGGATAAATAGTGCCAAGATTATATAAAAAAACCTGTTCAGGCCGTATTCATCATGCCCAAAGTTGGATAGTTCTGGGTTCACGAGAATTGTTAGATAAATGGCAAGAATTAATGCATTCAGCAAGAAGAATTTCCAGAAATGTTTCCATTTGCTCAAAATCACAAGACTGATTATCCAAATTGTTGGAGAGCAAAGGATTACGATAATTAAGATGTCAAATAGGATATCCATTATTTGTTGTAATTCACCTCATCAAAGTTGGAAAGACTGAATTTGTATTCTTCAATCAACTCTTTCTTGGGTTCTATTAAAGTTCGGAATTCAAGATGCAGTTCTTTATGATTGTTCCAGAATTCAGGTGTTATACCAAGAACAACTTTAAGAAGATCTCCCTTGTACAAATCACCTTCCGCAAATAAGTTGTCTGACAGTATTTCAAATGCTATGGGTACAAGATATTCAAGTCCAATTCGTTGGCCGATCATTAACCTTACATCTTCAATTGAAAACTGGTCTAAGGGCGTTCTTCGAAGCTGTTTTGATCGTTTAATTAGGCGACTATCAAGGTCAAAGTCCGGCCAATCACTTTTCTCAAGTTGTTCGATAGTTTTATATCTCCAATTGTTCTCCATGCAGTGATTGCCCATAACAATTGTCTATGTGCAACGCCCATTGCACATATCCAACATACATCTATTCCAAATCTACGGGATTTTTAATTTGATTGAAACTCTCTGCTCCCTTCCCTTTCTCTGTGGTTAACCCCTTGTTTTATTGCCTCCCGAAACTTCTGAATGCTATTGCCTATTGGGAACACTGCCTACTGCTCCTTGCCTACTGCATATTGAGAATACTGCCTACTCATTTCTCTCCACCACTTCTCCTTTGGATAATCCTGCCCAATAACCACCGTCTCTCCGATGTACGGATAGACAGCATTGACTCCCAGCTCTTCGGCTTTTGCGGCGATCCGCTCTGCCGGGTCAGCCACGGATGCAAAGCAAGCGAAAACACTCCCCAGTGGATCGGCATAATGGCTTTGGCCTTAAGATCCAGTCCGGCGTGATGTCCTCCTCCGCAATGCCCCAGCGTTTTAGGTGCGAGCCCACTCCCAAAGAAACATAGTAATGCCCACCTCATCTTTGATTTCCTGAATGGCAGGATAATCCAAATGGTCGTAATGATACCGATACAAGGGAAACAATAATAAGGAAGGTCATTTTTAGCGTTCGGAATTTCTTCATCGATCTCCGGATTATGGAGTATAAAAAAGTAAGTAATCACTTATTAGACTGATTCTTCAAAGAAAGGTTGTGATGAGCATTGCAATTGCGGCTTAAAATCAAGAATATAAATGACCTGAATCATTCTTTTGCGTTTAATAAGATGGTACCTTTCACTACATCCAAAAAACATGCCCATGAAAACGATCCTTGTCCCCACAGATTTTTCAGATTGCGCTACATACGCAAGCGAAACCGCCATAGAGCTCGCCAGGATCATTGGAGCTGAAGTACATTTTTATCACTTTATGTCTATCCCCATTGACTGGACGCACATTTCCCTTCAGGATGCCAAAAAAATGTATCCGGATGTCACCAAAAAGGTGAAACATGTGAAGCATACCCTGGAACAATTGAAAGATAAAGCTGGCAAGGAAGGGGTATCAGCAAAAGCCTTTATTGGATACAATGAAAACGCAGAGGACGTAGTTACACATGCAATAGACAAAGACTTCAGCATGATCGTGATGGGCTCTCACGGCTCAAAAGGGCTGAAAGAGTTTTTTATTGGTTCTAATGCACAAAAAGTAGTCCGTTCCTCCAAAGTACCGGTGTTTATTGTAAAAGAGGGCCTGAAAACCGTCAAAGTCTCCAACATCCTCTTCGTCTCCAATTTCGAAGATGAGATGATGCAACCCTTCGAACGAGTAGTAGCGTTGGCGAACCTGTTAGATTCTAAAATACACCTCCTGTATGTAAACACGCCGGAAGAGTTTATGGAGACCTGGGAGATTGACCGAAAAATGGAAAGTTTCATTGCCCTGGCCGGCAATCTCCTGGATTCAGCCGAAACGATTAATACACGCTTTTTTGAAGAAGGTATCCAGCGATACTGTCAGAAAAACAATGAAGGCATTTTAAGCATTGCTACCCATCAAAGCAAAGGCTTGTCCAAACTGTTTTTAGGGGGAGTTGCCGAAAAAGTCGTCAACCACGTCAACATTCCGGTTATCAGCATACCTATCAGGAAGCCCACAGGATATCCCCGGTTTTAAGTGAAGGTGAAGGGGGATAACTGATTCTTGTATATTAGTTTTATGGCCAGGTAAAACTAAATGTAATAGTATGAGAAGTATAGTATGCACCCTCATAGCGGGGGCGATGATTTTTAGTTGTGGTCCGGTGAAAACGGACTATTCGGTTACATCCCCGAACGGGAAAATTACCGTGAATTTTGAGTTAGACAATGGGAAACCGGCTTACACTGTCTCCTATGCCGGAGCCCGGCAGCTCGAAACATCTTATTTGGGTTTTGAATTTCAGGGTCAGGATCCGCTCATAGACGATATGATCGTGGCTAACAGCAAATCCCGAAGTTTCAGTGAAACCTGGGAAATGCCCTGGGGCGAACAACGTGAAGTTTCTAATGAATTTAATGAGCTTCGAATTACCCTGGAAGAAACTGCAGCACCCTACCGTACTTTTGATGTAGTATTTCGGGCATTTGATGACGGTATAGGTTTTCGTTACGAATTCCCCGAGCAGGAAGCTTTTGGTGATGAAGTGGTGATCACTGATGAGTTCTCCGAATTTAATCTGACAGGCGACCATCAGGTCTGGTGGATCCCGGGAGATTGGGACATTTATGAATACTTGTACAACACCACTAAATTTTCGGAGATTGATGCCATTTCCAAATTTGTGGAAGGGGATCACCTGGGCCAGGTCTACATTCCGGAAAATGCCGTAAACACCCCGGTAACAATGAAAACAGCCGAAGGTGTCTATCTGAGCTTTCATGAAGCAGACCTGACAGATTACGCTGGTATGACCCTGAAAGTAGATACTGAAAACCTGAGTATGGTCAGCGAACTTGTCGGCAATGACTCAGGAATCAAAGTAAAGACTTCAGCTCCATTTGTAACCCCATGGAGGACCGTACAAATTGCAGATCGTGCAGGGGACCTGATTGAATCAAACCTGATCGTAAATCTAAATGACCCGAATCAATTGGGTGACATCCCATGGTTTACGCCGATGAAATATGTGGGCATCTGGTGGGATATGCACCTTGGCACTAAAACGTGGGATTATGCAAGTGGCAATCATGGGGCTACTACAGCGTATGCAAAAGAGCTGATTGATTTTGCCAGTGAGAACAACATAGGCGGAATCCTCGTGGAAGGCTGGAACACCGGTTGGGAAACCTGGACGGACCCCAATATGCGAGACACCATTTTTGATTTTACCACACCTTATCCGGACTATGACCTGGAGGAAGTAGTAAACTACGGAAAAGAAAAAGGTGTGGAGCTTATCATGCATCACGAAACCTCCGGGGCTGTGGCTCGATATGAAGAGCGAATGGACACGGCTTACCAGCTTATGAATAAGCTGGGTATTCATTCGGTAAAAACAGGCTATGTGGGTACGATCATCCCTGACGGAGAGTATCATCATGGTCAGTGGATGGTAAATCACTATCAGAAAACACTGGAGTACGGAGCTAAATATGAGGTAGCCATCAATATGCATGAACCGATCAAAGCCACCGGAAAAAGAAGAACCTTTCCAAACGCCATTGCAAGAGAAGGCTTGAGAGGGCAGGAGTACAATGCCTGGGCGGCCGAGGGAGCCAGTCCGCCTGAGCACTTGCCCATTGTTGCTTTTACGCGAATGCTGGGAGGACCTATTGATTACACACCGGGAATCTTCAATCTGAGCCTGAAACCTTACAGAGAAAACCATCCGATCAAATCCACTTTAGCCCAGCAGCTTTCACTATATGTGGTGATCAACAGTCCTATTCAGATGGCTGCAGACCTGATCCAGCATTATAAAGATCAGCCGGCATTTCAGTTTATCCGCGATGTGCCTGTAAACTGGGAGCAAACCAGGGTACTTGATGGTGAAGTCGGTGACTTTGTGATTACGGCCCGTCAGGAAAGAGGTACGGATAACTGGTTCGTAGGTGGCCTCACCGATGAAAATGCCCGCAATTATACATTAGCCCTTGATTTTCTGAAAGATGGCACAACATATAGCGCTAAAATTTACAAGGATTCCGAAGAAACTGATTATCTTGAAAATCCTACTGCAATCAGCATTACCGAGCAGGAAGTTGCGAAAGGTGATCAGCTGGAGGTAAATATGGTTGCAGCAGGAGGTTTTGCCATAAGTCTCACAGCACAATGAGTTTGGTATCACCGACCTAATCATATTTTGGCCGCTTCAAAACATCCTGAAGCGGCCTTTTTTTTCAGAATTATACCTTCATTGGATATTCTACCGTTTTAAAGAAAAAACCACAAAGCGCTATGAAATACTCGTTCCTTCTACTTATCCTTTTTGCATTTGCCTGTGACTCTCCAAACTCAGGAAACAGGATGGCCCTGATGGATTCCGGAGCCAGCTTTGAACCCGTGGAATCCAAACGCTCAGACTCATTCGAAGACCAGCAATCTGAACCCCAAATGGCCAAAAAGGTGATCAAAACCGGAGATCTGAGCTACCAGGTAAAGAGTGTGAAAGACACCTATAAGAAAGTTAAGGAACTCCTGGGTGATTTTGATGCTTACATCGAAAATGAAAACCAGTCTACCCATGGAGACAGGAGCCAATATTCCATGACGATCCGTGTTCCGAGCGATCGTTTTGATAGCCTATTTGCCAGCCTGGCCAGCCAATCTGAGGTGGTTGAAAACCGATCGGTCAGACTGCAGGACGTGACGGAGCGTTATTATGACCTGGAAACACGACTAAAAAACAAAAAAGCACTGGAAGAGCGATACAGAGAGCTGCTGGGTAAAGCCACTTCCGTAAAAGAGATCCTGGAGATCGAACGCAGCCTCAACGAAATTCGCACAGAGATTGAAGTAGCACAGGGCCAGTTTGATTATCTAAGTAAGCAGATTAACTATTCCACCATTCACCTGAGTTTCTATGAGATCCTGCCCTATCAATATCAGCCGGAAAGTCGTCCGGGGTTTGCAGAGCGGATCAAAATCGCTTTGGGTGGTGGCTGGAGACTTTTCGTTTCGTTTCTCTTTGGTGTTATGCGACTATGGCCATTTATACTGGTTCTCGCTGTTGGTATCGTTTTATTCCGCAGGTATAGAAAAAGAAAGGTAAAAGGATGAGACCTCTCATTGTCGTATTTGGACTCCTGGCTTGCCATTTTTCAAGCTCGCAAGAAAATGACGATTATATCATACGGTTTGAATCCGATACGGGACACGGCTATGTGGCACCTTCTGGTGATACGGTTGTTTTTCCTGAAAAGTACCTGATGTGCTTTACGGATACCTTCCGAAGCATGGCCATTGTACTGGACCCGGGGATGGGTTACGTCGGGATAAACAGGAATGAAGATGTCCTTTTTAAAGTCTTCCCTTTTGACAATGGTCCTGACTATATTTCGGAAGGTCTCTTTCGGATCGTCAAAGGCGAGAAAATAGGCTATGCGAATAGGCTGGGCCAGATTATCATTGCACCACAGTTTGACTGTGCATTCCCTTTTGAGGGCGGCAGAGCGAAAGTTGCTTACACATGCTCGGAAAAGCCCGAAGGGGAGCATACCCGATGGATAAGTGATGATTGGTTTTATATTGATAAAAAGGGTGAAAAAATGAAATGAAGTCGCAAAAAATTTATCCCGGCAACCCGATCATCAAAAGGAAGCTACCTTGAAGCCGACCGGTTGATCCTTTCCATGTGTTTAAAGGTTGTCAAAAATCAGCGGTTTGCTGCCCAACTTTGATTGCGGCCAGCCAGGCATACCTGGTTGGACTTGGCGTCCCCGTATTCTCTCCCGATAGCTATCGGGATTGAGTTGAGGCTACGTGCCCCGGCATCATGCTCATTTCATGTGAGGTAGTTCCGCTATTTTAATAATGCTCTAAAGCTTCCCTCGCCGTTGTTGGTCTTGTGACCAACAACCCATTTTCAAGATGTATCATGCTGTTAGTGGAAAACACCAACATGGGCGAAAACTTCCTCCTCTACACTTTTAGTGACTTTCCAGAGCTTCTCTCTGCCGACGTATTTCATCCAATGAGAATTTGCCTGCTCCCATTACACTAAAGATCAATAAAGCCACAAGCGTAATGATAGAAACCTCCAGCTCAGACTGGTTGCCAACCATCATAAATCCTCTGGGTGCATTGATGAAAAAGATCGCACCGATGAGTACCGGAACCTGGATGAGACAGGCAGTCCGGGTATAATAGCCCAAAAGGATCAGCGGTCCACCCAGCAGATGAGCAAACAATACATAATGAGCAGCTAATACGGACATGTAAATGAGGTTGGTAGACATATCCTGAAGCTGCTCCAGATTCATTGCAAAAAAGACGCCTTTGTAGACAATAAATCCCCCCAGGGCTACCCGCAGTACGACGAGCCAGCTTACACGGTGCTCATCCCCCCAATGTTCGATTCTTGTAATAGCATTCATAACATCTTCGGATTTGGTTGTACCTATAATTTACTAAAAATCAGAGTGAAATACCAGAAAGTTGATTCCGGCATTGTAATGCTACAAAGCCTGCTCGCAATACTCCTCCACAATGGAGCAGATACGTTTCACCGGGCTATTACTTCTGACCAGTTAGGATTCAATGATGGCATTTTCAAAGCGTTTTTCATATTCCAACATGCTGAAGCCATCCTAATCACCTAGCTCCGGCATCAGGATGGCTTCAATCCCGGACACATGTGGTCCGGGTGTAATGATCCACTTACTTAGCCCTTTCTTAAGAAGATATTGCCACTAATTGTTTCAAAATTTAACATGGTACCCCCTTCATAGACTCTGCCTTTTACATCCATGCCCACAACCTGGCGAAGGCCGTCCTTGCCCTCCGGGTACTTGATGTCCAGGTCTGAATAGATTTCACCGGAGATGGTTTTGGCTTTGAAGTCAAGTCCCTTGTTGGGTTTTACCGTTACGTCAATGTCTCCTGAGATGGTTTTTAACCTGGTCTCTTTTCCATAAGGCTCCAGGATAAAGTTGCCACTTATGGTACTGGCTTCCAGTTCCAGCGTCTCCGGCAGATAGACTGTATAAAAAAGCTCAGAACTGAAGATGCAGTGATTATCCTTTTTCTCGATCTTCTTCCACATATCTTTATCCATAGAAATGGTGATGGTTTTATCCGACACATCCTTCTCCAGAGTAAAAATGTGGTCATACTCACCATCGTTGATGGAAACACTCACTTCCACATAGACTTCTTTTTTGTCCCAGGTCTTGATGGTAATATCGTCTGCAAAGTCAAAGTTTAGTTCAAGCAATCGCTGATCTGATACGCTAACCGATTCGGTCACTTTGGTTTGAGCATAAGCACACCCAAACACTATCGCTAGTATTATTGAAAATAGAACTCTCATTTCTTTTGTCTTTAGTCTCCCGAAATGTCTGACTACTACTTCGCCTTCCTGATATACACATCTCCACTGATACATTTCAGCGCTACCTCTACTCCTCCTCCGTTGAGGGTTGCTTTGGCAGACATACCTCCGCCAAAGCGTTTCAGGTCTTTGTCATCTCCAAATTTGAAGTCCATATCCGTGTAGACCTCCCCGGATACAGAGCTCATACTAAAGGTACCTTTGGTAGTAGCCGGAAGAGTAACATCTATATCCCCACTGGTGGAAGATAGCGATGTGGGTGAGTTTTGATTCAGGTTTGAGAAAACCACCTCTATATCGCCACTGAGGGTATGAGCAATGATGGGGCCCGTCACGCTTTCCAGCTTGAGGTCACCATTCTGGCTTTTTACCTCTACATCACTGGCCATGCCTTTGATCTCAATATCACCTGCTTGCCAGGTGTTCAGGTCTGCCATGATCCGGATATTTTTTGGTACTTTGAAATAGTACGTTCCATCATCCGCATTTCTACTTGCCGCACTTACCAGGATCCTGTTGCCTTCAGGGGTGACATTTAACCCAATCCCCGTATTCTCAGGGCCTGTAGCTGAGAGCGGTTTCAGCCCTTTCGCTTTTTCAGGGATTCCTTCGTAATCATCCGTTTCTATGACCATCTCATCTCCGGAAACTCCCTCTATCACAATGTCCGCAAATAGGTTTTTGATGACTATTGTCTGTTCACCCGGGTTATTCAGTTTCAATTTAAAATTGGATGCCGTAAGCGTGACATCATTCTGGGCTTTTAGGGCAAATGCCCCCAAAACCACCATACTCATTATCATTAATCGTTTCATCGTTTTTCTACTTTGAGTTTTTAATACTTACTTAATTCATAAATATTGGCTCGGTGGTACAGCAACCACTGTCCGAGTTGTTGTTTCTCAATATCTAAGTCCTGGATTATCCAGGCATTCATTTATCTTCAATTGGCCGTTTGAATTCATTATGTTAAAATTTCGATCGCTACTTCCGCCTGTTTCTTTACTTCAGGGGTCACACTATCTCGCTCCATAAGGTCTTTGATAGGCTTTATTGCCGTTTTTTCTTGCGCTTCTACCAGCATGGAGATCAAAAGGATCTGAATAAGCGGATCGTCCTGACGCTCCAGGGATTCTGATAATGCCAGCCGAACGCTTTCCTGACCAGTAAACCGGTTTAAGGCCTGTGCGGCAGCATACCGGACGTTCGGACTTTCATCCGTGTTAAGGGTAAGTACCAGCGTTTTAATCAGCTTTTCACTGGCCCGGGGAGATTCATCTTCCTCAATCATATTGACTGCCTTTATCCGCTCACTGGCCGTGTGTGACTGGAGGGTATTGACGGTAGCCATTTCCTTGAGAAGCTCCACCTGCGACTCCAGGGCAATGATCCTGTCCTGCTGGTCCGAAGGAGCGTACCTGCCGACAAAATAGCCAACTACCAACAGGGCGATCGCTGCGGCTATTTGCCAGTAGCCAAATAAGCTGCCAGTGGATGGAAGTTGTCTCTTTTCTTCCTCCAAAGCCCTTTCAAAGTGCATTCGGATGTTTACAGGAGGTTCCACATCCCGGGCGGAATCCATAGCCTGAAAAACTTGCCTCAGTTCCTCCACCTCAGACCTGCATTGTTCGCATGCATCCAGGTGCTCCGAAATGGATTTTTCCTGCTCCCCATTTTCCAGGTAGCTGATCAGCTCTTCGGGTGTAAAATGCTTTTCCATTTTATTCTCATTCATTTTCTTCAAAATACAGGGTGCGCAGCTGCTTGATGGTCCGGTGTACCTGCACTTTAATCGCAGAAACTGACGAGGACCTCAGCTGAGCGATCTGCTCATATTTCAGTCCCTCAAACTTGCTGAGCACCAGCAGCTCCCGTTTATCGTCGGGTAGCTTTTTCATTGCTTTCAGGAGTCGTTCCTCCTGCTCCAGCTGCACCAAATCATCTTCATCTGTCCGCTCCGGCATGACTTCTACCGGATTAAACTGGTCCTGATAAACTTTCATTTTCCGAAAGTGATCCTTCAGCTGATTGCGGGCAATCTGGAAAATCCAGAGCTCAAATCGGCTGCCTGGCTTGTACGATTTCCGGTATTTCATCACACGGATGAATACATTTTGCGTGAGGTCGCCACTGTCTTCTGCATTCAGTGTAGACTTCAGGAAATAGTTGTAAAGCCTCTTCTGATAGCGATCGAAAAGCACATTAAGCTTATCGAGGTTATCATTTTGCACAGCGATCATCAGCTGCTCATCACTTTCTTCCAAGATCGATCAGGTTTAGATTTTGATGATTTCAGATAAGTTACCTGAAAATGGATGGAAGGTTACAGGGGGTGGGAGATTTTTGAAAAGTTAGCGTTCAGTTCTAAATATTGAATTATCAACGATTAGCCTATGCGCCTTGGGAATTTGCTTGTAAAACACTAGCAGGAAAAGTCTCGTTGCGACCGGCCAGGTTGCTCACCACAAGCTGTAAACTAGCAAGTCATTTCGAAGGAGCCTTTCTCGACTTGTGCTTGTCAGGATTAATGACGTGGCAATCTCCCCAAGTATTTTGCCTTGCTGACCCGTCTAGACAAGGTTTGGATCCTATACACGTAAATATTATATTATCAGAGGACTGATGATAATGTGGGCACTTTAATTATTTCCTCAACTATGTCGTTATAGTCTTCAGAATTAAATTTTATACTTTCTTGATTGATACTTTCTGTAATGACTTTAGTGAAATCTGAACTTGACATATTGTACATAATTCCTCTTGCTCCATCAAATTGACAATTGATAGCACCTAAAAGTTGACCAAATCTCAAGCCTTTAACAAGACTATTCTTATCAAGGCTATCAAATCCTTTTAGTCCATTCTGACCGAGTTTATAAATTATTCCTGCAGAACTCCAATCTCCAGCACCAGCAGAATCTATTAAATTATCAATCTTATAGGCATTAAGAACTTCCCAGCCATTTGATTTGAATCTAAATCTCAAACCTTTATCACCTTGTGTTTCAATTTCAAGTGGTACCTGAGCTGATGGATACAACTCACTAAATCCTCTTATCCTTTCATTTGAAAATTTTAGCACATGTGTATATTGAAGACACTCAGTAAATAATTTTTCGTCCTTAGCTGATGATGGTTCGAAAAAAACTAATGCTCCTCTATTGTAATTGAATTTTGCCAATTCAACGGAAGCTCTATTCACTCTATCAAAATAAAAAACATCACAATTTGGCAACTTCTCTATTGTACTTGATAGGTTACGAACCAATAATGGACGATAGCTTGGCAACCATTTTTTGGATTCAGGATCCCTGAATTCAAATTTGTGCTTAGGATTACCTTTTTTATCTGTGAATATTCTATGAATTATTACTGGTGTACTTCCCTTTTCTTCTCTACTAATCAGGGTTGTATTTACCCCCCACTTTTCTAAATCCTCAATAACTATATCTGCGGCCTTGTTGATGGCAAGTCTTCCAATAGGATAGCTGGTCCATCCTAAAAATGAAAGTATGGTAAGTACATTACCACATGAACCACCTGTGGATAGCTTAGCTGGTGTTATTGGTTTACCATTTAAGATGGCATCTAAAGCTATCAATCCCGTTCCTACGCACCTTCCCAAAATTTCTAAATTTTAAAAATTAAGAATAAATATTTCCAGTGAGCCAAGATACAAAAACACCGCTATTATTTTTTAAATTTTCCATTGCTTTAAGGTCGGTAATTTCATAACCGAAAGAATCAATGTTGGAAATTCCTACATGGATTTCCTCATGATCCTTGAATTCATAAGCAGCTAACAGAGCTCCAACAGACAATAATTTGCTCGAAAAAGTTGAAATTACCGACTTACAACCATGCAATAGAGACAATGAATCATTGTAATTAGAAATGGTCTTTAGCAACTTCATGTAAACTTCAAAAGGATTTTGTTCATGAACAAACATTATGTTCTGAGGTTCTATCCGAAGGACATCAAAGAAGATTTCTGCATGTTGTTGGAAGATTGTATCGCTCCTTCTAGGGTTTTTAGATGGAAAAGGTAAAAGTGGGCAAATTTCGTTTGGTCTTAAATGTAGATGAGCCATTTCAAAATGAGGATGTTTGTTTTCACCAAGTAATGGCAACCAAACTATCGGTAGATTCTTAGATTCTAGCTCGACATTACCTCCAAAACCATGCGGATAGTGTATGTCCTCATCAATTTCTTTTTCTATTATTAATGAATCCAAATCAGCATTTTCGGATGTTAACACAAATAAGTTGGGTGCATTCTTTGGTTCAAAATAATTATCGATTATGGCAAGTAACTTACCAATCAGTGAAAAGTATATACCTCTTGGAAGAGAACTTATATCTACTACAATATCGTTGTACTTCTTGATATCATCATTATTGGTAAAAATATCCGATGCTTGCCTGTCCCCTATTCTTCTCTTCTTTCCTCCGCTTTTCTTCCAAACCTGGATTTTCTTATCAATTACTGTGTAAGAAGAGGTTAGCTCTTCAAATTCTTTATCATTTTTTCCAACTAAATCCTTATATTGAATAGACGGTGAGTTAGCCCCTTCATCAAAGGAAATCGACATTATTTCAATGTTGGCTTGTGGATCAACACTTAGCAGTTTCTCTAACCCGAAGTTCATTCTAACGTCAAAACCTTTTCCAAGAACGTATAACAATTCTTGTCCTGTTTTTGAAAGATGTTCTTTCCAAAATGAGTCAATTTGAGATTCATTGATCCACACATAATCTTCCCACCTCGGTTCCAATCTTTTTTTTATTTGATGTTGATCCATTTCATAAGTTGTTCAGGTTTAAACTTATTCCATCCACTATATGTAAGAGGTAGATCATATCTTATACAGAGCCATCTATTTAGAAAATAGACCTGCCAAACTTGACCTTTTAATCCTTGTCTTACTTCCCTTACCTCCAATAGGTTATATGTTAAGCAAGTCATTATCATATTCCTTAACACCTTGTATGTTTCAGATTCTTGCCATTTAGACTCCTCGATCAGCTTATAGGAAGAGTTTTCATTTATTGCAAACCCATTAATTCCTGGGGCGTATGATGCCGTTTGTTTATAGGTTACTGACTTAAAATGCCTTCCCATTGCATCTAGAAATAATTTAACAAACCTGGAGTCTGGAACTAAAGAGGATAGTTGATTCCATTTCTTTTTCGCTATGTCTCTAATTATTTTATCCTGCTTTTCTGGAGAGACTGTAATTTCATTTCCTAATAGTTTCTTGGAAATCATTACCTCGAATAACTCTGAGGAGAAAGAAAGAAACTGATCAATATTATTAGTAGCAATACTGGATAAATCATCAAACCCGTAATAATATGGGATTCTACTCTTTTGAGAAATGAATAATCGTGCAGCGTTTTCTAATGATGAGTCTATTTTAGATTTCAATTCCTCAACAGACAAGTCAAATTCGAAGGCTAATTGATTTTTTTGTAGGTTTCGGTGCATTAGAATTTCAGCCTCTTTGTAAAGAATGGCCGTCTGCAAATCATGCCCTTTGTTCTCTGTGATATAGGAATACCAATTATGAAATTTGGAATTGTATTGATGTAGTGAATTTATACTCGTTTCGGTTTCTTCAATACATTCTCCTATGTCCTTAGCTAATTCAGCCTCATCAATTTGATCAATAAGATTTTCTTGAAAAGAAGTAACATCCTCAGTTGATATTGACGCTCTTTTAGATGCTATTTTGGATAGAACCTTTTTGAATTTACCTGGATTCCTATGCCAGATGTCCTCAAGATTGAGTTCATTATAGTCCCTATTGATAAATGATCTGAAGTCAGATAGTGATTCTAATCGTTCGGAAATCCATATATTAGAATGATTTCTATTTTCGGCTAAGTATTTTAAATAAGATTCTCTTTGCTTCACCGAAAGCTTGTGAGCATCATCAATCATAAAGAGAATCTTATCTACTATTTGATTACCATCAATTGATAAATACTCTGGTTTCAAAATTGCTGTAGAAAATGGTTCATTATGCCCAATAGCTTTTAAATTTTCTATAGGGAGAAAACTATCCAGAACGTCATAAACATCTTTTTCAACACTAGATGCCCAATCATACAGCTCTTGGCCGTTACATGGAATTTTGAGACCCCTTATTTGTTCTTCCAGCCCCACTTCTGGCGAAAACTTGATTTTCTCAAGATCTTCTGGAAATCTTAAATCCTTTCTTAATTCAACTATTCCCTTAAGGGTTGCTAATATTACTCTTGAATTAATGAGCGAATAAAATAGACGCTTTCTACGTGCTTCATCAATATTTATATCCTCTAGAATCTCATAATTACGAGTACATCTTAAAATAACTCCAAGCAAGTGTATTCCTGCTTCATCCACGACACCTAGTTTCTTTAATGGATTATATAGTTCTTTGTAGAAATCCTGGGATTTGTGATTAAAAATATAGTTAAGAGACTGTGACTCAAAAACTCTTAGTAAGGAGGTCTTTCCAGCGCCTGGAGAACTTCGGATAAACAATAAATCACTCCAAAGCTCCCCCTTATTTTGTCTTTCTACTAGTAAATCAAGTACATCAGGGCTAAACAATTTCAGGAAATTTGCATCTGATTCTATTTTCTCAGATGCTCTCATTTTGAATGGATTTCTTAACTTATTACTCATTCCCCTTATTCTTTATGTCTCGTTACTCTTGGGAATAAGCCCACGTACTTTTTATCCTCAGGAAACCATAATATTGGGAGAGAATTATTTGGAGTATTGTGGTTAAGAATTAACGGAAGGGAACATTCATTGAACCCTAAAAAAGGCCTATCATTTGGCCCTTTTGATACGCCATTTTCAAAACCTTTCCTGTAGTGTTTATCTTCTATACTCTCGTCATAATATTTCTCGATTATTCTAAGGAAATCGTCATTTTTTAAAACTGATTCTTTAACATCATTATCAATAAGTTGAACTACGTCAACTGAGTACTCAAACTCAAGATTGTTTTCCTCTTTCCATTTTGCGATTTCCTCATCAATATAATTTCTACCTGTTAGCGTAGCTATGTAAAACAGTATGTGAATGGAAATTTCGGAACTATCAATTAAACTACTTACATGATTCTTGTCCTCTTCACTATCGATAAAAATAGATTTTAAGAGCTTTAATATCTTTCCACTATTCTCATTTGCTCTCCAATAGCTTTTACCACTAGCTGTAAAATCATCAATCAAAAAAAGAGTATTAAAAGTTTCAAAACTCTCAATTTCCTTATTCAATTCCTTTTGAAAATCTTCTGCTTTATCTTGTGAAATTTGATAGGTGGGATAAACTTGTTCGTTACTAATTCCACTTGATCTTCGGAATAAATCAATTTTTGAACCATCACTCAATCCTAGATACAAAGATCTTCTTTTGTTTTGTTTGAATAGTTCGCTCGTAACTATAGTTTTTATGGCATATTCACTTACTTTAAGACCAATAGCAGTTTTCCTTAAAAGAATTGGTTTGATTTTAGCTGAATAAGAGAGATTGACTAAATGTGAAACTTGATCGTTTGAGAAGAATATCAATTGCTCTATTATGAATGCATAAGCTATTCGTTTATCCTCTAGATTATCAAATTGTTTCAACCACCCTACTAAACTCTCGATAAATCTCTTGCCTGGTGAAAACTGCTGATATTCGTCGTATTTAAAGCTAGAAATAGCTTGTAATAAGGGTCTTTCATTTTTCACCTCTTCTTCCGTCCATTCTAGAATGGAGCATAATAGTCTTTCAGCAAGGGCGGTGTTCATTGACTAAAATTTTATTCTCATAAAATTACCGTTTTTTATGATTTTATCAAGATAATACAATGCAGAATCTGTGTTTTTCATTCCTGGTTTTGAAAGATTCCAGCAATTTTCAGGATTAGAAGAGACTTCATCTACACTCAGGGAATAATCTGTATCAAGCAATTGATAATCGTTCCCAGGCCATTTACCTCGATCTCCAATGCAAAGTACATCCAAACCCAAGCCTTTTTTTACCTGATCCTTAGCACATTCTTCAACTACTTTGATTTTTGTGATGTGACTAGGAATAATGTCAATTGAATGACTCGATTCTAATACTCTCAATTCACCTATATGTAGCCTAATTATTTCTTCCTGCAATTGTGATCTTATTTTTAGCCAATTAAATGAATCTGAAGTTTCAATAGTTAGCTGATGAGGTCTGAGCTCCATGCACAATGTTTTGAATTTTGGCATATACTTCAGTTTATCATGAACCTCCTTTAATGGATGATAAATTTCTAAACTCCTATTTGGAATGGCTTTATTACTTAGTTTCCCAATCTGACCTCCATTGTAATATCCGATTATTACTGAATCCCAATACTCTTCAGGTACAGTTGCTTGAAGGCTTTCTCTAACGGATTTACCTCTGCCAGTTGCTATGCCAATTATGAATCCAGCCTCTAATATCTGTATTACTTGTTCTGCAATACCTTCGCTTATACCTTTTATATACCTGTTTTTTTCTGAGGATATAGTTCCATCATAATCAAATACTATCGCTCCAAATTTTCCCTTCTGAATTCTTCTTATAAAATCATTGTAATGCTCTTCCCAGATTTCTATTTCTCCACTTTGCTGCTTTTTTAAGCTTCGAGCTTCTATTTTTCTCTTGATAGCAATATCAATCTGTTTTAATTTCTTGCCCTTAATTAAGTTTGAAAATCTTAAGTTATACAGTTTACTTCCATAATCAGGTACTCCGGGTCTTCCTGGGTCAATACCCTGCAGTTCACCAAGTTTATTTATTAAATAAAATGACTTGATTAATAAATCGATAAGAGCTCTTGGTGTCTTGTATGAAGATTTTAGTATCAGACGAGGAATGGATTCTGGAATAAGTTCTATTGTCTTAGATGCCAAATTATTATCCAGGTCAGTTTCAATTGCAAGAATTGCTGATTTACTGCCTCTTTTGTCAAACCAATGATGCCTCCCATGAGCAAAATTTCTATAGTCAGACAGTAAAACGTTTATCAGTGCCGCCTCTGTGCACTTAGATTCTATGTCATAAGCAACTCCTTGTGACCATCCACTGTAGAGCACAACTAAAGAATAGTCGGGCGAAATAGAGTTTACGAAATGGTCTATTCTCTCAATATTGTATTTGTTGTCCTCAAATGAGATTCTGTCAGTTCCTTTAAATATTCTATATAAAATACCGAAGAAAGAAACCAGTGAGTTAGTTGCTAAAAACCCATCTTTTCCAGTTGGAATATTAAAATCATAGCAGGTCGATATGCTATACTTTTTGCTCAATTGACTTAGGGCTGAGTTTCTTCTCATCGTAATTGAGATTATTTGTTTTGCCTCTTGCTCAATCGCTATTTTAAAAGCGAATTTTATATCGTTGTTTTTCCCACTTGCACTAAGGAACAAAACAGTAGAAGAGCTAATGATCGATTTTGCTGATAACAATTCAAGAGGTGTCATTGCTTTTGCAAATTGTCCTCGATCTTGTGCAAGCGTGGCAGCAAAATGACATGCACTTAATGAACCCCCAGACCCTACAACTAGTAATGGCTGATTGGTATTTTGAATTATTACTTTATATAACTCAGAAAGATCTAAGCTATTAACCCAATCCATAGTTTCATGGATTTTTTCTAACTCCTTTATGAAAGGTTTTCCCATTTATTCAATTAAGTTTTTGAGCAATGATTAAAATGTGGCTAGTAGAAAGAATAAATCTACTAAAGAAATTGTTGGTATGTTTGAATGAAAATTTTAGCTCTGGTGAAGCCCCACACATTTCACCTCTCCTGCGTTTCCCCTTCATGAGAGTTGAAAGAGTGCTCATGATCGTAAACGATTATATAACAATATTTGTGATTTGCGTATGCGCAGTATTTAAGACGCTTGTAGCAGAATCAGAATGGCTCACAGTTTGACTTTTCTCTGGCCTGTATTTGCTCTGACGCTCAAGTCCTGTGAAGTAAGATTCGAACCTTTCTTGAGGAGGAAACATTTTACCGTAGTGAGTTTTGCGATACTTTTTACACTTGATAGCGTAGTAACATGCTTCGAAGTAAATGATCTCCGTCTTTGAAAGAATACGAAACGGTAAATACCTAACACAGGAAGAAGTGGGTTCTAGAATAGATGCTTTACTTATCCCTAATACCTCCCCACATAAATCAACACCGCAATCCCGATAAACACAGCTACAATACTCAAAACGTAGATCAGGTTGAGCAAAAGCAGTTTAAAAAAAGTCGTGACCCACTTTTGATCGTAGACCTTTCGCAGGGAAACCAGCAGGTATACTTCAATAAGGCACACCGACAAAACCAACACCCATTGGTTGGTGCTGTAACTCTCACTGAGAATGTACGAACTGACTACGATGTAAATGGAAAAAAGCAACAACACAAATGCATGAAAGTGCAGGGAGAAAATGAAATGTGAAACGTAAAAACGACCCCTCTTTCTAAAAATCACGTAGGTGATAAAAGCAAAAAGGGGTAATAAAAAGAAAAACAGCCGGGGCATCCACACATTAAAATATGCATCGAAAAAAGCTGCATCCAGCTCTTCGCCACTTACCTGCAATGGCTCCTTGGTAGAACCCAGCAAAATAAAAAAGACAATACTGATGAAAATATACATCCTCAAGGGTGGGATATACCTTACCCTGCGTCCGGCCAGGTACTCATTAGTGAGATGACCGGGGTTAAGTAGCAGGGGAACTACGCTGCGAATGATCTTAGAGTCAAACGTGAAGTAATCACCCAGAAAATCCAGTATAAATTGTTTGAAGTAAACGACACGCTCTTTATCCTCCTGACCACAGTCAGGACAAAAATGATAAGTGGTTTCTAACTGAAAACCACAATTCTTGCATATTTTAGTATCTGAGTGTCCCACTGCTTTAAGATTCACAACGAAAATAAAAGGTTGCACATTAAATGAAAATTATTGGCGCTTTCTGCTTCCTGTTTTTTCTTGCCCTTCTGTCTGCTCAGGGCCAGAAGATCGTTGTGGACAGTTCCTTTACAAACGACTACATCAAAAAAGAAGCCTTGCAGCCAGCCTCCGAAGAGGAAGAAAAGGTAGAAAGCCTGGGCGACCTGGCTGCTAAAATAGGCGAGGGCATCTGGAAAAGACTCAAATACCGCCTAAACCTGGAAGGTGTAAAAGAAACACTGGAGGCCAAAAAGGAGAAGTATGTGGGTACAAAAGAAGAGGATGACGATAAGATCAACACCACCCGGAACCAATCTGACAGTGACTAGTGCCTAATGGCACAAATAATCAGTAGAAACAACGAACTGGCAATCAACTATTTGCGACACATTTTAAATGTAGCTTAATTCTGCAACTTAACACCAGTGTGAAGATTTCTAAATTCCCGAACCAAAAATTCGCTATTTCGCAAAAACTTTGTCTTCTAAACTGCCTCTGAAAAAGAAGTAGATCAGTGGCTTATGGTTTTTTTGATCCTTCATGTTGCACATTTGAATACCCTCTCCTATTCTTCATAGTGCTACTTTTGATCAAACTCAAAAGCATCGCTTTCCATGAAAAAAGTTTTTTCGTTCCTTCCAATCTACATGATCTGCCTGATTGCCACCCCTCAGGATGCATTAATGAGCAGACTTTCCGTATCGGGAAACCAGTTTGTAAATGAAGCCGGAGATGTCGTAGTATTGAGAGGATACAGCACCAGCGATCCTGATAAACTAATGAAGGATGGCAAATGGGAAAAAGCTTATTTTGAGGAAATCCGCAAGTGGGGAGCCAATGTCGTTAGATTCCCCATTCATCCACCGCGATGGCGCGAGCGAGGGCAGAAAGGGTACCTAAAGCTCCTGGACCAGGGAATTGAGTGGGCTTCAGAAAACAACCTTTACGTGATCCTGGACTGGCATAGTATAGGCAACCTCAAGTCCGGGCTTTTCCATTTACCCATTTATGAAACTGACCTCAAAGAGACGTTTGAATTTTGGCGGCTGATCGGGCAAAGATATGGGGATAACCCGACTGTAGCGTTTTATGAACTTTACAATGAACCCACTACCCATAATGGCAAATATGGAATATGTACGTGGGATGAGTGGAAATCCATCAATGAAGAAATGATCACGATTGTCAGGGCTAATGGCGGAAAAGGCATTCCCCTCGTAGCAGGATTTAACTGGGCTTATGATCTGACTGAAGCATGTGAAAGCCCCATTGCTGCGGAAGGCATAGCTTATGTAAGCCACCCCTATCCGCAAAAACACCCAAAACCCTGGGAAGAAAAATGGACCATGGACTGGGGAAAAATGAAAGAAAAATATCCGGTGATACTTACAGAGATAGGTTTTGCCTATCCTGAGGAACCTGGCGCCCATATACCGGTGATCAGCGATGAAAATTATGGAGAGACGATAACAAACTACTGCGACAGCCTGGACATTTCTTACGTTGTTTGGGTTTTTGATGCCCGTTGGTCTCCCAGTCTATTTAGCAACTGGGACTATGAACCTACCAGACAGGGAACCTATTTCCGAAAAAAGCTGAGAAGCTATTCGGAATAAAGATCCATTCACTCTCCCCAGGCCGTGATCACAATTTTTCGTGATCCACCATGATCCCGGTGCTCACACAGATAGATGCCCTGCCACGTGCCCAAAACGGGCCTTCCGTTTGATATGGGGATGAGTACAGATGGGCCAAGTAATGAGGCTTTTATGTGTGCGGGCATATCATCCGGTCCCTCCAACGTATGCTCGTAATATGGCGCATTTTCCGGAACCATTTTGTTGAAGTGCGATTCAAAATCCACTCTGACAGTAGGGTCAGCGTTTTCATTGATCGTCAGGGAGGCAGAAGTATGCTGAATAAAGACTTGTAGCATGCCTGTATCCAGTTCGTTGATTTCCGGAATGGCATTCAGGACTTCTCGGGTGATGATGTGAAAACCCCTGCTGTGTGGACTCAGCGATATTTGATTTTGAAAAAATTTCATGGGTTAAAGATAAAAAGTCGAGCCCACCAATCCATGAATGGGATTCAGTGTATGACAGTTTTGCATTTTTGAATGTCCCCAACAATTTCACACAAAAACAAACTTTCTTATAAACATTCCCCTACACCCCTTTTTTTAAAGGGAATATTAGTGTTTTTGTGTGAATACCTCCTTATAGCCCTAGTGTATTGTAAATTAATTGGTTTAACTCAGTCATTTTGGAATCTAAGTGTTTACCAAAAGCTATTTATTTATTCTGTAAGCTTTAACCAAAAGAGTTTTAGAGATAAAACGGGGGAAAACGGGTAATAAAAAAAACTTTTTGTGGATTAATCCATATCTATCCTTTCATAAGCTCCGATATCCGGCTTGTCGTCCCTGAGCTTTCCCTGCAGGTCTGTGGTGATCCCAATAGTGGCTCCCCTATCCCTCGCAAAAGCTGCCGAATCTAGTTGATAGTCAAACATAAAAGGATCTACAAAGCCCGGTGAATCAAGCTCTGAAGTGGTAAAGTTATCGGATAGCTCCTCTTCTGTTTTTATAATATTACCTTCCAAAAGCACAGTAACTGCGGATCCTCCTCCATCATTGATTCCCAACTCCTCGTCATTCGCGCCCCATAAAATTGAATTGCGAATGGCCAAATCAAGATCCTCAGTGATCACCTCATCATCTGAAATAACCACATTATCACTGAACTGAATAGCAGGATCCTCATTGACAAAAAAGCTGGGCTGATTGGTAAATGTACAATGGTCATATCGGTAATTACCTCCACCAAAATTGCCCACAAGCCAGGTAGCCACATTGTAAATTTCTATATTATACGCATAGACATCTGCGGAAAATGCTAAAATTCCAGCAGTAGACATGTGTCGAATGGACGTATGATCAATGACAATATTGGCTTGCAGAGAAGAGGTTTCAGGTAAGAGGACAGTACCTCCACCCTGAAGTCTGGCATATGTATACCCGATCCCTAAACCGATCTGGCCATTTTCAATATCACAGTAGCTGACAACATTATCTGTACTTGTTTCCATAAAAACAATACCATTCCATTGGCCCGGCGCTTCCAGGTAATTTTTATCAAAGCGAGTATTACGGATAATCACCCGGTCAGCTGAGTCCCCAAGTATCCGCAAAGTCCCTTCTACCACCAGGGAAGCTCCGTTATCCATATAAATTTTCGTCCCCGGCTCCACAGTCAGTGTACACATGGAATCCACTATAGCCACATTTTGAATGACATAAGGCCGGTCTTTCGTCCAGACCTCATCACAGATCTCTACATTTCTGATGTAATTGGCATCCTGGCCCCAGGCCACCAGCTTTACATGGTCTGAGTTAGCGTTCCACTCCACGATCACCGAGTCTTTCACCAGGTAGGGATTATTCTGATCCAGCGGGTTGATATCCACTGTAACCAACACTAAAATGCTATCCTGTCCAAAAATCACTTCATCAGAAATGGCCGGACCTTCTTTTCCGTTTATAATGATGGAGTATTCAGACGCACTTCCTTTACCTAGCCGTATGCTGCTTACTTTGATGGCTTTCTCATTGGGGTTGTAGATCCGAAATCTCCTGGTAAGGCTGAGGGTATCACTGATCAGCGTATCAAAAAGGACGGTATCCTCACTAAAAGTTAGCTTCAGGTTTTTCTGGCCACTGATCTGCTCCTCTTCCGGCTCACAGGAGAAAAGTAAGAAGAGAACTATTGTAAAAGGTATGAAGAATAGTTTATGCATCAGGTGTTTAACGAAAAGTATGTTCATTTATGCTAAACCATCCTCCTTCAATAGCTCAGTATTCTCAGCTATCCGTAACCGCTCTATAAAATCATCCAGGTCACCACCCACGATAGCAGGTAGATTATACACCGTATGGTTAATTCGATGATCAGTTACCCGTCCCTGCGGGTAGTTATAAGTTCGGATCTTATCCGACCGATCGCCAGAACCCACCATGGTTTTTCGCTGTGAGCTGATTTCTTCATTGTGTTTTTTAAGTTCGATCTCATAAAGCCTGGAGCGGAGTACTTTCAGCGCCTTATCATAGTTGGCATGCTGCGAACGGCCATCCTGACACTCCACCACCAGCCCTGACGGGGCATGCGTCAGGCGTACCGCTGATTCTGTTTTGTTAATGTGCTGTCCACCAGCCCCTGAAGCACGAAAGGTGTCTTTGCGGATATCCCCCATATTGAGCTCCACATCCACTTCTGCGGCCTCCGGCAACACAGCTACTGTAGCTGCGGAAGTATGTACCCGGCCTTGTGATTCGGTTTGAGGAACGCGCTGAACCCTGTGCACCCCGGACTCAAACTTCAGCTTGGCATAAACATCCTCTCCCTCTACCGTAGAAACAATCTCCTTGAAACCACCGGCTGTACCCTCGGTAAGACTCATCACACTAAACCTCCAGCCCTGGCTTTGAGCATATTGCTCATACATCTTGAAAAGATCCCCCGCAAAAATAGCCGCTTCATCTCCGCCAGTACCCGCTCTGATCTCCAGGATCACATTTTTACTGTCATTCGGATCTTTAGGTATGAGCATAAACTTCAGCTCCTCTTCCAGAGCTTCTTCTTTCGGGTACAGGTCCTCCAGCTCCATCTTAGCCATCTCACGAAACTCTTCGTCCTTTTCTGTTTCCAGGACCTGTTTCGCGTTTTTAATGTTATCCGTTACGAGCTTATACTCATCGTACTTCCTGACAATTTTTTCCAGGTCACGATATTCTTTATTGAGCCTGGCATACTTGTCCATATCAGCCATTGCATCAGGCTGTACGATCAGCTGACTGACCTCCTCAAATCGTTTCTTTATTGCTTCCAGTTTATCGATCATCTCCAGTAACTTTATCCTGACAAAATTAACCAAGTGCAAAGACTTTATATGATGACCCGCAGAAACATCCTTTTGGGTAGTTTACTTTTTACCTTGTCACTCACAAATTGTGACACCAGCAAAAGACCCAATACAGAAGCTGTAAAAGAAGAAATGGCCTCTCGTGAAATCAAAAAGGTTTCGGACGCAGAGATCATGATAGCGGGAGAAAAGCTCGGGCTATGTGTTTTGGATACGATCCAGAAAAAATTTCAGCATGAGCTATTAACCGCTCTTCGGGAAAAAGGCGTGCCGGGAGCAATAAGCTACTGCAACCTGAATGCCTCTTCTTTAGTCAGGGGTTTTGAAGACAGCCTGAACATCTCTGTAAAAAGAGTTACGGACAAGCCCCGAAATCCGGCGGATACCCTTTCCGATTTTGAAAAGACCATTTTTGAGGCTTATCAGTATAACCCGGACCTGGCAGGCGCCCAAATACAGGAGCTGGACAAGCAGGCACTGATCCTCACCAAACCGATCAAGATCACAAATGGTGCCTGCCTCAACTGCCACGGAAAAGTGGGTGAGCAGGTCACCGAAACCAATTATACCCTGATCAGGTCATTGTATCCCCGGGACAAGGCTACCGGGTATCAGCTCAACGACCTGAGGGGTATGTGGAGCATTGTCATTCCGAAAAAAACCGTGGTGAATCAGCTTTAGATTATACAGGTTATTCATCTTTAATAAAGACGATATCCACGTCCAGCTCTATGGCGTCCGAGATGGTCTCATCGCCCAGACTCGCAAAAAAGCTCTGGGACTTATACCGTATATCCCATTTTGATCGGTCTATCGTGAAGCTGGACCTGACGAACCAGTAGTTCTCTACATTTTGGATGCGGGAGCGAAACGTCACCGGCTTGGTAATCCCCCTGATCGTCAGATTGGCATCAGCATCAAAGCTTCTGGAATCAACGTACCGAATACTGACGATTTCAAGTTGTGCTGTGGGGTAATGCTCCACATCAAAAAAGTCAGGGCCTTTCAAATGATTGACCAGGCTGGCTATATACTCATCGTCCGTGTTGGTGATGGTATTCATATCCACCACAAACGCTCCACCACTGATTCGATTGCCGTCCATCTTTACCTCACCACTTTTAAAGTGGACCGTTCCAAAATGTGCTCCCGCGTTAAGCAGGTGCGATCCTCGCCATTTCACACTACTTTTGGCCAGATCTATTTCCTGTGACTGTGCAAAAAAGAATTGAATAAGAATTCCGAAAATTAAGAATGATTTTTTCATCTGTTAAAAGTTGTACAATAAGCCATGTGCTTTCCCAGTTTTTGACGGTTCGCCCATGCTCATCATGAAAGATATTTTTCGGTAATTCTACGCCAGCAGGATAGGACAGTGTGTAAACAGGCTGTAAAACAAGTGTAAACTATTTGTAAATTTTACGTTCAAAGAATAGCTTGACATCTTTTTATGAAATTCAGAAAGTGGATATTGACTATTGGGATCGCCGCGTTGCTTTTAAGCATAGTGGGATTTGCCTGGACAGAGAGAACCAGTATCTCTAAAGAGTCTGCACGCGTGATCATGCGAAATATCGGTCACCATCTGTTGCTCCATAACGGGGATTCTTCATCGCTGGTCTTGCCCATAAAAACACTTGCGGAAAACTCCTACCAGATCCACTTTGAAAAAAGTCTGGCCATAAACCCCGATAGTCTCATCCTTGTCATCAAAAACTCCCTGAACAACTCCGGTCTGTCAAAAAATTACATCGCAGAAGTAGTCTCCTGCAAAACAGGTGAAATTGTATACAGCTACCTGACTTTTGAGAACGCCGAAAAAAGCGTCATCCCCTGTCTCGGACGTATCCTGCCGGAAGCCTGCTACCGGATAAACATGCACTTTAAGGCCAAAGACAATTTTGTACGATCTGGCGGTCTTTACATTTCTTTGGCCTTATGTCTGGCGGCGGCTTTTCTATATACTTTCAAAAGGTCAGCTAAAAAGACCAAATCCGGGTCATCCGCCCTGCCTTTGGGGAAGTTTACCTTCCGCAGAAGCGAAAACACCCTGGACATAGCCGGTCAGGAGATCCGCCTCACCGCAAAAGAAGCAGAAATCCTTGAGCTGCTTTGTCAGCATCCGAATGAGATCATCACCCGCGAAAAGCTGGTAAAAGAGATCTGGCTGGACAAAGGAGTCGTCGTTGGCCGCAGCCCGGATGTCTTTATTTCCAAACTCCGGAAAAAACTTGAAGGAGACCCAAACGTCCTGATTGTAAACATTCACGGACTGGGATACCGACTGGAAATAAATTAGTCCCCGGTTTCACTCGGACACTCACCTTTTTCATAGCTGGTCACCCCCGATTTGGCAGCCTCACAGGCGTTTCCGTAAGTATTTCCGTCACAGCCACAGACAGGATCATACTGCATGGTACATACAGCCTCTTTGTCGATTAAGTCTTCATTGATACAGTTGTCATTGTCTGATTTTTCGCAGGCTGCAGCTACCGCCATTAAAATGGTTACTAATAAGATCTTCATTTTCCCAATAGTTCTTTATATCTGAAACAATCCTTAGTGTGGTCGTTTACCAGTCCGGTGGCTTGCATATGGGCATATATGGTGGTTGACCCTAAAAATTTAAATCCTCTTTTCTTCAGGTCTTTCGCCAGTGCATCAGACTCGGGTGTGGTCGCTGGTACTTCTTTCATGCTTTCCCGGTGGCCTATCTTCACTTTATTGTCCACAAAGCTCCAGATATACTTATGAAAGCTGCCAAACTCGCTCTGCACTTCCATAAATCGGGATGCATTATTTATAGCTGCTTCTATTTTAGCACGATTTCTGATGATGCTATTATCTGCTAACAGCTCCTCCACCATACCCGGACCGTACGTCGCCACGACTTCATAATCAAAATCAGCAAAGGCCTTCCGGTATCCTTCCCGTTTTTTGAGGATGGTGCTCCAGCTTAGGCCGGCCTGTGCGCTTTCCAGGATCAGAAACTCAAAATGGATCCGGTCATCATAGACTGGCACACCCCACTCTTCGTCATGATATGTGATATATTGATCAAATGTATCTGTTGCCCATTGACATCTTTTTTTCTCCATCAGATAATACGCTTGTGCTTTGTTGGTTAATATATAAATTTAAATCCCAAAACGATTATGGTCTACATCAGGGCTTTTTGTATTTGTTTACTCTTTTTCGCAACAAAGGTTTGCCTTGCTCAGCAGATTGATATTATAAATATCGGTGGGCCAAAATACCTGGTAAAAACAAATAATCTTCCTGAAGACATTACAAGGAGTCGGTCTGTGGTAGTGATAGAAGTTCCCACAGAAAATGAGAAAGGATATGAAGTAAGGGGCGACTGGAAAAAGCTGGCCAGGGAAGTTCATAAAAATTTCCGGAAGATCGGAGTAGATGCCGTGACCTACATTTACTTTGACGACCTCAACGCAGGCCCCGAGATCAAAAGCGCTTATCAGGATATTCTGGCTTCCCGCAAGGTTACAAACCTCCTTTGTATACGCAAAAAAGGCAAACTCCCCAATGAAACCTATTCCATGACCGTAGTACCTCTTGGTGAAAACGGGAAGGTGCCACACGGACAGCTTGCCTGGATGGAGGAGAGTGCAGAGCTTAGCCGACTCTTTCTCAGACTTGGCAGACAGGTGCTGCGTCAGGCGCTGGAGCGAACCAATTTTCTGATCCCGGAAAGACCCGAATACCTGGATGACCTGGCCGTTTTCACTGGTAATCGCCTGGAAAATTTCCCCAGCAGGCTGAAATCGCTCCCGGTAGCCGTAGTAGCCTTTGAAAAGATCTCTGCTGAGAATATCCAGAATCAGGAAGCAGCCGCCCGGATCGAAGCATACAATAAGGAGATTGAGAAAATGAATGATGAGCTGAAGACTATTATGGAAATGTATCCCTTCAGGTACGAGATAGTGACAGATCCTGACAATGATGCACTTTATCAGCAGGGATACCAATATGCACTTATGCCAGTAATCAGCTCAGGCATATCCATCAAAAAGATACTGAACTACCAGACCACCCCTTCAGAAACGGACTATATAGCTAGTATTTATGACGACTCAGGTCAGCAAAAACTGGTTCGAATCCCTGTCAATGCCAACGTGTGTAAGTACTACATCAAACAAACGATTGTCCGGGATATTCACACGGGTGACTATTGGGATACGGGAGTAAGCTGGCAGGAGGGACTGAAAAACTTTATCCTTCATCTCAGAGCGGCTTTTAACTTACCGGCAGTTGAGTAAGCTTAATTACTTCCAGACCAGACCAAAGCTGGAGCAAATCCCCGTAAAGGAATATCTTGAGCGGATAAAGGTTCCTTTGGAAAGCAAGAGCCTGAAGTACCTGAAAAAACTACACAAGGCACACCTCCATACGATCCCGTTTGAAAACCTGGATATTCATTACAATAAAAGAATTGTCCTGGTAGTGAAATCTCTTTTTGAAAAAATAATCCGGAGGAAAAGGGGTGGCTTTTGCTATGAGCTGAATACGCTCTTTTACCACCTGCTCAACCAACTTGGGTATCAGGTGTACCTGATCTCTGCACGGGTATTTAATAATGGAGAGCTTTCCCCTGAATTTGATCACATGGCCATTGCTTTGGTATGGGAAGATGAGAATTACCTTGTAGATGTAGGGTTTGGTAAAAGCTTTGTGGAGCCGAAAAAAATCTGCTCTCAGCCTCAGCTGGATTATACTTCTTACTACAAGTTTGAACAAACCCCTGACGCGCACTGGATCCTAAAACATTCAAAAGATAATTCCAACTACGAGTCTGTCTATCAGTTTGAATTAAAACCTCGTGAACTGATCGAATTTATCCCAAGGTGTAACTTTCACCAGGAGTCACCAGAATCCCATTTCACCAGACAGAAACTGATCACCCGGTTATTTCCGGAAGGCAGGGTGACTTTAACAGACCGAAAATTAAAGCTAAGCCTCAGTGGAGATCATGCTGAGCACTCCATATTAAATGAAGACGAGTTTTTCGCCCGTTTGGAAGAGTACTTTAAGATAGAGCCACAAGCTCTAATCCGTCAGTTGCTTGATTAGCTGCTCAGAAGCTTCACGGTAAAATCGCTCCAGTATTTCTCCTGACTTTTCAGAAAGCAGGTCTTCAGCCATGAGTGTAGCTCCCGTCCAGTCTTGAGAAACCCATGACCCGTTAGTGAGGTCACCACACCTGTTTACATCTACATGAGGCCAGGTGTTGACATAAAAGTAAGGTATATTCGAAGACTCGTCTCCCGGCGACATACCGAGGGATATCTTAGTAGTGGTTTCAGGATCACCGGAATTCTTTATAATGTGATCCATTGCCATATCAAAGTGATGCGGCCAAACCCTTATTTCTGCTCCCTGGACTTCTTTCTTCAGGTTTCTGAGGGTAATGTAAGTGTTATGAAAGTACCTGCCCAGCTCCATTGCATAAAGCATGTCACTTATCTGAAATGGGCTGGCATTATTTCGAACCATATTCGGTAGCTCATATGGCAGTTTCATCACCAGATTTGAAGCGTCCAACCCAAATTTCCCAATCTGCTCCTCAAGCCAGAGCATTAGCTGGCGGTAGGTCTTCCCCTCCAGTGTAAACTCAGAAAGCGTTGCTACTTTCTTGTCTACAAGAAAAATAGAAAAAGAATCAAAGCTAATAGAGCTCCGGAAGGTAATATTACCCTCCACCCAGCTACCTGCCAGTCTCGACAATCCAGGCACCCATGTCAGAGTAGCATGTACATCCTGTCTGGAAGGCGGGGAAAACCTCCGTCCTACGGCAGATACATTTTGAATGGCCTGATGAAACTGTTGTCTGACTCCTGTTAACATCTCCCAGTCACTAAGCGAGACAGGCCTCCATTCAAAGCTTTGCATACGGGCTGGGTTTGTTTGGTGATAAAAAAAGCCTCGTTAGCGAGGCTTGCTGATTTTTAGTTTTGGTATTTCTTTACTTCTCTTTTTAACGCCTCTCGATTTGATGTGATCATGGGGTCACTAAAGACCTTCGAGCTCAATTTAGAAATCACGGATTTTTTAAATCCCAGCTTTTCAGCAAGTTCCTCACAGTACTTGATCTCACTCAGATATACCTGACTATCTATCTTCATTAGCTGCACGATGTTGTACAGATACTCAAAACGATCTTCCTCTGTCATGGTAGAAAGTGGCGGAAGTGGTTCCGGATTGTCCACAAGATCCATCACCTTCTCTTCAGAAAGCCCATTGGCTTTTCCTATCATCAGGATCAGGCTCTTTTCTTCTCCGGCAAACTCCCCGTCTATCTTGGCTAGTTGAATGAGGGTACTTAATTGGGACTTGATACTCATAGCGTTATTAAAAAGATCAGATATAAAAAGTAAATAAAGATAGATCGAGCTACCAAGAGTAGCAAATTAAATAATCACAATTCAAATTTCTTAATGGCCCTTTTCAGGGATTCCTTATCCGCAGTAATGCTGGGGTCCGCATAAACCTTCTCTGACATTCTGCTTACGACCTTGGGATCAAAACCCAGCTTTTTCGCTATTTGCTCGCAAAAACGGATCTCGCTTAAAAAGACCTTGTTGTCAATCTTCATAAGCTGGATTATGTTATAAAGATATTCGAACTTCTCATCATACGAAAGCGCTGAAAAATTAAGTTTAAACTCACCCTTATTCTGCATGATCTCCGCAATAGCTTCATCTATTTCGGTTTCAGGGATCTTATTCGCTTTGCCAATACTGTGAATGAGCATCTTTTCCCTTTCATCAAATGATTGGTCGGCGATAGCAAGTTGAATGAGTGAACGGAGGTGATTTTGAAAATTATCCATGTTATATACTTTTTCCTAACTGAAAGATATGAAAATTATTTGTGAAAACTTTAGTGCATATAGCTCCCTGCATTGATATCAAAAGTAGCTCCTGTACAGTGATCTGCCATACCACTGGCAATAAATGTGACCAGCGGCGCCAGATCTTTAGGCTCGGTCAGCCGCTCCAGTGCTATATCTCCCTTCGTATGGTCCTCTCCATACTGCTCTGTAAATTCTTTGGCCATATCCGTACGCACAAAGCCCGGCGCCACGACAAAAGCCTTTACACCGTCTTTACCAAATGCCCTCGCAATGGATCTGGTCAATGAAACCAATCCTGCTTTAGACGCAGCATACGCTAAATACTCCGCTGTATCTCCGCGAAAGGCGGCTCTTGAGCTGATGTTTATGATCCGGCCCGAGGACTTTCTCTTGATGAAGTGCTCCACTGCCTTTTTGCTAAGTACTGCGGCCGAGCGTAGATTGACCATCTGAGTTTCATCCCAGGCTTTAAGCCAGTCTTCATCTTTAGCTGTAATTGGTGTAGACAATGCTACTGCGGCGTTATTGATGAGGATCTCTACACTGCCCATTTCTAAAATTACCCGCTCAAAAAGCTTGGATGCTTCATCGGGCTTAGAAAGGTCCGCCTGAAAGGCTTTGGATTCATTCCCCAAAATGTGGGCAAGATTCTCCGCTTCGCGTACATTTTTGTTATAGTGAATGCCTATCGTAGCTCCGGCCTCTGCAAGCTTAGTGGCCACGGCTTTGCCGATACCACGGCTGGCACCGGTCACCAAAATATTTAAGCCTGACAAATTAATGTACATGGTTGGGAGTTTTTTGGAGCGAAAATTAGTTAAAGATCAACAAAGTAGCGTGGACAAGCCCGGAAAATCAAACCATGCTCTCATACAATCGTATCTAATTTTATATCCTGGAAGAAAGCACAATGGATTCAACCTTTCCTTTTAAAACGACACTCACCTTAGACAGCATCATCAGTTTTTGGGAAGAGCAGCAGAAAAACCCCAACCCCATTTTGGCTGCCAACGCTCGAAAGCTGGTACAAGAAGCTAAAAAACACCCGGAACTCCAGGGAGAAATCGCCGACATGTCCGTTTTGGAAAAACACAAGCAGATCGTGGAGTCCCTGATGAGTGCGCTTCTCCCTCCTGCTGCGGATGATGATGTAATTCACGCGGCTTTCAAGCCTTTTTCAATGGACTATTTCTATGGATCTAAGAAATTTCACGAAATCATAGACAGGGCAGGATGTATCGGAAACATGGTGGATGAGTCTATTCACGAAGAAATGTCAAGAAACAAGCTGATATCTGCATATCAATACATCCTCGCCAGGTTTTACCAGGTGGACTCTCCTAAGCTCCGCCATTTTCTGCTCAGTATGAAGGAAGAAAACGGACTTACCAGGTATTATCAACTTTCTCTTAACCCCAGGTTTTGCGATATACGGGCAAAGGGGAAGTTGCCGGATTTTTCAGAAGAAAAGCTTCAGGAGGTAGTGGACCATATAAGTGATCCGGATTACCTGATGGCGCAGTTGCCTCCGGATCTTTTTGAGTTTGTCGGGTTTGGGATATACACTATGACAGAAGATACAGGGGAAGTGGTTATCTCGCAGATCAAGGAAGTCTTATTAAAAAAAGACAGTATCACTCTGGAACCAGGCTTTGAATTTTTGGAAAAAAACTTTAGCTCGTTGCTGGAGAACCCCGAAATCAAACTCGGCATCACCATCTATCAAAAACGAAAAAAATCTTTCTATAAAATCAAAAACAAGGGTGGACATAGCCTGATGACAGATCAGGAAGGTAATTACCTGGAGCCATTTTTTAATGTAAATCAAAAATTGCTGGCTACCAGGGAACCCTACATCGTAAAGGACCTTCGGGAAGATCCCATTTTCAGCTCGTATGCATCCCAGATTCAAAACAACCTTAAGAGCATTGTTTTTACTCCGCTGCTCATTGGAGACGAATTGGTAGGTGTATTGGAAGTGGGGAGTCCGAGACCCGGAGCATTTAGCGCTTTTACGCTGGCCAGGCTAAACGAGGTAATTCCGCTATTTGCTGTGGCCGTAAAGCGAAACTCCGAAGAATTGGATAATCGCATTCAGTCGATCATCAAAGAGCATTATACATCCATACACCCTACTGTAGAGTGGAAATTTACGGACGCCGCGTATAAAATTCTGGATCAGGAGGAAAAAGGTGAAAAACCGGAACCAGAGGAGATTGTGTTTAACAACATATACCCCCTTTATGCCGCATCTGACATCCGTAATTCCTCCATCATCAGAAATGAAGCCATCATCGGTGATCTGACCACACAGCTTAAGGCTGCCAAAAAAGTACTGGAAAAGACTGCAGGCGAAGAGGAGTTTCCACTGCTGGGAGAGCTGATCTTTAAGATAAACCGCTCAGTGTCCAACCTTAAAAAAGGACTACTCTCTGGTGATGAATCTTCAATTTTACGGTTTATACGGGAGGAACTGGAGCCTGTGATCCTTTCTCTGGAAAATGAGAAAGAGGACTTCAAAACGATCTCCAGGCTATACTGGGATCAGCTGGATCCTTTGCTGAAAGTGGTCTACGACAAACGAAAAGCCTTTGAAGAAAGCCTGACAACACTCAATGAAACCATCTCCTCATTTCTGGATCAGGAACAGGAAAAAGCACAAAAGGTATTTCCTCACTTTTTCGAAAAGTACAAAACTGATGGCATAGAGTATAACGCTTATATTGGTGGGAGCATAACCCAGCGTAAGAAGTTCAGCAAACTACATCTCAAAAACCTGCGACTATGGCAGCTGCTGGCAACTATCGAGATTGCACGTCGGACCAATGCGTTAAAAGACAAGCTGCCTGTGCCATTGGAGACTACACACCTGGTTTTGGTGCATAGCCAGCCACTTTCGGTACGTTTCCGAATGGATGAAAAACAGTTTGATGTAGACGGTGCCTATAACATGCGGTATGAAATTGTCAAAAAACGTATTGATAAAATCAAGATCAGGGACACTCAGGAACGTCTTACCCAGCCAGGCAAGGTTGCTGTGGTTTTTTCTGACAATAGTGATGCAAAAGAATACATACAATATTTCGAATACCTGCAGTTTAAGGGCATGGTCCACCCTGAAATAGAAAGAATAGAGCTGGAAGAATTACAGGGAGTCAATGGGCTTCAGGCACTTAGGGTTCGCGTTGAATCTGGAGGGGTTTCCTTTTTAGACGAATTGGAGAATCTTAAAAGATCCACTTTGGTTTAATCCTCCCTCTTTTTATCATTATTTTTTAGTCGTAGTGCAATTGATTGCGCATATTCAATTATGAAATTTTCCGCTCTGAAATGTTATTATTTAAAGAATTTATCCAATATTGCAGAAAGTAAATAAATTTTGGCAATGCCCACCTTCAGCTTATAGCAATTTGATTTTTCCACCATAACCGCGCCTAAAATGGGTATCGTTATTCCTTTAATTCTTATTACGATCTGCTGTGTTGTCATCTGGCGTGCGGGTGACGGATTTATGACAGCATCTGAATACATAGGAAGAAACCTGTCTGATGGTGTTCGTGGAGCTACAATTAACGCTGTTGCAAGCTCCATGCCTGAGGTATTCACATCTCTCTTTTTCTTATTTGTGATGAGGGACGCTGAAGGGTTTTCCGGAGGTATCGGAACCACTGCAGGCTCGGCCATTTTCAATAGCATGGTCATTCCGGCGGTGGCCGTTTTGGCTGTGGTAGGAATAGGTCTTACTAAAAAGGTGAGGGTTTCAAAAAAAGTGATGCTCAGAGATGGAATCTCTCTTCTCATAGCTGAGCTTATTTTTATCGTACTGATCAGTGGGTCTTTACTGGACTGGTACCACGGACTGTTACTCATGTTGGTCTATGTAGTGTACATCGTTTACATGTTTTGGTCTATGGATAAAAGCGAGCGTGAAGAGCTGCTGGAGCATAGCCATATCCAGGAGGAAGATTTTGAAAATGAGGAGCGCAAACAAAAACCCTTTTTTTTAGGACTGATTACATTGGACCTTGAGCGGATTTTTATTGGGAAGAATAAAATAAACAATGTCAATGCCTGGACACTACTGGTCTTTGCTACACTTTCGATAGCAGCTGTTTGTTATCTTCTGGTGCTGGCTTGCGAGTGGATAGGAGCTGATACATATTCTGTTCCATACCTGGGTGAATTTCAGGGACTGGACATTCCAGTGATGTTTGTAGCATTGATCCTTGCTTCGGCGGCATCCAGCTTTCCTGATACGATCATCTCAATCAAAGATGCTCAAAGAGGCCAGTACGATGACGCGATTTCCAATGCACTGGGTAGCAATATTTTTGATATCTGTTTTGCGCTGGGGTTCCCATTATTCCTTTTTACCCTGCTTTACGGCCCTATACCCATGCCTCCGGAGATGGTAGACCTGAGCAGTGAGCTCCGATTCTTACTTTGGCTACTGACTGCTGCTGTGCTGATCGTCTTTATTATCGGTTCCTATATTGGTCGTCGCAAAGCGGTATTCTTGCTTACATTTTACTTTTTATTCGTGCTTTACGTCATAGGTCGTGGTGCCGGAAATGAAGTGGCGCAATCCATCGCCGACTGGCTGGTTTCCATAGTGCGGTTCTTCAGCATCTCCTAAGTCAACAGCTCCAGCTGTCCGGAATCATTCCATTGTGTTTTGATCAGTTTTAGCGGGCGGCACCTTTGAGCAGACTCGTCTCCTGTTTTCAGGCTAAACCGATAGCTATGCCAGGAACAAACTACTTCCTCAAAGGCATTTATGCGGCCTTTTTTGAGTGGGTAACTCATGTGTGGACATCCTGTTTCAAAAACATACACTGATGACGAGCCGGTCCAAACAATATTAAAAAGCACATCATTGATTTTGATCTGTCGGATTTCATTGGGGCTCAAAATCTCCTCCATTTCTGCCCTGCTGTTAAATAGCACCGTTTTTTCCATCGCTTATTCTTTTTGAGGTTTATCTTGTCTCTCAAAACAACTATATTCGCAACTAAATACTCAAAGATATGGATATTACAAACCCAGCCGTAACAGATGGAGTTGATCTGTTTGTGAACATTGTCATTTTCCTGGTTGCTTTTGGAGCCGCTATCTCGTTCATTGATTTTCGTAAAGAAAGCCAGAAAAAGACAGAAGACTAAATGTCAAACCCACTAGGTAAAGTTGTTACCAGAAATAGTGGCAGAAGATTAGTCATAAGTGATGTACATGGCTGCCAGAAGACTTTGGAGCGCCTGATCACCAACCTACACCTGAAAAAAGACGATCAGCTCTTCCTACTGGGAGATTATGTAAACAAAGGTCCTTCGAGCAAAGCGGTAGTGGATTATGTGATCGGCCTGCAGGATACCTGCAATTTGTTTCCACTGCTGGGCAACCATGACCTGATGGTTCTTAATTACCTCAAAGAAGGCAGTGCAGCCATTCGCGAACGACTGACCGAAGTAAGTAATACAGATTTTTTTGAGCTTAAAGAGAAGGAAAAACAGAAGTATCTGAATTTCTTCTCAGGACTGCACCATTATTTTATCCTTGACAATTTCATCATCGTTCATGCAGGATTTGACTTCAATCTGGCGAATCCATTTCTGGGGACGGAGGCTATGATCAATATTCGTGAGTTTTACTATGATTCCTCCAAAGCTCAGGGCAAAACGGTAGTCCACGGACATTTCCCTTACACGCTGAACTACATTCGTACACAGATAGAAGAAAAAAATAAAGTGCTGCCCCTGGATAATGGATGTGTGTATGCTGATCGGGAAGGTCAGGGAAACCTTTTGTGTTTCAATGTAGATACGGACGAACTAATCGTACAACCAAATACAGACTAATTTGTCTTGATCCTGTTTTTTATACGTGATCCCTTTTATGATCGCTCACTTTTTCATTTGGCAGGATGACCGGACAGATAATAGCAAGTACAAAAAGGACAAGAATAAAACCTAGCATTAACATATTTCTCAGATGTTTTTGCGACAAAGATAATTCATGCCTGTTCAAAAGAAAGGAGATTGTAAAATAAAGTAGGGAGCATGATTAGCTCCCTTACCTGTTAGCATTAATACCTCCACCCTGTTATACCACACCTTGTGCAATCATAGCATCGGCCACCTTCACAAATCCCGCTATATTGGCTCCTCTAACATAGTCCACATAGCCCTTATCCACACGGCCGTACTCTTCGCAGTTGTTGTGGATGCGTTTCATAATCATTTTCAGTCGATAGTCCACTTCTTCACGGGTCCAGTAAAGCCGCTGGGCATTTTGCGACATTTCCAATCCTGAGGTAGCCACACCTCCGGCATTGGAGGCCTTACCGGGGCTAAATAAAAGTTTTTTCTCCCGAATAAAACCGTGTGCCTCCTCGGTGGTAGGCATGTTGGCTCCCTCAAAAACTCCCTTGCACCCATTTTTTACCAGCGTTTTGGCATCCTCCAGGGGCAGTTCATTTTGTGTAGCACAGGGGTATGCCAGGTCTACTTTAATATTCCATGGAGTGACATCTGCATGAAATTCCGCGCTTTTGAATTTATCGGCATATTCACTTATGCGCCCACGCTTTATATTTTTCAACTCTTTGATAAACTCCAGCTTCTCGGTATCAATGCCGTCTTTATCATAAATGCACCCCCCGGAATCCGAAACAGTCACTGGCCTGGCGCCAAGTTCTATAAGCTTCTCTATAGTGTACTGAGCTACGTTTCCACTTCCGGAAACGGCGCACACCTTACCGTCCAGTCCATCACCATGAGCCTCCAGCATTTCATGACTAAAATATACCAGCCCGTAGCCTGTGGCTTCTGTACGGATGAGGCTTCCGCCAAAGTCCAGCCCCTTTCCGGTAAGCACCCCGGTAAACTCATTCTGTATTTTTTTATACTGGCCAAAAAGAAAACCGATCTCTCTTGCTCCTACGCCAATATCCCCTGCAGGAATGTCCGTAAACCCTCCGATATGTTTGCTAAGCTCCGTCATGAAACTTTGGCAAAATCTCATCACCTCCGCATCTGATCTGCCTTTAGGGTTGAAGTCACTTCCTCCCTTACCTCCTCCCAGCGGCAAAGTTGTGAGGCTGTTTTTTAAAACCTGCTCAAAGGCCAGAAATTTTAAAATGGATAAGTTGACAGACGGATGAAAACGCAAACCTCCTTTGTAGGGTCCTATTGCAGAGTTCATCTGTACGCGAAAGCCCCTGTTTACCTGAATTTGGTTTTGGTCATCCACCCAGGGAACCCGAAACATCACCACGCGTTCAGGCTCACACATACGCTCCAGGATGTTCGCTTCTTTGTATCTCTTATTGGATTCTATAAACGGAACGATGGTTTCTGCCACTTCCGTAACTGCCTGAATGAATTCTTCCTCATGAGGATTTCTTTGCCGCACCTTCTCGACAAAGTCTTTCACATTTTTGGATAGGTTAGACATGTATGTACTTTATTTGAATTTAATAATCAAGATATAGTTTTTTTAGGCAAAATCACAAAATCGAAAAAAGGGGATATAAAGCAGGTTAATTAATGATAATTAAATAATGGTTTAAACCTTCAATAACCTTGAAAGATTATATTGAAGACAGTAAACCACCAAAATCATGTATCAGTCAAAACTCGAAAGTGAAATCATCTCAAAAGTGAAGACGCTAAACGGAGATCAAAAGTCGGTCGTGCTTGACTACCTGAAGGCTATGCCAAAAGTCAGCCACAGCACAAAGATCTATCGCCGAAAAGCGATGAAGCAGATCCGGGAGGCGCTTAGCCGGCTATAAGGTATGCAAGCTTAGTCTTCGGAAAGCACGATCACCATGTCCTCAGCCGACAAAGTGAACATGTTGGATTTCGGAGGGTTTACATACACTCCATATCCTTTTGAAGCATCTTTTGCTTCTTTGATTATTCGATAACCGATAGCCACCTCGTTCTTTCTGGCAGCTGATTCCAGAATGGTATAGAAATTCATAGGTTCGCCTGGCTTCACATAATCTTTCGCTGGTTTTATATAGATCTCGGAGCCTTCTGCGTCAAAAAGATCCTCAAATACCCGCATCAGGAATTTGTTTTCAGCTACCTGGCTCATCAGCAAGCTGATCATCTTGTCACTTACGATAAAATCATCTGCGCTGGTAATGTCAGCCAGCTGTCTGTTTCGGATGTCCAGCATCTCGGAGACGATCTTATATTTCTCACCGCTCTTTTCGGTAAAGTTTCGCAGGTGAAGCAGGGTAATAAGCGTCTGAGCATCCGCCTCCTGAATCGGAAAGTAGTTTTGGTAGCAAAGCAAAATGATGTAATCATACCCATCCAGGTGCATACTTTCCAGGGTAGAACGATCTGTGGTATCCATTACCTCAAACTCAAGAGAGATATTTTGGATTTCATTTTGAAGTCTCCGAATAGCCTTTTGGGCATCATCAAACTTGGAAACCACCCGCACATGAGAGCCCGGAGGAACATAATAGTCAAGCTCGTTAATGATATACCTGGCTCGATTGTTCCAGCCAACAATCAGAATTTTTTCTGCTTCCGGTGTTTCCGGCTCGGTATATACTATTTTGTTTTCTTCCAGCTCTATAAACTCCGGCGCATTTGGGACCAGCGTGTCGTCATCTTCGGTAATACCAATGACTCGATCACCTTCTCTGAAAATAGTGTCCATCGGCGGGTTAATCTCCACATGACCATCTGCATATTGGATACCCATGATGGCCGAGTCTTCATAGGCAAACAGAATATCGCGGAAAGGTCGGCCAACCAGCGAGCGTTCTTCCATAAAGTAGATCTCATCCCCATCAAAATCCATGAGCTCAATGTATACCACGCTAAGCCCGGACTGCCTGGAGGTCTGGACCATGATTCGGGAAATGATCTCATCTGACAAAATAAGCTCAACTTCATTCTGACCAACCATTTTCGCCACTTCCAGGTTCTTCCTGTCCTCCATCTCTGCAGTAATGTGATACGGTTCCTTGCGACGTTCGGGATTAGTTACAATTGCTACGATCGTCTTGATGATCTGTGAGTCGGAGTTTTCATTGTCCTTGTCCAGGATGATTATGGACTTGGTGTCAAATGGATTGGCAATGTACAGGTCATGGATGTCAATAGGGTTACCTGTACGGCAGATCACTTTAGTGTTTTTGGTATTTCCTACCTTATCCCTGATCTCGTCTTCCATAGCCACCTTATCCATATCGGCCAGGATAGCGATCACTCCTTCCTTCTGGTTTTCATTGGCAATGACGAGCTCGGAAATGATGGTAAATATTTTTGACGACCAGCCCAGGATCAGAACATGGCCTTTCTCGATCACAAACGATCGCCCCTTACGCAGGTCTTCCAGCTTGGAAAGGACCCCGCTGGAAATAAGGGCGATCAATGTACTGGTGACGATCAGCCCGATGATGGTCACAGCCATCATGAAACTCATAAAAGGCCAGTTATCCTGGTGTTCGCCCACCGTACCCGGGTCCAGGATGTGGGTCATGTTGATCCAGATGGAATCAAAAATGGTAAAATCCTTGTCATGGTCAGGGTGGACGCGAGCCAGTATCAGCAAGACCGTAAAGAGAAGAACGGTAAACAAGGTGAAAAGGGCCAGCCCATAGATCATGGAGACGGTGCCCTTGGATATGAAGTTATCAAACTTGTAGCTTAATCTATCCTTTAAAGGAAACTTGCTCATTGAGGATGTAGTTCAATATATGAAAGATACGCAAAAGTAATTCAATAATATAAATTTACGAGTGCATAACTAATTCCCAAGCGGTTTAAGACTAAAGATTTTGTATTTTTTCAGTAATTCTCAAATAAGTTATGGTCATAAAGCCTATTAAATGTTGTCTTTTGCCAGACAATACCAAAACTTATATCGAATGATCTTACCCTGGGTTTCAATCATTGTGCTTATTTTGCCTCAGATGCAACGTCTTTTTCTAAAACTTATCGGGTTTTCGTTACTGGGTTTCATCATCTGCTCATGCAACCCCACTACACTACCTTTTACTATCATTTACAGTGAAGAAGAGCCAATAGGGGATATCACCAAAGCGCTGGAAAAGGTGCTGGAACGCAACTACAATGTGGACATCATCCTGATCAATAATGCAGGAGCGGGATCTGTAGCCAATGTAGACAGTGTGGCCTCCGGAAAGGTGGATTTTACGATCACCGAAAACCACGTGCCTTTTCAGGAAGGAGTCAACTCAGTACTGGTTTTTTACCCGCAGATACTTCATGTTTTTCATAAAGAAAACTACCAGCCTGCAACCTTTCGGGAGCTGGTTGAGGGTAAAACCATTTTTATAGGTAATGAAGGGTCGGGCTCTTATCGATTCATGATGGATCTGATGGATTTTTTCCACATCGATATGGACCAGGTTACCATTTCAGGTAATCCATTTGATGAGTATGATGTTTTTGCAGGGTTTAGTGACATCCTGCCGGATAATTATCTGCTGGGGCTCGAGGATTTTCGCATCTATTCTTTTGATGAGGTTAGTAAATATCCTGGTGGCTCCATCGCTGATGCCATCTCTCTCAAGTATCCTCGCGTAAGGCCGTACGTCATTCCGGCCAGTACATACGGTGATAAAACTCCTGAAGCGGTTCTGACAGTTTCATCCGATGCTGTGTTGGTTGTACGTTCGGATATGCGTGCTGTACCGGTCAATGATATGATCACGACTATCTTTAAAGAAAAAGAAGCCTTTGTAAACATCAGCCCGCTGATTTTCAAAGGCATGACGGAGGATTTTGACCGAAGCTCGCTTAACTTCCCCCTGCATGAGGGTGCACGTCAATACCTTGACCGGGACGAGCCCGAATGGTATGAGCGCTATGCCGAACTGTTCGGCGTGATCTTCTCCGTGATTATCGCGGTGACTTCAGGGGTCATTTCCCTCTCCAAATGGCAAAAGCAGAAAAAGAAAGACCGGGTGGATGTATTCTATGAAGTGCTGATGGACATCAAAAAGAAGCTGCCTTTAATGAAAACAAGCAAAGAGGTAACCAGGCACATCCGGGAAGTCCAGGAATCACAAAACAAGGCATTTGACATGCTCATTCACGAAGAGTTAGATGCTAACGAAAGCTTCAGGATCTTTATGGAACTGTCAAAAGAAACCATCCAGGAGCTAAAATCAAAAATGCGTGTATTAAAATCTCGTGAGTCTTAAAATGTTTATTTTCCGGGGTTTTGCAGGTCCCGGTACTTTTTATCAGCCACGATCTTGTTGATATCAGGATCTTTTTCCCACAAAGTCTTACCATTGAAGAAGGCTCGTACTTCGAAAAACAAAAGGTTTCCGTCCTGGATCTTGTAGTGATTGAAATCCGGTCGCACCAGGTTTCCGTTTGCTATGGCAATAGCACACCAGCCATTATATGCCGGGATATACTTATCAGGATCTTTCTTAAACTTCTCTCGGTTTTCCGCCGAAGCAAACTGAAGATTGAGACCGTCATAGTTCAATGCATAGGTTTCTTTCCCCTTTAGAGGCTGGTCATCTTCATAATAGCTCACCAGGTCATTTCCAAAAAATGCGATCTCATCCGCACTACACGCATAGGGCGTATCACTGGGCTGTGCTGACACACTGATTGCTGTCACTAAGGTTGCTATTGTAAAAATGCTCTTCATGGTTATTTGTTTTTTTAAGGATATACTTACCTAAACCCTGCGGAGTTGTTTAATCAAACGACTTGGTCACGCAAGTGACAATCAACGTAGCTCAACGAGCCTTAGGAAATCAAAAAACATAATGCGAAAGGATTCAGCCTGTTTGGCACTTGTAAAAAAATCCTTTCGCTTACCATCTTCTAAATAAGCAAGGGGTTTATCCTTCAAAATGGCATTGTACATTGATGTTGCGAGTAATGCATGTTGTTTTTGATTGGTTCCGTCAAACGAAATGGTATCAGCGCCTGCCAAAATGATAAGGGCCTCCTCGTCTGTCTGATTTTCAAAGTGGAAAAAGGCCCTATCTGTCCGCCAGCTAATAATAATTATGGGTTTCAGGGGCAGGCCCGATTTTGTCAGCTGCTCCAGGGTGTAAAGGTCCATGCCCGCCTGCCGGTTTTCCTCCAGATCATAGTTCGATTTCCTCATATTTTTGAAAAAGAGCTCTGAGGCATCGGTGGTGCTGAAACGGATTTCTTTGAGATCTGCCTCTCTGTTTTTGTCCGGGTTACAGGCCAACACAAAAACCAAAAGGTAAAAAACCGGTAGCTTTTTAAACATACGTATTCAACCCATTTGGGGTGATTCTGGTTGTGGAATGTTTAGATTTGACGCATATTTCTTAAATTTAGTTTCCAGCGGATTTGACTTATGCAGAAAAACTCGGTTGATGTATTGGTAGTGGATGACCATACCCTTTTCAGGAAAGGTATGGTTATGATGCTCAATAGCTTTCCTGAAGTAAAAGGTGTAATGGATGCCAGCAACGGACAGGAGGCTCTGGACCTGCTGGAAAAAGACGCTTTTGACCTGATGCTACTGGACCTGGATATGCCGGTACTCGATGGGTGGGAAACTTCCCGAAGGGTATTGAAAAATTACCCCGAAGTGCCTATTATCATGGTTTCTATGCATGATTCATTATCTGTAGTGTCACAGCTGATAGAGCTGGGCGTGCATAGCTACCTGCTTAAAACAGCTAATCCCGAAGAAGTCCAGAAAGCTATCGTTTCTGTCATTAACAATGACTTTTATTACAATCAACTTGTGGCGAGCGCTCTGTACCAAAAAGTAAAGTCCGGAAGGGCAGAACCTGTAAATACTGAAGAAATCCATAAAAACCTGACAAAGCGTGAGGTGGAGATACTGGAACTCATCTGCCAGGAACTTACCATGAAGGAAATAGGCCAACAACTTTTCGTCAGCGAGCAAACCATTCAAACACACAGGAAAAGTCTGATGAAAAAAACGGAATCCAAGAATGCTGTCGGCCTGGTAAGGTATGCCATTCAGCATCAAATTGTGAATTTTTAGTCTACCCAGTTTTGGGTATTTTTTATCCATAAAACTGGGTATTTTTCGTTGACTCAATAAATGTCAAAGTGCTGATTTTCAGTCACTTGACTTTTTTTGCTCATCTCAATAGCCCATCGCCCTCAAAAAATTGAATCAGGGACTTAGTATCTTTAATGTGTACGAAGTACATATTTCTCTTAGGTTGATGATTTTAGGAAGAGGGTGGCAACTTGAAAATTCGCTTAATTTGGTATGCCAATACTCCAATAGGTAATTCTGCCACTCCTCTTCCTTAATCAGTTTCTTCTCAAAACACCTTCCCACTCCATCGGCTTGAATTAAGCATGATACTCATTCCGCTATTTCCCCCTAATACTTAATTAACCACAGAGAAAGCAGCGTTTTTTCCTGGACTGACCCCAGGGGTTAACATAGTTCCGGATCAATCCAAAAATCTGTGGACCACTTAGGAAAAATACTATTGGCAGAAGGATTCAGATTCCTATGCAGAAACGAAATGTGCGAACGGTGTTCCCTGCCTTTGCCGGCTGAATGAAAAAAATTAGAGTCATTCCAACCTTTTCCGGCTTTAGTGTTTCTATAAGATCATAAGGAACCTTACCAAAGTTTAATTTCCTTTTTTGCAAGTCAAACGTAATCTGAAGAGGTTACTCAATCTAGTCTCCTGATTTTTTTTCAGGAGACTTTTTTTATTTCTGGCTGGTTAAGGGGATATTAGTCATCCCAAAGAACCAGCCCATGTCACAGAAACAAGTATCTATCCTGGTAAATCTCGCTGCACGTGACGGTGAGATTGACGCAAGAGAACATGATCTTATTTTTAAGATCGGAACCTCTCATGGCCTCACAAACGAAGAAATTCAGGAGTTGCTCGACAATCCTACGGAAATCCATAATCTGGATGAGCTTAGCGAAGAAGAGCGGTTTGACTGTCTGTATAACCTGGTACACCTCATGAAGGTGGACGGACAGATCTTTGATGAGGAGATCAGCTATTGTATGCAGATGGCCCAAAAGCTGCACTATCCGCTGGAAGCAGTGATGGAGCTTTACAGTCTGGTGCATGCCAATGTAAAACTGACACGTGAGATCAATACGCTGAAAAGCAAGTATCGTCAGAAGGGATAAGAGTTTTTGTGTGAAAACCTCTTATAACGTTTTTTCGCAAAACTGTCGTGCTCCCAGGGATAAGGGGCTAATCATTTGGTTTAAATTATATTCGATACAGCGGTCAATGTCTTATAGTCTGCTTATCAAAGTAATCGCCAGTCTGACTGCTCAATGCCAGGATCAAAACGATCAACTGCATAAAAGGCATCCTGGCTCCGGCAATGGTCATTGAAATATCAAAAACAAAGGTTATCCAGAAACCAAGCTTTTTCCTCCTGGCCAGGAAAAAATACTGTAAGAAAATCAGAAGCGTGTACACCCCAAAGGAGCCGATCAGGTAGCCAATAGAATAACGAGGATCAAAATAGGGATTTTCGAGTTTACGCTGGGAAAAGATCAGATCGGCAAGACTGGTAAATACTCCTTTTTCGTTTACTAAAAATAAAGCAACGGCGGAGATGATCAATGAAAGGCCAAACAAAACGAGCCTCAACATAAAAATGCGGTTGATCCAAATAACAGGCGAAGGTTTATCCATTGAGGTTAGTTTGAGATTTACATAAAAGCCCGGACAAGGTTATTCATTTTTTCATTCCAGTACTTTTTGACTTCTTCCCGCTGGTTAGCATCCTGCAGCTTTTCCTGGTGAAAACTGACGGTGGATTTTCCATTGGTATCCATGACCCGGACCTGAACCGTAGACATGTTTTTCCACTCAGGCTTTTTCCAGCTTATGCGAATGTGAGAATAAGGTTTAAATACCCGAACTGCACCCTCAATCCCTTCAGTGGTTTTGTAAGGTTTGCCAACCTCCAGGTCGTTCTCAAGATTGCCCAGCCAAATAGTCAGGCCTCTATTGGAAAAAACCAGGTCCCACATTTCCTCACTGCCGCGGGGGAAAGTTTTCCGCAGGCCAAACTGGTAACCTACATCCCTTGTAAGTCCTACAGGTTTTTCCATGACTTCTTTAGTGAATTGATCCTATCTCAAATTACAAAATGCCGCCTTTAATTCCGACGAAAAGTCAGGTTTTGTCAAGATATTTAAAAATACCCCTTCTACCAAAGTTTCATTTATCTGGGTTGTACAGCCCCACAATAACCAACTTGTCTCCTGACATATCCACCTCAAATAAATGGGGAACCCGGTGATACCTTCCATTCACCACCTTATGACTATGAATGGCCATAAGGTCTTTTCCATCAAAGGTCCGGAATAACATTCCGTGACCAAAATTGGGTGGAGTGATAGGCTCCTTTTCATGGATCCAGGGACCATCCAGTGTGCCGCTCTCTGAGTAAGCAACTCCCTGAATATAAACATCATACTTCCAGCTCGTCCATATCATTCCCAGACGCCCGGTTCCCGTACGAAATAAATAAGGTCCATCCGTTACTTTATTGGGAACAACTTTTCCGTTTTCATCTTTTTCCCTGCTCCAGGGAGAATCACTTGCTTTAAACAATAATTTTCCTTTTCCCACTGAACCACTCAGGTCAGGTTTCAACTCAATTTTCTCAATGGTACCGTTGAGGTTTTGCAACCACTCATAGCAATAGACCATGTAGGGCTTTCCGTCCGTATCGATCCAGAATGTACCATCGAGTGTTGGCATATCTGCCGGCAGATAGGTCGGATCTTCCATTGGTTTGTAAGGCCCCTCCGGATCATCACTCACCAATACATGGCTCGCACGCCGTTCAATTACATTTCCTGCCACGGTATCAATTTTCACATCCCGGTTGGTAAATGTGGCGAAGTAATAGTATTTGCCATTATACATATGAAGCTCAGCGGCCCAGATCATAGGGTTTGGACCCATCCAGGATTGCGGGTCTGTTTCGGTTACATCATAGGGTCCATCCCAGGTTTTCAGATCTCCGCTTTGCCAAAGTTTTCCTCTCGTACCCGTCATGTAGTACATCTGTGATTTCTGGTCCGCCAAAATAGCCGGATCACTAAGTACAATAGAGTCCAAAGGAACGTTCTTCCGGATCTTCCGCTCCCTTTGAGCATAAGTAGAAGTTGTCAGAAATAAGCATAAAACGATGGTGAATGCGAGATGAAGTTTTTGTCTAAATACGGATAAGGCTGATTTCATGATACTGCTCTTTTATCCTCAAGATAACCTTCTTAAGAAAAAACTCCATCACCAACCTGCCATAATGTACGACAGTTTTGCATTCTCTGAATGTTCTCAACAATTTTCACACAAAAACAAACTTGCTTATAAACATTCCCCTACACCCCCATTTTCTAAAGGGAACATTTGTGTTTTTGTGTGAAACCCTCTTTTAACACCGGGGTCATTTTTTTGTAAAACTGTCATACACCCATCTGCCGAAAGGTCAGGTTCACCCTGGGCTCCATTACTTTTTTGGTAGGTGGCAGACGATGCAGCCAATGGGTTTGCGTAGTCCCTTTCATGACCATCAAGCTGCCATGCTCCAGCCAGAGGTCTACACGCTCTTTTGTTTTTTTATGCTTAAAGGAAAATTTACGCTCCGCCCCAAAGCTCAACGAAGCAATTGCCCCATTTTGTTTCAGCTCCCGCTCTCCATCGCTGTGCCAGGCCATGCCTTCCTCACCGGTGTGGTACAAATTGAGCAGACAGGAGTTGTACGTTTCGCCGGACCACTTTTCTGTTAATTCCTTTATTTTCTTCAAATCCTCCGTCCAGGGTAATGCCACTTTGGTGGTACCCGAGTAATGATAGGGAAACTGCTGATCAGCATACCAGGCGACTTTGCGTTTGGTAGTAATCATCTTGCCGAAAACCACTGCCCGGTCATTTTGCCATTTGATGGCATTTAAAAGTGAATGAAATAACCTGTCTGCTTCAGACAATTCATAAACTTTCCCATAGTATAGCACTATGCCGTCTTTGGTCAGCAAGTTTTGATTGGGATCCGCTTCACGGTCAAATAATTCCATCTTTCCAATTTTTATACAACTCGGGCATACAGTGTCCACAAGGTCGGTAGCCAGCAGCTTCGGCCTCCTCTTCATTGACGAAGAATACCCTGTTTTGTTTGCACATCCGGTTACCGGAACTGCAATCTAACCTGCCGTAGATCTTTAACCGTTGATTTCCCGCCAACCTGAACTTTCCGGTCTTAATAGCGACATGCAGATCTTTTGCCGGGATACTCGAATGTGCAATCATATCAGGTGGTAGCATCATGAAAAATGATGCCTAAAGTATATCGGCTGCCCGCTTTTAGCTCACTGACTCCATGTCTCAGGTTGGTTCGGTAGTAGCCCCTGCTTCCTTTGACCGGGCGGAAGTTGGTTGCAAAAAGTACTGCATCTCCTTTACCAGGTGTGACTACCATGGCTTTTGATTGAGATCGAGGAACCTGCTCAGTCAGCACAAATTCACCACCGTGATAATCCGTACCATAATCTGAAAGGAAAATAGCCAGCTGCAATGGAAAGTACACTGAACCGTAAAGGTCCTGGTGCAGAGTGTTGTAACCTCCCTCGCCATATTTCAGGATCAAAGGTGTGGGCTTGCGCTGCTCATTCGCATGGCAGGTAGCCAAAAATTCTTCGTGCTGAGCCGGATACCTGGTATCAATATTCAGAACCTGCATCCATTTGTTGGCTATTTCAGCCAGATAAGGATACATGATCGTTCTCAGGTCCCCGACCACTCCGGGCAGGGGATAATTGAAATACTTATATTCCCCCTGCCCAAAGCGATGGCGCTCCATCACTACGGTTTTTCGGTAGCGTTCGTTTTCCTCATACAGGCTTACAAGCTCATCGCAGGTCTGGTGGTACAGAAAATTGGAGATTGAAGCAAATCCCTTTTTATTCAAATCTGCTCTGATCTGCTGCCAGGGGAGTTGATTTATGTTGGGGATATTCATGTTTGTTTTAAGGATTAAGATCTTTTCGTTAGCAATTTTTTAGTTAAGCCTACGCTCACCCTGCCGATATCTCCCGATAACTATCGGGACGGCATCCCTGAAGGGATTCCCTCCCAATTAATGAACACAAGAACACTTCTTTTATCATAGGCATCCCTTGAGGAAAGGGGTTTTCCAAAGGAATTCCTTCGGAAGGGGTGAGGTCTACTCCTCCACCCTGCATGCTTCCCATCCTACGATAGCAGCTTTTCGGTTACTACCCCACCGGTACTCACCGAGCTGACCGGTGGACTGGATGACGCGGTGGCATGGGATCAGGTATGCAACCGGATTATCACCCACGGCCGAGCCAACAGCCCGAGACGCTTTGGGATTGTCGATTTGGCGGGCGATGGTTCCGTAGGTGGAAACTTTCCCCTGTGGTATCCGAATCAGCGTTTCCCATACTTTCAGCTGAAAATCGGTCCCTTTCAGATGCAGCTTGATCTCATTCAGTTTGCTCCAGTCGTGGGAAAAAATAAATAACGCGTTTTGCTGGATCATGTCCAAATGCTGATGAAAGGAGGCCCTGGGGAATTTTGCTTTGAGTATCTCAAAGGACTGCCCCTTGTTTTCTGCGAACATCAAATGACAGATCCCTTTTGCAGTGGAGGCCACGATGATCTCCCCAAATGGGCTATCAGCAAAGCTGTAGTTAATGGAGAGATTCTTCCCTCCGTTTTTATACTCTGCTGGTGTCATTCCTTCGATGTTGATAAAAAGATCATGCAGACGGCCGGACCCGGAAAGCCCGGTATGATAAGATGCCTCTGCCAGGGTCGACTGATTTTCTTTCAGCAATTTCTTTGCATGAGCGAGTGTGATGTACTGGAGAAACTTTTTCGGACTCACCCCGGCCCAATCCGTAAACATACGCTGAAAGTGATACGGGCTCAGGTGTACCTGCTCAGCCACCTCATCGAGGTCCGGCTGTTGCTTAAACTGATCCCGGATATAGCCGATGGCCTTAGCGATCCGGTCAAAGTTGATTTTTTCTGATGTATTCATTGCCTTTTTATAAAGTGACAAGACAAATGTAGGTTGCTGGCTAGACGGAAAACACCCGAAAGTTGCGGGGTTAAGGTTGGCTATATAGCTAATATCATTTTTGTAAGCCGAATCTTCTGCGTTTGGAAAGCAAAATTCCGACATCTAAAATTTGATCTATTTCTTTTTCATCGAATAATGATCGTTTAACCCCTTGCCGACTAAAATTTTGGACGTGCATTTTTCAATTCTTGACTCCCTGGTACTTGATTGTTTGGGTTGAGAAAAGTGCAGGATGTATCCTCTCCGGCGCCCGGGAGTTAATGCCTCAAACGCTGTTTTCAGGGCCGGGTTTTCTTTCAACGCTTTCTGCAGCTCTTCAGGCATGGGTTCCGGATTCTTTTCAAAACTCACCTTTAAGCCTGCTTTTTCCACTTCTATTGCCTCATAAATGTAGGTTTTGAGGATAGACTCTTTCTCGAGTATTTCCTGTACACTGGTGAACCGGATCACCCGGTCCGACTGGGTGTTTTCTCCGGGTTTTTCCAAAATACCATGAGCATCCTGCAGCAAGGCCCCTTTGAAAAAACTAATTGCGCAGTATTCTTTAAAGGCCGATACTATCGATACATTACTTTTCTTAAATGTGTAGCATGGCACACTCCATTTCAACTCTTCGGTTAGTCCACTATCCAGAACGATCCTCCTCAGCTGTTTTAATTCCTCCGTCCAGTTATGGACTTTGCACTGAGGAGTGCCTCCCAGCGGGCAGCGTCCGCAGCCTTCGCTTAAATAGTTATCAATTTCAGGGTTCATAATCGATAAAATCTACTGATCATTCAGGCCCTTTCCTTCGAGAATGTGCTCGTAATACTTTTCAATCCTTGATTCTCGTGTTTTGGATTGCTTAGCCTGGGAGAAGTACAGAAGATAGCCCCTTTGTCTCCCTGGTGTCAGTCCTTCAAAAGCGGCCTTCAAATCAGCGTCTTCATCCAAAGCTTTCTGAAATTCCTCGGGCATTTTGAATGCTGACGTCTTTTTCAATTTTACCTCCAGGCCGGCCTTCTCCACCTCGATGGCTTCATAAATATAAGCTTTCAGCGTGGCTTCCATCGCTAATATTTGGTGACCGCTGGTGAAACGGATCTGTCGCGCCGACTGTACATTCTCTGTCTGCTGAATGAGGATTCCTTGGGGATCTTTCAACAATACCCCTTTGTGAAACAGCAGGGCACAGTATTCATTAAAGCCATGGATCAGCACGACATTCTTCTTTTTGTACGTGTAGCATGGATGGCCCCACTTCAACTCCTCCGCAAATACACCTTCGGCGGGCTGGCAGTCAAGAATGATCCTTCTCAACTGCTCATATGCTTCTTTCCACTTTGTATCCTTATCAAAAAACCAATCAACTTTTGGGTTCATAACTTTTTCAGCTTATTTGATTTCCCAATGCAACCCTTCTGCTCTCCGGTCTAAAATACCACGATAGTACGGTCATAACAAGTAATGTTAATGAAGGAACCACTTCACTGAACGGTTGGCCCATTGTACTGTGTGAGGCCGCTGCCCCGGACATGGCAAAGAAAAACCCGGCATATGCCCATTCTTTCACCAAAGGAAATCTCGGGATCAGAATGGCAATCACACCCAAAATTTTCCATGCTCCAAGGATAGACAACATGTAGATCGGGTAACCCAATTGACTAACAATATCCACATAGCCTCCTATTTGCAACAATTGCTGCACACCTCCTGCCAACATTCCAAAGGCAAGGAAGCCAGTGGTAATCCAATAGATAATTTTGTTTCTCTTTTTCATAATGCGTTATTTTGATATGAATTATTTCAATTGGCTTATGACTTCCTGCAATCGGTTATGGGCCATGTTGAGACCCTGGGCAAAGGGCTGTTGCAGCAGCAGATCCCTAAGCTCCACAGACCTAAACAGCGAATGCATACTGAGTTTACTGGTTTGGTCTGTGAGTTTTTCAAATTGCAGAAACTCCAGCTGGACGTCCAGAGACCCATTCTCAGCTTCAAATGTCCGGGTGATTTTCTGGTCGGGAACAAACTCATGGAATACCCCATTGGCTGCAAATAACACATTTCCCTCCGCATCGGTTGTCTGAAATCGCCAGGCGCCATATTGCCTGCCTTCAAATTTTGTCACTTTCGTGGTTCCGTATTTGTGTGACATCCACTGCTCAAAAATTTCCGGCTCCACATGTGCCTTAAAAAGCAGCTCCACCGGCAAGTCAAACTCCCTGGTGATCAGTATTTCCTGTTTGCCATCTTCGGCGTGAACTTTCGTTTTTAGCTCCATATACTTTTCTATTGATTAAGGTGTTTACCAATAATATTCATATCGATTGGCCTGGGCCCGACCTACGTCCTAAAGTTGCTTCGGCTTTGCCGATTTCATGATGGACTCCAGCTTATTGAAGCGGTCGTCCCAGAATTTTCGGAAGGGTTCGATAAAGTCTGAGATCTCTTTTAGTTTTTTAGGGTTTAAATGATAATGAATTTCTCTGCCGCTTTTCTCTTGCTTCAGCAACTCACACTCCGTGAGGATCTGCAGGTGTTTGGAAATAGTCTGCCTGGATGAATCAAATTTTCCCGCTATGGCCCCGGGTGTCATGGCGTGAAGGGTCACTAAAGTAAGGATGGCCCTGCGCGTGGGGTCAGCTATGGCCTGAAATACGTCTCTTCTCAATTCCATTATGCAGTTATTTGACTGCAAATATATATGCAGCTATTTAACTGCACAAATGTTTTTGGAATTTTCGGAATAGGCGTAATTGTGAGCCGTCAGACGACTCTGCCATAACGGATATATCGTCAGACGGCTTGATGGCAAAGTTGTTAGTAGGTTATGGTGAGGGTTTTTAAATGGTGAGTAAGGAGATCACTGTTTAGTCCTTTCCATCACCTTCATCAACCTCCGCTCTTCCTGCGTCCATTCCGCAATGTTCCGTGGGTATTTGGATTGGATACTGTCTTTTTCCTCACCCCAATACCAATCATCAAAAGGTTTGTGGTATAGCTGTAACGACATTTGATTTCTTAGCCTATCAACCTGCGTGTAAATTAGATCCAGGTATTCAATGTATTTGCCATAGGATAGCTGATCATCGGTATTAAGAATTATCACGTAATCAGGTGAGTATTTTTTGATAAAGGAATATAAGATTTCTTCCAATTTTTCTTTGGATACAGGTTTCCCATTAAGGATTACTTCATTTTCAGTCACATTGAGCTCAACACGATTATACTCCTTCAACGCATTGATCCGATACATTATTGATTCCGGAAGTCTGATCGCATGGTTTGAAAGATCAAGTTTCTCTGCTGAATCTAGAAAAGCTTCAAACTCGGGAAAATAGGGATATAATCTTTGTTGCAACCCCTTGTACTTAAACCCTGAATAATTCGGTGGGTACCTTGAAAATTTACGTCCAGTTGAATACTGAATTCTACTGACACTTGCTTTTCTTAGCTGGTGGTTAAATTCCCTGATAAACCCAATCGGAATATTTTTATCAATATGCAGGTTGGGGGTTAACAAGGGTTGTTCGTATTCAGCGAGTTTAGCCTTTTCTTCAAGAAGCTGATCATAAATTCCATTGAGATCAACTTTGCCGTAAATATCATTGAATAAGATCAATGGTTTGGAGTTCTGATTCGTGTCAGCCACGATGTAAACATCTGTTACCAAAGACAGTCTTTCGATCCGCTGAAAGCTTTGGGTTTTCGGCAATTCCAGCTTGTAGGAGTATCTGATTGTGTTTTTCAACAGATTTTGATTAATCCTTTTGTAATCAGCAAAATCTTTGAAGGCTAAGCCAAAGCTTGTGATTACGAAAATTCCCGAAGTGATACCCAGCCATTTGAAATGATTAACCCTTACCGCTCGTGACAATGTTGGCCAGGTGCTAAGAAACGTAACAACCGGAATGAGCATTAATAAATGTGGAAACTCTTTTAAGAAATTAATATCATACTGCAAAGGCTCTACGAGATACCAGATCCCTAACATAGTAGTCAGCTTCCCAAACCATTGAAGAAATGACCAGGTAAAAAATCCCTGATCGTTTAACGTCCTTCTTATTGATAGTCTGGTTCGGATAGACTGTTTGGAAACAGACTTATCCAGGACAAACCTTAACGAAAACATATAGCTCAAAGCACAAGCCGTCGCAGCGTAGAAAAGATTATAAAGGAAATGCTCCTTCTCATCCAGTACCAAAAGCATTTGCCCGCCCAGTTCATGTGTCTGGATTCTTAGTGTCTCACGAAAAAGATAAAAGAACGCGTAAAGGATGTAAGAAAACAGCAGCCAAAGGATTATTCCCGTAATCAACCGCTGCGGTCTAACTACTACCTTTCTATTTAGGAATCCTTTGGTAAGGGGTGGCATTGGATGAAGATACGAAATTTTGATTGACCAGTTAGAAACCCTCAGGAAGAAACTGAATGATGCGAAAAGTTAATGTGAGCCGTCAGACGACTCTGCCATAACGGATATAGTCGTCCGACGGTTGATGACAAAACAAAAAGCTTTAATCAGCCTTCCGAAGTTTTCAGAAACAAGTAGCTAACCCATTAATCCTGAGAAAAACCGGGCAAATTGCAGGAGCTCTCAGCTTGAGGTGGCGGTAGAATGGACAGGAAATTTAGTGTTGCACGCGTGACATTCGAGCTAGCATGATTAGGACTCATAGTCTATCAACATGCTTGTCTTATATTGAGAGTTGAAAATAAAATATAATCCAAGCGATCAAATGGGTTTATGGAAAATTGAATCCAAACAATTCCATTTGTTAAAATATAAGTTTTGGGGTAGAAGTCAGCAAAATGTCGTTCGACAGCAGATGGGCCTTTAACTTCAGAAAAAGAAAATTTGGGGTTTCTGTCTACCAAACAATTAAGCTTAAGCTCAACGAGCTTTGCTTCCTCTCCTAAATAAATTGCTGAAAACCCTGACTTGTATAGCGCAAACTTGTTTGTAGTCCGTATTACGTAAACTCTGCTTTTAGCTTTTAGATCAACTTCTTTTCTATATGAATCTCCTAACACAATTAATTCAATTTCTTCCTGATCAATTTTCCAAAAGTGAAGTTGTCCGACCGGACAAAATTCATCCTCATCAACAAAAGTCTTATAAGGTGCACCAAGTGAGTCAATAACCGATTGTATGGAAGAGCTAAAAGTGTATGTAGATAAATAATCCGATACATTACTACAATCAAAATTCCTGACCTCCTTGAGTTTATTTTCTCGTCTTAAGATCAAATTGATGTTTTCCTTATCATGGTCTGTCAAAAAAGAATCAACAGTGCTGTATTTAGGTTTATACCAATCTTGTTGCTCAAAATAGGACCTAAGCTCTTCGGACTGAAACTTATAGCCATACTGAGCAAAAATCTCATTTCTTTTAATTCTTAGCTCAGCACTATCCATGTAAGAAACCTCTTTTTCGGTGTATTTCCTTTCTACCCGAAAAACTGTTTCTTGTTGGACTGTTTCTTCATTTGATTTCTTAGAATCAGAGCATCCCAGGACGACCATAGTCAAAAATAAAAGGATCAAAATTCTCATGTGATGAAGATACGAATTTTTGGTAAGTAGAAGTGAGGTGTTTGTGCTAGTGGAGGTCGTACTATATTCCGATTTTGCTCTTCAGTTCTTCTAGTTGTTTCAATTGATGTTCAGAATCAACGCGGAATCGGAATTGATATTCTGTGTGATCATGTGTAAACCAGAGGTGGTTCCAGGTTCCGTTAGAAAGTTTGGGATGCTGTGCAAAAAAGACATATCCGGAAGTTGGTCTGCCTTTGTAGTCGTAACAGAGAAGTTTGTCAATTCTTAGCTCGCTCATCGGAAATGCTTTATCTCCAATTCGAATTTCACGTTCGTTTATCACCAGGCTCAAAGGAAAAGACCCGTTGAGTCGTTCGATTTTGTTCCACCGATCTATGGCGATTCCATAACAAATTACAAATAGCAGGAACGGTAGAGTCAATGCGATCCAATAAATCTCCAAGACAAAAAACAAAATGATAACAAGGAGGACAATCCAACCAATCAGATTCTTCTGCTCCTCCAGTTGGTTCTTTCGTTCACTGGGTTTGAATATGTATGCGTTGAACTCTGGCATGCAAGCAGATCAGTTACTTTATGGGTTTTAAATGGTTATTAATAGCTTGTTCATCTTAGATACATATAGATGCGGTCAATCTTTGCATCAGTTGTATCAGAATAGAACTCTTCCTTAGTAATTGGTATGTCAAGTAGTTGCCATTTTCCGTCTTCAGGAAAATGTTCAATAGCGAATCCTTCTGGTTTTGAGAAAAGGTAACCAAGGTTTATGCTTTTTTGATAAACTAGTTTGCCGTTCTTCGTGGTGGCATGGCCGCTACCCCAGGTTGGGTCAACCAATTTCCATTCTCCATTTAACTTAACTGCGTTCCAAGAATGATTCGGTCTTGTTTCAGTTTGGGCCTCTACTTTGCCCTTGTAACCATATCCTTTCGCGTAACCGGATATCACAACGCATTCCAGTTCAGCTTCATCACATAGCAATTTAAATAACTGAGAATATCCTTGGCAGACCGCCTTTTTAGACTTCATTACGTCAATTCCTTCTGAAGAAGAATAATTTCTAGAAACATAAGCCTTGATATCATATTCAATATTATCTGCTATCCAATAATAGATTAATTCTATCAACTCACGTTGATCTCCAGATTCTTGCTTGAGATATTCCATCAACAATTCTGGGTCGCTTTCAATCTCAACAGGTATTTGTTCAACATATCTCCACAGACGGTTATGTTCCGTATAATGAAGAAGTTCTTGACTATAGGAGTTAAAGGAGTAGAATATAATTATTAGTATTATGAAAAATGATCTCATATTGCACAAATGCCAACACCCAACTAAAATGAGTATGTGCCCCAGTTGCTAGAAACACTGGGGGTTGATGCTCGCATCATTCTTTCTAAAACCTCTGTTCGCATATTCATTTTGGTGTTTGTTATGGAGCTTTTGAGCCAAGAATGAATTTAAGTTCTCGTTCAAATTCATATTTCATTTTTTTTAAAGCACTATTCCATTCATAAACAGTTCGTCCAAATCCTACTGGACTTATTATTAGTAGTCCAATCAGTAACAGCTTAGTATTACCCTCAGATATTGTAATTCCATAAATAATAACGAGGAGCAGAATTATGGAAGTTATTGTAGATGATAAGAATTCAAATGGCTTTATATAAATCCTAAATTTTATAGTTGTTCTATTCTCCTTCTCTTCCAATTTACCAACCAAAAAAGTTTTTCTTGTTTCACTATCCTCAAATTTCTTTCTTTCCTTCACTCGCACTGTATTGGCTTCTATGGAGTACTTATATCTTTTCTTGTCAAGATCGGATAAAATCTCTATCCCATTATCCTGATCCCATTGATTTTCAAAAATTGAAACAACTTCTGACAAACGACAAGTGAAGGAATCTTCTATTGTCTCAAACAATCCAATCGTTTCATAAACTGTTCTCATTTGCTCTCTGATATGCTAAATAATCCTATGGATACTGTACAGTCTGTGAGGGTTTTTCCATTAATCGTAATATGTCCAGAATCCAATTGCTCGTTAATTTGAGCCTTGAATTTCTCTTTTTCAATTTTGTTGATCTCAGCTTTATTAACTTTTGAAACTTCCCTTCGAATAATGCTTCTAATTATGGGCTTAACTAATAAATCATCTAAGTCCTCCTCATTTTCTACATTACAATTCTCATATATTTCGGTATCATGTATTATCGAATAGCCAATATTAAATCTGACTTCTAGCCCACCAGAATCTAGAGCGGATACTTCAATCACATTCAGCGATAATGCATTAGTTTCTTCTTTTTTTTCATTCTTTGTAACGCAGCTTACTACAAAGATGGAGAACAGTGTAATTATGAATGGTTTCATTCTGGAATTGTTGGTAACGTCTGGCCATAATGAGTGAAGTTAGAAAGAACCAACCTTTCCCTCTGCTCAAAGCCATTCCGATTAATAAATTTACAATTCGTGGCGGACTGGGCGTCCTCGACTTTCCAAGTGCCGCTAAAGTATCCTGACCGGTAAACCCCCGTTCATTCTATTTTCCATCACATCTATGAGTTTCTACATATAATAATCCAGATTCACTGTCATATATCTTCAATGTAGATACCCGGTCAGATTGCAATATTTCGTATTCACCTTTTTTAAGTTGTACCGTAATCATGCTATCGGAAGAAAATTCCATAAAATCTAATTCGATATCGTAAAATTCTCTTCTTGTGTTGGTTTCAAAAGATATGGTTGAGCCAACAAGTTTATCAGTCTTATTTGAAAATGCATTAATCGTTTTTAGGTCTTTGGTTTCTATAGGAAGTTCTTTTTCCAAGTTTGGCGAGTCGCTTTGTCTTGAGACAATTCTTAAATCCTCACAAACATCGGTAAATCCAAATTTTTGATAATACTGATACACTAATTGTGTAGAATCAATCCCAAATTCTTTAGCGAGATCCATATTCGGTATATTTTCTTGCTTATTGTTTGTTCCGCAACTGAATAATCCAAGAATAGTAATAAGGCTTGTTAATATTATTTGTATTGATTTCATTCTATATTTTACAACATCCGAGTACAGTGAGCATAGTTCACTATACTTCACCTATACCCTTATGGTAAATCTAATGAATTCTGATATTACTGCAGTGAGTACCACAGCAGTTAAACAGGCTCCCCGGAGACAAAATGCCGCTTCCCGGGTCGATTGGGGCGCTTCCCGGGCCCCGGGAAGGGGTAAAAGCCTCCCGGGAAGGGTCATGATTGTCCCGGGGAGGGTGCCAGGTCTCCCGGGACGAAATAAAATTTGCCTGGTGAGGGTGAAATTGTCCCGGGGCAGAATAAAATTCCGCAGGAAGCCTCAAACACCTCGCAGGAAGGGTAAAAAGTCTTGCAGGAAGGGTCATGAGTAGCGCAGGAAGGGTCCTCACACCCGCAGGATGGTGTAAAGCACTCGCAGGATTAAGAAAAGGTCCCGCAGGGAAGGTGGAAAGTCCCGCAGGAGCGGCTACAGGTCCCGCAGGAAGCCTAAGAAATTCGATTTTCCAGGAAGCCCAAGAAATTCGATTCTCCTCATCATTCTACCATTCATTTTTGTCTTGACACAAAAGCGATGCAAACAGCCTATTGGATTTGTGCCAATTTGTGGGACACTAGCGCATTATTAGACGCTTTTTTGAATAGAATGTTCTAATAAAAGAATGCAATTGCTCTAATGAATCCAATGATTTAATTTGATTGAAATCTTGACCTTTCATCATTTGTTAGCGATTTTTATCCAAACATGTAAGCCTCAAGAGTTCCTTCGTTAGCCGCTTTAATTCCTTTTCTTAGTTCCTTTTCTTAGTTCCTTGTTCGGTCGTTCATCTGCCACGTTCTCAAGATAGTCAAAGAAAATTTTGGCTCCCTCTAGGAGAGTTTCTTTCACTTCTGGAAGTTCACTATATTTTATGTCAGGTTGTTTTTCGGGGAATACATGTCTGTTGTTCTCGTAACGCTGTTCAATTAGGTACTTTACCATTGCAGCCATATACATATTTTTCATTAAATCATCATCCCTGCATGATTCAATTACCTTACCGAAAATAAGAATTCTATAGCTTTCTGTATGGCTACACCATTTAATCAAACTTTTAACCGCATAGTAATATTTTTCCGTGAAATTCTTTCGTTGGATAGGCACTGAAAGTATGTAGTTCGAGACTTCAAGTATTTCTTGATCCACCTCGTCATATTGTTCAAACTCATTGAAGCTGTTGAGGCGTTCAAGAAGGTTCTTAAAATCCTGAGCCTGAAGGTTCGCTACTCCAAGAATTAAAAAGCAAAATAAGATTACTAGTTTCTTCATTGTATCGTTGTGAAAATTATCGCTCTCGTACAGCTAAAGTGCGTATGTCCAGAACCTAGCTGATGGAAAACTAAACTAGCATAGCTGTGCCAACCGCACAACAGTTTCATTAAAATACTGCGTTGAGAAAGTCCAAATCCAGAAGCACCACAGCGAATAAAAAACACCAAAGTTTCAGAAGGCGCAGCTTTGTGGTCAAGTTGCACAATAGTTGGCTAGAAGCAGTCAGACATATGCACTTTCAGCGCTTGTTATGATACTTTTCTACTCATTGAGTAGGTTGTTGCGTTCGCTAAATAACTGTCTTTTATTTATACCAGCCTTCTTAAAATTTCTCTTATTGTATTTATTGACTAGGAAAGCTGAATTAGGATTTTTGTTCGCATAGCTCACTAGTGATTTTAAAGTAGGGTTCCAATCAGAAAAAAAGCAGTTTCTCGTATCTATTATGATTTTTTTGGATGTCGTAAGGGTAGTTAAAAACTGTTCAAAATCATCTGACATTTGATTTAAAATTCTACCGTAAATTCTGTATTCCAGTGGATGTTCTGAAATTTGTCGAATTGGTAAGGTGTCCATGTAGTAAAGCCTCAATTGATCAATTATATACGAGCTTTCGATTGACTCTAAATTACTCTCGAAGAACTGAATTAGTGATATAATATTATCAACTTGGGTTTGGTTTGTTGGTCTGCGAAAACCCTCAAATGCTCCTGATTTTGTAGATGTATCAGACTGATATCTATAGAAAAGAGAACTGTATCTATAATTATCCTGTAAGAAATCCACTTTGATTTCGGAGCTTGAATTGTTAAGAATTTTCGATTTTATTAATTCAAATGTATCTAGATGAATTTCGATGGACTCGATTGATTGAATGAATAGAAGTTGACTAAAGGTCTTTAAATATTCTGGATAAATTAAAAGAGACTCTTTAAGTTCTTCCGTATAATATAGAGGTTGTTTAGTCCCAGGTTCTTGAGGATCAATAATCTTGCTACAGTTCAATGTTACTGAAGTGTCCTTTTTGATGAAATCAAATCGGTAGGTTCTGGCATCTAGATAGAACTCCAACCTTAAACTCGACCAGTCTTCCTGGCCTGATTGTGCGAGGATTTCAATTACGAAACATTGTATAAATAAGAATGCGAAAAATGAAGTTCGTTTCATGACTAATGCATCATAACGCCCAGATATGGCGAGTGGCCTCCGAGCTTTATTAATTGCGATAAAAGTAGCTTATCTGCCGGTGCATTCAAAGTATCAGACAGGCATTGCGCAATCCCAGACAAAAAACTCCCACGAGTAGAAGATTGTAGAAAGCACTTCAGTTTCTTGGCGGCTAATAAGCGGGATGTTCAGCAGACTCTTGGCAGATTGCTAAGTAAGGCCATGCGTCCATATCGTATGTTGGGCATAGTTTAGTTTATATGTCAAATTTTTCAGAGTTTAGCGTATGGTGAATAAGTTATTGTTCTTAGCCAGTATGGTAATTCTTGGTTCCTGTCGAGTGGATATTCAAGAATCAGGAAAGCGATTGTTAGCAGTTTCAAATGACAATTATTTACAAGCTTTAGGTTCAGAGGTTGATGATAAGCAAATCGTTTTGTTGGGTGAACAAGATCATGGAGATGGATCGGTCATATCTCTCAAAACCGAAATAGTCAAATACCTACATGAGAATCACAATTTTGATTTCCTAGTTTTTGAAAGCGATTTCTTTAGTTTCATGGAAAATCAGGACGATGTGCGATCATTGGATAATGTGTTGAAAGTGTGGAGAGAATGCAAGCAATTCGATCAAATGACAGATTACTATCAAGCAAGTCTTAGATCAGAGAACCCACTATTAGTTAGGGGAATCGATAATACTCATTTCACTGATTTTCGGAAGAATAATCTTGTTGAGTTCTTTCAATCTTTTGGTTCTTCAATTGTCGGAAAGCAATCTGATTTTGAAGAGTTTCTTCAAGTTATGAGGAAATTTGTTCGGTCTGGAATATTCGTCAAACTTTCCGAAAATGAAATTCAAAAGCTAGAACAGTTTGCAGATACCTTTTCAACAAAGTCGAGTCCTAAATCCAGATTAGCAAATCAGGAGTTATTAAATCTTATATCGGTTCATGAAAATGCCAAAAACATATGGGCTGAAAATCTTTCTAATAATATTAGAGATTATCAAATGTTTGAAAATTTTTTATGGTTGAAGGAAAACGTAATTAATGATAGAAAGTGCATTATTTGGACAACCAATTCACATGGCCATAAGGATTTTGAAAGCGTTAGTCATCTAAGCCCCTTTAAACGAGATACAACAAACTTTGGAACATTGTTATACGAAAAATTTCCAGATCAATCTTATTGTATCGGTTTTTCTTCTTTAACTGGATCATATGGGAGATTTTATACGGAAAGCAATTCTATTGAAACTTCAAGGAATTCATTAGAACATCTTTTTTATGAGGTTTCAAGCAGTTCACCGACCTTTTTGGACTTAAGTAGTTTAAACAAAACGTATCCTGATTCATCTGTTACAATGAGCCCGTTTGGCCATGTATCAATGAATGGGAAATGGCTTAACCTATTTGATGGATTGATTTTACTAAAGAAAATGGAGCCTTGTGATGCTGAAAAGGAAAACTATTGATCTGGCCACAATTATGTCCAACGCCCAGATATGGCGCTGTGGCCTCCGAGCTTTATTAATAGCGTTAAAAGTAGCTTATCTGCCGGTGTGATCAAAGTTTCAGATACGCACTGCGTCATGAAGATTAATTCTCCCACGAGCAGAAGAGGATAGAAAGCACTTTAGGTTCCTGGCGGCTGATAAGTGGGATGTTTAGCAGTCACTTTGGATGACTAAGTAAGGCCATGCGCCATCATCGTCTGTTACCTTGAGTCTTTTTCTACAAATTGGGAGTTAGAGAGTGTGTAATAAAAGTTGCTATGATACTTTCTGTATTGATTTTCTATTGAATCGGAGGCACGAATCTTACCATGCTCGTATTCAAAATAATATCCATTTCCTCCGTTAATGACGTAATACTTATCAAATGCTATGATGTAATTTTGATCATTGGCTGGGCTATGATAACGTCCCAGTGTTAAAAACTTATTACTTTGATTTATCGCGTTCATTAATATGACTTTTTGATGAGGTAAATAGTCAATTGGTTTCTCGTTGTACTGTACAACAATCTGATCCGCGTCATTTTTTAATAGAAAATAATCTTCAACAGTTGTTACACTCTCAGGAATTACTTCAGTGCAAAATGTCATATTCCAATAAGAATTTAGTAAACTGTCTTCTAGGTGTAAGAAAATTTTACTGCTATCAATTTTTTCAAGCACTCCCAAATGTTGAATGAATTGCAGATTCAGTTCCAGATCACCTAACTTGAAATTAGATTGGCCAAAGGATGAATTTACTGACACAATACAAATAGCTATTAGAAGAGTTGTTCTTTTCAAATTGACTGTTTTTTACTTGTAGTAATTCAAGGTAACATTTGAATACCCTGACCAAAGGTCAGCATATTCACCCTATAGCTTCTCCTGAGTTTAACTTACTAAGAAATACAAGAAGCTAATTCTCCATGCCATAGATAGCTAACATCAGAAGAAGTATATTTTTATTTTCTGCTCTACAACTTACGAAAATCTACCATTTATAGCAATTGTGATTTTCTGGTGCTCAGAATAAAAAAAGCCACCCGTGTGGATGGCTTGATTTTGGCCCTTATGGTGTTTCACCAACACCCTCGCGAGATTATGACCTCTTATTCCTTCACGATCTTTACCGTAGAAACCTTACCGCCTTTATAAGCTTTCAGGATATACACCCCCGTATTCAGGTGCCTGATATCTGCTTTCCCATAGATAAAACGGACCTTCATTTCTTCACCATTGAGTGAGTAGACACGCAATTCATCTAACGTAGCGTCACTGCTCACCTGCATATAATCAGCCGACGGGTTTGGAAAGACCAAAAGGTCCGGGGAATCCTCCGTCAATGCACCCAGTAGTATCTCAGAAATGATTTCGGAACAGTCTTCATTGAAAGAAGCAGCCGGACCTATATTGCCTGACCATTCATCAGCTGCATTCCTTGCATTGTCTACCTGGATACAGATAAGGTAAGGGTTTCCTGCTGCCTCAAACTTATTCATGATGTAGTTCTTCCCACTTTTCATGTTCAATGAGGTCAATCTATTATTGTTTACTTCCAGGTGCCTGAGTTTGGCGTTGCCACTCACATCCAATGATGAAAGCATATTGTACTGTGCACGTATCAGCTCCAGTTTAGGATTGGAAGAAAGATGGAGTGCAGTGATTTGGTTGTTTTGGATATGTAACTCCTTCAGGTACTTATTGGCACTCAGGTCAACTGAGCTGAGATTATTATAATGCGCTTTCAGCCCGGTAAGGTTTACAAAAGCTTCAATACCGGTAAGGTTTGAGATATTTTCTTCATTGACTTTAATCAAACCCGTAAAATCCCTGGCTTCATTCACCTGGATTTGACCATCGCCATAGATGTTGATATTTTCATCGGCCAAAAGGGCTGCTTTGAAATTGGCATCAGGAATGTTCACTACTGTATTCAAAGGCCTGCAGTCCGTGCTGAAGACAACGCTTTCATCTACTTTTTCAGACCAGTTTGCTTCCGCAAATCCCACATCGTCCACCTGGATACAGGATAGGTTCGAGTTACCGGCTGCATGCAACGATTCCCACGCCATACCATTCCGGATATTCAGTATAGCCAGGTTATTGTCATTAATCCTCAATGTACGAATGGCCGTTTCGCCCAAGTCCAATGATATCAATTGGTTCCCACTTGCATTAAGGTTCTCAAGGTTTGGGTGAAACTTTATCTCCGTTAATTGATTATCGCTCACATTCACTTCCCCCAGGATCGTGTTATTGGATAAATCCACGGTTGTCAGGTTGTTATCATGTGCAAATAGGGACTCAAGATTGATAAACGCCCCAATACCTGTCAGGTCTGAAATTCCCATGGAATAAACCTGAAGAATTGTCACCGCTTCAGCCTCAGGTACCTGGATATGATCATCTCCATTGCTATTGATATCCGGGTCGCCTACCAAATAGGCTTTAAAATCATTGTCAGGAATATAGACTACCGGATCCCCACAATCTGTACTGAACGACACCCCTTCATCCACATTTTCAGACCAGTTATCTTCCGCATAAGTGACGTCATCCACTTGCACACATGTGAGCCTGGGGTTTCCTGTTGCCAGGAAATTATACATGACAATATTATTCCCTTTGCGGACATTGAGTGCATTCAAATTATTATTGGTCACTTCGAGGAATCTCAATTTAATATTGGCGCTCAGATCCAATGCATCGAGGCTGTTGTTTTGGACACGCAACATATCCAGTTTCGTATTGGCCGAAAGATCGAGTGAAGTGAGTTCGTTGTGTTGAAGATGAAGCTGTATTAAGTTTACATTCGCACTCAGATCAACAGAAGTAAGAATGTTGTAATGAACCCTTAAGTCAGTCAGTGATGTAAAAGCCTCTATTCCTGTAAGGTCAGTTATGCGTTCACCAATGACTAGTATCTGTCCATCAAATACTTCCGCCTCACTCACCTGGATTTCATTGTCTGCATTGGTATTGATATTTTGGTTGGCCAAAAGGACTGTTTTGAAGTTTTGGTCTGGGATGTTCACGACCTGTGCTGCGGCGCTTCCTGCGTAAAGAATGCAGAGCAGGAATATTAAAAAGCAGGTGAAAAATGGGTTTTTTCTACCTGTAGAAAAGTTTGTAGTCATAATGTTGTCCTTTGGGGTTGTAAATTCCTACGGATGGGATTTTACAATCTAAGTGAGACACCAAGGTACCCAAAATGGTCTGGTAACGAGCAGGTTACACCTTTACAAAGGGATTACATTATGATATTGTAATGATATATATGGGCTCTAAAAATCTTCTCTCTCAGATATCCTGAAATGTTATAGATTATTTATCTAAAGAATGGGCAGTAAAGCGGTAATATACCGCTTTTAAGCAAAGGTTAGACCGTCTTTGTTCGGAGGGTTTTGTAACTTTATTTTTCTGCATCTTTCAATTCCTGAAGTTCCCTTTCCAGTTTTTCGGTTCGAGAACTATATTCTTCCACTTTCTCTAGCAGTTTGATCTGATAAAGGGTAAGTTCTTCGATCTTCTTCAACAGCCTCATGTTCATATCTCCAAGATCGATCCCATTCATTTCCATTTCTGATGCTGAAGGGATTTCTGGGAGATGTTTATTGACATTTATGTATTCTTTGGTTTCTTGGAGGGTTCGGAGTTCGTAATCAGGTTCAAAAACGTAATCGGGAGCTACTCCTGCAATCAATTCTACCTTAACTTCTTCACACTTGATTTCTCCATCCACCGTAAATTCTCCATTCTTTCCAAATTTGATCGTTTTCCCCGTATTGTAATCATTATAGTAAAGTGCGTCTTCTGTTGGATCGTAATCAAATCCGCGATTTTCTGAGAACCTAAGTGCATTATTTTTAATCCAAACAGCATTATTATCTATTGCAAAAAGATTACCTGCACCTTGCTTGGTGTAGTTTAAAGTTCCGGAGGGATTATTATAAATGAATCTTGATACCATTGTTCCATCACTAGCAAATGCCACTATTCCATCATTATTGGAATTAGCATTGATAATCAATCCTTCACTTGAAGAGGAATTGCCAATTACAAGAGTATTAACACTGGTACCACTAATGTTCAGTTGGTTAGTTCCTATGCCGACCTTGCCCAAAAACCAGCCATTCCCACCAACATCACCTAGTTTCACAACCTGACCATTATTGTAGTCGTTGTAAAAAACCGCATCTAAATTTGGATCATAATCAAATCCACGAGCCTCGGAGAATCTTATTTGGTTTTCGGGCACATTGTGTTGTGCATTGACCACTGTAGAAGCTCCCAAAAGGAGTACCGCGAATAGAGTTTTGTTTTTCATAGTAGAATTAATTTTAAATGAGGTGTTGAAGTAGAGTAGAGCCTGCCAGCCCCACTTTTCTATAAATATAGCAAAACAGAACTGTCGGGGACGCTCAGTCAGCGCCCCCTGCATCAATAAAGACCTATAAGGTTTTTGAAACCTTATAGGTCTTCTTGTGTCCTACATATCAATCATATCTATTTTCGGGTCAATGGGTTGCTGGTGAAACTTTATGTAAGCTTCCTTTCCGCCAAACCATTCTAAAACTTCATCCCTCAATAAAGCGGTAGGAGCATCGGACAGCATAGAGTTATAGCTGTCAAACTCCCATACGCCTATGGCTTTGGTAAGTTGGTGATGTACCGCGTTCTTATGAATATACCACACAAAGGAAGTGAAATCACTATCTTTCTCAGCTTTGCTTCGCTTAAGATAGTCCATAAATAAGGCTCCTTTTCGTTTGTACATTTTATTAAAAGCCTTGGTATAACTGTTCAGGCAGTTACTAAACCGCTCCATAATAAAATCGGGCAGGCTGTGTTGCAGCTCATTAAAACTTGCTTTTTTTACTTCTTCAAAATGTTTAATGATAGTTCCTTCATTGTGTATCCTTCCTAATAAATGAAAATGATTGGGCAACAAGGTGTAACAGTAGAAGCTACACACGTGGCCTGTATGTTGTTTTAATTTTTGAAGCAAGAAACGGTAATTATCGGCTGAAATGAACATTTTCTCGCTGCCAACTGCCCGGGAAAAAAAGTGGTAAATCTGGTCGGGTAGTAAGGGTTGGTGGTAATCGTTCATTGGTTTTTTAATGTTTAGGAGTTTGGTTGGTTTGGTAAAATAAACCTATAAGGTTTTGAAAACCTTATAGGTTTCTCAAGTTTGTGGGTCTGAATTACCAGGGCTCAGGCCTTGACCTGACTGAACAGGAATAGCGGAGAGATCTTTTTCTTCTAAATCGAAAAAAGTTCCTTCTGCGAAAAGCCTTCCGTAGTAGCAAGACAAAAAAGTAGGATCAGAATGATTGCTCTCATGGTAAAAGGTTTTGCTTTTTTCAACTTACGAAAACCCACCATTTATAGCAACTGTGACTTTCTGGTGCTCAGCAAAAAAAGCCATCCGGGGTGGATGGCAGAAAAAACTGTCATATCGAAGTGTAACGGAGATGTTTTTCATGATCCAGATAGAGTCTATATAATTTCTATTTTCCAGAAAATAGATAGAAAGATTTCTCCTTCGTCGAAATGACAGTTTTTGATTTCAGAGAGGAATTATATTAATTCAAAAACTCATAAATGCCGGCTACTCCCTGGCCGCCACCTACACATGCGGTGACCATGCCGTACTTGCCTTTTCTGCGGCGCATCTCGTTGAGCAACGTGATGGAAAGCTTTGCTCCGGTGCAGCCCAGCGGGTGACCCAGTGCGATGGCACCTCCGTTCACATTCAGCTTTTCGGTATCCAGATCCAGCTCGCGGATCACTGCCAGCGACTGTGCAGCAAATGCTTCGTTCAGCTCCACCAGGTCCAGGTCGTTTTGTTTCAGACCGGCCTGCTTCAGCGCCTTTGGCACGGCCTCTACGGGACCGATCCCCATGATCCGCGGATTGACACCAGCTGCGGAGTAGCTCACCATCCGGGCAATCGGCTCGAGGTTGTACTCTTTCACCATTTTCTCCGACATCACCATCACAAAAGCTGCTCCGTCTGATGTTGGCGAGGAGTTTCCGGCGGTCACCTGGCCGCCTTGTTTGAAAGCCGGACGAAGTTTGGCCAAAGTATCCATATTGGTATCGGCTCGAACGCATTCGTCCGTGTCCACGGTGAAGGATCGTTTTTTGCGTTTGTCGCCCTCCATGTAGACTTCTTCCACATCGATCGGCACGATCTCATCTTTGAATTTGCCATCAGCGATGGCTTTCGCTGCTTTCTGGTGAGACTGCATCGCAAACTCGTTGGCATCTTCCGGTGTGATCTTGAAATCTTTGGCAATCTCCTCAGCCGTCAGCCCCATGCTGAGGTAGTATTCCGGATTTTTCTCAGCGATCTTAAAGTTGAGCGCCGTTTTGTATCCGAGCATCGGCACGAGTGACATGGACTCGGTACCTCCGGCTATGATACAGTCGGCAGTACCGGAGTGAATTCTCGCTGAAGCCAGGTGAATGGCTTCCAGCCCGGAACCGCAATATCGATTCACGATCATGCCCGGCACTTCGATGGGTAGCGAAAGCAATGAGATCATCCGTCCCATCTGCATCCCCTGCTCTGCTTCGGGAATGGCATTTCCTACGATCAGGTCATCGACACGCTTGGCATCAAAGCCATCGATCGATCCGGTTAAATGTTTGATGATGTCGGCTGCCAGGTCATCGGGCCTGTAGAAGCGGAAGCCTCCTTTTTTCGCCCGGCCCACTGCCGATCTATATCCTGCTACGATGTATGCATCCATGGGTGTAGTGTTTTAGTTCCTATTTAAATTTTTCTAAATATTTGTTGTTTCGGTTTCTATTTACATTATTTCCAGTAGGCAATAAGCAAAATGCAATAGGCAAAAACTTATTTGTCGCTTTGTCTCAGATATTTTTAAAGCAATGATCTTTCCAGCGCACACCTTTGGAGGCAATCCAACGCCAACTTGGTGGGCGGGATCCCTTTAGGGAATCAAAGGGTGAGCGTAGGCCTAACTTCTTTAAATAACAGTATCCAATCAAATCTTTATTTTCTTTCTAATTAACAGTACCCAAGTAGGCAATAAGCAATAGCTTCCCGAAGCTTCGGGGGCAAATACTTATTTGTCGTTTTGTCTCAAATACTTTTCAGGGTTTTTGATCATGTGGTTTAGCAGTCTGCCAACCTCTTCAGATTTATCCATCAAATCCTTACAGGTTTTTTCATTTACATATTCACAGGCAGATGCAAAATCCAACCAAACCTGCGTTTCGGTATTTTCCATATCTGCATCTGAAACTTTGTTTACAAAATAGTTTTCGTATTGTCTTTTTCTGTAAGCTTCACCAACAGTCGCACAAACCGAACGAGAACATCTCCGAATCTGATCTGTGAGCGAGTATTTTTCCTCTTTTGGAAAAGCCTTGCTTGTTTCAAAAATATCCATAGCCAATGCAAACGCTTTTTTGTAAACCGTCAGACCTCTAAAACTCATTTTGCTATTTCATTTTTAGCTCGGGTTGCCATTCACCTCTTGCTTTTGGTTCCCTACGCTGATCCCTTTTTTCTCTGCACGGGACGCCAGCGGAAGGATTAAATTGCATTTGCCATTTGTCTATTGCCTACTAATTCCTCAACGGTCTCCCCTTAAACAAAATACTCTGTATTCGCTCCAGCGTTTTTTGCTCACCACAAAGACTTAGGAATGCTTCACGCTCCAGGTCGAGCAGGTATTGCTCGGACACTTCAGTCGGTGCGGAAAGGTCTCCGCCATTCATCACGTAAGACAGCTTTCGGGCAATCTTCGCATCATGCTCGGAAATGTACGACCCGTACTTCATGCCCGTGATCCCCGCTTCAAACATCGCCATGCCGGTTCGGCCCTGAACTTTGATGTCGTTTCTCGGGATCGGCTGGGTATAGCCAGCATCCGCCAGCTCGATCACCCGCTCTTTGGCATCAGCCAAAAGTCGGGCACGATTGAGCGTGATCCGATCCGCAGGTCTCAAAATATCCATATCCCTGGCTTCCAGTGCCGAAGTTGACACTTTCGCCGTAGCGATATTCATAAAATATTCCTGCAGCGTGTTTAGTTCCGGGTCGTTTGGCATGTAGTTATCTGCTGCGCGCATCGTCATCTCTTTGGTGCCGCCGCCACCCGGGATCAGCCCTACTCCTACTTCGACCAAACCGATGTAGGTTTCGGCATGTGCCTGGATGGCATCACAGTGTAGTGAAAGCTCACAACCGCCACCGAGCGCCAGTCCGGAAGTTGCCGCCACAACAGGTACCGAAGAAAAACGAGCCCGGGTCATGGTCTGCTGAAACTGGCGGATCATCAGATCGATCTCGTCAAACTCCTGGTCCACGGCAAACATGAACAGCATCGCAAGGTTGGCGCCTGCGGAAAATTGTTGGGCTTCATTCCCGATCACTACGCCTCGATAATCTTTCTCGGCCATGTTGATGGCTGTCTGAATTCCTTCGACCACTTCACCACTGATGGAGTTCATTTTGGTGTGGAACTCCACATTCAGCACTCCGTCTCCAATGTCGTAGATTGTGGCTCCTTCATTGTTCCAAACCACATTGTTTTCTTTGAACGCTTCAAGGAAAATAAAGCCTTCCGTACCCGGAACAACCTTGTACGATTTGGATGGAATGTCGTAGTAGTGTTTCTTCCCTTTTTCGAATTTGTAGAATGACTCGTTTCCTGCCTCGAGCATTTCATCCACCCATTTGGCAGGAGCCAGGTCCATTTTTTTCATTTTTTCCACACAGGTTTTCACACCCATGGCATCCCAGGTTTCGAACGGTCCCAGTTCCCAGCCAAAACCTGCAGCTACAGCCTGGTCAATCCGATATAGTTCATCGGCTACTTCCGGTATGCGATTGGTGCAGTAGCGGAAAAGATCGAAGAAGGTTTTCCGGTAAAATTCCCCTTCGCGTCCATCCGCCTCGATGGCTATTTTCAGTCGCTTCTTAAGATCTTCTTCATTTTTGGTTTTGTCGAGCACATCCAGCTTGATCTTGCTTTTCGGCTTGTACTCCATCGTTTTCAGGTCGAGCTCGAGGATCTCTTTTTTTCCATCCTCGACTACTTTTTTGTAGTAACCCTGTTTGGTCTTATCGCCCCACCATTTTCGGTCATACAGTTCCTTGACGATTTTCGGAAGTTTGAAGACGTCTTTGGATTCGTCTTTTTGCAAATTGTCCGCGAGGCCCTGGGCAACTTTTACTGCAGTATCAAGACCCACAACATCCATGGTTCGGAAAGTTGCCGATTTTGGTCGGCCGATAACCGGACCGGTGAGTTTGTCTACTTCGTTTACCCCGAGGCCCATTTCTTCTACGGTGTGCATGCCCGACATGATCCCGTAAATACCAATGCGGTTTGCGATGAACGCTGGCGTGTCTTTGCAGAGTACGGTTTCTTTCCCCAGGTAGAGATCACCGTAGTGCATGAAAAAGTCTATAACCTCCGGATCTGTTTTTTTAGTCGGGATGATCTCCAGCAGTTTCAGGTAGCGTGGTGGATTAAAAAAGTGCGTCCCGCAAAAATGCTTCTGAAAGTCTTCACTTCTTCCATCCATCATAAAGGAGATTGGTATCCCGGATGTATTGGAGGAAATCAGCGTTCCGGGTTTCCGATGCTTTTCCACTTTTTCGAAAAGCGATTTTTTGATCTCAAGATTTTCCACTACCGCTTCGATCACCCAGTCATAGTCTTTGATCCTCTCCAGGTCATCATCAAAATTTCCGGTTTTGATCCGCTCCGCAAAATCTTTATGGTAGAGAGGTGCCGGCTTTGATTTTACCGCGGCTTCCAGCGCGCCGTTGACGATCCGGTTTTTTACCAGCGGTGAGTCCAGCGAAAGGCCTTTTGCTTTTTCATCGTCGGTGAGCTCTTTCGGGACAATGTCCAGCAGGAGTACTTCCAAACCAATGTTTGCAAAATGACAGGCAATCCTGGAACCCATGATTCCTGATCCCAATACTGCTGCTTTCTTAATGGTTCGTTTCATATTTAGAGTTATTTCTGAGTTATTGATTATTTCAAGCTTTGCCTGTTTCGTAGATAAACGCTTCGGCTAGTTTCTCAAATAGGTTTTTATCTTCAATTAGCTCAATGACTTTTCGGGTAACTGAAATGAAAGTTTCCAGATCATCGTCCGGAACGATTTCCTGGATACGCTTATTAAATTCCTTTACTCCTTTTCGCGAAAACTCTCGCTTTTCTTTTCCCAGGTCTGTCAGAAAAATTCGGACCGAACGCCCATCGGATGGATCTTTTTCTCGAAATATCCACTTTTTCTCTTCCATGGTTTTGAGCATCCGGGTAAGTGATCTCGCTTCAAGTCCCATGAGCGGTGCTATTTTCGTAGCAGGTGTGCCCTCTTCTACATCGATGTTTAAAAGTACAAATCCGGTAGAAGCGGTCACATCAAAATCTGCCCCATACTGATTATACATCCGGGATATTGCATGCCACGCTACTTTTATATTATAGTCTACAGTTTCTTCTCTCTTCATTTATTCACGGTTGAATGAAGCCGATATTGCTTAAGTATCAGCTTATTCAAAGATATAGAAAATTTGTTATGCATGCATACTATTTACCATCAGATTGAGACCTTTATCCAGCGTAGGGAAAAAAGTGGAAATTTTTAAGTAGAGCACCTCCAAAGTGATGATCAGGTTAAGAGGCCAAGCCAATGGCATATCGGTGAATATGCGTTAATTTTATGCTAATGAAATGAGCATAATGCCGGGGACTAACCGTCCGCACTTGTAGTCTCAACCTAAGCGATCCGAAAGGATTGCCAAAAGCCAAAGGCTAAGAGCTAAAAGCCAATTTTTAGACATATGAACAACGAGAATACACAGACCGAAATTCCGCAAAGTTTTTATTCCTTCCACAATGAAGGATTGTTTACCCGCTGTATAGAATGTGAGCGGGATCTGATGAAAGACGGATGTGAATACGTGATCGAAAAAGCGGTTCGCAATTATCCGGATTACAAAACTTCGGATGTGGTCTTTGACTATGCCATCTGCTTGGATTGTGCAACGAAGATTTATCAGCAACTTTCAAAGGAGTCCGCGGAGTGTATCCAGAACTATTTTTCTGAAAAACTCAATGTAGAACAGCGCGCAAGAAATATCGCTCAGGCTAATGGCAACATTGAAGAGCTGATCGGCCAATGCATGATCACTCAAAAACCAAGGGGTCAGGCTTCCGAATACCAGATCTTTGCGCACTGTATTGGTGACAAAGTGAATATGCAGAATCCTCCCTACATGCTGAGCGGCGAAGTATTGACTGAATTGTCAGAATTGTTATCTGAGAAAACCCGAGATGAGCTGGACGGATTTTTCAATAAACATTTTTCTCCTGATCCAAGCCTGATGGAACCAACTCCAAGACTGGTTTTGGTTTAATTGATCAGATCGCCGCGTAGCTCGCGGATGCGTTTTCTCGCCTCGGCGGCATACATACTTCCCGGATGTTTCTTGAGAAATTCCGTAAAAACGAGCTTGGCTTCTTCTTCATCGTTGAGGTAATCCTGCAGTATGACCGCCTTTTTGTAAAAAGCATCGTCGCTGAGAATATCGTATTTAAAATTGGTGATGATCTTATCCAACAGATCAATTGCTGCCCGATAATTTCCTTCTTCGAGATTCATTTTGGCCTGCAGCCAGTAAATTTCATCGGTCAGGGAGTGGCCGGGATTTTCTTCGAGTAATTGGGTAAGTCTGACTTTTGCCACGGAGTCTTTATTTTGGAAAAGCAGAAGCTCAATATTGGCAAATTCCTGCATGATGAGATCTGTGGTATCAAAAACAGTATTGTCCGTGATCAATAAGCTCAGAGCGATCGCGTCATTTGAAATTTCACGAGTGGTTGCCAGCTTGAGTATATCCAGATGACTTTTTGCCAGGGCAAAGTCGCCGGTATAATAATTGAGTCGCGCGTTACGCAATTTTGCTTCGTATCCCATTGGTGATTCTTTATCAGATTTTTCTACCTGTGAGTAAAGCAGTGTTGCCTCCCAGGGCTGATCAATGAGCAGATACATATCGCCCAGATCCAGTTTGGACTCTGAAACGAGATGTGCAGGTGACCGCCTGTTGTCAATGATGTAGTTTAAAATAGTGATAGCCGTATCCAGCTCATCCAGGTAAAAAGCATGGAGCAGGGCTTTGTTTCTCATGGCTTCCAGTGTGACAGGGTTTGGACCGAGCTCTTCAAAGAGGGTACCATATTCCGTGGCCAGTGTCCGGATCGCTTCCCGATCTACAGGGTATTCGCTTTTGATTTTATTTTCACGTGAGCGAATGAGTAAACGGCGAGCTGCCGCATAGTTATAGGAGTCGCCGTATTCTTCAATCACGTATTCAAAAATATCAATAGCATCTTCCCAGGCCTTATTGTCATAAGCGATATATCCGATCTGCATGGACTCATCACCCGGACTTGCGGTTCGCTTGTCAATGGCACGCGCCTGAATAAAAGCGGAGTAAAAGTTTTTTCGCTGAAGCTCCAGCCAGATGAGGAGATCGGGGTAAAGCATCTGTTCCGGATACTTCTGAATTTTCTTAATTAAAGTTTGTTCCAGGTACTCCTGATCTTCCTCTTCGTTAAGGATATTTTGAAAAAGATTTTTTACGTAGGTAAGATTCGCCGGATTTCCTTCTGCATAGTTGATGTACTCCTGAGTCATGGCGGGTTTATCATTCTTCAGCCGATAGATTGCGGCCAGGTCCAGGGCAAAAGCCGAAGAGCGTCCGTTGATCTTTCGCGCCAACTTGTAAAAACTGATTGCTTCATCATACATTTGATTGGCCACGAGATTTTGAGCAATTATGCTCAACTGATATTGGTTCTCCCGATAGGTTTTGAGCAGCTGCTCAATCATCGCTTCTTTTCTATCCTCCTGGTCGGAGATTTTGTAGAAGTTTACCAGATCCACGAGATATTGCAGGTTGGTAGGGTAGATTTTCAGGACTTTATCCAGGTATTTTTCTGCACTTTTAAAATCCTTCTTATCCATGAGAAGCTGTAGGTAGTTTGAATGGATTAGCGGGATCGCGCGCCTATTATTGGCAAGGTCATCATAGATAACCAGGGCTTTTTCATATTCACCTTGCTGATAGTATTCATTGGCCAGCTTAGCGTCATCAGTTTGCGCAAACAGAATTGTCGTTATGAAAAAAAAGAAAATGATCGAGAGGTTTCTCATGCTGGATTCTGATTAGTTATCCACGTTAGATGTTTACTTATATATAATAAATAGGTTTTAAAAAATTAACTTATTTCTATTATTAACCCTGTGGATATGTGGGAAAGTCCTGAAAATTTAATTTGGAAAATCGGGTTGTTTATAAATGCAAGGGGCTTCCACAGATTTCCACAGGTTATACCATATTCAGTTTATTGAAAGTCAATCATTTACGAATTTAATCTACATATTGTAGATAAGCCTATGTGAATTATATTTTAAGTTTATGTTATTGACAAGTGGTTGAAAAATGAATAGTTATTCTCATTGAGTAACACCGATCTGAATGAATATGTGCCATCGTGGGTAACAGAAATTAAATCCACAATAAGATCCACGGTTATTCACAAGCTACACACAGAGAATCAGAAGGAAAACCGGAGCTCATTTTCCCAGTTTGCCCGGATGTTGGTTTTTTCTTTAAAATAAACTGCAGGTTCAGGTTCAATATTTTGCAGGATGTTGCCAATGGACCATTTGCCATCTCCGTTTTCATCAATGAGCACTCTTACCCAATATTCACCTTGTGACACACGTAAGAAGGTGCAGGTTTCACAGGTAGATAATGTTTGTACAGGCTTATCACCTTTCATCAATTGTACTAGGTATGATTTCTTATCTGTAGTGATTTTGACCTTTATCAGGCCAAAGTTTTCATTTGATCCAAACGAATACGTACCGGTCATGCTCTGAGAGGTATCCTGCTCCACCGAAATGAAAGCTCCTGCTTTATATCCAAGTTGGAATCGGTCTGTGGGGTATGAGTCCAGTTTATTATAAAGGAGAAGTGTAGTAGAGTCCACATCAGTGGAATCTCCTATGAGTTCTTGTTGAAAATGCTCTAACTGTGTTTTAATGAAATCCTGAGATAGCTGAGGCAAAAGATATGATATGGAGGTATTGTTAAAATTTGCTTTGATGGAATCAATTTTTAAAGGCACCTGGTAAAGCGTATCAATTTTTAAAAAGACAAAGGATGAGTCTGCCAGGCGTGATGGTTTGTTAAAGGAAACTCCGAATTTTTTACCTGGGAAGATGGGAACGGATTTAGCAGGTTTGAGATCCGTTTTATATTCGGAGGTCTTTCTGGAATATTCCCTAAACTTTACGTATAATGTATCAGTACTCGTATTTCCTAAACTGTCCCGTGCAGAGAGGATGGTTTGAACACTGTCATTTTCTGAGATGGATAGGTTGTTATAAAATCTTACACTTTCTTTTTTCTCATCTGCAAAGTCTGTGGCAAAGTCGCCTCCTTTGACTGAAGCATAAAGTGAATACTCGACTATTGGTTTTGAATATCGGGCGTTGAAATACCGGGTAGCCGGTCGACCGGAAATAAGTTTTAATGGTGATGCGTTTATTGGGACTGTTGTAATCAGGATGCTATCTTCTATGGACTCTGTCAGGTGAATGGTATCTGCAAGGAAGCCGTGTGTTTCTTTTCCATCCAGGAGTTGATTTCTGTTTTCATCACCATAGGCAATAAGTCTGTATCTACCTTGCTTTACATTTTGAATACGAAACTCACCGGATTTATCAGTATTATAGAAGTAGGTTGGTTTGTGTAAGAAGATATCAAGTGAATCTGTGAATTTGTACAGGGCGACTGTTATTTTCTCCATAGGTTTATCTGTGAAGAGGTCTTTCACATTACCGAAAAGGTAGAGTGAATCGATGTAGGGTCCGGTACTGAAGGCAAGTATTAGATTTTCTGCGGGATTTCTTTCAGTGATATCCGTAATGCCATCAAAGAAGTTTAGTGTGTAAGTAGTACTGTCCTCAAAGGGTTCGTCAAATTTTATGGTGATTGTTCTCTTCTTGACAAGGTGCTTGTATTTATTTTCGGTGATAGGCGTGACCACAAGACTTTGCTTCAGTTTATCTGCAGATATAAATTCGTCAAATGTAAGTGTGATGGTTTGACCGCTAAAGTTGAGTGTTTGATCTTCCGGAATGGAAGTAATTAGTGCAGGTGGAATGGTATCCTTAGGTCCGCCAGTAGGAGCAGAAGGATTGGCACAACTCTGAAATAATGCTTCTAAAAGAAGTATTGCTATTAGTGAAGAAAAAAGGTTTCTCATTGGGTAAGAACGTAAATCAAACTTGAATATTGACCTGTTGATTTTGCTTTTTTATTGGATAGGTACCCTTGTCTGAAGGCCTTTAGGAAATTTGATTTTCCTGTTTTGTGTTTTTCACTGAGCAGGGATACGTAGTAAGCATCAAACTTCATTGGATAAACATTTACAACATTTAGTTTGCACTTGTTTGCCAGGTAAGTAAAAGACTTTTTGGAAAAATGATAAAGATGTCTGGGTACGTCGTAAGCAGCCCAGTACTCCTGGTAGTGTTCTGCGTCATGAGATAAGTGGTTAGGCACTGCGATAAATAGAAATCCTTTTTTTTCCAGTCGCTTCCGTAGAAAGTTGAGTGTATCGCGTAAATCATGCACATGTTCCAGGACGTGCCAGGCAGTCACTACGTCAAACTTTTCTTCTTTTTTGAGTTGAGTTATTGTAGTAGAGATTTTTGATCCTGTTACCGTTTCAGCTATTTGTCTGGCGGAAGCGTTTGGTTCCATCCCTGATACCGTATAGTTTTCTGTCTGGCAGTAGTCTAAAAAGGTACCGGTCCCACAACCAAAATCAAACAGGGATTTCCCAGAGGTGTACTTATTGATAAGCTGAAGTTTCTGACGTAAAGTAATCTTCCGCACCGATTTATACAGGAAATTGGTGAGGTTATTGGCCTGGTTGGTGTGGGAGATGTAATCTTCACTTTGATAATACCTGCCTATATTTTCAATAGTGGGTCTGGGGTTGGTGAAAATCAAATCACATTTCTGACAGGTAACAAGTGCAAAACTCTCACCAGTGACTGAGTAATCCTTACAAATCTTGTAGTTGATAAATTTTGGGTGTTTACAAGAGGGACACTCTTCTATTTTTTCGTACATAGTTATTTTCCCATATATACCATTAAAACAGAAACATCTGCAGGAGATACTCCACTGATCCTGGAAGCTTGGCCGAGTGTTGCCGGTTTTATTTTTAGCAACTTTTCTTTAGCTTCTGCTGACAGGGCAGGTATCTTCCTGTAGTCAAAATCAGGGTTAATCTTATGGCTTTCCAAAGATGCTATTTTCTCTGAATTCTGGCGTTCTCTTTCTATATAAGTTTCGTACTTGATTTGAATTTCAGCCTGTTCTTTTATTTCACCAGAGATATTTTTTAGATACTCTGTAAGATCATCGCCGATTTTGTGCAAAAACTGCATATCTACATCTGGTCTTTTCAGGAGCTGATAGAGGGAAGATTTATCTTTAATTGGTGCCGTACCCAGCTTTTCCAGTGTGGGATTGATATCATCAGGTTTGTATTTCTTCTGTTTGAGATCATTGATGACACGTTTGGTCTCGTGCATTTTGTTCATGGCCATCTCGTATCGATGGTCTGAGGCCAGCCCTATTTCATGGGACCGTGCTGTTAATCTCAGGTCTGCATTGTCCTGTCTGAGCAGGAGTCTAAATTCAGCTCTGCTGGTAAACATCCGATAGGGCTCTTCTGTGCCTTTGTTAATGAGGTCATCTATGAGCACACCGATGTAGGCCTCAGATCGTTTTAGTATAAACGGATCTTGCTCTTTTACTTTCAGGTGAGCATTTATACCTGCGAGCAATCCCTGGCAGCCGGCTTCTTCATACCCTGTAGTTCCATTGATCTGTCCGGCAAAGAATAGGTTTTCAATGCGTTTTGTTTCGAGCGTAAGGTTGAGTTGGGTTGGTGGAAAGAAGTCATACTCTATTGCATAGCCGGGCCGAAACATTTTTGCATTTTCAAATCCCGGGATCTGTATCAGTGCTTTGTACTGTACATTTTCAGGAAGTGAAGTAGAAAAGCCGTTTACATAGACCTCTACCGTATCCCATCCTTCAGGCTCAACAAATATCTGGTGCCGGTCTCTTTCTGCAAACCGGTTGATCTTGTCTTCTATAGATGGACAGTATCGTGGACCAAGTCCTCTGATTCGTCCGTTGAACATGGGGGATTTTTCGAAACCTGTCTTCAGCGTATCGTGGACGGTTGTATTTGTATAGGTGATCCAGCAACTTCTCTGCTTTTTCAGGGCTGTGGTAGTATCAAGGTATGAAAATTTACCAGGCTCCTCGTCACCAAGTTGCTCTTCCATTTTAGAGTAGTCAAGACTTCTTCCATCTACTCTGGGTGGTGTTCCGGTTTTCATACGTCCGCTTTCAAAGCCCAGCTCTACCAGTTGCTCCGTTATCCCTTTGGCTGCTCGTTCCCCTGATCTACCACCGCCAAAGTTTTTATCTCCTATATGTATGAGGCCGTTTAGGAAGGTTCCATTTGTGAGCACTACAGCCCTGGCTTTTATTTCTAATCCCAGACTGGTTTTAATCCCCACTACCCTTTTATCCTTAACGATAATCCCGGTAACCATTTCCTGCCAGAAGTCAACGTTTGGAGTATTTTCGAGGGCCAGTCTCCATTCTTCAGCAAAGCGCATTCTGTCGGATTGTGCTCTGGGGCTCCACATAGCAGGCCCTTTGCTTCTATTGAGCATGCGAAACTGGATCATGGTTTTGTCTGTGATGATCCCGGAGTATCCACCAAGTGCATCTATCTCCCGCACGATCTGTCCTTTTGCCACACCGCCCATGGCCGGGTTACAAGACATCTGTGCAATGGTGTTCATATTCATAGTAGCGAGTAGAACTTTGGATCCCATGTTGGCAGCTGCAGCTGCAGCTTCGCAACCTGCATGCCCGCCCCCTACTACGATTACATCATACTCTTGAAACATATAGGTTCTTTCTTTTGATCGTTATAAAGCCTTTAGTGTAGATGTTCCACGTGGAACATTAGAAGATTGAACACGAAAAAGACTCCGGGTGTTCCACGTGGAACACTTAATTCAGCAAAGATAAGCAGGTGTCTTCTTTTTGCCGCATTAAGATTTTTTCATCGTCGGTCTTGTCCATATAACCCAGGAGGTGCAAAAGACCATGTATCATGACACGATTCAACTCATCTTCAAAAGCCACTTTCAATTCATTGGCATTTTCTGTAATGCGATCTATGCTTATAAAAATGTCTGAGGTGAGCACCCGGGGGGTTTCCGAATTATCGAAGGTGACAATATCCGTGTAGTAATCATGACTGAGATACTGTTGATTGATTTCCAGCAGGTAATCATCAGAGCAAAAGATGTAGTTAATCTCTTCAATTTCATAACCCTCTTTTTGGGCTATGTCTTGTAACCAGTGAATTATACGCTCTTCGTCACGAAGCTTAAAGGTGGTGCCTTCCTGAAAGAAGTTGATTTGGGGGTTCATCAGGAAAGGTAGAATGATAGCTCTACCGCTCGTCCTTCATCTTTAAAAGACACTTCATCGCAAAGGTGCTTCATTAGAAATATGCCTCTGCCTCCAGGTTTCTCAAGGTTTTCGGGAGAAGTGGGATCTGGTAAGTTATTGTAATCAAATCCGGTCCCTTCATCGGTTACGGTAAACTTCAGAACATTTTCGTTGAGATGCAGACGCAGATTTACGTTTTTGCTGCTGGCTTTTTTGTTGCCGTGTACTATGGCATTATTGACTGATTCAGTTACAGCAATCATGATGTTGCCATAGATATCATCATCCAGATGAAATCGTTCCTTGGCATTGTCAATAAAACTCTCTACGATTCGGATGTTTTCCGAAAGGGATGGGATCTGTATCTGTATTGTATCCATTATTTATCTTCTCCGCTTAAGCGTCTAAAATAATCGTTTACTTCTTTTTTATAAAAAGGATTTAAATCTAGTGGAATAGTTTTTAACAATTCTATTTCACTACGTTTTGCTTTTAAATATTCTTCAAATTCAGGAGGTACCTTACGGATATTTTCTTTCGCGGTTTCACCTTCCCGTTCAGGCGACTCTTTTTGCTCACGCATAGACTTCTCAGCTTCCAGCATGCGAGTCAAGATCTCCTGCTGCCGTTCTATCAGTTCTTCGGTTAGCCGCTTATTGACAAGGTCCACTTCATTTTCTTCCATCTTCTCAATGGCTTCTTTTAGACCATTCCCTCCCTGTCCATCTTTTCCTTCTTCTTCAGTACCCGGTTTTCCTGCCATTTTCTCCTGCATAGATTCCAACTGTCTCCTTATTTCTGCTTGTTCTGCTGCAAGGCGCGCCAGTTCTTCGGAGAGTTTACGTCCTGATTTTCCACTCTTTTTAAGTTCCTGTATCTGCTCACTTAGCTGCTTTTGAAGCTCACTCATGTCCGGGAGGGCACTTTCCTTTTGTCCTGCTTTTTGTGGTTGACCCATTGCTTCGGCCATAGCCATTTGCATTTGACCAAGCACATCATCCAAAAGCAACGCCAGATTATTCATAGAAGTCATGGCAAACTGCTGATGGCTGGTGGCTTTGCCTTTGTTGCGTTCGCGCAGCTGATTCATAGCTTTGTCCAGATTCGTATTGATCTCACCGATTTCCCGGGTAACAAAGTTGCTGATCTGCACTACCCGACTGGCCAGCGATAATAAACTATCCTCAATTACTTCACTGTTGTCGATAAGTTTGAGCTGATCCTGTGAAAGTTCGATAAATCGCGGGTCTACCTGCTGGACAGATTGAAAAGAATTAATGAGTTTTTCCTGCTCAAAAGACAACTTGATAAGATTATCCAAAATGTCTCTCAGCTGATCAATGTTCTCCTGCATAACCATCATCTCCATACTGCTTTGCATGGATTGCATGGATTGAGACATTTTTTTCATTTTTTGACCGGCATTTTGCTGTTGCTGACCAGCCTTTTGTAAATCGTTTTTCTTAAGGTTTTCAGGTATTTCATCCAGTTTTTCCTGTATCTCCTGCTCCTCTTTGTTGAAATCCTCGAAAGGTTGTGGGTTTTTTAGCTCCTGGTTGAGTTGCTCGGACTCATTGATGTCTTTTTTTACATCTTCAAACTCCTCGTTAATCTTTTTCTGCTCTTCTTCCAGCTGCTGTCGTTCCTCTTCAGAACCCCCTTCTCTGTCCTGTTTTTTTGTTTCATCTGCCAGTTCTTCCTGCTTTTGGGAGAGCTCATCAAGTTTTTGCGAGGTTTGCTCCAACTTGGTTTCAAATTTTAAGCGATTGAATAATTCTTTCATTCGCTCCAACTCCTTCTCGAGGTTTCGTTCCTTATTCTTTACGTTGGAAAGCTTGTCAAGCACCTGGTCAGAACCGGCCTTTTCTTTCAGAAGTTTTTTCAGTTCTTCATAGAGCTTTTTTGTCTCGTCATCCAGGCTTTCGTCTATGAGTTCCTGCAGCTTTTCGGATTTTTTACGGAGATCTTCACTTTGCTTGCCAAATTCCTTTTGGCTTCTCATAAGCTCTTTGTGTTTTTCTTTTAGCTCTTCGATAGACTCCTGTAGCTCTTTTTTATCTTTAATGACATCCTCCAGGAGCTTCTCGTCCTGCCAGCTAAGCTCCTTTTTGTTTTTCAGCCGGTCTTCCAGTTCCTGCAGTTTTTCATTAAGGCTCTCGGATTTTTTCTCAGCCTCATCAAACTGCGATTGCGTTTTGTTTCCGGCATTTTCTACGAGTTGCTCCAGCTCTTTTTCATCAGGGATCCTGAAATGAAATGTTTGAGATCTGGATTCTTTGAACCGGTTGATCGCATCATTATCAGTCACACTCACATACAATTCTATTCCGGAACTTTGGCCACTAAGCGAGTCCAACTCCATCTGGTAAAAAAACTGCTGGTTGTTTTGCTTAGGATCAAAACCAATATTTATGGGTGAAAACTCTCCGGATCGATTGATCCTATAAAATAGCAGTAGTTTTCTGAAACCATAATCATCGGCAATATTCCCGGAAACAAGTACGGAGTTATAAGTAATAGTGTCAGGCAGAAACTCTACCTCAAGCTCAGGATAGTGATCCTCGATTACTGAAATCTCATAGGCAATCCTTGATTTATTTCTGGCGTGCTCATTTTCCAGCCCAATCTCATAGTTGAATGCTTTTCTTGCTTGTCGGGTGAAAGTAAATTGTTGATCATCATTTTTCGTAAAAGCCTCCTTTTTATCCTCGATATGAAAATCTACCTGATCAGCCTGTGAAGTATTAAGTGTCCAGGTAAGTGTGGTTCCTTCAGGTACAATGAGGCTTCCGGTATTGTTTACTTCCTTATCATTGAGGCGGGTGTAGCCTGGATAATCCAGGTTTACTTTAAAATTCAGGATTTCAGGTCGCTCGTAAACTGTGATGAGATACTTTGCAGATCTAAACCCTGCAGCTTCCAACTGAAAATCTTTATTCTCAGAAATGGACGGATAGAGAAACTTATAAGTTCCGTTTCCAGAGCTGGTAAGCCTTATCCGCCTGTTATTATCCAGGAGAAATACATTCTCAGGAAGGTACTCCCCATCTATTTGTATATTTAGTTCAAATGACTCATTCTTGAAGGCAGTGAGATCTTCAGACACAATGAATTCAAAGGGAGCCGGTCGTTCAAATTCTTTGTTGAACTGAAGGATCCTGCTTGAGCCATCAGAAAGAAATCCCGGACTGATAAATGAAACCAGCGTAAAGAAGAAAAGAACAGCTAGAAAAATGTAGGTGTATTTCAGGTTTACTTTGAGATTAACGGCTTTCTGAAATGGAATGATCCTGAGTTCATCTGTCTTTTGAAGAAGCGCTGCATTGACCAGTGATTTTTCAGTGCGGTTGAGTTTTTCCAGCTGTAAATAATTCAGTAGTTTGTCACTCACTTCAGGAAAATGTTTCCCCACTTCTCTTGCCGCTTCTTCATTAGAGATGCCTTTTCGCAGACGAAACAGCCCGGAAACAGGCATTATAACGCCCCATACGAGCGCCAGAAGGAGCGTCCCCGATAGAATCCCCAGGAAGCTCATTCTCACGGCCTGTCCTAGCCAGAAAAAACCCTCTAAAGTGCTGAATATCAATAATATAGACCCAAAAAGTATGCCTGATAAAAGTATGCCTCTAATGAGCTTATTCAGGTAAAATTTCCTTTTGAAGGCTTCAATATTTGTTTTTACGCTATCAGACATACTCAATAATACGAAATTATCACCCAATATGATTAGGCATTTATACCAAGTTCTTTTTCAAAGTATTCCAGGACATGGATCTTCAATAGTTTTTCCTGCTCTAACAAATCAAAATGTGGCAGCTCTTTGACCATTTTCCAATGAGGCCATCCTCCATCATCTACCCCTTCCAGTTCATAAAACCCGGAATAGGAAAGTACTTTACAGATGGCAATATGCATAAGATCCTGTTTTTCTTCCTTAGAGAAAACTTTAGCGCCATGACCTAATTCCTGAACACCAATCAAAAACAAAACCGCATTCAGGTCTTTTGGTTTCTTACCCAGGTTTTCTCCTACTCTGTTCAGCACCGAGTGCCATTTTCGCTCTATATCCAGGTCCTTTTTATACACCATTTAATTCTCCTTAGTATATTGTAACGTATGAAAGTAGTGCCTGTAGTCAAAGAATTATTTGAAGACTTCTTCTCTCTCATATTTCCAAAAATATGCATTCATTGTGGAACTCCGCTGGTATCCCAGGAAGAACATCTATGTATTGCATGCAGACTGGATCTTCCCAAGACAAATTATCACTTACTGGAAGCTAATCCTCTGGAAGATAAGTTAGTTTACGAATCAAAAGTTCGGCGTGCTGCTGCTTACCTACATTTTCATAAACGAGGACTGGCTCAATCGATCATTCACCACCTGAAATACAAAGACTACCCGGAGGTGGGCGAATTGATTGGTAAATGGTACGGTGAGGAATTGAAAGGAGCCGGCTGGCCCGTAGATTTCATAGTGCCTGTGCCGCTGCATAAATCCAAATTCAAAAAGAGAGGGTACAATCAGAGTGAATGTTTTGCCGATGGTCTTTCTGAATCTTTGGGAATTCCGGTTCGACCGGACCTGGCTATACGAAAAGTCAGAACCAATACACAAACCCGGAAATCGAAAATTCAACGATTGGAAAATGTCAGGTCGATCTATAAGCTAAATTTTCCGGAAGAATTTGAAGGAAAGAATGTTCTCATCGTAGATGATGTGATTACGACTGGTGCTACCATTGGAGAATTAGCAATGCTGATCGCAAAGGCTAATCCTAAGGGCATTTACGTTGTGGTAATTGCAGCAGGTCAGTAATTACTTTTATGAATGGAAATGGATCAAGCGGAAGGGCGAGTACACTTTGGAAGTTGGGTTAAGATTAATCCTGCAGAAATATTGCGTGACCAAACTGAAACCCCTCTCTAAATGAAAAAAGCTACCAACCGTAAGGCTGATAGCTTTTGTATTATTTGAAAAACAGGTTCTGATCAATAATTGGTACCTGCCCGGATCATGGCACATCTGAAACCTACGGTAGATGTGGCCGAGTCTTCAAACAGATATCTTCTTGTTCCCGGGGATAGCCAGTAGGCAACATCTGCCCAGGAACCTCCTTTATATACCCGCAATCTTCTCATAGGAGGATTGTCCGGGTTGTAGGTTTTCTGAAGACCTGTGTTTTGTACCCACTCTTCTTCAGTATATTCTCTTTCGTTACCAATGAAGTTAAAAGTAGCATCGTATCCGCTTTCAGGATCGAGCTTTCCATCTCTGCGAACAGGGTTCATGTCCTGTACATCCTGGTGAGACAAAGGTCTGTATACATCCTGCACCCACTCGTTTACGTTTCCGGCCATGTTGTAAAGTCCAAAATCATTTGGAGGGTAGTCGTAAACATAAGTCGGGATCATTGCTCCGTCATTTAGCTTACCAGCAATACCGGCGTAGTCTCCTCTGCCTCTCTTAAAGTTGGCCAGGAAGTATCCCATGCTTTTTCCGTATGGGTTACGCAGTGAGTGACCATCCCATGGGTAAAGTCTTCTATGTGTCTGGTTTTCATCTAACCACTGAGTACCGATCAAAGCCTGAGCTGCGTATTCCCATTCTGCTTCGGTAGGCAGACGATAGTTTGGAAGTACCACACCTGATTCGAGTGGAATTCGAGGGAAGCTCGGAGCAGCTCCTCCGGACTCTTCAGCTCCTGCAAAATCGTCTCCGCCACTTGAAGCATAGGCCAGCTCATCGTAGAGACCAGCATCTTCAGCAAGCTTAATGTTTACTACACGAGTTCTCCACTTGCAGTAATTTACAGCCTGTCTCCAGTTAACCCCTACTACAGGGAAATACCGGAAACCGGGATATCTGTAATAGTGATCTACATAAGGATCGTTGTAAGCAAGATCTCTTGACCAGACAGTTGTGTCGGGAAGGTTGTTTTTCCAAAAGTATTCATCTGAGTCCTGACGGATATAAAATTCATACTCCAGCCAGTTGATGTTGGCAACTTCAGTTTCATCCATGTAGAACGATGCTACTGTAACTGCACGCTCGAGGTGATCGTTTGAATTGAGGACATCTTCTTCGAATGTACCTAGTACTGTTCGTCCACCCTCGATAAACACAAGGTTGGGACCTTCCGGCTGACCTCTGAATTCATTTACCTGAAAACCACCTTCTTCGTTAAATTCCAGTCCGGTAGCGTTACTGTACTTGCCCGGATTTGAGCTCGTAGGAGTTGTAGAACCACAAGCTCCTAAAATAATGACCATTGACAGCATTGAAGCAGAGCTTATGGCCGCATTCACAATTTTTTTCATAACCTGTTTTCTTTAATTGAAACGCTCCAAAATACTAATAAACACAAATATTTCAAAAATAGCCACATCTGGCAATGATTTGAAACGCTTTATACCTATTAAAAGAGGAAAATTACAAAAATATTGTGTAAAACCAGCTATTTTTCGACGAGCACACAGGGTGTTTCTCATAATGCCTCTTTTCAGCTGGGTTAAACCATCAGGTTGATACGCTTTCCAATGTCATATCACCCAGCACATCCAGGGCCTCGTTGATCGTTAACACTTCGGCTACACTGATGATCAGCTTTTTGCGGTGCTCTCTGATCTTGCAACGTTTTGGCCGGGACTGTACAAACTGGAGCAGGTTGCCAAAAAGGTCAGACTGAAAATAGCTTTCTTCCCGGGATTCAGAAACATAACACTTCAGTGTTTCATTTTTAATCATCACCTTCTCAAAACCGAGATTTATAGCCTTCCATCGTACTCTGACGGAAGTAATGAGGTTTTCTACGGAATCCGGTAATGGGCCAAACCGGTCTTTTATGCCCTCTACAAATTTTCGGAGTTCGTCTTCTTTTTGGATGTTATCCAGCTGTGAGTACAAGCTTAACCGCTCGGAAATATTTGACACGTAAGTTTCCGGGATGAGGATCTCAAGGTCTGTCTCAATAGTGCAATCTTCCTGAAGCTGCTGCAGGTTTTCTTTGGAAGCCAGGTCATTTTCAAAAAGGTCCTTAAATTCGGTTTCCTTTAGTTCCCCCACAGCCTCATCGAGGATTTTATGATACACCTCAAACCCCATATCATTGATAAAACCGCTCTGCTCACTTCCCAGAAGATTACCTGCTCCGCGAATGTCCAGGTCACGCATGGCTACCTTGAAGCCATCACCTAAATCCGAAAACTCTTCCAAAGTGATCAACCGCTTCCGTGCATCTGATGAAAGCACCGAAGTAGGTGGGGTAAGCAGGTAGCAGTAAGCCTTGGTGTTTGACCGGCCCACTCTTCCACGCATCTGGTGTAGATCTGAAAGACCAAACATATGAGCCCGGTTTATAATAATCGTGTTGGCATTGGGAATGTCCAGTCCGGATTCAATGATGTTAGTGGAGACCAGCACATCATACTCGCCTTCTATGAATTTGAGCATTACTTTCTCCAGCTGCTTGCCTTCCATCTGGCCATGGGCAATACCTATTTTTGCATCCGGCACCATTTTAAACACAATGTTTCCAATGCTTTCGATATCGCTTACCCTGTTGTGTACGAAAAAGACCTGTCCGCCCCTGCGTATCTCATGACTGACGGCATCACGGATGATCTCTTCATTGAACTCGAAAATTTCAGTCGTTACGGGTCTGCGGTTTGGTGGCGGAGTAGAAATGATGGACAGATCCCGTGCCCCCATCAATGAAAAATGGAGCGTTCGGGGGATCGGTGTGGCGGTAAGGGTAAGTGCGTCCACATTGACCCGCATTTCCTTGAGTCGCTCTTTGACCTTTACGCCAAATTTTTGCTCCTCATCTATGATCATCAGCCCAAGGTCTCTGAACACTATATCTTTATTTACAATCCGGTGAGTCCCGATCAGGATGTCAATCTTACCTTCTTTGACTTCTTTTTTGATCCGGGTAATATCTTTAGTGGATTTGAACCGGTTTATGTAGTCAACGGAAATCGGAAAATCCTTTAACCGCTCTGAAAAAGTGTGGAAATGCTGCATAGCCAGGATTGTGGTAGGCACGAGTACCGCTGCCTGCTTACCGGAATTTACAGCTTTGAATGCAGCACGAATAGCTACCTCTGTTTTTCCAAACCCAACATCTCCGCAGACCAACCGGTCCATCGGGTGAGCCTGTTCCATGTCTTTTTTCACATCTGCGGTAGCAAGTGCCTGGTCCGGAGTGTCCTGATACAAAAAAGAAGACTCCAGCTCGGCCTGCAGGTAGTCGTCTTTTGGATAAGCAAAACCGGGAGCAGCTTTTCTTTTAGCATAGAGGTCTATGAGGTCCTTAGCTATATCTTTGACTTTACGCTTGACCTTTTTCTTCTTGTTTTCCCAGTCCTGTGTCCCCAGCTTGTTGATGGATGGAGGTGCACTTTCCTTGCTGGAGTATTTGGAGATCTTATGTAGCGAGTGGATACTGACATAAAGCAGATCATCATCGCGATAGATCACTCGTAGAGCTTCCTGCTTATTGCCGCCTACGTCTACCGTGTCCAGGCCAGCAAATCGCCCCACTCCATAATCGATATGCACTACGTAATCACCAGGCTGAAGGGTTTTCAACTCGCGAAGAGTAAGGGACTTTGATTTGGAAAACTTCTCCTTTGTTTTATACCGGTGAAAGCGGTCAAAGATCTGGTGATCGGTATAGCAGATAAACTGATGGTAGTCATCAACAAACCCTTCGCGAAATGAGGCGCTTACTCCCTGGAATTTTAGCTCGTGATTGATCTCATCAAAAATGGTTTCCAGCCGCTCGATCTGCTTAAACGATTCAGCTGTGATGATGCATTGATAATTTTTACCCTGATACTGGAAAAGGTCATCCGCCAGCAGCTGAAAATTTTTATGAAAATGTGGCTGTGGCTTTACGGATAGATTAAACTCATCGTCAGGTTTTAAGTAGAAGCGATTTCCAAATTCTATGCGTGTGTATTCATTCAGAAGTTTGTCAAATGATTTTTCCGAATCAAACAGGTCCTCTGGTTTGAACACAACCTGAGTTCCGCTGGACTTTACAATATCACTAAAGGACTCATTGGCTTTATTGAAACCCTTTTCGATCAGGTCCAATGTTTCCCTGTAATCCTTCAGCCAGATCAGGGAATCTTCCGGAAGAAATTCAAAAAATGACTGACGTTGCTCTTTGAGCAATTTTGTCTGTACATTCGGGATGAGTGTTACTTCATCAAGCGATTTATTGGAAAGCTGACTTTCCGGGTCAAACTCCCGTATGCTTTCCACCTCGTCACCAAAAAGGTCTAGCCTGTATGGGTAATCATGCGCGAAAGAAAAAATGTCAATGATCCCACCACGCACGCTAAACTGACCAGCTTCGTAAACAAAATCACTTTTCTCAAAGTCATAGCTGTTTAGCATTTCGATGAGAAAGTCTATATCCAGCTTTTCACCTACCGAAACACGGAAAGTATTCTCGCTGAGAGATCTTTTGTTGATCACTTTTTCATAAAGCGCATCAGGATAGGTGATGATCTGAAAGTTCCTTTTGGCTCTGCTGTTAATCTGGTTTAGTACTTCGGCACGCTGCAGGATGTTTGCGTTTTCAGTTTCTTCAAACTGGTAAGGCTTTTTATAAGAGCTCGGGAAAAGCAACAATTCTTCTTCCGGGAGAAAGTTTCTCAGATCATTGAGAAAATAAGCAGCTTCCTCTTTGTCGTGGAGAATGTAAATGTTGGTTTTACTGGTATTTTTTGAAACACTGGCCGCGAGCAATGAATCATAGCTTCCTGCCATTCCCTTGATTCGGATGGTTTTATTTTTGACAACCGAATCAGCCACCCCTTTGATAAGCTCACTTTCCGAATAAAATGCTAAAATATCGCTTGCTTCCACTATCCCTGATTTTCTAAGGCTGCAAAAATAGCAAGTAAAAACACAAAGGAAGACCTAAACTTTCCAATCATGGTTTTGGCATGATAAATGTGGGATTATTATTTGAAATGAAGTTTCAGACTTGCTTTATAATAATTATAACACTTTAGGAGTTACTTCATAAGAAAGGAAAAACTCCTGAATGTTGAACAAAAAAACAAGTAGATTATTTTAAGATTTTTTTGAAACTTTTTTAGATGAAAATTAGTATATAAGACTGAAAGGCAACAATAAAAAAAATTAATTACGTTTTATAAACGCTTTCTTTTTAGGTTAGGTTGGTGATTAAGGCGCTCGCATCTTCTGCGGCGCCTTTTCTTTTTTGTTATCTATTCTTACTCGTCATATATCGGATCAAGCAAACGCCTGCCATCTGGCGCACAACAGTTTTTGCATTATTGAATGTTCCCAACAATTTTCACACAAAAACAAATTTGCTTATAAACATTCCCCTACACCCCTTTTTCTAAAGGGGAATATTGGTGTTTTTGTGTGAAAACCTCTTATAACGCCAGGGTCATTTTTTTGCAAAACTGTCGTATACCCCTGCCATCCCTCCACTCACAAGGTGCCCACGCCGATCGTGCCTGCCTGTCGACAAATGCAGGGAACACCCTCAGCACTGCATATGAATTCGATTTTCTTCCAAATAGTATTTTTCCTAAGTGGTCCACAACTTTTTTGGATTTATCCCATATATCTGCATTGAAATCTCTTTATCGCTAAATTAGCTGATAGATCAAAAGTTTAACTCATGAAGAAATACCTCCTTTCCCTTCTGATATTTTGCATTGCTTTTCAAGCCTTATCCTGGGGTAAAACAGGTCATCGTGTCATAGGCCTGGTAGCGGAGCAGCATCTTTCCAAAAAAGCCAGAAAAAATATTGAGAAGGTCCTGGGCTCATTAACATTGGCGGAGGTAAGTAACTATATGGATTTAATTCGTTCGGATGATAAGTATGATCATATGGGGCCCTGGCATTATTGTACCATTCCGGATGGTATGACCTACGAGGAAGCCGGCACACCTGAGGAAGGAGACGTAATAGTTACCATCAACCGGCTGGTCAATGAATTAAAATCAAAGAAGTTTACCAACGAAGATGAAGCCTTTGCTTTAAAGTGTCTTGTGCACCTTGTTGGAGATATTCACCAACCATTACATGTTGGTAATGGTGAAGACCGTGGAGGGAATGATGTCAAAGTGTCGTATTTCTGGGAAAACTCCAATCTTCATCGTGTTTGGGATAGTGGGATCATAGATGGTCAGCAGTACAGCTATACAGAATACACAGACCGGATCAATCATCCGTCTGCTCAGCAAATAGAAGAATGGCAGTCCGATTCGGTTTTGGACTGGGCTTACGAATCCATGAGCTACCGGGATCAGGTTTATGATCTGCCGGAAGACAAAAAGATCGCTTACGAATATGACTATAAAAACTTAAGTCTGGTCAATAAGCGCCTGCTACAGGCCGGCATCAGGCTTGCAGGTATTCTAAATGAGATTTATGGGTAACTAAAGGATGGTTAAGCGAAGATTGTTGGCTGCTTCTTCCAGGCTTACCAGCGCTTCTATGGCAAGAACCACTTCCGAGCTTACTTTGAGAATCCGGGCTGCTTCATGCACCTGCTCCTTTTCTTCCAAAGCATAATCGCCATCTGCCGAACTCATCCTTATGGCATCATAGATCAGCAGCTTATTAAAGCTTGCTAAAGCTGAAGAATTAAAAGAGACAAAAACGTCTTCCAGATCTGAGGACTCGTAATCATACTCCTCCCAGTCTGCCAGTATTTCTTCATCTACGCCTACTTCCCTGGCCATATCTATGGTCAGCCACTCCAGCTCCGGGTCAGAGACTATTCCGTCGGAACCAGCTATAGTTAAAAGTGCATACCCGTATTCGCGCCACTTATCTTTTGGCACCATGGTGATCCCGTAGAACTGGGGTGAAATATTAGTCAAATCAGAATTCATAGGCTTTGAACTTAAACCCTTCAAATTAATCACTATTATTGAAAGAGAAAAGTACCTTTTATTAACTTAACAACGCACACAATTTGCGAGTTTTATTATATCCAACATCAATTTTAAATCGAAAAAACCTAAAATATGTTCAATGACTCAGATTTAAAGCAAATTTCGGATCACCAATTAAGTGTCGAAGCAATAAATAAACAAATAGAAAAATTTAAATCAGGCTTTCCGCCAACAGTCCTCCGGGACGCTGCAACTGAAGGCAATGGTATCCTAAAGTTGAGCGAAAAGGAATCAGAGCAAATGATCCAACACTACGAAACCAACCTGGGAGATTTTGAGATTGTGAAATTTGTCCCGGCTTCCGGAGCTGCCACGCGAATGTTTAAAGCGCTTTTTGCTTTTTTGCTGGAGTATGATGGGAGTCCGGAAGCATATGAAAAGATGAAAGCAGATCAGGATTCCGGGTCGGTTTTCACATTCTTCAGGGAAATTGAGCGATTTGCTTTTTATGAGGATCTGAAAGCAAAATACAAAGAAGTAACCGGAAGCAGTATGGAAGAGGACCAGGTAAAAAGAAAATACGGAAAGATCCTGGAAGTTTTGTTAAATGAAGAAGGTCTGGATTATGGCAATCTGCCAAAAGGTCTTTTGAAATTTCACAAATATCACGACGATGCACGAACGCCTGTAGAAGAGCATATGGTAGAGGGAGCGCAATATGCAAAAGATTCAAAAGGGAATGTGAAAATTCATTTCACAGTGTCTCCGGACCATCAAAAGAAATTCGAAAAGCATGTCAGCCAGGTAAAAGGAAAATATGAGGCGGATTTTTCCGTGGATATACAGGTGACTTACAGTATACAAAAGCCTGCTACGGATACCATTGCTGTGGATATGAATAATGAGCCTTTCCGAAACGAAGATAACTCGATCCTTTTTCGACCGGCAGGACATGGTGCATTGCTCGAAAATCTTAATGATATCAATGCAGATATTGTCTTTCTGAAAAACATCGATAACGTGGTTCCGGATAAGCTCAAAGGTGAAACGATCAAATACAAAAAAGTCATCGCGGGGATTTTACTGGATTATCAGGAAAGGATTGTTGCTGCGCTGAAGGACCTGGATGAAGGCGTAGGAATAGAAAATGCTAAATCCTTACTTAAGGAGCTGGGCTACAAGCCTGGTCCGGAAATAGAAGGCATGTCGGATCCAGCCAAAGTTGACTTTTTGAAAACAAAGCTTCATCGTCCGCTACGGGTTTGTGGAATGGTGAAAAGTGATGGAGATCCCGGAGGAGGGCCTTTTTGGGTCAGAGGAAATGACGGGTCGGTTTCTCTTCAGGTAGTGGAGACTGCCCAGATTGACCTGAAAGATGAAAAACAAAAGGAAATCTTTTCGAGAGCGACTCATTTCAATCCGGTAGATGTAGTATGTATGCTGAAGGATCACGAAGGAAAAAAATACGACCTCCTGAAACACAGGGATATGGATACGGGATTTATCACTCAAAAGTCCAAAGATGGCCAAGACCTGAAAGCCCAGGAATTACCTGGTCTTTGGAACGGAAGCATGGCCGACTGGAATACGGTTTTTGTAGAAGTGCCTGCAATCACATTCAATCCTGTAAAATCAGTGAATGACCTGCTGAAGAAAGAGCATCAGTAAAACGACTCTCCGAGTCGATCTGCTACCAATCCATCCGATTAGGGGCTTCATTACTTTTAGCTAGTGAAATCAGTAACCGATCTGGTGAAGAAGGAGTATAAATGGAGCGACTCGGAGAGTCGTTTTACATGACTTTATCTGGAAAACGAAGTGATTATCCCAAACTTAATGGCCGGGTATGTCCGGCCATTGACCTGGTAAGTCGGGTATGACAATGCTGTTTCTATCCGCACATTTACCGTGGAGTTTCTGTTGATCAGATATCCGGCACCACCAAAAATACCAATGCCACCTTCAATATCGTTGATTTCCGGATATTCTCTTTTAAGTCGCAGGAACCCGTATTCCATTCCGCCTTTCAGGTACCAGGTCAGGCGTTTTCTGCTTAGTGGGTAAATCACCCCAAGGTTAAAGTTACCGGCATGAAATTTTTTGCTGGTTTCATCCTCTTCATCAGTGAACCAGCTTGAGGTCGGATAGAATTCGAAGTTCATATTGAAAATGACTGTGGTAGCATCGTAGGAATAGGAAGCGCCAAAGCCCGATAAGGTGTTTTCCGATAGCAGGTATGAACCACCGATCATCACCCCAACGAAATGATTGACCCTGATCTGCAATAGTTCCACACCCTGCTGCTCGTAATTGGTCACCTCATCAATCTCAATATCATTTTTTGCTCGGTTGTTAGTCATGAATGTGCGGCCAAGGCGTGAGAGCAAGGGATCCAGATCTTCTGAGTTAGCCCCTTTGATCACATCGGTCCACACTTTGTCCAGATTATTGGTCTCGTACATACTCAGAGAGATGACAAAGCTTCCCTGCAGGTTGTGAATTTCTCCCAGCAAAAGATAGTCCGCACCTGATGCTACTGCTTTTTGCCTTGATTGATCCAGCGCTTCTTTTTGGTAATATGATTCATCGGACTTTTCGGGTAGCAGAATGGTAAAGTCATGCGCATTTTCAATGTATGCTTTCAACAGCTTGGAGGCAGAATACTGGAGTCCGCCATCTTTTTCTACATTGATCAGCTCGAAATAGGGAAAGTACACTTTCTTCTGTGCGTGGACATGAAAGACCTGCAGAAAGATTAGCAATAGAATAAAGTACTTGATTTTCATTGGGCTATTGGCGGTATGCCATTGGTGATATCAGGAAAGACCCGCAAAAAAAAGAAATGGTTTGAAGCCATCTCTCCTGCTGGCGGTGACCAATGCTCTTATCGTTAAGGAATGTCATCTCTGCCATAGGCATGTCTGTCGGCAGACGTGAGGAGAGAGCTTCCTCCAAAAGCAGTTTTGGTTAAGCGGTGGATTGCAGCCCATTCCGTGGATGGCAATGAGTCTCCCCCGCTGGCGGGGGTTGGGGGTGGATTAGTTGGATTCACCGCACTATATGGGACATATCACCAATTTCTGCTACTCAGGTTTTAGTCTGGGAGTCCGCATGCCGCATCATGTAGAAGACCACAAAAACGCAAAACCGAAGAATCTCCCCCGCTGGCGGGGGTTGGGGGTGGTAAGAAATAACCATCTGCTGCCGAGAAATAAGGAAGTGCTCCCGGGAAATAAGGAAGTGCTGATGAGAAATGATCATCTGCTGGTAAGAAATAACCATCTGCTCTCAGGAAATAAGGAAATGCTGGTGAGAAATAAAGAAGTTCTGGTGAGAAATGACCATCTGCTGGTAAGAAATAACCATCTGCTCTCAGGAAATAAGGAAATGCTGCTAAGAAATGATGAAGTGTTGCCGGGAAATGATCGTCTGCTCCAAATGGCAGATAAGTTATGAGGTGGTAATCCTGCTCCGGTTTTACAGGCTTCATTCTTAATCCTAACAAGAGTCGACCCTTAAGGGGCTTAGTCCTGCCTGTTCTTTACACCTTTACGGATAGTCCTGGCTGAGCTTGTCGGTTTTTCCAGGGCTTATTTCGGAACACTTCGGAGAACGGGGAGCCTTAGTGGCTACAGGGTAGAATGAGCATAAGTGAGGCGATATGTTTGGTGGAAAGAATGGAGTTTGCCTGACAAAGCACTTTATATATATTGTATTGTAGTTATGTTTATCCCTTGAATCTGGAGCGCTACATATCATTCAAGCAAGGCCAAAACAAACATTTAGGCAAAGCACCTCACAAACCTATCCTTGTCTTAGCCCTGATAGATGCTATTGATAAGGGTCTGATTAGAAATAATCAATTCCCGATCTCTCCGGACCTGGTGAGTCTATTCCGAGGCATGTGGAGCAGGTTTGTAAAGACTGCTCATACACCAAATTTTGCTCTGCCATTCTTTCATCTGAAAAACGAGAACTCCAACATATGGAGCCTTCATACGCTGAAGGGCTTTGAAAATGTTTTGACGGCTTCCGGGTCCGTGAAGAGTTTATCATCCCTAAATGAATATGTACTCTATGGTCAACTAGCCGAGGAGTTTTACCAGTTTTTACAAATGAAAGTCAACCGGGAATTGGCTAAGGCTCGCATTATAGAGAGGTACTTTCCGGATGCGAAAGGCGAAAAGTTTAAGGCTTCCTACGATTACCTGGGGGAAATAGAGCACCAAATTTTGCATGATGATCCGGTAGAATACCGCAAACGCATCCAAAAGCTGGAAAATGAACCGAAGGAGTTTTTGGAGGAGGAGGTGTTCTTGCGAGAAGGTGCTTTCAAAAGACAGATCCCATTGCTTTACAACCACACGTGTGCCATTAGCGGACTGAAAGTAGACACGACTTTAAATGCTTCCATGATCGATGCGTGCCATGTGGTCCCCTGGGCGGAGAGTCATGACGATACCGTAACCAATGGGATCTCGCTTTGCCCGAATCTGCATCGCGCTTTTGACAGGGGATTGGTATCCATAGATAGTAACTACAGAGTGCTACTTTCTGATCAGTTTGTGGAAAGCAACTCCCCGCTAAACCTTACTCAGTTCAGAAACCAAAAACTGATCTTACCAAATGATGATCGCTTTAAACCTTCCCAAGAAAATCTGGATTGGCATAGGGTGAAGTGGGGTTTTGGGTGAGGGGTGGGTTAGTTCACACATCGTAGATACACGTCAAAGAAGAGAAGTAATACTCCGAAAAAATATAAATTAGCCTAACTTGAGATATTTGATAAATACATATAATTGATTACTAAGAAATGTCTGTAGCCGCTCAAAAAATTCTTAACACGGAACTAAGTAATGGATGGAAAATCGTCAAAAAAATCACTAGATCACCAAACGCATCTGGAGGTACCTTCTCTGTTTCGTATATAGCTTCCAATGGGAATCAAAAAGGTTTTCTTAAAGCAATTGATTTTAGTACAGCACTTCAATCTGATAATCTTCTTGAGGAATTACAAGTACTAACAGACTCAGTGAAGTTTGAAGCTGATGTTCTTGAACTTTGTAGGAGATTCAAGATGAAGCACGTTGTTAACATAATAGATCACGGTACAATAAGACTCGAAAACGAACAAATTCCAGTACCATATTTCATTTTTGAGAAGGCTGAAGGGGATATTAGAACTGAATTAGATTTTTCAGTTTTTGACACGTATCAATATTTAACCGTATTACATAATGTAGCAAATGGGCTTTTAAAACTTCATCAGAAAGGGATAAGCCATCAAGACCTTAAGCCATCAAATATCCTAATCTTTGAACAGTATTTACACAAAATAACAGACTTTGGTAGATCTAACTCGGTTGAGATTGAATCACCCTTTGATGAATGGTTATTTTCAGGAGATTGGAACTACGCTCCTACAGAAAAGTTCTTTGGCTTATCTTATGAAGACTGGCATTACAGAAACCAATCTGTTGACTTCTATCAATTGGGATCCCTTGCTGTGTTCTTATTTACACAATTGACGATAAATGTAATTTTGAATCATTATTTGCCTAGGGAATTTAAATTAGATAACCCCCAAAAGCCAACGTTTGATGAAGCACTACCTTTTTTGCAGGAAGCATTTAAAAAAGGGATTGATCATTTTCAGAATATCGTAAGTGACAATTACAATTCGGATCTTGCTGAAGATCTGGCACTTCTAGTAACTTATCTTTGCAACCCTGATCCAATTTTGAGAGGAAATCCAAAATATATTAGAAAACCTAATCCTCTTAACCTTGAATTTTTTGTATCAAAGTTTAATTCTATAAGAATAAGGCAATCTATTTTGAAGACTTAATGAATAGTTTCAAGAAAGAAGATAGACTAGTAATCCCTCGTTGGAGAGACTACAAGGGGACAATTACTTCTGGCAATCACCTTCCGACTGTTACAGTTGAAAGACATACAATTGATTTCGAAAATCTAGAAATCTCTAAGAGAAATTGGGAATCTGAAAAATCTCTTCCATTTGCAATAGAATATGCAACTAGATTGAAAACTGCAGGTAAAGACTTAGATAAGAAATTAGAGCATTTCATACTATCTCAGAAGAAACCCCATTTAAATGGATTTAAAGATATTATTCTAAAAAAAGAAGATTTTAAGTCATCAGAAAGTACAGTGAATCTGCACGAAGGCTCTCACATCCTAAGGGAACAAATTGGAAAAAAAATCGCCTTTCTTAAATCTTCAATAAAAAAATATGGACATAATCCGATAGCTTGGCTGCAATTATCAAGATGGTACCTAATTCTTGGTCAGTTTAGGAAAGCAGAATTAGCATTAAGGGTGGCCATTAATCTAGCTCCACATAATAAGTTTATCGTGAGATCTGCAGCTAGATATCATATTCATAATGAAGACTTTGACTATGCCTATTCAATAGTTAAAGATTCGGGGCTGATAAAATATGATCCTTGGATTTTATCAACAGAAATAGCCGTTAAAACATTGATGAATAAAAACTCTAATTTCGTAAAACATGGTCTTAGCTTGATTCAGTCAAATAACTTCTCAAATTTTAATCTATGTGAATTGCGGAGTACCATTGGTACATTGGAAGCAAATAATGGTAAAGTTAAAAATGCCAGAAAGCTTCTTAATTTATCTCTAATTGATCCAAATGAAAATGTTGTTGCGCAAGCAGAGTGGTTGTCTAATAAGATCAATTTTGAGGTTGATGCCCAGGATTTTCAAGTCCCTAATAATTACGAAGCTCTAACATATAAGTGGATCGATGAGAATAAACCACAGAAAAGTTTCGAGTGTGCAATTCTATGGTTTTTAGACCAGCCATTTGCCAGTGGTCCGATCACAATGGCATCATATCTGGCTGAGTCTTTATTAGATGACTTTGAACAAGCCGTGAAAATCTGTGAAATAGGATTATGTTCAAATCCAGATGATGTTACAATAATAAATAATTACTGTTTCGCTTTGGCACAATTAGGGGACGTTGATACAGCGGAAAGATTTCATAAGAAAATTAATTATAATGGTTTAGAAAACGAAAAGAAAATTTACCATAATGCTACAAGAGGTTTAATCGAATTCAGAAAAAACAACCTCTTAATGGGAGAAAAATATTATGTTAAAGCAATTGAATTGGCAAATAAGTTAAATCTAATAGGGTTAGAAGTTAAGGCTAAAGTTCATTTTTTGAGAGAAAAAAGCAGAGTTCAGAAATTAGATGAATGGGAATACTCCATGGTTTCAGAATTAAAAGAGATGGTTAACGATTTTGATAATAAAAGTGATAGTGTTTTGATTAAAAAGCTTTTAAATGAAATCCTTAATTCTAAGATGAGTTTGTTCTAATTGAAGTACTAATCCTCACTAAACGTGAGGGATAAGTGGGGTTTGGGTGAGGATATCAAACTACCATCAAAAGGGCTTTATCAATAAGCCACAACCATTTCAAGAACACACAATATATCCTCCTTCAACTCTGCAGTTAAATTCTGATATCTTTGTAACAAAGTCCATCTATTATAGTCCTTGTGAAGTTTAGGAAATGGATCATTTTGTTCAATTGACACATAAGTTTCCCTGTCAATAGATTCATTCAACAATGACCTTACATTCTTCTCAATTAAATCTGAATTAGTTAGGAAAACAATAAGATCAATGATTAACTCTATATCGTTTTTATTTCCCCATCTTTGGTTCCCCTTCAGCTTTTTAATAAAATTTTTTGCCAAAATATATCGAAAGTAAAAGATTCGAATACTTCTAGGGGTTGCTTTATGTAGATCCTTGATTCCTTCTTCAAGTAATGTTTGCTCAAAATTTTCAATTTCTTCTTGGAAGTATATTTCTTCCTCTGAAGACTTTGTCTTATCAACACCTTCATTTATCTCCTTATCAGGCATGCGCTGTGCTCTGGCTACCTCTTCATTTCCTTTATCCATTCTTTCTACTTCGGCATTTTCTTTAGGCTCCTCCAAAGTATCTTCAAACAATCTAACTTTCTCTGTAATTGATTCTTGAATCCCTCTGACTCTTTCAGAAGTTAGAGAGCGAAAAATCTCTGTCCTTTCATCGGTGGTTAGAGTATTTAAGTGTAAGCTGGATATGAAAAGTTTATCCATATATTCTGTTATTAGGTTATTGATGTTAGAATCCGCATCCTTGTTATTCATCAATTTCTGGTATTTGAGCCTTATAGCTCTCCTAAGTATCCTTTGATCAATAGCAGCAACCACTATAACCTTTTTTGAAATTTCGTCATCCTCCAGCATTACTCTAAGGGAATCAACCACTTGTATAATTCGTTCTTCTCCACATCGGTCGATATCGTCTACAAAAAGAACTATCTTTTTTTGCTCTTCTGCCTGTTTTTCAAGGGGAATCCAAGCTCTTAGCAGTGTCTTGAGTTCTTTCTGAATTTCAGCTTGTATACCCAATAACTTAGTGTAGGTTAGTCTTGAAGTGTATTTTTTTAGAACCGATTTTGCTGAGGATGAATACTTCTTGTATTCACTAGCTAAACTTGGAATTGCTGCTACGAAAGGGGCAAAATACAATAGGTTAGACCCTCTAAACACGGGAAAAAATAAAGACCACAATAGATTCATTATTATAACTACAATTCCAGTCCAAAAAAGCCAATAAGACCATTTATTTGATCTATGGTAATTAAGTCGAATAATTCGCCATAGTTTTCTAATGGATTTCTCACCATAGTAAGTTTCAGCAAATGACTCATATAGGTAACCCCATGCCGCAGAAGTGTCCTGGTATTTCCACGAATGAAAATCTATGCGGTAATGATTCCCTCCCTTTTCTAATTCATTCCAAATAAGGTCGAAAAGAAAAGTTTTACCTCTACCCCATTGACCAAAAAGGCCAAGCATCATGCCCTTTTCTGGCTTTAGCTTTTTTATTATTTCGGAGAATTCAACCGCTAATTCTTTCGCGCCGATCACAGGTTCAGTAGCTTCAGCAATTTTTATAGAACCTATTTTAATTCTCAAGTTTCTATAATCTTCTTCATGCTCTTCTTCCTCTTTGAGCTCATCTTTATCATATTCAGATTTTAAATCTCCTGACCCCCGATTCAAAATTTTGTCCCTTATTCGTAGAGTATTTCGCAGTCTTTTCTTAAACTCACCTTTAGTGATACGAATTTCTTTTAATCCAAACTCATCAACAAAATCTTCCAGGAGATCAATATATTCATCAAGAAAGTCTCTGGCTTTTTCAAAAGCATTCTCATAACCAAGGGCAATTCGATATTTATTTTCACTTAGAACCTCGAATTTATCTTTAAAGTCACTACCTAGGTATTGTTTGATTCTACTATAGAAAGAAAGTAATCGATTATCTTTTTCATCTCTAAAAATTACTTCAAAGCTTACTCCTATTTCATTTTGATCACTAGGCCAAAAAACTAGACCAACACTTCTTGTAGACCTATTTCCAGCCCAAGCTTTGTAAAGACCTACAAAAGCATAACTTTCCGTTCCTTGAAACCAATATCCTTCATTTAGTCTATTGTTTGTATTTCTTTCCCTTAGCCAAAATGTGAATTCAGGGTTGTTTTTTCGATAATTTAAGAGAAAATTAAGGGTTTGATCATGAAGTCTATTTGGAGGTTTGTTTAAGTATCCCTCCCTGTTTTCAACAATTTCTTTTAAACTTAATTTGCCGATGTGGCACTCGTTAGAACAATAGAAGCATCCGTTTACTTGTTCATACTGCTTTTTTGCTTCCTTGACCGCATCTTGACAATTAAAAAACTCACCTAAATAAAGTCTGCTCTCTGAATTAGGTAGATATGAACAACCCTCCTTATGCACCTCATGGTTACCATCAAGTAGGGCATTCTTATTAAGATAGTATTTTGCCATATTACTCATTACCCATGTTGCCAGAATATTCCGCTAGCGTTTTTTTGTCATAGTTATTCCTGCTGCTCCTTATCATAGAGAGCCGCTTTCCGAATAGTCTCTTCGTCCAACTTACCGCTTTTATAACCAGATAGATCTTCACCTTTTCCTAACAAAGCCCTTATGTCTTTAAGAAGCCGGATCACTTCATCAATTCTCAACATCCATGCTCCTATTAATCTCATTAAAAGGATGAATCCAATAGTGAAGACAATTGAAATAATAATTATTACGCCTAGTTCCATATTTTATCTTTTTTTATTTCCAGTTTTAGGTCCTTTCACTCATGCTGCCAGCACTTCCCACTGGCGCTTTTAGTCATTCGTTTGCAGCGGGTGCCTTTTTGAGTAGTGGCACTACACCGCTGGGAGGTAGCGTAACGCACTTCGGTATCGGAGGTGCTTGTCTTCGTTTTGCTAACGGTCGTCCCGGGCTTGCAAACCAGGCAGGCCTCGTAGCCTTTGCGCTGGGCTTCTCCTATCTGGATCTTGATCTGTGAGTACTTCAGGTAGCGGCAGGTTTCCAGGTGGTACTTGCTCCCGGTTTTGGTCACATAGACTGAGGTAGTGTCGCTCTTCGTTGCCTGCTGAGCATATCCGGCAAATACCAGCAGGTACAGCAGCAGGAAAAACCCGGCTCTATTCCGGGGATTGATCAGGTTCTTCATGGGCGGTTAATTTGGTGTACATGAATTTAACCAAAAAAATTAAGAGCAACGCTACATTGTAAATGATAATAGCCGCCAGGTACACTACACCCACCGTTAACATGATCAAAAGCCCTTCTTTGCTCTTCCCCCAGCTGGAGCGAAAGGTAAGTCCCGGGATGCCAGTCCTGATGGAAAATCCTCGCGAACCCACTGAACCATGCCTGTTCCGGTAGCTTGAAGAAACACCCGACTTACTCACATTCAATCCCAGGCCTTTGCCCAGATTGATCCGTTTTTGATAGCGCAATCCCATATCACTTGCATTTACATCCTTCTCCCACCACCCACTTGCAGCAGGCTGATTCGCATTCGGCTTTCCGCTTGTTAGAGCACCCGCAGTTGGCGGTAGTAGGGCAGCCGGTACCTCCACTTCCCGTATCACCTCCTGAGTTTCTGAAATGATCCTCACAGGCCTCACCGTCATTGTCTGCATCCAGATCGTTACGACACTCCGGATATGCATTGAAATCCGCCTGAGCCTCAGCTTGTGAGGAATAGTCGGCGCAGTTGGTGTCGATGCAGGTTTCCCCAACGGGATCTGAGCATGAGAACGCAAACAAGAAAAGCAGAAAATAGAAGTTGTAGAACTTTACGGTTAACATTCCAAAGCTTCAACAACCGTCCAAAAAACATTTGTGTCTCCCGGCAACCTAAATTCAACAATTCCTTTTAGTATATGGGTATCAACAATGTATACTTTGACATTCTTTTTCATACTGAAAACCACCTTTGCATCAAGTAAACGTTGAAGTGCCACATAGTCTTTATCTATAAGGTACTGTGTAGCATCATCAAGATACTCCTCACTAATTGCTCCTAGGTATCCCTCTTTTGTGTAACAAGGAGGAGTCAACTCGCCACTTTTAAGATCGATAAAGAGGAATATCAAAAAGCTGAAAAAAAGCATTTTTGTACATAGATTGATCATCGTATTGCTTTATTTGTCTGCCCTTACTAAAATCCAGGTAGCGGGATGTCCACCATCTCTACTACAGGGAGGAAAAGTCTCACCTTTAGCAATTGGTATCTCATTAGAAGGGTGAATTGAACATTTGTAAATTCCCCCTTGTTGACATTTTTCTCCAGTTTTTGCCATGATTATATCGTTTTAGTTATCAATCAATTTTTCAAATAAGGCACTTTGTAAGTGCGGACTTTGGGAACGGTGATCGTTCGCTCGGCATATTCCTGTTCGTGAACGATGGCTACTACTTCCAGGGATGTATTAATTCCATGGGTATAATCCGTATTTTTGAACCCGATATAATAAACCTTTCCTGCTCCAAATGCGATTTCTGACACTCCGGATTTAATGTTCTCGCGACTACCTACAGTGAAGTATTTGAATGCATTTCCGTCTTCAAAAAGCCTGCTATTATCATGATCCAATAAATAGACGTCACAGTAATCTGAGCCAGGAGGTTGAGAGATCATATTTACACCAAAAGCTAAAGTTCCAGTTTGATCAATCAGGGCCGTTAACTTGCTTGCCAGGCTAAAGGTCTGCCTGACTTTGGCAATGTCTTCCTCATTCCTGGAGGCAGAAAATGTATAGTACCACTTTTCAGTATTAGGTGGGATGGAAACAGGTACGGTGATCCTAGCTTTCCCACCTTTAAAGTCCTCGTTGGATTTACTATTGACATAGTTTTCAGTAAAAGGAAGGATCGTTTGAGTAATGTATTCATCCCGGACGAGGTAGGTCTCGATTTCATCTACATAAGTGGTATCGTGCCGGGTCTCCCAGTAGACGGTAGTGTTGAAGTTGGTGGTTTCTTCAGATGTTGGTGTACGCTCGATCTTATAGGTACAGATCCGGCCTCCAAGCGCTCCATTACTGAAACGAAACTGGTAAATGCCGTCTTTAGGGATGGTCAGCGATTTGTTGATTTTGCTTTTCTTAAACTCGATGTAGCGGGAAGTGCCTGGGTATTCAATCAGTTCGATCTCTTTGATGTCCTTGCCCTTCTGTTCGCGAAGCGTGAAGTTTACCTGATCGCCAGCCGCAAAACCAAAGTATAGATGCTCCTCAGATAAACCTGAGACTTTAAACGAACCATCCGCAACGGTGATGGGTGTCTGCGGTAAAGCAACCAGGGAACAAAAGATCATTATGGCGGTGATTAGAGGTTTCATTTAAGTTTTTTGAAGTAATTCTTCCCGACGTACTTATTTATATATGCATTCAAGCCATCTCCAGTCTTAGCAAGCTGTTTCATCTTATTTAAATGTATTACTCCAGGTTTGATGTGATTATACATATATGCTCCTCCCTTTTTGAAGTAAACAACGATAGAAGAGGGGCCAATATCAAAACCAGATATTCCGGAATCTCCATCGGAATCCTTATAAATTTCCATTTGGTGTTAGTGAATGATTCAACATTCTCAAGATGAGATGAATGTTTCATGTCAGGATAATCCCTTTTCCCAACCAGCGGAATTATCTTCCGAACAGGCCTGAGGTAGTGGTCAGACGGCTATATGCCGCAATGAAAAAAGCCGTCAGACCACTAAAATTTAGATCGAGTTAACCCTTGATGTCAAGATATTTTACAATCCAGTACGGTAGGTCGTCTGTGTGGTAGGTGAGTTGTTTGCCCTCAAAGATTTCTAATAAAAGCCTCGGCTTTTTCCTGGAATTATCCCAAATAAATGTGCGGTAGGTTTTCCTAACAGCATCTTTAAGCAGAGAAAGACACTTATAATACCGGTCCTCTACTTTTTCTTCACTCACTGCATGACCTCCCTGCCTCACACGGAGGTTCACCCTGTCTAGATTAATCTTTGGAGAACTAGTACAGATAAAATATAGGTAGTTTTTGTAGCCGCTTTCTCTCGAAATATCCATAAGCTGCAGCTTTGAAGGGTGCGACATAACAGTCTCAAATGTCAATTTTCTTCTTCTGTTTATCAGTTCCAGCCTGAGAAACTCAGCCAGTAATGCTGCTTCATATGAATAAGTCGTGCTTTCAGGAGTAGTGATATAGTTCGAACTATAATCTAATTCAATTTTAAAACCTAAATCCCTGGCTTTTTCAAGTAAAGTGCTCTTAGCCAGATAATCTTTAAAAGCTGAAGAATCAAGTCTGTCAATCCCAAATTGAGCTAAATTCAACCGGCTGGTCTGAATGAGTTCTTGCTCAATCAGGTCAGGATTTATATAGGTTCCTATATCGTAACTTTTATCAATCCTGTTAAAAATGGTACTCTTACCAGACCCATTTGGTCCGGCAAAAATTCGCATCCTTCTGCCTTTTTTATAATTGGGTTTTGTCACCAATATTGACTCTTACGGAAGGTTCTTCGATGGTCCCAATAACCTCTTTCCGACCATCATTATGCTCTCGAATTATTTCTCCGTCCTCTTGATAGGTAATATAAAGATTGGCTGATTTTGCTCTACGAATAGCCTGTCGAGTCGCTTTAGTAGCCTCCTCTTCAAGCTTCCCGAAGTGCTTAGGGGTTTCTTCGATGTAAGTTAAATACTGAATTTTCCTTTTCTCTTCTGCCATACAGTAAATATAAGGATTTATTTAAACGCAAAGTTCATTCGGTAAGTCTACTCATCACTCGAGAACGACAACCGGCTCAGATAACATAAAAGCAACTCAGTGGTCAGACGGCTATATGCCGCTGTGAAAGAAGCCGTCAGACCACTAAATTCAGCTACAAAACATGAATTATTTTACCTCCCTCAGGGTCCATTCTTTGTTCTCCCTAACAAAGACATAAGTTTCCGCAGGCAGGAATCCTTTGATGGTATAGGTAGTATGCTTCCTGTCTGAAGTCTGTGGAGTGTATTCGTAATGAAAGGACACCAGCCGGATCGGGTCAGCATAAGTCACGGTAACCATCAGGACTGAGTCCTGGTCGGCAATGTGATCAATCACCGGATCAGCGTCTTGCGTGTTGAAGTACACAAAAGTTTTATCAAAATACGGCTGTTTTCGGGGTTGCTCTACCATGTAAATGTTCGGGTATTCAAAACCATAATTATTGACTGGAGACCAATTCTCAAAATCAATGCCCGTAGCAGGGCCTACGTACTTAAGAAACTGGATCTCCCGAAAGCCATTGGTAAACTCATAGTAATTGCGGTACTGTACTTCCAGGCCGGTAAAATGATTGGTAAATTTTATGACATCTTTTTGATCGGCTGTTTCGGAATACTCATCATCAATCAATATTTTCATTTGACTATCCACTTGCTTTTGAAAAGCATCAACCCTTATATGTATAGCCTCTTGTATCTGTTCCTCAGTGATGCTTTTATCACTAAAAAAATACCAACCCGTCAATGCAATGAACAGGGCCAAAATTCCTAATAAAATGTATTTTTTCCAGTGTGATTTTGGATCTTTTAAGGGTTCTTTTCTAATCCGGTTGGTGATTTCATCGGCCAATCTATCCATGCCTATTTCTGTAGATAAGGCCCATCTTTCCGAAAGTAGTTTATCATGAATTGCCACCTCGTCTGGAGTTATCCGGTGAAAAACAGGGATAATGATCTTGAGGTTTTCACTTTCCCTGGCCATAAGGGTATAGAGCTCTTTTAAGGTCCACTTTTTTTCAAAGTAGGTAGATGTGATCAATACTATACCAAATCTGGATCGCTCCAACCCCTCAAGAATAGTTTTTTCGATGCTGTTTCCTACAACCAGCTCTCTGCCCGCATACCAAACGTTAAGGCCTCGCTGTTCCAGTTTTTGACAAAGTTCACTGGCTAGTTCCAGCTTGTCCTCTACAGCATAGGACAAAAACACATCGTAAGGAAAAGTCTTCAAGAGTCGGCAGTTTCCTTAAAAATACGAAAATCACATCTAGCAGGAAAGAAGTTTTCCGAAACTGCGTAATCTCCTTCCAAACCGGCCGGTTTTGGTCAGATCACATTGAAATGCTGCCTGATCACATGGTCATAGGTATCTCCAACTTTAATTCGCTCATCCCCAATGAAGATAATCTTCCCCATAATTTTATCTACATGATTTTTATTGATGACATACGATCGATGCACCCTAATAAGGTCCGGATAAGGAATTTTTCGATACACTTCTTTCAGTGGCTGGGTCAGTGTTATCTTCTTTTGAGGATTGGTCATTATTACATCGCAATAAACTTTTCCTGCCTTCAGAAACAAAATATTATCATAAATTACTTTGACTGCTACTCCATCTCCTTTGAAAAACCCGTAATTATTCCGCATTACGGCATTGTTATCTCCAAAAAGAGCCAGCTCAATGCTTATCAATAGTTGATTGGGCTGGAAAGGTTTTGCCAGGTAGTTTGCCGGCAGGGTCTTTTTTGCCGCCTGAAATGTCTGATCATCTGTATGGTCAGTAAGGTAAATAATCGGTATCCGGTATTTTTTCAGGATACGCTCTGCTACCTGGATTCCACTCAGATCTCCCTTCAGTTTGATGTCCATGATCACCAGGTCCGGCAGGTCTGTTTCCACGTATTTTAATGCCGACTCGCCTGTATCACAAATGGCTTTTACAGCATAGCCCTTTTGCTGCACATCTGAGGCAATGGACTCCGCGATGATTGTATCATCCTCTACGATCAATAATTCTGGTTTCATATCAGGGTATTGAAAACTGGAAAACAGCTCCTTCTTTGTTAAAAGAATTGATTTCAGCATTTAGCTGCTTAGTAAGCATACGTATTAATTGCAATCCAAATGATTGGCTATCTTCATTCAGACGAACCTCATCTATCCCGAGTCCATTATCCCGGACCTCAAGGAACAGGTTGCCGGTCTCCTGCTTTCTAAAGCTAATCCGGATCTCCGGGTCTGACTTATCCGTAAAAGCATGCTTAATGGCATTGGTTACCAGTTCGTTTATGATCAGCCCTATGGACACCATCCTGTCCACATCTACAGGCAGTTCCTCCACTTTCTGATCAATGGATACAGCATTTCCTTCCTCAAAAAATGAATGGCTGAGATAATCACACAACTCCTTTACATACTTTTTAGCATTTATTGCTCTTTTCTCTTCACTAGCAAACAGCAATTGATGGATCAAGGCCATGGCATTCACCCGACTTTCACCGGTTTTCAATACCCTGATTGCTCTCGAATCATCCAGCCGGCTTGTTTGCAGCTTCAGAACACCTGATAATACCATCAGATTATTTTTGATACGATGCTGCATTTCCTGGTTTAGCTGCTCGATTATCAATCGTTTGTTCCGGTTATTCCGTGACTGCACAAAAATGATGATCAGCATGGCAAGAAGAACAGCGGCTGTAAGCGAAACTACCAGGACAACCATACGCTGTTCGGAGATCTTTGCCTGTTGCAATTTGTCCATCTGTTGCAGAAAGGTGATCTCCTGGTCTTTTTTCTCTGCATCGTATTTTACCTGCATTTCAGAAAGGGCTCTGGCTTTGTCTCTGTTAAGGAGGCTGTCATTAATACTGATATATTGCAAAAGTAGTTTGGCCTGCTGCTTATGATCACCCCGGAGTTTGAAAAATTCGGACTGATCAAACAGATTCTGACGAAGTATTTCCAGGAGCTTATGTCTTCCAGCAACCGCGGCAGTAGTAGTCAAATACTTTTCTGCTTTTGACAGTTGCCCGCTCTTGACATACAGCCTTCCCAGCAGGTTTGTAGTGTGCACATAGCCCAGCGAATCCCGAAGACTTTCTTTTATTCGCAACGAACTCAACAGGTACTTTTCAGAAGTATCAATCTCTCCTTTCCTCAGATAAGCCCATCCAAGGTTATGCAGTGTAGAGGCAATTTCTTCCTGATCACCAAGCTTTTTTTTGATCTCAAGTGCACGTCCATAATTGGAAATAGCACTGTCGTACTGCAATAACTCAGTGTAAACATTGCCAATGTTGTTGTAGCTATTGGCTATCCCCTTCGTATAACCAATGGTTTTTCTTATCTCTAACGAGCGATAGTGATACTCTAAAGCTTTTTGGTTGTCATTGGTATGGTAGTAAATAGTCGCTATAGTGTTCAGGCAGGATCCCATTGCTTGTGAGGGTTCTTTCATTGCTCTTAAGGCCTGTAAAGCATAATCCAGGGCTTTATCATAGTTTCCCCGGTTTTTATTTAGCATGGCAAGGTTTGTCAATATCCCCTGGTAGGATTCTGAGCCTTTTTCTGAGGCGGACAAAGCCTTTTCATAATAAATCAAAGCTGAGTCAATCTGTCTGCGAGTATGAAATAGGTAGGCCTTTTGATAATAACTAAGGGTATCTCCGGAGCTGTAGACTTCTAAGGGGATAAATAAAAATACGATAAGCTTGATATAGCTAAATAATTCTTTCACAACGAAATGTAAGAAAATTTTAAAAAGAAAGCCACCCGTTCATAGGTGACTTTCTTCAAGCGGCATTTTAGCTGCCATCTCCGCCGCTTGGGGGCGGAACAGGATCATCATCATCTTCCCCTCCTCCACCGTTTGGCGGGTCATTGTATTGCACTTCATCCTCAATAGTAAGGTCCTGAGCTTCGTCAGTACAGCTTGCAAAGAAAATTCCGAGCAATAGAATGATCAGGAATCCTAGCTTTTTCATCGATTTAGGATTTATGATCACACGAAATCACGGGCCGCATTTGAGCATTTGCGACCGTCTGCGAAAGGGGATGAACTGAAGACTCAGGTTGCGAAGGATACTCCCCCGAATAGCGCCTTGTCAACTTGCGCCTTCAATAAATAGACAAGACAAAGGTCCGAAGGAGGAGGAAGGTATTTCTAACGTTTACTTGCTGTTGTTTTCGGGTTTTATAACTTTATTTTCCTAAAGTTTACCGTTTTGGAAATAAGCCGCCATTTGCTAGAAAATATGTTCCGGATGCTATCTGAAAAAACCGGATATAAACTGGATCATCAGGGTTTTGATGATATGAGTGTCACATTAAAAGGAGATCTAAGTCAGAAATATCTGTATGAAAATTTTCAGAAGTTAGCTAAAGACGAATCAACGGAGACTTTTAACCTTCAAAGGACGAAAGTCTACGGTCTCCTAAAATTTCTAGGATTTGGCACCTTAGAAGAATTTGAGCATTTCCTGAAAAACCCAATCCCGGAAATACTTAAAAGCTGTGAAGGAACATGGATCAATTACGTACGGCAAAATAGCTCCCTGGGCATTATTTACGCCTCCCCGGTAATGATCTTTGAAAAAGGACACAAAATGTTTTATAGGTTAAAAGGCAAAGAACATATGTACGAAGGAGAAATTACTTTAGAAAACGGATGCCTTTTTGCTCGCTTTAAAACGGAAAATGGTAAGCAATTTCATCATGTCTATAAGATAGGGAGCAGGAGAAGGCCTAAAGTACTCCAGGGAATTCATTCAGGAGTATCCACTTCGAATGAACCCATTGGTGGTAGGACAGTGCTAATTCAAACCGATAGAACTTTCGATGAGATTAAAAATCAACAATTAGAAATAACTCAGTGTCTGGATTCCGATTCTGAAGAGGAAAAAGCTCTTGGAAATTATTTTCAATCATACGAAGCAAATAACCTTAAACTAAAACCGGTAATTACCTACGACCTCAAAGATCTTCTATCAGAATGAGGCTAAGAGATTTAACAATTAAGGAAAGGGGGATTTGAGTGAGGAAGTGTGATTAGCTGACCTTCCTAAAATACAACTCCGGCAATACCACTCTAACTTCATCTTCAGAGTCCTCTTCTTTCCAGTAAACGATGAAATCAACTATAGCCTGCTCACAAACAAATCCGCTATTCTTCAAGCCATTGATTTTTTCACAAAATGCCCTGGAAAATTTGAGTATCTGTTCACCTCGTTCACTCGTACAACCCTCTTCTCCAAAGTTCAATACATCTCCACTTATCATATTACGTATTCTGTGTTGAACGTATGGAAAATAGCCCAGATTGACATCTCTGAATGACAAATGAATCAAGATTTCATTCGGAAATTCATATTTTTGAGAGCTTGTGATTGTATCCATCCCGACGACCTGAATATGATCCAGGAAACTGCTGTTAGTATGAATAGAGAGATTGGTCTTTGCCCGTGTCATTGCAACATAAAGCTGTCTTTTGGTCTCATCTCTAGAAGCATCAAAATTCTCTAGCAAGAGAAACACATTTTCAAATTCTCTTCCTTTTGCTTTGTGAATCGTTGAAACAAAGATGGTGTCGTGGTTACCATCATACAGGTGTTCCAATTTTGACTCACGCACAAAAACTTCCAGGTCCGATTTATACCTTGTTTTAGGGTTGGTTACTGCAAAATCCTTAAGCAGTTTTTTACACAGATCAAGTTTTGTGCTATTGTTGAATTGGGTGATTAACTTTCGCAAAGCAGTATCCCAGGCCTCATGACTTATCGTATTAACACATTGTAGCGTTTCCAACTGTTCAAAGAAAAAACGTATCTCGTGTAGGTTGTATAAATTAAAAGAATCATTAGACTGAATCAGCCTGGCCGGCAGGCCTTTCCTGGCCAAAAGCCCCGTAATCTGTAGCGCTTCTTCGTTTGTTTTGGTAAGAACGCAGGTGGTACCTGAAAGCTCAGCATCCAGCACATCCTGTACAAGGGGAGATACTAGATTTCTACTTCCATATCTGGCCAGTTCAATTTTTCCATTGGTCGTTTGGTTAGCAATAATTGGCGTTTGCTTAAATCGGTTTTCTATCGTGGCTACAAACTGGTTAGTAAATTCAACCAGATTGTTTTTACTCCTGTAATTCTCGATTAATTCATACTTTCTTGCATTCTTGCTTTTTACTAAATCAACTAAATGCGCTGAATTGGCTCCTCTGAATTCATAGATATTTTGATCGTCATCACCTACTGCGATTACCCTCATGTCCTCGTTTTGCTCAGTTAAAGCCTCGATTAAATTATATTCTTCGGCATTCATATCCTGAGCTTCATCGATAACAAGGACCGTCCTGGTAACTTCTTTCACTTCTACTGCTCCCTGATGGATCCTTTCTGTAGCTTCTTTTATGATTTTATCTGACTTATCAAGACTTCCAACTTTGCCCAGAATGTCGAAACAGTAGGAATGAAATGTCTTCACGTCTACAAAAAGGGCAACATTTCCAACCAGCTCAATTAACCGCTTTTTAAATTCACTGGCTGAAGCTCTGGAGAATGTAAGCATAAGCAACTGCTCGTGTTTGACATCTTCCATTAGCAGGAGTGAAGCCAGCTTATGTACCAGTAGTTTAGTCTTGCCACTCCCTGGACCAGCCGCCACCGCTATGTGTTTTGACTGATTATCTTTTACAATGTCCAATTGTGCCGGGGATAGCTCACCGAATAATTGCCTGAATTTTGATGGTGTGATATTTCTCTTTATTTCACTCTCCCTGCTTCCCTTGAAATATTTTTGTAAAAAAGCACTATAGTTTAACTTAAAGTAGTCATCGACAAACTGGAGTGCTCCTTTGTAATCCTCAAGCATTTTCTGAGCATATTCTCCTACGATGTGTATCTGTTGAACCTTGTTACTATAGAATTCATCCAGCTTCTGATAATCCTCATTTTTAAATCTCTTTTTGTTATCCTGCTCCAGACGCTCCAGAGTTAGGCGATTATGAACAACCAAAAATCCTCCTTCAATTTTGATGGCATCAATCCTTGACAGATAGAAAAGTGCGTCTTCAATATCAGAAGCAGAAACTTCTGTTTTGAACAATGCAGAACGATTCTCAAATTCCTCTTTAATACCCAATATGGAAAACTCTACCAAAACTTCATCTTTCAACGCTTCCTGACCCTCATCCTCCAGACTCTTTTCAAACAGGTACGACACAATAAATTTGGAGAGCTCATGTCGACTTTTTAGTTTTTCTTGTAATGAATCAACTGGCTGTGTAGCGATAGTTATAATGTGACTTTTGCTTCCGGGCGGAATTGACTTCCTGATCCAGTTTTTAATTGACCAAAAAGTGAAAATGGTTTTAATACGTGCAGGATTGGCACCTTGACATCCGGCTAACTCGGCCTCTTCATTAAGTTCTTTGATGTTCAGCGTTTTCTCTTGATCTTCAATATGCGACAACAGAAAATTCTCAAGTTTTCCATATTCGTCCACAATCTGCAGTGATGGGTTCTTGCTCTCTCCTCTTTTTATAAAAGCAGTCAAATCTTTCCAATCTGCTAAGATTCCCTCCTCTCTGAGTAATTGTATGATGTGAATAACTTCTTCCTTTACGATTCCCAAATGATCAGAAATATGATCAACTCGTGACTCAGCATCCTCTCCGGTCGCATGTTTACGGCTTTTGCTGGACAGAAGCTTTTTTATAATCCGTGATGCAGTATCTTTCTGAGTATCGTTGAATTTATCAGACGAATTAATTTTATCAATCGCCTCCTGAGCATTATTGGCAAGAATGCTACTGGCATAAATCCGCGGTGAATTTTGGCCTCTTTTTACATAACCTGCTTCTTCAAGGGCGGAAATTGCCGTAGTTACCCGGGTTTCCATACCGATTACATTGTCATCCCAGCCGGATTTGCGGGCAATTTCCAACGCAGAACTGCAAAGTGCCTTTCGAAATTGCTTTGTTTCATTTTTAATGGCTCGCCAAACCTGTTGAATTTCTTTGATGCTTAGCTTGGTCTGGTTGAGTAGAGCAAAGTGCCTGTTCAGATCGTCATCATTAAACAAGACAAAACATTCGGCAGAAATCGTTTCATCCCGTCCGGCACGACCGGCCTCTTGAACGTAATTTTCCAGTGAATCCGAAATGTCATAGTGAATAACCAACTGCACATCCTTTTTATCTACACCCATTCCGAAAGCAGATGTTGCTACCATGATCGGAACATCCCCATCAATAAAAGCCTTTTGATTCGCCGATTTTTCTTTCACATCCATTTTCCCATGATAAGGGCGGGCCTCATAACCATCCTTATTAAGACGCTCAGCTAAACGATACGCTCTTCTCGTTCTGGAAACGTAGACAATTGTAGGACAGCTTTTTTGATCAATGAGATCTCGCAGGGCGTTGTATTTCTCCTCCTCACCATCCTTCCGTTTAACCTGATAATGAAGGTTCGTCCGTCCGGCACTGGATCGATGCAGTTCAAGATCCAGCGATAATTTCCTTTTGAAATAATCCCGTATATCTTCCACTACTTTTAATTTGGCTGTAGCCGTGAAACAGGACACCGGAATGGTCTCATCGAGATTTTTTTTCTCCTGAATAGATTTGATGAAATCTCCGATGTATAGGTAATCTACTCTGAAATCATGCCCCCACGCAGAAAAGCAATGAGCTTCATCTATTACGAAGCGGGCTATTTTTCTACCCAGTATAAGGTTTTCAATAGTCTTGGACCGTAAAGATTCCGGCGAGATATACAAGAGATGTGCGGAGCCATTTTCAACCCGCTCCAGGGATTTGGCTCTTTCCACAGGGTCTAGCAATCCATTGATGGTGACTGCTGTATCAACATTATGCTTTTCCAGATTATCCACCTGATCCTTCATCAACGATTGCAGTGGTGAAATAACCACGGTGAGGCCTTTTGTAGTTTCTCCACTGATCAATGCTGGTACCTGAAAGGTAATGGACTTTCCCCCACCTGTAGGAAAAATGGCCAAAATGGATTTGTTGTTCACGGCTCCTTGTACAGCTTTTTCCTGCAAAGCCTCACCCTCATAAGTCCGGTATGAATCAAATCCGAAAAAGCGTTTAAGAGCTCTGTGAATATCTAGCTTGTCGCTACAGTATCTACACCCCACTAAGCAGGCATTACTCCTGAGCAGGTACATGATCCGTTCCACTTCCGAATAAGTTCGCAGGACCCACCTTGGAGTTATTGAGAATGGATCATTGGCATGAATCAGGGCCAGACAGTAAGCTAATTCAATTGGATTATTAGTTATTAACCTCTCCAGGTTAGCATGTTGGCAGATTGCGGCTTGAAACTTCTCTCTGATCAAAACTTCAGGATTCAAGCCCTGAACGGAATAATCCAGATACCGGAAATAAGCCTGAAACTCCCTTTGATCCTTCAATAGCAAGAAGAGAATCTCTTTAAACCCTTCATCTAGTTGATTGAACGCATCTACTTCTGCGAAAAAAAGATCCCGGGCCTTAATGGAATCATTGAGCGGATTATTCAGGTCATCGGTTTGTAGCTTATCATCTTTAACCAGAGCATGATAAGGTTTTTTAGGGAAGAGTAATGGGGAAAGAACCAGCGTGTCAACAGCACAAGCCTGATTAATACCGGCTTCTATGAGTTCGTTTTGGATATATTTTAGATCATGTGAAAAAACATTGTGTCCACAAATAAATTCTGTGCCTCTTAGGAACGAAACGAAATCATCAGAAGAGTTGGAATGAAAGGTACTCCCTTCATGATTTATCCCACCAATATCCAAAATTTTTTCGCCTTTGAATTCAACCTCTATATCTATGAAAGTGATGAGTTTCATTTTATAAATTATTTAAGAGGTGCATTGAAATTTCTACCAGTTCTCTTCCAAATGAGCTAATTGATATCTTTAAATATAACACAAAATGGATTATATGATTAATTCACTGAGAAGAAAGAGGAAGCGAATCGGGCGTCTGATTTTGCTCTATGAATGATTTAATGCTTGAATCATAAGGAGGTAGTCTATAGAAACCGCATCCCCTTAGCGACTTTGCAGCTTTGCCTGAAAAATAGTCAAAATCTGCAGCCAATCCCCCCTAATGCTCTTAAGTTAAGGTCACTCCAGAATGGAGTCTTTGGTAAAAAGAGCATTCCCGCATTAATAATCCATAGATTCCATACTGGAATGACTGATCTGTGAATTTACAACCTTAACTTATGAGCATTGTAATCCCCCCAGGGGGATAGATGTGAGCGGTAGGTCAGTAATCGGCGAGTCAGTTCGGTGCACTATCTAATGGTGTAGTGCGGGGGGTCCCCTTCAGGGGTGCCTCGATAGAGGCGGGGTAGATCGGTGGCGTGACTCAGCGCCATGCCGGGCACGTACTGGGTAGGCTTTTCCCTTTATTTCATAAACCTTTATCTTCCCCGAAACTACTCCATCATACAGTCCATCCCAATCGGTGAGCCATCCGGGGGATCCTGTGCTTCCGGGATTTTGAAATCACCTGGCTCTTCCAAAAACTGCTCGTATACCCGTTTTGCATGCTGGTAATGTGCTTTTATCATCGGATCACGAGATGATTTTCTGTCGAGAGACGCTATTAGATCACTTAATTCCTGGAAAGCCAGGGCTTTTACTGCTTCGGTAGCTGAGGAGGAAGCAGCCAGGTTCATCAGGTGATACATCACCCGCTTTTCCACAGCCATTTTGATTGCTTTATTCAGCCCGGATGGGTAGGCTTTGTTCCAGGTTTCGCTGTAGATGGCATTTATAATCTGAGACCATCCGGGCAGGTTGGAGTTTTTTAGGTTTTGCTGGATGACCCGTTCGATGCGTGCAGGATTGAAAATCATTTTCAGCGTCATCTCTGCCGAAGTTTCCGCAGCTGCCACCGGGTCAAATGTCGGGCCGGTGTTGGATTTGAAGCTTTCTCTGGTACGGTCATAACCCGGAACTTTTGGGCTTAATAATTTTTGAAGGTTTTCCGGAATTTCAAGAAAATCGGTTCTTAGCGTGTTCACCAGCGATTGGATAGCTAGCTGCTGAATGTTACCCGCAACAACCTCCGGATAGGGAAGCTTATCCCCTTTGGTTTTGTAGGCATAGTGATAGCCACCAATTAGCTTACTGGCCGCTTCGATCTGGTAACGATGCAGAAAGTACATGGGCACAAGCACTTCCTCTATGGAAGATATGGGCTCACCAGTTCGAATCGCTTTTTCTGAAAAGTTTTCCAAAACCTTATTCCGAATATTCGCCAGCCGGTTGAGTTCATCAGCAGCGTTTTTCCCATTGTCCCAGAGGTGAGCGAGGGAGTGTGCACCACTAGCGGGACGTGAATCACTGTCCATCATGTAGTGATAGCCATTTTCAATCCACTCGTTGATGATTTCATTAAGCGCTTCGTCTTCATCGGCACTCTCGTCAAAATCAGAATACCCGTAACGAATAGCAAACTGGTCCCATTCGCCAATTCCTGTGTCATATGCCTCCGATAGATCAATGTTGCCCTCTGCATCCAGCTTAATATATGGATGCGGATAGTCCATGACTGACGCACGGTCATTTACGCTTGCAGCGAAATTGTGATAGAGACCAAGCGTATGCCCCACTTCGTGTGCGGATAACTGCCGCAGGCGAGCCAATGCCATTTCCAGCATATCGTCGGGGATGCTATCTCCATCAAATGGCTGTAACAATCCGGTAGCGATCAGAAAATCCTGCCGGATCCTCAAGGAGCCCAACGAAACGTGCCCTTTCAAAATTTCTCCGGTCCGGGGGTCCGCGATCCAGCTACCGTACGACCAGCCACGGGTGGACCGGTGAACCCATTGGATCACATTGTAATTGATATCGAGCGGGTCCGCACTGTCCGGAAGCGCTTTTACTAAAAATGCATCTTTGTACCCCGCTTTTTCAAACGCCTGATTCCACCAGCTGGCTCCTTCGATCAAAGCCGACTTTACGGGTTCCGGAGCCCCCTTGTCCACGTAGTAAATGATTGGCTGTACCGGCTCACTGATTGCTGCTTCAGGATTTTTCTTCTCCAATCTGTGGCGATAGATCAGGCGTTTTACCAAAGACTCTTCTATTGGTGTAGCATAATCCTGGTAATCCATTGCGTAGAAGCCGCTTCGGGGATCAAACTTTCTGGGTTCGTATTTATCATCCGGTAATCGCACAAATGAATGATGCATGCGAACGGTGATGGATTCTGCTGTAGGAGCAACCGATTTGATATAACTTCCGGAAGGAGTCCCTTTGAAAGTAATAGTGGCTTCAAACTCCGAATTGTCTGAAAAATTTTTAGTCATTGGCAGATACACAGCTGATCGTGAAGCATCAGGCTTGTAAGTTCCCTGCTTGCTTTGTTTCAGCCGCTCGCTGACCCCATGCGCATCAGCGAGCAGGAAATCAGTCATATCGATCAGTAGCTTCCCGTTTTTCTCTTTTTCTACCTTAAAGCCCCAAAGCACACTTTGAGCGAATGCCTCGTTTACAGACCGGACTTCTTCTTCATTGTCACTGATCGCTCGAAAACCGTAATTGGGTTGGATCAGTAAAACTTTGGGTCCGCTTCGAACAAATTTGACCACTCGATTATCCCCGATCTGCCCTCTGTCCAGTCCAATGTCATTGGAACCAACACCGGCAGCCAGGTAGTTGACATAAAGAAATTCTTCATCCAGGTTTTCTACCTCCAGGTAGATCTTTCCTTCTTTTTCACTCCAGTAGTAATCAAAAAAACCACCATATTTCCGGTATTTTGCCAGCTGATCTTCATAGCTTGATGAAGAGGTTGCTGTTTTGCTGGGAGTGCAGGAATAGAAAATGGCGACAGAGAGGATCAGGTAGATGGATCGCATAAGAATCTGGTTTGAATGAATGCTAAAAATACTAAACTATATTTTGTTGCTTTAGTCCCGCCGGAGGATGTTTTACAAAAGGTCCAAAAGCTAAAAGAAGAGGTAGCTGAGCGTTATGGGTC